>NZ_SISG01000001.1:1463395-2926791 GCF_004310685.1 Glaciihabitans arcticus | reverse complement strand
TGGACCGGTGGTGAAGATTCTCGTGGCCGCTGAGTCGCTCGACACCCGCACCGGTCACGCCCGGATCGAGGGCTCACCGACGCCGGTGTCCGTGCAGACGGCGGAACGTTTGGCGTGCACCGGCACCACCGTCCCGATCCTGTTCGACAGCGCCGGTCAGATCCTCGACCTCGGACGGGAACAGAGACTATTCACCAAACGACAAAAACAGGCCCTCGCCGCCCGGGACGGTGGCTGCATGTGGCTCGGCTGCGACCGACCCGCCTGCTGGACCGAAGCCCACCACATCGACCACTGGGTAAGAGACGGCGGCAACACCAACACCGCCGACGGCATCCTGCTCTGCAAACACCACCACCTGCTGCTCCACAACAACCACTGGGAGATCCTCCGCACCGGGCCCGAATACCGGCTGGTTCCGCCACCGGATCTCGACCCCGACCAGACCCCCATCCTGCTGCGCTCCAAAAGCGCCGCCCTCACCGAACTACTAGCCAGAACACGATGACCGGCGCCAACCTGCCCACGGTCAGCTCAGGCGACCTAAGCCCCCACCCGCTACGAGAAGGACCCCGCCACCACACCCCACCCGTTGCTCATCCGGGCGCTCACCAAGCGATCGAGAAACGGTTCTTTGATCCGTGCAATCAACCGGCGCCCGGGACCACGAGCACCGCACTCACCTCACGCCCGTTACCGGCACGCGTCATCACTTGTGCTGAGATCAACCCGCGTTGGTGGCGTTCTTGGTCAGCCAGGCGAAGGGGTCGACCTTGATCTCGCTGACCATGAGTTCGAAGTGCAGATGAGGGCCTGTGGCTACGCCGGTCGCACCGACGAGACCGACGAAATCGCCGACCTTGACGAGATCACCGACCTTCATTGGACTCGAGTTCATCTGCATCCCCGCGTAGACGCTCGTGATCTTGGAATTGCCGATCAGGTGCTCGATACGCACCTGGTTGCCGATTCCACTGTTCGTCACCTCCGTGAAGACGACGGTACCCGCAGCGATGGCGGTGATCGGCGTACCATCACCGGGAGTGAAATCGACACCCTGGTGGAAGGTCGAACACCCACGGCACGGGGCCACCCGCTCGCCGTACCCGTCCGTAATCGGCACCGCGTACGCGAATGGCCAACGGATCGCACCCGTCGTCGCCTTGTAGGTGTAGCTGCGATTGCCGTAGCGCTCCCGCAACTGCTCAGCGTAGGAGGTGACTGTCGGCAGTTCCCGTTTTGGAGATGCCGCCGCTGCGACCACGTCACTGGAGACGGCCAGTGCCTGGCCGGGCACGAACTCAGTCTCCGCGAGAGCCTCCGGATCGGCGACCGGCCCCATGATCGCATTCGCCGGCACCGAGACACCAACCAACAGGGCGCCCGCGAACAGCATGGCGACCATGGAGAAAAGGCGGGAGGAGACAAGAGCCGACCGAGGCGAGCGTGCCGCGGCAGCCCGAAGACGGGACTTCTCGCGCGCGGTCAGCCGTCGCTTACGAACGGGGCCGCCTGTGCGCTTCGGGTAAGCGGTGGCGACGAAGGGCGGTAACTCCACGCTCTCCGCGTGCGTGGTCGATGGCGAGGGAAGAGCCGGGACGACTGCGGAGCCCAGACTCGCTGGGTCGGATGCGACCGAAGAAGCGGCCGCGTCGATCGGCACGGCGTGCTCGACCCGCGAGTGCTGCACGGCAGCGACAGTGGGTTCGCTACCGGTGCGCTCCGACGCATTCACGGTGAAGAACTGCTCGAACGGGTGGGAAGCATCAATCGGCGGGCGAACCGCCGCGGATGACGGAGACGGGGCCGACAATCCAGCCGCCTCGAGCTCGCGGCGCTGGCGGCGAGTGAGAGGCTGCTCGGTCGAAGGATCGGTCACGGGCGAAGCGCCCCCGTGCCCAAGGCGGATACGAAGAACGAGCCGAATGAAGCCGAATCGAGGTTCCGCGAAATGCCACGCACGCGTAAGGCCATCTCGGGTACTCCTCTAAAAAGTTATCGGCGCACAGCACGGGCCGATCCAGTTCTTCGGGTGGTCACCGCGGGGCTCACAGGCCTCCGGGCAACGGATTTCTCCACGTTAGCCCCTTTGCCCACGACCAGCCACCCCACGAAGAGGAGGGGGAGACCGCCGGAGCCACTGCGAACTCTTGGGCACGACTCGTTCAGACTCTGAACGCGCGGGACAAGCGGCGGTCAGACGCCGAGCTCGACCAGGCGTGCCTCGAGCACACGCGCCAACTCCGGCTCGGCGGCGAGGATGAAGTCGCGGCTGGGAGCGGCATCCCGAAGCCCCTTGACTGTCGCACCCGCCTCACGGGCGATCAGGGCGCCGGCCGCATGATCCCACGGGCTCAACGTGCGCTCGAAGTAGGCGTTGAGGCGCCCCGCCGCGACAGCGCACAGGTCGAGGGATGCGGTGCCCATACGACGGATATCCCGCACCTGAGGCAGCAGGCTCGCGACGAGCGCACCCTGCACTCCACGCATATCCGAGTCGTAGGCGAAACCGGTGCCGACCAGCGCCTGTCCGATCGGTACGGGCGGGGCGACGGCGAGCCGGGCGGGCGTGACGGCCGCGGCATCCCCGAGGTATGCGCCACCGCCCTCGGTCGCGGTGTACACCTCTCCGGTCGCCGGGTTGAATACGCATGCGGCGAGCGCACGCCAGACGAGCGGGTCCGGTCCGCCCTCGACAACAGCGATGCTTACCGCGTAGTGCGGAAACCCGTACAAGAAGTTCACCGTGCCGTCGATTGGATCGACGATCCAGGTGAGCCCGCTTGCGCTCTCGCTCGCGTCGCTCTCCTCGCCGTAGAAGCCGTCGTCCGGCCGCGCATCGGCGAGCAGCGCGCGGATGAGCGCCTCGGTCTCCCGGTCCGCCTCCGTGACGATGTCGACCGGGCTTGACTTCGAGGCCGCAACCGAGACACCCTCCCTGCGGCGTCGAGCGGCCAGTTCGCCCCCGGCCAGGGCTGTGTCGCGCGCTATCCGGAGCAGATCGTCGAAGGACATAGAACGAGCGTAGGCCGCGCGGCCGGGTTGTGGTGTGTGCGCGGGCCCATCCACCGCGGCCGAACAAGCGCTGGCCCGATCAACCAGGACGAGCTCACAGCCGCCGAACTATTGCTCCGTGTCCCACGCGTAGTACGCACCCTGAGTCTCGAACACCATCCAGCTCCCGCAGTCGTAGCCCTCCGTGAGTACCGTTTTCGGCCACCAGCCCACCCCCAGATCGGTCGGCGTGCCCGAGATCGGCCCGGGCTCACAGTAGGTCGCGGTGATCCCGCCCGGCGACGTCCAGCGCAGCCGAGCCCCCGCCGACGAGCTCACCGCGAGATCGACGTTTTCGGCATCCAGCGGCAGAATGCCCGGGATGTGCGCCGCCAGCTTCGAATTGAGCGCCTCCGCGTCGTCGGCGAAGTGGGTGTCACTCACGGTCGGGCCGCCGAACGCCGCGCAACCGCCGAGGACCGTAGACGCTGCGACAACGGACAAAGCGAGCGCGATGCGATTCATAACAGCAGTTCACCGCAGGAGCGGTGGGGCCCGCGTCGGGCGGGAGGGTGAGCGGTGTCATCCTCAGGACTGAGTAGTTAACCAGCAAAGGCCCCGGCGAACCGGGACCTTCGTGTACTGGTGGCAAGTGAGGGATTCGAACCCCCGAAGTTGAAAACGGCTGATTTACAGTCAGCTCCCTTTGGCCGCTAGGGTAACTTGCCAAGGCGCCCTCGTCCACATGTATTCATCTGACCGAACGCGCTGAATAAGAATAGCGTGCCTTTCGCCTGAGCAAAATCGCGCCGCCGGCGAGGGGCGTCCGAGAAGCGTGCAGCTAGGATTCGGACAGCGAAAGAGGTACCGCACCCATGCCTGGAATCATCGAAGTTGCCCAGCTCGCCGGTGTCTCGACGGCCACCGTCTCCCGCGCGCTGAGCGGCAACGGCCACGTGTCCGCCGCGACCCGCGACCGCGTGCAGGCTGCGGCCCTCGAGCTCGGCTACGTCGTCTCATCCAATGCGTCGAGTCTCGCGACCGGACGCACCAAGAACGTCGGTGTGGTGATCCCGTTCCTCAACCGCTGGTTCTTCAGTTCGGTCATCGAAGGCGCCGAGCAGGCTCTGCTGACCCACGGCTACGACCTGACCCTCTATAACCTGAGCGGTGGCGGCGACGAGCGCAGGCTCGTGTTCGAGCACTTCCTGCTGCGTAAGAGAGTGGATGCCGTGATCGCCATATCCCTCGAACTCACCCCGGGAGAGGTCGGCCGCCTCCTCGCAATGAACAAGCCGATCGTCGGCGTCGGCGGCCCCCTGCCCGGGGTGCGCACCCTGAGTATCGCGGATGTCGAGCTCGGCCGTCTCGCCACGGAGCATCTGCTCTCGCTCGGCCACCGCAGCATCGGGCACATCGGCGAGACCGAGGAGTCGGAGACGGACTTCCACGTGCCCACCAACCGCCGGGCCGGCTACGAGTCAGCACTGCTCGCTGTCGGTGTGCCTGTCGACCCGGAGCTGTTCCGCTCGGGCGACTTCACCATCCAGGGCGGCTATGCCGCGGCGAAACAGCTGCTCGGCAATCCCCGCAAGCGCCCGACCGCGGTGTTCGCGGCATCCGACGAGATGGCGATCGGTGCGATCCTCGCCGCGCGCGACCTCGGACTCACCGTGCCGGGCGACGTGTCGATCATCGGCATCGACGACCACGAGCTGGCCGAGTTCTTCGGCCTGAGCACCATCGCGCAGTTCCCGGCGGCGCAGGGCCGACTCGCGGTCGAGATCCTCATGGACCAGCTGCACCCCGGCCACCGCGACCAGAGCACGGTGAACACGCCCCTCAACTACGAGCTGGTGGTGCGCTCGAGCACCGCGCGCCCGGCTACCCCTCGTCGTTAGCCCGGGCCGCGTCCAGGTACTCATTCGCCTTCGCCGCGACCTTGATGAGGTAGGAAGGCGCGGAGTTGTACGCGGCGATCGCGCGCTTCCAGCCCTCCTCGGTGCGCAGGTCCCCGCCCGCTCGGCACAGGTAGTGCGCGGCGGCGAGGGCCGCGTCGTCGATGTTCTGCGCGTCGGCGACACCGTCGGCGTTCGCGTCGCCCAGCCAGTTGGCTGCAGCCTGCGGGATGAACTGCATCGGGCCGACCGCACGGTCGATGTCGTCCAGCCCATCGAAGGCGCCGCCGTCGGTGTCGGGGATGTTGGCGGTATCCCCGCCATCGAGGATCACGCCGTAGATCGGCGGCGTCGTCACGCCATCCTCGTCAATGATCGAACCGCCGTGCGTGCCGTGTCGGCTCTCGACATAGCCGATCGCCGCGAGGGTGTTCCAGCCGATGCCGCAGCCGGAGGTGAACTCGTTCTTCGCGATCGCCGAACCCGCGTAGGCGGTGAGTGCGCGCTCCGGGATGCCCGTCTCGGCCGACAGGGAATCCAGCCACACCGGGTCGGTGAGCAACCCGATGTTGCCCGGCGTGCGATCGTCCCAGAGCGGGGGCAGGGCAGCCTGCTGCGACCAGGTGGGCACATTGGCCTCGACCGGTTCGGACGGATGACTGAGCCGCTCGATGGGCGCGAGCAGCACCCACACTCCCGCGACCAGTACTGCGAGTCCCCCGATGATCGCTGCGGCAATAATCGCTATTCGTCTCGAAGGCACGGTCTTGGTTCTACCATGGGGGCATGGCAGATTCCACATTCGACATCGTCAGCAAGGTCGACAAAATGGAGGCGGACAACGCCGTCAACCAGGCGCAGAAGGAGATCCAGACGCGCTACGACTTCAAGGGCGTCGGCGCATCGATCGAGTGGAGCGGCGAGAAGCTTCTCCTCAAGGCGAGTGCCGAGGAGCGCGTCAAGGCCGTTCTCGAGGTGCTCGAGCAGAAGTTCATCAAGCGCGGCATCTCGCTGCGCGCCCTCGACACCGGGGAGCCGTTCGCGAGCGGCAAGGAATTCCGCATCGAGATCTCGCTGAAGAACGGCATCTCGAGCGAGGACGCGAAGAAAGTCTCCAAAATCATCCGTGACGAGGGGCCGAAGGGCGTCAAGTCGCAGATCCAGGGCGACGAGCTGCGCGTGCAGTCGAAGAGCCGTGACGACCTCCAGGCCACCATGGCCCTGCTCAAGGGCAAGGACCTGGACGTCGACCTGCAGTTCGTAAACTTCAGGTAGTACATGGACGTCGGCCTGGTCGCCCTGATCGTTGTCGCACTGTTTGCTGCGAGCATCGCGTTCTGGCCGACCTGGTTCCGGTGGGAGAACGATCGCAAGCGCGCGAAGGATCCGAGCTACCGCGCGCCCACCGTGCTCGGGGTCTTCGACGAGATCTATCGCCCGGACGCGCATGCCGCGAGCCAGATCGCCGAGGCGGAGAGCGTCATCCCGGCACCCGCACCGAAAGCAGGGGGCAAAAAGAGATGACGGAACCGTTCACCCCGTTTCGCCCGGATTTCGAGTTCGTCGGGCATCCGATGCCGCCGACAGTGCCGGCCGGGCTGAGCCTCGAGCTCAGCCGCGCGAAGCTGCTCGACGGCAAGGAGGCGCAGCTCGACGAGTGGATGCAGATGCTGACCGATCGCTACGAGGAGTGCGTCGCCACCCTGCCGGCCGAGCGAGCGGCCTTCGAGGCGACCTTCAAGCACACCGAGGCGGACGGTTCGGTGTGGATGTACCACCTCGCTGTGATCGGCACGGAGGGCGGCGGTCTCGACACGAGCAACCCGGTGGATGCCGCACACGAGGACTATGCGAAGCGCACGAAAGAGCGCGGCTGGGAGGAGCTTCAGCCGCTGTTCATGCTCGCACCGACCCATATCACCGACGCCCTCGCAAGCTGGGGGAACACCGGGATAGCCCCGAGCCCTCGGTAGACTTCGGCCATGACGGCTGATGATTGGTGGAAGATCGCCCTCGGCGTCGGATTCGGCATCGACCTGGTCATCCGGGTGCTCTCGGTCATTATCATCCCGCGCAATCGACGCCCGCAGACGGCCATGGCCTGGCTGCTCGCGATCTTCTTCCTGCCCTTCGTGGGCATCCTGCTGTTCCTGCTGTTCGGCAGCCGACGCCTGCCGAAGAAGCGTCGCCTGAAGCAACGCGAGATCAACGACTACATCCTCGACACCACCGAGGGATTCGACGACGTCAGCCACGACCACCCGTGGCTCGACCCGGTCGTCGAGTTGAACCGAACGCTGGGCGCCATGCCGCTGGTCGGCGGAAACACCGCGAAGCTGTTCGGCGAGCCCGTCTCCTCACTCGCCGCGATGACCGAGGCGATCGACGGCGCCAAGAAGTACGTGCACGCGGAGTTCTACATCTTCGCCCACGACAAGACGACCGCACCGTTCTTCGACGCGCTCGAGAACGCCGTAAAGCGCGGCCTGCACGTGCGGGTGCTGCTCGACCACGTCGCCGGCCTGCGCACCAAGGACTACTACCGCACGGTGCGCCGGTTCAACCGGATGGGCGTGGACTGGCACCTGATGCTGCCGATCCAGCCGCTGCAGGGCAAGTGGCAGCGCCCCGACCTGCGCAACCACCGCAAGATCCTCGTGGTCGACGGGACCGTCGCCTTCACCGGTTCGCAGAACATCATCGACCCGAGCTACAACAAGCGCGGCAACATCAAGCGCGGACTGCAGTGGAAGGACCTCATGGTGAGGTTCGAGGGTCCGATCGTCGCCGGCATCAACGCGCTGTTCGTGACCGACTGGTATTCGGAGACCGACGAGCTGCTGCTGCGCGAGACAAGCGACGTGCCACGGCCGAAGCTCACCAACGCCCTCGACGCGCAGGTGGTGCCAAGCGGTCCGGGCTTCGCGGGAGAGAACAACCTGCGCCTGTTCAACTCACTGCTCTACATGGCGCAGGAGCGCATCATGATCTCGAGCCCCTACTTCGTGCCCGACGAGTCGATGCTCTACGCGATCACGACAGCCGCGCAGAAGGGCATCCAGGTCGACCTGTTCGTCTCGGAGATCGGTGACCAGCCGCTCGTCTACCACGCCCAGCGCAGCTACTACGAGGCGCTGCTCAAGGCCGGCGTGCACATCTGGCTCTACCGCTCGCCGACCGTGCTGCACTCCAAGTTCTTCACGATCGATGACGAGGTGGCGGTGATCGGCTCGAGCAACATGGACATGCGCTCGTTCAGCCTCAACCTCGAGATCTCGGTCATGGTGCACGGCCGCAGCTTCGTCGAGGATCTGCGCGGCATCGAGGCGGAGTACCGCTCGAAGAGCCGCGAGTTGAGCCTCGACGAGTGGATGGAGCGCCCACTCCCCGCCCGCGTGCTCGACAATGTCGCGCGCCTGACCGCCGCGGTGCAGTAGCGGTCAGCTCAGGCCTTGTTGCTGACCGTCACCATCTCGTCGCGGGGCACAACCTTGATGCGGGTGCGACCCACGGCCTCGCCGAGCGCGAGCTCGTGCTGGTCGAGGTTGTGCCAGCCGTCGAGGTTCGTGAACTCGACACCGCGGTCGCGGAGCAGGGCAACGATGGCCTCCTCCTCGGGGTGTGCCGGAGCCCACCAGTTGGCCTGATCGTTGATGACGTGGCGCACGGTCTCCATGGCGTCGCTCTTCGTGTGGCCGATGAGGCCGACCGGTCCACGCTTGATCCAGCCGGTCGCGTAGACCCCTGGCACCAGCTCGTCGTTGTCGTCCAGCACCTGGCCTTCGCGGTTCGGGATGACGCCGCGCTTCTCATCGAACGGGATCCCATCGAGCGGCGACCCGAAGTAGCCCACCGCGCGGTACAGCGCCTGGATCGGGATCTCGCGGATCTCCCCTGTGCCCACAACGCCGCCGGCACCGTCGGGCTTCGTGCGCTCCCAGCGATAGCCGGTCACCCGGCCCTCTTCACCGAGCACCTCGAGCGGCTTGGCGTAGAAGTGCAGGTGCAGGCGACGGGATGCGCCACCGACCTCGCGCTCGCGCCACTTGGTGAGCACCCGGTCGATGACCAGCACCTGCTTGTTCGTGGCGATGGCCGCCTTCGACGCCTCGTCGTAGTCGAAGTCCTCTTCGTGCAGAATCATGTCGACGTCGTTCAGTTCCCCGAGCTCGCGCAGCTCGAGCGGCGTGAACTTGACCTGGGCGGGTCCGCGGCGTCCGAAGACGTGGACGTCGGTGACCGGCGAGGCGGCGAGACCGGCGTGCACGTTCTCGGGGATCTCGGTCGGCAGCAGGTCTTCGGCGTGCTTGGCGAGCATTCGAGCGACGTCGAGGGCGACGTTACCGTTGCCGATCACGGCGACCTCCTTCGCCTCGAGCGGCCACTCGCGCGGCACGTCGGGGTGGCCGTCGAACCAGCTCACGAAGTCGGCGGCGCCGTAGCTTCCGTCGAGGTCGATTCCCGGGATGGCGAGGTCGGCGTCGCGCACGGCACCGGTGGAGAAGATGACGGCGTTGTAGTGCTGCTTGAGATCGTCGAGCGTCACGTCGCGACCGTAGAGAACATTGCCGAACAGGCGGATGCGACCGGTATCCAGAACCTCGCGAAGGGCCGTGATGATGCCCTTGATGCGCGGGTGGTCGGGGGCGACGCCGTAGCGCACCAGCCCGTAGGGCGCGGGCAGCTGCTCGAACAGGTCGATCGAGACGTCGAACTGCTTCTCGGCCTTGAGGATGATGTCGGCCGCGTAGATGCCCGCGGGTCCTGCTCCGACGATGGCCAGCCTGAGCTTGGTCACAGTGTTTCTTCCGTTCCTGGGTGGGGTTAGTTGCTGCGCTCGACGACGGTCTCCGCGAAGCGGGACAGCGCCTTCTTCACCGGACCGTTGGGCAGGGGCGCAAGCGCGTCCACGGCCTCCCGGGCCCAGCGGTGGGCTTCGGTGCGGGTTCGGGATGTCACGTCGTGCTCGCGCAGCTCGGCGATGGCCCCGGCGAGAGCCGCGTCATCCACCGTCGTTCCCTGCTCGGCAGCGTAGAAGGCCGCGTTCACGTCGCGCTCGAGTCGGGTGAGCAGGTCGGCCGCATCGAGGTCGGTCGCCGCGAGCTCGCGCAGGTAGAGCAGGGGCAGGGTGGAGACACCGCTGCGCAGGTCGGTGCCGGCGATCTTGCCGGTCTCCTCGGTCTGCGGGGAGAGGTCGATGATGTCGTCGATGAGCTGGAAGGCGACACCGATCTTCTCGCCGAACTCGACGACCGGCAGGCGGTACTCTTCGGGGGCGTTCGAGAACAGCACACCGATCTCGGCCGCGGCCGCGATGAGCGAGCCGGTCTTGTCGGCGAGCACCTGCAGGTAGTGCTGGATGGGGTCCTCGCCCGCGCGCGGGCCGAGTGTCTCGTGCAACTGCCCGAGGCACAGGCGCTCGAAGGTGTCGGCCTGCAGGCGGATGGCGCGCTCCCCCAGGCCGGCCACGAGTTTGCTCGCGCGGGCGAACAGTAGGTCGCCGGTGAGGATCGCGACCGAGTTGCCCCACACCGCCTGGGCGGAGGGGACCCCGCGGCGCATCTGCGCCTCGTCCATCACGTCGTCGTGGTACAGCGAGGCGAGGTGCGTGATCTCGATCGCCTTCGCGCCCTTCATCACGTTGTCGTTGTTGCCGTCACCGAGCTGGGCGGTGAGGAGGGTGAGCACCGGGCGAACGCGCTTGCCGCCGGCCTCGAGCAGGTAACGGCTCGTCACGTCGGCCATGTCATCGGCGAAGGACATCTCCACGAGAAGTCCCTGCTCGACGATCTCGAGGCCGTCTTCGATCGCCTTGACGAAGCGGCGCTCATCGCTCGAGGCGAAGAGTTTCTCCCCGAGTCCGAGGGATGAGCTCAGCGTGTTGCTGCGACGAGCAAGCGGAACGCTCGAATTCACTCTCTGGCCGATCTGCAGGGAAGCCGCGACGGCCTCGGTGGGTGGAAGTTCTAGGACGCCTGGGTCTTCACAGGACGGGTGACGGCGCTCTTGCGCTTGGCGACGGAGGCGAGAACCGTGGCCTCGATCGGCTTGCGACCGCGGTGCAGGGCGACGACGCCGGCAGTGAGGTTGCGGTAGGCGACGCGGGTGAATCCGACACCGCGGATCCAGCGGCTGAGCTCGCCCTGGTCGGGCCACGCCTTGATCGACTCGTTGAGGTAGGTGTACGCCTCGGCGTTGGAGCTCGTAACGCGCACGATGGTCGGCATCACGTACTTCATGTATGCGCCGTAGCCGGCGCGGAGGATCGCACGCGGCGGTTTTGAGAACTCGCAGATGACGAGGCGGCCACCGGGCTTGAGCACGCGGTACATCTCGGCGAGCGCGGCGCGCGGGTCGTTGATGTTGCGCAGTCCGAAGCTGATGGTGACGGCGTCGAACACGTTGTCGCCGAACGGCAGCTTCTCGGCGTTGGCTTCGATAAACTCGAGCATCGGGTGCTTGCGGCGACCCTCGGCGACCATGCCGGCCGAGAAGTCGACGGCGACGACGCGAGCGCCGGTCTTCGTGAGGGCTATGGATGACGTTCCCGTGCCCGCAGCGATATCCAGGATGCGCTCGCCCTCCTGCGGGTCGATCGCCCGCACGGTCGCGAAACGCCACAGAACAGCGTTGCCCGCCGAGAGCACATCGTTGGTGCGGTCATAGTGGCGTGCAACGCCGTCGAACATTCCCGCGACCTCGTCGGGCTCCTTGTTCAAGTCGGCTTTCGTCACCCCCCAAGTCTAGTGAGAAAGCTGTTCGCCAAGCGGGGAGTACGCTGGAGAGGTGAGCGAACCAGCGGCAGTCCTACCCGCCCTCACCGTCCGAACCCTCGCGCTCGACGAGATCGGACCACTCGTCCCGCTCCTCGATCCCCGCGATCCGCTGCTGTTTGTGCGCCGCGGACAGGGCGTGGCTGGCTTCGGCGAGGCCGTTCGCCTCGAATTCACCGGCGAGGACCGAATGCGCGAGGCCTCCGCAGCCTGGCGCGAACTGGTCTCCCTGTCGGAAGTCAGCGATGCTGTGGATCTGCCGGGCACCGGCCTCATCGCGCTCGGCTCCTTCGCCTTCTCCCGTGACTCGGCCGCGACAAGCGTGCTGATCGTTCCGTCGGTGATCGTGGGTCGCCGTGACGGCAAGGCCTGGATCACCCGGATCGTGACCACCGGCTCCGATGCTCCGGATGCCCCGGTCCCCACTCCCACCGCATTCGGGCCTGAGTACCGTATCTCCCTGCTGCCGGGGGCCATGAAGGCCGAAGCCTTCACTGCCGCCGTGGACTCCGCGATCGCGGCCATCGCCGCCGGTACCGTGCGCAAGGTCGTCATCGCCCGCGACCTCGTGGGCCACCTGCCCGAGGGCGCCGACCTGCGCCGCGTGCTCAGCGACCTCGCGGTCGGCTACCCGGACTGCTTCACCTACTCCGTGAACGGCTTCATCGGTTCCAGCCCCGAGACGCTGGTGCGCGTCGATCACGGCGAGGTCAGCGCTCGCGTTCTCGCCGGGAGCATCGGGCGGGGCAGCGACGCCGACAGTGATCAGGACGCGGCCGTTGCGCTCGCGACATCCACCAAAGACCTGGACGAGCACGCGTTCGCCCTCGCCAGCGTGCTGCGCGTGCTCGAACCGCACAGCAACACGCTCATGGCGAGCGAACTGCCGTTCACCCTCAAACTACCCAACCTGTGGCACCTCGCAAGCGACGTCGAGGGACGCCTGAGCGACGGATCCAGCTCGCTCGATCTGATTGCGGCACTGCACCCGACGGCCGCGGTCGCGGGCGCGCCGACCGGTGAGGCGATGGACCTCATCGAGCAGCTCGAACCCTTCGACCGCGGACGCTACGCCGGACCGGTCGGCTGGGTCGGCGCGAATGGCGACGGCGAGTGGGCCGTAGCGTTGCGCTGCGCTCACGTGTCGAGCACCGGACGCATCACCGCCTACGCGGGCGCCGGCATCGTGGTCGGGTCCGAGCCCGAGCGGGAGCTCGCCGAGACGAAGATGAAGTTCCGGCCGATCGTCGAGGCCTTTAGGTAGCGCGGGGCTTACCGCTAGCTATCCGCGAGCCGCGCCTTCTGCTCGTCCACGTCGTAGTCGGCCTTCGGCCAGTCCAGCTTCAGTTCGCGCATCTTCTCGAGGAGCAGGCGCTGCACCGCGAGGCGGGCGTACCACTTGTGGTTCGCGGGAATGACGTGCCACGGGACATCCCCCGTTCGCTCGATCGCGACCTGGTAGGCCTGCTGGTAGTCGGCCCACAGGGCGCGCTCGTCGAGGTCGCCGGGGTTGAACTTCCAGTGCTTGGTCGGGTCGTCGAGGCGGGCCTCAAGGCGCTCCTTCTGCTCGTCCTTCGAGATGTGCAGCATCACCTTGATCAGGGTGGTTCCGGATGCCACCAGCTCGGCCTCGAACTCGTTGATGAGCCCATACCGCTCCTCGATCGCCTCCGGTGTGGAGAAGCCGCGGACGCGGTGGATCAGCACGTCCTCGTAGTGCGAGCGGTCGAAGACACCGATGTAGCCCGCCGGCGGAAGCTGCTTGCGGATGCGCCAGAGGAAGTCGTGCTGCTTCTCCTCGTCGGTGGGCGCCTTGAACGCGAACGCCTTGACGCCCTGCGGGTTGGTGTCGCCGAGCACGTGGTCGACAATGCCGCCCTTACCCGCCGTGTCCATCGCCTGCAGCACGAGTAGCACGCTCTTCTGCCCGCCGAAGCGGCTCTCGGCAAAGAGCTTCTCCTGCAGCGTCGCGAGTTCGCCCGAGCCGAGCTCGAGAGCCTTCTCGCCGTCGGCCTTCTTGCCGGTGAAGCCGGGCGTCGAGCCGGCGTCCAGTGTCGAGAGGTCGAATCCTTCGTTGGCCCGCAGCAGCTCTTCCATGCGGTTCAGGTTAGCGCGGCAGCGGCACTTCCACGATGGTCGGGAGGTTGCCGGGGGTGAGCTTCTCGTCGAGCTGGCCACGGTTCTCGACGCGGCGGTACTCCCAGCCGTAGGCCTTCGCGAGGTTCTCGATCGACGCATCGTGCGGGGTGAGCAGCACGCGGTCGAGGTCCTCGGCGTTCGCGGATGCCGCCACCTCGAGCCCGTCGAAGATGGTTCCGCCACCGTCGTTGCCGACGATCACCTGGATGCGGGGACGCGTCTCCCCGGCCCCGATCAGCAGCGCACCGACATCGTGCAGCAGGGCCAGGTCGCCGAGTAGCACCCGGGTGACACCGCTCGCCGGGGCGCCCTCGCGGGATTGGCTGGCAAGGGCGATGCCGACCGCCGTCGAGATCGTGCCGTCGATGCCGGCGAGTCCGCGGTTGGCGTGCACGCGGACCTTCTTGCCCGGCACCACGGTGTCCGTTTCGCGGATGAGGCGGGATGCCCCGAGCACCAGCCGATCGTGCGGCCAGGTCATCCGCCACACGGCTTCGACCAGCGCACGCCTCGTCACCGGCGCTTTGAGACCGGCGAGCACGGCGCGGTTGAACGCGGCCTGGTCGGCCGGTTCGCTAGAGATCGCGATCGCGATGTCGGGGGCATCGTGCTGTTCCAGTTCGTTGCGGGATGTCGTCACCCAGCGCCCGAGCCACGACCGCGCGGCGGGCGAGTCGTCCGGCGCGGTCGTGACGCGCACGTCATCGACAAACGTATGGACGCGGTGGCCGGGGTTGTAGTCGTCGGGGGCGGCGGAGCTCACGACGATCGTCTGCACGCCCTCGCGCTGGATGAGCGCCGGCACCTGGCGGCTCAGCGTCGGATGCCCGAACACGATCACGCGCTCGACCCGGTCACCGAAGTTGGCGCGGTCGAGCAGGGCGCGGTAGTTCACGACGAGGTTGGGGCCGAAGTGCGCACCGCTCGCGACCTCAGCGAGCAGCGGTGCGCCGAGTGCGCGGGCGACGGCCTCGGCACGCTGGCCGGCGCCTGTGCCTGCGACGACGACGGTGCCGGGGGCGTAGGCGAGGTCGGCGATCCGGACGCCTGTGGCCGTTGGCAATTCAGGGCTTTGGTCAGAAGCTTCCGTTGGCTCCGCAGCGGCTGGCGTTGGAACTTCAGGACTTTGGTCGACCGGGGCCGGCGGCACGGCGCCCGAGAGCGGCTCGGTGAACGCGAGGTTGAGGTGCACGGGACCGCGCGCCGCCGCGGCGAAGGCGTCACGGGCGAGGGAGGCCGCGGCATCCCGTTCTCCTGAATTGCCAACAGCGCCCGATGAGCCCGATGAGCCCGATGGCAAGAGTCCTGAATTTCCAACGGGGGCGGGGACGTCCCATTCGGCACGGACGGCCGCACCGAAGATGCCCGGCTGCTGCGTGGTCTGGTTGCCGCCGATGCCGCGCAACTCGGCAGGTCGGTCGGCAGAGAGCACGATGAGCGGCACGCCCGAGTGGTGCGCCTCAAGCACGGCCGGGTGCAGGTTCGCGACGGCCGTTCCCGAGGTGGTGATGATCAGCACGGGGGCCGCCGTCTCCACCGCGAGGCCGAGCGCGAGAAATCCGCCGACGCGTTCGTCGATACGCACGTGCAGGCGCAGCGAGCCGGTGCGGGCGCGGTCGGCGGCGACGAGGGCGAGAGCCTGCGAGCGGGATCCCGGGCTGAGGACGACGTCGCGCACGCCGAGCCTGACGAACTCGTCGAGCAGGGCTGCAGCGAAGTCCGTGGCGGGCGCGCTAGCCCCGCGTGCTGCGGTCATCGCCGGGCTTCTCGTCGGGGTCGTCCAGGTCGCCGAGCTGGGCTTCGAGGTCGCGGATGCGATCCTGCTGCTCCTGCTCGCGGGCGAGCTTGCTCAGGTAGGCCGGGTCGTCGTCGGGCGCGACGGTACGACGGGGCGCTGAACCCTGCGCCGAGTCCTGGCCGCGGTCCTTTCCGAAGATGAACCAGAGGATTCCGCCGATGACGGGAAGGAGCAGGATGATGATGATCCAGAAGACCTTGTTCAGCGTCTTGATCTGCCAGCTCTTCGAGAGGATCACGTCGACGATGCAGAAGATGTCGAAGGCGATCACGAGGAACGGGAACAGGATGCGGAGCATACGGTCAATTCTAAGTGAGCGCGTCCTTACACTGGGATGGTGAAGTCCTGGGTCGTCTACAGCATCATCCGCGTCGCGCTTTTCTTCGGGGTGTTCGCGATCCTCATGGTGGCGAATACGCCGTTCTGGCTGGCGGCGATCATCGCCGCCGTGTTCAACCTGTGCTTCTCCTACCTCTTCCTGCGAGGTCGCCGGGATGAGCTGGTGACCGACCTGCAGGCGCGCAGAGCCGCCGGAATCGACGCGAAGTCGGACGAGGCCATCGAGGATGCGCCGGAGCCGCGCAGCTGAATAAACAGCCGCACAGCTGGCTACAGTGCGATGGCGAGCGCCAGCACGATCCCGTATACGAGCGACGCGAGGCTGGCGAGCTTGAGCGCGAGGATGAACTCGGGCGGCGTTTTGGCGGTGGACACGATGATGACCGCGGGCAGGGCGAGCATCAGCGCGACGAACCCATAGGCGGTGTTGAAGTAGAGCAGCGTGAAGCCGACGAGGATCACGAACGGCAGAATCATAAAAATGCCGAAGAGGATGCGTGACGCGCGCGCACCGATCAGCACACTCAGGGTGCGCTTGCCGGCGATGCGATCCTGCTCGATGTCGCGCAGATTGTTCACGATGAGCACGGCACAGGCGAAGAAGCCGAGCGCGGTGCCGCCCGCCCACGCCTCGACACTCACGGTGCCGGCCTGCACGAAGGTGGTGCCGGCGGTGGCGACCAGCCCGAAGAAGACGAAGACGAAGACCTCGCCGAGTGCGTTGTAGCCGTAGGGCCGCTTTCCACCCGTGTAGAACCAGGCGGCGACGATGCAGACAGCGCCCACGGCGATGAGCCAGTAGTAGCCGGTGCCGATCGCGAGCACGAGGCCGGCGACCGCGGCGATGCCGAAGAACGCGAGGGCGACGGTGAGTACGGTGCGCGGCTTCGCGGCTCCCGACCCGGTGAGGCGGGACGGACCGACGCGGTGCTTGTCGGTTCCGCGCACTCCGTCCGAGTAGTCGTTGGCGTAATTGACGGCGATCTGGATCGAGAGCGCGACGATCAGGCAGAGCAGGGCGCGACGCCAGTGGAACTCGCCGTTGTCACCGAGGATGTACGCGACCGCCGTTCCGACGGCGACCGGCGCGATCGCCAGCGGCAGGGTGCGCAGGCGGGCTCCGGCGATCCAGTCGCGAGCGGTCGCCTTCTTCACGACGGGGGCGCCGGGCGGTCGTCCGCCGGGGCGTCCGCTCACGCCACGCTTGGGGGGAAGTCGGACCTCGGTCTTCTTCGGTGTAGCCACGGCCCGATTCTAGCGAGGCGGCGCTGCGAGCAGCCTCAGCGCGACCCGATCGGGCTTGCCCGATGACAGCTGCGGGATGCCCGCAACGCTCACGATCCGCGCGGGTGCCGCATGCCGCCCGAGCGCTTCGGCCACGGCGGCCCGCACGTCCTCGAGAGAGGCACCGTCCGCCGTCGTGACGACCACGGGAGTCTCGCCCCACTCGTCGCTCGGCGCCGCGACCACAACGGCGTCTCCGAGTCCGGGCAGGGAACGCACCACGGCCTCGACTTCACCGAGCGACACCTTCAGCCCCCCGGAGATGATCACGTCGTCGAGCCGGCCGGTGACCGCGAGCACACCGTCGACGAGGGTCCCCGCGTCGCCCGTGCGGTACCAGTGCTGGCCCGCATCCACGAGGAACGTAGCGTCGGTACGCTCGGGGTCGTCGAGGTAGCCCTCCGCGAGAACCGGCCCCGCGAGCTGGATCTCGCCGTCGACGATCCGCACCTGGGTCGATCCGATCGGGACACCGTCGTACACGCAGCCGCCCGAAGTCTCGCTCGAGCCGTAGGTGCGGGTCACCCGGATCCCGCGTTCGGTGGCGAGCTCCAGCAGCGCGGCGGGAGTCGCCTGGCCGCCGAGCAGCACACGGTCGAACCGGCGCAGGGCGGCGGTCGCGGCATCCGATTCGAGAAGACGGTGCAGCTGGGTGGGGACCAGCGACGTGAAGCGCAATGGCTGGTCGAGTCGCGCAGCGGCCTCGGCGAAGCGCTCAGCGGTGAAGCCCGACGGGTCGAGGATCACCGGCTCGGTGTCGGCGGCGGCCGAGCGCACGAGCACGTTGATGCCCGCGATGTAGGTGGTGGGCAGGGCGAGCAGCCACTGCCCGGGGCCGCCGAGGGCGGACTCGGAGGCGGCTGCGCTCGCGAGCAGGGCATCCGCGGAGAGGGCGACGCGCTTGGGCCTGCCGCTCGAGCCACTCGACTGCACGACCACGCTCACGCGGCGCGCGACCTCGGCCGGGAGACCGGCGGGAGCCTCGCCCGCGAACACGGCGGGGCCGGAGCCGTCGAGTGCCGCACGCAGGGCAGGAACGAAGTCCGGTCCGGAGACCGCGCGCAAAGGTCTCGTCATCCAGCAACTGTAACCACCTTGGCTGGTAGCGAAACGTGTCACGGTAGACCGATCTGTGACACGCTTGTTGCCGAACGTCAGCGGAGTGGGGGTGCGCGTGGTCATCGAAAGTGCGTACGACCGCATCTTCCGTATTCTTGTGCTGTCGATCGGGCTCGGCAGTGTCGTGTTCACGCTGCTCGGACTACCCGGGGTGATCGAGCAGCACTACTACCTGCACCCGGCCTTCTCGATCCTCGCGATCACCATCTACCTGGGGCTGCCGCCGCTGATGGCGACCATCGCGTTCCGCGCTCCCGTACGGGTGCTGCGCGTGCTCGCGGTCACTCAGGCAACCTCGGCCGTTGTCTTCCTCGCGTTGTGGAAGCCGTCGATGGTCAGCGAGTACCTGCCGGGCGACCGCATCCCGTGGATCATCAACATCATCACCATCTCGGCCTGCGTCGCCGGGTTGGTGCTGCGGCCGGTGGTGGCGTGGCTGTTCCTCATCGTGCTCGCGGCCGAGAGCGGCGTGGTGCGGTTCCTCGCCTACAGCAGCGACGATGCCTCGCTCGCCTTCCAGGACGCCGTGATGATCACGCTGATCAGCGGGGTCATGCTCTCGCTTATCATCCTCGCGCTGCGCGCCGGGCGGGACCAGGACGCGGCGGCCGCGAAAGCGCACGACGCCGTCGCCCGGGTCGCCACGGTGCAGACCCTCGAGAGCCAGCGCGCCCGCTACCAGGCATTTATGCACGATGACGTACTCGCGACCCTGCACGCGGCCTCCCGCAACGTGCCCGGAACCATGGAGCTCACCCAGCGCAGTGCCCAGCTCGCGCTCGACAAGCTCGACGAGTTCCGCGACGGCACCCCGACCCACTCGCAGTTCACTGCGGAGGAGCTCGAGAGTCACCTGCGAAGTTCTGCCCAGCGCTCCGGTCACGAGCTCGAGGTGATCTCCCGGGCGGATGCCTCGTCACTCACGATCCCCGTCGACACCGGTGACGCGCTCGCCGAGGCGCTCGCTGAGGCCCTGCGCAACAGCGTTCGGCACGCCGACTGGCCGGACGGACGCCCCGTCACTCGCCGCGCGCAGGCCACGTTCCGCCCGGCCGGGGTCGACATCGAGATCTCCGACGACGGTCGCGGCTTCCTCGCGCGCCGCGTCGGCCTCGACCGGCTCGGCATCCGGGTCAGCATCCTCAAGCGGGTCAACTCGCAGACCGGCGGCTTCGCCTCGGTCGACTCCTCGCGCGGACACGGCACTACCGTGCGGCTGTCCTGGACGGCGGAGGGGGCCTACGGTGCCGAATGACACAACGGCAATCCTGCGGCTGACCGACTTCAGCGGCCGGCTGCTGCTCGCCTTCTACGGTCTCGCCACGACCCTGGTAGCGATCCTCAACCTCCCGGGCCTGCACTGGCCGGTGACCGGCATCGCCGCACTCGTGATGCTCTGGGTCTCGCTCGTGCTGCTGGGCCTGCCCGGCCTGCAGCCGTTCTCGCTGCCGCCGACCATCGCGCTCGTGGTGCTCACCACCCTTATCTCACTCATCTCGCCGTGGAGCATCAGGGACCTCGCCAACCCCGGCTACGCGACCTGGCACATGGGCACGGTGACCTTCATCCTGCTCGTGCTCGCGCTGCGCGGTCGGCCCGGATTCGCCTGGCTCGGCTTCGGGCTTTTTACTGCCCTCACGCTGTTCTGGACGGTGTCCACCGACCAGGCACTCATCTCCGGGGTCGAGAACGTGCTGCGGCAGGGCGCCAACCTGCTGATCGGAACCCTGTTCGCCCGCTTCCTCGTGCGAGCCAGCGAGACGATCACCGCCATCCAGTCGAAGCAGCTCACCGGTACTGCGCAGCACGCCGCCCGCGCCGCCGAGGTCGAGGAGCGCGAGCTGCAGGTCGAGCGACTCGAGCGCAACGCCCGCCCTGCGCTCGAACAGATCCTCGCGAACAAGACCTTCACCGACCGCGAGCTGCTCGACTTCGATCTGCTCGAGGCGACCCTGCGCGACGGCATCCGGGCCGCCGGGTTCAGTAGCGAGCGTCTCGCCGCTGAGACCCGCGCAGCCCGCGAGCGCGGCCTGCACGTTGTGCTGCTCGACGACCGCGGCGAAGAACTCGTCGACGGCGACCGCGAGCGCGTCGAGAACGCCCTGATCGCCGAGCTGCACGCGAGCGCCGGCGGCACCATCACGGCCCGCCTGAGCCCCTACGGCCGCGAGGACGTCGCCACGATCGTCGTTGATGAGGATGGCGTCTTCCGGCGCATCGTCGTCGGACTCGACGAGGTCGAGGTGACCTACCTGGGTCAGTAGTGCCAGGGGTAGGGCGACCAGTCGGGCTCGCGCTTCTCGAGGAAGGCGTTCTTGCCCTCGACTGCTTCGTCGGTGCCGTAGGCGAGCCGCGTGGCCTCTCCCGCGAAGACCTGCTGGCCGACCATGCCGTCATCCACCGCATTGAAAGCGAACTTCAGCATGCGGATGGCGGTCGGCGACTTCGTGAGGATATCCTGCGCCCACTCGTAGGCGGTCGTCTCGAGCTCGGCGTGCGGCACCGCGGCGTTGATCGCCCCGGTGTCGAGCGCGCGCTCGGCGCTGTACTCGCGGGCCAGGAAGAACACCTCGCGGGCGAACTTCTGGCCGACCTGTCGAGCGAAGTAGGCGCTGCCGTAGCCGGCGTCGAACGAGCCGACGTCGGCATCGGTCTGCTTGAACTTTCCGTGCTCGAGCGAGGCGATCGACAGGTCGCAGACCACGTGCAGCGAGTGACCGCCGCCCGCAGCCCAGCCCGGGATGACCGCGATGACTACCTTGGGCATAAAGCGGATGAGTCGCTGCACCTCGAGGATGTGCAGGCGTCCGGTGCTCGTGGTGCCGTCAGGGTATTGGTACCCGTCCCGGCCCCGGATGCGCTGGTCTCCCCCGGAGCAGAACGCCCAGCCGCCATCCTTGGGGCTCGGACCGTTTCCAGTCAGCAGCACTACGCCAATGCGCGGGTTCTGCCGGGCGTCGTCGAGAGCACGGTACAGCTCGTCGACCGTGTGCGGGCGGAACGCGTTGCGCACTTCGGGCCGGTTGAACGCGATGCGGGCGACCCGCCCCGCGACATCCTGGTGATAGGTGAGGTCGGTGAGGTCGGTGAACCCCTCCACCTCGCGCCAGGTGTCGGCGTCGAACAGTTCGGAGACAAAACCCTGGGCGGCCATGCTGCCAGCCTAGGTGTTAGTTCAGCACCCCGGCGATGACCACGATGCCGAGAGCGACGACCACAAGGCCGATCACGCCGACCACGATGCTGCCCAACGAGCCGGAGCGCTTCTGGCGAGCCGCGGCATCCGAAGCCCACGTGCCCTTCTCGGCGAGGGGCAGCGTCGTCTGCATGCCGAGCGCGAGGCGCTGCTGCGTCTGTTCGAGCGTTTCCTGCCGGTAGCCTGCCATCGCTCTGCCTCGTTCTAGGAACTGATCGTGTCGAGAACCCCAAGAATGCGGGTGAGGGCCAGGGGGTTGGCCAGAATACTGAGCACCACGGCGATCGCGCCCCAGCGACGGCCGAAGCCGAATAGCAGGGCGACGAGCCCGAGCAGGCCGGTGATCACCGTGCCGACGATCGCGACCGTGGCGAGGGTGCGGGCTATCGAGTAGTCCCCGCCGCCGACCGCAACGATCGCGTAGCCCTGCACGGCCGCGAAGAGAAGGGCGAGAAGGGCGGCACACGCGCCCATCAGCCAGGTGCCGCTGTCCGACTGCTCGGCGGGGGCGGCGCTGCGCGAGGTCACGCTGCGGGACAGGGGACGGAACACCTCGATGCCTGCGGTTCGCTGTGCCATGTTTGTGCCTCCCCTGTGCGCTTCACCCTAGTCCACCCTTTCCCAGCCGAACCTTGCGAGACTGGGGACATGATTCCTCAGCTTTCCGACCTGTTCGCGACGGCCCGAGTTGTGTCACTCCCCCTCGCCACCCGTTTCCGGGGCATCGACAGTCGCGAAGCCCTGCTGTTCCGCGGGCCCGAAGGCTGGAGCGAGTTCTCCCCCTTCGCCGAGTACGACGACACCGAAGCCACAGCCTGGCTCGCCGCCGGCATCGACTTCGCCTGGAACCCCACTCCCCCGCTGCTGCGTTCGAGTATCCCCGTGAACGCGACACTGCCCGCCGTTGCCGTCGCCGAGGTCGCCGCCGTGCTCGCGCGCTTCGGCTCGTGCCGCACCGTCAAGGTGAAGGTCGCCGAGCCCGGGCAGTCGCTTGCAGATGACGTCGCCCGCGTCGAGGAGGTGCGCCGCATCCTCGGGCCGGAGGGCCGCATCCGTGTCGACGCGAACGGCGCCTGGAACGTCGACGAGGCCGAGCACGCCATCCACGCGCTCGCATCGTTGGACCTCGAGTACGTCGAGCAGCCGTGCGCCACCGTGCCGGAGCTCGCCGAGATCCGCGAGCGCGTGAAGTACATGGGTGTGCCGATCGCCGCGGACGAGAGCGTGCGCAGGGCCGTCGATCCACTCGCCGTCGCACGGGCCGGGGCCGCCGACCTGCTCGTGATCAAGGCCCAGCCACTCGGGGGCATCGTGAGCGCCGGTCGCATCGTCGCCGAGGCCGGCCTGCCCGCGGTCATCTCGAGCGCGCTCGACACATCCATCGGCATCTCCATGGGCCTGCACCTCGCGGCGACCATTCCCCGGCTCGACTACGACTGCGGTCTCGGCACCGCCGCCCTCCTCGCCGCAGATGTGACGGATGAACCGCTCCTGCCCGTCGACGGCGAGCTGCCAGTGCGGCGCGTGACGCCGAGCCCCGCGCTGCTCGAGCTGCACGCGGCCTCCGCAGAGCGCACGTCGTGGTGGTACGCGCGATTGATCCGCGTCTGGGACGAGCTGACCGCTTAAACCACAACGGCCATCTCACCCGAGGGTTCGATGGCCGGTGGTCACGCCGCCGATCAGGGAGGCGGGTACAGGAAGAGTGCGACGGAACTCGAGGGGATCGTTCGCGTGTGGTACGACGCGGAGCCGTTCCAGTTGTACTCCTCGAGGAACACGGAGCCACCGGAGACGGACTTGACGTAGGCGACATGGTTTCCGTTGAACCAGGCGACGGCACCTACCACTGGGGTCGTGCTCGTCTTCCAGCCGTTGTTGGCCCAAGCGCGCGCCCACGCGGAGGCCGAACCGCCGCCGGGGGTCATGTTTGCCCAGGTGTAGGCCCACGGCTCACCGGTGACGCCCTTGTCGCGGTTGATTCGCCAGGCGACGAAGTCGGTGCACTGGCTGCCGACGTAGCGCAGCGAGGTGAGGCCGTACTGGCCGCGGAACGGGTAATCGTCGCCGGCCTGGCGCGGTCCGACGACACCGAAGGCCCCCGCACGGGCCGTGGCGCGCAGAGTCGCGGCCTTGCGCGACATGAGCTGGGCGTGAGTCTCGGCGGTGAATGCCTGGCGTTCGACGGCGATCTCAGCGGAAGCGCTCACGCTGACCGCCTGCAGGTCGATCGGGTCGACGTGGCCTTCGGCGGAGAGCAGCTCGGCCTCACCGAAGCTGGGCGGGGTTCCGATCGCGAAGGCGGGGATGGAGGTGGCGGCGAGGAAACCGGGGATGACGATGACGGTCAGGAGACCGAGGAGCTTCTTGGGGCCCTGGCGCTTGGCGGGGACAACACGCCTGACCGGGGTCGCGGAGCGGGAGGAGCGGGTCGGATACGCTGCGTTTGCAGGCGCCACGGTCGAGGTGGACTGAGCCGTGGGAGCCGCGGGAATGGGCAGCGCGAGCGCGGCCTTATCGGGCTTCGAGAGGGCTCGCCTTCTCGCAGGGGAACGCTTAAAGAGCACGGGTTTCCTAACAACTTAAAGATACAAGCATTGGCTCGCGCACCTCTAGGGAGGCACCGGCCAGCAACAGTTACGAATCGTCGGACTCATCCACGGTACGCACTTTGGGCCGTTTTGTCGCCCCTACGCCGAAAAAAGTCGTCCTCTTGGGGGATGCGCACAGCGTTTTGGCCCCCGCTCTGGGGCAGAATCGGCCGAAACCGGGTATGCGGTTAGAGCCCGCTGTACGAGTGGAGCCCCTTGAAGAAGAGGTTCACGATGGTGAAGTTGAAGAGCACGGCACCGAACCCGACCAGCGCGAGCCAGGCCGATCGCGAGCCTCGCCAGCCGCGGGTCGCTCGCGCGTGGATGTAGCCGGCGAAGATGACCCAGATGATGAACGTCCAGACCTCCTTGGTGTCCCAGCCCCAGTAGCGGCCCCACGCGCGCTCCGCCCAGATGGCGCCGGCGATGAGGGTGAAGGTCCAGAACACGAATCCGATGAGGATGACGCGGTAGGCGAGATTCTCGAGCTGGGTCGCGGTCGGCAGCGTTTCGAGAAAGCGGGGCCCGGCGCCGGTGCGCTCGCGCCGGTCCTGCAGCAGCTGTACGAGGGACAGGCCCGCGCCGATTGCGAAGAATGCCGTCCCGAGGGTCGCCACGAACACGTGGATGACGAGCCAGACCGACTGCAGGGGAACCGGCTGCGGAACGATGGCGACGTAGAAGTTGACCGTGCCGAGCCCGAGGAAGACTAGGGCGAAGCCGATGATGTACGCGCCGAGGAAGCGCAGATCCTGCCAGAACTGCACGGCGAGGAACACTCCGACGGCGATACCCGTGGCGGTGAGCGCGAACCCGTACATGTTCGACCAGGGCACATAGCCGGCAGCGATGCCGCGAGTGATGATTCCAGCGACGTGGAGGAGCCATCCAACGACCGTGAGGGCCATGGCGACGCGAAGAGAGCGCGAGCCCTTCGGGGTCGCCTCGGCCGGTACGTCCGTCGCGAGTCGCGTGAGGAGGCCGGTGCGGCCGTTCTGTCCCACCGCTGCAGCAACGGGTGTCGCCCCGACAAGCTCGGGTGCGGGCGCCGACCGGCGGGCGAGGTCGACCGTGAACGCGATGAAGGCGAACGTGTACACCGCCATCGCCGAGTACACGGAGATGAGGGAGATCGTTGCGTAGAGTTCGGTCACGTTTACACCTTATTCGGGAAGTTCGCGGCGTGCGCCGTCGCGAGGTCGGCCACAGCTTCATCCAAGCGGGGGTCCTCGCCGCGGGCGAGCCCCGCGTACTCGAGGAGGGTTGTTCCGTCGGCCTGCTGCTTCGCCTTCACCCAGACGCGACGGCGCGGGATGAAGAGTCCCGTGAGCAGGCCGCCGAGGATCAGCAGCGCGAACACGAGCACCCAGATCTGGGTCGGGTCGTGATGGATGTCGAACGATGCGAAGCGCTTGACCTCGGTGAGCTCGATGCTGCCGAGGCCGCCCGGCAGGTCGACTTTGTCGCCGAGGCCGAGCTGGATGGCGGGCACATCGGCGCCGTCGCCGGCGATCGGTGTGAGTCCGGTCGGGTTGAGCTGGTATACCGAGCGACCCACGCCGTCGTCGAGGCCGAGGTCGCCGGTGTAGACGCGCAGACTCAGCATGGGGTTGAGCAGGCCGGGAAATCCGGAGGTGAACGCCCCGGTGTCGAGCTTCGCCGCGGTCGGGTAGAAGAACCCGATCATGCCGACCTGCTCGGCAAGTCCGTCGGGGATCTTGATGACGCCGCTCGAGGTGAGCTTGGCGTCCTGCGGGAGGAACGGCGTCGAGTCGGTCCAGACGACTTTGCCCTCGGGGTCGCGCACAACGACGGTGGGCGCGTAGCCGTTGCCGAGCAGGTAGACGTCGGTGTCCTGGATGCGCAGTGGTTCGTTGACCTTGATGGTCGCCGTGGCGTCCTTCTGGCCGGGCACCGTCGTAGAGATGTAAGCCGTGTAGTCGGTGGCTTGCCCGACCGCGTCCTGATTCTCCAGCTCATAGACCGACTCGAAGCGGTCGAGGCTGATGCGATAAGGCTGCAGCCCGACAGCACTCGTCACGAAGCGTCCCGGGTTGAACGCGTCATAGTCGGCGCGCACGTTGACGAACTTCTGGCCCTCAACGATGACACGCTGGCCGGTGTAGACGAACCCGCCTCCGATGCCGGCCGCGACGAGGATGCCGACCAGTGCGGTGTGGAAGACCAGGTTGCCGGTCTCGCGCAGGTAGCCGCGCTCCGCGCTGACGCTGGATCCGTATTGTTCGACGCGGTACCCCGACTTGCGCAGCAGGGCGCGAGCGCTTGCGAGGGCTGCCTCGGGAGTGGCATCCGTTGTTCTGGTCGTGAAGCCGGCGAGACGTTCGAGGCGCGCGGGAGTCTTGGGCGGGCGAGCACGCAGCGCGTTCAGGTGGAATTTGGTGCGCGGGATGATGCAGCCGATGAGCGAGACGAACAACAGCAGGTAGATGCTCGAGAACCAGACCGAGCTGTAGGTGTCGAATACCTGCAGGGCGTCGAGCACAGGGAACAGATCGGGGTAGGCGGCCTGGTAGGCGATAACGCCATTCGGGTCCGCGGAGCGCTGCGGAACGAGCGATCCCGGGATCGCGGCGAACGCGAGCAGGAGCAGAAGGAACAGCGCCGTGCGCATGCTCGTGAGCTGGCGCCAGAAGAAGCGCAGGTAGCCGATGACGCCGAGGCGCGGCTGGGCGATGCCCGGGTCGGGAGCCGGGGAATCGATGTGGTCAGAGGGCCGGGAGGAAGCCAAGGATCACCGCCTGCAGAGAGTTGAGCCACAGCGACCACAGGCCGGAAACCATGAGCACGCCGATGAGGATCAGGATGGAGCCGCCCACGATGTTGACGATGCGGATGTTGCGCTTCACCCAGGCGACGCTCGTCGCGACCCAGCCGAAGCCGAGCGCGACAAGAAGGAACGGGATTCCGAGCCCGAGGGAATAGAAGACCCCGAGCAGGGCGCCCTGGGCGGCCGACCCGCTGTCGAGGCTCATCAGGGTGATGGTGGTGAGGGTCGGGCCGAGGCACGGCGTCCAGCCGATGCCGAACACGATGCCGAGCAGCGGTGCGCCGGCGAGGCCCGTCGCGGGCGCCCAGCGGGGCTTCACCGTGCGCTGCATAAAGCCGAACTGCCCGATAAAGACGAGGCCGAGGGCGATGACGATGACCCCGGCGATGCGGGTGATCAGTTCGCGGTGGATGACGAGCCACAGCCCGGCCGCGCCCGACAGCGCATTCATCACGGTGAAGACGACCATGAAGCCGAGGATGAACAGGCCGACACCCAGCAGGAGTCGACGGCGCCCGGCCTTGCCGTCGGAGTCGGCGAGTCCCCCGACGTAACCGAGGTAGCCCGGCACCAGCGGAAGGATGCACGGTGACAGGAACGAGATGAGCCCTGCGAGCACGGCTATGGGTATGGCGACAAGCAGCTGTCCGTCGCCGACGAGCTCCCCCACGGTCAGCCCTCTTCCGCGAGGGCGTCGCGGATGAGGGTCTTGAGCGTCGACGGACCGTCGAGACGGCCGAGGATGCGCGCGGCGACCCGACCCTCGCGGTCGATCACGAGCGTGGTGGGCACGGCGTTCGCGGCGACCGTTCCGGAGAACGCGAGCAGCAGGTTGCCGTCCTCGGCGTCGAGCACCGAGGGGTAGGTGATGCCGTACTTCTCGGCGAAGGTCAGGGAGTTCGCCGCCTGGTCGCGGGTGTTCACGCCGAGGAAGGACGCACCGTCGGAACCGAACAGCTCGTTGAGCTCCTGCAGGTCGGGAGCCTCGGCGCGGCACGGCGGGCAGCCGGCGTACCAGAAGTTGAGCACCAGCACCTCGCCGCGGTAGTCCTCGGAGGACACCGTCTCGCCGGTGTCGGTCGTCGCCTCGAAGTCGACGGCCGACTCGCGCTCGTCGACGGCTATCTCGGTGACCGTGCCGTCACCCGAGATGTAGTTCTGCTCGGTGCCCTCGCGGTATTGCTCGGCGAGGGGGTCGTTGGCACAGCCCGCGAGAAAGAGGGCTGCCGCGGCAAGGAGGGCCACGGTCGGGAGGGGGCGTTTCACACTGCTCCAAGATCGACGGATGCTGCCAGCAACTCTCGCGCAGGATCCTGATAGTTGACCTCGACGAAGCGGCCATCCCGGTGCTCGAGGGTCGTGATGCTCGAGAGCGAGCAACGGCGTTTGCGGGGGTCGTGGTACAGGGGTTTTCCGGCGACGGTGCGGGCGATCATCCAGATCGGCATCTGATGGCTGACCATGACAACCTCGCCGCCGTCCGCTTTCTCCCACGCGTCGTGCATCGCTGCCATGACCCGGGCGGCAACGGTGACGAAGGGCTCGCCCCAGCTCGGCAGGAACGGGTTGACCACAAACGGCCAGTTGCGCGGCTGGGTGAGCATCTTGGGGCCGAAGGCCGTGCTCTGGCCCTCGAACTTGTTGGTGGGCTCGATGATGCGTTCTTCGGTCTGGATCTCGAGTCCGAAGTTCTTGGCCCAGGGGGCGGCGGACTCCTGCGCTCGCTCGAGCGGGCTCGCATACAGGGCGGTCACGTTGTTGCCGGCGAGGGACTCGGCCGCAAGGGTCGCCATGCGCACACCCAGTCCGCTGAGGTGGAAGCCCGGGATACGCCCGTAGAGCACACGATCAGGGTTGTGGACCTCGCCGTGACGGACGAGATGCAGGAGCGTTGCTGGCACCCCACGAGTCTACGTTCTACAGCCTGTAGAGAAGACGAGCGCGCCACCCGAGTAAACTCTTGGGGTGACTGAACGCACCCTCATCAAGGACCTCGCCGCGGCATCCGACGGCGCCATCTCCGTATCCGGCTGGGTCGACACGATCCGGGACCAGAAGAAGGTGCAGTTCGTTGTGCTGCGCGACGAGTCGGGTGCCACCCAGCTGGTGCACCCGAAGAACTTTGCTGAGGATGGCACGCCGCTCGCCGATGAGCTGGCCGACACGATCAGCGCCCTCACGGTCGGCACCTTCCTCACCGCGACCGGTGAGCTCAAGCACGACGAGCGCGTGAAGCTCGGCGGAGTCGAGATCAAGCTCGATGGTCTCGCCGTCGTCTCCGAGGCAGCCGTCTCCCCCATCGCCGAGGACTCCAGCGGCGACAAGCGCATGGACTGGCGCTTCCTCGACCTGCGGGTTCCGAAGAACTCGCTCGTCTTCAAGGTGCAGACCACCTTCCTGCACGCGCTGCGCACCTACTGGGTCGAGCGCGACTTCATCGAGATCCACACCCCGAAGCTCATGGCCTCGGCGAGCGAGTCGAAGGCCGAGCTGTTCGAGGTCGACTACTTCGAGCGCAAGGCGTACCTCGCCCAGAGCCCGCAGTTCTTCAAGCAGATGGCGCAGCCCGCCGGCTTCGGCAAGATCTTCGAGGTCGGGCCGGCCTTCCGCGCCGACCCCTCCTTCACGAGCCGTCACGCCACCGAGTTCACGAGTGTCGACACCGAGTTCAGCTGGATCGACAGCCACGAAGACGTGATGAAGGTGCACGAGGAACTTCTTGTGGCCGGCTTTCAGGCCATCAAGGACAAGCACGGCGACGAGATCAAGGCACTCTACGACGTCGATGTCGTTGTGCCGACCGTGCCGTTCCCGCGCGTGCCGCTCGCCGAGGCGAAGCGCATCGTCGCCGAGCGCGGCTACGAGGTGCCGAGAGCGGATGACGACATGGACCCCGAGGGTGAGCGCCAGATCGCCGCCTGGGCGCTGGAGACCTACGGCCACGAGTTCGTGTTCCTGACCGACTACGCCTCGAGCATCCGCCCGTTCTATCACATGCGCCACGAGGGCGATGCTGCACTGACCAACAGCTACGACCTCATCTTCAACGGCGTCGAGATCTCGACCGGAGCCCAGCGCGAGCACCGCATCGACGTGCTGATCGAGCAGGCAAAGGAGAAGGGCCTCGAGCCCGAGGAGCTCGACTTCTACCTCGACTTCTTCCGCTACGGCGTTCCCCCGCACGGTGGTTTCGGCATGGGCCTCAGCCGCGTGCTGATGCTGCTGCTGAAGATGCCGAACATCCGCGAGGCGACCTACCTGTTCCGCGGACCGACGCGCCTGCTGCCCTAGCGTGTCGGGTGCTCTTCGGAGCACACTGGTCTCGACTCCACATCGGGAGCCACTTCACCCACAAAGGAGTGCGCCATGGCTGGAACGTTCGAGCTCTATAAGGACAGCAGGGGCGAGTACCGCTTTCGCCTGAAGGCCGGAAACGGCCAGGTCATCGCGATATCCGAAGGGTACTCATCGAAGGCGAGCGCCCAGAACGGCATCGAGTCGGTCAAGACGAACGCGCCCGGTGCGGAGACCGTCGAGGTCGACTAGACCTCGAAGTCGACGTTCGAGCGCGCCCCGACGCGGGGCTTCACAATCGCCACGACCCGCTGGTGCTCGGGATGCACCTGGTACGCCTCGAGTGCGTCGAGCGAGTCGTAGTCGGCGACGAGCGTGAGATCCCAGTTGTCGGCGTACGGCGCCACATTGCGGCCGACCTGGAAGAACAGAATCTCGGGGATCAACGCGGGCAGCGACTCGAGGCCCTCGATGATCGCGGCGGCATCCAGCTCGCGCTGCGCCGCGTCCGTTGCCGCGAGCTTCCATGAAACGACGTGCCTGATCATGCGGTTGCCTCCTCGAGGGAGCGGCGGAGCCGGTCGGCATCCACTCGCCAGATGTTGTGCACGCGGCCGTTCAGCAGCAGTACGGGTATTTCTTCGACGTATTGCTCGTGCAGTGCGGCGTCATCCAGTATCGACAGTTCGTCGAGCGTCACGGACTCGAAGTCCGCGAGCACCGTGGTGACCACCGCGCGGGCGTCGTCACAGAGGTGACAACCGGGCTTACCGATGAGGGTGAGTTTCGCGGCGGACACGGGACAAGCCTAGTTAACGACAAACAGCGCCAGGCGATGCCTGACGCTGTTCGTGGAAAATCTCTACTTCTTGTTACGACGCTGGTGACGCGTCTTGCGAAGCAGCTTGCGGTGCTTCTTCTTCGCCATACGCTTGCGGCGCTTCTTGATGACTGAACCCATAGGGACCTCACTGGTTTTTCGGAACGGACCAATCGGTCCGCTTACAGAACCGTGGAAAATATACTGCGCAAGTCTAGCGCACGAAGCAAGGGCGGAAACTCCGGGGGTCAGCCGACCTGTGAAATCGGGGTCTGGATCGCGGTCGCGACAGCAGACTCCGGGATGCGGAACGACCGGCCGAAGCGGATCGCCGGCAACTCGCCGGCGTGCACGAGCCGGTAGACGGTCATGTTGGAGACGCGCATCATGTCGGCGACTTCAGCGACAGTCAGGAACCGTACGTCGGAGAGATCTCCCGACATCGACCCACCCCGTTTCCCGTTCCGCGCACGTGTTACCAGTGTTACTGGTGTGCTGAGACGTAAGAATAGGGGTTCGCGCAACCCCGTGTCTACGACCCTTTCGGGGCATCCTTCGAGCCCATGCGGGCGAAGCGTTCGGTGACGGTCTTCGGCAGCTTGCTCGAGACGATATCCGATACGTCCTGGATGACCGTGCGCGCCTGATGCGAACGGTCCGCGGCCGCCCGTCCGATGGTGCCACCGACGTCGGCGCCCGACCATGCGCCGAAGACCGAGGGCTCACCGGAGCCGTGGAACGAGCCCGCCGCGTCGAGGAACGGAACGAGCCATCCATCAAGCTCCTGCAGGGGCGCGGGGTCGAGGTGGTGCGTCTTCTTCGCGCCCTCGCCGGTCGACACCACGAGCCCGGCCTTGCGCAGGATGGCGAGCTGTCGGGTGACCTCGGCGGCCTCGAGCGGCACGGCCGCGGCGATGGCCGAACTGGACGCGTCGCCCTCGAGAAGCACCTGCAGGATGCTGCGGCGGGCGGGGTTGGAGATCGCGTCGAAGATGTCGGCCATGGCAACAGGTTAGCGATGACCGGCTGGGGGTACCATGACATCCAGTTCGGCGTCTGCAGCGAAAGGAAGTTCATGCGCACGAAGCCTGTGTCGCGTGACTCGATCTTCGCGCGCACGCGTGACTATTTCGAGCACTTTGCGGCGGCAACGCCCGCCCGCTTCGCGATCCTCATCTTCGCGGGATTCGTGCTCGTCTTCACCGCGATCTTCCTGCTGCCGATCTCGACGGCGACGGGCGAGGTCCCCCCGCTCGCCGACGCGCTGTTCACCGCGGTGTCGGTCATCTGCGTCACGGGTCTGGCGACCGTGGACATGGCCACCTACTGGTCGCCGTTCGGGCACGCGATGATCATGCTCGGTGTGCAGATCGGTGGCATCGGGGTACTGACGCTCGCGTCCATCCTCGGCCTCGTCATCTCCCGCAAGCTCGGGCTGCGCCAGCGACTCCTCGCGGCGAGCGACTCGAATCCCCTGCGCATGAACAAGGGAGTGGCCGAGAGCCAGGCCGTGCGCCTCGGCGAGATCGGGCAGCTGCTCATCACCGTCGCGCTGAGCGTTCTGGTGATCGAGCTGTTCATCGCGATACTGCTGTTCCCCCGCATCCTGGCCGAAGGCGTGCCGCTCGGGGGCGCGGTCTACCAGTCGTTCTGGTACTCCTTCATGGCATTCACGAACACCGGATTCTCGCCGACCGTCGAGGGCATCGCGCCCTACGCGTCCGACTACTGGTTTCTCAGCGTGCTGATGCTCGGCGTCTTCCTCGGGGCCGTCGGCTTCCCGGTGATCTACGTGCTGATGCGCAACCTTCGCCGCCCGAAGCGCTGGTCGGTGCACGTCAAGCTCACCCTCGCCACAACTCTGCTGCTGTTCGCGCTCGGTGGACTCGCCTTCTTCGTTCTCGAGTTCAACAACCCGCGCACCTTTGCCGGCCTTGATCCCGGCCAGCGTTTCTTCCAACCGTTCTTCCTGTCGATGATGACCCGCTCGGGCGGCTTCTCGACCATCGACATCGCGGAGCTCAACGGCTCGAGCCTTCTGGTCGGCGACATGCTGATGTTCATCGGCGGCGGCTCCGCCTCGACCGCCGGCGGCATCAAGGTCACCACCCTGGCCGTGCTGTTCCTCGCGTCCTTTGCCGAGGCCCGGGGAAACGTCGCCATGGAGGCGTTCGACCGCCGCATCCCCGGCGACGTGCTGCGCCTCGCGGTCAGCGTGGTGCTCTGGGGGGCCACGACCGTGGCCACAGCGTGCATCATCCTGCTGCAGATTTCGGGGGCGACGCTCGACGTTGTGCTCTTCGAGGTGATCTCCGCCTTCGCGACCTCCGGCCTCAGCACGGGACTCACTGCGTCACTTCCCGACTCGGGGGTATACGTTTTGGCTGCGACCATGTTCCTGGGGCGCGTGGGAACCGTGACCTTCGCGGCGGCCCTCGCGGCGAGCCAGCGCAGGCAGTTGTTTACGAGAGCAGAAGAGAGGCCCATCGTTGGTTGACAGGATTCCCCACGACGCACCGGTGCTGGTGATCGGCCTCGGGCGCTTTGGCGCTGCAACGGCCGGACAGCTCGACCGCCTCGACCGCGAGGTGCTCGCCGTCGACGAAGACCAGGGCCTCGTGCAGAAGTGGTCGGAGCGCGTGACCCACGCGGTCCAGGCCGACGCCCGCAACATCGACGCACTGCGCCAGATCGGTGCGCAGGAGTTCGCGATCGCGGTCGTAGCGGTCGGGTCATCCATTGAGGCGTCGGTGCTCATCACCGCGAACCTCGTCGACCTCAAGATCCCGCAGATCTGGGCGAAGGCGATCAGCCAGTCGCACGGCAAGATCCTGTCGCGCATCGGCGCCAACCACGTGATCTATCCCGAGGCCGAGGCCGGCGAGCGCGTGGCCCACCTCGTCTCGGGTCGCATGATCGACTTCATCGAGTTCGACGACGACTTCGCGTTGGTCAAGATGTATCCGCCGAAGCCGATCCGTGGCATCCCGCTCGCAGAATCGCAGGTGCGCAGAAAATACGGGATAACGGTCGTCGGGGTAAAGGCTCCGGGTAAGGACTTCACCTACGCGACCCCCGAGACGGTGATCTCGAACCACGACCTGATCATCGTGAGCGGCAACTCGGCCGACATCGAGAAATTCGCGAGCCTGCAGAGCTGACCGCCGAGGTGCCCACTTCCGTGCCTCGAAGGTGGTTCGAGGCAACAGAAGTGGGCAATTCCGGAGCTTAGCCCTCCTCGGGCGTCGTCTCCTCGGTGGTGCCGTCGTCGGAGCCGCTACCGCCATCGGTCGAGCCGTTGCCGGGTCGCGTCGGGCGCGTGCCCTGCTCGGCGCCGCCGCGGCCGCCCTGGCCGGACTGCGGTCCACCCTGGCCGGGCGTGGTGCCCTGGCCGGGTCCGCCGCCGGGGAAGCCGCCCTGCTGGGCGCTGCCCGGTCCGCGACCGCCGTCAGGTATCGCGAGGCCCACGGCCAGGCCACCGCCGAACAGGAGTCCGGCCGCGAGCACGAATCCGACGGCTATCGCGGCTATCACCTTCTTCGCGAGGCGGGGGCGAGCCGGAGCCGCGACAGTCGCAGCCGCGGGGGCGGCGGTCGGGGCATCCGGAGCAGCTATCGCTGCAGGCTCGATCGGCGTCGCAGCCGCGGGAGCTATTGCCGCCGACTCGACGATCGGGGTCGTGGCGACGGCATCGTCGGGGGTGGGTTCGGTCGCGGGGCCCGGCTTCTTGGCTGCCATGTTCGTTCCTCCATCGGGCGCCTCGTGGCGCCATCTCGTGGAAACGACTCTGGAGGTCGCGGCTATCAGGACCCTATGAACGGGCTGCGGGTTGCCCCTCGTCGTGCGAGGCTCAGCCGGCGGCGAGTTCCTTCGCCCGGGCGAGCGCGGCGGTCGTTGCACGGTCGAACACCTCGCTGAGGTTCGCGTCCTGCAGCACGGCGATCGCCCGCTCCGTTGTGCCCTTGGGGCTCGTGACGCGGCGGCGCAGCTCGGCGGGATCCTCGTCGGAGTGCGCGAGCAGCTCCGATGCCCCGCGGAAGGTCCCGTTCACCATCACCGCTGCCTCCTCGGGCGTGAAGCCCATGCCGACAGCCGTGCGGGTGAGCTCCTCGATGAGGAGGAAGACGTAGGCAGGACCGGATCCGGAGATGGTCGAGAGCGCGTCGATCTTCTCCTCCGGAACGGCGAGCACATCTCCGACCGTCGCGAAGAGCGCGCGGGCCAGGTCGAAATCCTCGGGGGTCGAGCGGGTGCCCGCCGAGAGGCCGGTCACCCCGCGGCCGACGACGGACGGCGTGTTCGGCATCGCCCGCAGCACGGCGCCCGGAACGAGCGACTCCATGGTCGCGATCGTGACGCCGGCGGCAACGCTCACGATGATCGCGTCCGGCTCGAGCGCATCCGCGACCTCGCGCAGCAGGTCGGGAACCATGGCGGGCTTCACCCCGACGAGCACGATTCGCGCTCCGGCGACGGCGGCACGGTTCGCGTCGGGGTCGCGCTCGGTCGACAGCGACGTGACGCGATTGGAGGCGAGGGCATCCGCTTTCACAGCAGTGCGGTTGGTGACCCGGATGCCACCGCTCACCGTCACGTCCGGATCGAGCAGCCCGGCGAGGATGGCGCCTCCCATCGACCCGGTTCCGAGGATGGCGATGGAAGGAAGAGTTGTGCTCACGAAGGACATTCTAGGATTGGGCCATGAGCGCATCAGGTGGAACCAGGGCAATCGTCGCGGCAATGCTCGCGAACGCGGGAATCGCCGTGACCAAGTTCGTGGCCGCGGCCTTCTCGGGCTCGAGCTCGATGCTCGCCGAGGGTGTGCACTCGCTCGCCGACACCGGCAACCAGGCACTGTTGCTGCTCGGCGGTCGCCAGGCCAAGAAGAAGGCCGACGCCACCCACCCCTTCGGCTTCGGTCGAGAGCGCTACGTCTACGCCTTCGTCGTCTCGATCATCCTGTTCTCCGTCGGTGGCGTGTTCTCGCTCTACGAGGGAATCGACAAGCTGCAGCACCCGCACCCGCTCGAGAACTGGTGGATCCCGATCACCGTTCTGCTCATTGCGATCGTGCTCGAGAGCTTCTCGTTCCGCACCGCGATCATCGAGTCGAACCACGTGCGCGGCAAGGAGAGCTGGGTGAACTTCATCCGCCACGCGAAGGCCCCCGAACTTCCCGTTGTGCTGCTCGAGGACTTCGCAGCCCTCATCGGCCTGATCCTCGCCCTCGTCGGCGTGGGCCTCACCGTGATCACCGGCAACTCGACCTTCGACGCCATCGGCACCATCGCGATCGGCGTGCTGCTTGTACTCGTCGCGATCGTGCTCGGCATCGAGACCAAGAGCCTGCTGGTCGGTGAGGGCGCTAGTGCCCACGACACGACGGCGATTCGGGATGCGATCAACGCGCAGCCGCAGGTCGAGGCGCTCATCCACATGAAGACCCTCTACCTCGGCCCGGACGAACTGCTCGTCGCCGCCAAGGTCGCCTTCGGTCGGGCCGAGCGCCTCGTCGATGTCGCGACGGCGATCAACGAACTCGAGGGAAGCATCCGGGCCGTGGTCCCCGCTGCCCGGGTCATCTACATCGAGCCGGATGTCTACTCCGCACCGAACGAGGCGAACCCCGCGACCGATGCGTTCGTCATCAAGGCCGCGGATTAGCGGCGCGCGCGGAAGAACTCGAGCAGCAGGTCGGCACAGGCCTCCGCTTCGACGCCGGCGAACACCTCCACCTGGTGGCCCAGCCGCCGATCGCGCAGCAGGTCGTGCACGCTGCCGACCGCGCCGGCCTTCTCGTCCCACGCGCCGAACACCACGCGCGGGATGCGGGCGTTGAGGATCGCGCCCGCGCACATCACGCACGGCTCGAGCGTGACGACGAGGGTCGTTCCCAACAGGTGCTTGTCGCCGAGGGCCGCGGCCGCCTCGCGAATGGCCAGCACTTCCGCGTGAGCCGTTGGATCGTGCAGCAACTCGCGCTCGTTGCGACCCGAGCCGATGCGGTTGCCCGCGGCGTCGAGCACAAAGGCTGCGACGGGAACGTCGTCGGTCGCGAGCGCGAGCCGGGCATCCTGAATCGCATCGCGCATGAGCTGCTCGTAGTCGGGCATCCTGACCTCCAGTAGATTGAGCCTATGCGAGTACACGTTGCCGACCACCCGCTCATCACGCACAAGCTCACCGTGCTGCGCGACAAGACCACCCCGTCGCCGACGTTCCGTGCGCTCGCCGAGGAACTCATGACGCTGCTCGCCTACGAGGCGACGCGCAACGTGCGGGTCGAGACCGTCACGATCCAGACCCCGGTCGCCGAGACCCAGGGCCTCGCAATCTCCTCGCCCCGCCCCCTCGTGGTGCCCATCCTGCGCGCCGGGCTCGGCATGCTTGAGGGCATGGTCAAGCTCATCCCGACGGCCGAGGTCGGCTTCCTGGGCATGGTTCGCAACGAGGAGACCCTGCAGCCCGAGACCTACGCCGAGCGACTGCCTGACGACCTGTCGAACCGCCAGTGCTTCGTTCTTGACCCGATGCTCGCAACCGGCGGCTCCCTCATCGCCGCGATCGACTTCCTCTTCGCGAGAGGCGCAGTGGATGTCACGGCCGTCTGCCTCATCGCATCGCCCGAGGGTCTCGAAGCAGTCGAGGCGGCCACCGAAGGTCGCGACGTGACCATCGTGCTCGGCGCCCTCGACGAGAAGCTCAACGACGTCGGCTACATCGTGCCCGGGCTGGGCGACGCGGGAGATCGCCTGTACGGCACCGTTTGACAAATCTTGCATCGATGCAAGATAGTTGCTGTATGACTGTTCACGCGTACGCCCAGACCACCCTTGTGGTGAGCGGGTCTGCGGTGATGTGTTGTCGAATGTGTGCGTAACTGCCACCCTTCGCCGAGATCCGCAGGCAACTGCGTAGAACTCCCGGGTGACGCCTTTCATTACGGCGTTCGCCTTTGACACACCGAAGTATCCAGAAGGAATCACCCCCTCATCATCAGAGGCCCTTCACCCCCAGTCCCCAAGGACTCCACCATGTCACTTGCAACCCTTGACCGTCCCACCACTTCCTTCTCCGCACCGCGACCGGTAGCGGTTCCGACCGAAACCCCGACTCCGGATGCAGCGGCTCCCCGCCTTCGCGCGGTACCCGCCGGCACCGAAGCTCGCGGCTTTGTGCTCTACGTTGGCGTCGATGAGCTGAAGGCCGAAGCGGCCGGCACCGACCTCGGCCACCTCGTCGAGCAGCTCAAGCAGCTCGTCGCGCAGCTCGTCCCCTCCGCCGAGACCCACGCGGCTGTCGCCCTCGCCCCCCAGGGTGCCGGTGGACGCGACGTGGACGTTGTGCGCCTCGCCCTGCAGGACCCGGCAGCACTCGCCCGCCAGCGCCAGACCCCCGCCCCCGAGCTCGTCAAGCCGCGCGGCGGCGTCGTCATCGACATCTCCCGAAAGCGTGTTGCGCTCGACGGCGAGACCGCCGGCCTCACCTACAAGGAGTTCGAGCTGTTGCAGTACCTCGTCCTCCGCGAGGGCCGCACGATCGACCGTGCCGAGCTGATCGCCTCACTCTGGAACGCGAACGACGACGAGATCCCCAACGAGCGAACCATCGACGTGCACGTTCGTCGCCTGCGTTCCAAGCTCGGCGCCTACGAGGACATCGTGCGCACCGTGCGCGGAGTCGGCTACCGCTTCGACCGTCACGCCGACGTGTCGATCCGCCAGGCCACCACGCCCTCGCCCGACTTCTAAACAGGCACCAACCGGCGAAAAGTGCTCCAAACTTTCTGGTTTGGAGCACTTTTCGCTATTCGGCGGGCGTCGTCACCACGGGCTCGGGGCCGGCGGCGCGACCACCGGCGGGCGGTCGTCGCAGGTGATCGTGTTCGGCAGCTGCCACGCTCCGAACCACGGACCCGTCGTTCCCCCTCCATCGTTGCCACTGCCGCTCAACGAGAACTCCGATCCTGCGGGACCGAAGCCGAATGAGCCGCAGTTGTTGATGCCGACGGCACCGACGCCCCGGGCATCCACATTCTCGAACACGGCCGAGCCGGCGGAACGTGCGCTCACCACGGAGGTGCCCGTGCCGTCGACCCGCACATCGCGGAACACGACATTGCTGATCGAGTAGAGGTCCTTCACCGGCCAGTCGGTGACGAGCATGATCGCGTTGTAGGTGTTGTCGAGATAGTGGTCTCCGCTCACAGTGATCGCGGCATCAATGTTGCGCTCGAGGGCGAAGAACCAGATGGCGCCGAGCCCGATGTTCCAGTTGAGCTCGTAGGTGCCTGCGCGCACGGTCGTGTTGTTGGTGATGTCGAGGAAGCCCGCAAACGGCTCGGCACCGAACCGCGATCCGACCTGGATGCCGCTGCCCTCGCGAATCGGGTCGGCGATCAGGTTGTTCGAGACGGTGTTGTCAGTGCCGCCGTAGATCGCGATGCCATTGGCGAGCGTCGGGGTCTGCACAGTGTTGCGGTCGAAGGTGTTGCCCGAGTTGGTGGTCGTCTCAGCCCACATGGCGAGGCCGTCATCCCCCGTGTTGCGGATGAAGCTGTTCGTGACGCTCGAGTTCGTGACCCCGGTGTGGAAGTTCACGGCGTCCGCGATCTGGTCCACGATCTGGGTGTTGCTGATTTTCAGGTTCTTCATCGGGCCGTCGAGCCAGATGCCGACCTTGGTGTGCTGGATGTACAGCCCCTCGATCACCGAGTTGCTGAGCGCTCCGCCGATGCCGTTGACCTGGTCGGTATCGATGCGCTCACGCACGTCGCCCTGGATCGTGAAGCCGGAGAGGCGCACGTTCGCACTGCCACCGGCCGCGGCGTCCTTGCCGTAGAAACCGACACCGGTGTGCACGGATCCGTCGGGCGCCGGGGTCGTCAGCGCGACTTCCTTGCCGAAGATCGTGGTGTACCAACTGCCGGCACCCTCGATGGTGACGTTATCGACGATCACGTGGCGGTTGACCTGATACCGCCCCGGCGGCACGTAGACCTTCAGCTTCTTCGCCTTTGCGAAGGCGATGGCCTTGTCGAAGGCGACTGCGGAGTCGCGCCTACCGGTCGGGTCGGCACCGAACAGCAGCACGTTCGAGGCGACGAGCCGCACGTGCGGGGAGCCGACCTGCTGCGAGTCGAGCAGGTCGATGACGGTCCACGCCGCTGCGTTCGCCGGCGCGGTAAGCCGGATGACGTCGCCCGCGCGATACGTCTTTCCGAGCAGCAGGCGCTGCTCGTCGTAGAAGTGCATCGGCCGGAACGGCTTCGTGATCTGCGGTGTCGGGGTGGTCTGCGTGGGCACACAGGCGCACTCGGTGATCCACCAGTCGGGGTGCAGCAGCCCCGCGTTCGGGTCGTTCGTGAAGGGGTACTGGTTGTAGAGGTATGAGTATTTCGACGTGAGCGTCATCCTCTTGGTGCTGCCCTTGATTGACACGGAAAGGGGTGATTCGATGCCGCCGCCGGTCGTCGAGTCCGGGATGCTGTATCGCACGGTGATGGCGTTCGCGTTCTTCGGCAGGGTGAATTCGACGTACTGGCCGGGGAGCAGTTTCACGGCCTTGCGACCGGAGGCCTCTGCCGCGAGCGAGTATGCCATGCGGTCCGGACCGATGATCGAGCCGGTAGTGGTGGCGTTCTCGGCCTCCTGCTCGAGGAAGTCGACGGCGGCTCCGCGTCCGGCGACAAGCACGGGATCGAGTGCGGCCCGTGTGACGACCGGGGCAGCAGCTGCGGCAGCCGCCTCACCGCTCACACCCACGATCCCGGCGGCCAGGGCCACGGCGGCAAGTGCGGCCACGCCGCGGGTCAGTCTTCTCGAAGTCATCGTCGACTCGTTCCTCGTTGAGGGGAGCGCACCGTTGCGCCCGTGGCGCGGGGGACGCCGAGTGCCGCCACTGTAGAACCGTGTCCGCTCGACGCACAAGGCTTTGTGATGAATTGCCGTCGTTTTGTTGATTTCTTGCAGAACTTGCGAAAGTGCCGCTAGTGCAACGCAAGCAAGGGCTGCAGCGCGTCCGCAAGCTTCGTCGCGTCCGCGGCCGACTCGAGCTCGGCGACCTCGAGTCCAACGAGTTCGGTGCGCGCCAGAATCCCGCACAGCTCGCCGAGTTCATCAAGCGTGAACCCGTCGGCAACCCGGTATTCGGTCGCGACCTGGCCGGGCTCGAGTACGTCGCAATCGATGTGCACGTAGACGGGCCGACCGGCGATGGCCGCCTCGAGATCCTCGGGCGCGACGAGCTGCACAGCTCCGCCAGCGATCAACTCCTGCTCGGGCGGATCGATATCGCGAGCGCCGACGAGGATCGCGCGATCGGCGGAGACTCCGGCTCCGAAGCCGCTGTCCCACAGCCCCAGGCTCGCGGAGAAGGCGATGCCACCGAGGTACCAGGTGTCGGGATGGCCGGGAAGGTTGATATCGGCATGGCCGTCGAACCAGACCACGACCGCGTCGGGGCGGTAGCGCGCGACGATCGGCAGCGTTGCGATGGCCGCGGCGCAGCGATTGAGCGCGGTGATCGGGCGACGGCCGCCCTCGAACACTTCGACGTAGCGCTCGGCGAGGGATCGGAATCCGTCACTCGCCGCATCGAGTTCCGTGCGCCAGTCGGCGCCGATGGGGGTGCCGCGCGTGCCCACGGTGACCACGTCGGTCGCCAATCGGGTGGCGAGCTCCGCGCCGAGTGCGGCGGCACCCTCCCATCCACGAACGTTGCGGTCACCCGCGAGACCCTGGAACACGGTGAGGCCGGGAGCTGACATGTCTCCAGTCTGCTCCCGGCCGCGCCGTGGCGGAAGGGGGGGTGTTACTTGTCGTCGTCGTCGGCTGTCGGCACGTTCGTCGGTGACATCGGCAGCGTCGCTCCGATGAGCGGCTGCACGCGCTCGAACGGCGGGGTGGTGTCGCTCGAGCGTCGAGCGCAGGCCAGCGTCTCGTCATAGCAGTCGGCCTCGCGCTGCATCAGCGGAAAGACGTTCCATCCCCCCGCACCGGGTGCCGAGTCACGCGGAACGAGAATGACGTATTCATCGCCTTGGTTGCCCTCGAAGAAGCTCTCGCCGTATCGGGGATCCGTGATGTTGAGGGGCTCGCCGTTCTGGTCGAACAGTTGCACGTCGGTGAGCAGTTCGCCGTCCGCGCCGTAGGCGAAGACGTTGCTCACCGTCTGCCCCTCCCGCTGCAGGCCGAGCGGGCCTTCAACCTCTTCGCCGTAGCGGTAGTAGTCCTGCTGGGTGTTGTAGGTGTTGATGGCCACCCACACCGGTCCGATCGAGAGAAGGGCGAAGATCGTCGCGATGACCGGGATCACGCGACGACCGGTTTTGGGCAACCATCGACCGCGGCCCCACTGCACGCTGACCACGACCCAGGCTGCAGCCACCAGCCAGATGGCTTCGGGGATGCTCTCCCCTGAGGAGTTCAACCAGCTGATGCTGAACAGGCCGAACAGCAGCAGGCCTCGCGCGACCCACCACGCCGGCCGCATGGACGCGAGCAGGTCGGCGGTGCCGCTGAGGAACGGATTCGAGCGGATGACGCGAGCGGTGTCATCCCGAAGCTGTCGCAGGTTGTGGCGAATCAAGTCGACGTCGACCAGGCCACGGTGCTGGGTCGGACCTCGGACGGGCAGACCCGCAGCGGCGCGGAGCTCTTCCGCATAGGCGGCGGGATCACCGAGGGCGGGACCGCCGTCGGCTGCCCGCTCGGTGAGATCGGCCTCGAGACCGTCGGTCAGGTCGTCGACATCGTCAGCAGGGAGGTCATCGAGCGCAGCTCGCACTGCAGCCGCGAACTCCTCGATGGCCGGGTCGGTGGCTGTCATCGTCGTCATTTCTTCTCCCCGATCTTGCGGACGCGCGTGGCTGCGACGGGTTCGTCGAGCAGTGTGGACATGGTGCCGGCGAAGCGGTTCCAGTCGGTGGTGTGGGCTGCGAGCATGGCCCGACCCTGCGGGTTGATGCCGTAGTACTTGCGGTGCGGGCCGCCTTCGGACGGCACGACGTAACTCGTCAGCATGCCGGCCGCGAACAGGCGACGCAGGGTGCCGTACACCGACGCATCCCCGATCTCGTCGATGCCGGCCGCGCGCAGTCGGCGCACGATGTCGTAGCCGTAACCGTCGTCGTCGCGGATGACCGCGAGCACCGCGACATCCAGAACACCTTTGAGCAGTTGGGTGGTATCCACGCTCGTCCTTCCTCTATGACGGTTGTGACACTACTACGGTCTGCACACTAGTGCGGTAAGAAAGGCATGCGACACGCCGCGTTCTGCCGCTAGCCTGAGTCGGGCTCGAATCGAGCCGATCACCCCCACTCGCTGAGGAGCGACCCCATGGCATCAGTTCACGACTTCTTTCTGACCGGCGACCACGACGCCGCCAAAGCCCAGGTCGCGTCAGCGCTCCAGGCCGAGGGCTTCGCCATCACCCCCACCCCCAAGGGCGGACTGCTCGCCAAGCGCGGCAGCATGCCGATCACGCTGCTGCTCGGCGCGATGGCCGGCAAGAACTTCCAGGTCACCTTCACCGTCGAGTACCTCGTCGACGAGAGCGGCCAGCTCGTCGCGCGCCTCAGCCGCGACATCGCTGCCGGAGCCCTCAAGGGCGGCGCGATCGGCGCCAACATGACGAACAACAAGTTCGTCGACACCGCGGCTGCCCTGAGCACCGCGCTCGGCGGCACCGGCATCCTGGCGTCGTCCAAGTCCAACTAGTGCGCCTCGGGCACGTGTCCGATTTTCCGGCGAGTGTTCGAACACGCGCCCGGGACTCGGGCACGTGCCCGAACGGCTCTAGCCGAGCAGCTCGGGGCGCTTCCACTCAGCACCGTGCACGTGCTGGTCAAGGAACGCGAAGACCGTCTCGTACCAGACGACCGAGTGCTGGGGCTTCAGAACCCAGTGGTTCTCGTCGGGGAAGAGCAGGAACCTGTGCTTGGTGCTGCCGTCATCCAGAGCATGGTGCTCGGCGAGCTCGCTCCACAGGCGCAGGCTCTCACCGATCGGCACCCGGTAGTCGTGGTCGCCGTGGATGACCAGCATTGGCGTGACAATGTCGCGCACGCTGTGGTGCGGTGAGAACTCCTCCATCGCCTCTGCGGTGAAGATCTCCTGCCAGTACTGCGAGTGGTCGGTGGTTCCCGCGAACTGGTCGAGTGCCCACAGGCTCGCGTGGCTCACGATCGCGCGGAAGCGGTCGGTGTGCCCCGCGACCCAGTTGGCCATATAGCCGCCGAACGAGCCGCCCATTGCCGCGGTCTTCGTCTCGTCGATGTCGTCGCGCGCTTCCACCGCATCCGTGATCGACAGCAGGTCGGTGTACGGCTTCGCGCCCCACGAGTTCCATCCACGGGCGATGAAGTCGAGCCCGTAACCGGTCGACAGCGCGGGATCGGGCAGCAGCACCGCGTAGCCGCGCTGCACGGCGAGCAGCGGCGCCCAACGCCAGCTCCACGCGTTCCAGCTGCCGAGCGGGCCACCGTGAACCCAGAGCAGTAGCGGGGCGGGCGTCGACGCGGACGCGCCCTCGGGCAGCAGCAGCCAGCCGCGAACGCGTGCGCCGTCTTCCGCCGTCGCCTCGACCGCGGTGATGCTGCCGGGCGCCTCCAGTGCCGCCGCGGGGTTGGCGAGCGGTGTGACCTCACCCGATAGTGCGATGCGCACGGGATGCGGCGGAGAGACCCAGGAAGACCGGAGCGCCACGAGGTCACCGCTGACGGTGTCGACGGTCACGTTCGTGTACGTGAACTCGTCGTGGGTGAGTTGCTCGACCGGTCCATCGAGCGGCACCCGGAACACCGGCCCGCGACCGTCGTGGTCCGCCGTCACGATCAGCGAGGCGTCATCCGCCGCGAAGGCGATGCTCGTCGGCCAGCGATCCCAGTCGGCGGCGAGCCGGCGCGGGTCACTGCCGTCGATGCCCGCGATCCACAGCTCGACGTCCTCCGGGCCGGCGGGCGTGCTACGCACCAGACGCGTGTAGGCGATGCGGGTTCCGTCGCGGCTCACGGCGGGCGACTCGAAGTCGACACCGTCCTCCTCGACAATCACCGTCTGGATGCCCGTCGCAACCTGAACGGACACCAGCGCGAACCGTCCCGCCCGACGCTCGCGCACCTGGAGGGCGACGATGAGCGTGCTCGCGTCGGGGGTGAGTGCCTGTCCGGCGGTGTCAGCGGTGCGGCCGGGCGCGGGGGTCAGGTCAGTCGGTCGCGGGAGGTCGGCGGGGTAGCTCGGTTCGGCGTCCGGCGCCACGGCGGCCCGTGCAACCGCGGTCTCGGGCAGCTCGGACAGGTCCAGCGCGAGCAGGTGCGGTTCGGCGGGGCCGAGGTCGGCGTCCCAGTACCGCACCGGATACCCCTCGTGCAGGATCGCCGAGACCTTCTTGTCCTTGCGCTTGCCGCGCAGCTTGGCGTCGGACTCGAGCGTGTCCGAGCTTGCCAGCAGGTCGGCGGCGAGCACCACGACATCGGAGCCGGACGCGGTTGCCGCGATCGACGAGACTCCGCCCGCAAGGCGCGTGACCGCGCGAGCCTCGCCCCCGGCGGCGGGGAGCAGCCAGAGCTGGGGTGCTTCGGGATCCTTGTCGGCCGCGGCATCCGGTCTCGCAGACACGAACAGGATGTCTCCCGAGCCGGTGAAGCCCACACCCGACTCGCCCTTGGCCGAGCGGGTGAGGCGCACGGGCGCGCCCGAACCGTCGGCCGGAACCGACCACAGGGCCCGTTCGTAGGCCGTGGCATCCCGATTCAGCGTCGCGACGGTCAGGATGGCGCGCTCGCCGTTCGGGGAGAGCGCGATGCCGTCGACGCGGGAGAGAGCGATGAAGTCGTTCAGGTCCGAATAGGGGGAGGTCATGGTTCCACGCTACCCGCCTCCCCTGCAGCTCAGTCGAGCAGCACGAAGTCGCGAACGAACAGGTCGGGACTGAGTATCCCGCCGAGATTGTCGATTCGCAGCGCCTCCGTGCTCGTGCCCGAAAGAAGGTCGGTTTCAGTGATCACGAAGTCGACATTGTCGCCGAAGGGTTCTTCGGCTGTCCACATGACGTTGCCGCGTTGGTCGAGAAAAAGGCTCGCTTCCTCCGACTCGTGCGCGACGGTCGAAACCACATCGGTGACTCCGGTCTCGAGATCGGTGCTGAGGATTCGACCGCCTGGGACGATCCAGACGACTCCGTCATCGACGGGTTCGGGAGCCATCTGTGCAAACAGCATGTCCTCAGCCGTCATCGGAAACGGCTCTCCCGTTTCGGTCACGAGCGGCTTTTCGATCAGGACGCCGCTTGCGATGTTCCAGGTCTTGAGAACGGCGGCGCCGTCACCACTCTCGCCGCCGGAGACGTTGAAACTCGGGTAGCTCACACCGTCGTTGACACACGCAGCGGCACCGCCGGGTTGCAGAGAGTCGACGACACCGACCGTGCCGATCAGGAGTTCCGAATCGCCTGGGGAAATCCGGGTGAGCATTTGTCCCACCGCCCCGTCTCCCGCGTCGAACCGTTCGCGTGCCTCGCCGGTGAGGTATGGTCCCGAAGTCGGCGCGATGCCGAAGATCGCGTCGCCGCAGCGTGCGGTGACCGCGTACGCGCCCTGCACGTCGGTCCGCGCACTCTCCCCCGCCCCGGACGTCACAACGACTTCGTTGTAGCCATCGTCGGTGAAACCGTCGTTGTAGAGGCCGACCGCCTCGTCGTCGATGACGTACAGGGCCTCCTGCACATTCGGCTTCGGGCTGGGGGAACTCACCAGACGATCTGCCAGCACATAGTCGTTATCGAAGTCGGAGAAGAACAGTTCAGAATCCGCGAATTCGAGGAGTCCGCGGTCCATGCCCTTGGTGGGAAGCAGGCTCAAGGATCCGTCGCTCGCGGCGAGAGCGATGTAGCCGGGTTTTCCTTCATCGATTCCAGCGGTCTGCGGGCTCAGCACCAGCGCTGCGGTAACGCCATCGAGAGAAGCCTTGTCCGGGTCGACGAAGACACTGCCTGCTGTCGGATCAGGGCCGGAACAGGCTGTGAGCGCGATGCAGGACAGCACGAGGGCTCCCAGGAGCCGGGGGAGAGAGTGCATGGGTGAGTAAAGGCGGGCAAGGAATCCCTGCCCGCCCTATTCCTTTCAGAAGGTTTTGTACGTGGTCGTGTAGGTCGAGTCCTTGATGTCGTACGGGTACACGCCGGTCCCGCCGTTTCCGTCAATGTCGATTCCGCCGGCTTTTTTGTAGGCCGCCCACACCAGCTGCGAGCAGTTCATGTCGTCGCCATTCGCGTCTCGGTTGATGGCGAAGTTGGGGTTGTAGTCCTTGCCGCGCAGATTCGTCTGCGCGTAGGCACCCGCAGCGTTACGCTTTGTGGTCGTCACCTTCACGGACTGCTTGACGCTGGTCTTGGCCACCTTATAGTCGGCAACGGTGATCGAGCGGCTCTTCTTGCCGAGCCCCGGAGCCTCGATGAGCGTACCCGTGGTGAAGAAGATTCCCGCATGGCCGTGATTGATGGGTCCGGTATAGGCCGGCGTGACAAAGACGTCGCCACGGTTGTTGGCCAGTCCGAGGCTATAGCTCCCTCCACCGGGGCTGGAAAGCACACCGACCTTGCCGGGTCCGGTGACGGTCACCGCAGGGGCTGCAGCCGCCGCGGCAGAGACCTCAGCCTCGCGGAGGGCTTGCGCCAGCACCGCGTCGAAGGATTGTCCGGACGTCGCAGAGTAATCGGCGATGGACTCGGTCAGCAGCGCCTCGGTCGATCCGGGATTCAGCTCGACCAGCCGATCGAGCGAATCCTGCGTCGGCGCGGCAATAGCGGGGGCGGCCAGGCCCACTGCAAGCATTGCAGCGCAGGTGACGCTGGCCGTAAACAACTTGGAAATTCTCATTTTCTCTCCAGTTTCGATGGGTGGAAAGGAAAGCGACACAGAGGTCTCCTGCTCGACATCTTTCGAATTTGAAGACCCCTCACGACTCCCCCGGCGTAGAACCTATCGGCATAGCGACATCCTCGTCTACCCCCAAGCGGGAGTAGACGAATCGTGCCACGATTCATGGTTCCCCTGACGGACAGCGCGACCGCTATCGTCGTTTTTCGACCAGCGTCGCCATCTTGTCGAGACACTGCTCGAGGCTGGCCAGCGAGCTCGCTGAAGGTCCTCCTGCTGTGCTGCTCGAACCCGCCATACTCGGCGGGAGCTTTCATGGTGATGAGGATGCGCCCGCCCAGGCGCGCGTCGTTGTGTGGGATCGATCCACGTTCGCAGACGCCCTCGACAGGTGCCGCAGAACCGCCGGACCACATGGTCGTCGCAGGTTCCTGTCTCAGACATCTCTAGCTCCCTCGGTCGCTGTTTGCACGGTGCCCCTGAACGACACCCCAAAGAGAATGCGAGGGCCGCGCGATCGGAACGGTTTCGCAGACCGCCGTCAGCTAATTCCAGTCCGCAGGAAATTCTTTGACGCCGGAAAGCCCGGATTTCCGCGGAAATCCGGGCTGTCTACCCGGCCCCAGCAAACTCGCAGAAAAATAACGTTTGTATAACTAGCGCTCCGTTACCTCACCGTTATATATTCGTTGCAGCAGAAGTTGTTTGCTGTGGCAGCTGATGCGGAATGTGATTGCAGGACACTCTTGGTGCAAGGGAGAGGGTCGGTTTCTAGCCTCTGAAACCGGCCCTCAATCCTTTTAATACGTCAACTCCTCTTCACCCGATTTTCGCGAAGTCGGTGCGCGTGCATAGAGTTAGCCGCGTGAGTGACAAATCGCTGGCCGTCGATGCCTGGGAGTCCCTGTTCCGGGCGCAGGTCACGGTGCTACGAACCCTCAACACGGAGTTCCCCACCGACAAGCTGTCGTTCAATGAATACGACGTGCTGTTCAACCTGTCCCGCCAGCCCGAGCACCGGCTGCGCATCCGGGACCTGAACCGTCACCTGCTGCTCACCCAGCCGAGCGTGAGCAGACTTGTCGACCGCCTCGTGCAGCGCGAGCTCGTGCGCAAGGAGAGCGACCCGGGCGACGGCCGCGGCACCATCGTGTGCCTCACCGACGAGGGCTACGATCTGTTCCGTCGGGTTGCGGTTGTGCACGCCGACTCCATCTCGCGCCGCGTGGGCGGAGCGCTCAGCGCCGCAGAACTGCGCCAGCTCACCGCGTTGACCGAGAAGCTGCGGCTGCAGCCCTAACCGCTTCTCGAAGACTCCGGCAGCAGGGCAGCGAGGCGCCGACCCGCGCCGCGGAGCCGCACGAGTGATGCGACGCCGGCACCGTAGGCACCGATCATGCCGCCCAGCGTGCGCGGCATCTTCGCCCGCACGAGCTCGGGGCGCTTCGCCGGTGGCAGTTCGATGAAGGCGAGCAGGCAGCAGTCCGCCTGGGTGACGCGATGAAGCCCGAGCCGCCATCGGGTGTACTCGTCATCGGGCAGCACGGTCTCCCCCGGATCGAGCCCGAGACCCTCGAGCAGCGGACGCAACTCCTCTCCGCCGCCGACCCGCTGGACGAGCTCGAGCAGTGACCGGCACTCGGCCGGATCCAGCGCCTCGCGGAACTGACCGAGGAAATACTCGAGGTTGCTGTCGGCGGAGGGGCGAATCCGATCCCCCGTGAGCCGGTCGTGCGCCGCGAACATCACCGTCGTGATCTTGTCGAGCACCGGCACCTCGATGCCGTGCAGGGTCATGAACGTGCGACGCTCCCACAACTCGTCGAACGCGTGCCGCGGGTCGGTGAAGAAGCCGGGGATCACCGAGTGCACCCGAAGCGAGCAGGGCCACCCGACGTGCGTGAGGCCGAGGGTCGCTCGCGGTAGCAGCGCAAGGCCACGGCGAGGCTGTTCGAGCACCCACCCGCGCGCCCGAAGCACGCGCACAAAGGCGGACAGGTCCGACGGCGCGACAATGACCGAGACTGCACGCGAGACGCGCGGCGAGATCAGGCCGTGAACGGGGAAGACACTTCCGCCCCCGGCGACCGCGCGAATGCCGGCCTGCGCGGTTTCGAGCGCGACGAGAGCCAGCAGGCGATCCTTGCTCGCACGGAGCGCAACACCCCGCGCGGAACCATCACTCTCACTACGTCGGCCCACGTTCCCTCCCGGTAAGCGATACCACCCTACTCGGGCTGTCAGGCGCGGCACTTATCGTATGAACATGAACTCCGCGGTGCTCTCCCCCTCGATCGTTTGGCTACGTGACGACCTGCGCATCGCTGACAACCCGGCCCTGGCCGCGGCCGTTGAACGGGGCGCTCCGGTCGTTGTGCTCTATCTGCGGGATGACGTGAGTCCGGGCATCCGGCCGCTCGGTTCTGCGACGAGGTGGTGGCTGCACCACAGTCTCGTCTCGCTGACCGAGTCGTTGCGCGTCCTCGGTGCCGAACTCACGCTGCGCAGCGGCGCGGCCGAAGAGGTGCTGCCCGCCCTCGTCGCCGAGGTCGGGGCTGGAGCCGTGTTCTGGAACCGCCGCTACGGCGCCGCCCGCGAGATCGACGCACGCCTGAAGACCCGGCTTCGGGACGACGGTCTCGAGGTCACGAGCTTCCACGCGAACCTGCTGTTCGAGCCGTGGACCGTCACCACCGGCGAGGGCAACCCTTACCGCGTGTTCACGCCGTTCTGGCGTGCCTGCCTCGAGCGCGGCGTGGATCGCCAGCCGCTGCCTGCCCCGACCGCGATTCAGGGTCTGGATGTCCCGAGCGACACGCTCGACGACTGGACCCTGCTGCCCACGCGGCCCGACTGGGCCGGAGGCCTGAGAGACACGTGGACTCCCGGCGAGCAGGGTGGGCGCGAGAGGCTGGAGCGCTTTGCCGAGGACATCCTCGAGGACTATCACCGCCGCGACGAACCGGGCATCGAGTCCACGAGCGGGCTCAGCCCGCACCTGAGATTCGGCGAGGTGAGCCCGTTCCAGGTCTGGCACTACCTGCGCGCGCGGCCCCAGCCGAATACCGCCAAGTTCCTCAGCGAGATCGGCTGGCGCGAGTTCAACTGGAGCATCCTCTACGGTTTTCCGGAACTCCATAAGAAGAACTACCGCCCGGCGTTCGACGCGTTCCCCTGGGACGAACCCGACCCCGCCGAGCTTGCGGCCTGGAAGAGCGGGCACACGGGCATCCCCCTGGTCGATGCGGGAATGCGCGAGCTGTGGCACTCGGGGTCGATGCACAACCGGGTGCGCATGGTCGTCGCGAGCTTCCTCATTAAGAACCTGCTGGTCGACTGGCGGGTGGGCGAGGCGTGGTTCTGGGACACCCTGGTCGACGCCGACGAGGCGAGCAACCCGGGCAACTGGCAGTGGGTCGCGGGCAGCGGCGCGGATGCCGCCCCCTACTTCCGGGTGTTCAACCCGATCCTGCAGGAGGAGAAGTTCGACAAGGGCCGCCGTTACGTGCGGCGCTGGGTACCGGAGATCGATTCGCCCGAGTACCCCGAGCCGATCGTCGACCTGAAGAAGTCCCGCAACGACGCACTCGCCGCGTACGAGGCGGTCAAGGCCGCCCAGCCGTTGTAGGCAGTGCTGCCGTTTGGGCGGGCTCGACTGTGGAAACCTACAGCCCGATCACCCGCTCGCGGCATAGCGTTATAGCCCCTTCACGCACTGTTTCGTGTCGGCTGACGACGCTCGTACCGTGTGGAGTGAGAGCCACAGCGAGACAAAGGACACCAACGATGGTCGACACAGCTACCTCCATGCCCACATCCGGTGCCGCGGCACCAGTCGGCCACGGCGCTCCGGATGAGCCCATCGAGCGCGTCGACACCGGACCCATCGACATCTCGGGCGCGGTATTCGACTCCGAGGCTCTCGGCCGACAGCTGCTCGGCACCTGGGCGGAGATCCGCTCCGGCGCCCGCAAGCTCGCCGCCAACCCCGACCTGCACCGCATTGAGGGCCTCTCGATGGCGGAGCACCGCGAGCGTGTGCTCGGCCAGCTGCACCTGCTCGTCGCGGACGGCCAGGTCAACCTGTCCTTCCCCAAGGAGCTCGGCGGCCAGGACAACCACGGCGGCAATATCGCCGCCTTCGAAGAGCTGGTCAGCGCAGACCCCTCGCTGCAGATCAAGGCGGGCGTGCAGTGGGGCCTCTTCGCCGCGGCAATCCTGCACCTCGGCACCGAGCGTGCCCACAAGGCATTCCTGCCGGGCGCGATGAGCCTCGAGGTTCCGGGCGCATTCGCGATGACCGAGACCGGTCACGGTTCGGACGTCGCGAGCATCGGCACCACCGCGACCTATGACGAGGCCACCGACGAGTTCGTCATCCACACCCCGTTCCGTGGCGCGTGGAAGGACTACCTCGGCAACGCGGCCCTGCACGGCACCGCAGCCGTCGTCTTCGCGCAGCTCATCACCCGCGGGGTCAACCACGGTGTGCACGCGTTCTATGTTCCGATCCGCACCGCCGAGGGCTTCCTGCCCGGAGTCGGCGGCGAGGACGACGGCCTCAAAGGTGGCCTCAACGGCATCGACAACGGCCGCCTGCACTTCGACAACGTGCGGGTCCCCCGCATCAACCTGCTCAACCGCTATGGCGACGTCTCCGAGAATGGCACGTACTCGAGCTCGATCGAGTCGCCCGGCCGCCGGTTCTTCACCATGCTCGGAACCCTGGTGCAGGGGCGGGTGTCACTCGATGGAGCTGCGACCGCGGCATCCGCCATCGGCCTGCAGATTGCACTCACCTACGGCAGCGAGCGTCGGCAGTTCACCGCGGGCAGTGACACCGACGAGGAGGTGCTGCTTGACTACCAGCGTCACCAGCGCCGCCTCATCCCCCACCTCGCAACGACCTTCGCCCAGACCTTCGCCCACGACGAGTTCCTCGTGAAGTTCGACGCCGTATTCAGTGGCAAGGCCGACACCGACGACGACCGCCAGGACCTCGAGACTCTCGCCGCAGCCCTGAAGCCGCTCAGCACCTGGCACGCGCTCGACACCCTGCAGGAGGCCCGCGAGGCCTGCGGCGGGTCCGGCTTCCTCGCTGAGAACCGCCTCGTCGGACTGCGCGCCGACCTCGATATCTACGCGACGTTCGAGGGCGACAACAACGTGCTGCTGCAGCTCGTCGCCAAGCGCCTGCTCACCGACTACTCCCGCAAGTTCGTCGGCGCGGAGCCCGGTGTGCTCGCCCGCTACGTCGTCGAGCACGTCGCCGAGCGCGCCTACAACGGTTCCGGCCTGCGCTCACTGGCCCAGACCATCGGCGACTTCGGTCGCGTCGCCCGCTCCGTCGGCCAGCTGCGCGAGACCCAGGTACAGCGCGAGCTGCTGACGGATCGCGTCGAGACCATGATCGCCGAGATCGCCGGTCGACTGCGGGATGCGCGTCACCTCTCGAAGGCGGACGCCGCCGCCGTCTTCAACTCGCAGCAGAACGAGCTCATCGAGGTCGCCCGCGCACACGGCGAACTGCTGCAATGGGAGGCCTTCACCCGCGCGATCGCGGCCGCCGACCCCAACAACGTCACTGTGCTCACCTGGCTGCGCGACCTGTTCGGACTCGGCCTCATCGAGAAGCACCTCGCCTGGTACCTCATGGCCGGCCGCCTCTCGCCGCGTCGCGCCCAGGCCGTGACCGCGTACATCGACCGCCTCATCGCCCGACTGCGTCCGCACGCCCTCGACCTGGTCAAGGCCTACGGCTACACGGACGCCCACGTGCGCGCGCCCATCGCGACCGGCGCCGAGCGTGCTCGCCAGGACGAGGCGCGCGCATACTACGCAGCGGCCCGCGCTTCGGGAACCGCGCCCCTCGACGAGAAGCAGATCCTCGCGGATCGCAAGGCCGCCGAGAAGGCGGCACGCAAGGCGGCGTCGCCGAAGAAGAAGTAGCCCCGCCGGGGACGCTCTAGTGCGGGCGGGCGCCGAGGGACGACACGGCGCGGGACGCGAGGGATTCCCCGGCGCGCGCCGCGGCATCCAGATCATGGGAGACCAGCAGCGTGTGCAGGAAGCCAGCCGTGAACGCGTCGCCGGCGCCGGTCGGGTCGAGGATCGTCGTCGCGACCGCGGGAATGACCACGGGTGCGCTTCCCCGGCGGGCGACGACCACGCCGTCCGCGTCGAGGGTGAGCGCCACGATCTCGAACGATTCTGCAAGAGCGGATGCCACGGCCACGGGTTCCACGAGGCCCGTCAGCGCCCTGCCCTCCTCGAGGTTGGGCACGAGGATCGAGGCGCCCTCGAAGAAGCCGAGCGCCTGCTCGACCCCGAAGTCGGCGATGTAGCCGGCCGAGCCCGGGTCGAGGCAGACCTGAACCCCGGCGGCTCGAGCGCGCGCCATCAGTGCGGTGAAGCGCTCGGGGGCGTCCATGCCGAACAGGGTGTGCCCGGTCAGGTGTAGCAGGTCGACGCTGGCGAGCAGCTCGTCGGTGACGAGAGCAGGATCCAGAACCGCGTTCGCGCCCCGTTCGGTGAGCATGGTGCGCTTCTCACCCTCCACAATGACCACGATGGCGCCGGTCGGCAGCGACGCGTGCGTCTGCAGCCGGGACGTGACGCCGTGGCGCTCGAGTTCGAGGGTGTGGCGGGCCGCGTCATCCTCACCGACGATGCCGATGAAGGTGACGTCCGCTCCGACCGAGCCGAGCCAGCTCGCGGTGTTCGCGGCCGACCCGCCCGGGCGGAAGCGGATCGACGAGACGGTGTCGGTGTCCGTGCGGATGGGACCGCTCGGCACCGCGACCACGTCGTCGATAATGTCGCCGAAGACCAGAATTCTAGGCATGCAGCGCGGACCAGGCGGTCGCGATCTCGCCGGCGACCCGCACGTTGTTGCGTGCGAGGTCGAGGTTCACCTCGAGGCTGCGGCCCTCGGAGAGCTCCACGATGCGAAGCAGCAGGAACGGCGTCACGGCCTTGCCGCTGATGCCCTTTTCGTCGGCCTCGGCGAGCGCGATCTCGAGCACACGGTTGTGCTCGGCAGGATCCCACTGCTGGTCGAGCGGAATCGGGTTCGCGACCACGATGCCCTGGCCGTGGCCGAGGGAGTCCTGCGCGAACATCACGTCGGCGACCTGGGCCGCGTTCTCGACCGACCAGTCCAGCTGGAATGCCGACTCGCGCAGCCAAAAGCTTGGGAAGGTCTTTGTGCCGTAACCGAGAACCGGCACGCTCAGCGTCTCGAGACGCTCGAGGGTCGCCGCGATGTCGAGCACCGACTTCACACCGGCCGACACCACGGTGATCGGCGTGACGGCGAGAGTCGACAGGTCGGCAGATTCGTCGAAAGTGGATGACGCTCCACGGTGCACGCCTCCCAGGCCGCCGGTGGCGAAGACCCGGATCCCGGCCAGTGCGGCAAGGTGAGACGTCGCGGCGACGGTGGTCGCGGCGCTCGATCCCGCACCCGCAATGATCGGCAGGTCGCGCACGCTCGCTTTGGCGAGCTGCTCTTCGGAGATGCGGCGCACGCCCTCGGCGTCGAGGCCGATCTGCGCGACACCGTCGAGCACCGCGATCGTGGCCGGGGTGACGCCCTGCTCGCGCAGGATGTTCTCGAACTCGATGGCGGCCTCGTGGTTGCGCGGGCGCGGCAGGCCGTGGGAGATGATGGTCGACTCGAGGGCGACGACGGGCTTGTTGGCGGCGAGGGCCTCGGCTACCTCGGTGGAGACGACGAAGCTCACTGGATGCCCGCAGCACGGAGTCGGTTGACCTCGCGGGTCTGGCCGGCCAGCGTGAACAGGTCAATGATCGTGCCGATGCCGAAGAGCCCCGCAGTGAGGATCCAGATCACGCCGCGCGCGATCTTGCCCAGGTAGAAGTGCTGCAGACCGCAGACGAGAACGAACGAGGCGAGCCAGAAGAGGTAGGCGGTGCCGACATCCTTGGGGGGCAGCTGGGTGGTTGAGGTCATGGCTCCATCGTATGGGTGGACAGCCCGGACGACTTTCCGGGCCACCCAGCCAACTCCGGTTGCCTGCCAGCTTTCTTTGAGGTTAGGGATGGACAGCTCGGTCCCGTCGCGGAAAGCCGGGGATCGGGACATCCCGAATCTGACACCTCTGCACCCATTCGGGGGCCATTTCAGCGAGCGCCGCAATCCGAAATCGGGGGTCGCCCCGGAGTCCTATTGCACCAGGGAACGACCGGACCAAGCAGGTTCGGGGAGTCCCATGGACAAACGATTGAAGGAGTTCACCATGATGAACAACATCACGAAGAAGACCATCCTCGGCACGACCGGCGTTGCAGCAGCAGCTCTTATGGTGGGTGGCTTTGCAGCCCCCGCAATGGCTGACACCACCTCCAGCCACGACACCACGTCGTCCTGGACACAGACCACCACGAGCCTCCTCGACAACGTGTCGGCCATGGTCGGCGACATCTCCAACTCCTCCCCCGTCGTTGTAGCACCGGAGGTCGGTGACATCGGCAGCGGAAACGCCATCGGATCGGGCAACGACATCACGGCCCCGATCACCGCACCGATCGCTTCGGGCAACGACACCGCCGTTGGTTCGGGCAACGACACCGCTGTGGGAAACAACAGCGGAAACGGCAACTCGGTCGGTGGAGACACCTCCGTCGGTTCCGAGGTAGGCGACCTGGTTGATGGCGTCGTTGACGTCGACGGCCTCGTCGACGACGTGCTTAACGACGTCGACCTCAACTCGATCCTCGGCGACTAATTCCTCCCAGTAGTCCCGCAGAGGGCCCCGCGCTTCGGCGTGGGGCCTTCTGCGTGTGCGGAACACATCCCGAATCAGCGCGGGGTTCTGCCAACCGCGCGCACTCCCGCCGGGCAGCGCCGATCGCAAAACGCCGCGCGGATGCGGCGCGCGAGCTAGAGCTCGGCCTCTTCGCCCGCGAGGGTGCGCTCAATGCTCTCCTTCTCGATGAGGCTGGAGCGCACGAGCGGCAACGCCCGGGCGATCGCCTTGTCGATGCGCTCGGTGAGCTGCTCGTTCGAGATGCGGTAGTCGGTGAAGTCGGAGTCGTGCGCGTACACGCCGACCGGCAGCGCGAGCGACTGGAAGAAGCCGAACAGCGGACGCAGCTGGTGCTCGATGATGAGCGCGTGGCGCTCGCTGCCACCGGTCGCCGCGAGCAGCACGGGGGTGTCCACGAGCGCGTATTGGTCGACGAAGTCGAAGAAGTGCTTGAACAGCCCGGTGAAGGATGCCCGGTACACGGGTGTCGCGACAATGAGGAGGTCGGCGTTCTCCACGACCTGCAGCTCGGCCTCGACCTCGGCGGGTAGCCCCTTGCGGGACAGGGTGCCGGCGAAGTGCGGTCCCAGCTCGTGCAGCTTGATCACGCGGATCTCGACGGGGATGACCTTTCCGAAGGCCTCGGCGATGGCCTCGACGAGCGCTGTCGTGCGGGACGGGTCGGTGAGACTGCCGGAGACGGCGACGACGCGCAGTGCCCTCGATGATGTGGTCATCCTCCGAGCCTAGGGAGGGGGCCGCGAGCGGTCATCCCGCATGACGAAGTGTGAAGCGCGGCAGAGCCCAAACGGGGTCGTCCGTGTCACCCTGTATCGCATGACTCTCCATCGCCCGCTCGACACGGCTGTCGGGTTCTCGACCCGCCAGCTGCACGCCGGCGCGCGCCCCGGAACCACGGTGAATCCGCGAGTCACCCCGATCTACATGACCGCCGGTTTTGTCATCGACGACTTCGACCACGCGGGCGACATCTTCAACGGTGCGGAGGGTTACTCGTACACGCGCGTCGCCAACCCCACCGCAGAGGCCGTCGAGCGCACCGTTGCGCATCTCGAGAACGGCGCTGAGGCGCTGCTCGTGGGCAGCGGCCAGGCGGCGGTTGCCGTCACGCTGCTCGGCCTGCTGCAGGCCGGCGACCACCTGCTGTCGGCGAGCTCCCTCTACGAGGGCACCCGCGGCTTCCTCATCGACAACCTCTCGCGCTACGGCATCACCACCGATTTTGTGGATGACGCGAACTCCCCCGAAGCGTGGGAACGAGCCATCCTGCCCTCAACCCGCGCCCTCTTCGCCGAGTCGATCCCGAACCCGAAGAACGACGTGTTCGACATAGAGGCGATCGCGGAGGTTGCGCACCGTCACGGCATTCCGCTCATCATCGATTCGACGCTCGCGACGCCGTACCTGCTGCGTCCGCTCGACTTCGGGGCGGACATCGTCATCCACTCGGCCAGCAAATTCCTCGCCGGGCACGGTGCCGCCCTGGGCGGGGTGATCGTGGACAACGGCCTGTTCGACGTCGAGCGCTCGGGCGACCTCTTCCTTCACCTGACCACGCGCGACCGCCACGGCAACCCGAGCTTCGCGGAGCGCTCCGGCGGCCTCGCCCGCATCGCCTACCTGCGCGAGGTCATGGCCCTGCGTTTCGGACCGACGCCGTCACCGATCAATGCGTTCCTCATCAACCAGGGCATCGAGACTCTCTCGCTCCGGGTCGAGCGCCAGTCGCAGAACGCCCTCGGCGTGGCCCGCTGGCTCGAGCAGCAGCCCGAGGTGCACTCGGTCGACTACTCGGGGCTCGAGTCGAACCCGTTCCACCCGCTCGCGCTCAAGTACCTGCCGCGTGGGCAGGGCTCGGTGTTCTCCTTCACCCTGCGCGGCGGACTCGACGCGGCGCGCGACTTCGTGAACGCCCTCGAGACCTTCACCCACATGACCCACCTCGGTGACGTGCGCTCGTTGATCCTTCACCCCGGCACCACGAGCCACAATGCCCGCACCGACGACGAGCTCAGCCAGTCCGGCATCTGGCCCGGAACCCTGCGCCTCTCGATCGGCATCGAGGACCTCGCCGACCTCCTCACAGACCTCGAACGCGGTCTCGCCGCAACCCGTACGGTTGTTGCATGAGCAAGCTGCAGCATTTCGGCTGGTTCCTCGCCCGCGGCTTCGGCCCACACGGCTGGGGCCACCCGTACCTCGACTGGAACTACCGCTGGACCGAGCCCGAGCTCTACCAGCAGTCGATCCGCGAGTTGGAGCAGGCCGGCTTCGACCTGCTGATCATCGAGGATGCCCCGTCCCTGGGTAACGCGTCGACGATCGATCTACGCATCCGCCAGGCCTTCGGCGGCCCGAAGCACGATCCACTGCTGCTCGCGCCGTACCTGTTCGGGGCGACGTCGCACATCGGCGTGGTGCCGACGGTGAATCCGGCCGCGTACCTGCCGTACACCGCGGCTCGCCAGTTCGCGACGCTGCAGCACCTGAGCGGTCACCGCCTCGGCCTCAACGTCGTCACCGACACCGGCAGCGCGCGTCACTTCGGCAGCGCCGGCCCCCTCTCGCACGACGCCGCCTACGACCGCGCTGAGGAGTGGCTGGGCGGCATCCGCGACCTCTGGCGCAGCTGGGGCGACGGCGCCCTCATCGCCGACCCTGCGGCCGGCCGCTACGCCGACGGCTCGAAGCTGACCTCCGTGCAGCACCGCGGCGAGTACTTCGATTTCGACGGGCCGCTCAACGCCATCCCGTTCACCGATGGGGAACCGGTCATCGTCTCGCCCGGCGGTTCGGGGCGCGGCCTCGGCTTCGCCGGCGCCAACTCCGAGGTGCAGCTCGCGCTCGCGCCGCTCGACCCCGACTCCATTCGCGAGTACCGCGCGAAGATCCACGCCGCGGCAGTCGAGCGGGGTCGCAACCCCAGCGACGTGAAGATCCTGTTCGCGATCCAGCCCGTGCTCGTCTCGAGCGCCGAAGAGGCCGACCGGCTCGTCGCTGCCTCCGCGAATCCGGATGACGCAGCACTCCTGCACATCGCCGAGCGCCAGTCGAGCGACCTCGAGACCGACCTCACGCAGCAGGACCTCGACGCCCCGTTGGACCTGTCTATCTTCGGCGACCATGTGTCGCAGGGGAGCATCAAGCGCCTGCTCGGCGGCTACGACCCCGCCACCACCCCCCTGCGCGCAATGCTGGCCAAGCAGGCGAAGCTCGGCCGCATCGGGCAGGGCGGCTTTGTCGGAACCGCCGAGGAGTTCGCCGATCTCATCGAAAACCTGGGCGAGACGGCCGACAACGACGGCGTGCTGCTCTGGGGCGACCTGCACCCGGTGACCGTGCACCGCATTCTCGACGAACTCGTGCCAATCCTGCGTCGCCGCGGCATCCTGCGCACCGAGTTCGGCGGCGGCGGCCTGCGCGGCAACCTCAGCGACTTCTAGAACGTCACACTTCTCAACACGTTTTCGTATCCCCAGCTGGGCGACACACACTGGTAACGGCCCTCCACGAGAGAGTGCCGATCCCATCCCCTGTCCACACAGCCAGAGAGCACAGCCATGTCTGCAACACCTCCCGCCGGTGCCAACCCGGTCATCGCGCCCCCGAAGAAGAGCCGCACCGGCCTGATCGTCGGCGGCATCATCGTCGCCATAGCCGCGATCATTGCCGCGGTGCTCATCATCGTGAACATCAACGCCCCGAAGGATGCCCCGGCAGCCGAGGGGTCGAACGCCATCACGAGCGGACTCGGCTCGCCCGAGCAGCCCGTGCGCATCGGTACCGTCGGCGCGAGCGAGCCCTGGTGGACCACGTTCAAGGGCGCGGCTCTCGAGGAGGGCATCTCGATCGACGTGATCGACTTCGCCTCCTACCCGGAGCCGAACCCTGCACTCGCCGCGGGAGACCTCGACCTCAACCAGTTCCAGCACATCGTCTACCTCGGCGAGCACAACGCCGCAACCGGTGATGACATCGTTCCGATCGGCGCAACCGCCATCTACCCGCTCGGCCTGTACTCGACGAAGTACGGCTCGGTCGAGGAGATCCAGGCCGGTGACACCGTCGCCATCCCGGACGACCCCTCCAACCTCGCGCGCGGCCTGCTCATCCTGCAGTCGGCCGGCCTCATCACCCTCGAAGGCGGCGGAAGCATCTTCTCGACCCTCGACGAGGTCAGCGCCGACTCGAAGGTCACGGTCACGACCCTCGACGCGGCACTCACCGTCACGTCGCTGCCCGATGTCGCCGCCGCGATCATCAACAACGACTTCGTGACCGATGCGGGACTCACCGCCTCGGACGCGATCGCCCAGGACGACCCCTCCGACCCCAACGCGCTCCCCTACGTGAACATCTGGGCAGCGAACGCGAAGGACAAGGACAACGAGGTGCTGCTCAAGCTCGTGGAGATCTACCAGACCAACCAGGACGTGCTCGATGGCGTGCTGGAGACCTCCGGCGGAACTGCTGTCTTCCTGAAGACCGCGGTCGCCGACCTCGAGGCATCGCTCGAGAAGGTCATCGCCGACAACAAGGCCCAGGGCTAACCGGCTTATGCCCATCGTTGCCCTACGCGACGTCTCGAAGACCTATCCCGCTCGGGGACGCAACGAGAAGGAGGTACGGGCGATCCAGTCCGTCGACCTCGACATCGAGGCGGGTGAGATCTACGGGATCATCGGTTATTCGGGGGCGGGCAAGAGCACGCTGGTCAGGCTGGTCAATGCGCTCGAGCGCGCGACATCCGGAAGCATTCAGGTGAACGGCACGGAGATCACCACGCTGCCCGAACGTGAGCTGCGCAAACTGCGACTGGGCATCGGGATGATCTTTCAGCAGTTCAACCTGTTCAACTCGAAGACCGTGTGGAAGAACATCGAGTACCCGCTCGAGGTCGCCGGGGTGCCGGTCGCCGAGCGCAATGCGCGCATCTCCGACCTGCTGCACTTCGTGGGTCTCGCCGACAAGGCGGGCAACTACCCCGACCAACTCTCGGGCGGGCAGAAGCAGCGCGTGGGCATCGCGCGAGCGCTCGCCACGAGCCCGAGCATCCTGCTCGCTGACGAGGCGACCAGCGCGCTCGACCCCGAGACCACGCTCGAGGTGCTCGCGCTGCTCAAGCGCGTGAACGAGGAATTCGGAACCACCATCATCGTCATCACCCACGAGATGGACGTCATCAAGACCATCGCCCACAAGGTCGCCGTGATGGAGCAGGGCCGCGTGATCGAGACCGGAACCGTGTTCGACGTGTTCTCCGATCCGCAGACCCCGGCCAGCAAACGTTTCGTCTCGACCGTGGTGCGAGCCGTGCCCGAGGCCGACGAGCTCGCCGTGCTGCGCGCGAAGCACCCGGGCCGCATCGTGACCCTCTCCTTCGCCGACGGCAACGTCTCCCAGGCCGCCGTCTTCCTCGAGTTCGGGCGCAAGGGCGTTGGCTTCGAACTCATCTACGGCGGCATCAACGACGTGCAGGGGCGCACCTTCGGCCACCTGACCCTCGCTCTCACCGGCGAGGACTCGACCATCGACGCCGCGCTCGAGATCGTGCGCAACTCCGTCGTCGTCACGGAGGTGAAGTAATGGACCGCCTCATCAACGACCTGCAGCCGCTGCTCTGGCAGAGCGCGTGGGAGACCCTGTACATCGTCGGCCTGACCCTGCTGTTCGGCGGATTCGGCGGACTCGTGGTCGGCCTCGGCCTGTACGTGACCCGCTCCGGCAGCCTGCTGCCCAACCGCTCGGTCTTCGCGGTGCTCAACGTGCTGGTGAACACGATCCGACCCATTCCGTTCATCATCTTCCTGGTTGCGGTGCAGCCACTGATCCGCCAGCTGATCGGAACGGGCATCGGAAATACGGCGATCATCGTCACCATTTCGATCGCCGCCTCGTTCGGCATCAGCCGGGTGGTCGAACAGAACCTGCTCACCGTGCAGCCGGGCGTCATCGAGGCGGCTCGCTCGGTCGGCGCGGGCCCGTTCCGCATCATCCGCACCGTGCTGCTGCCCGAGGCGTTCGGGCCGCTCATCCTCGGTTACGCGTTCGTGTTCGTGGCGCTCGTCGACATGGCGACGGTCGCCGGCCTCGTCGGCGGTGGCGGCCTCGGTGCGTTCGCGCTGAGCTACGGCTACAAGCAGTTCAACCCGGCCGTCACGTGGACGGCCGTGCTGCTCATCGTCATCCTCGTGCAGGTCATTCAGACGCTGGGCAACGCGTGGGCGAAGAAGGTGCTGCGCCGGTAGCAGGTCGTAGGGTGAGGGCATGCACGAGCTGACCCGTGAGCAGGCGAGGCGCATCGCGGTGCGCGCGGCCGGGCTCGACGCCCGTCGCCCCCACGACGTAGTCGGCATGGTGCGGCAGACGGCCATGCTGCGCATCGAGCAGACGCCGACCGTCGCCCCCTCCGCCGACCACATCGCCTGGTCGCGGCTCGGGGCGTCCTACGAGCCCCCCGACCTGACCGGCGCCATCAGCTCGGGCCTGCTCTTCGAGCGGGGCTGGATGCTGCGACCCATGTCCGACCTGCCGCTCTTCCTCGCCGGCATGCGTACCTGGCTCGACCGCGCGAGCGCCCGCGGCTGGTTCGATGCCAACGAAGACTTCGCGCAGTCGGTGCTCGATCGCATCGAAGACGAGGGGCCGCAGACGTCCCGCGCGATCCCCGACGAGGCGGCGGTGCCCTGGCCGTCGACCGGCTGGACCAACAACCGCAACGTCACCCAGATGCTCGAGCTGCTGCACATGAGCGGCCGGCTCGCGGTCGTCGGGCGGGTCGGGCGGCTGCGCGTCTGGGATCTTGCCGAACGCGTCTACCCGGAGGTGCCCGAGGTGCCGGCCGACGAGGCGCGACTGGTGCGCAGCCAGCAGTTGCTCGCTGCGTGCGGCATCATGCGCGACAGCATCGCCGTGGCCCCGACCGAACTGCATGGGATCGTGCCCGTCGGAGAGGCCGCAACCATCGAGGGCGTGAGAGGCAAGTGGCGCGTCGACCCCGCCCAGCTCGACCTACCGTTCGAGGGGCGCGCGACGCTCGTCTCCCCCTTCGACCGGCTGATGACCGACCCGTACCGGGTGGCCAGGCTGTTCGAGTTCGACTACCTGCTCGAGACCTACAAGCCGGCGCGGTCGAGAATCTGGGGACAGTTCGCCCTGCCGATCCTGCACGGCGACCGGCTGATCGGCAAGCTCGACGCCCGCTCAGATCACGACTCGGGGCGCTTCCTCGTGCACCGTGTGCACGAAGACGAGCCCTTCAGCGCGAGAGTCCGAGCGGACGTCGACGAGCAGATCGAGCAGTTCGCCGGGTGGCTCGGGCTCGACCTGCAGCGCTAGTCCTCGGTGCTTATTCGACGCTCGCCACTCCTGCAGCGAAGTCGGAGGCCCGCACCCGCAGCGTGGCGATGCGCTTTTCGCGAGCCGCCTCGACGTCGAACCCGATGTAGGCCATCGGCGGCGTCTTGCGCACGTTCGCCGAGCACTCGAAGTTCGCACAGAGCAGCGTGCCCACCGAGTTGCCGTTGCGACCGCCGGCACCCGCACGGCGAGCTGCGTAGAGCAGGACGTCGTTGGGCAGGTGCACATCCTCACACCACGTGCACTGTGCGCGGCTGCGCGGTGCAGACTCCGCCTGCTTGAGGATGACGCCCACAATCTCATCGCCCACGGGAACCACGACGTACGCGCGGCGAGCCAGGCGAAGATCGCGCCAGCCGAGGTAGTCGATCTTGTCCCAGGCGATGGCGCTCAGGTCGGGCAGGGTCAGGTCGTTCAGTTCGCGCTTCGTCGCGTTGGCGAAGGATGCGCGGATGGTCGTGTCGCTCAGAGCGAGCATGGTTGTTCTCCAGTCGTTACAGCCCTTGAGGGCTGGAAATAGCGTGCGGGGCGCGCGGAGCTGGGGCATCCGCGCGAGGGCAGGGCTATCTCGAGCCGGCGCGTGAAGCGCCGGTGACCTCCGAACGCCCTGAGGGCTCCGGGAACGACTGGGGGAATCTCACGTCGACGAGCCTACGCCTGTAACTGTTCTCCCGCAGTTAACCTTCGCTGCGTATCGTGCCCGCATGAGCCGACCCCGCGACTATTCCGACGCGAGCACCGTGACCGGGCTGCTTGATGCCCGCCGCCTGCTGAGCGGCCTCGCGAAGAAGCACCCGAAGCGTTCGGCACAGTTGCGGCTGCGGCTGCTCGAAGCCCAGACCGACTTCAACAGCGACATGATCGACGAAGAAGAGCTGCAGGGGCGGATCGCCGAGATCGTCGACCTCGGGACCCGTTCCTAGGCGCAGCTATCTGGGGGCGTCGGCCTTTTCGCCCTCCACGGCAGCCGTCGACACCATGCGGTGCGCGGACTCGAGCTCCTCGGCCTCGGCCCCGCCGACGGCTTCACCTCGTGCGACCATGCCCGCGACATCCGACAGCTTGATCTGCTTGAGGAACAGCGACAGCAGGAACGCGAGTCCGATGAACGGCAGGAGGTACCAGAAGACCGGGGCGAGCGCGTCGGCGTAGGCCGTGACGACCCCATCCCGAATCGCATCAGGCAGTGTGGCGAGAGTCTGCGGATCGAGGGTCGCCGTCGCACCGGCGGCATCCCCGGCGCTCGCGCCTGCACCCGTGAACACGTCGGTCAGGTTGCTGGTGAGCCTCGTGGTGAAGATCGTGCCGAACACGGCGACACCGAGCGACGCACCCACCTCGCGGAAGTAGTTGTTCGTGCTCGTGGCTGTGCCGATCATGGACGGGTCGACCGAGTTCTGGGCGACCAGCACCACGACCTGCATGATAAGGCCGAGCCCCGCACCGAAGACGAACAGGAACACGCAGATCAGCCAGATGGGTGTGTCGGCGCTGAGCGTCGTCATGGCGACCATTGCGGCACCCGTCACCAGGGTTCCCAGGATCGGGAAGATCTTGTAGCGCCCCGTCTTCGTGATCGCGATGCCCGCGAAGATCGAGGTGCCGATAAGGCCGGCCATCATGGGGAGCATCAGCAGGCCGGACGCGGCCGCCGAGGTGCCCGAGGACATCTGCAGGAAGGTCGGCACAAAGCCGATCGCCGAGAACATGCCGAGGCCGAGGGTCAGACCGATGAGAGTCGCGTTGACGAACGTCGGGTTCTTGAACAGCGACAGCGGGATGATCGGGTCCTTGGCCTTCGACTCCACGAGCACAAAGAGCAGCGCGGCGGCGAGCATGCCGATGCCGAATGCCCAGGTTGCCATCGAGTCCCAGCCGAACTCGGCGTCGCCGCCGAAGTCGGTGAAGAAGATGAGGCAGGTGGTAAACGCGGAGAGCAGCACAACACCCATGATGTCGATCGGCTTGGTGGCCTTCTTGCTGGGCAGCTTGAGGGTGAACCAGGCGATCGCGAACGCGGCGATGCCGACCGGGATATTGATGTAGAACGCCCACTGCCAGGTGAGGTGATCGACGAAGAATCCGCCGAGGAGCGGGCCGCCGACGGCGGAGAGTCCGAAGACCGCGCCGAGCGGGCCGAGGTACTTGCCACGCTCCGAGGCGGGAACGATGTCGGCGATGATCGCCTGCGAGAGGATCATGAGTCCACCACCACCAAGGCCCTGTACAGCACGCCAGATGATGAGCTGCGTGAAGTCACCGGCGAAGGCACAGCCGACGGAGGCGATCGTGAACAGGGCGATCGCGACCAGGAACAGGTTGCGCCGACCGAGCACGTCACCGAACTTGCCGTAGATCGGCATAACGATGGTCGTCGCGAGGAGGTAGGCGGTGGTCAGCCAGACCTGGTGCTCGACACCGCCGAGCTGGCCGACGATGGTGGGCATCGCCGTGGAGACGATGGTCTGGTCGAGGCTTGAGAGCAGCATGCCCGCGATGAGGGCACCGAAGATGATCCAGATGCGGCGTTTGGTGAGGAGGAGTGGTCCCTCGATTGTGGTCGTGGTCACTGCGTGGCCTTTCAGGCTTTAGGGGTTCAGCACCGCACGGAGCGCGGTGAGTGATTCGGTGAGCGCGGAACCGAAGTTCTCCGCGCCATTCGGTTCGAGCAGTCGCCCGGCGGCGGAGCGCATCAGCGTACCGAGCACGTCGACGGCTGCGCGGGCTCGAGTGTCGTCCACTCCGACGCCCTCCCTCGTTGCTATGAGGGCCAGGATCTGGCCCTCACGTTCCTTGCCCATGCCGATGAAGCGGGCGAGAAGTTTGGGTTCGCGTTCGACGGCGGCCATGACCTCGAGGTGGTCCTCGACGCTGAGGCCGGCGGAGGTGACGTATCCGGAAACGATGTCGACGAGGTCGTCGATCACGTCGGGCCAGCCACGCGAGCCGCGGGCAAGGAAAACCTCGCCGAGCGCGCGGGTCTCCTCGGCCTCATCGACGCCGAGCACGGCCTGCTCTTTCGAGGGGAAGTAGTTGAAGAAGGTGCGACGGGATACGCCGACTTCGTCGCAGACCTCCTCGATGGTGAATCCGCTCAGTCCGCGCGCTGCGGTGAGCCGACGGCTCACGGAGCTGAGGCGCGACGACGTCTCGAGCCGGCGCTGCTCGGCTCGCGTGAGGGTTGCACTCTCGGTCATAAAGTGCAGTATTGCACTATATGGCTACGAGTGCAATTTGTTACCCGACCTGCCCGCCGAAGAACACCTGCGTCTCGACGAGCTGGTCGCCCTCGACGCGAATCAGCTCGACATTGCGGTAGCGCCCGCCGTCGGTAAGTTCGTACTCGTAGACATAAAGCACGCCGGTCGGGGTGGACACGAGTTCTAGCACGGTGCTCGTCGAGAAACGGTCCGCGGTCGGAAAGCAGCGCTCCATGAATGCGTCGCGGTCGATGTGATCGTCCTGCGGGCTCGTGAAGCGATAGTCGGGTGAGAGCACCCGCAGCATGGCGTCGGCGTCCTGCCGCCGGTAGGCGTCGAACGAGGCTTTGGCGACATCGATGTCTGACATGGCAGCCACGTTACGCCCGCTTGCGGTGTCAGTCGAGAGGGCGAGAATGGAGCCATGACCCGCTACGCGATTGACGCCACCACGGCCATCCGCATCGTGCGCGACGGCATCGACGTGCCCGCACACCACCAGCTCGTCGCGCCCAAGATGCTTCACTCCGAGGCGCTCTACCAGCTCTACACCGCCGTACGGCGGGGCGAGATCACCGAGAAAGACGCACACGCCGTGCTGCTCGGAATCACTACGATGAAGATCCGCCTGCTCGGAGACCGCGTCTCGCGAGCTAACGCCTGGAAGGTGGCGACACAACTCGACTGGCCCGATACCGCGCGCGCCGAATACGTGGCGGTCGCGTTGTTACAGGCCGACGCCTTCGTCACGGTGGATGACGACCTCGCCCGCGAGCTCGACGGAGTCGTCGAGCTCGCGCCCTTCGAGTCCCTCACCGACTAGGGCGTCGGCGACCCGCCGTTCACGTTCAGGGTCTCGCCCACAACGTAGCTCGACTCCCCCGACGCGAGAAACACGAAGGCGGGTGCGAGCTCTGCGGGCTGACCGACGCGACCCAGGGGGCTGTCCTGACCGAACTCGGGGAGCGCCTCGGGCGGCTGGCCGCCGGAGGCCTGGAGCGGCGTCCAGATCGGACCAGGAGCCACAGCGTTGACGCGGATCCCCTCCGGCGCGAGCTGCTGCGCGAGTGCTTTGGTGAATCCGTTGATCGCGTACTTGGTGGACGCGTAATCCACCAGTTCGGCTGATGGGCTGTAAGCCTGCTGCGAAGTCGTGTTGATGATCGTTGAGCCCGGCGACAGGTGCGGGAGCGCTGCCTTGGTCAGCCAGAACATCGCGTAGACGTTCGTCTTGAAGGTGAGATCGAACTGCTCGTCGCTGAGGTCGGCGAGCTTCGGCACGAACACCTGCTTGGCGGCGTTGTTGACGAGAATGTCGAGCCCGCCGAGTGCGGCGACGGCGACGTCGATGACGCTGACCGCGAAGTCGTGGGAGCTGATGTCGCCCGGGATGGCGTGAGCCGTGCGACCCTCGGCCTCGATGAGCCCGATGATGCGGTGCGCATCCTCTTCTTCTTCGGGAAGGTAGCTGATCGCGACATCCGCGCCCTCGCGCGCGTAGGCGATCGCAACGGCCGCTCCGATGCCGGAATCACCGCCGGTGATCAGGGCCTTGCGACCCGTGAGCCTGCCGGATCCGCGGTAGCTGTGCTCGCCGAGATCGGCTTTGTCATCGAGCTTCGTGTCGAGACCGGGGGCCTCCTGCGGCTTCGCCTTGGTCTCGATGTCGGAGAACTTCTCGGCCGGGTTGTCGAAGGTGTACTGGTCGTCGCTCATGCCTTCCACTGTCGCAAATGTGGGAACGTTGCGTGTGAAACTGGGGACTGCCCGGAGGTTGGCTGTGGTTCCGCTACAGGTTCGAGGGAACTATTGACCTGCCACAATCACGAAGTCGTCGAACACGTGTCGCCCGGGCTCGAGCGCGACGTGGGACACCGACCGGAGCCGGGAAAGCTGGGCCGGCGTCATAGGAAGAGCCGGTTCATCCGGTTGAAAGAGCGTGCCGGTCGGGTAGTCGACACCCGACTGGTTCGTCATCTCGATGTGGCAGCCCATCAGCGCGGTCACGTCGTGCGACCGCGCGAAGTCGTCGAGCAGGGCGATACTCGCGATCCAGGCCGGGGCGTCGTCGACGTAGAGCCGGCCCGGATACACCGTGTCGCCCGTCAGCAGCCAACCGGTCACCGGGTCGAAGATCGCTATTGACGTCGCATCGTGCCCCGGGATGCGCAGCACCTCGAGCACGCGGTCACCCAGATCGAGCGTGTCACCGAGCGATGTGACCAGCCCCGCGAACTGCGGGTCGCCCGCGATGTGGTCGCCGTGCTCGTGACTGTGCGCGACGACGAGTTCGCGCGAGCCGATGATGTCGTCGACGGTCTGGCGAAGGAGTGGCGCCTCGACGGTCGCACCCGTGTCGAGCAGCAGCGCCTTGGATATTCCGAGCAACAGGTAGAGGAACGGCGCCTCGTAGTCGACCGCCTTGCCCTGCCGCAGCACCCAGGTCGCGTCGTCGACGCGCTGCGCCTGGAGAGGTGGCTCGCCGGGGGCTCCGTGGATCCAGGGCTCGAAGGTCATGCGCCTAGTCAAACAGGTCGCTGAGCCAGCTCTCCTTCTTCTTGGGGCGCTGGTTGTAGCCGTTGTTATAGCCGCGGTCGGAGTCGCGCTGTCCGTACTGCGACTCGGGAGCGCGGTACTGCGGCTGCTGGGCCGGGAACTGAGGCTGCTGCGGAGCTGCCGCCGCACGGTTGAAGTCCTCGGCCGCCCGGGTGAACTCGCCGGCTGCGCGCTCGAGGATCTTGTCGAGCTCGCCACGGTCGAGCCACACTCCGCGGCACTCGGGGCAGTAGTCGATCTCTACGCCGCTGCGCTCGCTCATGACGAGGGTCGCGGAGTCGTTGGGGCACTTCATGATTCCTCCAGAGGTGGTTGCGCTCCGATTTTAGGCAACGACCGGCGGCTCATCCTGAGAGGTCACCCGTGCGCGAGCAGCTCCAGTCCGATCACCGCGAGACCGAGCACTCCGAGCGCCAGCAGCACGAGGCCTCGCTGCCACCAGGGGATGCGCGCCCGGCGCACAGCAAGGAAGCCGAAGAACACGAGGGCGATCACCAGCGCGATCGCCGAGGCGCGCAGGGCGCTGGTCGGCTCCCACACGCCGAACGCACTCACACCGAGGAAGACGATCGGCAAGGCGACCGCGCCGATCGCGCCGAGAGAGACGCCGGCGACGTGCGCGAACTCCTGCCTCGAGAGCAGGCGCTCGTTGGCAGCGATGCGCGCGATGATGTCGGCGATGAATACGGCGAGCAGCGTTCCGACGACAGCGATCGCGAGTGTTCCGATCGCCTCACCGGCGGTCACCTCGCCATGCGACATCATCGCGAGGATGACGGCGAGCGCCGTGAAGGTCACGTAGATGCGCTCCTTGAGGCGCTCGGTGATTTCCTGTCGGTCGCTGGGCGCGGATGTCATGCCCCCAGTCAACCACCGCATCAGCGCGGGCCTCTGCTAACAGTGCGCCCATGGTGGAACGCTCGCGGCTAGCAAGGGCCCGCGCGGATGGCGCACTACGACGGGTCGTAGGCGACCGCGACGTCGAGCACCCAGACGACACCGAAGGCGTCCTTGAGCATTCCGTAGGCCGGAGAGAACATCGAGGGCGCGAGGTCGGCGAGGATGGTCGAGCCAACCGCGAGCTTGCCCCACAGTTCGCTGATCTCGTCAACGGAGTCACCGCGCACCGAGACGAACAGCGACTTGTCTCCCTGGTCGTAGGGCACGCTGGCGGGCACGTCGTACGCCATGACCTGAAAGCCGTTCTCGCCGATTACCTGGCCGAATTTGATCTGCTGGGCTTCTTCGGGGATCTCGGCGCTGTACGCCTGCTCGTTAGTGACGGCGACCAACTGGCCGCCGAACACTGAATGGTAGAAGTCGAGGGCGCCCTTGGCGGTACCGCGGAAGTTGAGGTGGGGTGTGGTGATGACGGTCATGTGTACTCCTGTGTGGTGAGCCGGGCTTTCTCCGGGCAGAATCCACCCTTTCAGCCGTGTAGGACAGTTATCGTCCTAGACTCAACCTAGTGTTGAGCCATGAGTTCGGCATCCACAACTTCGCGCCTTCTGCGCCTGCTGTCGCTGCTGCAGACCCGACGGGACTGGCCGGGCACCCTGCTCGCCGACCGCCTCGACGTCAGCTCCCGCACCGTCCGCCGCGATGTCGACCGCCTGCGCGACATGGGCTACAACATCCAGGCCGCCATGGGACCGGACGGCGGGTATCGCCTCGACGCGGGATCCGAACTGCCGCCCCTGCTCTTCGACGATGAACAGGTGATCGCGCTGGCCGTTGCGCTTCAGGGCGCGACCGCCGCGGGTGCCGGCATCGAGGAAGCAGCGGTGCGCGCGCTCACCACGGTTCGTCAGGTGATGCCCTCGCGCCTGCGACACCGCCTCGACGCCCTGCGGTTCACGACGCTGCCCAGCGGTCGGGGCGAGGCGGACCCCGATGTCCTCGTCGCGCTGTCCACGGCCATTCACGCCCGGGAGGTACTGCGCTTCGACTACGCGAGCACCATTTCAGAAGAGGATGACGTCACCGTCCGCCCTCCCCGCCGCGTCGAACCCCACCACGTGGTGACGTCGGGCAGCCGATGGTACCTCGTCGCGTGGGATCTCGACCTGGGCGACTGGCGCATCTTCCGTGCCGACCGCATCATCCCGCGCACGCCGACCGGCCCGCGGTTCACGCCGCGCGAGATCCCGGGCGGCGACGTGGGCGAGTACGTGTCGGCGCGCTTCAAGGGGGCGGCCGAGAACCGCTGGCCGTGTGTGGGCACCGTCATCCTGAACCTGCCGGCCAGTCGAGTGCTGCAGTTCGCCGGAGACGGAACCGTGGTCGAGCTCGGCGCCGATCGCTGCAGCCTCGAGCTCGGGTCGTGGTCGTGGGGCGCCCTTGCGGCCTCCTTCGGACGCTTCGAGACAGCAATGGAGGTTGTCGGTCCACCGGAGCTGACGGAAGCCTTCGGCGTACTGGCCGAGCGCTACCGGACAGCCTCCGGGTAAAGACGCCTACAGCGTGACCACGAGTTTCTTCGCGGAGACTCCTCCGCGCAGGCGGTCCAAGGCGACCTGCACGTTCTCGAGTCCCGACCCGACGACTTCGGCGGCGGGCGCGGGCAGGTAGCGTCCGTCGGCGAGGGCCGCGGGCAGGAAGTCCTGCCAGAGCATTGGTCCGACCTCGTTGTTCATGAGCGTGCTGCCCCAGACGAAACGAGCCCGAACGCCGTGGCGCAGGCATCGCACCTGGAGCGCGACATTCGCCGCCACAAGCCGCGTCATGGTGCGCACGAAGGTCGCGTTAAGACCGCGGCGGCGGGGCAGATCGCCGAACGACACCGACGGGCTCGCCATGCTCACACGCTTCGCACCGGTGGCAGCCGCGATCGCGACGGCCGGCTCGGCTGACCCGGTGCCCACGGCGAGAATGCCGACAACTCGTGAATCAGCGGCGAAGCGGACGATGTCGGAGACGACCGTGGGACTCGCATAGTTGAAGACTTCGGCGGCACCGAGCTCGCGCATGCGGCCGTGGTTGCGCGGTGACGCTGTAGTCACGACCCGATAGCCGGCCGCTACCGCGAGCTGGATGGCGTTGCTGCCCACGCTCGTCGATCCGCCCCAGACGACCACGGTCTCGACGGCGGCGGGTGACGTCGCCGTGGGGTGCCGGAGGCCAAGCTGGTCCCGCTGGAACAGCGCGGACGCTGCCGTCGAGATCGCGAGCGGAAGGACTGCCGCATCCTCGAATGCCATGGTGGCGGGTATCGGCGCTGCAAGCAGCGCGCGCACCACCGTGTAGCGCTGAAAACCTCCCTCGGCCGCGTGGTTACGCCCCTTCTCCATGCCGACGGCATAACCGAGAACCCGGTCGCCGACGGCGAACCGCGAGACGCCCGGTCCAACCTCGGCCACTTCGCCGGCGACGTCCTCGCCGAGTATGGCGGGGTGCGGCAGCCAGCCGTACATCATCTGCCCTGTCGTCTGCTTGATGGCGTCGAGCGGGTTGACGGCGATGGCGCGGTTCTGGATGACGATCTCGCCAGGACCGGCGATCGGCATCGGAGCATCGCCGACCACAAGGTCGCCGTAGGGCTCGCGGAGGAAGGCTGCTGAGTTGCTGTTCATGGGTGATCCGTTCGTTATGACATTGCGTGTCATCACTGTACGGGTTATGACACACAATGTCATCACCGCTAGGATGAACCCGTGAGTAGATGGCAACCGGACGCGGGATCACGCCTTGAGCGCGCCGCCCTCGAACTGTTCATCGAACAGGGCTTCGCCGAGACGACGGTGCCGCAGATCACCGAACGCGCCGGCCTCACCACCCGCACGTTCTTCCGACACTTCCCCGACAAGCGGGAAGTGCTTTTCGCCTTCGACACTCAGCTGCCCGGGATCGTCGAGAGGCTGATGGCCGAGGCAGCGCCCGGCCTGAGCGCGATGGGCGTCATCCGGTCGGCGCTCGAAACCGTGGCGACCGTCAACCTGGTTGGCCAGCGCGAGCACCTCGAACTGCACCGCTCGATCGTGCAGTCGGACGGCGGCCTGCGCGAACGGGAACTACGCAAGCACTCGATCCTCGCCGAGGCGACCCGGCTCGGGTTCCTCGCCCGCGGCTGCGACGAACTCACTGCGACGCTCGGCGCCCACGTCGCAACCACCGCCTTCAACGTCTCCATCGACCGCTGGCTCGACGCGGGCGGCGAGCGTACCCTCGAGGCCGTTCTGCACGACGTGCTCGACGGGCTCGAGGGGCTGCTCCGCTAGTTGCCCGCGGTAGCTTCATCCGCGCGGGTTTTTGCTAACAACGAGCCTTGGGCGGTGCGCACGCGGTTACCAGAAGGCCGCGCTGATGGGCCGCCGGGAGCTGTTCATCGGTCGTTCGCCCTGGGCATTTAGAGTCCGCGCATGACCACTGACGAATTTCGCGACGTGTGGGCGAGTGACACAACGCTTCTCAGCTTCGATGGACGGGTCCTGGAGGTGTTCGGGTTCTCTGACACCGCGCGGTACCACGTTGCCCACAAGCCGACCATCACCGTCGGCAAGAAGATGGTGACCATTCGCACCGAGGGCCTCGGCCAGCATTCGTTCTTCTTCGATCAGCATCGCCGCAGCGAACTCGAGGCGTATGCCGCGAGGTTCGGCCCTTTCTAGCGCGACGGTGCAGTGACCGGCTCCGGTGTTTCGGTTGGGGCCACCGCGTGGTGCCGACGTTCGAGAGCAGCACCCTCGACGTCGACGTTCGGCAGCAGGCGGTCGAGCCAGCGCGGAAGCCACCAGGCCGAACGACCGAGCAGGAGCATCAACGCGGGCATCAGCAGCATGCGCACGATGAAGGCGTCAAAGAGCACACCGATCGCGAGACCGAACCCGACCGAGCGGATCATCGCCGACTCGGAGAAGATGAACCCGCCGAAGACCGAAATCATGATGAGAGCCGCCGCCGTGACAACCGCGCGTCCAGCATGGAATCCCTCGACCACGGCCATCTTCGCGGTGGAGCCGTGAACGTACGCCTCGCGCATTCCCGAGGCCAGGAAGAGCTGGTAGTCCATCGCCAGCCCGAAGAGAATTCCGACGAGGATGACGGGTAGGAAGCTCAGGATCGGCCCCGTGCTGTGCAGCCCGATGAGGTCGGCAAACCAGCCCCATTGGAACACCGCGACCGTCGCGCCGTAGGTCGCGAACAATGACAGAACGAATCCGCCGGTCGCGATGAGCGGCACGAGTAGCGAGCGGAAGACCAGGATCATGATGAGCAGCGAGAGTCCGACGACGAGGGCGAGGTAGGTCGGCAGCACGTCCGATAGACCCTCAGAGATGTCGATGTTGATGGCGGCCTGGCCGGCGACCCCGAGCGTGATGCCGCTGCCGATCGAGGGCAGGGTACGCAGATCGCGCACGAGCTGCTCGGTCGAGGCGCTGTTCGGTCCGCCCTCGGGGATGACCTGGAACGCTGTCAGTCGCGAGTCATCGGAGACGGCAATGGGCGCCACGGCCGTGACGTGCTCGACGTCGGCGACGGTGCGGGCGATGAGCGCCTGCTGCTCGAGCACCTCGTCATCGTCGAGACCGTCGGGCAGGGTCGCGGTGACGAGGAGCGGGCCGGTCGCGCCGGCGCCGAACTCCTCTTCCGTGACGCTGAACGCGAGGTACGACGACGACTCCTCCGGCTCGGTGGAGCCGTCGGGGAGCCCGAGCCGCATCGAGAGCGATGGGATCGCGATGACGAGCAGCACAGCCACGGCGAGCACGGCGGTGACGACGGCGCGCACCGTCGACATCTGGCGCACCGGTTTGGCCTTCGCGGCAGCCGTCACCGAGGCCGCACGCGAGCGCTTGCCGATGATACGTTCCCCCATCAGTCCGAGAAGTGCCGGGGTGAGGGTGATGGCGATGAGCACGGCGACCGCAACACACACGGCACCGGCGGTACCCATGAGGCCCAGGAAGGGCACACCCGTGACGTTCAGCGCAACGAGGGCCACGATGACCGTCATCCCGGCGAAGACGACGGCATTGCCCGCGGTGCCGTTGGCGAGTCCGATCGACTCGCGCACCTCGGCGCCCTGCAGCAGCTGCTTGCGGTGGCGGTTGATGATGAAGAGCGAGTAATCGATGCCGACCGCGAGGCCGAGCATTACGCCGAGCACGGGGGTGACCGAGGCCATCTGCACCACGCCCGAGAACGACATAACGCTGAGCACGCCGATGCCGACGCCGACGAGCGCCGTCAGAATCGGGATGGCTGCCGCGAGCAACGAGCCGAGCAGCACCAGCAGCACAACGCCCGCGAAGACGAGTCCGACCGCCTCGCCGACACCGAAGATCTGCGGCACGCCCTGCGCGATATCCGTGGAGAAGCCGACCTCGACGCCGTCGATGGGCTCGGACTCGAAGTGCTCGATCACGCCCTCCTTGGTCTCGGCGGAGAGTTCGAGGCGGGGCTTGTCGAAGGAGACGTTGACGAGGGCGGTCGAGCCGTCATCGGAGACCTGGCGGATGCCGGCGGCGAGGCCGAGCAGCTCCTCGCCGAGCTCGAGCTGGGTAGTGGCGTCGGCGAGGTCTTCGCGACCCGCGTCGACCGTGTCCTGCTGGTCGTCGAGAGCGGTGACCTGCGTCTTGAGCGCGGCGAGCTGGGCCTCTAGAGGGGCGGTCTGGGCGGCAGGAGCTCCGGCCGCCTGAGCCTGCTTGATGCCGGCTTCGAGCTGGGCCTTGCCCGCTTCGAGCTGTTCGCGACCGGCGTCCAGCTGCTTCTGGCCGTCATCCAACTGGGTGATGCCGTCTTCGATCTGGGTGCGGCCGTCTGCGACCTCGGCAGCCTGGTCGGCACGCTGCTGCTCGGCGTCGAAGGGGTCGATCACGTCGGTGACGTCAGGCAGGTCCTTGCCGTCGTCGACGAGCGCGCTGATCTGCGACTTCTGGTCGTTGGTGAGGGCCGAGCCGTTTTCCGTGGTGAACAGCACAACGCCGGAGGCGCCGGCGAAGTCGGGCAGCTTGTCCTCGAGCTTGCTGATCACGTCGCCCGATGCGGTGCCGGGAACGTCGAAACTGGAGACGAGGCCCTTGAACCCGATGGCGAAGGCGCCACCGGCCAGCGCGAAGATGATGACCCACGCGATGATCACGGACCAGGCGCGACGCGCAGAGAAGGTACCCAGTCGGTAGAGCAGTTCAGCCACAGTTTTCCCCCAAGAGAATCAGACTTCATAGACTATACGCAACGTCTCGTCTATGAACTGAACATATGATGTGAGGATGACGGACCATCGACAAGGCCCGGTCCGCAGTGAAGCGGCACGGCTCGCCATTCTCGAGGCGACAGCGCGCCTCTTCATGTCGAAGGGCTACGACCACCTCACGATGGAGGGCATCGCCGCCGAAGCTGGAGTCGGCAAGCAGACGATCTACCGCTGGTGGCCCTCGAAGGGCGACGTCGTCGCAGACTGCCTCCTCGATGGGCTGCTCCTGCCGGACAGCTTGCGTCCGCCGGAAACCGGCGACATCCGCGCCGACCTCGTCGACTGGATCACCGGCATCTTCCACGTTCTGGCCCGGCCGGACGGCGAGGGGCTGCTGCGCTCGATCATCGCGGCCGCGGCAGGCAACGCCGACGTCGGCCGCCGGATCTACTCGAGCCTCGGTGCGACCTCATCAATGGCCGATCGCATCAGGAAGGCGATCCACGAGGAGGGCCTCGCCGTCGACACCCCGATCGAGGAGGTGGGCGAGGCGATCGTGGGCGCGGTAATCCTTCGCGCGCTCAGCCGGTCGACGATCGAGGAAGCCGGAGCCCGGCGACTGGTGGGTGCGCTGCTCGGTTAGCAGCCCGCCGACTCGAGGGCCGACCGGGTCTGCTCGTCGCGCGGCTCGACGATGATGCCGCCCGCGTTCAGGCGTCCAACATCCCAACTCAGCGGGCCGGTCGATCCCTCCGCGCTGACGACGCCCACCATCTTCATGCCGGTGTTGCCCTCGACGTAGCTGAGCGGCTGCGTCACCCCGAGCTCGGCGAAACAGTCGCCGGCCTGCTGCTCGACGGCGGTCGTATACGCCTCCGGGGTCGGATTCACTGTCACTTCAGGTTCGATCACGGCCGAGGGAACCGGGTCGGATGGAGACTGCGCCGTGCATCCCGCCGAAGCGAGCACCACCAGCAGGCCGACCGCGATACGGAGCTTCATGGCACCCAGTATCGACCATTCCACCGCTGACGAGATGATCGCCGAAGGCAAGACCACCGCAGCACGCGCGATGGAGCAGACGGACTAGACCAGCTGGCTCACGATCGGCTTCAGCGCGTTCACGAGTTCGTCGAGACCGAACGGCTTGGTCAGGTACGCGTCGGCGCCGGACGCATAGCCGGCCATACGATCTTCGTGCTCGGAGCGGCCGGTCAGGAAGACGATCGGCGTCTCAACGCCGGCGGCCCGCAGCCTGGTCGCCACCTCGGTGCCGAGCATGTCCGGCAGCATCATGTCGAGCAGGATGATGTGCGGTTCGAAGGTGTCCACGGCTGCGATCGCCTCGGCGCCGGTCGGGGCGATGGCTGTGACCCAGCCCTCGAGCTGCAGTGCGCGGCGTACGATGTCGGTGAGCCCGTTCTCCTCGTCCACAACGAGGATTCGAACGGCGTGCGATGGGTGCATGGTTCTACTCTCGTCGATCGTCGCTGGGAGAACGTCCGCCCGGAGGATGCACTCGGCTACTCCATATGAAGTACTAGACCTTCGGCCGCGGCGGGTCGACCGGACCCTGGCCGCGGTTCTTGAGCAGGTTGTAGATCCAGACGGCGGCGCCGACCCAGACGGCCGCGTCGTCGACGAGACCCAGCGGACCGGTCAGCAGCTCAGGGATGACGTCGATGGGCGAGGCGCCGTAGACGATGGCGCCGACGGCGACGAGGATCGCGGAAATGGTGCGGCGGCGTGGGGTCATGCGTCGAGAATAACCGACGACGCCGACCCCACGCCCAACTCTCAGGCTCCCGATCACTCCCCCGCAGGCACGACGAGTCTGCTCTCGTAGGCGGCGACAACGGCCTGCGCCCGGTCGCGCGCGCCCAACTTCATCAGCACGTGGCTCACGTGACTCTTCACCGTCTGCTCGGCCAGGGTGAGCGCGTCGGCGATCTCGGCATTCGAGAGCCCGCGCGCGACGAGGAGCAGCACCTCACGCTCGCGACCGGTGAGGGGCGGCAGTTCTTTCGCGGCACGCGGCTTCTCCAGTCGGGCGAAGCGCTCGATCATCGTGCGGGTGACCGACGGGGAGAGCAGGGCATCACCGCGCAGCACGATGCGGACCGCGTCCACGAGCTCCGCGGGGGTCGCATCCTTGAGCAGGAAGCCGCTGGCCCCTGCCCGGATCGCCTCGAAGACGTACTCGTCCGCGTCGAAGGTCGTGAGCACGATGATCGCCGGCGCAGGGTCACTGCCACTCGCGAGGATGCGACGGGTCGCCTCGATGCCGTCGAGCACGGGCATCCGGATGTCCATCAGGACCACATCGGGACTCAGCTCGACCGCGAGGCGCACCCCTTGCTCGCCGTTCTCCGCCTGACCGACCACCTCGAAGTCGTCCTGCGCCTCCAGAAGCGCCGCGAATCCGGCACGCACCATGGCCTGGTCGTCGACGATGACTATGCGAGTGCTCATGCGCCTGCCTCCCTGCGCGGTATGCGGGCGACGACCGAGAAGCCGCCGGCCTCTGTCGCACCGGTTCGGATGTCCCCACTCACGGCCGCGACCCGCTCGCGCATACCGGTGATGCCGTGTCCGCTACCGACAGGCCGGATCCCATGCTCGCTCGCATCGTTGACCACCTCGACCGTCATGGCTGTCGGGTCGTGACTGACCCGCACCCGGATCGCCGCGTCGGGGGCGTGGCGGATCGCGTTACTGATCGCCTCCTGCACCACACGGAAGGCAGCGAGCGCGGCCGGCTCGCCGACCGGCGGCAGCTCGCGGGAGTCGTCGCCCTCGAGGGCGATCGTGACCCCGGAGCGCGAGGCCGCCTCGACCAGTGCGGGGATCTCCTCGAGCCCCGGCTGCGGGGCGAGTGCCAGCGGGCTGCCGTCCTCGCGCAGAACCCCGAGCACACCGCGCAGTTCCGCGATGGCACCTCGCGCGGCCTCCGCGATCTCGCCGAACTCCCGGGCGACCGGCTCCGGCACGCCCTGATGGCGGAACACCGCGGTGGAGGCCTGCACGTTGATGATCGACATGCTGTGGGCCACGATGTCGTGCAACTCCCGGGCGATGCGGGTCTTCTCCTCGGCGATCACGCGAAACTCGTGCTCTTCGCTCGACTCCGACCGGGCGCGGATCAGCTGCGCGCGGATCTCCCGCCATTCCCGCCAGACGATGCCGCCTGCCACGGCCACCCCGGAGATGGACGCGGCGATGATGATGTTGATCGCGGGGGCGTCGACGTACCGGGGCAGCACGAGGGCCACCGCGATGGTCGCGAGCGAAGCTGTCGCCCAACTCGCTACCGCAATCCAGCGGCGGGCCTGCAGGCCGACGAGCACGAGCGTTACCGAATGGGTGACGAGGGTGACGACCGCCCACGGCCAGGGCGCTGCATCCGAGCCGGACTGCACTACGGCGAAGAGCAGCACGCTCGCCGCGGAGATCACCCCGGCGAGTAGCGGACGCGGGATCGCGAGTGGGATGGACGAGGCGTGCAGGGCGGCGAGCAGGAAGGAGATCGCGATGGGCACACCGTAGAGCGTCGTCGACAGCGTGGCCCCGACGGCGAGCGCCGCGATCGCGATGGCGACACCGGCGACCATGAGCCAGCCGATCACAATCGACGATCGAGCGGCTTTCAGGGAGGGCACGCCCACCATTGTCCTCGCGTCTAGCGGGTTCGCAACTGCGCGGTCACCGGGCACTCGAACGGGTCGGCGTGGCCCAGCCCCACCTTCTGGAGGTAGGCGAGCACGATCCGGTAGGAGCCGACGAGCGTGGTCTCGGTGTAGGCGATGCCACGCTGCTCGCAATAGGCCTTCACGAGCGGACGAGCCTTGCCCAGGTTGCTGCTCGGCATGGTCGGAAAGAGGTGGTGCTCGATCTGGTAGTTGAGTCCGCCCATGCCGATCGCCACGAGCGGTCCGCCGCTGATGTTGCGGGACATCAGCGTCTGGCGCCGCAGGAAGTCGATGGTGAGCGTCGGCGGCACGATGGGCATGCCCTTGTGGTTGGGAGCGAAGCTGCCGCCCATGTAGACACCGAACACCGCAACCTGCACGACGAGGAACGCGAGCGCCCACCACGGTCCGATCGCCCAGACGACGAGCGCGGGGAACCCGACGAGTCGAATGGTCAGCAGCACGGCCTCGAGTGCGCGGTGCTTGACGGGCTCGGCACCAGCGACCGCCTTGATCGCATTCACGTGCAGGTCGAGTCCGGCGAGCGTCAGGATCGGGAAGAAGAACCAGTGCTGGCGAGCGAGGAAGAAGGCGGCGAGACCCGTGCGCTGGCGAGCGTCCTCGGCGGTGAAGACGATGGCACCGGGGGCGATGTCGCCATCCTTGCCCACCTTGTTCGGGTTGGCGTGGTGCTTGCCGTGCTTGTTCATCCACCAGCCGTAGCTCAGGCCGACAACGACATTGCTCAGGATGCGCGCGAGCCGCTCGTTGTTCTTGCCCGACGCGAACACCTGTCGGTGCGCGCCGTCGTGGCCGAGGAACGCCGCCTGGGTGAAGAGGATGCCGAACACCGCGGCCACAACGAGCTGGATCGGCCCCGCGCCCAGGGTGAACAGGGCGACGAAGGCCGCAGCAAACAGGGCGATCAGGATGAGACCGCGCCCGAGGTACCAGCCGTAACGCCGACGCATCAGACCGAGGTCGGTCATCGCGGCGACGAGGTCGACGTAGTCCCTGGCGTACTGCGCCTGGACGTCATCCCGATCGCGAACGGTTCTCGGGGCTTTCGTCGGGCTGATTGTGGTCATACTCCGACGCTAGATCGGCGTGTGCGGCAGCGCGTCACCCTGCGGAGCCGACCCGACCCCCTACTGCGGTACCGGTTCAGTCATCGACCAAGCCGGTAGCGATGTCCGGCACGAATCGCTGGGACTCCACCGGGGGCCGCACGTAATCCTCTGCGCTCGGCCGCTTCGGGATCTTCACCGGCTCCGGCTCGGTCACCTCGAACTCGATCTGCGAGATGAGGTGGCTCATCACATTGAGCCGGGCCGCGCGCTTGTCGTCGCTGTCGATCGTCCACCACGGGGCGTGCTCCGAGTCGGTCGCCTCGAACATGGCATCCTTCGCGCGTGAGTAGTCCTCCCAGCGAGTGATCGACTGAAGGTCGGTGTCCGAGAGCTTCCAGCGCTTCATCGGGTCTTTGAGCCGCGCCTTGAAGCGCTTCTGCTGCTCCTTGTCGGAGACCGAGAACCAGTACTTGATCAGCACGATGCCGTCATCCAGCAGCAGTTTCTCGAAGATCGGTACCTGTTGCATAAAGCGCTCGTACTCCTCGTCGGTGCAGTAGCCCATCACGCGCTCGACGCCGGCGCGGTTGTACCAGGAGCGGTCCATGAGCACGATCTCGCCGGTCGTCGGCAGGTGCTCGATGTAGCGCTGGAAATACCACTGCCCCTTCTCCCGCTCGCTCGGCTGCGGGAGCGCGACGACCCGGGCCGACCGCGGGTTCAGGTACTGGGCGATGCGCTTGATCGCGCCGCCCTTGCCCGCCGCATCGCGCCCCTCGAAGATCACGACGACGCGAGCACCGGATGCCCCGATCCACCGTTGCATCGTAACGAGCTCGACCTGGAGCCGCTCGAGTTCCTTCTCGTACGCGGCCTTGGGGGTTTTCTCGGGTTTCGACATGCGCCGAGCCTAGGCGCGTGGACGGGATTCTCGGAGGGCTTGCGTTTAACGCAGGGACGGCCCACCGATGTGGTGGGCCGTCCTGGTGGTGACGTTAGTTGGCGAGCTGGTCTTCGCGGTGCGGGAGCTTCCATCCCGGACGCACGTAGTGGCAGGTGTAGCCATTCGGCAGCTTCTCCAGGTAGTCCTGGTGCTCCTCCTCGGCCTCCCAGAACTCACCGGACGGCTCGACCTCGGTCACGACCTTGCCCGGCCAGAGACCGGAGGCGTCGACGTCGGCGATCGTCTCGAGGGCGACGCGCTTCTGCTCGTCGCTGGTGTAGAAGATGGCCGAACGGTAGGCGCGGCCGACATCGTTGCCCTGGCGATCCTTGGTCGACGGGTCGTGGATCTGGAAGAAGAACTCCAGAATGTCCCGGTAGGAGATCACGCTCGGGTCGAATACGACCTCCACGGCCTCGGCGTGATCGCCGTGGTTGCGGTAGGTGGCGTTCGGGGTGTCGCCACCCGAGTATCCGACGCGCGTCGAGATGACGCCGTCGCGACGACGCAGCAGCTGCTGCGCCCCCCAGAAACATCCTCCGGCGAGGTTCGCGGTTTCAGTGGCCATGATTAGGACTCCTTCGTGGTGAACAGGCTGCGGTAGTCACCGTAGCCCTGGCTCTCGAGCTCGGCAGCGGGCACGAAGCGCAGCGCAGCCGAGTTGATGCAGTAGCGCATGCCGCCCTCGGCGGCGGGTCCGTCATCGAACAGGTGGCCGAGGTGGCTGTCGCCGGCTGCCGAACGCACCTCGGTGCGCACAGACCAGAAGCTGCGGTCGACCTTCTTGACAAGGTGTGCGGGCTCGATCGGTCGCGTGAAGCTCGGCCATCCCGATCCGCTGTCGAACTTGTCGGTGGATGAGAACAGCGGCTCCCCGGAGACGATATCGACGTAGATACCGTCGTCGTGGTTGTCCCAGAACTCGTTGCGGAAGGGCGGCTCGGTAGCGTCGTTCTGCGTGACGGCGAACTGCTGGGGCGTGAGCTGCTCGATCGCGGTCGCGTCCTTGCGGTAGTCGGTTGTAGTCATGGGGGTGTAACTCCTTTGTGCCGCTGGCTGCGGCGCTCGTCAACTAGAACAGTGATACGTCGCGATAAGTTCCCGCGACAGGGCACTGTGCCTGTTTGTTTGCTGTGAGACCCTTAGCCGAGGAACCGTTCGACGGCGGAAAGCCAGATCGCCTTCGTCTCGGCAGCGACCTCGGCCGAGGCCAGTCCGCCGTGCTGCACCACGATGCTCGCGATGTCGCCCTTGGGTTCGCTGATCACGGTGATGGCGGTGTCGTGCGTTCCCTTGACCCGCCAGGTGATGCGCTTCTCTGTTCCACTCACGCGCGGTTCGGCTGCAAGCAGGGCCAGCACCTCTGGGTCGTTCGCCGCGAACGGCGTCCAGGTGTCGATGAGCTGCTGCATCCCGAGCTTCGTAGCCCGGCTGACACTGAGACGGAAGGTTCCGTCGGGCTGCTGGCCGGGCACGCGCCGGCCGATGTGGTGCTCGTAGGTGTTCGCCGTGGCCTGCGCCCACCAGCCGAGGTTGTCGACCATGCCGTCGAGTTCGGTCAGCAGGTGGGTGGCGATGGTGTGGTGGTCGAGCTCGGCGGCACTTATCGAGTCGAACCAGGCCAGCCAGTCGGGCCACGCGCGCCCGGTTGCTCGCTCGATGCTCTCGATTCTTGACGTCGTGGTCACGGTATCCAGCATCGCACTGTGGCCGCGTACTCGCGAAAATCTTCGCCAAAACGATGCTCGAGGTCCGCCTCCTCGAGCGGGCGCACGGCGTAGTTCCAGAGCAGCGAGCCGACGATCGCGTAGGTGACAACCAGCCACGACGAGAGGATCAGCCCCACCGCCACACCCTGCACGATGCCGGCGACGGCCATCGGGTTGCGCACGAAGCGGTACGGGCCGGCGATGACGAGACTGGTCGGCATCGCGGACGGCAGCGGCGTGCCGTGCCCGACGGTCGACATCGTAACGGCCGACCACAGACCGAGTGCGCTGGCTGCGATGAGGATGACGACCCCCGCTGCCGCGACCGGCCACCCGAGGGTGAGGTGTAGCTGCCAGCGCTGCTCGAGGAACACGATCGCGAGCGGCGCCATCACCAGGAAGAAGCCCCAGAACACCACAAGCTGGGCGACCGTGTTCGAGACGTGCCGGGTGCCCGTCGCCGACGTGAACGCGAAGGGGCCGGTCGTCATCCACTCGGTCGGAATACGGCCGAACAGCATGAGCAACAGCGCGAGCACTGAGGCGCCGGCCGCCGCCACCATGACCAGCACTCCCCAGCCGGCCTCGGTCGTGACCGTCGCGTAGAGCGCCAGGGCGAGCGCGACGAGAATCGTCCAGCCGGTGGCGACCGCCGCGGCGGGCCTCCAGCCCATGGCCGCTATCGCCGAGGCGATCACGAACAGCGGTATGTCGAAGGCGGCGACCAGCACGGGGTCGAGACTGCCGAGGGTGAGCGTTCTCACCGCCGGGACTGTGAAGACTCCGACCCACCATGCGGCTCCGGCGAGCGCCTGCACCGCGAAGTAGAGACGCGCCCAGAGCATGCGGTCAGGCTACCGTCACCACGCGCGAATGCCGACCCCGAGCCACTCCGCGAGGTTGTCGATCTCCGCGCGCACCATTTCGTACTCCTCCGCCTCGAATGGCAGGAACTCGTGCACGGCCTCGACGGTGAGGGTGTCGCGATCGCGATTGACCTCCGCCTCGAGCATGCCGACGAAGCGGTCGCCCATGAGGATCGGGTGCGAGAAGTAGCCGTATCGGCGCTGCGGCTTGGGCTTGAACTGCTCGAGCACGTACTCGAACTCGAACAGCTCTTTGAGGCGCGGGCGGTCGAACAGCATCCCGTCATAGGGGCTGAGGAAGGCGACACGACCGCCGTCGTCCTGCTTGAGCGTCGCGAGGGCGTCGGGGTGCACGCGGTACTTCTGACGCATTCCCTCGACGACGGCCGACTCGCCCGCCTCGCCGACAGGCGTCCACGGTGATCTCTGCTTGGCGATGCCGAACGCCTGCAGGCGCCGCTCGTTGCGCAGGCGCTCCGCCTCGTCGAGCTCGTACTCGGGCAGGTTCTGCGGATACACGCGCTCCGCGAGATCCCACAGGCGATGCCGTCCCTCGCGCCTGGCCACAGCCACCTCGCCCTGCCGCTGCAGCAGGTCGAGCATGTGCACCACCTGGTTGGAGCCGTACCAGCCGTCCGGCGGCACCGTCACCTCGGCCGTGTCCGGGATGTCGGTCGCGAGCAGCGGACCCTCCCCGCGCAGCCGGGCGAGCACCTCGGTGCGGAAGGTGCTGTTCGCCTCCAGCCACGCTCGTGTGCTCGCCCGCTTCGGCCACTCCCGCATGCTCGGCAGCATCAGAGGCAGCAGACTGATCGGCCGGAAGGCGCCGTCGTACTCGAACAGGTTGTGGTCCAGGTCGACGGCCTTCGTCAGCTGCGACCCCTCGTAGGCCGATCCGATGCGCGACCACAGAATCGTCTGCTCGGCTGGCGCGATCGTCGCGGTCGGGTCGATCTTGATAGCGCCGAGCTGCTCGGCTACCTCGACGACGTCGCCCGGCCGGAAGGCGTCGAGCAGCTGCGCACCCACCGCGATGCGCCGCGCCTGATCCTTCGTGAGGTGGTGCACCACGGGTCGAGGCTACCCTGAGGCTCGTGCCGCCGCCACGAAGGCCTCGATGAGCGCCGCCGACTTCACGCCACGCTCCGATTCGACACCTGACGAGACGTCGACTCCGGATGCCCCGAACTCCCGAACCCGCCGCGCGACGTTCTCCGGGGTCAGCCCTCCCGCAAGGATCCACCCCTCCGGCAGCGCGCGGCCCGCGAGCAGCGCGGCGGGGAACTCGGCGCCGCTCCCCGGATGATCGCCGTCGATCAGCACGCGACCGGGTACGGGCTCTTCGGAGACGAAGGACGAGACCGACCGGGCGCGGATCACCCGGAGGCCGGCGGCCTCGAGGGCAGCAACGTCATCCCGGCTGTAGTCACCGTGCAGCTGCGCGGTACCGATGCCCGCCTGGGCGAGCTCGGCGACGATCGAATCGACCGGCTCCGACTGGAATACACCAACGGCCTCGACGGACGGTGGAATGCGAGAAACCAGAACCCGGGCATCGGCGGGCGCGATGTAGCGCGGGCTCTTCGGCGCGAAAACGAAGCCGACCGCATCCACGCCGAGCGCTACACAGGTGTCGACGATCTCTGGCGTACGCAGGCCGCAGATCTTGATGAAGGGGGTCACGGCCCCAGTCAATCAGACCGGGCGAACGTCACGGGATGACAACGAGCTTGCCACCGCCGACCCCCGCCTCCATGTCGCGGTGCGCCTGGGCGATGTCGTCCATCGCGTACACGCGACCGATCGGCACCCGAGCGTGGCCAGACGCCACCGCGTCGATGAAGGCCTGCAGGTCGGCGCTGCTGAGGTCAGAGGCCTCGCCGGAGTAGGCGGTGAGGCGCACTCCGTTGGGAAGCCAGTCCATCGGGTAGAACTCGGGGATTGTCCACTCGTCGGAGAGCATGCCCGTGAAGCACACGGTGCCGCCGGTTCGCACCGACTGCAGGGTGTCGCGCATCACGTTCGTGCCGACGAGTTCGACCGCGCCGTCCACACCGTTCGGCACGATGTCGCGCACGGCGGCAGCGATCTCGCCGTCGTCGATCAGCACGTGGTCGACCCCGGCAGACCTCAGGAGGTCGGCACGCTCCGGGTTCCGCGTGGTGGAAAGTACCGTCATACCCCTCGCCGAACCGAGCACAGCAAGAGCGAGACCGATGGATGACGTTCCGCCGCGGATGAGCAGCGACTGCCCATCGACAGCCTGCAGCCCGACTCGCAGGGACCCTGCCGCCGTCTGCAGCATCTCGGGAATCGCGCCGAGCACTTCCCAGCCCAGGTCGCTGACGAACGGGACAACGCTTGTCGTCGGCACGGATACGTACCGGGCATAGCCGCCGTCGAACGAACGCCCCATCCCGCCCATCAGGGCGGCGACCTGTGTGCCGGGCTCGAACTCTCCGCCCGGTGCGTCGACGACGGTTCCGACGGCCTCGAGGCCCGGGATGCGCGGGAAGCTACCGCTGTAGGCAACACCTGAACGGAAGTGCAGTTCAGAACGGTTGAGGCCAAAAGCCTCCACCTTGATGAGTACCCAGCCGTGCTTCGGGGCAGGGATTGGAACCTCCTTGACGGTAAGGACCTCGGGGCCGCCCGGAGCCTCGATGACTACCGCGCGCATACTGCCGCTCACAGCGCACCGCGCAGGGAGGAGAGTTCGCTGGTCAGTGCGATCGCCCGGGCTTTCGGAATTGCTGCGCCGAGCACGGAGGCGATGTGGTCCTCGGCAATGGACCGGGCGCTCTCAAGAGACGAGGAGCCGGCCGGAGTGAGCACGATGATCGACGATCGACGATCGGTCGGATTCGATTCGCGGGCGGCCAGCCCGGCGCGTTCCAGTCGGTCCACGAGCTTGCTCGTGGCGCCGACGGTGATGGACATCCGTTCGGACACGTCCTGCACGCGCGCTCCGGATCCGATGAGGTCGATCGCGTCCAGGGCCTGGAACCGGGCGAGCGTCAGCTGAACTTCAGCGCTCAGGTGGTTATCGAGAGAGTTCCAGAGCTCGATCTCGGCTCGGGTCAGTTCGGTGAACAGGGCAACGTATGTCATGCCCGGTCCAACTGGATGCACGGGAACTATATTCCCGGGAATACACATTCACCTCGAATTGATGTGGGCACGCAGCGCGCGGGTCACGTCATCCACCTTGGCCAGCAAGTCCTCATCGAGCGCGTCGAGGAACAGCTCCTGCACGGCCCGCAGGTGCGGGGCCGAAGCACGACGGAAGAGCGAGGCGCCGGTTGCGATGAGCACGATCTCCGAGCCACGGCTGTCGGTGAGGCACTTTTCGCGACCAACCAGTCCTCGTGATTCCATGCGGCCCAGGTGGTGCGAGAGTCGGCTGCGCTCCCAGCCGACGTGGTCGGCGAGCTCGGAGGAGCGCATCCTCCTGCCGTCGGCTTCTGACAGCGCGAGCAGAACCGAGTAGTCCGCGGTGGAAAGATCTGACTCCGCGAGTAGTCGCGAGGCGAGCAGAGCGCGCAGTTCGTCACCGGTCTCGACGAAGTCGCGCCAGATCCTGAGCTGTTGGGAATTCATGTCGCCCTCCTGTAGTTGACATGTCAATCATAACGACGCATGATTGACACGTCAATTACTTGGAGGACGCAGTGAGCTTCGAAATCGGGCTGAACACCTTCGGCGACGTACCCACCGAGGGGGGCCGCACGTTCAGCGACGCCGAGACGGTGCGCCTGCTCATCGAGGAGGCGAAGCTCGCCGAGTCCGCCGGCATCGACGTCTTCAGTGTCGGAGAGCACTACCGCGAAGGGTTTGTCGATTCGGCCGGGGCCGTATTGCTCGCCGGCATGGCCACCGCGACCGAGAGCATCAAGCTCGGCACCTCGGTGACGGTGCTCAGCACCAATGACCCGGTTCGCCTCTACAACGAGTTCTCCACCCTCGACGCGATCTCGAACGGTCGCGCGCAGCTTGTGCTCGGCCGCGCCTCGCAGACGCAGTCCTTCCCGCTGTTCGGCTACGACCTGGCCGATTACGAGCAGCTGTTCGAAGAGAAGCTCGAGCTGTTCATGCAGCTGCAGTCCGGGATGCCGGTCACGTGGTCGGGCACCGTGCGCGCACCCCTCGTCGACCAGACGCTGCATCCGACCATGCGCGCCGGAGGCATCCCGACCTGGATCGGCGTCGGCGGCAGCCCCAACTCGGTCATCCGCGCGGCCCGCTACGGACTGCCGCTGATGCTCGCCATCATCGGCGGCGAACCACAGCGCTTCGCCGGGCACGTCGACCTGTACTACCGTGCGCTCGAACAGTTCGGGATGCCCCGCCAGCCCGTCGGCCAGCACGCTCTCGGCCTCGTAGCCGACACCGACGAAGAAGCCGCCGACCTGTGGTGGGAATCGTGGAAGCCCATGGTCGAGCAGATGGGCAAGGAGCGCGGCTTCTACGCCCCGACCCGCGAGCGCTACGACCTCGAGCTCGCGACCGGTGCACTTTTCGTGGGCTCCGCCGACACCGTCGCGCAGAAGATCGCGCGCATGACCCGCGAGCTGCGGATCAGCCGCTTCGACCTCAAATACGATGTGCCCGGGCTGCCGGTCGGGGCACGCGCCCGCACGATCGAACTGCTCGGCACCGAGGTCGCGCCGCGCGTGCGCGAGATCCTTGCGGAGGAGAACGTCAATGCCTAAGCCAGTCATCGGCATTTTGGGCGCCGGCAAGGTCGGCACCGTGCTCGGCCGCCTGTTCGTCGCCGCCGGCTACCGTGTCATCATCGCCGGCTCGCGGGAGGCCTCGAGGATCGCGCTGACCGTCGAGGTGCTCGTGCCGGGGGCCGAGGTCGGCACCTCCGAGGAGGTCGCTCGCAAAGCGGAGGTCGTCATCCTCGCCCTGCCGCTCGGAAAGTACCTGACCATTCCGCGCGACGCGCTGCGCGGCAAGCTGGTACTCGACGCGATGAACTACTGGTGGGAGATCGACGGATTCCGTGACGACCTCAGCGACCCGCGCGTCTCGACGAGCGAACTGGTGCAGGCGTATCTCCCCGAATCGCGAGTCCTGAAGGCCTTCAACCACATGGGCTACCACGACCTCGACGAGGGTCCGCGGCCCGCGGGTGCCCCCGGCCGCAAGGCCCTGGGCATCGCCGGTGACGATGCCGCCGACCTCGAGACCACCGCCGCCCTCGTCGATGCCGTGGGCTTCGACCCGGTGACGGTCGGCACCCTGCGCGACAGCATCAATCTCGAGCCAGGCAGTGCCCTGTTCGGCGCGAACTTCGAGAGGCAGGCGGTTCGGGATGCCGTTACCGCCTTCCCCGAGACGGAGCGCGGCCTGCTCGTGGCCGCAGCCCGCGCAGACTCGCCGTGGGTCGGTGGTGCGGCATAGCGTAGCTGCATGAGCGAGCCAGAGCTGTTTCTCATTCATGTCACCGATGCCGAATTGGCGGACCTGCGCCAGCGCCTGCGCGCCACCCGTTTCCTGCCGGACTCACCCCGACGACCGGCATCGGGCATGACCGAGGCGTACCTGCGCCAACTCGTCCACTCCTGGCTCGAGCTGGACTGGCGAGAGCGCGAGGCACAGCTGAACGCCTACCCGCAGTTCCTCGCGCAGGTCGACGGCGAGTTCCTGCATTTTGTGCACCGCGCCGCCGACCGGTCGGGCGCCCCGACGCTACTCGTGATGCATGGCTGGCCCCACACCTTCGCGCTGCAGCTCGAGCTCGTGGACCGGCTGCCCGACTTCAATCTTGTTGTACCGAGCTTTCCCGGCTTCGGGTTCTCGCCGCCCTACGCAAACGGACCGATCTCCGAAGACCGGCTCGCCCACAGCATGCACGTGTTGATGACCGAGACGCTGGGCTACGCCTCGTATTTCACCTACGGCGAAGACGTCTCCGCGAACGTCAACGACCTGATTGCGGCGACCTGGCCGGAGGAGGTCGACGGCATCATCGCGACGCACGCGCACTTCGGCACGAGCGAGGAGCGCGCCACGTATGCCGACCCGGCGGCGACGGCCTTCTTCGAGAGGATCGCCGCCACCCACGGCCCCGACGGGGCCTACGGACACGTGCAGGCGACCCGTCCCGATACACTCGCGGCTGCGCTGGGCGACTCCCCCGCCGGGCTGCTGGCGTGGCTCGCAGAGAAGCTCGTCGAGTGGAGCGACACCCCACCCGGCGACCCGAGCGGCGTCGAGAAGCGGATCGCCCGCGAGCGCATCCTCACCGAAGCGATGATCTACTGGCACACGCGGTCGATCGCCACGTCGTTCCGGCCCTACTACGAGGGCGCTGACACTCCCGGCCGAACACCGCCGGTCGAGGTGCCGGCCGCTGTGTTCATCCAGCGGCACGAGCACGACTATCCCGAGTCGGTCGCGCGCGACTTCTACCGAGACCTGCGCGTGTTCGAGCGTCTCGATGAGGGCGGTCACTTCACCGCGGCCGAAGTCCCGGATGCCATGGCAGGGCGCATCCGGGATTTCGCAAACTCGCTCTTGCGCGACTCGGCATAGGGGCGTAACGTACAACCAAATGGTTGTACAACAGGAACTCACAGACGAAGACGTGAACCGGATGTTCCGGGCTCTCGCCGATGCGACGCGACGCGACATCGTGCGCCGAACGCTGCTCGCCGAGGTATCGGTCACCCAGCTCGCTGAGTCGTACGACATGTCATTTGCGGCAGTGCAGAAGCACGTCGCCGTACTCGAGGAGGCGAGGCTCGTGACCAAGGAACAGCGCGGCCGCGAGCGGATGGTGCGGGGAGAGCCCGAACGCATCCGCCAGGCGCAGCGCCTGCTCGACCGATTCGAGGACATCTGGCGCTCGCGCGTCGATCGACTCGACGCCCTGCTCGCCGAAGACGGCACCCCACCAAACCAGAAAGGCTGATCATGCCCGTCACCTCCGTCGAGAAAGACCTCGACAATCTCACCATCACCATCGTCGCCGACTTCCCCGTGTCGGTGCGCCGGCTCTGGGACGCCTACGCCGACCCCCGCCAGATCGAGCGCTTCTGGGGACCGCCGATTTATCCGGCAACCTTTCTCCGCCACGATGCAGCGGCCGGCGGTCGCAGCGTCTACAAGATGACCGGGCCCGAGGGAGACGAGCATTACGGCTGCTGGGAGTGGACGTCCGTTGACGCACCCAACACGTTCACCGTCGACGACTCGTTTGCCGACGAGAAGGGCAACGCGAACACCGACCTGCCGACCACCCGCATGGACTTCTCGTTCGCCACGACGGATGACGGCAGCCGGCTTACCACGGTGTCCACCTTCGGGTCCCTCGAACAGCTCGAGCAGCTCGTCGAGATGGGCATGCTGGACGGCACCAAGCAGGCCATGGCGCAGATCGATGACGTGCTCGCCGACCTCGCCGCCTTCGCGACCGAGAGGGGCGCTGAGGCGCAGATCCTGAGCGACACGCAGGTACGCGTGGCACGCGTCATACGGGGCAGTGTCGAACAGGTCTGGCACGCCCACAACGACCCCGACCTCATGAAGCAGTGGCTGCTCGGACCCGACGGTTGGACGATGCCGGTGTGCGAGATCGCGACGAAGGTCGGCGACAGCTACCGCTATATGTGGGCACCCGAAGGCGGCGGCGAGGGCTTCGGCTTCACCGGCGAACTGCTCGAGGAGGACGCACCCCATCGCGCCGTCACGACCGAGGCGATGATCGGCATGGACTTCCCGGCGACGCTCAACGAGCTCAGCCTGACCCCGGTCGAGAACGGCACCCTGCTCTCGCTCGTGATCACCTACGCCAACGCCGAGCAGCGCGACGCCATCCTGGCGACCGGGATGACGGACGGCATGGAGACGAGTTACGCCCGGCTCGAGGGGCTGCTCGGCGCGAGCGTGTAGGCACCTTTGGGAGAATGGTCACGCGGCCACTGCACCCTAGGCACCGAAGCGCGGGTCCTTGTGGTAGTCCTCGCGGCGGCGCTTGAGCGCCTCGGCAACCTGGCCCGGCGAGTCATCGCCGACCAGCAGACGCAGTCGTTCGTCTGCTGGGTCGTCGATGTGGGCGAGGATGTCGGCCGCCGCATCCCCGGCACTCGTTCCCCCGCCGGTGCCGCCGTCGTTCGGCCACGGGATCTCCGCCGACCCGAACAGCTGCGTCCGCAGTTCGTCGTAGGCGGGGTTCGGGGTCGCGAAGCGCATGCTCGTCGTCCCCCAGGACGTGTCGACCCCACCGGGCTCGACGATCGTCACGCGGATACCGAAGCCGGCCACCTCGGCCGCGAGCGCCTCGCTGAATCCCTCAAGCCCCCACTTGGCCGCGTTGTAGAGGCCGAGCGTCGGCACGGTTCCGACGGCGCCGACCGTGGAGATCTGCACGATGTGCCCCGAGCCCTGCTCGCGCATTCCGGGCAGCGCAGCCTGCGTGAGCCACAGCGCCCCGAGCAGGTCGGTGTCGAAAATCTCGCGCGCCTCCTGCTCGCTCACCTCCTCGACGGCTCCGACGAGACCGTAGCCGGCATTGTTCACGAGAACGTCGAGTCGACCGAAACGTGAGACCGTGACATCCACAGCCTCGAAAGCTCCGGCCCGGTCGCGCACATCGAGGTTCTGGATGACCAGCCGCTCGTTCCCCGGCAGATCATGCTCGCCCCGCACGGTTGCGACGACGGTGTGGCCGGCGTCCAGCGCGGCGAGGGCGATCGCCCGCCCGAGTCCGCGTGAAGCGCCGCTGATGAGGAAGGTCTTCTGCGAGTCCATCACCCCACGCTAGGGCGGGTCGCTGGCAGATTCCAGAGCGATCAGGCGCGAATGACCCGCAGCCGCGCAAGCACCGACGAACCGGTGCGATCGAGAACGCGGCCGCCGATCACGACTCCGGCCCAGGCGATGCCGAAGCCCAGAACCAGCGCTGCGGCGAGCGCGAGCCAGCCGAGCAGCGGGATGCCGGTGGCGAGTGCCGCGACCCCGAGGGCGATGACGGGAAGCACGAGGGCGACGGTTGCCCCAGACACGACGTACGAGCCGACAATCGACACGGTGGCCGCACCGGGCTGGGCCGCGAACGGATTGCGGCCGGCTCGCGTGACCGGCACAACGATCCACGCCGAAGAGACGCTCACCACGCCGATCGAGACGAGGAGCGTACCGAGCGAGATGCCGAGCAGCGCGGGCAGGTCGCCCGGGCGCCCGATGATCAGGGCGACCGTCACCTGCACCACGATCACGGACGGCCCGGCGATGGCGAGCAGCGCGATCGCTCGGCCGAGCCGGTCGTGGCGGCCGCGCACGCCGGCGGCGAGCTCCGCGGCAAAGGCGGTTCCGTCATAGGAAAGGCCCGCGAACACGGCGAGCGGCAGCAGCGAGGCCACGAAGGGGCCTGCGGCGAAGGCCAGCGCGTCAATGCGGATCAGCCCCCACAGTGTGAGCATCAGCGCCGGCAGCACCGGGATGAGGATGAGCTGCCGCGCCTGCCGCGCGTCACGGAACCAGTAGATGAAGGTTCGGGCGGCCACCGCGCCGGTCGGGGATGACGGGAACCAGCCGAGCGCGCCGAGCCGACCGCCGGCGACCGCGCGAACGGGCGCCTCGCCACGCACACGGAGGTTCGCGCCGAGGGCCAGCCGCCACAGGAGCAGCAGGCCGACCAGCGTGCCGATCGCGATCGCCGAAGCACCAAGTACGCCCGCGCTGTCACCCATCGCAATACGGCCGGGGATCGACCAGACAGCACCAAACGGCGTCCAGCCGAGCACCGTTGCAACCGATCCGAATCCCTCGAGCAGATCGGACCCGCGCACCTTCGCCTCCCCGAGTCGCGCGAGAGCGAACGGGCCGGCGATCACCAGGAGCACCAGCACGGCGGTCACGATTCGTGATGCACCCCGACCGCGCAGCAGCATCCCGGCGACGGATGTCGTGAGGCGGGATCCGACGATGCAGGTAGCGGCACCGAGCAGTCCGGTGATCACGGCGACGAGAGCGGAGACCGGGTACTCGCGCCAGGCCAGGGCGGTGCCGATCGAACCCAGCACGGTAGTGACGCCGGGCACCCAGGCCAGGCCGACAAGGAACATCGCCGTCATGAGCTGCGTCGTGGTGACGGGGAACCGCGCGAGCTTCACCGGCTCGAGGGTGCGGTCGACGCCGTCGAACACCAGCGGCAGCAGCATCCAGCCGAGCACGAGGGCGCTTCCACCGAACACCACAACGGTCTGGGCGGCGATGGGGAGTGCGGTGGACGTGAACAACAGGGCGCCGAGCGCGACCGCCAGGAGACCTGCGCCGAGCATCCCGCCCACAATCACCGCAATGAGTTGCGCGGGGTTGCGTCTCAGCGAGTTGCCGAGCACGCGGAAGCGCAGCCTCAGGAGGACAGCAACCACGCCGGACCCTCCCCGCGACGGCGTCCGCCGACCAGGTCGAGGAAGCGCGTCTCGAGGTCGCCGTCGCCGCGCACCTCGTCGATGGTTCCGGCGACGAGCACGCGCCCGGCCGAGACGATGGCGACGTGGTCGCACATGCGCTGTACCAGGTCCATTGAGTGGCTCGAGACGACGACGGTGCCACCGCCCGCGACGAAGCCGTCGAGGATGTCACGGATGTTCGCGGCCGAGACGGGGTCGACCGACTCGAAGGGCTCGTCGAGCACGAGCAGTCGCGGCGAGTGCACGAGGGCAGAAGCCAGCGCGATCTTCTTGGTCATGCCCGCCGAGTAGTCGGCGACGAGACGGCCGGCCGCAGCCTCGAGGTCGAGCAGCTGCAGCAGGTCGGCTACGCGACCGGCGAGAGTCGCCCGGTCGAGGCCGAAGAGCTGTCCGGAGAAGGTGATGAGCTGCTCGCCGGTCAGCCGGTCGTAGAGGTCGACGCCATCGGCGAGGTTGCCGATCAGGCGCTTGGCTTCGAGCGGCTGCTCCCAGACGTCGATGCCGCCCACCAGGGCGGTTCCGGAATCGGGACGCAGCAGCCCGGTCGCCATCGACAGCGTCGTCGTCTTTCCCGCACCGTTGGGGCCGACCAGCCCGTAGAACGAGCCCGGCGGAACCGCCAGATCCAGTGAGTCGACGGCCGTTGCTCCGCCGAAACGCTTGGTGAGGCCGCGGAGCTCGAGAGCGTTCATGGGGCCACACTACTGCTCTGTCGACGACAGGACGCCGGGGTGAGCGGCTCGAAAATCCTCACGGAATCCTTACGCCCACACGGCTCGGCGATGCCGCGCGCAGGCGTACGATCAGGAGCCATCTGGCTCGCCATCACTTCGGCTCCCGAATTTCGCCCGCAAAAGGAACGCATGTCTGCCCCCACTGATGTCGTCGCCGCCGCTCCCACTACCGACCCGCGGGGCCCCTTCCGGCGCTGGCTGCTGAGCGGCCTGGTCGACAGCAAGGGCCGCCACGAGGGACCCTACGGAGCAGCTCCGGAGAAGGCCCACTCGTGGTGGCGGGTCATGTGCCTCACCGGCGTCGACTACTTCTCGACCCTCGGCTACCAGCCGGCGATCGCTGCAGTTGCAGCCGGACTCCTCTCCCCGATCGCGACGATCGTGCTCGTGCTGCTCACTCTGTTCGGCGCACTCCCCGTCTACCGACGCGTCGCCCGCGAGAGCTTCCGGGGTTCCGGATCCATAGCCATGCTTGAGAAGCTCCTGCCCTGGTGGGCGGGCAAGATCTTCGTCCTGGTGCTGCTCGGCTTCGCGGCGACCGACTTCATGATCACCATCACGCTGTCGGCGGCGGATGCCACGGCGCACGCTATCGAGAACCCCTTCGCCCCGGCGTGGTTCGAAGGCAATCAGGTGATCATCACCCTCGTGCTCGTCACGCTGCTCGCCATCGTATTCCTCAAGGGCTTCCGCGAGGCGATCGGGATCGCCGTCGTACTGGTCGCGGTCTACCTCGCCCTCAATCTCGTCGTGCTCGTGGTCTCGCTCGCGCACGTCGCCGAGAACAGCGTGCTCGTCACCGACTGGTGGGCGGCCCTCAACACCCAACATGGAAACCCGCTCGTTATGGTCGGCATCGCGCTGCTGGTCTTCCCCAAGCTCGCCCTCGGTCTCTCCGGATTCGAGACAGGCGTGGCCGTGATGCCGCAGGTGCGCGGCGATGCGAGCGATACCGAGTCGAAGCCGATCGGGCGTATCCGCGGAACGGGCAGGCTGCTCGCCACGGCCGCAATCATCATGAGCTCCTTCCTCATCACATCGAGCATCGTCACCACCCTGTTGATTCCGCAGAAGGAGTTCCAGTCCGGCGGCGAAGCAAACGGCCGCGCCCTTGCTTACCTCGCCCACGAGTTCCTCGGCGCCGGCTTCGGTACGGCCTACGACATCAGCACGATCTGCATCCTGTGGTTCGCGGGCGCGTCTGCGATGGCCGGTCTGCTCAACCTGGTGCCTCGATACCTGCCCAAGTACGGCATGGCCCCGCAGTGGGCGCGGGCGGTCCGGCCGCTGGTACTGGTGTTCACCGCCATCGCCTTCCTCATCACGATCGTATTCCAGGCCGATGTGGACGCTCAGGGCGGCGCCTACGCGACCGGCGTTCTCGTGCTGATCACGTCCGCCTCGGTCGCCGTCACCCTCTCGGCGCGTCGCAAAAAGCAGCGCAAGCGCACGATCGGGTTCGCCATCATCACCGTGGTCTTCCTCTACACGACTGTGGTCAACGTCATCGAGCGCCCGGACGGCATCCGCATCGCCGGGCTGTTCATCCTCGGCATCCTTGTCATCTCGCTCGTCTCGCGAGTGCGCAGGTCGTTCGAGGTACGCGCCACATCGGTCGCCCTCGACGAACAGGCCCGGGCCTTCGTCAGCGCCGACGCCGAGCGTGGCGTGATCCGCATCATCGCCAATGAACCGGATGACGGCACCGCAGCCGAGTACAAGGCGAAAAATGACGACGAGCGTCGCTACTCGCACATCCCGCGCAATTCGAAGACGATCTTCCTCGAGGTGCACACCACCGACTCTTCAGAATTCGAGGAAGACCTCGTGGTCACCGGCGAGTCAGTTCACGGTTTCCGCGTGCTGAAGGTCTCGAGCGGCAATGTGCCGAGCACAATTGCCGCAGTACTGCTGGAAATCCGGGACGTGTCGGGCGTTGTGCCGTCCGTCTACTTCGAGTGGACGGAGGGCAACCCGATCTCCAACATGCTCAAATTCCTGTTCGTCGGCAATGGCGAGATCGCGCCCGTCACCCGTGAAGTTCTTCGCGAGGCGGAGAGAGACGTCAAGAGGCGTCCCTCGGTGCACGTCAGCTAGCGCCGGCCTTGTCGGCAGCGAGTCCCTCGGCCAGTCGCTCGTACTCGATCGCCCACCGGCGTTGGAATTCCAACTCCGTGATCAGTTCAGCGCGTCGAAGGTGCTCCATCCATCGCAGCGAGTACGCGACATCCCGACGCAGTGACAGATCGCCGAGCACCTCGGTAGTGCCGTTCGCGTCCACCTCGGCGACCACCAACACGAGGGTCGACTGGCGCAGCCGGCGTGCCCGGGCGCGCACCGCCGAGACGATGAAGACACCCGCCGGCACGACCAGCAGGATTCCCAGTGGCGGCACGTCCGGGCGGAGGATCACCGCGAGCAGGAGCGCGACGCCCGCGACCAGCAGCGGGGCATTGCGGTCGAGCGCCAGCAGTCGGCGCTCCGCGGCGGTGGTTCCGGGGGCGTATACCGTGAGTCGGTAGGTGCGCCAGCCGTAACGAACCGGGGAGGTGACCTCGAGGGTTCCCCACCGGCGGCGACGACGCTCCGGTCGGGGAATGTGTTCGGCGAAGCGGTGCGCGAGAGTGCTCATGGGAGCTGGGCAAGCCATGCGGGCACGCTGTGCTCGTCGGCTCGGGACGCCCGTCGCCCGTTCATCGTCGCCGCGGCCGGCCGCGTGGGCGCGGCGAGCAGGTCGCCGATGACGAGGTCGAGCGGAAGGTCGGCCACCGCAGGATTCTCGGAGCGACCAGCGATGAGCACCGTCCCACTGTGCGCCGTGGAAACCCGTCGAATGAGGCGCAACTCGGACCAGACCACCCGGTGCTCGTCGAGAGCTGCGTCGGCCGTGATGACGAGCGCACCGGAAGGATGCGTCGCGATGCCTGTGATCGCCGTCACCAGCACGGATGTCACACTCGTCGGCGAAGGACGACCGGCGGTGCCCGGAATCACTGCCGCCCCCGTGTGCACGCAGGGTGTGCCACAGACGTCGGCCAGGTGGGACAGGGAGACGCCGGCGATCATCACGTCGTGCACCGTCGTCACCGTCGCCTCCGGCCAGAAGTCAGTGCGGAGCGGATCGGGAAGCGTGCGCCTCAAGGACGGGATCATGCGGGTCAGAGTCATGGAACAGGTCTACGCCGAGCAGTCGCAGCGTCCGCATCCCTAACGACATGCTCACGGCGTGACGACGTTGCCTAACGGAATCTTCACGCTCGGGGTGTCCCCCGTAAGCACAGGTGTGTGGATTCCGTTAGGCCCGGCGATCGGTCGCGAATCGGGTGGAAGAGTGAGCGCATGACACCATCGGATCCTCCTCAATCGCTCGCGACACAGAACCCCGTCGAGGCAAGTGAAGCCTGGCCGGCCCACACCGTTATCACCGAGGACGACGTGATCATCGCCGCAGTTTCCCTGGTGCGGCTCGCTGAGATCTGCGGCACCCCGTGCGTGCATAACGATGAGGCACATCCCGCACACCCGCACAGCGAACCGTCGAAGGGCGAACTCGCGTCAGTGGTGGTCGCCGAGGTGCAGTCGGCTGAGTGGCGCAGCGACCTGAGGCTCCACGTGACCATCAACGCCGACCTGAGCGGCTGCTCAACCGACCTCACCGAGACCCGCCTCATCGGACGTCGATCGGGCGCGTACCGGGCATCGGTCGTGCTCGAGTGCGCCACCCCGGGCGCCTTTGGATTCGCCACCGACCTGCCGGCAGACGTCTCGCGAGGCGACCTCATCGTTGTGCCTTGCCAGGGCATTTCACTGCTCCACACTGTCAAGACCAGCTGAACGATCGGAAACTCATGGCTCTCATCGACAACGGCATCTACGTGCAGGGTAAACGCACCGGCAACCCCGACACCCTCGACGAGACGTACGAGCTGATGCGGGAGCGAGACGGCATGGCGTGGATCGGGCTGTATCGTCCGGACCCGGAGGAGATCCGTTCCGTCGCGACCGAGTTCAGCCTGCACCCGCTCGCAGTCGAGGATGCATTAAAAGGGCACCAGCGCGCGAAGCTCGAGCGTTACGGCGACACCCTTTTCATCGTGCTGAGGCCGGCACGCTACCTCGACGCGGAGGAGTCCGTCGAGTTCGGAGAGGTGCACCTCTTCATCGGTCCCGGCTTCGTTGTCACCATCCGTCACGCGGAGAACCCGGACCTCAAATCGATTCGCAAGCGGCTAGAAGCAGAACCCGAGCTGCTCTGCCTTGGCCCGGAAGCGGTTCTCTACGCTGTGCTCGACGATGTGGTCGATGGGTACATCCCGGTCATCGCCGGGCTCGAGAACGACATCGACGAGATTCAGGACCAGCTGTTCGGCAACGACACCCAGGTCTCCCGTCGCATCTTCCAACTGCTGCGCGAGGTGATCGCCTTCCAGCGCGCGGCGGCGCCATTGCGCGACATGCTCGAGTCCCTGCAGAGGGGATCCGACAAGTACAAGGTCGACATCGAGCTGCAGCGTTCACTCCGGGACATCCTCGACCACGCGGTCCGCATAACTGAGCGGACACACTCCTTCCGCTCGCTGCTCGAGAATGCACTCACCGTGCACTCCACACTCGTCAGCCAGAAGCAGAACGAAGAGACGCGCAGGATGTCAGAGGCCGCACTAGCGCAGAACGAGGAAGTCAAGAAGATCTCGTCCTGGGCGGCCATCCTGTTCGCCCCTGCGCTCATCGGCACGATCTACGGCATGAACTTCACCTTCATGCCCGAGTTGGACTGGCCACTCGGCTACCCCATCGCGCTCGCTGCCATGTTCGTGAGTGGGTTCATCCTCTGGCGAGTGTTCAAGAAACGCCGGTGGCTGTGATCGAAAGCTGAACGACTGCCTCCAGTTCCCGGAAACCCGGCAATACGGGCACGCTCCGATATATCGTTGAGCGCAGGCGAACCCACAATCAGGAGGTCATCATGAGCAACCCATTCACGAGCGACTCACGCAAAGGCGACGGCTGGCCCGGCACCGCGGTGTGGGAGGCGATGGAGCAGCTGCGCGGCCAGTTCGAGCAGAAGGCCAGCTCCCGCATGGGACGCGGCGACGTGCGCGCTGCAGTACTCGCGATTCTCGCCGAGCGGCCGATGCACGGTTACCAGATCATGGCCGAGATCGAGGAGCGCAGCGGTGGCGCATGGAAGCCCAGCCCCGGCTCGGTCTACCCGACGCTGCAGCTGCTTGCGGATGAGGGACTGATCCTCGCCGAGGAGTCGAACGGTCGCAAGACGTATTCGCTCACCCCCGAAGGTCGCCTCGTCGCCGACACCGCGGGCTCTGCCCCGTGGGAGACGCAGGAGTCGCGCACGGGTGCCCGCCACGGCGCCCTGCCGAAGGCCGGCATCGACCTCGCCCAGGCTGTCGCGCAGGTCGGTCGCACCGGCAAGCCCGCCCAGGTGAACGAGGCCGTCGCCGTGCTCGACGAAGCTCGACGTAAGCTCTACTCCATCCTCGCCCAGGACTGACCGAGTGCCTCCAGCACGTCGGCAAGGAGAACAATTGACCGACGCCCGGAGCATGCGCGCCCGCTACCGCAGGATCCTGCGGTTTGCGTCGCGCTATCTCGTTCAAACCTGGTGGTACGAGCTGTTCCTGCCTCGCCTCGGGCTGCAGGTTCTCGCCGATCGCACCCGTTCGCGCCGCATGCTGCACATCGCCCGGCGCTTCCGGGTGCTAGCGATCGACCTCGGCGGTCTCATGATCAAGGTGGGGCAGTTCATGTCGTCGCGCCTCGACGTACTGCCGCCCGAAGTCACGAGCGAGCTCGAGGGGCTGCAGGACGAGGTGCCGCCGGTCGCCTTCCCGGCCATCCGAACGCTGGCGGAAGCCGAACTCGGGGTGTCGCTCGAGCGGGCGTTCCCGTTCGTCGATCCGGTGCCGGTAGCCGCGGCATCCCTCGGCCAGGCGCATCGCGCCCGCCTGTCCGAAGCCGACGCCGCCGAGAGCGGCCTGCTCGACGTCATCATCAAGATCCAGCGTCCGGGTATCGACCAGATCGTGGACGTCGACCTTTTGGCGCTTCGCAAGGTCGGCGGCTGGCTGAGCCGGGTGCGACTCGTCTCCGACCGGGTCGACATGCCCGCCCTCGTCGAAGAATTCGCGCACACGAGCCTCGAGGAGATCGACTACCTGCACGAAGCGCAGAACGGCGAACGCTTCGCGCAGAACTTCGCCGGCGACGCCCGCGTCGGTGTGCCCCAGCTGGTCTGGGAGCGCACCACCCGGCGTGTGCTGACGATGCAGGATGTCACTGCCATCAAGTCCAACGACGCCGTCGCCCTGCGCGCGGCCGGCATCGACCCGAGCGAGGTCGCGCACGAGTTCGCCGCGGTGATGTTCGACCAGCTGTTCACGCACGGCTTCTTCCACGCCGACCCGCATCCCGGCAACATCTTCATCACCCCGCTCACCGAGGGCGAACGGAAGTGGCAGTTCACCTTCATCGACTTCGGCATGATGGGCGAAGTGCCAGACGGCCTGCGGCAGGGACTGCGCCAGCTGCTCATCGCCGCGGCGTCGCGCGACGGCCGCGGCATGGTCGACGGCATCCGTCAGGTCGGCGTGCTGCTGCCATCCGCCGACACGACCGAGCTCGAACGCGCCATGACGAAGCTGTTCTCCCGCTTCGGCGGCATGGGCTTCGCCGAGTTGCAGGAGGTCGATCCGCGCGAGTTCCGCGCCTTTGCCAACGAGTTCAGCGATGTGGTGCGAACGCTGCCGTTCCAGTTGCCGGAGAACTTCCTGCTGATCGTGCGCGCGATGTCGCTCACTTCGGGGCTGTGCAGCTCGCTCGATCCGGCCTTCAACATCTGGGATGCCGTGGAGCCGTACTCGGCCCAGCTGATCCGCTCCGAGGGCGGCAACCTCGTGCAGGACGTCGCGAAACAGGTCGTGTCGGTCGCCGGCGTGCTCGCGCGACTCCCCCAGCGTCTCGACGACCTCACAACCCGCGTCGAGGAGGGCCGCGTAGCGGTTCAGACGCCGCGCCTCGACCGGCGCCTCGGCATGCTCGAGCGCACGGGACGCCAGCTCATCTCCGCAGTGCTGTTCGCCGCTCTTCTGATCGGCGGCATTGTGCTTCGCTCCGACGATGCGGTCTTCGGCACAGTGCTCATGTGGCTGTCCGTCATCCCGTTGCTGCACGCCCTGTTCGCCGGCATCGTGGCCCGTCGCGGGCCTCTGCCCTAGAACATTGTCGTGAGAACGCCGCCGTCGGCGCGGAGGGCGGCGCCGTTAGTCGCCGACGACCGCGGGCTTGCGAGGTATAGCGCGAGGTTCGCGATCTCACCCGGCTCGAGGAAGCGCTGCACGAGCGAAGTCTGGTTGCCGGCGGCGATAGCACCCTTGAGGTCGTCGGCGGCCATGCCCTGCGCTGTGGCGATTTGTTCGACGGCTGCCGCGACGCCATCGGAGTAGGTCGGCCCTCCGAGGATCGTGTTGACCGTGACTTCCGTGCCACGGGTCAGCTTCGCGAGGCCGTTGCCGAGCGCGATCAGACCCGCCTTGGTCACGCCGTAGTGCACCATGTCGGCGGGAACGTTCACGCCCGACTCACTCGCGACCATGATCACCCGACCCCAGCCGCGGTTGAGCATGCCGGGCAGCACGTGTCGCGACAGCCGCACCGCGCTCATGAGGTTCACTTCGAGGTAGCGCTGCCAGTCGTCATCCACAATCGCATCGAACGGCGTCACCTCGAACAACCCGACGTTGTTGACCAGGATGTCGACGTCGCCCAGCGCGCCCAGGATCGCCTGCACCTGTGACGGGTCTGCGAAGTCTGCGGCGAGACCCGACACCACTGCTTCGGGATGTCCCAGCCGCAGCCTTGCTACCGCCTCACGCACCCGGGCCTCCGTTCGCCCGTTGATCACCACGTCGACGCCCTCTCCGAGGAGGGCCTCGGCGATCGCGTAGCCGATCCCCTGGGTCGAGCCACTCACAAAGGCGCGCTTGCCGGTCGCTTGCAGGTCCATGACTTCCCTTCGATTTACTTGCTCAGTCACGTGAACGATAGGGCGGTTTACTTGACTGGTCAAGTTAATGGTTTACGCTTGGCGTATGACTGATGCACTGGATGGCGAGGACCTCGCGACCTGGTCGACCCTCGCGACGGTGCTCGAGTGGCTGCCGCCCGCCCTCGACGCGCAGCTGCAGCGCGACGCCGAGCTCACCCATTTCGAGTACGGCATTCTGTTCGCCCTCGCCACTGCCCCCGACCGCACGCTGCGCATGAGCGTGCTCGCCGGTTTCGCCAACAGTTCCCTGTCCCGTCTGTCGCGCGCGGTGCTTCGGTTAGAGAAGCGCGGTTGGGTGGCCCGAACCCCCGATCCGTCCGACGGCCGATCAACCCTGGCCGCGCTCACCGAGTCCGGATTGGAGCGCTACGAGCTGGCGAGTCCGGGGCACGCCGAGACCGTTCGCCGCCTCGTGCTCGATACCCTCACCCGGGCACAGGCGCGCCAGCTGCGCGAAATCTCGCGACGCATCAGCTCCGCCATTCGCGATGAAGAGGGCTGGCAGCCTCCCCTCCCCTGAGTCGCAGGTCGGGCGTACCCTGTGTGGCATGGCGACGTGGGATGACGTGAGCAGGCTCGCCCTCTCCCTGCCCCGCGTGGTCGAGGGATCGGACACCAATGGCCTCAAGTGGGAGATCAGCCGCAGGTACTTCGCATACGAGCGGCCCGTGCGCAGGCGCGACCTGGAGGAACTCGGCGACGCGATGCCCACCGGCGACCTGCTCGGCGTGCTCGTACCCGACCTCGCGGACAAGCTCGGGCTCATCGGCAGCGATCCCGAGGTGTTCTTCACCATGCCGCGCTACGCCGAGTATCCTGCAGTGCTCGTAATTCTCGACAGGGTGAGCCTTGACCAGTTGAACGAGGTGCTCATCGAGGCGTGGCTCTGCCGGGCGCCCAAGCGACTCGCGGCCGAGTACCTGGCCGGCCGGTAAGCCCTTTCCAACGTCGGCGGGTGCTACTAACGTCGCCTCACAACGGGAGGATGACATGGACGACGAATCGCAGTATCCGCAGATCCAGCCGCTGGAGTTTCACGCCAGCCCGGGAGTCGAAGACTGGCGCGTGCTGTTCTGGGGCGCGCAGGCCTTCTACTCGACCACCTCGTTTGTGCAGGGTGCCGAGTTCGTCTCAGCCATCGCCGAGATCTCGACGCGCATCGGTCACAACCCCGACGTCGACCTGCGTGCGGAGGGTGTCACCGTGCGCACCGCCTCCCAGCGCAATGGCGCGCTCAGCCACAAGGACGCCGAGCTCGCCGCCGCCATCAGCGAAGCGGCCCACGGGCTGGGCTTGGAGGCCGACCCGAGCAGGCTTATGTTCATCGGCATCGCCATCGCGCAGGACACCGACGTCGACACTCGCCCCTTCTGGGAGGCGATCACCGGCTACGACCGCCTGCTCGATGAGGACCTGATCGACCCACTCCGTCGTGGGCCGCACCTGTGGTTCCACGAACTGAACTCCCCGAGGCCGGGTCGCGGGCGCACGCACATCGACGTGTCCGTGCCGGCCGACCAGGCCGAGAAGCGGGTGCAGGCAGCCGTGGCGGCGGGCGGGCGCATCGTCAACGACACGTACGCCCCCAAGTGGTGGACTCTCGCCTCCCCCGACAATCACGGGGTCGACGTGGCGGGCTGGGCCGACTCGCAGGCCTGAGCTACTCCAACCGCGCGGATGCCTCTTCCGGTCCGGCCACGGGCACGACTTCGCGTTGGTGACGCGTGACCAGGTAGGAACCCGAGAGCACCAGCACGAACCCGATGATCGTCCACACGGTGATGCGCTCATTCAGCACGACCACCCCCGCAAGAATGGCGACGGCCGGATTGACGTAGGTGATGGCCGTCGTCCTGACCGGCCCGATCTCGGAGATGAGGGCGATCATGAGCACAAAGGCGAGGGCGCTGCAGATCACGGCCAGCACGACGATCGCGACGATGACCTCGGTCGACGGCATCGCGGTCGGCCATGCGCCCGTCAGCAGTACGACCGGCACGTAGAAGATCGCGGCCCCGGCGAGGGATACCGCCACGACCCCGACTCCGGGGAGGTCGGGCATGTACCGCGAGAGGATCGCCGGACCGAGCGCGTAACCGATGACCACAATGGCCATCTCGAGCACGCTGGGGAGGTCGGACCCGCCGACATCGAGGCCGACGAGGGCAGCGACCCCGATCATCCCGATCACGATGCCGAGCCAGTTGAGACCCGACAGCTTTGCGGGCCGACCCATGAAGAAAGCGATCGCGACACCGGCGAGCGGAACGGCGGCGAGCAGCAGCCCGGCCGTCGAGCTGGGCAGGTTGCGTTCGGCCGAACTCAGGAAGTACCACGGCACCACGATCTCGATGATCGTGTACGCGAGCATCGGCTTCCAGCGCTTGATCACGACCCAGACCTCGCGACGATAGAACGCGAGAGGCAGCAAAAGGATGGCCGCGAGTCCCGAGCGCGCCAGCACCACCATGGCCGGCTCAAGCTCCGCCACGGCGATCTTGATGAACAGGTACGGGATGCCCCAGGCCAGCCCGAGGGCGGCGAAGAGGAGGAGGGCGCGGCGATTCACGCTCTCATTGTGGCCTCGTGCACCGACACCTGGTCAGGTGCGGCAGGTACTCGTCGAAGAGTGGCTGAAACCCGTCAGTTGCCCATCGACGCGACGCAACTTAGGACATTCCATGTCGAAGTGGTTGGCTGGGCCCCATGACCGCAGCACCCAGGCCCGCGTCCCACGCGAACGAATCGCACGATTCCGGTCTCGCCGGACGACTCAACTGGCTTCGCGCCGGGGTTCTCGGTGCGAATGACGGCATTGTCTCGGTTGCCGCCATCGTCGTAGGTGTGGCAGGAGCGACGTCGACCCTTGGTCCGATCGTCACGGCGGGCACGGCCGGCCTCGTGGGCGGTGCAATCTCCATGGCCCTGGGGGAATACGTCTCGGTGAGCAGCCAGCGAGACAGCCAGCGCGCGCTGATCGCGATGGAGCGCCGCGAACTCGTCGACCAGCCGGAGGAGGAACTCGTCGAGCTCGCCCAGCTCTACGAAGCGAAAGGGCTCTCCCGAGAAACAGCGAGGGCGGTCGCCACAGAGTTGACGGCTCACGACGCTTTGAGCGCACACCTCGAGGCTGAGCTTGGAATCAGTGAAACCGATGTCGTGAGCGCATGGCAGGCGGCAGGCGCGTCAGCAGCGGCATTCCTCATCGGGGCAGCTCTTCCGATGCTCGCAATCCTTCTTCCCCCCGCAGATGTGCGGATTCCGGTCACGTTCGCGGCCGTGCTACTGGCGCTCGCCGTCACGGGAGCGACGAGCGCCCGTATCGGTGGAAGCCCCGTTATGCGCTCGACCTTCCGTGTGGTCGTGGGTGGCGGAATCGCACTAGCGGCGACATTCCTGGCCGGTTCGCTCCTCGGAAACACCGTCATCTCATGATGCTGAAGGCGCAGGACCTTCGGCCCTAACGGCAATCCCCTTGTGGCATCACCCTTGCATCATCGATCATCCGGCTCCCGCCGGGCCGTGGTCGCCCAAGGAAATGAGTTTCTGATGACCGCAACATTTGCCACAACGTCCATGCCGATAACGGCCGCCGCCGCTATCGTCCGACCACGCACCGAGACCGCGTCGCGCTACACTCTCGCCACGCTCCGTCTCGCCACCGGCTTCATCTTCCTGTGGGCTTTCCTCGACAAGACTTTCGGTCTCGGCTTCTCGACGCCCATCGAGCGCGCCTGGATCAACGGCGGCACACCCAGCCAGGGCTTCCTCATGAGCGAGGCGGTCACGGGGCCCCTCAAGGGCTTCTTCGCGAGCATCGCGAGTCCCCTGACCGATGTGCTGTTTATGGCAGGGATGCTGGGCATCGGCCTCGCGGTCATGCTCGGAGTGGGTCTGCGCATCAGTGCGATTGCGGGCACGGTGATCATGGTGCTGATGTATCTCGCCGAATGGCCCTTCACGGCTTACGCGTCATCCACCAACCCTCTCGTCGACTACCACCTGATCTACGCGCTCGCACTCATCGTGGTGGCTGCGACAGCCGCCGGTGACACCTGGGGGCTCGGAAAGATCTGGAAGACCCTTCCCGTAGTGCGCACGCAGAACTGGCTTCGCTGATGCAGGTCAGTGCCGCCAACACCGAGCTGCTGTCGGAGGCGGAGTGCTGGAACAACCTGCATTCCGTCGGGCTCGGCCGGCTCGCAACCGGCGCCAAGGGGATGGTCGACATTTTTCCTGTCAACTATCTCGTGCACGACGGGGCGATCCTATTCCGCTCCGCCCCCGGCACGAAGCTCGTCAATCTCACCGCAGCCCCGGCCGTGGCCTTTGAGGCTGACGGATTCGACGGGAGGTGGCACTGGAGCGTTGTGATCCACGGCAGGGCGACGCGTCTCTCCGAAGAGGCCGACATCGTCGAATCCGGAGTAATGAAGCTCGTGTCGTGGAGCTCGGCGCCGAAATACAACTACGTTCGCATCACTCCGACGGACATCACGGGAATCCGGATCGACCGTTTCGTCTTTCCCCGCACGAGTCTTGCCGGGTGACCTAGAGGCGTTCGTCCCCAAGCCGCGCACCGTAGACCGCGGCCTGGGTACGTCGCTCCATGCCGAGCTTCGCGAGCAGAGCTGAGACGTAGTTCTTGACGGTTTTCTCGGCAAGCTCCAGTCGCTCGCCGATCTGCCTGTTGGTGAGTCCGTCGGCGATGAGCTGCAGCACCTGGCTCTCGCGCAGCGTCAGGTCCACACCGGTCGGGTCTGAGGGAGACGGCCGATGCAACTCGGCAGCGACTCGATCGCGAAGACCCGGTGCGAGCAGTGACCGGCCGGCGGCTACAACCCGGATCCCATCCAGCAGGTTCCTGCCCCGAATGTCCTTCAGCACGTATCCCGCAGCGCCGGCGAGGACCGCCAGACGGCTCGCGTCATCATCGTCGAAAGCCGTGAGCATCAGGCAGGCGATGTCCGGGAAAGCCGAGCGGATATCGCGGCAGAGGTCGACTCCATTGCCGTCGCCGAGTTGCACATCAAGCACCACGACGTCGGGTAGCGTCGCGGCGACCCTGCCAAGGGTGCCGCGAACCGAACCTGACTCCCCGACGACTTCGAGGTCGGCTGCCGCATCGATGATTCCGGCGATCCCCCGACGCACGATCTCGTGGTCATCGACGAGGAAAACACGGATCACGGGTCACCGGTGATCGGAGCGGTCCAGATGAGAAGCGTGCCGCGCGGCGCGCGCGGATCAAGGGCGAAGGTGCCGCCATAGCGTGCGGCACGATCAGCGAGGTTCGCTGTGCCACTCGAACGCGAGGTGCCCTGCGGGACGCCCACACCGTCGTCCTCGATGCGAACGACTACGGTCGCGCCCGAGACCGAGACGTCGATGCTGGAGTCGACCGCGGCCGCGTGCCGGGCGATGTTGCTGAGGCCCTCGCGAACGACAGCGATGACGTCGGCGGCGAAATCCCCGTCGATCATGAGGTCGACCGGGCCACCGAAGGTGAGTCGCGGGGTTGCCGCGAGATGCGGCGTCAGTTCGCTGACGACCTCGAGGATACGGCTCCGCAGCCCCGGGGGCCCGGCGATCGAGCGCGACCCGAGGGTGAACACCGCGGTGCGGATCTGCGCGATTGCGGAGTCGATGGCGTCCACCTGGTCTCCGAGCTCGCCGCGGAGATCCGACGGCACTCTGCCTACCATGGATTGGAGGGTGAGCCCTGAGGCGAACAGTCGCTGGATGACATGGTCGTGCAGGTCGCGTGCGATCCGGTTGCGGTCTTGTACGAGTTCCAACTGCACGGAATCGACCCGAGCGCGAGCCAGCTCGATCGCGAGGCTCGCCTGCGCGGCGAATTCCGTGGCCATCTCGGTCTCGGCCGCGCCGTAAGCCGGCGCTCCGACCTCTCGAGCGATAGTGATGAGACCGATGGGGAGTCCGGTCGCGGAGAAGGAGAGAAGAAGGGTGGGGCCGTGCTCGAGGGCGGAATCATCGGTGACCACATACACGCGATCCGCATCCACCGCCGACGCCACGTGTTCGACGATCAACTCGAGCACATCGACCGCTGGCTCGGCCAGAAGCGCGGAGGTCACCGCAGCCGTGGCAGCACTCCACCGTTGGCGTCGTCGTGTCTCGTCGAACAGTCGTGCATTGTCGATGGCGATGCCCGCGGTCGCCGCGAGCGCCGTGACCAGATCCTCGTCTTCCTGGCTGAAGGCGCCCGCGGCCGGGTTGGTGAGGTAGAGGTTGCCGTAGACCTCGCCGCGCACGCGAATCGGGACGCCGAGAAATCCATCCATCACCGGATGATGTGCGGGGAACCCCGATGATCGCGAGTCCGCCCCGAGCTTGTCGAGTCGAATGGGCGCCGCCGCACTAACCACGGCACCGAGGATGCCGTGGCCTCGCGGCAGGTGCCCGATGGTCTGCGCGTCGCTGTCGGGAATGCCTACGTGGATGAACTGCTCCAGAAGACCATCAGGCGCGATGACGCCGAGCGCGCCGAATTGGGCGCCGACGAGTGTGACAGCCGCTTCCACGATGCGCCGGAGAACCTGTTCGAGGTCGAGCTCCTCGACGACCGATCGGTTGGCGTCAAGCAGGTGCCGCAGCCGGCCCTGGGTGGCGAGAACCCTCTGTGCGCTCACGACGAGTTCGTTGATCGTGCGCTCGAGATCCGACCGGGGGGCGTCGGGGAAGTCGAGGTTCTCGAATGTGCTCACCGTGCCTCGCTTCGTCGTGACTCGCGTGCGTGCCCTCGGAGTGTACTCCCCCATATATCCCCACGCGTGAGCGTTGCTTGAGTGCATTCCACTCTTCTGCCGTTACACGCTTCATGGTGTTGGCCACGACCCCATCTCCGTTGTGTGCTCTCGTTGCCCTGACAGGCCCGAGAACACACGATCCCGTGCGCGACGACAATCGGTAAGGGCCGAAGGTCCTTTGGTGCGCCCTGGTGGCGCTCGGCTGTGACATTGGCGGGTGTGCGCGCGAACCGGGCAGATCTTTGTCGGAACGTGGCAGCCTGAAGAGATGACTGACCAGCACGAAGAGGATGCCGCTCTCGAAGCCGCGATCCTCGAGCTGCTCGCGAAGCGCGCGGTGGGCGCCACGATCTGCCCGTCCGATGCCGCGCGAGCCGTTCGTCCCGAGGGCTGGCGAGAGCTCATGGAGCCGGCACGCCTGGCCGCGCGGCGGCTGGTCGCCGACGGAACCGTCACCATCACCCAGGGCGGCAATCCCATCGACCCGACGACGATTCACGGGCCGATCCGCATTCGACTGAACCCGTGAGCGAGCGCACGAGGTGGCTGTTCGCCGGGCAGCTTGGGGAGCGGTTCGATGACGGCGCCCGCGTCCTCATCATCGAGGCGAGGTCGGTGTTCGCGCGGCGCCCGATGCACCGCGCGAAGGCGCACCTGATCCTCTCTGCGATGCGGCACCGGGTGCGCGAGCTCGGAGACCGGGTCGAGTTCCACCAGGTCGAGCGGTACGCCGATGTCGTTGATGGGCGGGATGACCTCGAGGTCATCGACCCGACGTCGTGGAGCGCGCGGCGCTTCGTTCGCGAGCGCGGTATCCACGTGCTGCCGAGTCGCGGGTTCGTCACCAACGAGGAGGACTTTCGCACCTGGGCGCAGTCGCGCGGCAACGCCCGCCTGCTGATGGAGGACTTCTACCGGGACATGCGCGCGCGTACCGGCATCCTCATGAATGGGCCCGACCCGGTGGGCGGCACCTGGAATTACGACCACGACAACCGGCAGCCCCCACCCAAGGCGCCGACACTCGGGCTGGCGCCGTGGTGGCCCGAGGAGGACGACATCGACGCCGATGTGCGAGCCGACCTCGATCGCTGGGTCGCCGAAGGCGCGGTGACGCTCGTCGGCGACGACGGCCCGCGACGCTTCGCCGCGACCGGAGCCGAGGCCCGGCTCGCGCTCGACGACTTCCTCAGCTACCGGCTGCCCGACTTCGGCCCGTACGAAGACGCGATGCTGCAGGGTGACTGGACCATGGCGCACTCGCTGCTCAGCGCGCCGATGAACCTCGGCCTGCTCGACCCGCGCGAGGTGGTCGATGCCGCAGAGGCGCGCTATCGCGCAGGGGACGCGCCGCTCAACAGCGTCGAGGGCTTCGTCCGGCAGATCTCGGGATGGCGTGACTACGTCTGGCACCTGTACTGGCATCTTGGCGAGGGCTACCCGACGCGCTCCAATTACCTGAACGCCACAACGCCACTGCCCGAGGCCTTCCTCCAACTGGACCCCGACCTGATCACCGCCAACTGCCTGCGAGAGACGATCGACGGGATGCGCCGGCACGGGTGGGCTCACCACATCCAGCGCCTCATGGTGCTCGGAAACTGGTCGCTGCAGCATGGCTACGACCCGGTCGCCCTCAACAACTGGTTCGTCGACATGTTCGTCGACGGCACACCCTGGGTCATGCCGGCCAATGTGATCGGGATGTCGCAGCACGCCGACGGCGGCATCGTTGCGACGAAGCCCTACGCGGCGGGCGGTGCGTACATCTCGCGCATGTCGGACTACTGCGGCGGCTGCCGCTTCGACCCCAAAGTGCGTGTCGGCGAGAACGCCTGCCCGTTCACGGCCGGCTACTGGGCCTTCCTCGACCGCAACGAGTCCCGGCTGGCAGGCAATCACCGCATGGCCCAGCCCCTCGCCGGGCTGCGGCGACTGGCGGATCGCGAGGCGGTCGTCGACCAGGAGCGCCGCCGCGAGGAGTGGTGACGGCTAGTCGAGCTTCTCCAGCTCGGCGAGCGCCTCACGCGCTCGCGCTATGCGGTCCTCGACCTCGGAATCCCACCAGCGCGGACCGCGCTCGCCCAGCCCGTGCTTCGCGAGGCCGACCCGCTTGCGCGCTGCAGCGGTCGCCACGTCGTCACCCGCGCGACGAGACACCCCGACGGCGGAGCGACCCCGCCCCAGGTGGGACTTCAGCGCCTCGACGAGGTCGTCGGATAGCGCGGGGTCGGTGCGACGCCAGCGGCGTCCATTGATGACGAGCCAGTGGTCGTCATCCTGCGGCTCGGGCTTCGTCATGCCTCAACCGTAGTGACGAAGCTGGCAACCGCCCGAAGGGGCTGGCCACCGGTCGGCAGTGGGGCGTAGCGTCCTCGGATGGCATCTCCCTTCGCAGTGCTCCTCGACATCGACGGCACACTCGTCGACTCCAACTTCCTGCACGTCGACGCGTGGCAGCAGGGTTTTCAGCAAACCGGGCTGACGGTTCCCGCCTGGCGCATCCAGCGCGCGATCGGTGCCGACTCGAGCAAGCTGCTTGACCTGCTCATCACCTCGGAGTCCGATGCTGTTAAGAACGAGGCGAAAGCGCGCAACTCCGCTGTGTTCGAGACACTGATTCCGCGCCTCGAGCTGTTCGCCGGCGCGCGGGAGTTCATCGAGGCGCTCGCAAGCGAGGGCGCGCGGGTCGTGCTCGCCACGTCCGCCCCGCCCGAGGAGCTGAAGGCGCTTCTGAAGGTTCTGGATGTCGACGAGCACCTGCACGCTGTGACCAGCGCCGACGACGTGGAGACCGCGAAGCCCGAGCCGGACATCATCCACGTTGCGCTCGAAAAGGGTGAGGTTGCTGGTGACCGGGCGGTCATGATCGGTGACTCGGTGTGGGATGTGATCGCGGCCGGCAAGGCCGGGGTGCCCTGCATCGCCCTGCTCTCGGGCGGCACCGGCCGCGCCGAACTGCTCGAGGCGGGAGCCGTCGCGGTGTTCGACGACATCGCCGACCTGCACGAGCACGCGGGCGATCAGCCACTTCACGAGTTCCTCAGCGCCCTCTGACTATCCTCAATGCCATGACCGCACGGATCGCCAACATCTCCATCCACGCCGAAGACCCGGCCGCGCTTGCCAACTTCTGGGCGGCGGTCATGGGCTATCCGACGTGGGTCAGCTGGCCCGAAGACGAACTCGCGGAACTCCGGACGGCGGGAATGAGTGACGAGGAGATCGCCGAACGCGCCGAGGCGTGGGATGGCAACCCGAACCATCAGCGGTTCTACTTCACCCGCTACAACCGCGAGCGCCGACAGCGCAATCGAATGCACATCGACGTAACACCCTTCGAGGATCGCCGGGCCTCACGCCTCGAGCTCGAGACCGAACGTGATCGGCTTGTCGCGCTGGGCGCATCCCTCGAAAAGGAACTGGTCGGCTCCTGGGGCCCCTACGAGGAATACGCGATCATGATGCGCGACCCCGAGGGCAACGAATTTTGCCTGCAGTGAGTCTCGTGATCGCCACAGCCGCCCCCGCCGATTCGGAGATCGGCGGCCTCGTGGGCTTCGCACTCTCGCTCATGCAGAACATCGGCGAGTGGGGCGTCGGCCTGTTCACGTTGCTCGAGACGGTGTTTCCGCCCATCCCGAGCGAGATCGTTCTGCCACTGGCGGGGTTCCTCTCCCAGCAGGGCGACCTGAACCTCGTACTCGTCATCGTGACGAGCACTGTCGGCGCCTACCTCGGTGCCCTGCTGCTGTACTTCCTGGGCGCGAAGCTGGGGCTCGAGCGGTCGATCCGCGGTCTGTCGAAGCTGCCGCTCGTAGACCGCTCCGACTTCGAGAAGGCGGCGGACTGGTTCGGTCGCCACGGGCGATCCGCCGTGTTCTTCGGTCGGCTCATCCCCGGCGTGCGGAGCCTCATCTCGCTGCCGGCGGGTGCGGCTCGAATGAACTTGCTCACGTTCTCGATCTTCACCGTTGCCGGCAGCGCGCTCTGGAACACCCTGCTCATCTCCCTGGGCGCAGCACTCGGAACCCAGTACAACCTGATCGAGCAGTACTCGAGGTACCTCAACTACGCGGTGTACGTCGCGATTGCGGGGGTCGTCGTGTGGCTGGTCGTACGGCGCATCCGTCGCAACCGTCTCCCGGCGGATTGAGGCTCAGCTGCCGCTGATCAGCTGCAGCATGTTCACGAAGGCATGCAGGTCGTCGACCGGCTGGCTGCGCAGCAGTTCACGCAGTCGCTCCTGCTGGGCGCCCCGAATAGCGCGCACCTTGCTCACGGCGTTGGGGGTCGGGGTGAGCACGCGGGCCCGGCCGTCCTTCTCGTCGGCGCGACTGCTCACGAAGCCGAGGTCTTCGAGCACGCGTACCTGGCGACTGACGACGCTCTTGTCGGTCTCGAGCAACTGGGTGAGCGCGAAAGCGTTCGTCTCTCCCAGGCGCACGATGGTGCTGAGGAGCTTGTACCCGACAGGCTGCAGTTCGGGATGAATCTGCGCCGCCGAGTCCTTCCAGACGGCCCGGGCCCGGCCGAAGAGCATACCGAGCTGCTCTTCGACGTCAGCGATGGCCTGGTCGGAATCGCTGTGGGCCTCGGGCGCTGTCATGACGGACACGTTACCGTCCGCTAGCCGAGGTCACGCGCTCGGTGCCGTCGGCGTTCACGAGGGTGATCGTTCCGGTGGTGGTGGCCCCGACCTCCGCCTCGGCCTGGTCGATGGCCGACGACTCGGCGCTCTCGGTGATGGTCTGCGCCGCCGTCTTGGTGGAGAGCGGCTTGTTGGGCAGGAAGATGACCGCGATGAGGCTGACCAGCGCGAGCGGAACGGCGACGAGGAACGCGTCGGCGATGCCCGCACCGTAGGCGGATTCGACGATCACGCGCACTGCGTCGGGCAGCGAGCTCACGTTGGGAAGCGTTCCCGTCGCGAGCTCCTTGAGCGCGGTGACCTCGGCGGGCGAGGAGGGAACGAAGTCCTTCAGCGACGAGGTGATGTGGGTGGTGACCTGGCTGGCCAGGATCGATCCCATCACCGTCACACCGATCGCACCGGCCACCGAGCGGAAGAAGCTCACATTGGAACTCGCGGCTCCGAGCTGCTCGGGCGGAGTGTCGTTCTGCACGACAAGGGTGAGGTTCTGCATGACCATGCCGAGGCCGGCACCGAGAAGCACCATGTACGCCGAGACCAGCAGGAAGTCGGTGTCGTAGGCAAGCGTCGCCATAAGGCTCACGCCGGCGAGGATCATGACGGAGCCGAGCACCATCCAGCGCTTCCACGCGCCGAACCGGCTGATGAACTGGCCGATCAGGATCGAGGCACCCATCTGGCCGATGACCATCGGGATCGTCATCAGTCCGGACTGGGTCGGGTTGGCGCCGCGAGCGAGCTGGAAGTACTGCGCGAGGAACACACTCGTGGCGAACATCGCCACACCGACCGCGATGCTCGCGATGACCGAGAGCGTGAAAGTGCGGTTCTTGAACAGCGACATCGGCACGATCGGCTCGGCCACCATGAACTCCACGAGAACGAAGGCGAGCAGCGAGACGACCGAGACGCCGATCAGCAGGTAGCTCATCATCGAGTCCCACTCGAACTGGGTGCCACCCATGGAGACCCAGATGAGCAGGAGCGAGACTCCGAGGGCGAGCAGCGCGGCACCGAGGTAGTCGATGCGCACCTTACGGTAGCTGCGCGGCAGGTGCAGTGTGCGCTGGATGATGATCAGCGCCAAAACGGCGAAGGGTACGCCGATGAAGAAGTTGGCGCGCCAGCCGAATGCGTCGGTGATGACACCACCGAGCAGCGGTCCGCCGATGGTGGCGACGGCCATCACGCCGCCGACGATCCCCATGTACTTGCCGCGCTCGCGCGGGCTGATGATGAGGGCGACTGCGACGAAGACGAGGGATGTGAGACCACCGACACCGATGCCCTGCACCACGCGGAGGGCGATGAGGGTGGCGGTGTCCTGCGCGAATCCGGCGACGGCCGTCGCGAGGACGAAGATGCCGAGCGAGAGTTGCAGCAGCAGCTTGCGGTCGAGCAGGTCGCTCAACTTTCCCCAGATCGGGGTGGAGACGGCGGTAGCGAGCAGGCTCGCGGTGATGACCCAGGTGTAGCCGGCCTGGTCTCCGCCAAGGTCCGCGATGATGCGCGGCAGCGAGGTGGAGACGACGGTGCCGGAGAGCACCGCGACGAACATGCCCATAACAAGGCCGGACAGAGCGAGGAGGATCTCGCGCTGGCGGCGCTTCTCATCGGTCTGGGGTACAGAAGAAGACACAGGAATCCCTACAATGACAAAGTTGATTTACGTCAACTATATGTCGATAGATGACCGGTGTCAACTAATTCAGGGCGCTGCCAGCTTTCGGGTGAACTCGATGTGCGCGACACCGGACGGTGACGACGTCGTGGTGATGTCGAACCGCTCCTCGAGACCCTCCTGCCCATCCCACAGGCGAACGCCGCGGCCGAGGATGACGGGCGACACCACAACGTGCAGGTAGTCGACGAGGTCCGCTTCGAGGAACTCGCGGATCACGGTCGGGCCGCCACCGAGTCGAACGTCGAGTCCGCCGGCCTGCTCCGACGCGAGAGTCAGCGCCTCGCGGGGTGACGCATCCCGGAACAGGAAGGTCGTTTCGCCGACGAGCAGGTCGGGCCGGGAGTGGTGAGTGAGCACGACGACCGGGCTGTGGAACGGCGGCTCCTCGCCCCACCAGCCACGCCAGGACTCGTCCTCCCACGGGCCCTCCTGCGGACCGAACTTGCCGCGGCCCATGATCTCGGCGCCGATGCCGACGTTGGTCGCCTTCGCGAAGTCGTCGTCGAGCCCGGTAGTGCCAGCGCCGACGGCTTCGTCTTCGTGGCCGGACCCGCTCACGAAGGTTCGCGTCGGGAAGAACCAGTGCATCAGTCGCTGGCCGGCGTGACCGAACGGCGCCTCGAAGGTGCGGTCCTCGCCGGTCGCGAAACCGTCGAGGGAGATGGCGATGTTGTGGGCGCGGAGCTTTGTCATGGCATGACGGTAGCGCGTGCATGTGGACGTTGTACACATCCGTGGTGCCTACCGACCCGGATGGACGCGCGCAAGGGGCTCCCCATTCGGGATGCCGCCCGTAGTCTGGCGACATGAGCCCAACCATGAAGAATGCCGCCCGCTCGTCCCGCAACAGCACAGCACTGAACGTCGCGGCACGCGCCGGCTTCGCCGTGAACGGCGCGGTGAACGCCGTGATCGGCATCATCGCGATCGGCATCGCGGTCAGCGGCGGAGGCAGCGCCGACCAGTCGGGGGCCTTTGGGGCTATCGCGTCCAACCCCGGCGGACTCGTCGCGCTCTGGGTGATGGCCGTCGCGCTCGGCGCCCTCGGCCTCTGGTATCTCATCGCGGCCTTCTTCGTCACCGAGCAGGACACGAAAAAGCGCGTCGCAGCCATCGTCGTCTCCGCGGGCAAGGGAATCGCCTACCTCGCCCTGGCCGCAGCCGCCGTGAGTTTCGCAACCGGAGGTGGCAGCGACAGCTCAGAGCAGTCGACGTCGTTCACCGCGACGCTCATGGCCTCGCCCGGGGGCATCATCCTCATCGTTCTGATCGGGCTGGTGTTCTGCGGAATCGGTGCCTACATGGTGCACAAGGGCGCAACGAAGGGCTTCGAGGAGGACCTCGTGATGCCCGGCGGCACGGCCGGCAAGGGCGTTCGTGTGCTCGGGATGTTCGGCTACATCGCCCGGGGAATCGCACTGTTCATCGTCGGCGTGCTGTTCATCGTGGCCGCGTTCACGGTCGACCCGGAGAAGGCGACCGGTCTCGACGGAGCACTCAAGGCGCTCGCCGCCCTGCCGTTCGGCCAGGTACTGCTCGCGCTGGTCGGGCTCGGCTTCATCGCCTACGGTGCGTACAGCGTCGCCCGCGCGAAACTGGCCCGACTGAACTAGGCCGCTTTGCGCGACGCTCGGAGGGGCGTGGCGTGTCTTCTCCTCCACAGCCTTCGTCTGCGCGACTTATTCACAAATTATGCTGGTCAGGGCCTGTATTGCATCTCCGGTGATATTATTGGGGTATGTCTTCAGCCACCCTCACCGACGCCGAACTCCTCGCCGAGTTCGAGCAGGCCTTTGCGCTGCGTCGGCAGGTGGATGCCCGGCTCGTCGAACTCGCGGGCGAACTGTCTGCGCGGTCGCAGGCCTCCGACGGTCTCGCCGGCAGGCACGGCTGCACGAGTGCTGCGGCGTTCGTGGCCCAGCTCGGGCGCATCTCGCAGTCCTCGGCCGGGCAGCTCTGCCGATTGGGTGCGGCGACGCAGCCGCGCCTGTCGTTGCTGGGCGGCGAGATCCCGGCAGCGTTCCCCACGGTCGGCGCGGCGCTCGGCGACATCTCCCTCGATGCGGCCTCATTCATTGTGGGCGCTCTCTCCTCGGTATCGAGTCGAGCGGCAATCGACGACCTCGAGGTCGCCGAGGCAGCGCTCGTGGAGTTCGCCACCGACAACTCGGCCGACATGGTGCGCAAGCTTGCCGCGCGGTGGTGTGATGCGCTCGACCCCGACGGTGTGCTTCCCGAAGAACTCCCGGCCCAGCGTTTCCTGCGTCGCACGCAACTCGCCACCGGCATGAAGCGCTACGTCATGGAACTCGACCCGGTCAACGCTGCCTACGTCGATGCGGTCATCGATGCCGCCGTGGGTGCCGCCATCCGCAAGCCGCAGTTCGAAGATCGGGATGTCACGGCTCCCGCCACCCCCGCCGACGAGACCCCGGCGCTCCCCCTCGCCCAGCTCGCCGCCGATGCAATCGTCGACCTCGCCCGGCACGGAATCGCCTGCGACAACCGGAAGGTGCCGCTGCCCTCCACCACCGTCGTCGTACGCGTGTCGCTCGAATCGCTGCAGACCGGCATCGGACTCGCAAGCATCGACGGCTGCGACTACAGCATCCCCGCCGCCGTGGCCCGAGTCATGGCAGCCGACGCCAACATCATCCCGGCGGTACTCGGCGCGAACAGCGCGATCCTCGACTTCGGGCTCTCCCGCCGGCTCTTCTCCACAACCCAGAAACTCGCCCTCATCGACCGCGACGGAGGCTGCGGGTGGCCCGGCTGCTGCCGACCACCGAGCTACACCGAAGCACACCACATGAAATGGTGGATGGCCGACGGCGGACCCACCGACCTCAGCAACGGAGTCATGCTCTGCTCCAGGCACCACCACACCATCCACGACCTCGGCTGGACAGTATCCGTCGAAAACAACGTGCCCTGGTTCGTGCCACCCTCCTCCATCGACGCCACCCGCACCCCGCGCCGAGGCGGACGACTGCCTCAGCCCGACCTCGCCGCTGCATAGACGCTTCACGGGCAACCGATGCGCTCAGCCCGGTTGCCCCGGTTCGAGATCTGGCCTAGAACTGACGCGTGGACACCATCTTCATCAACGGCACGGTCGGCGTGGGCAAGACCACGCTCGCCGAGGCCCTGAGCGAGCTCGAGACCGAACCGCACGCGATCATCGACCTCGACGCGATCCGGCGTCTGTATCCGGCGCCACCCGACGACCCGTTTCGCCACGAACTCGAGCTCGAGAATCTCGCGGCTATCGCGGTGAACTACCGGCGGGCTGGCGCCGAGCGTTTCATCGTCGCCGGCGTGATCGAGGAAGCAGACGAGGTACGGCGCTACGTTGCTGCCCTGCGATCGACTGGTGTGTTCGTCTGCCGCCTCGTCGCCCGACCCGACGTCCTGGAAGCGCGCATCCGCCGCCGACACGCCGACGATCCCGACGGTATGACGTGGCACCTCACACGGGCCGGGGAACTGGCGAAGATCCTCGAGGAGGAGGCCCTCGACGACCTCGTACTGGATGCGTCGGACGCCTCGCCGGTCACCCTTGCGAACGACGTGCGACGGGCCGCGTGGGCCTAGGCAGCCAGGTGGAAGGTGCTCGCGAACCGCTCGAGCAGCGCGCCGCGACCGCCGAGCACCTCGACCACACCGGTCGCGATCGCGTGCTCGGGGGCGAGCTCGCCCGAGATGAGTCGGCGGATGTCCGGCCCCGCGGCGAAGGTCAGGTCGGACGGCCCGTCGCCGCGTGAGACTTCGAGGCTGGGACCGTCGACCCGGATGAACAGTTCGGCGTCCCCGATTCGCGCCGCGTACGCGGTGGACGGCAACGATGCCGCGACGTTCGACCGGAACGCGGTGCGCAGGTCCATGGTCATCGAGTCCGGCGTGATGACCTGCTCCTCGCGCGCGTCGCCGAGGGCCTTGAATCCCCAGGCGCCCAGCGCGAGCACGGCCGGCTCGAGCTCCCGACCGTAGGGCGTGAGCTCGTAAACGATCACGCGGGAGTGCGGCACCCGCCGGATGACGCCCGCGGACTGCAGGTCCTTGAGTCTCGCCGCGAGAATGTTGCTCGGGATGCGCGCCAGCCCGCCGGCGAGCTCGCCGTAACGGCGCGGCCCGACCAGCAGGTCGCGCACGATGAGCAGCGACCAGCGCTCCCCCACGAGCTCGAGGGCTCGGGTGATCCCGCCGTACTGCCCGTAGTCGCGGGCGGCCACCTAGTCCTGCTGGTTCGCGAGGGCCTCGGGCCCCTGCGCTGCGGCCACCGGGTCCATCCAGCCGAAGTCGAGGATGTTGCCGTCGGGGTCGGTCACGCCGCGCTGGTACATGAAGCCGTAGTCGGTCGCTTCCTGGGGCTGCGTGCCGCCGGCCGCAATGCCCGCTTCGACGGCTGCGTCGACGGCTTCGCGTGTGTCGAGGAAGATCGCGACAGAGGAGGTGGGGTTCGCGGCCGGGTCACCAATCGGCAACTCGGTGAAGGTCTGGAAGTACTCGCGGGTGTGCACCATGAAGTAGTTGTGGTCCTCCGAGACGACGAAGCACGCGGCGTTGTGGTCAGAGAAGTTGGGATTCAGCGTGAAGCCGAGAGCGGAGTAGAAGCCTTTTGCACGCTCAAGGTCGGTGACGGCGAAGTTGAAGAACATCTGGGGCATGGCGAACTCCTTCGTTGGTTGTGGAGTACATACTTGCAAATAACAAGTACCTCGTCAATGCCCCCAAATTGCTGGGTGAGAGCAACACCTGATGGCTGACAGCACCATGCCACCTACAATTCGAAGGTGCGTATCAATGAATAACCCCGTCACCCCCACACCCCTCGTTGCCCCTCTTCTCCTCGATCGCTACCGCCCCCAGTCGCTCATCGCGCGCGGCGGCAGCGCCCGCGTCTACCTCGGAAAAGACACCACACTGGGTCGGGATGTCGCGATCAAGGTCTTCAACGCCGGCGTCGACCTCGACGGCTACCGCGAGGAGATCGAGCTGCTGGCCCGGCTCAGTCACCACGGCGTCGTCTCGATCGTGGATGCGGGCATCGACGACTCCTCGGCGAACGATCCGCGCCCCTTCCTCGTGATGGAACTCATTCGCGGCCGAACCCTGCGGGCCGCCCTGGCCCAGCACCCGCTGTCCAGCAGGCAGGTGTCGGAGATGGCGTTCGAGGTGGCCGAGGCGCTCGACTACGTGCACGCCCAGGGCGTCGTGCACCGCGATGTCACGCCGGCGAACATCATGCTGACCGACTACGGCACACCCCTCTCACGACCCCGCGCCCGACTGACAGATTTCGGAATCGCGGTCACCAGCGAACGGGCCATGGGCCCGACGGGTCTCATCGAGGGCACCACCGCCTACCTGAGTCCTGAGCAGGCACGCAATGAGCCGCTCACCTCCGCGACAGACATCTACTCCCTGGGTCTCGTCATGCTGGAGAGCTTCACCGGGGAGCGCAGCTTCGCCACCGTGGGACGCAACGGCGCGGCGGTGCGCGTCGAGGGCGAGCCGGTCATCCCGAAGCAAATCGGGCGAAGCTGGCGTGCACTGCTGCGGGACATGACGCGCCAGGAGCCCTTCGAGCGACCCACGGCTCTCGAGGCCGCCAACGCGATCAGGGCAGCTTTGCGCCAGTCGACGCGGTCGACCGGCCCGATCAGGCTGAGGTCAACGCAGGGACTGCGCCCCAATCACTGACAGCAGCTGCAGTCGCTCATAACTCGGGCTGCCCGGGATGGCCGTGTAGACGAGCAGCGAGTGGGTGTCGGCCGGATCCTGCAGAATCTGGCAGGTGAGTTCGAGCTCTCCGACCTCGGGGTGTACGTAGTGCTTGACCGCGTTCGGCCGGATGCCGACCTCGTGCGTGGCCCAGACGTCGCGGAACTCCGCGCTCTGCTCCAGCAGGAGCTGCGCCAGCTCGGCCGCGCGGGACTCGGGGCCACGGGCCGCGATGCGCTCGCGCAGGCCCGACGCGAACATCCGGCCGAGGTGGGCGTGGTCATCCGGCGCATAGAGAAGCCGGGTCGCGGGGTCGACGAACCAGCGGTAGCCGATGCTGCGGAACGGCCCCTTCAGCGAGACCAGGTCTCCAGTGAGCGCAACCGCGAGCGGCGTCTGTTTGAGGGTCTCACCCAGCTCGGTCACGATCTCGGCCGGGGTGTCGTGCAGGCGGTCGAAGATGCGCAGCATGCCGGGGCTGATGTGATCGCCGCCCGCACCGGTGGCCGGCGGGTTGTGGCCGGCGAGGCGGAACAGGTGATCCCGCTCTTCGCGGGAGAGGTGCAGACCCTGCGCGATCGCGGCGACCATCTGCTCGGAGGGCTGCGGTCCGCGCTCCTGCTCGAGCCGCGAGTAGTAGTCGGTGGACATGTAGGCGAGAGCGGCGACCTCCTCGCGGCGGAGCCCGGTGGTGCGGCGCCGTTGCCCGCGCCCGAGCCCGACATCCTCGGGCTGCAGGGCTTCGCGGCGTTGGCGGAGGAACTCGGCGAGCCCGGTGCGGTCGATGTCCATGCACCCATTCTGCGGCCCGGCGGCGAGCGCATCCACGGATCGCCCATCCCTGTATAGATCTCCCGGGCTGCGACACGGTTGTCTCAACCGACCGACTGGAGCATCCATGCCATCCCCCACCTTCACCCTCCCCGACCTGACCGGAAAGCGCGCCCTCGTTACCGGCGGCAGCGACGGCATCGGTCTCGGCATCGCGACGAGACTCGCGGCCGCCGGGGCAGACGTCATCCTGCCCGTTCGCAATCGCACGAAGGGCGAAGCCGCCGTCGCCGCGATCGTTCGGGATGTCCCGGGCGCAAGGATCACCCTGCGTGATCTCGACCTGTCCTCCCTCGCCTCGGTCGCGTCTCTCGCCAAGACCTTGAGCAACGAGGGCGCGCCCCTGCACCTGCTCATCAACAATGCGGGAGTCATGACACCCCCGCAGCGGCAGACCACCGCCGATGGCTTCGAGCTGCAGTTCGGCACCAACCACCTGGGCCACTTCGCGCTCGTCGCCGGGCTGCTGCCGTTGCTGCGGGCCGGGCGGGCGAAGGTCACCTCGCAGATCAGCATTGCGGCGAACTCGGGCGCCATCAACTGGGACGACCTGAACTGGGAGAAGTCGTACAACGGCATGCGCGCCTACAGCCAGTCGAAGATCGCGTTCGGGCTATTCGGGCTCGAACTCGACCGCCGCAGCGTGGCGGGAGGCTGGGGCATCCGCAGCAATCTCTCCCACCCCGGCATCGCCCCGACCAGCCTGCTCGCGGCGCGGCCGGAACTCGGTCGCGAAACGCGGGCCGGCGGGCGCGGCCTCATCGGCGAACTGTCGCGGCGCGGCATCCTGCTCGGCACCGCCGAGAGCGCGGGACTGCCGGCCCTCATGGCAGCGACCGGCAGCGGACAGTTCTACGGTCCGGGCGGGTTCGCCCGGCTCGGCGGAGCGCCCGCACCGCAGAAGCTGTACTCGCGGCTCACCAGCACGGAGGATGCCACTCGCATCTGGCAGGCCTCGGAGGAGCTCGCAGGCACGAGTTTCCCGGGCTAGAAGCCCTTCGCCGCGAGCCAGGCGAGCACGTCGTCGGCGACCTCGCGCCAGCCGGCGTCGAGGGTGAGCGAGTGCCCCTTGCCCTCGTACTCGTGGTACTCGGTGACCGACGCGGTGTTGTCTGCGTAGAGCTTCGACACCTCGACCGTTACGACTTTCGGCACCGTGTGGTCCTCGGTGCCCGAGGTCAGCAGCAGCGGTCCGCGCACGGCGGTGTGGGTGTCGACCTCGGCCGGGGAATTGCGCACGAAGTTTGCGGCGGCGTCCTCGAACAACGGGCGGCCCGGGCCGGGGATCGTCCACGCGGCGTGCAGCGCGTTCGACTCCTCGTCGCTCAGCACGTTCCCGAACGCGTACTTGAACTGCTTCACGTTGAGCGACACCGTGCGGGACTTATTGGCCGGGTTGCCGAGCACCGGGAAACCCGACTTCAGCTGCGAGAAAGGGAGGACCTTAACGCCCTTGATCGGCGCGGGGTCGATCGCGACCGCCGCGGCGACCAGGTCGTTGGCGAGCAGTTCCTGCGCGATCAGCCCGCCGAAGGAGTGCCCGACGACGATCGGCTTCTCGTCGAATCCCTCGATGATGTCGGCGTAGTGGTGGCAGATCTCTGCAATGCCCTGGTCGTTCAGCCCATCCGGGTTGGCGCGCGTCGCCTCGACGGTGTCCAGGTCGCCGGGCCAGCCGGGAGCGACCGTGGTGTACCCCTTCTGCTCGAACAGGTCCTGCCACGGCTTCCATGCGGCGGAGTGGATCCAGAGTCCGTGGATGAAGACGACGTGCTTGGTCATGCGCTCTCCTTGATGGGTTCGGTGGATCAGAGGGTCTTGATGAGCCCGCCGTCGATGAGGAAGTCGGACCCGGTCACGTTGCCGGCCCGATTGCTCGCGAGCAACAGCACGAGGTCGGCCACCTCACCGGGCTGGGTGAAACGCCCGGTGGAGAAGCCGCCTTGACTGGCCACGACCGTGTCGCGGGCCGTCTCAAAATCGACCCCGAGGTTCTTCGCGGCCGTGGCAGCGACCCCGTTCTCGCCCAGCCACAGCTGGGTGGCGACCGGCCCCGGGCTGATCGTGTTGAAGCGGATGTTGCGGTCGCCGAACTCCTTCGACAGCGATTTCGAGAGATTCCAGACCGCGGCCTTCGCCGCCGAGTAGTCGACGACGGGCGGGTCAGGCAAAAAAGCGTTGACGGATCCGATGGTCACGACGTTCCCACCGCCACGCTCTACGAGCAGCGGGATCGCCGCACGCGTGGTGCGCACGGCGGCGAGGAAGCTCAGGTTGATGGTGTCGAGCCACTCCTCGTCGGTGATAGCGAGGAAACCCTCGAAGCGGAAGGTGACGGCTCCAACGTTATTCACGAGAATGTCGAGTCCGCCCCACTCGGCGGCTCGCGCGACGAGGCGAGCCGGGGCATCCGGAGTCGACAGATCAACACTCTCGAACAACACGGATCCTGCCGCGACTAGCTCATCGAGCTCCGGCGACGACGATCGCGACCCGGCGATGACCCGTGCACCCTCGGCGACCAGCTCCTGTGTGATGGCCAGCCCGATGCCCTTGCTCGCTCCGGTGACGACGGCGACTTTTCCCGAGAGACCCAGATCCATGGGGCGAGACTAGGGGTGGATGGTTGCGCCCCGCGTGCCCCGGCTGTGGCTAGTACTGCGGCTACCTGCCTGAGACGAGGCGGGCCAGTGCTAGTTCGTGGGGCGTGCCCGGTTCGGCGTAGTAGAGGAAGATCGTGTGGTCCTCGGCGCCGACGAGCGGCAGGTGGGCGTAGTGCAGGTCGAGCCGCCCCACCTCCGGATGGTTCATCGGGTGAGTGCCCTCGGTCATTCCCTCGATGTCGTGGCGGCGCCAGAGCTCGCGGAACCGAGGGCTGTCGCGAGTCAGCTCGGCGATCAGCTCCTGCACACGGGGCTGGTCGGGGGCCAGGCCGACGCGGGAACGCAGCAGCCCGATCGACCGGCCACTGAGTCCCTCCCACTCCAGGTAGAGCTCACGCAGCTCTGGATCGGTCAGCAGCACGGTGAGCGCGTTGCGCCCCGGGCGGTAGCCGGCGACCAGGGCGGCCATCAGAGGGTTCATGGCGAGAATATCGTTGTACCGGTCGAGCACCATGGCCGCCGTCATCGGCCACGAGTCGATGAGCCACTGCGTGCGGTCGATAGCCGAGGAGGAGGCCTGCGGCGCGGGCCGCTCGGTCGCCTTCACAAGCGCGTGCAGGTAGACGGTCGCCGTGTCGTCCAGTTTCAACGCCCGCGACAGTGCGTCGAGCACCTGCGTCGTCGGATTCGCCTCCTGGCCCTGCTCGAGTTTCACGTAGTACTCGGTGCTGATCCCGGCGAGAATGGCGACCTCCGACCGGCGCAGTCCGGCGACCCGGCGGCGACCCGGACCCTCGGTCAGTCCGACGTCGTGGGGTCGCAGGAGTTCGCGGCGCGCTCGGAGGTAGTCGCCGAGTTGGTGGGTACTGGGCATGCCGGATTCTATCGGCCAACAACCAACCCTCGACATGTTCACACTGTCCACATAGGATGGTGCGATGACTGCGGCAACTACCCACCAGCCCCCGGTCGATGGCGCGCGCACCTTCGCGCAGGTACTCGTCAACACCGCGGTCGCGAACGTCACCACGAGCTACCTCTGGTGGGCGCTGACCTTCTGGGTATACCTCGAGACGAGGTCCGTGCTCGCGACCGGCATCATCGGCGGCGCCTACATGCTGCTGGTCGCGATCTGCTCGATGGCGTTCGGCACGATCGTCGATCGGCACCGCAAGCACCGGGTCATGGTGTTCGCGGGTGCGTTCACGGTCGTCGCCTTCGCAATCAGTTACGGCTTGTTCGTCGCGTTCCCCGAGGCCACCCTGCTCGACCTCGGTGGTCCGATGTTCTGGATCTTCAGTGGCGTCATCCTCATCGGTGCAGTCGTCGAGAACATGCGCAACATCGCGCTGTCCACGGTCGTGACGCTGCTGATACCCGTCGACCGGCACGCGAATGCCAACGGTCTCGTGGGCACGGTGCAGGGCATCGCGTTTATGGTGACGAGCGTGTTCAGCGGTCTCTCCATCGGACTGCTCGGGATGGGCTGGACGCTCGTCATCGCCGTAGCCCTCTCGGCCGCGGCGCTGGTGCACCTGCTCTTCCTGCGCATCCCCGAAGAGGAGCCCGAGCGCGACGGCTCCCAGCCCCTCATCGACCTGCGCGGCAGCATCACCGCGGTGCGCGCGGCCAAGGGGCTCTTCGCCCTCATCATCTTCTCGACCTTCAACAACCTGGTCGGCGGCGTGTACATGGCGCTGATGGATCCCTACGGACTCGAGCTGTTCGCCGTCGAGTGGTGGGGCATCGTGCTCGGCATCTCGTCGACCGGCTTCATCATCGGCGGCCTGCTGGTAGCGAAGTTCGGGCTCGGCAAGAATCCGATCCGCACCCTGCTCACCCTCGCCGTCGTGATGGGCGCGCTCGGTGCCCTGTTCACGATCCGCGAGTGGTGGCTGCTGTACGCGGTGGGCATCTGGCTGTACATGACGCTGATCCCGGCGATGGAGGCTGCCGAGCAGACGATCATCCAGAAAGTTGTACCGTTCCAGACGCAGGGACGGGTCTTCGGATTCGCGGCGGCGTTCGAGTCGGCGGCGGCACCCGTGACCGCGTTCCTCATCGCACCGATCGCGGAGTTCCTGATCATCCCGTACATGAATTCCGACACCGGCCGCGCCTCCCTGGGGTGGCTGCTCGGAGATGGCCAGGCGCGCGGCATCGCCCTCGTCTTCCTGGTCGCCGGCCTGATCATGGTGGCGATAGCGCTGCTCTCGTTCCTCACGAAGTCGTACCGCACCATCTCGGCCCAATATCTCGAAGCGGACGACGTTGCGCCAGTCGACACCTCCGCCGAAACGGAAAGAGCCGAGCGCAGCTAGTCGCGTTCGACGGGCAGCCACAGATCGGTCGTCGCCGTGCTGAAGTCCTCCGCGCGGTCGAGCACGGCCACGATCGACGGGCCTTCTCGCAGCCGCCACGGGTTCGAGGGGAACCAGTCCGTCGCCGTCGCTGCCCACGTCTCCTGTAGCGCTGCCGGGTACGCCCCCGACGTTCGGAATACCGCCCACTCCCCCGCCGCGACCTCGATCACGTCGAGTTCATCGGGCGCATCAGTGACGGCCACCCCGTGCAGGTAGGTGAGCTCGCTCCCCTCGGTGTAGTCCGGGTCGACGTCGGCGCTCACCTGCAGCAGTCCGGCTGGCTCGGTGTCGCTGAGCGCCTTGAGTCGGGCGTGCTCAGCGGACGGCAGCGAGGCGATGAACTCCTGGATGTGCGGATTGGCGCCGCGATGGATGAGCGGCACGCGAGTGGAGTGCCCGGCGAGCCGGAATGCGGGTCGGTTGGTGATGCGAGTGTCCATGGGGTTCGTCCCTTCGACGGTCAGGCGGAACCTGAGCTGTGATTGTGAGCGAAGGGGGCCGCCGTTGCGCCGAGCCTCTGCCGGGCTGATGCCGTGCACCGCCCGGAACGCCCGACCGAATGCCTCGGTCGATCCGTAGCCGTAACGCACCGCGATGCCTAACAGGTCGCCGTCGCCGAGCTCGGCGGCGGCAAGCGTCATCCTGCGTCGCCGAATATATTCGGACAGCGGCATACCCGCGAGAGACGAGAACATGCGCCGCAGGTGGTACTCGGTGGTGCCGAGATCACTCGCGAGGCCGCTCACATCGATCTCGTCGACAAGATGCTGTTCGACGAACTCGACAACGCGGTTCAGGATGACGATCACGGGCTCCCCTTTCACAGTCAACCCTGCCTGTCGGACGAGGCCTTCACCCAACTATCGCTGTTCGATATGGTCGGGTGGGACCCCGTGCGCTCAGCCCCAGAACTCCCGGAGGGCGTCGGCAAGCTCGCCACCCTGCTCGTGCCCCGCCCGCGCTGCGGCCGGACGCAGGGACGCGTCCATCGCGTGAGCGCCGAACAGCCCCTTGTCGCTGTCGCGCGGGATAACCATCTCGACCGTGCTTCCCTGTGCGCGAAGGTCGTCGACCTGGCTGGCGAGGTGCGTGCCCCAGTCGACCGGATGCAGCGACCTGCCGCCCAGCGGCGAGAGCACGAGCACCCGGGCGTATCCCGAAGCAAGATCCGCGTTCTCGGCGTTGGAACGATAGCCGCCGTCGATGTAGCGGCCCTCGCCGATGGTGAAGACCGAGCCACCGCCCGACGTGCTCGCCGCAACGGCGTCAACGAGGTCGATGCCGCTGTCCCGGTCGAAGATGACCGGCTCACCCGTCGTGGCGTCCACGGCCGTGATCAGCAGCCTGCGGTGCGGCCACTCGCGCGCGCCGAACCGGGCAGCCACAATCCCGCGCCACTGTTCCGTCGCGTCGCTCTCGAGGGCGATTGCGCCCATCGTGCGGCGCATATCCTCGATGTCCGCAGATGCCGCGATGATGCTGCGGAATCGCTCGAGGTGATCGGACATCGGCCGGGCAGCGGCGGGTCGGGGCGGTACCGGGGGTGCGTCAAGGATGTTCGCGAACAGCTCGGGCGGTGTCGCGCTGGCCAGCTGTGCGGCGACCGTCGCGCCCGCAGAAGTGCCCACGGTGAGGTCGGCTGTTGTGATATCCAGCCCCGAATCATGGAGACCGGCGAGCAGACCGATCAGCCAGGCGTTGCCGGTGGAACCGCCGCCGCCGAGAACGAGCGCGCGGTCGTAAGAAAGTGAATTCATGGAGTGCCTTTCGCGATGTGCGTTGGGGCGCCCAGCCACAACTACGCGAATCGCGCGATGCTGTCGACGGGGGCACCCACTGGGAATACTGCGTTCATGGATGTCACCCCCTGTCGATCGGCCACGACGATGTTCGTTCGTGTCTCAGTTGATGATCTCGCCCCGCGCCTCCGAGCGCAAGTGCGCTAGCCGCTCGTGCCACGCGGCGAGAGCCTCGGGTGTCAGCCGCGTCCAGTCGGTAACCTCGCCCACGACACGCAGCGGCTCGACGCTGCGGTAGGAGCGGGTCGGGTTGCCCGGAAACTTCTTGTCGGTCACGTTCGGGTCGTTCTCGAACTCTCCGGTGGGCTCGATCTCGTAGACGCGCGGCTCGGCGTCGCCCGGGGCCAGCTCGGCTGCAAGACCCGCGCCGTTCGCGACGGCGGTGAAGTAGATGTGGTTCATCACCACCTCGGGCCGGTAGTTCGAGTTGAACCCGGCGGTGAGCAGGTCGCCCGCCCTGAGGTCGGCTTTGGTGCCGTGAAAGAACGGTCCGTGATCCAGCGGTTCGGTCATCCCGACAGTGTAAAACTCCGTGGCGCGTAGGGTTCAGTATGAGCAAAACCGAACTTCTGCGCCTCGGCGTGCTGGCCACGTCGCGCAAGGCGGACGAGCGCCGGCTGCCCATCCATCCCGCGCACCTCGAGCGCATCGACGCCGACCTGCGCGATCTGATGATCCTCGAACGCGGATACGGTGAACGCTTCGGCATCCACGACGACCAGCTTTCTCCTTTGGTCGGTGCGATGGCGACCCGGGAGGAGATCATCGCCCAGGCGGACGTCGTGCTGCTGCCGAAGCCGCAGGCCGAAGACCTGCGCGAACTGCGCGACGGCCAGGTGCTGTGGGGCTGGCCACACTGCGTGCAGGACCGCGAGATCACCCAGCTCGCCATCGACAAGAAGCTGACCCTGATCGCGTGGGAGGCCATGAACCACTGGCAGTCCGACGGCGGCTTCGGGCTGCACGTCTTCCACAAGAACAACGAGCTGGCCGGCTACTGCTCGGTGATCCACGCCCTCCAGCTGTGCGGTTCGACCGGTGACTACGGCCGCCGCCTCACCGCCATCGTCATCGGGTTCGGCGCGACGGCACGCGGCGCGGTCACCGCGTTGAACGCCCACGGCATCCACGACGTTCGAGTGCTCACCAACCGGGACGTCGCGGCCGTCGGATCCCCGATCCCCTCGGTGGACATCATCCAGTTCGAACACAACGATGAGGCGCCGTTCGAGAGCATCGTGAATACCGACGACGGCCCGGTGCATCTCGCGCCCTACCTCGCGGAGAACGACATCGTCGTCAACTGCACGCTGCAGGACCCGAATGCTCCGCTGACCTACCTGACCCTCGACGACCTGGGCGCGTTCCGCCCGGGCAGCCTCATCATCGATGTCTCGGTCGATGAAGGGATGGGCTTCGGTTGGGCCGTGCCCACGACCTTCGCCGAGCCGATGTTCACGGTCGGCGATTCCACCAACTACTACGCCGTGGACCACAGCCCGTCCCTGCTCTGGAACTCGACGACCTGGGAGATCAGCGAGGCACTGCTGCCGTTCCTGCGGGTTGCGATGGAGGGGCCGACGGCATGGGCGGAGTCGGAGACCATTCGCCGGGCCATCGAGATCGAGGATGGGGTGATCCGCAACGAGGCGATCCTGACCTTCCAGGGGCGCTCGGCGGAATATCCGCACCTTCCCAGTGACTGACGCTCGGGTCATAATCATGATGTGAGTGATCTCGAAATCGTCAGCGGTCCAGCCCTCGAGAGCCGCGGTGACGTCGCAACACTCGGCATCCGCGAGACCGTTCCATTCCGCACGATGCTGTCGAACCGCGACCGGCTGCTCGCCGAACTCGTCGAGTGGATCACGCAGCGCGGCGTCGAACCCTCTGGCCCGTTCTTCCTGCGCCTGCACGTCGTCAACATGGCCGCGGACATGGACGTCGAAGTCGGGGTGGCGGCGACCGGCCCGGCAGACGACCGGGTGCGAGCGGGAGTCCTGCCCGCGGGCGACTATGCGGTGCTTGCCTATCGCAACAAGTCGATGGCGGCGAACAAAGCCCTGCATGGCTGGATCCAGGATCAGGGTCTGGTGCTCGATACCCATCCCGAACCTGCCGGCGAAGCCTTCGCGTCTCGTCTCGAAACCTATCTGACCGACCCGCGCACCGAGCCGCGTAAAACGAAGTGGGTCGTGGAACTCGCGTTCAAGGTGCGGCGGTAGCGACCTCAGTCGCGCTGTTCGATCAGCGTGAGCTGCGTTCCGTCGATATCGACGAGGTATCCGGCCCGCAAACCCCAATCCTGCATCCGCACGGGATGAAGTCGCGGCATCCCGACCGTTCCCACCGGCACGCCTGAACCGCTCATCGAGTCGTACAGCTCATCAACATCGGCGACTCTCAGGCAGCACATGAAGTTGCTCGATGGCGGATCCAGGTCTGGCAAGGGGAAGAACTCGAGGTGCAGGTTGCCCCGAGTCAGGATCATCCAGCCGGTGTCACGGAACAGCCGTTCAAAGCCGAACCCGCCATAGAAGGACTCGGTCTCGTCGAAGTCGCGGGAAGGGAGGTTCGGCACGGCGCGGTCGCGCGAGGTAGCAGCCATGTTTTATGGTCGCAGACCAGAGCGGCTGCCGACAGTGTCGCTACGGCGCGACCGGCTCGCTGGCGAAGATCTCGGCCGGACGATCCCCAAAGTCGGGGCGGGTGAATTCGTAGTCGCCGGTGAGCAGCGGCGACGAGATCATGAAGTCCGCGCTCGAGATGTTGCACGCGACGGCGGTGTTCCAGACGGCGGCGATACGCAGTAGCGCCTTCACGTCGGGGTCGTGCGGCTGCGGTTCGAGCGGATCCCAGAAGAAGATCAGCAGGTCGATCTTGCCTTCGGCGATCAGGGCGCCGATCTGCTGGTCGCCGCCGACGGGGCCGCTCAGCAGTCGCGTTACCGACAGGCCCAGTTCGAACTCGAGCAGGGTGCCCGTGGTGCCTGTCGCAAACAGGTCGTGATGCACGAGCGTCTCGCGATTGAAGGACGCCCAGCGGATGAGCTCGGCCTTCTTGTTGTCGTGCGCCACCAGCGCGATCCGCCGCTTGATTGTCGTCGCCATGTCGACCTCCGATTCAGAGACTGCCCTGCTGGTCAGTGTACGGAACGGTTGTTGCAGGAGGGGCTTGGCGTTTACCTCGTGCACGGGAGGAATGTCGGGAGCCAGGCGGTGCCGCTGCTCGACCGACCGACCCCACGCGGTACCCGCGAGGATGAGGGCGATGCCGAGATATCCCGCGAGCCCCATGCTGTCCTGGGCGATAGTGATACCGATGATGGCGGCCCAGACCGGCTCCGTGCCGAGCAGCAGGCTGACCCGTGACGGCGAGGTACGCCGCACCGCCCAGGTCTGCACGAAGAAGGCGAAAACCGTGCAGACGAGCACGAGGTAGAGAAAGAGCAGGCCGCTGCCGGCATCCATGTTCGCGATGTACTGCGGAATCGATCCGCCCGAGGATAGCGATGCCACGGAGAACAGGGCGGCGCAGGTCGCGAGTTGCACCGTGGTGAGGTGCAGCGAATCCATCGGGCGTCTCGCGCTGAGTCGGTGCATCGCCGTGACGTGCACGGCGCGCACGATCGCCGCCACGAGAATCAGCAGGTCACCAAGGCTCGGCGGCCGGAGTGCACCGTTGCCCGCGAGCAGCACGACACCGATGACGGCGAGCGCGGCGGCGAGAAAGAACCTTCCGGACAGCCGGCGACGGGATGTCACGGACTCGAGCACGGGCGTGAATACGATCGTCAGGCTGATGATCAGCCCCGCGTTCGTGGCCGAGGTGTGCGCGATGCCGAAGGTCTCGAACGCGAAAACCGCCGCCAGCAGTACGCCGAGGATGAGTCCCACCCTCAACTCCGCTCGGGTGATCCTCGTGCGCCGTGCGATGACTATCGCGGCCATCGCCGCGGCAGCGAGCAGCATACGGAGCGCCAGGAGAGCGGCGACGGAGTCGGGCGTAACCAGCTCCTTGGCCACCAGGTAGGTGGATCCCCACGAGGCTGCGACGAGGAGCAGGAGGAGGTCGACGCGGTATCTCGCCAGGAGGGAAGTCACGTGTCTAGGTTGGGCGGGCAGCGAGCGTAAGACAAGACGGCAGTTTTCGCACGAATGGATTAGTTTGACCTTATGGAATTGGGTCAACTGCGCGCACTCCGCGAGCTCGGCGACCGCGGCAGCATCGCGGCAGTCGCTGCGGCGATGCACGTCTCGCCGTCCTCCGTCTCGCAGCAGATCAGTGCACTTGAGCGCCGCTCCCCCGTGCCGCTCACCTTCAAGGACGGACGTCGCACCGCTCTCACCGATGCCGGTCGCGCGCTGGCGGCCGCCGCGATCGACGTGGAGGTGGCGCTCGAACGGGCCGAACAGGCGGTGGCCCACTTTCAGGGCGACCCGACGGGCACCGTCTCCGTGGCGGGTTTCCACAGCGTGGGGCTCGCGCTCTTCGGCCCACTGATCGCGGCCATGCCACAGGTACGGGTGAGCGACTTCGATGTGGCGCAGGAGGACTTTCCCGGCCTCACCGCACGGCACGACCTCGTGCTCGCGCACCGGCTGGTCGGCAGCCCGCCGTGGCCTTCATCGGTGCGGGTCGAGCCCCTCCTGTTCGAGCCGCTCGACATTGCGGTGCGACGCGACCACCCGCTTGCCTCGAGAGCGTCGATCGACCCCGCGGATCTCGCCGACCAGCGGTGGGTCGCGGTGCACGAGGGCTTCCCGCTTGAGCAGGCGCTCGCGGTGATCGCGGGCGCCGGGGGAAGTCAGCCGCGCATCCAGCACCGCATCAATGAGTTTCGGGTCGCCGCCGCGGTCGTCGCGGCCAGTGGATGCATCGCGCTCATGCCCCGCTACACAACCGACCTGCGCGAGCACCCCGACGTGATTCTGCGTCCCCTCGCGCACCCGGGCCTCGGTCGGCACATCGACTGCCTGGCTCGCCCCGAGACCCTCGAGCGCGCCAGCGTGCAGGCGGTTCTGGCGCAGATCCGAATCCTGACAGCGGGTTTCGCCGAGCGCTAACCATTGAACCCGCGTTCAATGAGTCGCACAATGGTCGCATGATCGACACACACGTGATCAAACCGCTCACACCCGAGACCTTCCCCGCCTGGCAGGCGCTCGCGGACAAGCACAACGGAGTGTGGGGCGGGTGCTATTGCTCGTACTTCCACTCGGACACCGCCGACACCGTCAAGAGCGAGTACCCGCGGGTGGAGTTCAAGGAGCGTCTCGTCCACGAGGGGGTCGCCCATGCCGCGCTGGTCTTCGACGGGGATGACGCGATCGCGTGGTGCCAGTTCGGCAGCCCGGAGGAGCTCCCCAATATCTACCACCGCAAGCAGTACGACGCGGGCGAGCCGAACCCCGGGCCGTGGCGCATCACCTGCTTCTTCGTCGATCGCGACCACCGCCGATCGGGCGTCGCGTACGAGGCTCTCGAGGGAGCCCTGCAGCTCATCGCTCAGGCAGGCGGCGGCGAGGTGGTGTCGTTCCCCAACGAGCTGGTCGAGGGCAAGCGAACGTCATCCTCATTTCTGCACAACGGCACCCGCGCCATGTTCGAGAAGGCGGGCTTCACTTTCGAGCGCCATATCGGCACGAGCAAGACGGTGATGCGCAAGACGATCGCCGCCAGCGCCTAGTCGAATGGAGTTCATGCGTTAGTATGAAAGCCTGTTCGATCATGTCGATCGTAATTGGCGCAGGCATCCGTGCCTGTCTGTCAGAGGCTTGAAACCTTCAGCACTTCGTTTTCTAGAAGCCTGGAGGCTTTTTTTATGTCCGCAAACCCGCCCACCAACCGCCGCTGGTGGACTCTCGCCGTTCTGGCACTCACCCAACTGGTCGTCGTGCTCGACGCGACCATCGTCACCATCGCCTTGCCGCAGGCCCAGCAGGAACTCGGGCTCTCCGACCTCGAACGCCAGTGGGTCATCACTGCCTACGTTCTCGTCTTCGGCGCGCTGCTTCTTCTCGGCGGCCGCATCGCCGACTACTGGGGACGCAAGCGCGCCTTTATGGTCGGGATGATCGGCTTCGGCCTCGCATCGGCCTTCGGTGGACTCGCCCAGAACGGCACCGAGCTGATCGTCGCGCGCGGCCTGCAGGGGCTGTTCGCTGCCCTACTCGCCCCCGCTGCTCTCGCCCTGCTCACCGTGACCTTCGCGTCGGGTCGGGACCGCAACACGGCCTTCGCCGTCTTCGGCATCATCGGCGGAACCGGTGCCGCCGTCGGCCTGCTGCTCGGCGGCGTGCTCACCGAGTTCACGAGCTGGCGCTGGTGCCTGCTGGTGAACGTGATCTTCGTCATTCTCGGCATGATTGGCGGGGCGTTCTTCCTGACCGAGAGCAAGGCTGAGGGCGACAACAGGTACGACGTGTGGGGAACCATCACAGTCGCGCTGGGCCTCGGCTCCCTCGTCTACGGTTTCAGCCTCGCCGAGGAGGGCTGGGGATCGATCAACACGATCGGATTTCTCGCGCTCGGCGTCGGGCTGCTGGCACTCTTCGTGCTGATCGAGTCGCGGGTCGCGCAGCCGCTGCTGCCGTTGCGCGTCATCCTGCACCGAGTGCGCGGCGGGGCCTTCCTCATCCAGGCCATCGTCGGAAGCGTGCTCATCGGCGCGACGCTCTATCTCACCTTCCACTTCCAGATTGTGCTGGGAATGACGCCCCTCGTCGCCGGCCTCGCCAACGTCGCGATGACGGTCGTTATCCTGGTCGCGGTGCCGATCCTCACCAAGCAGCTTCCGGCCATCGGCCCGCGCCTGCTGATGATCGTCGGCCCGCTGTTAGCGGCGGCCGGACTCGTGTACCTCAGCTTCATCACCCCGGGCGGCAACTACTTCGTCGAGGTGCTTCCGGGACTCGTGCTGCTGGGAATCGGCCTCGCCGGCCTGTTCGTGCCGCTGCAGAATCTCGCCCTCACCGGCGTCGCCCCGCACGACGCCGGCGCCGCGTCAGCGACCGTCAATGCGGCAACGCAGATCGGTGGCTCGATCGGACTCTCGGTCTTCACCGCGATCTATGCACAAGCGGCCGAGGAGTCCGCGGCATCCGGAATCTCGCAGTTTGCCGCTTTCACCGATGGCTACTCCGCGGTCTTCATCGCCTCCGCGATCACCATGATTGCTGCGTCACTGCTGGCGGTGTTCCTCATCCGCGGCAAGAAGAGCGAGCTGCTGCCCCAGGGCGACCAGGCCGCGCCGCATCTCGGCTAACGCTGCACCTCATACCGGTTCATCACGACACCGCGGGGTGTCACCCGTCTACAGCTCGGCGATGACGGTCTTCAGCTCGGTGTAGTCATCGAGGCCGAATGAGCCCAGCTCGCGACCCCAACCCGACTCCTTGTAACCGCCACGCGGCAGCGTCACGTCATCGGCGTGCCAGGTGTTGAGCCAGACGGTACCCGCGCGAAGGCGTGCTCCGACCTTGTGGGCGTTGCCGAGGTCACGGCTCCAGAGACCAGCAGCCAGTCCGTACCGGGTGTTGTTCGCGGCCCGCACGACCTCGTCGGTCGAGTCGAACGGAATGGCGGTCACGACCGGGCCGAAGATCTCGTCGGTCTGGATCGCCATCTCCTCGGACACGTCGGTGAAGACCGTCGGCTGCACGAAGTAGCCATCGCGGTCGACGGCAGAACCACCGGCCGAGGCCGTGGCGCCCTCTGCGGCACCGCCGGTCAGGTAGCCGACGACCTTGGTGTACTGCTCGTCGGAGATCAGCGGGCCCATCTCGGTCTCGGGGTCGAAGCCGTTGCCGACCCGGATCTTCTTCGCGATCTCGGAGACGCCCGCGACCACCTCGTCGTAGACGTCGCGGTGCACGTAGAGGCGCGAGCCGTTGACGCAGCACTGGCCCTGGTTGAAGAACGCGGCGTGGGCGGATCCGACGATCGCCTTCTCGAGGTCGGCGTCGGCGAACACGATGTTCGGAGCCTTGCCGCCGAGTTCGAGCGACACCTTCTTGAGGTTGCCACCGGCGGCGGCGACGATCTTCTTGCCCACCTCGGTCGACCCGGTGAAGGCTACCTTGTCGACGTCCTGATGCGACGACAGGGCGGCTCCCGCATCGCCGAAACCGGGAACGACGTTGAGTACGCCGGCCGGAAGGCCCGCCTCGAGGAAGAGCTCGCCCAGACGCAGCGCGGTGAGAGGAGTCTGCTCGGCGGGCTTCAGCACAACCGTATTGCCGGCCGTGAGCGCGGGGATGACTTTGAAACACGCCATCACGAGCGGAAAGTTCCAGGGGACGATGCCCGCGACCACTCCGACCGGCTCGCGCCGAGTGTAGGCGTGGAACTGACGGATCTCGCTCGACATCGGGATCGTGGTGCCCTCCATCTTGGTCGCCCATCCCGCGAAGTAGCGGAACAGCTCGGCAGCCGTCGCGACGTCCCCGTCCTTCGCCGAGCCGACCGGCTTGCCGTTGTCGAGGCTCTCGAGCTGAGCAAATTCGTCAGCGTGCTCCTCGAGCAGGTCTCCCATCTTCCAAAGCAGGCGCGCACGCATACGCGGGGTGAAACGGTCCCACGCCGAACCCTCGTCGAACGCTCGCCGCGCAGCCTGCACCGCCAGGTGCACATCCTGAATACCGGCCTGTGCAACCGTCGCCAGGGGCTTGGCAGTAGCCGGGTCGATCGTCTCGAAGGTGCGACCGTCGGCTGCGTCGACCAGCTGGCCGTCAATGAGCAGCTTTCGCGGGGAGGCGAGGTACGCCGTGACGTCGTCACGGACAGCGATGGTGGGCATGGTGTGCCTTTCAGTGTGGAGCGTCGTCATTTGACGAACGCGAATTTGGAACGGTCGATGGTGAGGGAGACTGCGAGGATGACGAGGGATCCGTAGACGATCTGCTCGTACGACGGGTTGACCCCGGCGACGGAGAGTCCGACGCGCAGGACGGTGATGATCAGGACTCCGATCAGCGTACGTCCGACCCCGCCGTAGCCGCCCGTGATCGCGGTGCCGCCGACGACGATCGCGGCGACTACCGGCAGCAGCAGGGAGTCGGCGAGGTTCGGCGCGCCGCTGTAGGTGCGCGCGACCAGCAGTCCTCCCGCGAGTCCGGCGCACAGCCCCGAAGCGGTGAAGGCGCCGATCTTGAGAGCGGACACGGGCACGCCGGCGATGGCGGCCGCGGGCTCGGCGTTGCCGATCGCCTCGTACCAGCGCTTGAGCGGTGTCGCCCAGAGCAGGAGTGCGAACACGCCGACGACGGCGAAGGCGATCAAGGCCGCACTGGGGATCTTGGCCGGGCCGAGCCGCATAAAGGCCCACTCCAGCTCGTTGCCCGTCACGCCGATGGTCGATGCCCCGGACACGATGAGCCCGATGCCGGACCAGACGGCGAGTCCGCCGAGAGTGACGATGAACGACGGAATCTGCGCGATCACGTGAACGAGGCCCTGCACACACCCGGCGATGGCGCCCGCCAGGGCTGCGGCCGGTATCGCCCAGCCGCCCAGGGCGGGCACCCAGAGGGCAACCAATACCGAGCACATGGACGCCAGTGCGGCAACGGACAGGTCGATGCTGCCACAGAGGATGACCAGCATCGCTCCGACGGCAAGTACGAGCAGCGGCGTTGCTGAGTCGAGAGCGGTGAGCAGGCTGTTGGGCCGGAGGAAGTTCGGGTTCGCAACAGAGACCGAGATGATCAGGAGGGCAAGCACTCCAATCGGCATAAACCGCAGCACCTGGGCACGGATGCCGGGGGTGCGTCTCAAATCGATGGTCGTGATCGCCTCGGTGGGCTTCATGCCGGGCGGGTGCACGGTGGTCATATCATCGCCTCCAGGACGTCGACGGGGCTCGGTTTCGCGCCGGGGTCGCAGGCCAACTCGGCCGCGACCTCGCCGTCTTTCATCACGATGATGCGATGGCTCATGGCGATCGTCTCCTCGAGGCTGTCGGCCATCAGCACCGTTGCGATTCCCTGGTCACTGAGGTCGCGGATGAGCCGGTACACCTCTGACTTGGCGCCGACATCGAGGCCGCGCGTCGGGTGATCGAGGATCAGCACGCGCAGGTCGCCCGACACCATCCAGCGGGCAAGCACTGCCTTCTGCTGGTTGCCTCCCGACAGCGAGGCGAGCGGGGCCGATGTCGTGGGCGTCTTGACCCGGAGCGATTCGACCCAGTGGTTCACCACGGTCGCCTCTGCTCGGCGGTCCAGGAACGGCCCCCGGGAGACCGACGCGATGTGCGGCAGGGTGATGTTCTCGGCGACCGACATGGTCGCGACCATGCCCTCGGTGCGACGCTCGGCAGGGACGAAGCCGAATCCCTCGCGGATTGCGGGGCGGGGTGAGGAGAAGTTGACCACCTTTCCGTCGACCGCGATCTGGCCACTCGTGAGGGCCATGGCGCCGAACAGCGCGCGGCACAGCTCCTCGCGGCCCGATCCCTGCACGCCGGCCAGGCCCAGCACCTCGCCCTTGCGTATGTCGAACGAGACGGCCTGGCAGACGCCCTTGAGCGTCGCGCCCGTGACACTCAGGCGCACCGGCGCCTCGGCCACCGGGAGCTGACGGTCCTCGTGGTAGTGGCTGCCCTGGGCCTCGCGGCCGATCATCATGCGGTGGAGCTCGGCGGCATCCGTCGTCGCAGGGTCGTACTCGCCGACCGTCTGGCCGTTGCGCAGCACGTAGACCCGGTCGGAGATGCGCAGTACCTCGTCGAGGCGGTGCGATACGAAGACGACGGAAGCGTGCTTGCGCAGTCGCTCGATCTGGGCGAAGAGCAGCTCGATCTCGTCTGCGTCGAGCACCGACGTGGGCTCGTCGAGCAGCACCACCGGTTCACCGTTGCTGCGTTCCTCGATGGCCAGGACCTTGGCGATCTCGACGAGCTGCCGGTCGGCGAAGCTCAGAGTCTCGGTGATCGCCCGCGGGTCGATGTCGCAGCCGATCTTGTCCAGCTGCACCTGCGCTCGACGCGCGAGCTCCTTCCAGCGGTAGAAGCCGCCGCGCACCCCCGAACCCTCGGCGCCCAGCAGGATGTTCTCGGCGACGGTGATGTTCGGGATGAGCGACTGCTCCTGGAACACCATGCCGATGCCCGCGGCACCCGCCTGCGAGATCGAGCGCAGTTTCACCTTCGACCCGTGCAGCCGGATCTCGCCCGAGTCGGGCTGCACGAGACCGATCAGCGACTTCAGAAGCGTCGACTTGCCGGCCCCGTTCTCCCCGATCAGGCCGACGACCTCGTGGCGACGCACCTCGAACGAGATGCCGTCGAGGGCGATGGTCTCGGAATAGCGCTTGCGAAGATCGACGATCTCCAGCATCGGCGGCTCGGCAATCATCTCCTGGACGGTCATTTCACGACTCTCAATCTGCGGCGCAGGGGCCAGTTCGTGATGGCGACCGCCGCGACGACGACGAAGCCCTGCACGGCGGTCTGGAAGTTGGAGTCGACCCCGATGAGCACGAGGCCGTTGGCGAGCACAGAGACGATGAGCACTCCGACGATGGAGTGCAGCACGCCGCCACGGCCGCCCGAGAGCAGCGTGCCACCGATGACAGCGGCGGTGATCGCCGCGAAGTTGAGACCGCTTCCGACGGCCACGATGCCCGAGCCGAGCTTGATGGTGACCATCACGCCGGCGAGCCCGTAGATGGCACCCGCGAATGCGAACACCAGGGTCTTGTAGCGTCGGACCGGGATACCGGACAGCAGCGCGAGGTCCTCTGCGCCACCGACCACCCGCGCGTACCGGCCGAACCGGGTGTACCGCTCGAGGCCGACGCCGAGCAGGATCACGCCGACCGCGACGAAGGTGAGGGGCGTGAGGCCGACGATGTCGCCGGTGGCCCACGCGGTGACGCCAGCGGATCGGATCGTCGGTTGCACGCCGCCGAACAGCACAGTCGCCACCCCGATGCCGATCGCCGAGACCCCGAGCGTCGTCATGAATGACGGGATGCGCAATCGTGTCGAGAGCAGCCCGTTGGCCCCGCCGAACACGGCACCGACTCCCACCGCTAGTACGACCGCGAAGAAGCCGAGGTCTATGTCGTTGCGATTGTTGGCGATCAGCAGCGCGAAAGAGAGCGCTGACGCGGCCATGATGCCTTCGACTGAGAGGTCGATGGCGCCGAGCATCAGCACGAAGGTCAGCCCGACGGCCACGACCGCGAGCACGGCCGCAGTGTCGAGGATGCTGCGGAAGTTGCCCATGGTGCGGAACTGGGGATTGAGGATCGAGAAGCCCACGATCAGAAGAACGAGGGCGACGGGTGGGCCGAAGACGCTGATCCGGTCGGAGCGTCGCCAGGCGGCCAAACGGTTGGGCCGGACGGGACGCTCGCTGTCGCCCCGTCCGGCCGGGGGTGCTTCCCCCGGCCGAACGGTTGTCATCACTACTCCAGCGGGCCGGCGACGCGGTCGAACAGCTTGCCGCACTCGAAGTCGGCAAGGTTCGCCTTCGGCGTGAGGTAGTCGGCCGAGTTGTCGGTCGTGATCAGCACCTGCTCGGCGAAGAACTCACGGTTCTCGTTCGACAGGTCAGCTACATCCAGCTCACCGGTCAGGGCGCAGTAGCCCATCGCCAGGCCGATTCCACCCTGCCACGGGCCGTCGCTCGAGACGGTCGCGACCATGGTGCCGTCGGCGATGGCCTGCACAGCCTCCGGGACGGCGTCGATGCCGACGACGCCGACATCATCGCGGCTCGCTGCCTCGAGGGCCTTGTACGCGCCGAGCGCCATGTCGTCGTTTGCAGCCCAGACGCCGCCGATCGCGTCACCGTGCTTGGTGAGGAGCGTTCCGGTGGTGTCGAAGGCCTTGGTGCGATCCCAGTCGGCCGCCTGCTGGTCGAGCAGCTTGATGTCCGGGTACTCGCTCAGTGCCTGCTCGAGGCCGGCGAACCGGTTCTCGGCGGTCACGTTGGCGGCCTGGCCCTGTAGGGCGATCACGCCGCCCTTGCCACCCATCGACTCGAACAGGGCGACGGCGATCTGGTAGCCGGAGTCCTTGCCGTCGTAGGTGATGTGCGCGATCCACTTGTCGTAGCCGTCCCACGGGTGCAGGTCGGCCGGCTTGTTCCACTGGGTGACGACGTAGGCGCCGGCATCCTGTGCCGCCTTGACGACCGGAGTCGTGTCGGCGTCGGTGTTGGTCAGAACGTTGAGCACCATGCACTCGGGGTTGCCGGTGCTGAGCTCCTGTCGGATCTGCTCGAGCTGCTTCGGCGACTCGCCGTCGTACGTGAGGCGCTTCTGCTCGAGGTCGACCGAGGTAGCGAACTCCTGGCCACCGTCGAGCCACGACTTCTCGTAGGGGTTGGTTTCGTTGCGGACCTGGCCGACGAAGGTGATGTCCTCGGGGGCGCAGGCTGCATCGCCGCCGCCTCCACCTCCGCCTTCGGCGCTACATCCGGCTAGCGCAAACAGTGCGGCAGCGGCGGTCGCTAGGGCGAGCGCGCGGTGCGAACGCGTCATTGTGTTCACTGTGCTTTCTCCATTCAGTTTGGTCATCTGGCCATCCACCCGCCGTCGACGACGAGGGTGTGCCCGGTGACATAGTCAGACGCGGAGGATGCGAGGAATATCGCGGCCCCTCCGATGTCTGACGCCTCACCCCACCGACCGCTGGGTATGCGGCCGAGGATCTCGGAGGCCCGCGCTTCGTCTGAGCGAAGCGGGGCCGTGTTGTCAGTAGCTATGTAGCCGGGTGCGATCGCGTTGACCTGAACACCGGACGCCGCCCATTCGTTCGAGAGGGCTCTCGTGAGTCCCTGCAGACCGTGCTTGCTCGCGGTATAGCTCGCCACGCCGATGCCTCCCTGGAACGAGAGCAGGCTGGCGACGTTGATGATTTTGCCGCGACCGCGTTCGACCATCACGGCACCGATTGCCTGGCTGAGCAGGAACGCCGCGGTGAGGTTCACGTCGACGACACCGGCCCAATCCTCGGGGGTGACGTCGATCGCCGGTCCGCGGCTGATGTGGCCGGCGTTGTTGACCAGGATGTCGATGGTGTGGCTGTGCGCAAGCTCGGTGGCCACCGCGTGGGTCGCGCTCGCGTCGGCAAGATCGACGGTGACCGTGCCGGCGTATCGGCCGAGTTCGGTGAGGGCATTCTGGGTGTCGGTGCCATTGCCGTCGCGCACCGCGAGGATGACGTCTGCCCCGGCGTCCGCGAGTGACAGCGCGATTGCCTTGCCAATGCCTCGGCTCCCGCCCGTGACCAGGGCCGTGCGCCCCTCGAGCGAAAAGTGGGCGAGCGCGCTCACCTTAGTTCCGTCACGGGCACACCGGAGGTGTCGCCATAGTCGGTGTTCTCACCGGCCATCGCCCAGACGAAGCTGTAGGGCGCGGTACCCGCGCCCATGTGGATGCTCCAGGCCGGTGCGATCACTGCCTCGCCGTCAGCGACGACAAGGTGGCGGGTGTTGCTCGGCTCGCCCATGAAGTGCATAACGCGCGCGTCGGCGGGCACGTCGGTGTAGAGGTAGACCTCGGTACGACGCGGATGCAGGTGGGGCGGAAGCGTGTTCCAGACCGAGTGCGGCTCGAGGACGGTGAAGCCCATCTGCAGCTGGCAGGTCGGCTCGCCGCCGCCCCAGATGACGCGGTACAGGCGTCGGGCGCCGGCACCGCGGTCGTCGCTGATGACAACCGGTTCGACCTCCGAACGCAGGATGACGCGCGTCGGGTAGGTGGTGTGCGCGAGGGCCGAGACGAGATAGAAGCGGGCACCCTTGCCCCGGACCGCAATCTCGGATCCGCGACCGACGTAGATCGTGTCGAAGTTATCGAGGTCGTGAGCTGTGCCGTCGACCACGACCGAGCCGGGGCCTCCGAGGTTGATGATGCCCGCTTCGCGGTGCTCGAGCAGGGACTCGGTGCCCAGCACCTCGAAGCCGGAGGGCACGAGATCGTCGTCACCAGGCACTGCGCCGGCAACGAGCATCCGGTCATCGTGGATATAGGAGCCGCGGAATTCTCCCTCGGCGAAGAGGGACTCGATGAGGAACTGCGAGCGCAGTTCATCGGTCGTGGCTCCATCGACGTGGCGAGGGGAGCTTGAGTAGCGGGTAGTGATTCTCTGCATGTTTGTCACGGGCCTGTCTTCATCCTTGAACGGCATCCAGCATCTTGTACATCTGGACGATATGCCGGATGATGAACTTAGTCAAGTACAAGAACGCCATCCGATATGCTGAACGGGTGAGTGCAGATGAAGAGGATGTCGAATTTATGCCGGTCAAGTCCGCCGACCGCACACTCGAGGTGCTGGAGTACCTCAGTGCGCACGGCTCGGGCGGCCTTGTCACTATGTCGAAAGACCTCGGGATTCCGAAGAGCAGTCTGCACGGCCTGCTGCGCACGCTCGAGCATCGCGGCTGGGCGGAGTCGGATCCGACGCGCTCCTTCTACCGTCTCGGACTCAACGCCCTGATCACCGGGGCGTCCTACGTCGAGCAGGACATGGTCGTTTCCCGCACATCCGAAGTGCTCGACGAGCTCGCCGACGCGACAGGCGAGACCGTTCACCTCGGCCGCCTCGAGGGCGGCGAAGTCGTCTATATGGCCAAGCGCGAGTCGAAACATCCGCTGCGCATGTTCTCCGCGATCGGCCGACGTCTGCCGGCGCACGCGACGGCTCTCGGCAAGGCGATGCTCGCCGAGCTTCCCGACGAGCGAATCCGCGCGATTCTGCCCGAGACGCTCGCGCCTTCGACCGAGTACACGATCACGACCACCGCGGCACTCGTCGACCACCTCGCGGGCGTACGCCGGTCGGGCTACGCGATCGACGACCAGGAGGCGACACTCGGCCTCCGCTGCTTCGCCGTGACCCTGCCATTCGGCCACCCGTCGAAGGACGCGATCAGCTGCTCCGTGCCCTTCGCCCGACTGACCGAATCCCGCGAGCAGGAGATCGTCGATCTGCTGCTCGCAGCCCAACGCCAGCTCACCAACCAGTACGACTCCCGTCGCACCGGTTGAACCCCGAGAGGAAATACCCGTGCCGAACATCACCGTGCAGTTGCTCGCAGGCAGGTCGATCGACCAGCGCCGCACCTTCGTCGAGGCTGTGACGCAGAGCGCCGTCGACGCGCTCGGCGCACGCCAGCAGGACGTGCGGATCGTGTTCGAGGAGATCACGCCCGACATCGTGGCCAACGGCGGAGTTTTCGCCAGTGAAGACGCGAGCCGGGCCGGCGTCGTCGCAAGGCACGCCTCCGGAAGCGATGACTGACAGCATCGCTGCTGCGGTCGCATCGGCCGGCATCGTGCCGGTGCTCGTCATTGACGACGTGGCAAGCGGCCCACAGCTGTTCGCGGCCCTGAGCGAGGGCGGCATCCGGTGCGTGGAGATCACCCTCCGCACGGACGCGGCGCTCGGCCTCATCGAGCTCGCCGCGCGCGACTTTCCCGAGCTGCTGGTCGGCGCTGGCACGGTGCTGTCCGTCGCCGATGTCGACCGGGTGGCGGATGCCGGAGCACGTTTCGCAGTGAGCCCCGGCTTTGATGACGCGGTCGTCGCGCACTCCCTGGCGCGAGGAATGCTGCCCGTGCCCGGCGTCGCCACGGCGACCGAGGTGACTCGCGCTCGCGCGGCCGGCCTCTCGCACCTCAAGTTCTTTCCCGCCGAGCCCCTCGGCGGCGTGGCCGCCATCTCGGCGCTGTCGGGACCATTCGCCGATGTGCGCTTTATGCCGAGCGGGGGCCTCACGGCCTCGAACTCGGCGGCGTACCTCCGGAGCCCCGCGGTCTTCGCGATCAGCGGCGCGTGGATGGCGACGCGAGAGATGATCGCCGCAGGCGACTGGTCGACGATCACGCGGCTGAGCCGTGAGGTCGTGGATGCGGTCGGAACACGATGAGCGGCCGCATCGTCACTCTCGGCGAGGCGCTGGGTGTACTTCGCACCCGCGAAGTCGGCACGCTCGCTCACCTTTCTGAACTCGCCTTCGGCACCGGCGGCGCCGAGGCGAACGTTGCGATCGGGGCATCCCGTCTCGGAGCCGCGGCGGTCTACATCGGGCGCGTCGGCGCGGACTCGGTGGGCCAGCGCATCGCGCGGGAACTCCGCGCGGAGGGCGTCGATGCACGCCTGGCCATCGACCCCTCGGCCGCGACCGGAATACTCATCAAGGAGTCGCCGCGACCGGGCCAGACCGATGTCACCTTCCATCGCAGGGGCAGCGCGGGCAGCCGCATCGATCCGGCCGACCTCGAAACGCTCGAACTCACGAGCGACGACATCCTGCACGTGACCGGCATCCTCCCGGCCCTGTCGCCGAGCGGGCGGGCGACACTGGAGCGGGCTCTCGACCTGGCCGAATCGGCCGGCGCCGCGATCTCGTTCGACGTGAACCACCGATCGAAGCTGTGGTCGAGCGTCGAGGCGTCTGCCGTGTATCGGGCGACCGCCGCGCGCGCGACGATCGTCTTCGCCGGCGAGGATGAGGCCTTGCTCCTCGGTGACCTGGCATCACTCGGCGTCGCCGAGTTCGTTCTCAAGCGCGGCGAGCGCGGAGCGGTGGCCACGATCGACGGGCAGGCCTACTCGGCCGACGCCGTGAAGATCATGCCGGTCGACACGGTCGGTGCCGGGGACGCGTTCGTTGCCGGGTACCTTGCCGCCCGGCTGGAGGGAGCCACCGTGCCCGAGCGCCTCGACCTGGCAGTGCACTGCGGGGCGCTCGCGTGCCTGCATCCCGGTGACTGGGAAGGCGGACCGACCCGCGCCGAGATCGCCGCCTTCGGATCGGGAGCGGATCCCGTACGGCGCTGACCACGGACGTTCTACAGTGAACAGATGCTTCGACTCGTGGAACCAACCGCAGAACTCAGGGCCGGTTGGCTGGAGGCGCATCTCGAGTGGGGTCCGGGACTGCACGAGGACGGCTTCGGCATTCGGCCATCCGACGAACTGGCCTCGGAGACCGGGTTCTCCGCTTGGCTCGAGCGGTTGGAACGTGAGGGACATCCCGCGATAACCGAAGGGTATCAGTGCCACTACCGATGGATTGTGGACGGCGATTCCGTTGTGGGAGGCATCGCCCTGCGGGTCGGCGATGACGAGTATGTGCGGCAATCGGGTCACATCGGCTACGGCGTTCGTCCGTCAGCGCGCGGGAAGGGGGTCGCCAGCTGGGCGCTCGGTGAGATCCTCCGCCTTGCCCGCGCCAACGGCCTTGAACGAGCCCTGCTGGTGTGCGAGACAGACAATGAGCCCTCGGTAGCGACCATCACGCGCAACGGCGGCGTTCGTGAGGATGCACCCCTCCGAGCCATGAGCAGGTACTGGATTGACCTCCGCGAGGACGCCGGGCGAGGCTAGCCGCCGAATGCAGAACGGACCCGACCACACTCACGAGGAGTGCCGGTCGGGCCCGTTTTGGCTGGTGTTAGCGGGTCTCGCAGATGAAGGTGCCGGTGTTCGGGTACTTCGTCAGGCGTTCGGTGCCGGGGATGGCCAGTTCGGCCGATCCCACTGCCCCGGACGCGGCGGCCAGCTGGCGCAGCATCGACGTCATCGACGCGGACTGCGTGTTCGAGATCTTGCCGACGCCACCTCCCGACTCACACGACTTGAAGAAGTTGATCTTCGATCGCCAGTCGATCAGTCGGTCGCCCTGCACGCGGACAGCTCCACCCGTGTCACCCTGGTCGGCCTGGAGCGCGTCGGTACCCGATCCGCCGTAGAGGATGTCGCCGCCGTTGAGCGTCTGCCGAAGTCGGTCGGTGTCCTCGATCGGTGCGGCCACCTGCCACAGCTTCGAGTCACTGGTTCGGCGCTTGATGTCGAGCAGGTCGCTACCGGCCCCTCCGAATATTCGGTCGTGGTCAGCACCGCCCCACAACGCGTCCGCGTCATTGCCGCCGAAGACGACATCATTACCGGCGCCCGCGTTGACGACATCCTTGCCGGCTCCGGCGTGGATCGAGTCCGCTCCGTCATCGCCGAGGATGAGATCGTCGCCGCCGACTGCAGCCTGGGTCTGGGTGACCACCGGGATGAGCGTGCCGCTCGGACGAACCGATGCCTGCACGAAGGACTTGCTGTCCTTGATGGTGCGGTCGACAGCACCGAGCGCGGCCGCAGGAGTCGGCACGTTGAGGGCCTGATCGCCGATCAGCGCGTCGTCCCCTTCGCCACCCTGCAGGATGTCTCCCGGCACCGTCGCTCGCTCGTAGACCTGCATCGGCCGCTTCGTGCGGGTGGTGTCGAACTGGCCGTACAAGTCATCGTCACCCGTTCCACCCATCAGCTTGTCGCTGCCGGACCAGACACCGGGCACCTTGTCGGCCATGGCGACCTGTCGAACGGTGTGTGTGCCGCTGGCTCCACCGTCAAGGGTGAGGTTGGGGCCGTGACGCGTGATCCGGCCGTTGTCGCCGAGGAGCACGTCGCGGGCGTCGCCGCCCTCGAGAGCGTCGTTGCCGTCCAGCAAGCCGGCGGACGAGATGTCCGTCGCCGTCTTCGGTGCCGTCAGCAGTCGATCGACGATGCCGCTCGCGGACGACGTGATGATCGCACCGCTCGCGCTCGAGCCACCACCGACCAGATCGTCTTCACCCTCGTTGCCGAAGAGCTTGTCGGCTCCGTTGTTGCCCTCGAGGTAGTCAGCGTCCGTACCGCCGGCGAGCTCATCGTCTCCGGCCTGGCCGAACAGCAGGTCCCGACCTTCGTCGCCGAACAGGACGTCGCTGCCGCCGGTGCGAGCGGGAGCAGCCTTTTTGGACGTAGCCAGGTCGAAGAGCAGAACGGTTCGCAGTCTTGTGCCATCCGTCCGACGCTCGTTCGTCGTCTCGAGGCGGGCATTGTCACCGGCGAGCACGTCGTCGCCCGATCCACCCGACAGGCTGTCAGCGCCGTCGAGCTGGCCTGCGCCGGACCGTGCGGGCGAGATCACACCGTCGCGCGACGAGCTTCCACCGGTCAGGACGTCGTCGTCGGCCCATCCCGACAGGTCGTCGGCGCCGGCGCCACCTTCCAGCGTGTCCACGCCGTCGTTGCCGCTGAGGGTGTCGTCGCCGCCCTGGCCGAAGATCCTGTCTTCGCCCGTGCCACCCGACACAACATCGTCACCGGAGAACGCGGCTGATGCGCTCGCACCGGGGGCCGGGGCATCCAGCAGCTTCACGAAGATGCCGAGAAGGCCATTCGTCGGGATGCCGTTGTCGCCCAGGAGCAGGTCGTCGCCGCCACCGCCCGTGAGCGTGTCGCCGTCATCGGTGGTAGCCGCGGTTCCCGAGCCGCCGACGATCTCGTCGTTGTCGGTACCGCCGTCGATGACGTCCTCGCCGTCGCCGCCCTCGATGCCATCGGCACCGCTTTCGCCGGCGATGGTGTCATTGTCGCCCTGACCGAAGATCAGGTCCTCGAAGCCGCCGCCGCGCATGGTGTCATCGCCGCTCGCACTCGCGGGCCGGGTTGTGGTCGGTACATCGAACAGCTCGATCGCCACGTCGATACGGATGCGCTGCCACACGGTCCTCGTGTTCGGGATGACGATCTGCAGTCTCGCGTTGTCGCCCACGAGAACGTCTGAACCGTCCTTCTTATCCACGCCCTCGTCACCGACGACCACGTCATTGCCGTCGTCGACTCCGACCGCCGTGCGGGTCAGTGTCACGGCGCCGGTCGTCGAGGACCCGCCGATCACGAGGTCGTCTCCGTCGTCACCCTGAACGTGGTCAGAACCGGGTCCACCCTCGACGACATCCTTGCCCGGTCCACCGTAGGTGCGGTCATCGCCGGTCTGGCCGAAGACCCAGTCGTCGCCCATGCCTCCGTAGACGATGTCGTCGGGATGCTGTGCCGGGGCCGAAGCCAGGAGCGTCACGCTGGCACCGGCGATGGCCGTGCCCGTCATCGCAGCGTGGGACAGTCGGGCGTTGTCACCCAGAACGACATCGTTGCCGCCATCTCCGAGCACCTCGTCGGCGCCGTCCGCGGCACCGGCGATTTCGCTGCCGCCGGCCAGGAGGTCATCGCCCGAGCCACCGCGAAGAACGTCAGCGCCGTCATTGCCGAACAGGATGTCGTTGCCGTTGTCGCCGACCACGAGGTCGTCGCCGGCGTCACCGTTGATCAGGTCGTCGCCGGCACCGCCGCGAACGAGGTCCCTGCCTGCATCGCCGTGAACATTCACGTCGTCGCCGGCACCCGCATCGATGTAGTCCGCTCCGGCGCCGCCATCAAGGTTCGCGTCAGCTTCGTCTCCGCCGAGGATGCAGTCGCCGTTGCCGACGGCTCCGGTCATGCCGCTGAGCGGAATCGAACCGGAGTCGCCGAGCACGGTGCTCGTTCCTCGCTCGATCTTTCCGTTGCCGTCCAGGTCGACCTTGCCGTCCATGAACACAACGCCGCCCACGATTCCGGTGAAGTTGCCGGTGCCGTCCTTGACGATGCCGTCGGCGACCTTCAGTCCTTCGAGCTGGCCCGCGTTGCTCTCGCCGGAGAGGTCGCCCCTCAGGTCGACCAGTCCGTTCACGACGCTGGTCGATACCGCACAGGTGATGTCACGTGCGTTGGCGTCAGCGTCAGCATCGGCAGCCGAGCCGGTCGCGGCGACCGGTCCGTCGGCGGCGAAGTTGTCGCCGACCACGATATTGATGCCCTTCTCACCGAGGAGGAGGTCCGATCCCGCGCCGCCGGCGATGGTGTCGTCACCCTCGCCACCACGCACGAGGTCGTCTCCGGCCTCGCCGTACAGCACGTCCTTGCCGCCCGATCCGTTGATGCGGTCGTGGCCCGCGCCACCGCGGATGAGGTCATTGCCCTGGACCTTGGCCACGACGTTACTGCCGTCTCCGTCGAGCAGATCGTTGCCGTTTCGACCGCAGACGACATCGTCGCCCGCTCCGCCGGACAGGGTGTCGCTGCCCGCTCCCCCGATGACGAAGTCGCGATCGCCGCCGCCGGATACGACATCGGCACCGATGTCGCCAGACGCGCCCCCGGAGTCGCACTCGAGCTTCACTGCCTCGTCGCTCGGCAGTGTCAGTGTCGTGATCCCGGACACATTAAAGGTCTGGATGGTGTTGAGCGCATCGACGCCGCTCACCTTGACGGTCGCCTGGCTGGTGAAGACACCGCTCGCCGCGTAGTTTCCTCCCACGACGACGTCGGAGCCATCGCCTCCCGTGACGTTGTCCGAACCGTTGCCGCCGATCACGAGGTCGCCGGCGTCGAGGAGTGGTCGCACCACGTCCGGCCTGTCGGTCGGGAACAGCATGCCCGGATCGGCGCCGATGCCGCCGTCGAGAGTGTCGTCGCCGTTGTCGCCGCGCACCTCGTCAGCACCGGGGCCGCCACTGATACGGTCGTCGCCCTCGCCACCCTCGAGTTTGTCCTGGCCCTGGCCGCCGTCGAGTTGATCGACGCCGTCGCCGCCCTTCAGCTCGTCGTCGCCCGCACCCGTGCTGACCTTGTCGTTGCCATCTCCACCATCGACGTAGTCATTGCGGTCACTGGTCTCGATGGTGTCGTTGCCCGTTCCGCCCCAGATGGTCGCCCTGGGGTTGAATTCGGGAGCGACGAAGCCGTCGTCGCCTGGGCTCAACATCACCGGCTCGTTGGCGCCCTTCGTCGTCAGAACCGGCATCGCGTACATGCGCACGGTGTCGGCGTTCTCGCCGGCGTCGGCGGTGATGACGATGCCCTTCGGCACCACGTAGTTCTGCACCACGTCGAAGGCGCTGACCTGGAGAGTGATATCTCCAACGCTGTTCGCCGGAGCGAGCTGGCGAACCGTGTACTTCTCCGCCGTCTGGCCGGGGAAGGCCAGTCGATCGGACTTGCCGGACTCACCCATCGTGAGTTTGATCTCGGTCTTTGCCGCGTTCACGACGGCCAGAACCGGATCCGGCTGCTTGGCGCAGTTGAACTCGAACAGGGTGAGCCTGGGGCTTCGCACGATGTCGAACGATGTCGAGTACGAGTAGAAGAAGAGCTCGAGCTCGAAATAGAACTGCAGGAAGAACGAGATGCCCGAGGAGACGTTGAAGGCACACGAGGGGCCTGTTGCAGATCCCGCGAACTCGTCGGTGTAGATCTTTCCGTCGCCGTTCGGGTCGAACGCGTCGAGGGAGAGATCGAGGACGACTCCACCCTGGATACCCGCCGAGGCGAATCCGATGCTCACCCCGGCGCCAGCCGTCACGGTGAAGGTCAGACTGATCTCCGGGACATCCACGCCGTCTTCGAGGTCACTGATGTAGAAGCCGTTGCTGAGCAGCGCGGGATCGGAGACACCGTCGACCACGTCGTCGAATGCCTCGATGTCGCCGGGCTCGAGTCCGTTGATCTTCTTGGTCAGGCCGCGAGTGTCGAATCCGAAGGCGAAACGGCCATCGAGCTCTGCCTTTCCGCTGATCTTCGCCGTCACGGGAACCGGTCCGACCGCGAACGGTCCGAACTTCTTCGAGATCTCGGCCGAGACCCCGGCGTGGCCGAGGTCGACGTAGATGAGCGTGGCGTCACCGGTGTTGCTGAGCATGGAGAAGATCTGCTGAGTGTCCTGCAGAACGGGTACTGACACACTCGGCAGGCTCAGGTAGGCGGACTTCGTGCTGGCCTTGTCGACCTTCGTGCCCTTGGGCAGCTTCTCGTCAGCAGCCGCCTTCTCCTTGCGCGCCTTGCGCTCGTCGGGCTCGCACTCGCCCGACGACCCGCTGCCGTCGAACTTACGGGTCGAGGTGGTGCCGTCCTTCGCCGCCAGGGTCTCGGTGCACTTTTGCTTGTCGATCTGGATCGGGGACAGCGCGAAGCCGCCCAGGAAACCGGTTCCGATGGGCCGCAGGTCGGGCTCGTTGTTGTCGCCACCGCCGGCCACGAGATTCTGCAACTGCAGCAGGTTGAGAATCAGTTGGATCTTGGGATTCTTCGCGCTCGAAAGGAGCGTCATCAGGGATGTCGGTCCCTGTCCCACCATCTCGGAGAGCTCAGACACAACCGGAATGGGACGCGCAAGCGTGTCCACCACGGGGTTCAGGGGTGCCAGCCACTTCTTGGCCTTTTCGAATCCCGGGATGAGCGCCGAGTTGAACGTGGTGACGTCCACCCGCAGCACTCCGAAGCTCAGGTCTCCGTACACGCCGTCGGACCAGGTCTGGTCGATGGCACCCAGGACGTCGAAGAACTTCGCCTTGGAGGCGAAGGCTTCGAAGTAGACCGAGATCTGTCCCTCTCCACCGACGTGGGTGGCCGGCTCGACGCTCTTGTCGAACAGGTCGGGAAGGTAGGCGAGCGAGCCAGCGGGATCTGCGGGCAGCACGTCCACCCCGATAGTGGCGTCCAGCTTTGTCAGGGGTGTTGCCACGGCTTCACCGGCCTTCTGGCGGTCGACCAGGACGGAAGGGAATTTGCCGACGAAGGCGTCGATGCACCGTGCCGAATTCACATCGGCATTGACGCCGGGGTTCACGAGTGTCTCGTCGCCCGTCGGCGCCCAGCCCGACGCTCGGGTCCAGGAATGGCAGCTGTCGGCGTTGTACTTCGGCAGCTCTGCGTGAACGGTCACCGACAGCATCGGCTTCACCGGGTCGACCGGTGCCAGCGTGACGAAGGGCCCGGAACCGCGCTCGATTCCCACCGTGACGCCGAGCTTCCAGCCCGTCTTGGCGGGCACGTTGAGGTTGCTGATGATGGTCGAGCCTGCGGGGCCGACGTGGAAGGGCACCTCGACGGAAGTCGTCGGGACGGCCTTCTCCAGGGTGAGGGCGACCGTGACCTTCTGCACATCCGCGACCGTCATGGACGACTCGCACAGTTCGTCATCCGCACAGAAGATCTGCATGGGTCCTGCGGCGACGGTGAAACCGCTGACCTGGCTGTTTGCGCTGGTGAATGCGGCGGCAAGTGCGGTGTTGAGCTCGCTGATCGGTGCCGTCTCGCCGATCGACTCGACGTCGGTCAGTGCGGCCCGCGCCTGCGAGACGAACCTGTTCACGTCAGCGGGCACGTCGGCGCCTGCGTCGAGGTTCGTGCCGACCAGCGGCAGGCTCGTCGGTGCGCCGTTGGCGTCGAGAACCAGGTCGCCTTCGAGTGCGTCGGCGAGGGTAAGGGCGAGGCCGCTGAGGCCGTCGGTGAGGAACCGGTAGGCGATCGGCAGGGTGGCCGTGGCGCCACCCGTGCCACCCGAGCTCTGGTCGGCCGGGAGTGCGACCTTGACCGTCTCCATGACGGTGCCGTCGGTCGCCTTGAGCGGAAGCTCAATACATGCAGCGACCTCGGGTGCTTGCTGCGGAGTGGGATCGCCGCAGGTCTGCGGTGCTCCGGGACGAGTGCGCTCCTGGGTGAGCGAGGTCTTCACTGCGGAGATAGGAGTCCAGTTCGCGTCCGCCCCCGGCAGGGAGATGGTCGACTGAACGCCGATACCGAGCTTGATCTCGGCGGCGTCGCCGGTCTTAACCTGGGCGGATCCCAGTTCGGCATCCCGCGTCTCGAAGTTCTTGGCGACGTCGGCATCTGCGCCGTCGAGCCCGGTGATCTTTTCAGAGACACTCGTGTCGCCGCGGACCTGGGAGGTGGCATCGACCAGGTTGACCCCGACGACGTACTTCGCGGATGAGTCGAACTTCACCGGCAGGGCCACGATCTTCTGCTCGTCGTCGGTGAGCGCGCCGAGAACTCGCAACTCCTGGGTGCCTGTGGCCACCCGCAGCGGGGGCTTTCGATCACCCTTCGCCGCCAGTGAGGATTCCAACACGAGGGTCGGCGTTGCGCCGGTGGTCAGGATGAACTTCAGCTCGGGCGCGCTAACCAGCGTGTCGGGGAGGATGACCTTCTTCATCAGCGACTTCAGCGTGGTCGAGAACTCCTGCATCGATGAGACGTCATCATCCTCGGCCAATGCCTTCTTCTGAATGCCGAAGATGGCGTTGCCCAGAGTGTCGCGGGCGACGCTGATCTCGGTGGGCAGCAGATCGACCAGCGGGAAGGTGCGATCGGCACCCAGATCGGCATCCGGCGACACGAAGGAGCTGTGGACGGCCGCGAGGTCCTCGATGAGGATGTCGCGAAGTGCGTCGGGGTCGCCGTCCATGACGTAGGAGTGGCCGGGAGCCATGCCGGTGTTGGTCGCTCCGGCGAGGGCCAGCGGACCCTCGAGGCAGGTCAGTTCGTGGATGGAGTCCACCGAGAACTGCGAGCAGATCGTGCTGGGGGCACTGGGGATGCCGAGGTCGTAGAACGGCCGGGTCACGACGCGGTCTTCGCCGGTGGCACCGGTGAAGCCGAACTGCGTGATGAAGTCAGCCGTGGGGTCGACCAGTTTGTTGCCGCTGGTGCCCGTGCCCATGACGCTCTGACGGGCGGGCACCACATCGAGCAGGCGAAGCGCGTCGTAGGCGCCGGGATCGGCGGCCGTACCCGTGGTGGTCACGGTCGGGAGGCTGTCGGGAACGAGACGGGCCCATTCCGCCTCGACCTGGCCCGACTTCTGAAGCGGTCGGGTGCCGCCCTCCTGGGCTGAGTCCGACACTTTCAGCGTGGCCTGAGCGGACAGGCCGCGCTTCACGATGGGTGCCACGGCGGCTTCCTCGGCCAGAAGTCGGCTGACCGACACCACGCCGGTGGTCGAGTTGCCGCTGGGCAACGTGAGCGTCGACGTCGGAACCTTCACCGAAGCGGCGGTATCACCGCTCTGGTCGAGGGAGTATTTGGTGACATCGACATCGACCTGCAGGAACCCGATGCGGGCGACGAGCTGCGCCTCGCTGGCCAGCTTCGCCTCGACCTTTTTGATCTCGTAGACGAGTCCGCTCGTGCCCGGGCGCAGGAACACAGTGGGGTCGACGGGTGCCGCCTCGCCGTCGGTCGGCGCTGGGGCGGGCTTCTCGAGGCCGATCCCGAAGTCGGCGCTGAACGACCGACCGCTGACCGTAACCTTGGCATCGCCGGTCTGCAGCGGGTCCGCTCCCGGAGCTGCCTCGCCGGTCTGGGTGCAGTGTCGCGGCTCGTTGGGACCGGAATCGGCGGCCTGGCACAGGCCGGTGAGTCCCGTCAGTGGGGCCAGGTTGCCGTTGCCACCGGTGTTGACCGTGGTGGGCCCGGCATCCGGGAGGTCCTGACGGACCTTGATCTCAAAAGCGCCGGCCGCGTTGTCGTAGGTGACCTCGCCGCCCAGCTTAAGACCGTGGATCGCCTCGCCCAGAGACTGGATCGACGAGACAGCGGACCGGGCAGCGTAGTCGGAGCCATCCGTACCCGTGAACGTCACACGCAGTGCGGGAAAACCATCGCCGCCGGAGACGACCACGTTGTTCGTGGGCGTGCGCCCGACGGTGCCGGCCACGCCTTCCGGTGCCGTGATCGTGACGGTGTCGTCATCCGGAGCCGACCAGACGATTGCCTCGCCCGGTGCGGCGTCGCTGCCGGCGATCGCCTGGCAGTAGCGGACCTGCCCGGGGCGAGGAGCACCGGTGGGCGGGTTGGTGTTCGCGGCGCCACAGGCGATCGTGGCGGCGGCCTGCTCGGTCAGCAGTCCGAGAATCTGCGCCGACGGCGAGTAGACGCCCCCGAGCGAAAGGTCGAGGAGCGGCAGCTGCTGGTCCACTGATGCTTCGAGAGCTTCGAGAGCGCTGGAGTACTCGGTGAAACCGACGATCGCCTGGAGCTTCGTCAGGGCCGAGATGTCGGCAAGGGCTTCGTTCCGCACGGTGATCGGCTTCGAGTACGGCGCGGTCTCCGCGGCCGGACGCTTGCCCACTGTCAGGGTTCCCGTTGCGGATGCCGCCATCGTCGTGCTCAGGTCGATGCTCATCGCTACGTCGTCATCGCCGGGACCCTCTGTCGCGAAGAGGTCGGAGGCGCTGCTGAACTTGAGGTCCTCGGTGGTGATCTGTCCGCGGCCGTTGGGGTCGCGCATCTCCAGCACGGTGGTGCTGTCGATCTTCGCCGCGCCCTCGGCGTCGAGCCGAACGAATCCGTCGATGGCGGTGAAGGGCTGGATGTCGACCTGCGTGGCGGTGTCGCCCGCGTTGACGGCCCGGGTCCAGACGTGAGTGGTGAGAGTCGGAAGTTCGGGGCTTTCGACGACCGCGAACCTGCGCAGCTCGACGGCGCTCGGGTCATACCGGAATCGGATCTTCGCCTCGAGGGTCGCGGCGACTTCACCGTCGAGAGCGGCGGTGCCGAACTGCAGCTGCGCGTCCTGGTAGGACAGGGCGACAGGCCGGGCCGACGCGAGCTTGACCGTCATGATCCAGTCGCGACTATTCGCCGGCGCGCCAGCGGGCGACGTTGCATCCGCCACCGACAGTTCGTTCGTGGTGAATGCGGAGTGCAGGGTGTCGAGCGTGACGCTGGGGTGGTCGAGCAGGGCAGCGTTCACCCTCGTACCGATGGCCGTGTCCAGGGACAGGAGGTCACGCACCGACGTGTCGGTCAACGGCAGGTTGTCAGACAGCGCCGGCTGCTCCGCCGCACCAGCCAGTGCGCTGCCGAGCTCGATCAGTCCAACACGAACGTCGGAGACGGCCGGGTCAGGAGCGGCCGCCGCCGCAGGCTGAGCGACCAGGAGGGTCGATGCCATGGCGAAAGCAGTCACGGTGGCGAATGTGGCCATCGAAGCTGTACGGCGGAATGTGAGCACGGAGAACCGAGAAGTGGACACGTGTGACCTTCAGTTTCGGGTTGACAGGTCAGCGGATTCTGGCGGTGCCCGAATAATCAGCCACCGTCTTCGGCGTCGACCGAACGAGAGCTACGTAGGAGGTGTAGGCGTTGGCGTTCCGGTCCTTGATGGTGAACTGGGCCTTGCCCGAACCGCCCAATTTGCCGACCGCGACACGAGTGTGGATACCGCTGACGACGCGGTAGAGCTCCACCCGCGTGCCGGGTGCCACGGAGGCTGCGGTCACGGTGAGGCGATCGGCCCCCTTTCCACCCTTGCCGGCGACAAGGCGCGCAGTGACGGCGGATCCGAAGCGCACCGCGACATTCAGCTCCTGGCTGCCCAATCCGTCAGTGACCGTTGCCGTAACGAGAGCCCTGCCCAGCTTGGTGCCGATGAAGGTATAGGACGCCTCACCGCGAGCGTTGGTCGTACCAGTGTCCAGGGCCTCACCGCTGACCTTGTCCGGTCCGTATCGGAAGAAGTCCACCTCGTAGCCGCGGACCGGGTTGCCCAGCTGGTCGACAACCCGAACGGTCTGGGTGACCGCGGTGCCGACCCGGACGACGTCAGTGGCCGAAGAGGTGAGGGTGAACGTCGAGGCGTCGAAGTCGACATTGTAGAACGAGGCAGATGTTGCATCGCCTGCAATGTCGGTGCCCGCCTGCGAGCTTCCGGCGGCGTCGATGTACAGCTCAGTCGGCGCGTCTTCCCATGTTCCCGTTGCGGTGATGGTTGCGGGATCGAAGGAGGTCAGCCAGATGTCGCTGGCTGCGGTGAAGTCGGAGAGCTTGGAGTCATCGCTGTAGTCCCAGTTGTCGATATCGCCGGTGTAGGCGAGTTCGATGAGGTGCCGGCCGGCGCGGTTGCCGAACTGGTCGAGCGCGAGCACGTCGTAGTTGACGCTGTCGCCCGACACGGTGGGATCCACCGGATTGTCCTGCTCGCTCTCGGCCGACAGGGCTACCGACACCCGCCCGTTCAACGGGTTGGTCGAATCCCACACGGCACTCCTCGTCTGAGTGACGCCACCGACGAGGGCGGTGACGGTCGCCGTGACATTGCCGTCGTCATCGAACCCCGCGTCGCGAGCCATGCCGACCTTGAAAGGGATCTGTCCGTCGGGGCCGGTGATGCCCGTCAGCGTGGTTCCGAGCTGCTCGAGGTCGCCTGCCGGGGTGCCCACAACTGAGGGCAGGGGGCCGTGTCCGGTGGTGAAGAAGCCGTGGTCGAGAGTGATCGCATAGACCTGCCCCGCGACCGGGTCGCGGTCGGTGTCCTGGTCGCCCTGCATGCCGGGCGCCGGATCGGCGTCGAAGGTGTCGTCCGGTGCGGTGATCTCCAGCGCGCTGGAGAACGACTCTCCGGGCGTGCCGCCGCCGAGCGGGTAAATGGTCGCGCTGGTTCCCCTCGGCGAGGTGGTGTTCCACACGTAGTCGACGGCAAGGGACACCGGCGTGGCACCGGCGTTGCCGATGTCGGGAGTGGTCGCGGTGGCCGCGTGGATGACGTCGCCCAGCTCCGAGCCCTGGCCGTCTTCCGTCGGGTCGGCGAGGAGCGCGGAGAACTCTCCGGTAGGCAGGGTCGCAACCTGCAGGGTGTCCTGAACCGGGTCGCCCGCGATCGGCACGAAGCCGGCGTCGGCATCGAGGTCGGATCCGACGGTTCCGCGCGTGATGCCCAGATCGATGAGACGCCCGGCCAATCCGGTGCCGTCTTCGAGCTTCAGGCTGCCCTTCAGAGTGCGGGTCGTGCCGGGTTCGGCGCGCAGTGGGCTCGCGTCGGCGAACGTGCTCACCGCGTTGCCCACCTTGAGCGCGCGGGTGACGCCGGTGACGAGGGCGGATCCCGACTTGCCTGCCGAAATGGCGGCGGTGAGCGTGTAGGTGCCCGAAGCCTGGCCCTGAGGCACCGGCACGGCGAACTTTCCGAGGACGTCATCAGTCTGGACGGCGGTGCCGGTGGCCGGTACACGGACCACGGCGGCGGATGCGGCGAACGGCTTGATCGTCCAGAAGTACTTGAGATCGCGGGCGTCATCCACATCGACACCGGCCTTGGCCGAGTTGGTCACCTGAACGGCGACATCCCCGTCAACGTATTCGTCGAAGTCGAATGCGGCTCCATCAGTCGAGCTCGCCGCCAGAAATAACCTGACCGGTGCCTTCGCGGCCACCGCTCCAGCGGTGGGCACCACAGAGATGGCGAGGGCCACGGCGACACCGAGCCCGAGGGCGCGACCGAAAGTAACAGAGTGCATGTGATTTCCGATCATTGCGGCTCGGCTAGGGCGCCGTGGAGCAGGAAGTAAGAGTCCGGGATGTAAAAGGGTGCGGCTGAACGTAACACATAATCGCGTATTGACTGAGCAACTCGATAGCACCCGTTGGGGGGACTTTTCGGCCTCGAGTCAGGCTGGTACTTTCACTGGCCATCTGGCGAGATAGCGTGGCGCTGTGCAGACTTTCACCTCCGTGACCCGAGCGCTTTCTCGACTCGTCGTCACTTCCCTCATCATCCTTTGGGCGAGCGGGTGTGCGTCGACCGAGCAGGGCGCCGCAACCCGCGCACGCCCCGAAACCGGTGTGATGCTCGACGTCGCTCGCGCCTACTACCCGGTGGCGCTTATCGAGGGATACATCGACCTCCTCGCCGACAGCGGCGGCAGCTTTCTTCACCTGCACCTCACCGATGATCAGAACGTCGGAATTGAGAGCGAGGTTCTCGGCCAGACCCTCGTGAATGCCGATCTCGACAACGGCGTCTATACGAGTCGAGTGACCGGTCGTTCATTTCTGAGCGCCGCGCAGGCGCAGGAGATCTCCGACTATGCGGCGCAGCGAGGCATCGCCATCGTGCCTGAGATCGACACTCCCGGCCATATGGCTGCCGCGTTCGCCCTTCTCGAGGCGCGACACGGCAAGGAGTGGGTAGATCGTGTTCGGGCGGGTGAGAGTGAACTCGATACGGCGGCGCCGGAGAGTCGCGCGCTCGCAGCCGACCTCTTCGCGGAGGTGACGCGAACCTTCCCGTCGAGCCGCACCGTGCACATCGGCGGTGATGAATGGGGCGGTGACGTTTCCGCCGATGAACGCGTCGAGTGGCTGAATGCGATGGCGGCCACTCTGGGCGACCGCGAGGTGTGGGCCTGGAACGACGGGATCGATGGGGCCGCAGTCGAGCAACTGAATCCGCGCATCCACATCACGTATTGGAGCTTCGACGGCGACACAGAGAACGACGCGGAGCGCCTCGAACGCCGAGAGAGCCGGGCGAGCGCGGACGACCTGCAGACGGCGGGGATCAAGCTGCTCAACTACAACTCGTACTACCTCTACGAGGTGCCGAGCGACCTCGACACGGCAGACAGCGAGTACACCACCGCCGATCTTCGCAAGAACTGGTCACTACGGGCATGGGATGGGGACTCAGGTGCGCTGCTCGCTGCTCCCATGGCGGGTGCGGCCGTTGCGATCTGGGGAGAGGACGTCGACGATCCACCCTCTGACGATCTCCTGCGCTGGAGCACACCACACGTGATTGCGATGATCGAGACCGCGAGCTCCCACTAGTGCAGTCCAGACGGCGGCAGTCGTTGAGATGCGGGCCATCGGCTGCCGCGCCCGGCGAGGAATAGACCTCACTAAAGTGGGTGCCATGTCGACTTCTGCGGCCAGGCGGCGGGCTACCGCCTGGGCGGTTGTCGGGGTGGTTCTTGCGTTCGCTCTCGTTTACGGTGTGCGCGTTGCCTGGCTGTTCATGATGGCGACGGAAGGCGACGTCCCTGTGTCGTCCTCCGTCCAACTTCCGAGTGGCGCGACGATCGTGAGCGAGAAGAAAGACTGTGCGAACGGTGGCTGCTGGGTGGTGTTGCGGGTTGAGCCTCCAGAGGACCAGTCAGCGGAGGACCTTGCGGCGACGCTCGGGGCCACTCCGCAACTTCAGATCGCGGGTAATTTTGTCGATCCAAGAACGATCAGCGTCCAGGCTCATCCGGTCGGCCGAATACTGGAGCTCCGGCTCGACTACTGGTCACAGAAGTGGGTTCCCTGAAACTGACCAGCCCACGTTGGGGCACTTGTCTGACGCACAGGAATGCAAAAACCCCCGGCTTGACCGGGGGCTTTTCCATGACAGCGTCACGCGGGATCGGTGCGCCCGGAGGGATTTGAACCCCCGGCCTATTGATCCGTAGTCAATTGCTCTATCCGCTGAGCTACGGGCGCATCCGTGACTTTTCGCAGTTACCTGCAGAAGCCAACCTGAAAACTATACCAGCGTTCAGGGGTCGCGCGAATCCAGTGCCGCCAGCTGCCTCGAGTTGGCCATCCCGCGGTACGACGTCTCGACCAGTTCGGCCAGGAACTGCCAGTCCACACCGTCGCCGTCGATGTCGGTGCCCAGCCAGCCGAACGCCCCGGAATACTTCGGGATGAAGAAGCGCGAGTCCTCGAGGAGGGCGGGCCGCTCGGCGTCATCCGCTCGGAAGGCAAGGGTGAACGGGCGGTCCATCGAAACAGCGATGGAGGCAAAGAGATTGCCCTTGCCGGCGCGGAAGACGGGGCGGCCGCGCGAAATGACCTCCGTCGCCTCGGGCAGCGGCAGGCAGATGGCGCGCACGCGATCGACCAGCGGGTGCGCCGGATCGATGGCTTGGGGGTGCGGCTCGGCCATGGGGACAGGGTACGCCCGGGGGCGGACACTTCGACAGGTTCAGTGGCCGAGGGTCCGACGACCGGCGGAGCGCGGCACGGCGTCATTCGCCCAGTGCTCGGGGTCGACATGCATCAGCGCGCGCAGTTCGGCCTGGTGCAGGTACCAGGAGAGGGAGAGGCGGAAAGCGGAAACGAGAGCGGGGAGGAACGTCATCCCTCGACGCTAGAAGTGGGCCGAGTCTCCGGCATCGGTGATTACTCGGAGACGTCCACGGAGATCGGTGCTCCGACGAGGCTCAGGGAACGGGCAGCAGCACCCCATCGGCGAGGTGCAGCGAGGAGTCGGCGAGTGCCTGCAACGACGGATCGTGGGTCGAGATCAGAGCGGTCATCCCCTCGGCGCGCACGACGTCCTGCAGCAGCGCCATTATGGATGCCCCGGTCTCCGCATCAAGCTGGCCGGTCGGTTCATCGGCGATGAGCAGCCGCGGCGAGTTGGCGAGTGCTCGCGCTATCGCGACCCTCTGCTGCTGGCCTCCCGAGAGTTCGGCGGGGCGCTGCGCGGCGTGCCCGGACAAGCCGACGAGGTCGAGCAGGTGAGCCACCCGGGCGTTGCGTTCGGCATGGGGCACGCTGCGCAGCCGCAGCGGCAGCCCGACGTTCTCGGTGGCGGAGAGTCCGGGCAGCAGCCCGAAGTTCTGGAAGACGAACGCGAGTTCATCGCGTCGCAGGGCGGTGCGACCGGGTTCATCGAGGGCGGTGACCTCGATGCCGCCCAGATGCACCGTGCCCGAGGTAGGGGTGTCGAGTCCACCGAGACAATTGAGCAGGGTGGTCTTGCCCGAGCCCGAGCGGCCGACGAGCGCGACGATGCTGCCGCGCGGCACGCTGAACGACACGTCGCGCAACGCGTGCACGTCGCCCGCGCCCGATGTGTAGGTGCGGCTGAGATGAGAGACCTCGATCATCAGTCATCCTCCTTCGATGACGGCCACACGCCGACATGGTCGCTCTCGAGTTCCAGCCGTACCCGCCTCTTGAGGCCGAGCGAGGAGCGGAAGTCGGAGGGCAACTGCAGGCGCCCGGCCCGATCGAGCACCGCATACTCGCGCGCGATCACGGCGGAGGCACCGAACTCGTCGACCTCGGTGCGACGCACGACCTCGGAGGAGGTGCGGCCATCCCGAATGGCCACGGTGCGCTGCACCTGGCTGGACACCGCAGAATCGTGGGTGACGATCACGACGGTGGTACCAAGGTTGCGGTTGGCGGTGCGGAGGGCGGCGAAGACGTCTTCGCCGGTCGCTGTGTCGAGCTCGCCGGTCGGTTCGTCGGCGAACAGCACCTCGGGCCGGTTCGCGAGGGAGACCGCAATCGCGACGCGCTGCTGCTCGCCGCCCGACAGTTCGCCGGGCCTTCTACGAGCCTTGTCAGCCAGCCCCATCGCGTCGAGCAGTTCCGCGGTGCGCCGGATGCGACGCCGGGAACGCATGCCGGCGAACGACATCGGCAGCGACACGTTCTCCTCCGCGCTCAAGTAGGGAAGCAGGTTGCGCGCCGTCTGCTGCCAGATGAATCCGACCACCTTGCGGCGGTAGGCGAGACGGGCGGCGGGAGTCATGCGCAGCAGGTCCCAACCGGCCACCCGCGCCTGGCCTGCGGTCGGGACATCCAGCCCCGAAAGCACGTTGAGCAGCGTGGACTTGCCCGAGCCCGAAGCCCCCACGATCGCGATCATCTCACCGCGATCGACGGTCAGGTCGAGGCCCTGCAGCGCTTGCACCTCGATGTTCTCCACCTGGTAGATGCGCACGATGTTGTCGCAGACGATCAGCGCGTCCGATCCGTATTCGGTCATTCGGTTCCTCCCACACGTAGAACATCAGACAGGCGATCGCGGCGGCGCACCAGCACCTCGGCGAGCATCGCCAGGACAAGAATCAGCAGGGCCGCGGCGGCCAGCCCCACGAGGACCAGCGGCGAGATCAGGAGTGTCGGCTGCCCGACGCCACCCGTCAGCACAGCGAGGCCGAGCGACGAGCCGAGCGCGAGGATGATACCGACGCCGGCGAGCGCTCCCCCGACGACCGCCGCGACCACCACCGGGGCGATCTCGGCGAGGGCGAGCCACCAGCCGAATCGCGGTGTGATCCCCAGGGTGCGCAGCAGCGCGAGCGTCGTCGCCCGGCGACGGCTGGTCGCGAGCACCGTCGACAGCAGGGCGATCAGGGCGAGTGCGCCCGCGGCCGCGGCAGTGAGGGCGATCACCGTCGTCACCCCGCCGGCAAGTGCCGAGTCCCGCCGCTCGGCGAGCCAGCCGGAGCGGGTCAGCACGTCACCGAAATCGCCGACGGCGGCATCGGTGCCCGGTCCCATCACGAGGAGGGTGTCCGGCTTCAGGTCCGACTTCAGCCGTTCGTTGAGCGAGTCGAGATCCACGTACACGAACCTGCCGCTCAGGTAGCCGCTCGGGCCGCGCGACTGCACGCCGACGACCTCGACCGCCACCTCGTCCTGTCCGAAGCGCAGGGTGATCTCCTCCGCGCCGATTCGATCGGCAAGCTCCGGGTCCACCACCATCGGCAGCGGTTCGTTCGAGGATGCCAGCTGCCGAAGGCTCGCCGCCGGTGCCGGGCCGGGCAACTCTTCGGCGACGTCCGGGTAGCCTTCGTCCACGGCGATCGCCGTCACGAGCACGATGCTGCGCAGGCCGCCGAGTTCGACGGACGATGAGGCGACACTCCGGCTGCTGAAGGTGACGCCGGGCGCCGAGGCGACGGCCGCGACATCCTCTTCGGAAAGCACCCCGGTGACCCGCGCATCGGCACCGACCCGCTGCCAGGACGCGTCGACCTGCCCGGAGCGCACGGTGTCGACGAGCAGGCCGCTGCCGACGGCGAGCGCCATCGCGAGGGTCAGGGCGAACAACGGAAGCGGCGCGAGCGAATGCCGAGCCTGCGAGGCGCCGAGCACACCGAGCGCACCGCGCGACCGCTGCGCGAGGGCGCTGAGCCCCCGGATCACGAGCGGGTACAGCCGCATCAGCGCGAGCGTCACGACGGTCGAGAGCAGCAGCGGCGTCGCGGCGAGCAGCGGGTCGATGCCCTCCGTGGTGGTCTGCAGCAGGCCGCGCGACCGCACAGACACGATCGCGCCGGCCGCGAGGGCCACGACGGCCAGTTCGGCGACGATGCGGCGCACCCGGGCGCGCTGCACCGCGTCGTGCCGATCCGCCCGGTTCGCCGGCTGCCGAGTGCTTCGGGATGCCCCGCGCGCAAACAGCACCGCCTGCACGGGCCCGGCGAGCAGGGCGATCACGAACACCGGGATCACGGGAGTCACGGCGACCAGGAAGGGCAGCGCAATCGCAACGCCGAGCCCACACCCGACGAGGGCGGTGAGCGCCGACTCGGCGAGCGCCCGCACCCCGATCGCGGCGAGGGAGGAGCCGCGCGCCCGCTCGAGCAGCAGGTCACTCGCCCGCCGCTCCACGATCAGGCGGGAGAGCAGCACCAGCACGGCGGCGAGCACGCCCAGCGGCCCGGCGGTGAGCAGCGACAGCTGGGCGAGGGCGGCGCGCTCTCCGCGGGGGAAGTCCTCGAGCGCGTCGCCGAACTGGGTCTGCACAAGGAGCGTGGCCGTGCCCCCGGAGAGCCGGTAGGTATTCAGTTGCAGGGACCTGATGGAGCGCTCGACCTCGGCGATTCGCGCGCTTGAGAACGCCTCCGGGCGGATGGACAGTCGGATGGTCGCCTCGAGGGGCTGGAATGGCGCTATGCCCTCCGCGGTGGCGAACATGGTCAAGGGCTCATCGACGTCCCACACGCCGGGAAGGTCGCACCAGCACTCGTCATCCCCGGGCTCGACGATCCCGGAGACGACCAGGGCACCGAGCGGGCTGCCCACCTTGAGACCCTTCAGCTCCGCTCCGGCGACGGTGACGGCGACCTGGTCTGCTGTGCGGGGAAGCTCGCCGTCCACCACTGTCAATCTGTGCGACTGCGTGAGCAGAACGAGCCGGGAGGCGATCGCACCGTCGTCGGTGAACAGACTCACCGGCGGTGCGACGACGGTCAGGGACCGCTCCCCCGTGACTCGGGCTATTTCGGGGGGCAGCACCAGGTTGTCGACCAGCGCGAGGAGGTTCTTGATGGAGATGTACTGCCCCGAGTAATTCTGTTCGTTGACATCGGCCAGCACGAGAATGTCGGCGGCGGTACCTGCGGCCGCCACGGCCTCGCGTGCACCGCGATCGACGGTGCTGAGGATGATCCCCGGGATCGCGAGCGCAAGCACGGTGGCGATCGCCAGGAGGCCCGTCCAGGCGGCCAGCAATCCCGCGTTTCGGCGGAGGCGTCGACGCACCAGGAGGCCCGTCGCCGAGAACAGTGAGCGCATCAGGATCCCCCCTCGCGCAGCAGCTCGGCGGGTTCGGCGAATCGCTGCACCCCTGCAACCAGCAGCACAACGGTGGCAAGCACCAGGCCCATCTCCGCGACAAGGAGGAGGATCGAGACGACCGGCACCTGCACGATCACGGCAGGAATCGTGGGGGTGCCATCCGCGGACACGGCGACCAGAGGGCCGACGAGGAAGACGAGCAACAGGCCGATACCGACTCCGAAGAGGGCGCCCAGACCGGCCATGAGCAGTGACTCGCCGCCGATCAGTCCCACGAGGCGGCGACGGGTGAAGCCGATGGCGCGCAGCTGGGCCAGCTCGAGACGCCGGGCGCGCAGGGTTGCGGTACTGTGCGCGGCGAAACCGACAGCAGCGAGAAGCGCTCCCGCGGCGATGGCGAGCCAGAGCGCCGCCTGGGTGCCCACACGTAGCGGGGCTTCCTGCAGGGTGGTGCCGAGCACTTCAGAGCTGATCGCACCGTCGTGGGATGACACATACGCGGCACCCTGACCCGGCGCGACATCCAGCCACCACTCGTCGACCAGGGGATCCGTGGTGCCCTGCTCTGCGAGCGCCCGCGCCAGCAACTCCTGGTCGACGACAATTGTGTCGCCCTGGCTGCCCACCGCGCCGAGACCGGAGCTTCCGGCCTCGAGGTCGCTCAGCGTCGCCACGCCCGGAACCATCGGAACGATCCCGTCGAGGGAGAGTCGCACCGACGCACCACCTACTTCCGCGGAGAGAATCGCCCCGTTCTGCAGGAACAGGTCGTCGGCGAAGCGCTGGGTGGAGACGGCGGGTATGGCGGCATAGGGCTTCCAGCCGACACCGGAGACCACCAGGTCGCTCACGTTCGGCGGAACCACGAGATCCATCGCGAATTGCCATCCTTCGGGAGGCTCGACGATCTCGGGCGCGAGTCCGAGCGTGTCGGTGGTCGACGGGTTCCACTCTGTGGGGCTGTCTGGAATCCCCTTCACCAGCATTCGAATAGGGGCTCCCGGTGACTCGGCTTCATTGTCAGCGAAGAACCTGGCTTGGATCCCGACGAGTGTTTGTACGCCCTCGAATCCAGCGGAGACTTCGTGGGCGAGGCCGTCTATGGGGACCTTGCCGATCGGTTCCACCGACAGCACTCCAGCTCCATTGTCGAGGATGGCGCGCATGTCGCCACTCACACCCGAGAGCGGCGCTGACGCGTCGCCCAGCTGAACGGTGAACGTCAACCTGTCCGCGGGGAGGGTGATCCCGGTAGCGTCACCCCCGTTTGGTGCGAGCACCCTGACTAATGCATCCCCGCCCTCCTCGCCGACGCGTCCTCGCCCCATAAGTTCGCGGGCACCCGCGCTGAGTCCGAGCAGGATTGCTGAACTGCTGCTGCCTTCCGTACCGTTCTGGCCAACGCCGGCGGTACGCCGCATCACGGGTTCTGCGGCACCCCGGGCACCGCGTTCCAACTCCGTCACCTGGGCCGCGGGTACCTCGCGGTCCGCGCGGACGCGCACGGGAGCGCCCGCAGCCAATTCGGCCTGATCGACCTGCGACTGGCGCCAGGTGTCGAGGAACGCGAGTCCGAATGTTCCCACGGCGAGGGTGAGGCTGAGCAGCAGCACGGCCGCCGTCGCACGCTGTGGGCGACGACCCACCTCCCACGCCGCGAGCGCGAGTACCGCCCCGCGCGATCCTTCACCGATGCGTTCCACCAGTCGGGATGCGGCAGGAATGAGACGCACGCAGACCAGGGCGGTAGCCAGGAGCACAAGCGCGGGACCGGCTGCGAGCACCGGATCCACGGACAGCGACGACCCTGACGCCACCGGGCTGCGGTAGGACTGCAGCTGCCAGACAGCGACTCCGGCGAGGATCACGAGAACGACATCGACCCCCGAGCGCATGATGCCGGTCGCAAGGCGCGGCCGCGCTTTCGCCTGCTCGCTCGAGACGAAACTGCGCTCCCGCCCGAGCAGCGGCAGCACCAGTGCGGAGACAAAGGCCGCGGCGATGCCGCCGGAGATGATCCAGGCGATCGGCGGCAGGCCTGCATCGACGGGCATCCCGGCCCGGACCATCGGAGGCTGCGCCGCGAGCACACGGTAGGCGAGGGCCGCCAGCGGAGCGCTGGCGGCGGCTGTTACCGCGCCGACGAACACCGCCTCGACGAAGGCAAGCGCAATGATGTGTCGAAGCGAAGCGCCGCGGGCTCGCATCAACTGGCGCTCCGATGACCTCGCGTCCACAAACAATCGAGCGATCTGCGCCATCGCGGCGATGCCCAACACGAGCAACAGCAGTCCGACGACGACCACGGTCGACCGGGTTACGACCAGGCTGCCGGCAACGGCCTGGATGGAATAGGTGACATCGCTCGAATAGAAGATCGCCTCGGATCCCGATGTGACTGCGGCGGGCACGTCGGTGTTCGCGTCATCGAGCCGCTGAAGCAGTGGCTCGAGTCCCTCCACCGTGACCGCGCTGAACGTGGGCAGGTACTCGACGTCGACGAAAGCGATTCCCGCGAAGAAGGCGTCGAGTCCGCCCGGTGCGACGATCAATGGGCCGAACGCATTGGTGGGTTCGTAGAAGCCGACATCAGGCCGTGGATACACCGGATCGTTGCCCTTGCCGTGAAGCCAGTCCCTCGACCAGTACGACTCCGACGAGTCGTTCGCCAGATAGGTTCCGACAACGGTGACGTCCTGACGCGCCACCTCGATCGTGTCACCAATGCCCAGGCGCAGGGCCTTCGCAGCAGCAGCGGGGAGGGTCACGTCCTGTCCGCCCGCGGCCCATTCACCGTCCACAAGGGCGGCATGTTCGGTGATGCCGTCCAGGTCCCCCAAGTAGCCGATGGCAGGAAGTTCGCCCACGGCAGGCACTTCCTCGAAACCGCTCAGCGCGACACCCACCGCGGTGGTCGTGGCGGAGCCGGCCAGCGCGTCGGTCACCGCAGCATCCATAGCGGGGCGCACGTCGGCGATGTCGAGCGAGGGGCGGATAACGCGCAGCTCGATGGATCTCTGGCTCTCGGGAATGTCGGCGAGCGCTCCACGGATGCCGCCCTGCTCGGTGGCCGTGACGAGTAAGCCCAAAGACGTGATGAGAGAACCGGCGATGAGGGCGACGGCGATAACCGCGGCGAGGAGGCGCCATTGGGCGCCGGTTCGGCGCAGCAGCGTGCCGAACAGCCAGCTCCGCTTCACCGGGACATCTCCGTCACCCGCTCACACTACTGTGCCACGCCCTTCGACAAGATCAGGGAGTGTCAGCTCGGCGCCATGCGCAGCGCGCCATCCATGCGGATGACCTCGCCGTTGATGTAGTCGTGCTCTGCGAGCATCAGCACGAGCTGGGCGTACTCCTCGGGGCGGGCCAGCCGATGCGGGAACGGCACACTCGCCGCCAGGGACGAGCGGATTTCCGGAGACATCGCGGCCATCATCGGGGTGTCGACGATTCCGGGCGCGATCGTGTTGACGCGGATACCCGAACTGGCGAGGTCGCGTGCGGCCGGCACCGTCATCCCGACCACGCCGCCCTTCGAGGCGGAGTAGGCGATCTGCCCGATCTGCCCCTCGAAGGCCGCGACCGATGCCGTGTTGACGATCAGGCCGCGCTGGCCGTCGGCATCGGGTTCGGTTGCAGCGATGACCTCGGCCGCGAGTTGCATGACGTTGAAGGTGCCCACGAGGTTCACCTCGATCGCCTTGCGGAACAACTCCAGCCCGTGCGTTCCCTTCGATGAGAGGATGCGTCGCCCGGGCGCGATGCCCGCGCAGTTCACAACGAGTCTGAGCGGGGCATCCACGAGCGTGAGCGCCGCGGCCACATCGGCCTCGCTCGTGACGTCCGCCGCGATGACGCCGGGCGCCTCACGCAGGTCGAGACCGAGCACGGTCACGCCGCGAGCAGTGAGAGCCGCAGCCGTGGCCGCTCCGAGTCCGGATGACGCCCCCGTGACGAGAGCCGTAGTGCCGTCGAGTTTCATCGCTGCTCCATCGTCGTCGGTGAGCGGGTAGTGCTGGAAGTTTAACGCGCGGCGCCGGTCAGCTCACTGCGGGAGCGGAGTCCGAGCTTGCGGTAGGCGGCGGACAGCTGCGTCTCGACGGTGCGCACACTCACGAACAGGCGCTCGGCGATCTCCCGGTTGGTCGCCCCCTCGGCGGCGGATCGGGCGACGAGCAGCTCACGAGGGGTAAGCACAGCCTCGAGCGGGTCCTGCAGCGGCGGAATCGTCACCACCTCCGACGGCGAGCAGCGCGCAAAGGACATGTGGGCGGCATCCCCGAGCGTGCGGGACGCGAGGTACGAGGGGCGCTGCGCGCGGGTGGTCGGGCGGTGGATGAGGAACCGGGCGAGCTCGAGCGAGTCGGGGTCGAGCCGATCGATGTCGTCGAAGACCACAACGACCTGCGCCTCGCGGGCGAGCGCGCGAACCACAACGTCCATGGCCTGGTGCACGTGGGCGGGAACGAGCGGCCCGTCGGATCGGGCTCGACCCGCGGCGTGCGCGAGGGCATCCCGTTGCGTCCGCGGCATGTCTATGGCGTCGACGTTCACCTCGGCGAGCAAGTCGTGCACGATCTGGAAAGGCAGCCGGTCCGGTCCGAGATCGGCACGCGTGTACAGCACGATGACGCCCTCGCGAGCGGCGATCTGCTCGACCACGGCATCGAGCACGGCGCTCTTGCCGACACCCGACTCACCGAGGATCACCGAGCGGGTGCCGGGGGTGCCGACGCTGGAGACGAGGCGGCTGACGATGGCCAGGCGTTCCGGGGGGAGCGCGACGGGAGGCATAGGGAGAACCTTTCGGGGGCAGAGAATCAGCGGCGACCCTACCATCCGCGAATCGGCAACTCCCATACGTATGCATTTACGTGTCGCCCCGGATGCCCCGTGCTTGCCCGCTTCGTAGCGTCGATGTCATGACAACTCAGCACACCGCCCCGCTCGCATCCTCCCCCGGTGAACCGGGTTACACCGACGCGATCGCCGCCTTCAACCTCCTCCCCTCCATCACCCCAGCCCGCACGGTCGTCGCCCGCAGCGCTCTCGACGCCCAGGCAGCCATCCGCTACGCAACCGAGCGCGGCCGCCCGGTCAGCGTGATCACAACCGGCCACAGCCTCGGGTCGTCACAGCCCCTCGACGGCGCGCTCCTCGTGCGCACCGCCTTCGAGGCAACCGTGCGTGTCGACCCGCTGCGACGGACGGCTCAGATTCCGGCCGGTGCCACCTGGGCCGACGTTGTGGCCGCGGCCACCCCGCACGGGCTCGTCGCCCTGCACGGCTCGAGCGGCACCGTCGGCGCTATCGGCTACCTGCTGCGCGGCGGCCTCAGCTTCTATGGCCGCGAGTTCGGCATCGCGGCGAACAGCATCACCTCGATCACCATCGCTCTCGCGGACTCGTCCATCGTCACTGCCAGCGCGACGAGCGACGCCGAGCTGTTCTGGGCCCTGCGCGGTGGTGGAGGTGGCTTCGGGATCGTGCTCGAGATCGAGATCGAACTCAGACCCATGTGGAAGGTGCTCACCGGCATCACCATCTGGGACTCGACCCACGCGGCAGACATCATCCCGCGCTGGCTGGACTGGGCGAAGACAGCTCCGCCCGAGATCTCCACCTCGCTGCGCGTGCTCAACCTGCCACCGCTGCCCGGTATCCCACCGATGCTGCAGGGCCGGCAGGTGATCGCGATCGACGGCTCCGTCTCGATCGTCGGCCCGAACCTGCTCGGCCAGAGCGTGAGCATCGCCGACGAACTGCTTGCTCCCCTGCGTGCGTCCGCCGAGCCGATCCTCGACACCTGGGATGCCGTCGAGCCCGACGCGCTGCTGCTCACCCACATGGACCCGCCCGAGCCGCTGCCCTACATCGGTGACCACTTCCTCGTGAGCGGCGTCGACGAGGCGGACGTCACCGCACTTCTCGCCCTCATCGGCCCGGGGAGCGACTCCATGCTCTCCGCCGTCGAGTTCCGTCAGCTGGGAGGCGCAATAGCCGAGCCGTCCGCCGCGGGTGGGGCCTTCGACCGCACCGGAGCCGAGCATGCCTTCCTCGTCGTGGCCGCGATCGGCGGCCCCGCGACGGTCGAGGCGCAGCACGCGACCATGGCCGCCGCGCGCGCGGCTCTCTCCCACCGCGACACGGGATACACCGCTCCCACGTTCGTCGAATCGACCGACCAGCCGAGCCGCACCTTCGACGACTACACGGCCGCGCGGGTCGAGTCGATCCGCAGCCGAGTGGACCCGACGGGCCTGTTCTCGCTGATGGTCTCCCGCGCCAACCGCTAGCGCCGCCGGGCTATCGGGAGCAGACTCGTATCGAGGTGATTCCCCCATGGAGACCCTGAGCACTTCAGTGGTGATCGTCGGCGCCGGCCCGACCGGGCTGATGCTGGCCACTTGCCTCGCGCGGCTCGGTGTGCCGTATCTCATCCTCGATCGCAAGAGCGGCCCGACCCGCGAGTCACGCGCGGTTGTGCTGCACTCGCGCACGCTGGAGATTCTCGACCAGCTCGGCCTCGCCGATCGGGTGCTCGCCGAGGCGACCGTCGCCAGCGCCTTCCGGCCCGGATATCGGAGCACACCGTTCCGCCGCATCAACCTGCGCGCGCTGGCCGAGGGCACCACGCCGTACCCGCACCTGTACGTGCTCGAGCAGAGTCGCACCGAGGCGATCCTCGGCGAGCGGCTGCGGGAGCTCGGCGGTTCGGTGCTCTGGGAGCACGGCGTCGACGGTGTCGAGGAGACGACTGACGGCGTGCGCGTCACGGCGAGTGAGATCTCGATCGAGGCGCGGTACCTGGTCGGTGCGGACGGCAGCGCGTCACCCGTGCGCGAGCTCGCCGGCATCGCATTCGAAGGCCGCACCAATGAGCACACCTTCTACGTGATGGATGGGCACGGCGTGCGCGGCCTCGACCCTGAAGTCGTCAACGTGCGACTCGGCGAGCGCGACTTCCTGCTGACCTTTCCGATGGGCGCGGTCGACCACGCGCGACTCATCGGTGTGGTTCCCACCGGTACCGGCGTAGCGATCGACGAGGCGGATGCGCGGCTCGCCATGCAGCGCGCCTTCGGCGTGAGCTACGAGGAGTCACCGTGGTTCTCGACTTACCGCGTGCACCACAAGGTGGCGCGCGACTTCCGCGCCGGGTCCATCCTGCTCGCCGGGGATTCGGCGCACGTGCACTCCCCGGTTGGCGCGCAGGGCATGAACACGGGCCTGCAGGACGCCCACAACCTGGCCTGCAAGCTCGCCGACGTGTTCACCGGCCGGGCGCCCGACTCCTACCTCGATCGATACGCAGCGGAGCGCCGACCCGTTGCGCTGCGCCTCGTGAGCACCACCGATCGTGTCTTCGGGGCGGTCACTTCCGATCGGCTCGCAGCCCGGTTCGGCCGGCGCTGGGTGCTGCGCTTTGTGCTCCCCGTGGTCGCCGCGACGGTGCCCCGGCTCCGCGGCTCCGCGCGGATCTTCGAGTACCTGTCACAGACGCGCATCCACTACTGGATGACGCCCGGCGCACACGGCAAACGCGGGGTGGTCGTCGGGCGGCGGCTGCCCTGGAACGGCGACAACCACGAGTCGCTGCGAGCCATGGCGTGGCAGGTGCACGCCTACGGCGCCGCGCCCGAGGTTGACCTGGACCTTCCCGTCGAGCGCTTCCCGCTAGTGCGCAACAAGCGTCTTGTCGACGGAATGCTCTACCTCGTGCGGCCGGACGGGTTCGTCGCCGCCTCCGCCACCGCGGACGACGCGGCTGCGGTCTTTGCCCGGTCGCTTCCGCGGCCCTAGCCAGTTGTAGCGGCCGAGCAGCGTCATCAAAGCGGGCAGCAGCAGGCCGCGCACGATCGTCACGTCGAGCACGATCGCGAGTGTCATGCCGACGCCGACCTCCTTCATGGCGAGCAGGCTGCCCGAGGCGAAGGCGATGAACACGACCGAGATCGCGAGGGCGGCCGTGGTGACCACGGGGCCGGTCGCGGTGATGCCGCTCAGCACGGCGCGATTATTGGCAACCCGGGGATCGAGGGCGAGATCGCGACCCCGCCACTCCTCACTGATGCGCGCGAGCAGGAACACCTCGTAGTCCATCGAGAGCCCGAAGGCGAGCAGGCCGATGAGCAGCGGCGTCGTCACGTCGACGGCGCCCCACGGCTCGAAGCCGAGCAGCGTCGCCCCCCATCCCCACTGGAAGATCGCAACCACACCTCCCAGCGTCGCCGCGACCGAGAGCGAATTGAGCAGAACCGCTTTGATCGGGATGACGTACGACCGCGTCAGGTACAGCAGCAGCCCGAAGGTCGCGAGCAGCACGACCCCGAACGCCCACGGCAGGCGGGAGAGCAACTGCGACTCGGTGTCGACCACTTCGGCCGCTGAGCCCGCAACGTGCACCTCAAGGTCTGTGGGCAGCGCGCGGATGTCGCGCACGAGCCGCTGGGCGCCCGAGTCGCTCACGTCGCCCGCGGTCGCGAACTCGACGACCGTGACGTTCGGGTCGAGGTCGGGCACCGTCTCGGCGTCGGTCACGAGCGGGTGCCCGCCGATCTCGTCGAGCAGCTCCACGACGCCGGGCGCGGTGAACGGCGCCTCGATGACGACGGTGGCGGAGGGCTGGTCGAGCACCGAGAACTCCGAGAGCACAAGCTCCTGGGTCTGGCGCTGCTCCGAGGCGACCGGCAGCGAGCGGATATCCGAGCTGCCCAGGGTGAGCGAGGCGAGCGGCGCCGCGAGCAGGAGCAGCACAGCGGATGCCCCGACCGTCACGAGCACGGGTCGCTTCTGCGCGAACCCGGCGAGGCGGGCGAGCAGTCCGCGGCTGGTCTCAGCAGAGGCTGCCGAGCGCAGCGGCCAGTACCGCTTTCCCTGCACCGGGATGTGCTTCGCGAACACCGAGATCAGCGCGGGCACGAGGGTCACCCCCGCGAGTGCGGCGAGCAGCACGGCGGCCACTCCGCCCACGGCCATGCCCGACAGCAGCGAGTTGCCGAGCAGCATGAGACCCACGAGCACGATGAAGACGGCGAGGCCCGAGATGAGCACGGCCCGTCCGGAAGACGAGACGGTGCGCGCAACGACATCCTCGATCGCACCGTCTGGTGTGCGGCGACGCTCCTCGCGATAGCGGGAGATGACGAGCAGGCTGTAGTCGACCGCGAGGCCGAGACTCAGGATCGTGACGATGTTCACGGCGAACTCGTTCACCGGAACGAAGACGATGAGGGCCGAGAGCGCGAGCAGCGAGACGGCGATGACCGCGATCGCGGCCACGATCGGGAACGAGGCGACCCGGAAGCCGCCCAGCACCACAACGAGGATCAGGAAGAGCACAAGGATCGCGACACCCTCGCCGATCGACGACTCGATGATGGCTCGGTCGACGAAGTCCTGCTCGGCGAGGAACTTGCCGCCGATGAGCACGTCGGCGGGCTCGATGGTGCGCAGCAGCATGGAGACCTCTTCGGCCGCGGCGCGCAGCTCGTCTTCGCCGAGACCCTGTTCGAGCTCGACCGTCACGAGGGAGCTCGAGCCGTCATCTCCGATGAGGCCGCCGGACGTGTACGCGTCCAGAACCTCGACGACATGGGGCACGTCGCGAAGCTGCGGGATGACGTTCGTCGCGCTCTCGCGGAGCGCGGGGCTGTAGAAGTCGGTGCCGGTGATCACGGCGGTGATGATCTCGCCCTCGGGGTCGAGTGCGTCGAGTCGCTGCTGCGCGAGGGCGGAGTCGCTGCCGACCGGTGCGTCCTCGACGGGTGTGGTGTTCTCGAAGATGCCGCCGCCGAGCACGAAGCCTGCAACCACCAGGACCGCCCAGGCGGCGAGAACAACGCCGCGGCGTCGTGCGACAAAACGTCCGAGTGCTTCAAGCATGATCGGGGTGAATCCTTTCGGGGGTGGTGCACTGCGAAGTCGGGGGCGGGACGAACCCGCCCCCGACTCTGTAATCAGCTACTCAGATCAGCCGCAGTTCTTCGCGACCCAGGGCACGTCGACCGCACCTGTGCGACCGCCGCCGGTCGCCGTCACCTTCGCGACACCGGCCGGCAGGCTGGCGAGGCGCGTGGTGAAGGTGTTGAAGAGGGCAGCGCCCGGCTTCACCGCCGCCAGCGTCTTGTCACCGTAGGGGGTGCTGATGGTCACGTCCGCGTTGATCGTGTCGTTGTTCGTCGCCCGCACGGCGACGAGCGCCTTGCCTGCGACACAACGGATCTCGACGGTAGCTGCGATGTTCAGGTCGGCCGCCAGCTCCTTGATGCGGATGTTGCGGTAGGAGACCGCCTCGCCCGCACCGTGGTTCTGCACGCCCACGAAACCGGTCGAGATGTCTCTCGCGGGATCCGTGCTGGTGAACTGGTTCACGACGGTGCCGTTGAGCACGACCTTGATGGTCTGGCCCTTCACCACGATCTCGTACGAGTTCCAGCTGCCGACCGGCTTGAGAGCCGCCGTGACCGCTGCCGGAGTCGCACCCTGGAAGGTGTAGATCGAACCCGTGGTGCGATCGGCCGCGTCAGTCGCGTCGATCTGGATCTCGTAGCCCTTGTTCACGGCCACGAACGGGTCGTTGCCCGGGTCCGGGAATCCGACGAACACTCCACCGTTGTGGTCGGCGACGAGCTTCCAGTCCAGCTTGAGGCTGTACGAGTCGAACTTCTTGTCGCCGTACCAGAGCAGGCCCAGACCGCCGCTGCCCCGGAGGGAGCAGTCGTCGGTGATGCGCCCGAAGGAGCCCGGACCGGACATCTTCCACTTGTCGAAGCTCGCGAGAGTTCCGTCGAAGAGTCCGGTGTAGCCGGCCTCACCGGCGACAGGTGCGCAGATGTCCTGGCTCGCTCCGATCGACAGGGCGTCGAAGTTCACGTTGCCCTGCACGTCCGCGTCGAACTTCAGCGCGATCGTGTTGCTCCCCGCCGTGAGGGCGAGGTTGCGGGTGGCGGTGGCCCACGTCTTCCAGTTGGCGGTCTTCGGGAACGACCACGCGGGCTGCTTCACACCGTTCACGTAGAGGGCGTAGGTCTTCGTGCCCTCGAACGGGTTGGGACCGTTCGCGTAGCGCACGTTGACCGGGTAGGTTCCCGCAGTCGCGACGCTCGTCGTGAACGTGACCGACGCGCCCGCGTTGAACGTGCCACCGGCGAAACCGGAGCCCGAGTAGCCGTTGTGCTCGGTGTCGACCTTGGCGCCGCTCGCGAGAGCGGCATCCTCTGCCTCGTACCAGCCCTTGTCGGCCGGAGGAACGTACCCGGGGACCGAGTTGGCCGTGTACCAGGCCTCGGTATTCCAGAGTTCGGTGCCCGTGGACGACGCGAACGGACGCGGGGAGCGGATGTGCACAACGCGTCCGGGCTTGACGCCCGGGACCGTCACGGAGACGGTCTTCTTGTCCGCGGAGACCGACGCGCCGGAGACGACGAGCGTCTCCTCGTCGACCTTGGGTCCGCCGTAGTCGGGCGTTGCGACATAGCGCCACTGCTTCACCTTGTACGACGCAGCGATCTTGGCGATCGTCTCGTCGGAGACCGGCTTGGTGTAGTCGATGTCGAATCCGGTCGCGGTGATCTTCACGGCCTTCATGTCGAAGGTGTTGTCGCCGGCGGGGGTGAGCTTCTGCAGTCCGAAGCGGAGCTTGTCCGACTCTCCCCAGTTGCCGCCCTCACCGATGCCGCCGATGTAGATGGCGCCGTCGGGACCGGTGATCGTGCGGTTGACGCCGGCTTCGAGTCCAGCGGTGTGGCGGAAGATCGCGCCCTGGTACTCGCCGCCGACCTTCTCGAGGAATGCGCGCTGCAGTCCGCCGTAGGTCACGTCGCCGATGAGCATCTGGCCGACGAACGGTCCGTTCTTCACGAACATCGGGGAGCTCGGCGAGTTGCCGATCTCGTTCTGCGGGATCCACAGCACGGGAGGCGTCACGGGTGCGGTGTCGAACTGACCGGCAGGAGTCGTGAAGTGGTTGAAGAAGCGACCCTGCTTGATCTGAACGAGCTTGCTGGCGGGGAGCCAGCCGCCCTGGTTGTCCGTGCCGAACAGTTCGCCGGCTTCGTTCAGCACAACGCCGTTCGGGGTGCGTAGACCACCGGCGACATAGCTGACCGCACCGGTCGACCGGTTGATCTTGATCGACGTTCCGCGGTTCGCACCCGGCTGCGGCACGGTGGACGCGCCACCGTTGTTGATCGCGACCGAGAGGTTCACGTAGAAGTTCGTGTCGTCGTGCACGAGGCCGAAGGCGAACTCGTGGAAGTTGCCGCCGTCGGGCCAGCCCGCGACCTTCGTCTTGACGTCGTACTGTCCGTCGCCGTCGGGGTCGGTCAGCTTGGTCAGCTGGTACCGCTCGGAGACGTAGATGTCGTTGCCGATCACGTCGACGCCCATGGGGTTGAGCAGGCCGGTCGCGATCTTCTTGTAGGTGACCTGTCCCTGCGTGGTTGCACCGACCACGTTGTCGAGGAGGAAGACCTCACCCGGCTTCGGGTTCTGCACCCAGCCACCCGAACTCACGGAGCCTGCGGTGGTGACGACCAGCTTGTCGCCGAGGAAGGCGAGTCCGGTGACCTCGGGCTCGAAGCCCTCGGGGCGGAGGTTCGTCAGGGTGTAGTTGGGGTTGACGGCGTCGAGGCGCAGTCCGTCACCGGCGGTGTCGGTTGCTCCCTCGCAGTACTTGGTGCCGGGGGCCGTAACGCGCACGACGCCTGCCTCTGTGCTCAGCGCCGTGCTCGGCACGATGGCAAAGGCGGCGTCGCCGGGCTTCTTCCACTCGAGCTTGAGCTCCTGGCCGTCGCCGGCCTCGAAGTAGTCGATGCGCAGCGCGTGGGCACCCGCGGTGAGCGTTGCGGTGCCCTCCTTGGACGTGTTGCCGTGCAGCCCGCCGTGGTCGACGACGAGGTTGTTGTCGATCTTGAGGCGCGAGCCGTCATCGCTTGTCAGGCGGAACGTATAGACGCCCTGGTTAGCGATGTTCAGGTTGGCGGTGACGATCGACAGGAAGTTGTCGCTCAGCCCGAAGTCACCGGTGGTGACGTAGTTGATGGTCGGGGTGAGCTTGTCGACGTTCGGGGTCGTGGCCGACTTGAGCGTGCAGAAGTCCTGCAGCCCCGGGGGGAGCTGGTACGAGCGGAGCGTGACGCCCGGCTCCTGCTCGGGCTCCGCCGCCATGGCGGTGGGGGCCCATCCGGTCAGGGCCAGAAGGCCGACCAGTGATCCGGCCAGGATGGCTGCGGACCTGCGCCGAGAGAGGGGTCGTCTCTCAGCCGGGGGAATGTTAGAGGGCACCATAGCTCCTTGTTTCGAGCCAGGCGGAAGCGTCCATGCATCCTGTCGGCGTCAAGGTTCGTCAGTCTAGGCACCTTTTGACGTGTAGGTCTACAACTTTGTGATGTTGCTCGACAAATCTCCTCACGTTCACATATAGTCCTCGTGAGTCGTTGCGCTCGAAATCTGCTTGACTGGCAACAATTCGCCCCCCGTGACTCACCCGAGTCAGAATTACCCGCACGATCGTGTCAGCGAAGCCACGAGACATCCTCTCCAGGCTCCGCGCACGCTATTGCGACTGCTCTCCGCTCACGCGGACATACCCTGGAGTAAGACTTTGAACACTCGTGCATTCGGATACCGCGCCACCATCGCGGCCGTAGGAGCAACGACGCTCGCCCTCATCGGTGGCAGCGCACTCACCGCAGTCGCGGCCGATTATGGAGACGACGACGTCGCCGTGTCAGTCGCCATCGACCCGCTCGTCGCCCCCGGCAACCTCGCCATGACCGTCGCGAGCGGCACGGCAGCGCTCACCGAGAACGGCTCGACGGACGACACGCGCCAGTTCACTGGCCAGCTGCCCACCGTCACCGTGACCGACACCCGCGACGCGGCCGACATCCCGGCCGGCGCCTACTGGTACGTGCTCGGCTCGATCACCGACTTCACCGGCACCGCCGGCCAGCCCGTCATCGACTCGTCCGACAGCTTCGGCTGGGTGCCTCAGTTGGCAGCGGGCACCGATGAGGGCGCGGTGGCCGCCGGTTCGCCCGTGGACCCCGGCGAGGGCTTCATCGACGCCGAGATCTTCGCCATAGCCAACGAGTCGGCTGCAAGTGTCAGCCAGGGTTCCTGGTCGGCGAACGCGGGCCTCAAGCTCCTCACCCCGTCAACCGTCGCCCCGGGGCAGTACTCGGCAACACTCACGCTCTCGCTGTTCGAGTAGAGCTTGATGAAGCAGTTCACCCTCATTGCGGCCGCCGTCATGGCGGCCGCAATGGTCGTTCCCGCGGCACCCGCGCTCGCAGCCGGCGAGGCGTCCGTCACCTGGTCGGTCGCCCCGGCGACCGCTGACGGACCGGACGGCCGCGCCTGGGTCGAGCAGAAGATCGCACCCGGCGATTCGGTCACCGAGCATCTCGCCGTGCGCAACCTGGGCAAGACGGCCACGACCTTCGCGCTGAGCGCCGCCGACGGATACTTCACGAAGACGGGGCGCTTCAACATGCTGCAGGCCGACCAGCAGTCGGTCGCTGCCGGCACCTGGATTTCTGTGGTGGATGACGTTCTGATCGAACCGGGAGCCACGGCTGTCATCCCGTTCACCATCAGCGTTCCCGCGAACGCGACCCCGGGCGATCACGCCGCGGGCGTCGCCGCTTCGATCACCAGCAGTGGCACGACCGAGGACGGTGCGCAGATCGGCGTGAACAGCCGCGTCGGCTTCCGCGTGATGACGCAGGTGACGGGCGACCTCGCCCCCGCGCTCACCGTGACCGACCTCGACGCCGACTATTCCCCCTCGTGGAACCTCTTCTCGCCCGGCACCGTCGACGTGAGCTACGCGGCGCAGAACACCGGCAATACGCAGCTGACCTTCGGCGAGAGCGTCGACGGCGTCAGCACACCGCGGGGCGACCTGTTCCCCGGCGACTCCCGTACCGTCGCTACTGAGCCCATCAGGACCTGGCCGCTCGGGCCGATCACGATGGAGGTCGCCGTCGAGTCGACGGTGCCCTCCGACGGATCGCTTGCCGTGGCTCCCGTCACCCGCAGCGTCGTCGTCTGGGCCATCCCGTGGCTGCATCTGGCCGTGCTGCTCGGCGTCGCCATCGTGATCACCATGCTGGTGCTCGGTCGCCGCCGCAACTCGGCAAAACTCGAGCGCCTGCTCGACGAGGCGCGCGCCGAGGGACGCCAGGAGGTGATGTCGTCGTGAGGCGGCGCACGCGCGTCATCGCCGCCGGCGTGCTGGTCGCCGCAGCGCTGGTCGTCATGCCGCAGCCGGCTGTTGCAGACACCGACGGAAGCATCTCCGTCGGGGTCGACATCGCCCCGCGGCAGGAACCGACCGAGCTCGCGCGCACCGGATTCGAGCCGCTGCCCGCAGTGCTGCTGATGCTCGGGCTGACCGCCGGAGGAACTGTGGTGATAACCGCGGCGAGGCGGCGTGCTCAGTCCTCCGCACAGATCGCGGCCATCTCCTCGAGGTAGTCGGCGAGCGACTCGAGGTCGGCTGCCGCCCGGCGGGCCTCGACGTTGTCGGCATCCTTGATCGGTGTTGCGGGCTCCGGTCCGTTCGGGCCGCAGCCCACCTGCGTGCCGTAGCTCTGCTGCTTGCCCGCGCCCACCGCGACCCGGTCGGTCAGGTAGGCGAGGTTGCCGGGCGATGCCTGCCCGCGCTCGACCGCCACCTCGAGCAGCGCCAGGGCCTCGGCCTGCACCTGCGGCTGCAGGTCGGAGTGCTGGGCGATCGCCCACGCGGCATCCTCGCCGTCCTCGCCGACCAGGTCGAAGGTCGGCCAGCCGTGCTCGTCGAGGATCTCCTTGAGCCGATTCGTGCGCGCCTGGTCGCCCTCGTTGTCGACGCCGCCGGTACGGCCGGCCTGGTCCCGCTCCAGCATGGCGAGCAGTTCGTCGTGCAGCTCCTCGTCAAAGGCGACGGGGGTGGATGTCGGAGCCTCCGTGCCCCCCGGTGCCTCAGGCTGCGCGGCGCAGCCCGTGAGCAACGCGACTGCGAGCAGTACGGAGAGCCGTTTCATACCCTCCAGTTGTACTCCGCACGGAGCACAACGTCATCCCTTTTTCCAGACGCTAGCCGAGCAGCGCGACGACCTCGGCGGCCGTGCCCGTCTCGCCGAGCATCGGACATTGAAGCCGGCGTCGTAGGCGTCACGTGCCGTGGGCTCGATGCCGAAGCTCGTTGCCAAGCCCACGATGACGACCTGGGTGACCCCCGCATTGTTCAGCTGCTGCTGCAGGTTGGTTGAGCTGAACGCGCTCCAGGCACGACGCGTCATGAGCATGTCGCCCTCCTCGACGGTGACCTCGGGCACCAGCGTCACCAGTTCGGCGGGCCATTCGGATGCGCAGCGGCCGAACTCCGCGCGTCCCGGTCCGGTGCCGTCGATGGTCGCGATGACGACCGGCAGCTTGCGCTTCCGGAACTCGGCGATCACCGAAGCCGCGTTCGCGACCACGTCGGCGATCGGGTGCACCGTCGGGTTGCCGACCGTGCCGGCCTGCAGGTCGACGACGATGAGTGCCGTGCGCGCGTCGATGGTGGTGACGGTCATGTTCGACTCCATCGTGCGCAGCGGAGAAACGAAAAAGCCCCGGTCAGACCGGGGCTTTTCGAGAACTGCGGAGACGGAGAGATTTGAACTCTCGGTACCCGTTAGGGTACTCCACCTTAGCAGGGTGGTGCACTAGGCCGGACTATGCGACGTCTCCCGGGCTGCCTGTGCGGGCAGTTCCGTCAGTAATCGTAGCCGATTACCGGGGGTTGTACGAACGAGCGGATGCCGCGGCATCCGCTCGTATCGATCAGAACGGGTTGGAACAGGTCGCGTCCGCAGCGGTCTGGCCCGAGATGTTCAGCTTTTCGAGCGGAGCGCCCGTCGCCGCGGGGTCCGGAGTTACGGGCTCGGCGTTCGGGTCAACGACCGAGCCGTTGCCGTCGCCCACAGAGGCGAGCGCAAACGGCTCGTCCGCGCGGATCTTCGAGAACAGCTGGTCGACCTTGTACTGCACGGGCGCGACCTTGCCCTGGTAGATGCCGCCCTGGCCGGTGACGCCGGGGAACTGGACGAAGGTGACAGCCTCGAGCGGGATGTCCTTGAGCTTCGCAGCTATGGACAGCATGTTGTCGAGCTGACGGAGACCGCTCGACAGTTCCATCGACGAGGTCGCGGCCTGGGCGAGCGCGTACACCTTGAGCGGGTCGCCCAGGGTGTCCTTGCTCTTGAGCGTGCGGACCAACGACGAAAGGAAGACCTGCTGCGAGCTGATGCGGGTCAGGTCGCTTCCGTCGCCGACACCGTGGCGCGAACGCAGGAAGGCGAGTGCCTGCCAGCCCTTGAGGGTATGAGTACCCGCTGCCATGTCGAGGCCGGTCTTGTCATCCTTGACCGGTCCGGCGAAGCAGACGGGCACACCGCCAACGGCGTTGGACATCTTGATGACACCGTTGAAGGTGATCAGGCCGGCGAACTGGATCTTGAGTCCGGTCAGCGCCTCGACCGTGAGCACGGTGCACGCGAGTCCGCCGTAGTAGAGGGTCTCGTTGATGGGGCGACCGGTCATCGGGGAGCTCATGGCTCCGGTCTGGTTGCCGTCCTTGTCGACGCGCGGGCAGGAGGGGTAGGGGACGACGAGGTCGCGCGGGAAACTGACGGCCGTTGCGTTGGTGCCATCCGCGGACACGTGCAGGAGCATGGTCACGTCGTTGAGGTTGGCGGAGCCGCGACCGCTGCAGCCGTCATCCTCCTCGCACTTGTCGCTGCCGACGATGAGCATGTTGAATCCACCGGGGTAGGCGCCGACGCTGGGCGGTGGTGCGTCGGTGGGCTGAACGAGCTCGACACCGGGCTTGAGGTTGTTATTGAGCTGGTTGACGACGATGCCGGCGAGGGCGGCACCGCTGACGAGGACAACGACGACGCTGGCTCCGAGGAACGCGAGGATGGCACCCCAGGGGCCGGCCTTACGCAGGCGACCGTGGCGGGCTATGCCGGTCGTCTTGACTACTGATCTGTCCGAACGTGGGCGGAGTTCGCTCATCGGAGATCCCTTCGATAATGGTGCAGGGCAGCGGAGGGCGTGGGATTCGAACCCACGAATGCTTTCACATCACCAGTTTTCAAGACTGGCTCCATCGGCCGCTCGGACAGCCCTCCATAAGGAAACCAAGGTCTGAGTGTAACCGAGATCAACCCCGGCATCCTGTAGATCGACCGGTAGAAGTGACGGGGCCTCAGCATTGACCCCCGTTCGGGGGTGCTACAGCGATGCGAAGAGAGTTGCTACACCGTCGTCGAGATCGGTGCCCGTCGACTCGTTGGCCGCGGCGGTCACCTCGTCGGGCGCCTGGCCCATTGAGACACCGCGCCCCTCGACCGATGCCCACTCCAGCATCTCGATGTCGTTGCGTCCGTCGCCGACCGCGATCACCGATGAGCGCGGGATGTCGAGCAGGCTGCGCACGCGCTCGAGCGCGGTCGCCTTGTTCACGCCGTCCGGGGCGATGTCGAGCCAGGCCGTCCAGCCGACGTTGTAGCTCACGCGATGCAGGCCCATTCGCTCGACGACGGCGAGAAAATCCTCCATCTGGTGATCGGGAGAGATCACCACAACGCGAGTGGCGCGATGCGCGGAGAGCTGCTCGAACTCGACCTTCTCGCTGGACGCGCCGAGCGTGCCATCCGGAAACCAGCCGGTGTAGCGGTACAGGCCGGTCTCGTCTTCGACCGCGTAGTTCGCGTCGGCGAGGCTCGCCTTGATCGTGGTGAGCACCTCGCTCGGATCGAAGCTCTCGACGAAGGCGCGTGAGTATCCGGTGGGCGCACCCGCATCACGACCGAGCGTGATGGCGCCGTTCGAGCACACCACGTACTGCGGGGTGATCGAGAGGCGTTCGAGGATCGGCAGGGTCATCGCGACCGAGCGTCCGGTGGCGATCATGACCTCGTGGCCGAGGTCGCGCACGCGCTGCACCTCGGCGATGACGGCCTCGCTCAGGGTCCCGTCCTCGTGCAGCACGGTGCCGTCGATATCGAGCGCGATCAGCAGGCGATCGGCGCTCACGCGACGGGCTCGAAGGTTTCGAGGCCGCCCAGGTAGGGCTGCAGTGCCTTCGGGATGCGTACTGAGCCATCCGCCTGCTGGTGCGTCTCCAGAATGGCGACTATCCAGCGCGTGGTGGCGAGTGTGCCATTGAGCGTGGCAACCGGCGTGGTCTTGCCCGCTTCACCGCGATGGCGGATGTCGAGTCGGCGCGCCTGGTAGGTCGTGCAGTTGCTGGTGCTCGTGAGCTCGCGGTAGGCGCCCTGGGTCGGAACCCAGGCCTCGATGTCGTACTTGCGGGCCGCGCTCGACCCGAGGTCACCGGCGGCGACGTCGATCACGCGGTAGCTGAGCTCGCACGCCTGCAGCATCGCCTCCTGGAAGCTGACGAGGCGGTCGTGCTCGGCCTCGGCGTTCTCGGGCAGCACGTAGCTGAACATCTCCAGCTTGTTGAACTGGTGCACACGCAGGATGCCGCGGTTGTCCTTGCCTGCTGAGCCCGCCTCGCGGCGGTAGCAGGTCGACCAGCCGGCGTAGCGCAGCGGCGCCTTCTCCACGTCGATGATCTCGTCGGAGTGGAACCCGGCGAGCGCGACCTCGCTCGTGCCGGTCAGGTAGAGGTCGTCGGCGGGCAGGTAGTAGATCTCGTCGGCGTGCTCACCGAGGAACCCGGTGCCCGCCATGATCTCGGGGCGCACGAGCGTCGGGGTGATGAGCGGAACGAAGTCCTCGCTCAGTGCCTTGTCGAGCGCCATGTTCATCAGCGCGATCTCGAGGCGCGCGCCGACACCCTTGAGGAAGTAGAAGCGGCTGCCGCTCACCTTCACGCCGCGGGTGATGTCGATGGCACCGAGCAGCTCGCCGAGCTCGGCGTGATCGCGGGGCTCGAAGTCGAAGGTCGCCTTCTCTCCCACCTCGCGCAGGGTGACGAAGTTCTCCTCGCCGCCGGCGGGAACTCCCTCGATGATCGGGTTCTGGATAGCTCCGGCCAGCGTGACGAACTCGGTCTCGGCGTCTATCGACAGCTGCTGGGCTTCCTTGACCTGTGCGGCGAGCGCCTGGGCCTGCAGCACGAGGGCCTTCTTGGCCTCCTTCGGAGCGGTCGCGACCGTGCGCCCGAAGGCGTTCTGCTCGGCGCGCAGCTTCTCGAAACGCTGGATGGAGGACCGCCGCTGAACGTCTGCCGCGATCGCGTCATCGACGAGAGAGACGGACGAACCGCGTGCCTCCTGTGAGCGTCGGAGCAGGTCGGGGTTGTCGCGCAGCAATTGAGGGTCGATCACAAGCCCCATTGTACTTTGGGCCTATGCAGCCGGGGTGCCGTACCGTGAGACCGTGAACAACCAGAGCCTCCATGCAGCCGTCGTGTACAACCCGATCAAAGTAGACCTTGAAAACCTCAAGTCGCTGGTGAATGCGGCGGCGACGGAGGCTGGCTGGGGAGACTCGATGTGGTTCGCCACAACCGAGGAAGAAGCTGGCCAGCGCGCCACCGCGAGCGCCCTGCGCCGAGGTGCCGACGTTGTGCTCGCGGCCGGCGGCGACGGCACGGTCCGCGCCGTCGCGGAGGGCCTCCGCGGCTCCGACGTTCCTATCGCCCTGCTGCCCTCGGGCACGGGCAACCTGCTCGCGCGCAACCTCGACCTCGACGTGACCGACCTCGAGGGTGCTATCCGCAGCGCCTTCACAGACGGCGAGCGCCGCGTGGACCTCGGGCTCGTCGAGGTCACGCGCGAGTCGGGTGAGAAGGAGACGCACGCGTTCCTCGTGATGGCCGGACTCGGCCTCGACGCGAAGATGATGGCCAACACCAATCCAGAGCTCAAGAAGGCAGTGGGCTGGCTTGCCTACGTCGACGCCGGGGTGCGCTCGGTCGCCGAACTGAAGCCGATGCGCCTCAACTATCGCGTCGACAAGAAGGACGTGAAGACCGCGAGCGTGCACACCATTCTCATCGGCAACTGCGGAAAACTCCCCGGTGGCCTGATGGTCATGCCCGACGCGATGCCGGACGACGGGATCCTCGACATCGTCGCGATGCGGCCGCAGGGCCGATTCGGCTGGCTGCGCGTCTGGAACAAGGTCGCGTGGGAGAACGGCGTACTGCGCAAGAGCGCCATGGGCCGCAAGATCATCGACCTCTCGAAGGACGTCAAGGACGTTATGTCCTTCCGTGGTCGCGAACTCAACCTCGAGGTCACCCCTGCACAGGAGTTCGAGCTCGACGGCGACGAGTACGGCGAAGTCGTGGCGATGAAGGCCTGGGTCGAGGAGCGCTCGCTGCGCGTCAAGGACCCCGTCGGCGTCTAGTTCGGTCTAGTGCTCGCCGCTGATGAGGCCGCGCAGCCAGTCACGCGCCTCGATGAAGACCTCGTCGCCGTAGCGCTGCGTCACCTCGATCTCGAGCTTGTCGGCCCGCGGGTAGCTGCCCAGGAAGATGACGTTCGGTGAGAAGCGCTTGAGGCCGAGCAGGGCATCGGCGACACGCTCATCGAGGATGTGGCCATCCAGATCGATCACGAAGCGGTAGCGCCCCATCGCATCACCGATCGGACGCGACTCGAGCAGGCTCATGTTGACGCCGCGAGTCGCGAACTGCTCGAGCATGTCGAGGAGGCCGCCGGCACGGTCATCCGGAAGCTCGGCAATGATGCTCGTCTTGTCGCTGCCCGTCTTCTCGGGAACCGCAACCGTGCGACTCACCAGCACGAAGCGGGTCTGCGCGTTCGGGTTGTCGCCGATGTCACTCGCAAGCACCACCAGGTCGTGGTGATCGGTGATGCCGGGGGGCGCGATCGCGGCGTCGGCCGTTTTATCCAGTAAAAGGGATGCCGCGGCCGCAACATTCGACGCCGCCGGGATGTGACCGTGGGTCGGCAGCTGCGCGTCGAGCCACAGGTGCGTCTGTGCGTAGGCGACGGGATGCGCGTTCACGACCTTCACGTCGGCGAGGGTCGTTCCCGGCCGCGCGACGAGCACGAAGTTCACCGTGACGAGGAACTCGCCGATGATGCGGAGGCCCGGAATGTTGGCGAGGGCGTCCTGCGTGGCGCTCACCCCGCCCTCGACCGAGTTCTCGATCGCGATCATGGCGGCGACACTGCGCCCGGTGACGACGTCATCGAGCGCCTCGCCCACGTTGTTCACCGGGTGCCAGACCTTGCCGGCCGCCTCGGGAACCTGCTTGAGCGCGGCCTCGGTGAACGTACCGGCCGGTCCGAGGTAGCTGTAGGCGGGGGCTGCTGACATGGCTCCGAGTTTATGGGGTGCGCGCGATCGTGACGGCGTGCACGCCAACCGTCTAAGTGACGAGTCGACCGATCGCCTGGACCAGCCAGACCGCGGCGATCGGCGCGGCGACCACCAGATTCCCGATGCCCAGGCCGACGGGCGCGACGCTCCGGCCGCTCTCCGGTCGGCTGCGCCACGGGCGGAGGAGTGTCAGCCCGGCCGTCAGTACCGCTGCCGCGAGCAGCGCGAGGCCGGCCATGGCGAACATGAAGTAGTCCGGTGTGAGCGTGACACTCTCGTCGTGCAGGGAGGTATAGAAGAGAAATGGCACCAGCAGGCCGAGCACCCCGAGCGTCGCGGCATGACCGACGATCAGCAGCCACCACCCCGCGGCCGACCGCGCGGAGCGACGCAGCGGCGGTATCGACAGCTGGTTGACCGCAATGCCGGCACAGATGGGTGCCGCGACGATCGCCAGCCACGGCAACCAGCTCGCGGGAAGCGCGAGCGCGCAGAGCGGAACGATAGAGAGACTGCCGAGCACCGCGCCCACCGCAGCAGACGTGCGCGGGGTCGACGGCCACAGTCGCAACGCGATCAGCACACCGAGAGCGCTGATCGCGCCGACCGCGGAGCTCACCGCGATGGTCAACACACCCGCCAGAAGGATCACCAACGCCCCACCCAGGAACATGGCGAACACACCCACGAAAGCGCCGAGGGTCATGCCGCGGGCGATCGTCGCGGCGAACGGTAGGCGCGAGCGGGTCATCTCTCGAAAGTAGCCGTGCAGAGCCGATGAATCGTCAGCACTCTGGATGACGGGGGTAGTCCTCGCGTCGCTGCTCATATCAGGCAATCGCTGTCAACCGTCTGCTCGAAATCGACGCCCACCATAGGATTCAGATGAAACGGAGAACGATGAGCCTGCCTGAAACAGCCCCGATGCCGGCACTCGTTCTCGGGGGCCGATACCGTCTGGAACAAGTGATCGGAACCGGTGGCATGTCCACCGTCTTCCGCGCGCGCGACGAACACCTGCACCGCGACGTCGCGGTCAAGCTGTACGACGCCGACGCCGCTGAGGTCGCCCGCCAGGAGAGCGAGCTCTCCGTGCTCGCGAGCCTCGACCACCACAGCCTCGTGACCCTGCTCGACGCGGGCGTCTCCGAGGACGCGTCACGCAGGGCGAACCGATTCCTGGTGATGGCCCTCGTCAATGGCACGAACCTGCGCGACCGCCTGCGCGGACCACGCATCGCCGCGCGCAACATCGCCGAGATCGGGTACGACATGGCGGAAGCCCTCGAATACGTGCATTCGCGAAACGTCATCCATCGCGATATCAAACCGTCGAACATCATGCTGGTGGATTACGGCCTGAGTGCCCGACGTGCGCGTGCGCGGCTCACCGACTTCGGCATCGCGCTCACGGACACCGCCGAGCGGCTCACCCTCGACGGGCAGACCACCGGTACCGCCGCCTACCTCAGCCCCGAGCAGGCCTCGGGCGGGACCATCACCTCGGCGAGCGACGTGTACTCCCTCGGGCTGGTGCTGCTGCAGTGCTTCACGCGGTCGATCGAGTTTCCGGGCACGATCGTCGAGTCGGCGATCGCCCGTCTGTCGCGCGACCCGGTGGTGCCCGACTACCTGCCGGCGCACTGGAAGCAGCTGTTCGCCGCCATGCTCAGCCGCAACCCGGCCAAGCGACCGAACGGACGCGACCTCGTCTCGGTGCTGCGCCAGGTCGTCATTGCCGAGAGCGGTCGTCACGCCGACCCGTCCGAGGCTCCCGCGCCGACCGTTGTGCCGGGCACCGAGGACGGCGAGCCCACCACGCTCATCGACACCATCCCCGACGAGGTGCTGCACCGCGTCACGGCGATGGCGGCGCGACTGTTCTCCGCCCCGATCTCCGCGGTCAGCCTGGTCGAGAACGGTGTCACGCGCCTCGTTTCGCACTTCGGTGAGAACGTCGAATCCATCGGCGACGACATCGACCTGTCGAACAACCGCCCGCCGTCGCCCGAACCGGTGCTCATCACCGACGCCCGCAAGGACCCGCGCTCGAAGGACAGCCGACTCGTCAAGGGACCGCTCGGAATGCGGTTCTACGCGGGTGCACCGCTTCTGCTCGGCGACGGCACCGTGATCGGCACCATCTCGGTGATCAACACGACCAGCCACAAGCCGAAGCCCGAGGACATGGCGAGCCTCGTCGACCTGGCGGCGCTCGTCGTCGCGCAGCTCGAACTGCCGAGCGAGGAACGAACCTACTAGTTACGGACGGTACTCTTTCGGCGGCTGGGTGGGCCGCTCGGGTGAGACTCGCGAACCGTTCAGCGCGTTGAGCGCTGTGCCGAAGGCCGCGGTGACGACGTGGATGATGCGACTGAGAATGCCACCGGCCTCGCGGTGTCGTGCGTGAGTGCTCATCGATGAACCTCCTTCACCTCACGGTACCCCCTGTTCGAGGTTCACCCCGGAAAATGGTGAAAGGGCTCCCGCCGCGTGTCGTGGGCTGGGAGGATGAAGCCATGACCTCGCGTGCCGGAACCCCCGCCCAGACCGAAGACCTTATCGACGTGGAAGCTCTCGTCGCGGCCTACTACTCGCTGGTTCCGGATGTCACGAATCCCGACCAGAAGGTCGTCTTCGGTACCAGCGGGCATCGCGGGTCATCCCTCGATGCGGCGTTCAACGAGACCCACATCGCGGCCATCACCCAGGCGATCGTCGAGTACCGGGCCTCGCAGGGCACCACGGGCCCGCTCTTCATCGGGCGGGACACCCACGGCCTCTCCCGCCCCGCCGAGACCACTGCACTCGGGGTGCTCGAGGCGAACGGCGTGCACGCCCTTGTCGACGAATTCGACGACTACGTGCCCACCCCTTCACTGAGCCTCGCGATCATCACCTACAACCGCGGGCGCACCACGGACCTCGCCGACGGCATCGTTATCACGCCCTCGCACAACCCTCCCCGCGACGGCGGCTTCAAGTACAACCCGCCGCACGGAGGGCCGGCCGACTCCGACGCGACCGGCTGGATCGCAAACCGCGCCAACGAACTCATCGCCGACGGCAACCGGGGAGTACTGCGCGCCGAGCCGTCCGCCGTCGACACCTACGACTACCGTGGCGCCTACGTCGACGACCTCGCGAACATCATCGACTTTCCCGCGATCGCGGCCGCCGGAATCCGCATCGGTGCCGATCCCCTCGGCGGCGCGAGTGTCGGCTACTGGAAGCTCATCGCCGAGAAGTACTTCACCGGCACCCCCTCCTCGCTGACCGTTCTCGGCACCGGCGTCGACCCGCAGTGGGGATTCATGACCCTGGACTGGGACGAGAAGATCCGCATGGACCCGTCATCGGCATCGGTCATGGCCTCGGTCGTTCGCCACCAGCGCGAGTTCGACATAGTGACCGGCAATGATGCCGATGCAGACAGGCATGGGATCGTGACACCGGATGGCGGCCTGATGAATCCCAACCATTTTCTGGCCGTGGCCATCCAGTACCTCTATACGCACCGTCCTCAGTGGCGCGAGGATGCCGCCATTGGCAAGACACTCGTCTCGAGCACCATGATCGACCGGGTCGCCGCCGCGCTCGGGCGCACCCTGTGGGAGGTGCCGGTCGGCTTCAAGTGGTTCGTGCCCGGGCTCATCGACGGGTCGGTTGCGTTCGGCGGCGAGGAGAGCGCGGGGGCGAGTTTCCTGCGATTCGACGGCACCGTGTGGACGACGGACAAGGACGGCATCATCCTGTGCCTGCTCGCGTCGGAGATCCGAGCGGTGACCGGCAAGTCGCCGTCGGAGCTGTATGCCTCGCTTGTCGCTCAGTATGGCGACCCCGCCTACGAGCGTGTGGACGCCGCCGCCACCAAGGCTCAGAAGGCCGCGCTCGGAAAGCTCAACGGGTCGGCGATCACGGCCTCGACTCTTGCTGGCGACCCGATCATCGCCCGGCTCTCGGAAGCCCCCGGCAACGGAGCCGCCGTCGGAGGGGTCAAGGTCGTCACCGAGCGCGCGTGGTTCGCAGCCCGCCCGTCCGGCACCGAGGACGTCTACAAGATCTACGCGGAGTCGTTCGCCGGCCCGTCTCACTTGAAGCAGGTCCAGGCCGAGGCGCGTGCCATCGTGGATGAGGCGCTCGGCGGGTAGCTCCGCCGCACACCGCCCCACCCCAGCACGTGCTTCCCAAATGCGGACCGAATTCCGCCAGGTGGCAGAAGTACGGGGGTGGACCTGACCTGCTACCCCGTTTGATCCTGCATGTGGGAACAAAGTACGGGGGCGCGAGGGGTGCCGGGGCGTGCGTCAGTCGGCGGGATGCCAGAAGTAGGCGGTGCCGTTGCCGTCAGCGTGGTCGGCGATGAGGGCGTCAACCGCCTCAAACTGGCGGTCGGCGGAGTGCTGGATGACGCGAATCGTGCCATCCGCATCGATGCGGGAGACGGTCGCGGTGTGGTCCCGGTTGCCCGAGTTGTCCCAATCGAACTGCACGATGTCGCCGAGCTGGGCATCCGCCGCTTCGACAGAGGAGCCCAGTTCGGGATGGGCGGCCACGTAGTCGCGGAAGGCGGTCGAACTGACCCACGGCTTCGCGTACCGGTTCCACCCGAACACGGAGAGCTGCCACCAGTCCGCATTCATGGTCCACCCGCGCGCGAGCAAACCCTGGCTGGTGAAGTTGACGCAATCGGTGTCGGCGAGAGAGCCGAACTGGGACGTGTTGCGCTCCTGCCAGTGCTCGTCGAGGTAGGCGAGCTGGGCATCCACACCGGATGTGGCAGCGCCGCCGGACGGGGTGACCGAACCCGGCCGCACGCCGATGGCCACCGCAGCGACCAGCACAAGAACGCACCCGCCCGCGACGAGCCAGACGCGGAGGCGGCTTCGGCGGCGCTCAGGCATCAGCCGTAGGTGGGTGCTGCCGGGAGGTCGAAGAACTCCTCGAGGGTGGCGGTGCCGGTGTTGTGCATCTCCGTCGACAGGAGGACGCCGGTGTAACGGTAGTGCCAGGGCTCGTACTCGTATCCGGTGATGGACGTGAGGCCGTTCGGGTAGCGCAGGATGAAGCCGTACTTGTAGGCGTTCTCGGCGAGCCAGATGCCCTGCGGAGTGTCACCGAAACAAGCGGAGAGGGCGCACTTCGCGGGCTGGGCACTGATGTCGATGGAGAGGCCGGTCTGGTGCTCGCTGTGACCCGGGCGCGCACTCGTGAGGTCGGCGCCAGCCTGTCCGAGTTTCGCGACCCAGCCGTTATAGACAGAGACCTGTGCGCCATAGCTGCGGTAGGCGCTCTGCGACTGCATCTTCAGTCCGGTCTCCGCGGTGAAATCGGCGAACATGGTCACGACGGCATCCGAGGCCTCCGCACGCAGTTTCGGTGCATAGATGTAGGGCACCGGCACGTCGACCAGGTCGGGCGCCGCATAGTCCTGAGGGTCGAGCGGACGCAACTTGTTCACGACCACCCAGAGGCTCGCCGGGTCATCGATCGAGAACGCGGTCGTGTCGAACGTCGGCGTCGGGGTCGGCGTGGGCGTCGGCGTCACGACCGGCGGAGGCGGAGTCGTGGGATCGGCCGTCGGGAACGGTCCGCGATCCGGGGCGCACCCGGAAAGAGCCGCTGCCGCGACGAGGATGAGCACTGCAGCGCGAGCGACGCGGGGTAATTTCGACACCCCCCGAGTGTAAACGCAGCGCCCCGCCCCACTGCGGCCTCGGCGGGTGGGGGCGACACACAAAAGGGGCCGCCCGGTGAACCGGACGACCCCTCTCAGGAGCTAACTACTTGATGGGAGCAGTCGTCGGTGACTCCGGCGTGGTCGCCGTGATGTAGCCCTGCTTCGAACCCGTCACCTCGACGGAGATCGAGTGGCCCTTGTGTTCCCAGGTCAGCAGCAGCTTCGGCGAAGTGGAGTACTGGATGAGCTCTCCATCGGCGAAGAATGCGTACCGCAGGGTGGGAGCGGCGGACCAGGCGCCCGGTGCGACGACCAGGGTCTGGCCGACAACGCGCTTGCCGACGATCTTCGGCGTGCCAAGAACAAAGGTTCCGGGAACGACCGCAGCGACGGGCTCGTTGCGAGCGCCGGTGCTGGCGTAACCGGCGAGCTTTGCGACGACCTTGACCGAGACGACCTTGCCCAGGTCAGCGAAGACCGGAACGTAGGTCTTCGCGGTTGCACCCTTGATGGCGACGTCGTTGCGGTACCAGATGTAGCTGTAGCCGGAAGCCGGCTTCTCGTTGACCTCGCCCCATGCAAGACCCGAGGCGGTGAGCTTGACGCCGACCTTGGGCGTTCCCGCGATGTTCGCCGGGGCGCGGAACTGGAGGGTTCCGAGGGCGATCCGTACGATCTTCGGGCTCGTGACGGCCTTCTTGACCAGACCGGCCTTGGCGAGAGTCACAACGACCGTGATGCGGGTGTTGAGGTCCGCAGCCCCGGGCGCGTAGGTGGAACGCGTGGCGTTCTTGATGGCCTTGCCGTCGCGGTACCACTGGTACGTCTTGGTGGTTCCGGTGTAGTTGGCGGTGACGCTTGCGGTGAGCGTGTTGCCCACAGCCTTGACGCCCGTGACTGCAACGGAAGCGACGATCTTGGCCTCGTTGGCGAAGACGGTCTTCGAGGTTCCCACCTGGAGGGAGGACACCGTGGTGAGGCCGGTGCCGGTCGACGTGTCGGCGAATGCTCCGACAGCGACGTACGTGAACGAGCCGGCTGCTGCAGTGTCGATGAGGCCGACGAGCTGGTCGAGCGTGCCCGTGGTGACGCCACCCGTGAGGGCCTTGGACGAGATCCACTCGGCACCGAAGTCGGCCACATTCTCACCGTTGGTGGTTGCGGCGGGACGCAGTGTGGTCCAGCCACCCGTCCAACCGGCGGCGATCTGCAGCGACGCGGAACCGACGGAGGCTTCGGTGGTCGTCACCGCGAGGCCGTTGGAGACGAGCGAGCGAAGGCTCGTGACACCGGAGACGGCGTGGAGAAGCTGCTTCTTGGCAGGGAGTACGAGGTTGCCGCCAACGACGGTGGGCTTGGCGGTTGCCGCGCCGGCGCCGTAGAACCACGAGGTGGCCGGGTAGCCGGCTGCGGTCTCGGTGCCGATGTCGGAGAGCTGCACCTTGGTGGTGCTCGAGGCGGCGGGGAGGCCGTCGACGAAGACGTACGGGACCGCGTTCACAGTGATCGAGTCGATCGACGTGTCCACCCCGGGGTCGTTGTTGACCAGGGCGCCGACCGCTGCGTATGCGAAGGACTTGCTCTCCGTGCCAGCGACCGACGCATCGATGGCGGCGGCCAGTTCGCCCAGCGTGCCGGTCGTGAGTCCACCGACGCCTCCGATGGGCTTGCTCGAGATCCACGGGTCGGCGGGATCGAGATCTTCCAGGTTCTGCACACCCGGACGAAGGGTGGTCCAGTTGCCTGCACCCTGCCAGCCGAGGGCGATCTGGAGGGCGACATCGCCCTCATCGGAATCGGTGATGCCGACTTCGACACCCTCAGTGATGATCTCGGCGACGGTGGCGGGAAGCTCCGTACCCTTGAGCTGTGTGAGCACCTGCGTGAAGGGCTTCATCACGAGCTTGTCATTCACAATCGCGGCACGGATGCCGGGGCGGCTGGAGGCTCCGATGAACCACTTGTTGCCTGCGGGGTACGAGGAGGTCTCCTGGCCGATCTCGGCGAGGTGGACGCGCACGGCGGCGGGCGCTGCGGTGGCGGGAGCGGCGGCCAGGCCGAGCCCGGTGATCGCTACGGCGGTCGCCAACGACCCCGCAGCGACGCGCTTCAGGCGCGAGGCAGATTCTGATGACATGGGAGTTTTCCTTCGGATGTTGGGTAAATGAGGGTGGCTCAAATGGATCGCGAAAATCAGCATAGGTAGACAGGGGGGTATTCGCGAGGAAAGTTAACGAAAAAGTCGAGGAAACCCCCGGACTGGGGGTGCATGTGACCCGGCCGTGGACGGTTGCAGATCCCCGACGGCGGGTGTAACTTTGCGCTCTACGCAATATTTCTGCCGCCGCCGGCATGCATTGTCCAGCGGCGGCATTTGCGCTTAACCCACCCACTTTCGTAACAGAGGTTGCCATGTCACGCGCCGACTCCAAGGGCAAGATCCAAGCCCAGGCCATCAAGGATGCCGGCGGCGTTATGACGCACCGCCAGATCCTCTTCATCATCTTCGGACTTATGGCCGGGATGTTCCTCTCGGCACTCGACCAGACCATCGTGGGCACCTCGATGCGCACGATCGCCGACGACCTCAAGGGCCTCGACGCGCAGGCCTGGGTCACGACCGCCTACCTGATCACGTCCACGATCGCCACGCCGATCTACGGCAAGCTCAGCGACCTCTTCGGTCGTCGCCCGTTGTTCATCATCGCGATCGTGATCTTCCTGATCGGCTCGGTGGCCGCCGGGTTCTCGAGCTCGATGTACGAGCTGGCGGGCTTCCGCGCCCTGCAGGGCCTCGGCGCTGGCGGCCTCATGGCCCTTCCGCTCGCCATCATGGGCGACATCCTCGCCCCGCGCGAGCGCGCGAAGTACCAGGGCTACTTCCTCGCGGTCTTCGGCATCTCGAGCGTCATCGGCCCGCTCGTCGGTGGCCTGTTCGCCGGAACCCCGGAGATACTGTTCGTCACCGGCTGGCGCTGGGTGTTCCTGATCAACCTGCCGATTGGCGTGATCGCGCTCGCGATCGTGCTGCGCTTCCTGCATATCCCCCACACCCGTCACTCGGTGCGCATCGACTGGTGGGGTGCGGCAACCGTCATCCTCGCTCTCGTGCCGCTGCTGCTCGTCGCGGAACAGGGCCGCACCTGGGGCTGGGACTCCCCCGCCGCCCTCGCCTGCTACATCATCGGCGTGCTCGGCGTCGCCGCGTTCATCGTGAGCGAGCGTCTTATGGGGGACGACGCGCTGATCCCGCTCAAGCTGTTCCGCAACCAGACGTTCAGCATGTCGACGGTGCTCGGAGTGCTCGTGGGGTTCGGCATGTTCGGTGCCATGATGACGATCCCGCTGTACCTGCAGCTCGTGAACGGCGCGACCCCGACGGAGAGCGGCTTCCTGATGCTGCCGATGATCCTCGGCCTGATGATCGCGTCCATCGTGAGCGGGCAGCTGATCGCCCGCACCGGTGTCTACAAGTGGTTCCCCCGAGTAGGCACGGCGCTGATGGCCCTCGGCTTCTTCTGGTTCACCTTCGCGACGGCCGACAAGCCGGTGTGGTTCATGATGATCGGGATGTTCATCATCGGTCTGGGGCTCGGCCAGATGATGCAGACTCTCACCATCGCAGCCCAGAACTCGGTGGGGCCGCGGGATATCGGTGTCGCCACATCCTCGTCGACGTTCTTCCGCCAGATCGGTGGAACGCTGGGCGTTGCGATCCTGTTCTCGGTGCTGTACACGCGCATCCCGGAGACAATCGCCGCCGCGTTCAAGGACAAGTCCAACCTGGCCGGCCTGCAGGCCGCAGCGACCGACCCCGATGTGGTGGCGGACCCCGCCAACAAGGGGATCCTCGAGCTGCTGTCCAGTGCGCAGGGCGGCGATTCCTCCTCGGTGAGCGAGTCGCTCAACGGAGACAGCTCCTTCCTCAACGGTGCCGACCCGCGTCTCAGCGCTCCCTTCCTGCAGGGGTTCAACGACGCCGCCGTGTCGATCTTCTGGGTCGGTCTGGTTGTGGTGCTGGTCGCCTTCGTGCTGAGCTGGTTCCTCAAGGCGACGCCGCTGCGCTCCAAGTCAGCGCTGCAGGAGAACGCCGAGGCCGAGGCTGCCGTGGCCGCTCAGCGTGCCGCCGACCAAACCGGTGCGCTCGTGGAGCCCGGAACGGGAGCCGTGAACGTGGTCGATGCAGGGTCGTCGGCCGCGACATCCGGAAGCATCGACAAAAAGTAGCCGATTCGAGATGCAGCCCGCCGCGCCCAGCAAATCACTGGGCGCGAGCGGGCTGCAATCGTTTGCATGTGCACAAGTCGTGGGAGCGCTTCCATGGCAGGCGTTGACAGGACTTCGGGCGTGTGGTTATGGTTACCTCGATCGCTGAGAGCGCTCCCATGGGAGCGCTCCCGCAATCTCCCTACCCACGCACACAAAGGAGTGACCGTGAAGATTTCACGACGCACAACGGCCGTCGCCATCGCAGGTGCCACAGCCTTCGCCCTCGTCGCCACCGGCTGTTCATCAGCCGCACCCGGCGAGACGGACCCGAACGAGAAGATCACCCTCACGGTCGCCACGTTCAACGACTTCGGCTACTCGGACGAGCTGCTCGCCGAGTACACGAAGGAGCACCCGAACGTCACGGTCAAGCAGACCAAGGCCAAGACCTCGGACGACGCCCGCGCCAACTACTTCACCAAGCTCGGCGCCGGCTCCGGCCTCGCCGACGTTGAAGCCGTCGAGATCGACTGGTTCGCCGAACTGCTGCAGTACTCCGACAAGCTGACCGACCTGTCGTCTGACGACGTGAAGGATCGCTGGCTCGACTGGAAGGCGAACGCAGCAACCGACGCCGACGGTCGCCTCATCGCCTACGGCACCGACATCGGACCGCAGGCCATCTGCTACCGCTCCGACCTGTTCAAGGCAGCCGGCCTCCCCACCGACCGCGCAGAGGTCGCCACCCTGCTCGAGGGCGACTGGGACCACTACTTCGAGGTCGGCCAGGGCTTCGTCGCGAAGAGCGACGCCGCCTGGTTCGACTCCGTCGGATCGATCATGCAGGGAAAGCTCAACCAGGAGGTTGAGACCCTCGAGTCGAAGGACGGCGAGATCATCGCCGGCACGAACCCGGTCGTCGAGGCCGCCTACAAGGACATCCTCGCCCAGTCGCCCGACCTCTCGGCTCACCTGAGCCAGTGGAGCGAAGACTGGTACGCGGCGTTCTCGAACGGCGCCTACGCGACCATGCTCTGCCCGAGCTGGATGCTCGGCATCATCGAGGGTGAAGCCGAGGGTGTCGAAGGCTGGGACATCGCCGACGTCTACCCCAACGGTGGAGGCAACTGGGGCGGTTCATACCTCACGGTTCCCGCCCAGGGCGCACACCCCGAGGCCGCTAAGGAGTTCGCCGCATGGCTGACCGCCCCCGAGCAGCAGCTCAAGGCGTTCGTCAAGACCGGCAACTTCCCCAGCCAGGTCGCGCTGCAGGATGCCCCCGAGCTGCTCGAGGTCACCCGCCCGTTCTTCAACGACGCTCCCGTCGGTGAGCTCATGGCCGGTCGCGCCGCGGCGGTTCCCGCTGACGCGCCCTTCAAGGGAGTCAAGTACTTCCAGGTCATGACCGCGCTGCAGAACTCCCTCACCCGCGTCGACGTCGACAAGACGCAGAACGCGAAGGAGTCCTGGGCACAGTTCCTGAAGGACCTGGACGCACTCAAGTAACCAGCGTTAGCACCGGGGTCGGGTCGCGCGAAGCACCTGCGCGGCCCGGCCCCCTGCACGTCCCCCGTCTTACCGACTCCCCAGAGGAAAGTTCTCATGACCCAGTCACTCGCGCCCGACGTCGTCGTCAGCCGCCCGACCGACAGCCAGCCGGCACCGTCCGGCCCCGACGATGAGCGCCGCATCCGTCGCATCGCCTTCGGCCACCGACTCAGCCACTGGGACGTCAAGCTCTCCCCGTACCTCTACATCTCGCCGTTCTTCATCCTCTTCGCCATCACCGGACTGTTCCCGCTGATCTACACGGGCGTCGTGTCGCTCTACGACTGGCACATCATCGGCGGCCAGGGCGACTTCGTCGGCCTCAAGAACTTCGAGTGGGTGCTCGGCCAGGAGAAGTTCTGGATCGCGCTGCGCAACAGCTTCAGTATCTTCCTGCTGTCGGCGATCCCGCAGATCATCCTCGCCCTCATCATCGCGGCGATCCTCGACCAGAACCTCAAGGCCAAGACCTTCTGGCGCATGGGCGTGCTCGTGCCCTATGTCGTCGCCCCGGTCGCCGTCGCCCTCATCTTCAGCAACATGTTCGGCGACCAGTACGGCCTCATCAACAACATCCTCGGCCAGATCGGCCTCGACCCGATCGGCTGGCACTCGCAGGTCGTGCCGAGCCACCTCGCGATCGCCACCATGGTCAACTTCCGCTGGACCGGCTACAACGCCCTCATCTTCCTCGCCGCCATGCAGGCCATCCCGCGCGACTACTACGAGGCTGCGGCCATCGACGGTGCGAGCCGCATCCGCCAGTTCTTCTCGATCACCATCCCCTCACTGCGTCCGACCCTCATCTTCGTCATCATCACCTCGACCATCGGCGGCCTGCAGATCTTCGATGAGCCCCGTATGTACGACTCGACCGGACAGGGTGGCGCATCAGCGCAGTGGATGACGATCACCATGTACATCTACAACCAGGGCTTCGGTGTCGCGGGTGGCGGGCAGTTCGGCCACGCGGCCGCAGCGGCCTGGCTGCTGTTCCTCGTGATCGTCATTGTCGGACTCATCAACCTCCTCGCCACACGGGCGATCGCCAGCACCGGAACCAGGAGCGGAAAATGACCACCGCAGTGAAGACCCGCCCCACCAGCTGGGGCTCCAAGCGCAGCGCACGTGCCGCCGCCACCAACAAGCCGACGATCCTCGGCTACGCGTTCCTCGTGATCGTCATCCTGGGCTCGCTGTTCCCGCTCTACTGGTCGTTCCTCATCGGCAGCGGCGACGCGTCGACGCTGCGCAACCTCGACGTCAACTGGCTGCCGGGCGGCAACTTCCTCGCGAACGCCGCCAAGGTGCTCGAGAACGAGAGCGTCGGATTCTGGCGCGCCCTCGGCAACAGCCTCATCGTCTCGACGACGGTCGCGGTGTCGGTCGTGCTGTTCTCTACCCTCGCCGGGTACGCCTTCGCGAAGCTGAAGTTCCGCGGCAGCCGCCCCCTGCTCGTCTTCGTGATCGCCACGATGGCCGTGCCCACGCAGCTCGGCATCGTGCCGCTGTTCATCGCCATGTCGCAGTGGTTCCACCTCAGCGGCAACATCCTCGCCGTCATCCTTCCCGCCCTGGTCTCGGCCTTCGGCGTGTTCTGGATGACGCAGTACCTCTCGCAGGCACTTCCCGACGAGCTCATCGAGGCGGCCCGCGTGGACGGCGCCAACATGATCCAGACCTTCTGGTACATCGCCCTGCCGGCAGCGCGCCCGGCGGCCGCCATGCTCGGCCTGTTCATCTTCATCGGCACCTGGACGAACTTCTTCTGGCCGTTCATCATCCTGGACAGCAACAACCCGACCCTCCCCGTCGCGTTGTCGCTGCTGCAGAGCAATTTCTTCGTGGACTACTCGATTGTGCTCGCGGGAGTTCTGCTCTCCACCATTCCCCTGCTTATCCTGTTTGTTGTGGCCGGCAAGCAGCTGGTCTCCGGAATCATGCAGGGCGCGGTGAAGGGATGACGCAGGTGTTCGATACAAGAATCGGCGCTGTGGTGGATGCGGGCACCCGTGCCTTCCCGAAGGACTTCCTGTTCGGTGTCGCCACTGCCGCGTACCAGATCGAGGGGGCGGCCCACGAGGGCGGTCGCACCGACTCCATCTGGGATGCGTTCGCCCGCGTTCCGGGTGCGGTCGTCGACGGCCACAACGGTGACGTCGCCTGCGATCACTACCACCGCTACGAGTCCGACGTGCAGCTCATGGCCGACCTCGGCCTGCAGACCTACCGCTTCTCGACGTCGTGGTCACGTGTGCAGCCGGACGGCGGACCGGTCAACGCCGAGGGCCTCGACTTCTACTCGCGCCTCGTCGACCAGCTGCTCGAGAAGAACATCAAGCCCTGGCTGACCCTGTACCACTGGGACCTGCCGCAGGCCCTCGAGGAGAAGGGCGGTTGGGCGAACCGCGACACCGCCTACCGCTTCGCCGAGTACGCGGCCAACGTGCACGATGTGCTCGGCGACCGCGTCGACGCGTGGACCACCCTCAACGAGCCGTGGTGCTCGTCGTTCCTCAGCTACATCGGGGGCGAGCACGCGCCCGGTCGCCAGGAGCCGGAGGCGGGTCTTGCGGCCGGCCACCACCTGCTGCTGGCCCACGGGCTTGCGGTGCAGGAGCTGCGCTCGCGTAATCCGGAACTGCAGCTCGGCATCACGCTCAACCTGACGGTCGCCGACCCGGCGGATCCGACCGATGCGGGCGACCTTGACGCCGCGCGCCGCATCGACGGGCAGTTCAACCGGTTCTTCCTCGACCCGATCTTTCGGGGCTCGTATCCCGATGACCTGCTCGCGGATGTCGCGCACCTCGGCTTCGACAAGTACGTTCTGCCCGGCGACCTCGAGATCACGAGTGCGCCGATCGATGCGCTCGGCGTGAACTATTACCACGGGGAACTCGTGAGCGCTCAGCCGTCGGTCCGCGAGGCGAGCACCGCGGCGCCCTCGGAGCGCCCCAAGCGCTCACCCTTCCCAGCCGCGGAGGGTGTGTACTGGCACGCGCGCGACCTGCCGACCACGGCCATGGGCTGGGAGGTGCAGCCCGAGGGGCTCACCCGACTGCTGAACCGCGTCAAGGCCGAGTACACCGGCACCGCCGTCAAGCTGTACGTCACCGAGAACGGTGCCGCCTATAACGACACTGTCGAGGATGACGGTTCCGTGCACGACTCGGAGCGCGCCGCCTTCCTCGAGCAGCACCTCGGCGCCATCCTCGACGCCATCGACGACGGCACCGACGTCTACGGCTACTTCTACTGGTCGCTCATGGACAACTACGAGTGGGCCTGGGGCTACCACAAGCGTTTTGGCATCGTGCGAGTCGACTACGAGACGCAGGAGCGGACGCTCAAGGACAGCGCTATCCATTACCGTAAGATCATCGCCCGGCGAACCCTATAAACCGAAGCGTTCCCGCCCGCGACCGTTTTGGGGAAGGAGAGTCGATGAGCAACCTGCAGACGAGACGCCCGGCCCCTACCCTCGAAGAGGTAGCGGCCGAGGCAGGGGTTTCCCGTTCCACGGTGTCCCGAGTCGTCAACGGCTCGAGCCAGGTGAGCCCTGAAGTGCTGGCGACGGTCGGCGCGGCCATCGAGAAGCTCAACTACATCCCGAACCGCGCCGCGCGTTCGCTCGCGAACCGGCAGACCATGGCGATCGCCCTGGTGGTGCCCGAAGAGACGACCCGGTTCTTCGGCGACCCGTACTTCGCCGCGATCGTGCACGGCATCACGATGGGCCTCGAGCCGAGCGATTACGTGCTCAACCTGCAGCTCGCCGGCGCAACCAGCCCCTCGCCGAAGACCATGCGGTACCTGCTCGGCGGCAACGTCGACGGAGCGCTCGTCGTCTCGCACCACTCGGGCGACCACTTCCTCTCCAGCCTCGACGAGACGATCCCGGTCGTCTTCGGCGGGCGTCCCCTACGTCACGCCGAGCAGAACAGCTACTACGTCGACGTCGACAACGCCGCGGCCGCCGCAAAGGGCGTCGACCACCTCGTGGCCCTCGGCCGCAAGCGCATCGCTACGATCGCCGGTCCGGCCGACATGCCCGCCGGCATCGACCGTACGGAGGGCTGGCGTCGGTCGCTGCAGAACGCCGGGCTTCCCGCCGACCTGATCTCCTACGGCGACTTCTCGATGGTGAGCGGTGCGCGCTCGATGCGCGAGCTGCTCGACCGGGCACCCGACCTCGACGCGGTGTTCGTGGCATCCGACCTCATGGCGACCGGCGCAGTGTCAGTGCTGCGCGAGCGTGGCCTGTCGATCCCGGGGAATATCGCGGTGATGGGCTTCGACGACAGCCCCGCTGCGATCGGCGGCGACATCCAGCTCACGACGGTGCACCAGCCGTCGATCGAGATGGGTCGCAGGATGGCGGAGACCCTGCTCGCCCTGTTGCGCGGCGAGACCCCCGAACGCATCTGCATCATGGAGACCCGCATCGTCCAGCGCGAGAGCGCCTAGCCCGCGTAGCCTTGGACGCATGACTCACACCGTTGTGCACTCCCCCGAGGTGAACCAGTACCAGCTGCAGATCGACGGCGAACGCGTCGGGCTGATCGACTACGAGCTCGACGGCGACGTCATCCATCTCACACACACCGAGATCGACAAGTCCGACCGCACCCGCGGGCTCGGTAGCGAGCTCGTTCGCGAGACCCTCGATCAGATTCGGGATGAGACCTCGTACCGTCTCGTCGCAGACTGCCCGTTCGTCGCGCACTTCGTGGGCGAGAACACCGAGTACCAGGCGCTGCTGTCGCGTTAGCCAACTCAGCCGTTAGGCGCGGCGTCGACCGCCGGTGGTCTCCTCGACGGGAGCTGTGGCCGGGAGTCTGATCTCGACCCTGCCGCCGAAGATGCCCTTGTCGCCGTCACCGGGCACGGGTGCGGGAGCCGGCAGGATCGTCTGGCGGTCAAGCTCGACCTGGGCCTCGAAGCGTGTCGGGTGGAAGACCTCGTCGCCGATGCCGCCGATGCCGCCGCCAGATCCACCCGAGCGGTTCTTGTTGGACAGGTCGATCCAACCGCGGTTCTGCGCGAGGGAGACGACAGCCACTACGCCCAAGAAGATTCCGAGTACCAGCCAGCCGTCCACACAACCACCCTATGCGTGGCCGGCGACAGATCGCCGTTTACGGCACGCGGTTCAGCCACTCCTCGGTGCCGAACTTCTCGGAAACCAGCGCCTCTGCCCGAGCGATCTCGTCATCAGTAAGCGATCCGGGGGTCAGTCCGTAGAGCTTTGTGAAAGTCTCCTCCATGCGGTCGATGATCTCCGCGCGGGAAAGGCCGGTCTGGCTGCGAAGTGGATCGACCCGCTTGGCGGCGCTCTTGGTGCCCTTGTCGCTCATCTTCTCGCGGCCGATGCGCAGCACCTGCACCATCTTCTCGCCGTCCATGTCGTAGCTCATGGTGACGTGGTGCAGCACGGCACCGTTGCCGAGACGCTTCTGGGCGGCCCCGCCGATCTTGCCGGTCGGGCTCGTGATGTCGTTGAGCGGCTGGTAGCTGGCCTCGATACCGAGGGACTTGAGGGCGACGATGACCCACTCATCGAGGAACGCGTAGGAGTCGGCGAACGTCATCCCATGCACCAGGTCGGCGGGCGCATAGATCGAGTAGGTGATGACGGACCCGGCCTCCATGAACATCGCGCCGCCGCCGCTGATGCGACGTACGACGTCGAAGCCGAACTTCTTCGCGTTCTCGAGGTCGACCTCGTTGCGCAGCGACTGAAAGCTGCCGATCACCACGCCCGGGCTGTCCCACTCCCAGATGCGCAGGGTCGGTTTGCGGATGCCCGCACCCACCTCCTCCGCGAGAACCTGGTCGAGTGCCATCTGCATGACCGGCGGGAAGGAGCGATCGTGGATGAGCTCCCACTCGTAGTCCTTCCAGCTGGTCGCGCGCTGCAGGGCCCGGCGCACCGTCGTCGCGACGGCCTCCGGGCTGAAGCCGAGCAGGGTCGCCCCCTCGGGCAGCGCGGCGCGCACGGCGGCGGCGATCTGCACCGATTCCGAGTCGGACGAGATGCCGTTCATCGCGGCGTTGATCGCCTCGAGGGCGTCATCGGGCTCGAGGAAGAAGTCGCCCGCGAGGCGGAAGTCGGCCAGTTTGCCGTCGATCACCTCGAAGTCGACGACGACGAGCTTTCCACCGGGGACCTTGAACTCACCATGCATGAGTTCAGCCTAATCTCGCTCCGGGGCCAATCGTTGGTCCACCCAGGCGATCAGGTCGGCCGTGACTTCGTTCTTGTTGGTCTCGTTGAAGATCTCGTGCCGTGCCTCGTTGTAGACGATGACCTCGACATCGGTGAGCTCTCCGCGACGGATGTAGCTGTCGGCAAGCTTTTGCACGCTGGTCTCGCCACCCAGGGAGTCTTCGCTTCCGATCATGATGAGCAACGGAACATCCGCCGGCATCGGCTTGCTCGGGCGGCCGAACAACCGGAGCCCGTCGGAAATGCCGAACAGCTTGAGCGCGTCGGCGTAGAAGGTGAGCGGGTCTTCGACGAAGGCGGCCGAGACCGCGGCGTCGCGACTCAGCCACTCGTAGCCGGTGGTGCCGAGCGACTTGTGCCGCGAGTTGAGGTTGCCGCCGTTCATCTGGCCCGGCACGCGATAGGCCGTGCCACTCAGGATGATGCCGGCGAAGTCGCCCGCGTGCTCGTTGACCAGGATCTGCCCCATGAGCGAGCCCCAGGAGTGGCCGAGGAACACGATCGGCAGGCCGGGGTTCTCGTCGGCGATGATGCCGGTCAGCTGGTGCAGGTCGGCGACGGCAGCGCGCAGTCCTCCGGGGCCGAGCTTGCCGAGGCGACCGTGCTCCCCGTTGTACTGGCTGAGTCCGGTCTGGCCGTGACCCCGGTGGTCGTCGGCGTAGACGGAGATGCCGGCGGCGACGAAGTCCTGCGCGAGGCGCTCGTAGCGTCGTGCGTACTCGCCGAGACCGTGCGCGAGCTGCAGCACGGCACGCGGCTTAGCGGCCTTCCACACGTAGTAGTGCACCGTGACGCCCTGGGCGTCGACAAAGCTGTGATCGCTGCGCTCGGCTGTGAACTTCGGCATCGGAGCCTCCTTGCTGAGGTCATAGTAGCGCGCGGCGGGAACCTCGGCCCCCGCCGCGCACCGTGCTACTTGACCTTGATGGAGACGTTCGGCGAGGAGTCACCGGCATAGGTCGTCGAGCCCGCATACACGGCCCCCACGACGTACGTCTTCTTCTGCCCGAACTTCACCGAGAGGGTGGCCTGGCCGTTCACCAGGGTCACCGTCTTGAACTTCTTACCAGCGAGGTAGACCGTCACGGTTCCCGCCGGCGTTCCCACCGGAGCGCTGACCGTCATCGACAGCACCACCGTGGAGTTGCGCGTGACCGAGGTCTTCGACGCCGTGAGAGTCGTGACCGTGACGACCTTGGGGATCGCCACCGTCGCCGCGGTCGTGACCGCTACTCCGAGCAGCTCGGGCTTCGACGCCGTCACTCGCACCGAGATCGTCTTGCCGATGTCGGCCGGTGTGATCAGGTAGGTCGTGGTTCCGGCGTTCGGGATGACGACCCCGCCCCGCAACCATTCGATCTCGATGTCGAGCCCGGTGGTGTTCCACGTGCCGGTCGTGGCGGTGAGCGTCGAGCCCACCTTCGCCGTTCCCGTCATCGTGGGCTTCGTGTAGTTGATCAGCGCGTCGACGTCCTTGATGGACACCGCGACCGATCGGGTCTTCTCGACGTTGCCGACCCGGTCTGTGGACGCGAACTCGACGGTGTGGCGACCGTAGCCGGTGACCGTCACGGTCGAGCCCTCGAGGGTCACCCAGTCATCGCCGTCGACGCTGTACTTCGTCGCGGCCACGCCGGACTCGGCGTCGGTCGCGGTGAGGCGCACGTCGAGACGGTCGCGGTTCGACGGGTTGCCCGCGACCACACTCGCCGTCACGGGGGCGGTGCCGTCGATCCAGACCGGCAGGGTGGCGATCGCCGAAGTGTTGCCGGCGAAGTCGACCGCGCGGGCCGTAACGGTGTGCTTGCCCGGCTCGAACTCGAGCGGTGCCGTGTAGTTCTTCCAGTCGGAACCCGGGAGACGGTACTGCAGGGTCGCGATTCCGACGTCGTCGGTCGCCTCGAGCGCAACCGTCGCATCCGCCGGGAGCCAGCCGCCCACGGGAGCGAGGCTCGTCGTAAGGGTCACCTCGGGGTCGGTCGCGTCATCGATGGTGATGTAGCTCACGTCGTGGGTACGGTTGCCCGCCACGTCGTCGGCCACGACCTCGACGCGGAAGGTTCCCGCACCGTCGAAGACGAATACGTCACCCTCGAAGGCAGCCCAGGGGCCGTCCGCGAGACGGTAGCGCACGCTTGCCAGACCGGAGGTCTCATCGTCCACCTCGAGCTGGAAGCCGTCGATGTTGACGCTCGGTGCGACGGAGTCGATCCTCAGGTCGAGGGTGTCGATGGCGCCCGCGTTGCCTGCGGCATCCGTCGCGCGCAGGCCGATGGCTGTGTCGCCCTCGTCCGAGACGGTGACCGCACCGCTGTGAGCCGTCCAGTCCGCCGAACCCAGCTTGTGCTCGACCGTGACGGGGGCGCGACGGTTGTCGCGTGCCGTTGCATCCACCGTCACCTCGCTCGTGTACCAGCCGCCGGCACCGATCTCTCCGGTGACGACCGGCTCGAGGGAGGGTGCGAGAGTGTCGGCTGCCGCCGGGGTGACCCAGACGTCGGCGAGCGAGGGGTCGTAGTAGGTGCCGCTCGACTCGCTCTGGAATCGAAGGGTCACCGTGCCGCTCGTGAGCAGCGCGGGGTTGTCGACCAGCACCACGGTCGTGGCCAGGCCCGCGCCCGAAGCGGTGCGGGTGTAGTCGTGGCGCTCGATCTTCGTGCCGTTGACGAACACGTCGTAGACCTTGCGCTGCGGACCGTCGAAGGTGTCGACCGTCTGGATCGTGAAGGGCTTGCCCTGCTCGATCTTCGCGGTGAACTGGATGAACCCGTTCGGGTCGAGACGATCCGCGTAGCGACGCGTGCGCCCCGCCTCAGTGTTCGTGCCCGACCTGCTCGAGAACGTCGTGGCGTGAGCGGTCTCGGAGGCCGTGTTGCCGAGGTCGACGTAGTCGGTGAACGCGGTGGTCCACAGGTCGGCGATCGACGGGTCGTAGGTGTTCGGCACCAGCGGATTGTTGTTCTCGATGCGCACCACAACACTGCCCGAGGCGCTGAGCGTGGTGTCGCTCACCGGGATCGAGTAGGTCACGAGGCTGAGGCCGCCGGTGTGCACGTTGATGCGGCGCTGCACGAGGGTGCCATTGACAAGGACGCGGTAGTCCTTCGTCTGGTTCCTGTCATAGGTCTCGGTCAGCTTGAGGGTGAACGGCTTGCCCGCGGGCACCGCGAGGCGGTACTGCATAAAGCCGGTCGGGTCGGTGATGCCCACGTAGCGACGGCTGCGTCCGGCTTCGGCGGTTACGCCCGAGCCGTTCGACTTGGTCATCTCGTGTGCGGCCTCCGAGACCGCTTCGCCGACATCCACATAGTCGTACTGGGTGAGGGTCGGGCCATCGAGGCTGAGGTTCACCGTCGCGCCGACCGTGACCGAGCTCCAGGTCTCGCCGCCGACCGCGAAGGCCAGGACGAGGGATGCTGCCCCGCCGTTCGCCGTCTCATCGACCTGCAGGGTCACCGGTACAACGAGGGAGCCGTTCGAGGGAACCGTGACCGGCTCACCGCTCGCGATACGCCATCCCGCGCTCGCGGTCTGGAGGGTTCCCCGAACCGCGGTGCCGGAGGCGTTGGTCACGGTCACGTTAGCCGTGACGGCGCTGCCGGGTGCTGCCGCCGGAATCGCGCTCGCGGTGAGGGAGATGGGACTCGTGACCGAGACCGCACCCGTCACCGGAATCGTCGCGGTTGAACCGTTGAACCGGTAGGTGGCCGTGCCCGCGAGCGGGTTGGATCCGAGCGGACCGGCGGCTGCGACTCGCACCGAATAGGCGCCTTCACGGGTTGCCCCCGGCGCCAGCACTGCCGCGACCGGGTGGCTCAGCGAGAGCACCTTCCAGCCGGCGGGTGCGGTGAGCGACGTGTCGACCGAGGCGAGCTCGGAGTCCCCGTCGTTTTCGACGGCGATGGTCGCCGTCGCGGTACCGGAGGGCGACACGGCACCCGCGCTGACGACGATCGACGCCGAGACGTCGAGGAAGCCGGCGGAGAGCCCGGAGAGATCGGCCGAGACCTCGGCAACCGCGTCGAGCAGCTCCGCGTCCGACTCTGCAGCGATGAGCAGGGTCGTCAGGGAGGCCAGGCGGGCAAGAGCCGTGTGGACGGCGAGGGCTGCGGCCGAGTCGGTGGTCGCGGCATCCGCTGCACCCACTGCGGCGCGTGCGTCGTCGACATAGCCGTCGGCGAGCGCGCGGTCAGAGACCGACAGCCCGGCACCGTCGAGCGCGTCGTCGATGGCGGCGAGGCCGTCGGTGATCGTGCCGAACGTGCCGGCCACCTCGTCGATGCTGAACGCGTAGTGACCGGAGCCGACCTCGATGACGGCGTCGGAACCGCTCAGCGTGACGCTCTCGACACCCACGGCGTCGGCCACGGCGACGTCACCCTCGAAGACCTCGTGGAGGTTCTTCGCGGCGATGCGCACGGTCGAGGTGGTGTTGGCGGGCACGTCGACGGTGAGGGCCATGCGGCCGCCGGTGATGGTCCAGTCGCTTGCGACCCTGCCGTAGACGGACGTGTGTCCGACCGCCGCGTGGGTGAGTCCGCCGCCCGGCTGGGGCGCGATGACGGAGTGCTTGAACCCCGGTTCGGTCGAGCGGATGCCACCGATGGTCTGGTACATCCAGTCACCCACCGCACCGAACGCGTAGTGATTGAACGAGTTCATGCCGTAGTCGGTGGGCTGGCCGTTCGCACCGAGCGAGTCCCACTTCTCCCACATGGTCGTCGCACCCATCGCCACCTCGTAGCCCCAGGACGGCGCGGTCTCACTCATCATGAGCGAGTAGGCGACCTTCTCCTGGCCGGACTGGGTGAGCGCGGGAAGCAGGTACGGCGTGCCGAGGAAGCCGGTCGAGAGGTGACCGCCCTTGGCCGCGACGCGTGCGGCGAGCTTGGTGCCGGCCGCCTCGACGAGGCTCTCGGGAACGAGCCCCATGCCGATGCTGATCGCGTAGGCGGTCTGGCTGCCACCGGTCACCGTGCCGTCGGCCGCGACGAAGGCGTCCTGGTACGCGGCCTTGATGGCTGCGAACTTCGCGGTGTAGGCGGTCGCCTCGGCAGTCCTGCCGGTCGCCGTGGCCATCTGCGCCATGAGGTCGACGCTGTGCGCGTAGAAGGCGGTGCCGAGCACGTTCCCGGGGGTCGGGTCGCTCAGGTTGAGCCAGTCACCCCAGTGGCCGTAGCCGGGGCGCACGTTGTTCACGGCCTGGGCGTCGAGGAAGTCGATGTAGTCGACCATCGAGTCCCAGTTCTCGGTAATGATTCCGGTGTCGCCGTAGTTCTGCCAGACGACGAAGGGAACCGTCACACCGGCGTCGGCCCAGCCGGTCGAGCCCGCGTCGCACGAGTCGTGGACCGCGGGGTTCTTGCAGAACTGCGGAGCGACCTCGGGGTAGGCGCCGTTGGCGTGCTGTGCGTCGCGCATGTCGGTCATCCACTTGCGGAGGAACTCCTCCGAGTACATGTTGAACGCGGCGGTCGGGGCGAAGACGTTGATGTCACCCGTCCAGCCGAGGCGCTCGTCGCGGGCCGGGGTGTCGGTCGGAACCGAGAAGAAGTTGCCGCGCTGGCCCCAGACGATGTTCTTCTGCAGCTTGTTGAGCATCGTGCTCGAGGAGTCGAACGTGCTCGTCGCCTCATTGTCGGAGCCCTCGACGAGGCCGGTGATCGTGGCGAGGGTCGGGGTGCCGACGAAGCCGGTCAGCTCGACGTAGCGGAAGCCGTGGTATGTGAAGCGAGGCACGTAGGTCTGCGCTCCGCCGCCCGCAACGGGGGTGAAGTAGTCGGTGGCCTTGGCCGAGCGCAGGTTCTCCATCGCGACGGAACCGTCGGCGTGCAGGATCTCCGCGTGCTTGAGCGTGATGCGCGCACCGTTGTTGGCGTTCGCGCCGACGTTCAGGCGCACCTTGCCGACCATGTTCTGGCCGAGGTCGTAGACCCACGCGCCGTTCACATTGGTCAGCGTGATTGGGGCGAGCTCCTGCGTGATGCGCACGGGCGGCTCGGGCTGCGGCTCGAGCTTGCTCGTCGCGAGGGCGCCGGCGTCCAGCACGGCGTTCCAGCTGGAGTCGTCGAAGCCCGCCTCATCCCAACCGTCCTGCCACTTGTTCGCGTCGTAGGTCTCCCCCATCAGGAGGTCGGAGGCCAGGACCGGGCCCTTCGTCGTCGTCCAGTCGCCATCCGTACCGACGATCTTCTGTGAGCCGTCGGCGTAGGTGATGACGAGTTGGCCGAGCAGGCGCGAATCGGTGCCGTACTGGTTCGGACCGAACCAGCCGAGCGAGCCCGAGTACCAGCCGGCGCCGGTGAGGGCGCCGATGGCGTTGTCGCCGGTCTTGACGAGGTCGGTGACATCGTAGGTCTGGAAGGCGACGCGCTTGTTGTAGTCGGTCCAGCCCGGGGCGAGCTCGAGGTCTCCGACGCGCTCACCGTTGATGCGGAACTCGTACACGCCGAGCGCCGAGGCGTAGAGGCGGGCGCTCGCGATATCGGAGCCTGCGGTGAAGTCGGAGCGGAAGATCGGCTCGGTGTCGAGACCGTTCAGCAGTCCGTCGTTGACCGCATAGACGCGGCTGCCGGCGACGGTCTGGGATCCGCCGGTGAACGTGGTGTCGCCGAGCGGGAAGGCGGTGTTGACGAGCGTCTTCGGCGCTGCGCCGACAGTGGTGACCTTGAGGCTGTGCGCCGTGCCGCTCTCGCCCGCGCTCGAGCGGAACCCGACGTAGCCGCGCGCGAAGTTCGTGACGGGCGTGGTGACGACCAGGTGGTCGTTCACGTAGGTCGCGATGCTGTTGCCGACCACGTCGAAGCGGAAGGTGTTGGCGGTCGTCGAAGTGATCGGGCCGTTGAGGAACGTCGGGTCGATCTTCGTGCCGGTGGGGACGTTGTAGTTGCCGTTGGTCCTGATGTGCGGGCGGATGAACGCGTCGGTGCCGCTCACCGAGATCTGCCACATGTAGGCGTTGCTCGCCGAGGCGTTGGCGCGAAGGTAGACGCCGAGGGCTCCCGTGATCGAGCTGGCGGAGAGCTCGACGCTGTAGTCCTTCCACTGGTTGAGGGCTGCTTCCGAGTCCTCACCGATCCAGTCGGCATCCCACTCGGATGCGGCCAGCAGCGCGGTCTCGAAGGATCCGACCGTGCTCAGCGCCGACTCCCGCCCGTGGTTGTCCCGAACCTGCACGGCCCAGTAGTACGGGGTAGCCGATTCGAGCGCCGGACCCGCGTATGTGACATCCACCGACTGCTCGCTTGAAACCCAACCCGGGTTCCAAACGTCAGCGTCCCCGGCCGCGGCCTTCGCGCGGGTGCTGGACACGACGATGCGATGTGCGGTCTGCAGCGTCGCCCTCGTATCGGACTTCAGCTGCCAGGTGAACTCCGGGTCATCCCCGTTGATGCCGAGCGGGTTGACGAGCGAGTCGGTGCGCAGCCCGGCCGCTGCCAGGGGCGCGTCCGCAGCGGACGCGGCCCCCGCACCGATCGTCGTGCCACCGACGATCAGTGCCATGGTGAGCGCTAGAGCGGCGACCCGGGTGGGTCGGGTGAGGAATCGCTGAACAGTCATCGGAAGCTTCCTTGCTGGGTGACGTCGGGTGAAAGAGGAGTGGGGACTACTTGACGCGCACGTAGCGCACGGAGGAGGTGTCGGCGGCGACCTGAGTGTTGCCGACGTACCTGACCGTGATCGCGTGGGTGCGCTTGAGGCCGGTCGTGAAGGTGAAGGTGCCGGTGCCCGCCACCACCTTGGTATTGCCGATCAGCTTGCCGTTCAGGTACACGTGGGCGGTTCCGGTGGGCATGAAACCCGACGACGTGACCTTGATCGCGAGGGTGACCGGCGTCTTCGCCTTCACCGTGCTCGCCGACGTCGTGAAGCTGACCACCGATCCGCGCTTCGCCACGACCTTCGAGACCGAGAAGGCGAACACCTGCTCCTGCAGCGCCGTCGACGCACCCACCCGAACTGCGAGCTTCAGGCCGGAGTCGGCCGCCGCGACCTTGTACTTGTTCGACGTCGCACCGGGGATGACGACACCATTGCGGTACCACTGGTAGGTGGCGGATACCGTGGAGATGTTCCAGGTGCCCTTCGAAGCGGTGAGCGTGCTGCCCGCCTTTGCCGTGCCCGTGATGACCGGCTTCTTGGTGTTCTTCAGCAGCGTGACCTTGGCGATGGTCGCGGTCGGGTCGGAGACGGCCGAGGCCGCCTCGAATCCGGCCTTGGTCGCGGTGACCCGCACCGTGACCTGCTTGCCGCCGTCGTTGGCGCGCACCACGTAGTTTGCGGTCGTCGCGTTGCTGATGGCGACTCCGCCGCGCAGCCACTGGTAGCTGAAGGCGAGGCCGGTGGTGTTCCACAGACCCGTCGAGGCGCTGAGCGTCGAGCCGTACTTCGCGACTCCGGTGATCGCCGGGGCGACGACCGAGCCGATCACGTCGACGTCTTCGATGACGACCTCGGTGGCCTCGACCTGGCCGATGTTGCCGGCCACATCGGTCGAGAAGTACTCGACCAGGTAGCTGCCGAATCCGCTGATCGTGACGGGTGTCGAGCCTGCCGCGGTCCACGCGTCGCCGTCGATGCGGTAGTGAGTGGATGCAACGCCGCTCATCTCATCCTCGGCCTCAAAGGTCACTGTCGCACGATCCAGTGTCGCAACGTCGGCGGAGACCTCGGTCACCGCGTCCGTCTCCGGAGCTTCGGAGTCGAGTTTGACTGTGACGTTCTGGCGGGCCGTGGTGTGGCCGGTGCCGTCGCTCGCGCGGTAGCCGATCGTGGTCGTGCCCTGCGCGGTGACGGCGATGGGTGCCGTGTAGGCCGCCCAGCCCTCACCGTCGGCGACCTCGATCACGGGGGCGGTTCCGCTGTCGTCCGCGGCGGTCACGGTGACCGTCGCCGGTCCGCGCACCCAACCGTTGGAGCCGTTCGGGCCCGTGGCCGTCACGTTCGCGGAGACGAGCGGGGCGGCGTCCGCGGGAGCGGGCAGCGTCCAGACGTCGGCGATCGAGGGGTCGTGGAAGCCGGGGAGGCTGGTGAAGCGCATCTCGACGCGCACCGTGCCGCTCGTTGCCGCACTCGCCGGGACCAGCACGTCGTAGGTCTCGATGCCCGCACCCTTCGAGGTGTTCTGGCGCGCGTGCACGACAGTGCCGTTGACCTTGACGTCGTACTTCTTGGTGGCGATGCCGTCGTAGGTCTCGGTGGCCCGCAGGATGAACGGCTGTCCCTGGTTCACGTTGATCGTGAAGGAGAACCACGAGCCGGGGGTGCTCGCGCCGGAATAGCGACGCGAAAGACCGGCCTCGAGGGTGGTGCCGCTGGTTCCCGACTGTTGGATGGCACGTGTGCTCTCCGCGGTCGCGTCACCCAGGTCGACCCAGTCGATCACGTCGGCCGGGGTGCGGCTCAGCGTGATGGCGAGCGCCGCGTTCTTCTCGGCGATCGCGACGCTGCCGCGCACGAATCTCGTGGCGACCGTGTAGCTGCCCGAGTTGATCGTGGCCGGAGTCAGGAAGGGCACAACGACCGTGCGGGTGGCTCCCGGCGCGACCAGCAGGTCGGCCGAGGGAACCGCGGGGGTCCAGCCCTCGGGCAGTCCGAGCGTGATGCGGCCGGCAACCCCGACGGTGCCGGAGTTGGTCAGCGTGACCGTTGCGTCGGCGTGCCCGGATGAGGTCACCACGGCTGTTGCCGCGCTGATCGCGATGGGCGAGGCGACGGTGAGCAGTCGATCCGTCGAGCGCACGTGGATCTCGCGACCGGAGAGGGAGTAGCTGAAGGCGAGGGTCGCATCCACGGCCCCGACTTCGGCATCGGCCGGAACCGTCGTCGTGAACGCGAGCGCGGCGCTTGCACCCGAGGCGAGGCTCGCGAGCTCGAGCTCGTCGGACTCGACGGCCCAGCCGCCCTCGATGGCGATGGACGCCTCGAGGTCGCTGAGGTCCGCGGGTCCGTTATTGGCGACGGAGACCGCCGCGCTGACCTCGTCGCCGGCAATCGGGCTCGTGGTGAGCGGTGCGACGGCGATGGTCACCTTGATGATCGCGGAGATGGCGGACCCGAGGATCTCATCCACAGCACCGTTCTCGGCGAGCAGCAGCTTCTCGACGACGGGGTCGAGACCCGAGTCGGCGATCAGCACGTCGAGATCGGCGAGCCCGTCGACCACCTCGAGCAGGGGCGGTACGGCGTTGCCGTTCGAGGTGATGGCGGTGAGCGCGGCGAGAACGTTCCCGCGCGCGGCCTCGATGCCGGCGGTGATCGTCTCGGCGGTTGCGCCGTTCACGTCACCGAGGCCCGCCAGGCGGCCGACCTCTGCCTCGTAGTCGTCCAGCGCATCGAAGACCGAGTTCAGGATCTCGCCGCTGCGGTGCACCTCGAACGAGTAGCTGCCCGATCCGACGGTGAACGAGACGTTGCCGGTGCTGGATGTCACGTCGGTGACACCGTCCGCGCCGGCGAGCGGCGAGCCGCTCTCCGAGACCGTGAGCGCGCTCGAGCTGGGGATCGTCACCTGTGCGGTGGTACCGACGGGCACCTCCACGTCGAGGGTGAGCCCGGCTTCGGTGGTCTCCCAGTGGCTGGTGATCTTTCCGTACACGGAGTCGAAGCGACCCGATCCCTCGGTGAGTCCGCCGCCGATGGCGGGTGCGATGCGCACCGACTTGTAGCCGGCCTCGAGCGGCGCGATGCCGCCGATGTTCTCGTACATCCAGGTGCCGACCGCGCCGTAGGCGTAGTGGTTGAAGGAGTTCATGCTGACGTCGCCGAAGCTGCCGTCGGGCATGATCGAGTTCCAGCGCTCCCAGATGGTCGTTGCACCGTTGGCCACCTCATAGCCCCACGAGGGGTAGTCGGTGTGATTCAGCATCCGGTATGCGATGTCGTTATGACCACTCGCCGTGAGGGCCGGCAGCAGCCAGGGGGTTCCGAGGAAGCCGGTCTGCAGGTGGTAGTCGGTCTGCGCGAGCTTGGCGACGAACTTGTCGCCGACCGCCTGCACCTTGCCGGCCGGGACGAGTCCCATGCCGAGCGCCATGGCGTACGCAGTCTGGCTGTTGCCGCTCACGGTTCCGTCGGTCGCAATGAAGGTCGACGCGAAGGCGGCGCGGATGTCGGCCGACTTCTGCTTCAGCTCGTTCGCGCGGGCCGTTTTGCCCACTGCCTCCGCCATCTCGCTCAGCATGCGGGCGTTCTCGGCGTTGTAGGCGGTGGAGATGATGTTGCCGGCGGTCTCGTTCGCTCCGACCAGGTTCAGCCAGTCCGCGTACGGTCCGCGGGTGCCGCCGATGTTGTCGGATCCGGCCTCGGTGAGGACGAAGTTCATGAACTTGTCCATCATCGCCCAGTTCTTCTCGATGACGGCGGTGTCGCCGTAGGCCTTGTACAGCGAGTACGGCACGGTGATTCCCGCGTCGGACCAGCCGGCACCGCCACCACAGCAGCCCGGCATGGGAGCGACGCCCGGCAGGTCTCCGTTCGGCGACTGGGCCTCGGTGAGGTCGATGAGCCACTTGTTCAGGAACGCCTGCGTGTTCTGGTTGTACGCGGCGGTCTGGGCGAAGACGTTGATGTCACCCGTCCAGCCGAGGCGCTCGTCACGGGCGGGGGTGTCCGTCGGGATCGACAGGAAGTTGCCGCGCTGGCCCCACGTGATGTTGCTCTGCAGCTGGTTGAGCAGCGGACTGGAGCTCGAGAACGAGCCGGTCGTGTCGAGGTCGGAACCCCAGACGAGGCCGGTGATGTCGCTGAGCGCTGGGGCCACCGTGGTTCCGGAGACCTCGACGAAACGGAAGCCGTGGTGCGTGAACTTGGGCTCGTAGGTGACGGTGCCAGTGGTTGTGAACGTGTAGTAGTCGGTGACCTTGGCCCCGCGGAGGTTGGCGACATAGAGCGACTTGTCGGGGTTGACGACCTCGCCGTAGCGGATCGTCACGGTCTGGCCGGCCACTCCGGTGAGACGCAGGCGGGCGATTCCGACCATGTTCTGCTCAAGGTCGTACACGTACTTTCCGGCGACCGTCTCGGTCATCGACTTCGCCGGCTTCTCCTCGGTCTGGCGCACCGGCTCGTCGAGCTGGGGAACGAGCTTCGGCGTTGCGGTCGGCTGCAGCGCAACGGAGGCCCATCCCGAAGTCGACGAACTGGTCGTGTTCCAGTCGGCCGCGATCGCGTTCGCGTCCCACGCCTCGCCGTCGATGATGTCGGAGGACTTCATCGGGCCGGAGGTGGACTTCCACGAGTTGTTCGTGTTGACCCACTCGTGGGTGCCGTCGGAGTAGTCGATGCGCAGCTGCGCGATGAGCGAAGGCGTGTTGCCGTAGATGTTCTGGCCGAAGCTCGCGACGGTGCCCGAGTACCAGCCGGGTGCGATCAGGGCGCCGAACGCGTTCGCGCCGCTCTTCACCTGGTCGGTGACGTTGTAGGTCTGGTACTGGATGCGGTTGTTGTAGTTGGTCCAGCCGGGAGCGAGGTGCTGGTCGCCGACCTTGTCTCCGTTGAGGGTGAGTTCGTAGACGCCGCGGGCCGCCGCGTAGATGCGGGCGGAGGTGATGGTCTTCTCGGCGCCCAGCGTAAAGTCCTTGCGGAAGACGGGGAGGTTCTCGACCCGCTTCTTGAGGAAGCCGTCGGCGTCCGCGTCGAAGATCAGGTTGCCATTGGCGATGCGGCCGATGGTGAAGGGGTTCTCGGCGCCGTCGAAGGTCGAGTCGAAGAGAACGGTGCCGTCGGGCTTGGTGACGTTCATCGAGTGGATGGTCGCGCGCTCGGCGCCCGTGGTCGAGGGAGCCTGGCGGAATCCGACATACCCGGTGGTGCGCTGCGTCTCGGTGCGCTCGTCGATGAGGATGTCGTCGATCCACGTCTTGATGGTCGAGCCGATCGCCTCGATCTTCAGGGTGTGTGCGCCGTTCATGAGGGTTGCGCGGGAGATCAGGTTCGAGATGTTCTTGCTCGTGATGAGGCCGATGCCGCCGTTGATGGCCTTGTGCGGGCGGAACTGCACGGTCTGGCCGTCGTCGACGTTGAGCTGCCACATGTAGGCGTTGCGCACGTCGGTGCCGCGGAAGTAGACGCCGATTACATTCTGGTCGAGCGTGAAGTTGGTGGTGACGGTGTAGTCGTTCCAGCGCGAGAGGTCGCCGGCGGCGGAGATCCAGTCGGCGGTCCAGCTGGTTAGGCCGGTCTCGAACCAGGCCGAGTCGCTCCAGGCGGAGGCGTTCTCGTGGTTGTCCCAGGTGCGCACCTTCCACGAGTAGCGCGTCTGCTGCTCGAGGGCCGGTCCGTCGTAGACGAGGTTGAGCTGCTTATCGGAGTCGATCCTGCCCGTGGACCAGATCGTGCTGCCGCCGGCCGATACCTCGACCTCGTAGGCGGTCTGCTCGACCGACCGACCGGTCGACTCGTTCAGCCAGCTGAAGGTCGGGTCGGTGAGTCCGACGCCGAGGGGGTTCACGCGTCCGTCGGTGCGCAGGCCGCTGACGGCGAGGGCAGGAGCGTCCGCGGCGATCGCGGCGACTCCTGACGTGAAGGTGAGTCCCATCGCGAGCCCGGCGGTGAGCAGTACGGCAAGAACGCGCGTTGCAAGGCGGGGAGGCGTGGACAATTCCTGAGGCGTAGACATGAAGTCTCCTATTTCGACGCTGAAATGGGGCCTGGGAGATTGAAGTGTGGATAAACGATTGGGTTAATGAATCGTTTCATCGAACTGCCAGTTTTCGAAGCGTAACCGAGCGGGCTCACCGAGTGCAAGCTGTCTACTCGTATTCGTCGCAACCTATTTCATTAGCAACGCTAATGAGCTAGGCTAATGAACATGGCTAACGATCTTCCGCAGGAGCTGAGACTCGTCGTGCAGCGCCTCTCCCGGCGCGTGCGATTCGAGCGCACCGATGATGAGATCACCGACGGGCAGCGCTCCGTGCTCTTCCACCTGTTCGGCGACGGCGCGCAGACACTCGGCCAGTTGAGCGAGCGCGACCGGGTTTCGCCGCCCTCCATGAACCGCACCGTCAACGCCCTCGTCGCCCTCGAACTCGTGACCCGAGTGGCCTCCGAAACCGACGGACGCAAGGTGTCCATCGACCTCACCCCCGCCGGCCGCAGCCTCGTGCAGGAGACCCGCCGCAAGCGCGACGCCTGGTTCTCCGCCCGCCTCGCGAAGCTCACCCCGACCCAGCGCGCCGTGCTCGCCGAAGCCGCCCCGATCCTCCGGGAGCTCGCCGACAGTTGAGTGCCATGTTCCGTTCCCTCGCCGGGTTCAACTACCGCATCTGGTTCGCCGGTGCTCTTGTGTCGAACATCGGCACCTGGATGCAGCGCACCGCCCAGGATTGGATAGTCCTCACCGAGCTCACCGACAACGATGCCGTCGCGGTCGGCATCGTCATGGCCCTGCAGCTCGGTCCGCAGCTGCTGCTCGTTCCGTGGTCCGGCCTCATCGCGGACCGCTTCGACCGCCGCAAGCTGCTGATGGGCACCCAGGTTGTGATGGCCCTGCTCGGCCTCGGGCTCGGCGTGATCGTGCTGCTCGGGGTCGCCGAGCTGTGGCACGTCTACGCGTTCGCCCTCGCCCTCGGCGTCGTGAGCGCGATAGACGCCCCCGCCCGGCAGGCGTTCGTCTCCGAGCTCGTCTCCGAGAAGAACCTGCCCAATGCGGTGTCACTCAACTCGGCGTCGTTCAACGGCGCGCGCCTCGTGGGGCCGGCGGCAGCGGGCATCCTCACCGTCGTCGTCGGCGCGGGCTGGGTGTTCATCATCAATGCCCTCACCTTCGTGGCGACCCTCGTCGCCATGATGCTGCTGCGTCGGGATGAACTGCGCACGGCCCCGCGGGCTCCGCGCGGCCCCGGCCAACTGCGCGCCGGCATCAGCTACGTCAAGCGCCGGGCGGACCTGCTCGTGGTGTTCGCCATCGTGTTCCTGGTGGGAACCTTCGGGCTCAACTTCCCGATCTTCGCCGCGACCATGGCGAAGGTCGAGTTCAACCACGGTGCCGGGGAGTTCGGGCTGCTCTCCTCGATGATCGCCATCGGCTCTGTCACCGGCGCACTGCTCGCCGCGCGGAGGGAGCGGCCGCGCCTGCGCATCGTCTTCGTCTCGGCCGGAGCGTTCGGGCTGTCGTGCTTCGTGGCCGCCGCGATGCCGACCTACGAGAGTTTCGCAATCGCCCTCGTGCTCGTCGGCTTCACGTCGATCACGCTGCTCACCACGGCGAACGGTACGGTGCAGACCACCACCAAACCGATCATGCGCGGTCGGGTGATGGCGCTATACCTCGCGATCTTCCTCGGCGGCACACCCATCGGGGCGCCGGTGATCGGCTGGGTTGCGAACGAGTTCGGGCCGAGGTTCGCGATAGTCGTGGGCGGGACATCCGGGATCATCGCCGGCCTGATCGGCCTGGTCTGGATGATCGTCAGCCACAAACTGCGCCTTCGCCGCCGCGGCTACCGCCTGCGGCTCGTGCACGATCGCAGCACGCGGGAACTGGATCTGGCCACGGACGAGTCGATCGCGCGACGGGCCTAGCTACTTTTCGTCGTAACTCGTTACGCGGGTCGTTTCCCCGCTTCCCTGAATCGATCCAGTTTCGGGAAATCGACCTTGGATGCCGGGCGAAGGTCGATTATCCGCAACTCGAGGGTGGGACATCCCGAACCGACCGCGCGACCTAGCTCTCGCGGGTGATCTCCACCTTGACGAAGAGCTCGGAGCCGTACGGGCCGGCGTAGACGCCACGAAGGGGCGGCACGTCGTTGTAGTCGCGACCGCGGCCGACCGTGACGTGACGGTCGCCGATGTCGATCAGGTTCGTCGGGTCGAAGCCGCGCCACTCGCCGCAGAACCACTCCACCCAGGCGTGCGATTCGCCGGCTATCGTCTCGCCGATCTCGGCGGACGGCTTCGGGTGCAGGTAGCCGGACACATAGCGGGCCGGGATTCCGACCGAGCGCAGGGCGCCGAGTGCGATGTGCGTGATGTCCTGGCAGACGCCCTTGCGCACCGCCCAGGCCTCCTTCGCGGTGGAGGTCACGGCGGTGACGCCGTGCATGTACTCCATCGCATCGCCGATCGCCGTGCAGATCTCGAGAGCGGCCTCGCACGGGGAGCCGGCACGTCCGGCGATCTCGGCGGCGATCGCCAGAACGTCATCCGGCGGCGCGGTGCGGCGGGTCTGCGCGGTCTGCTCAATGTAGGAGGTGGCGCTCTCTGAGGCGCGGGTCAGATCGTCCCACGACAGCTTGAGCTCAGCGTGCGCCTGTGGACGCACCTCCACGAGGCTCGTGGCGGTGAGCGACAGGTCATGGTGCGGCGTGAGGATCTCGAAGGACGCGACCCGGGAACCCCAGTAGTCGACGTAGGTGTGCTGGCTGGAGATCGGCAGGATCTCGAGGTTCGAGAACAGCACGAGCTGGCCGTCTGCCGAGACGGGGAGCATTCGGGCCTCGTTGTAGGACGCCGTGACGTCCCCGCCGTAGTGGAAGCCGGTCATGTGGCGGATGCGAAGGCGGTTCATGAGCTCTCTCCCACCCAGCTCGGCGCGGCGTTCGTCGGGAAGTAGCGCTGGCGGATGGCCTCTGATGCGGCGCTCGTGGCGAGCTGCACATTGTCCATGTGGTGCGGCAGGTCGTCGAGGATGTCGGCGATCGGACGGTACTCGAGCTCGGAGCGGATCTGCCCGAGCAGGCGCTGGGCCTGGTCGGAGACTCCGACCCGGTCGGCGCGGGGCTCGATCTCACGCATGCAGGCCTCGGCGCGGGACACCGAGAACAGGATGCTGCGCGGGAACAGGCGGTCGAGCAGCAGGAACTCGGCGGCGTTGCGCGCGCTCGGCACACCGCGGTAGGTGCGCAGGTAGGACTCGTATGCGCCGCAGCTGCGCAGGATCGTCGTCCACGATGGGCCGGACGCCTCGGTGAGCGAGCGCGTGGCGAGTAGGCGCGCGGTCATGTCGGCGCGCTCGATCGAGCGGCCGAGAGTGAAGAACTGCCAGGCCTCGTCGCGGCTCGTCGCCGACTCGATGATGCCGACGGCGAGGGCCGAGCGCTCGCGCACCCAGCCGAAGAACTCGTGCACCTTGTCGCTCGACACCTTGCGCGGCATACGCGCGCGGGTCGTGTTGAGGCACTCCCACAGCTCGGTGGACACGATCTCGCGAGCGCGGCGTGCGTTCTCGCGGGCTGCTCCGAGCGAATAGGCGATGGATGCGGGTTCGGACCGGTCGACGGCGAGGATGCTCAGCACGTCCTGGCGGGTGAGCACCTGATCTTCGGGGGCTTCCGAGCCCATCACGCTCAGCAGGGACCGGCAGGCGAGGTCTTCCTCGATCCACGGGTCCTCGAGCAGCAGCTGCAGGTGGACGTCGAGGATGCGGGCCGTGCCGTCGGAACGCTCGATGTAGCGGCCGATCCAGAACAGTGATTCGGCGATGCGGCTCAGCATGATGGCTCCTCACACGCGACCTCGGTCGCAGGCTCCCTCGGAGCTGGGGTCGCGCAATCGCTGGCGCGATTGCCCCTAGCTCCACCGCTTTGCTGCTGCTGCTCCTGCTGGCCGTTGCCCTTGGGCCGATCCTCGGGTCCGTGGTCCTGCAGGTGCTCGGCAGAGATGATCGGGATCGACTGGGTGTTCGACGCCTGGTCGGCGACGAGGCCCTGGATCGAGTGGCGCGACACCTGCAGCGGGTCGAGTCCGACCACCCAGGTATCCTTCGAGCCGCCACCCTGCGAGGAGTTCACGACGAGTTCGCCCTCGGGCAGCGCGACGCGCGTCAGCCCACCGGGGAGCACCCAGATGTCCTTGCCGTCGTTCACGGCGAAGGGGCGGAGGTCGGCGTGCCTCGGCCGCATCCCGTCGTCGACCAGCGTGGGGATCGTCGAAAGCTGCACAACGGGCTGGGCGATCCAGCCGCGCGGATCCTTGATGAGCGTCTTGCGGAGCTTCTCGAGCTCGTCCTTCGACGCGGCGGGTCCCACAACGAGGCCCTTGCCCCCGGAGCCGTCGACCGGCTTGACCACGAGCTCGTCGAGGCGGTCGAGCACCTCCTCGAGGGCGCCCGGATCTTCGAGGCGCCAGGTGTCGACGTTCTTGAGGATCGGGTCCTCACCGAGGTAGTACTTCGTGAGTTCGGGCAGGTAGGTGTACACGAGCTTGTCATCGGCGACGCCGTTGCCGACCGCGTTGGCGATGGTGACGTTGCCGAGGCGCGCCGCGAGCATCAGGCCCGGGCTGCCGAGCATCGAGTCGGCGCGGAACTGCAGCGGGTCTAGGAACTCGTCATCCACTCGGCGATAGATCACGTCGACGCGGGTCGGTCCGCTGGTGGTGCGCATGAACACCCGACCGCCGGAGCAGAACAGGTCGCGGCCCTCTACGAGCTCGACGCCCATCAACCGCGCGAGCAGCGTGTGCTCGAAATAGGCCGAGTTGTAGACGCCGGGCGTGAGCACCACGACATTCGGGTCATCCACGCCATCGGGGGCGGACGCGCGCAGCGCCTGCAGGAGCTTGTGCGGGTAGTCGCCGACCGGGCGCACGCGCATCGAGACGAACAGCTCGGGCAGCGTCTGCGCCATGACCCGACGATTCGAGATGACGTAGGACACGCCGGACGGGACGCGCACGTTGTCCTCGAGCACGCGCCATCCACCTTGCTCATCGCGGATGAGGTCGATGCCGCTGACCTGGATGCGCACGCCGTTCGCGGGTTCGATGCCCGCGGCCTCGCGGTGGAAGTGGCTGGACGACGTGATCAGCTTGGCCGGAATGACGCCATCCCGAACCGCCTCCTGCTTGCCGTAGATGTCGGCGAGGAAAGCCTCGAGAGCACGCACGCGCTGCTTGATGCCGGCCTCGACCTCGAGCCACTCGGCCTGGGCGATGACCCGCGGCACGGCGTCGAGTGGGAAGGGACGCTCCTCGCCGGCGAAGTCGAAGGTGACACCCTGGGCGAGGTAGGAGGAGGCGAGGGCGTCGGTGCGACCACGCAACTCGTCCTGGGTCATCTGGGCGAGCGCCGCGTGGATCTCCTTGTACGGAGCTCGCGCGGTGCCCGGCTTGGAGAACATCTCATCGAACGCGGACGTGCCACTCGAGCGTGTAGCAGTCGCTCCGTAGCCGTCGAACAGGTCTCCCATTCGCCCAGCCTAGACGGCTGATGTTGCGGCGTTGTTTCGGGAGCGGAAGGCGGCGTGGCCGGCTCAGTGCTTGTCGGGCCCGGACACCGCGCGACCGAGCCACGCGACGCCCACGAACACGAGAATCCCGATGAACATCAGCACCAGCTGCGTGATGCCGGACTCGATACCGCCTAGCATCATGTTCCATTGTGCGAGCGGGATGACGCCGGCCACCACCACGAACAACAGGGCGAGCGGGTTGCGCTCCCGCACGATGAGCCAGCCGACGGTCACCGCAACCACGAGCATAAACGTCACGTTGCCCACGGTGAGCGAGATCGGGATGCCCGCCGAACCGAATGGGCTGCCCTTCAACCGGGTCACGGCCAGCACGAACGCGAGGATCACGAAGCCGACCGTGAGCCCGATCGCGAGAAGGCGTCGGACCGCGCTCGTCGGAGCGAAACTGAATCCGAGAACGATCAGACCCAGGGCGATGAGGACCTGCACGATCATAAAAGCGACGACGCCGGCGGGAATCATCATGCCGATGAACACGGAATAGATCTGGCCGGAGAACGCGAGGAACGTGAGGTACGCGCCGACTCCGACGGTGACGCGGGCGAGCTGCGCACGCACGCGCTTTTCCGGACTGGCGGGGCGCGCCGGCTGCACGGCGTATGGCTGCGGTGCCGGCACGGCCTCGGGCGCGATCTGATTATTGGTCATGACTCGACCCTACGCGGGGAGGGCACCCGGTCGGGCGCCCTCCCCGCGATCAGCGTCGTCGAGCGATGAACAGCGCCGCTCCACCACCGCCGAGCAGCAGCAGGAGACCGGCGACGATCCACGCGATCAGCCCAGGGTCGAAGCCGCTGTCGGCGTCGGGCGCGGCGACCACGGGGTCGCTCGGCTCGGGCGCGTCGGTCGTCGGCTCCGGTGCGGGTGTCGGCTCGGCCGTGGGCTCCGCCGTCGGTTCGGTGACCTCCTCGTCGTCGGTGTCGTCCGCCGACGATCCGCCGCCGCCGCCGGTCCCCGGGTTCGCCGAGGGCGCCTTGGGGGGCTTCGGCGGCTTCGGGTTCGTCGGGTGGGTGGGCGTCGTCGGCGGGTTCGGCACGGCGATGATCTTTGCTTCGACCGTGCGCTCCGCCTCGACGTTGCCCGCGACATCCACCGAGCGGTAGTCGATGCTGTACTGGCCGATCGCGGAGAGCGTGAGGCTCGCCCCGGTCGTCCAGGCACCCCCATCCACACGGTACTGGGTGCGCTTCAGGCCCGAGGTCGCGTCCGTTGCCGCGAAGGCGATCGATCCGGCGCCCTTCGCGATACCGGCCGTGAAGGTCGATCCCAGCGTGGCGGTCGTGACCGGTGCAACCGTGTCGATGCGCACGGTCAGCTCGGCGTTCGCCGAACGGTTGCCTGCGGCATCCACCGCGCTGTACACGATGCCCTGCACGCCTTCACCACTCAGCGCCAGCGGAGCCGTGTAGTCGGTGACTGCCGCTCCGTCGATCGAGTACCGGATGCCCGGCGCCCCGCTGCGGTCGTCCCGGCTGAGCAGCTCGACGGAGACCCCGTCCTCGCGGTACCAGCCGGTCGCTCGGTCGGGCGAGGCGGGATCGAGCACCGCAGAGACCTGCGGCGCGACGGAGTCCGCGGACACCGGAAGCGTCCACACGTCCGCGATCGATGGATCGTAGAAGCTGTGGTCGGTCTGCGTCTCGAACTTCAGGTGCACCGTGCCGTCGGTCGCGTAGCGGGCCGGCACCAGCACGTCGAAGGTCTCGGTGCCCGCTCCCGTGGTGTGCGGGAATTGCCGCAGGTGCACCTCTTGGCCGTCGACGTAGATCTTGTAACGCTTGGTCTGCGAACGGTCGTAGGTCTCGATCGAGCGGATGACGAACGGCTCGCCCGCCTCCACCGTCATGTCGAACTCGAACGAGGAGTAGTCGACCAGGTGACCGGCGTAGCGGCGGGTGAGCCCCGCCTCCGAGTTGCGGTTGCCGAGGCCACCGGAGGCGGCGATGTTGTGCGCGGTCTCCGAGGTCGGCTCGCCGAGGTCGGCGTGGTCGTAGCTCGTGCCGAGCGGTGCGAGGGCGACGGCCAGCGGCACACTGCCGGTGGCGTGCACCACGCTGCCGCTGCGGAAGTCGAACTCGATCGGCGCCGCCAGGGACGCGGTCGACGAGGAGAGCGGAACGAACACGGGCACCTTCAGGGTCACCGTACCGCCGGCCGGAACCAGGGTTACCGGCGTCGCGAGCGGCGTCGTCCAGCCCGCGGGAACGGTCGTGACGAGCGAGCCCGTCGTCGACTGCGCGCCCGAGTTCGCGAGCGTCACGGTGAGCGTCGCCGCGTCGCCCGGCTGCACGGTGGTGGGGGCGATGGTCGCCGAGCTGACGGTGAGCGCGGAGTCCACCGTGGTCGCGACCGGCACGTCCACGAGGATGCGAACGCCGTCGAAGCCGTAGGCGAGGTGCGCCGTCGTAGGCGTGGCGCCCGGCAGCGCGTCGGCCGGCGAGGTCAGTCGCACATCGGCCGAGGCCGTCGCTCCCGCCTCGAGGGCCGTCGCGATGCTGCGCTCACCCGAGGGCGTGACGGTCCAGTCGTCGGTCGGCGGCGTGACCTCGAGCAAAACGGCGCCGAGCACCGCGGTGCCGCCGTTCTGCAGTCGCACCGTGGCGGTGGTCGACTCCCCCGGCTTGACGCCGGCCGGCGCGAGCGAGGCGTCAGCGGTGACACCGAGCAGCGAGCTCACGACCGTATAGACGAGCGTTCGAATCGCATCCGCGCCTTCGGCGAGCGCGTCCTTCGACGCCGTCGAGGTGTCGAGTGCGGTGATGTTCTCATCCAGGCCGTCGAGGCTGGTCACGAGCTTGGCGACGTCGCGCGCGGCGCCCACCCGCTCGCCATCGCCCAGCTTCGCGATGGCCTCGAAGACGAGGGCGCGCTGCGCATCCAGAGCAGTGACAAGCCGGTTGCGCTGCGCGTTCGTGAGCTCGCCGTTACCGACGAGGTCGACGATGGTCGCTTCGAGGTCGTCGATTCTTTCGAGGATGACCCCGAGCTCACCGACACTCGTGTTGACGGAGAAGGCGTAGGCACCGGAGCCCACGACCACCACGACATCCGCGCCGTCGATGGTCGCCGAGCGGACTCCGGGCGCATCGGCGAGTGGTGTGCCGCCCTCGGTGACCGCGTAGATGCTGCTCGCGGGCACACGAACCGTGGCGACCGAACCTACCGGCACGTTCACGTCGAGGCTGAGCCCCGTCGCGGTGGTGCGCCAGTCGGAGCTGACCGGGCCGAACGGCGTCTGCGTGGTTGCCTTCGCCCAGCTCAGCGCCTGGCCGGTGATCTTCGGGGCGATGGAGATGTCGCGGTAGCCGCTGGTCTCCGACGCCCGGATACCGGCGACGTCGTGATAGAACCAGTCGTCGACCGTGCCGAGGAAGTAGTGACCGAGGGAGCGGGCCTCCGTCGACCAGTGCTCCCACATCGAGGTCGCGCCATTGTTGATCTGGTAGCCCCAGCTCGGGTAGGCGGTCTGCACGGCGAGCTCGTAGGCGACGTCCTCGTGGCCGTAGCGCGTGAGCACGGGCAGCAGGTACTTCGTGCCGAGCACACCGGTGTTGAGGGTTGTGCCCTTGGCGCGCACGTCGACGACGATGCTGTCGGCGACGCGCTGCGCCATGGCCGCGTCGGGCGCCAGGTCGAAGGCGAGGGCGAGCACGTTGTGCGTCTGGCGGTAGCCGCGGTCGCCGGACCCCTTGTAGTAGCCGCCGGCCTCGTCGAGGAAGCGCGCGTTGAACGCGTCCTTGACCACTGCCGCACGGGCGCCGAACTGCGTGGCATCTGCGGTGCGACCGGTGAGGGTCGCCGTCTTCTGCATCGTCACGAGCATCTCGTAGAGGTACGCCGTGGCCGAGACCTTGGTGTCTTCGGGAGCGTTGCTGCCCGCGGGGCTCGCCTCGGGGCTCACCCAGTCGCCGAGGCGCGAGTCGGCGATACCGCCGGGCGACCGGCCGTACTCGAGGTCGACGTAGGCCTTCATCCCGGCGTACTGCTCCTCGATCACGCGCTTGTCGCCGCCGTACTGGTACAGCCACCACGGGATCATCACGTAGGCCGAGTGCCAGACCGGGGCCACACCCCAGTCGCCCCACTGCGCGGAGCTCGGAGCGATCACCATGGGTGCGCCCGCGGCGTTGCGCGACTCGTGCAGGTCGCGCATCCACTTGGCGAACAGTTCGTGGGTATCGATGTTCATCATGAACATCTCGGCACCGACCGCCGCGTCACCCGTCCAACCGTTCTTCTCGAACATGGGGGTGTCGGTCGGGATGCCGTGGATGTTGTTGTACAGGGTGTCGACGACGGCCCGGTGGGTCTTGTTCATGATGTCGTCGGAGCTCTCGAACGAGCCCGTCTCTGCGGCGTCCGTGTGCAGCACGAGCGCGGTGAAGGCGCTGAGCGGGGGCGTTGCTCCCCCCGGCCAGCCGGTCACCTGGATGTACTGGAATCCCTTGTAGGAGAACTTCGCCTGCCAGGTCTCGGGCGCACCCGTGCCGGCCAGCACGAAGCGGTCGGTCTGGAATCCGGAGCCGAAGCCGCCGTTGTTGTCGAAGTTGACGAGACCGGTGGTGCGCAGCTTCTCGCCGTACTGGAAGCGGATCTGATCGCCCGCGTCTCCCTCCGCGGTGATGCGCACATTGCCCGCGAGCATGCGCGGGAACTTGACCACGAAGGTGCCGGGAGTGGGCTCGGTCATCGACTGCGCCGCGATCTCCTCGGTCACCCGGATCGGCTGCTGGCGCTGGTTCACCAGTTCGCCCCTCGGCCCGCGAACCTCGCTCGCGTCATCCCAGCTCGCGTCGTTGAAGCCGACGGTGTCGAAGCCGTTCTGCTCGAAGCTCGCGTCGTAGAGCTCACCGCCGTAGAGATCGTCGAACCTCGTCGGTCCGTCATGGATCGACCACGAGTCATCCGTGATCACATTCTCGACCCGGCCATCGGAGTACTCGATGCGCAGGACGGCGCGCACCACGGGCTCGTCGTGCCAGGTTGGCTTCTCCCAGTTCCAGACATTGCTGCCGGTCATGCCGTAGAAGCCGCGGCCGAGCTCGACGCCGATCGCGTTCGCGCCCTGGTCGACCTGGTCGGTGAGGTCGGCCGTGGCGTACTGAACAGTGTCGTCGTAGTCGGTGAATCCGGGGGCGAGGATGTCGTCGCCGATCGCTGCGCCGTTCACACGGAAGTCGGCGTAGCCGCCAGCCGCATAGAACAGGGTTGCGTTGCGCACGGCGCCGGTCACCGCGAACTGCTTGCGCAGCAGCGGAGCCGGGTTGACGTCGGCCGAGGGCGGGCGAACGCCGGTGCCCCACGGGCCGGAGCCGAACGCTGCCTGCACGACGCTCACACCCCAGGCCGAGTCATCGAAACCGGTGGCCTCGAAGCCGTTCGGGATGACCTTCGAGCCCTTCCAGTCGGCACCGGTGCGCACGATCTGGGAGCTGCCGTCCGAGTAGCTCACGCGGATGGCGGCGACGAGTCCGGCCGCGGAGCCCGGGCCGTTCGTGGTGCGCACGGCGAACACGTTGCGGGACGCCGCGAGGTCGGTCGTGAAGCGCTTCGAGGACTGCCACTCGTTGACGGCGCCCTCCGTGAAGCCGACCAGGCGGCCGTTCACCGAGAGACGGAACGAGTCGTCGGCGGTGATGATGATCTCCGCCTTCGTCGCGGTCTTGCCGGGCGGGGTGTCGATGGTTTTGCGGAAGGCGCGATCCTCGCCGGGCGGCGGGTTGCTGTCGGGGGTCCAGATCCAGCTGGAACCGGTGAGGCTGAGCTCGGCCTGCGTTGCGGAAAGCGAGGGAACGGCGACCCGGTCGCCGTAGACGAGACCGCGGTAGAGCCCCATGTCGCGGGCGTTCGTCCACCCGGTGGTGTCGAAGCCGACGGTGGTCCAGCCAGCGGGAGCGGTGGCGAGCGAACCGAGCTTCGAGAGGAAGCCGGTGTCGGTCATCGCCTCTGTCGAGGTGCCGTCTGTGTAGCCGATGCGCACGCGGGCCAGCACTCCGCCGTAGGGCGCGTTGCCCGGTGTGGTGAGGGCGATCGCGAGAACGTTGTCGCCGCCGCGCGCCGCGACGTTCACGACGTCTGCGGTCTGCCACTCGTCATTCGTGCCGAGGTTCTGGGCAACGAGCTCGCCGTTCCAGTAGGTGTCGACGACCTGGTCGCCCGAGACAGCGAGCTGCGCCCACGCGACCTGCTTCGTCGTCGAGACCGGAATGACCTTGCGGAACAGCGTGGACGGCACGGGGTTCGTGCTGCCCGCGCCCGCCAGGATCCATGACGCGGTGTCGAGATTCAGCCCGGTGTCGGGGGTCGCGACGGCCGGAACGACGACCTGCGCACCCCACGGGCCCGCGCCGTAGACGGCACGCGCGGCAGCCGCGACCCAGCCGCTCTGCGCAAAACTCGAGAGGTGCCATCCCGAGGTCGCGGTCTGGGAAGACGACCAGGTCGCGTCGGTCGACACGGTCTGGGTGCTGCCGTCGGTGAACAGGATCGTCAGCTTGCCGACGACGGCGCCATAGGTCTTGGCCGAGTTGTTGAGGCGCACAGCGAACTGGTTCGCGCCGGGCTGCACCTGCACGGCGGTGCGGGCGGCGAGCTTCCACGCGTCGGCGGTCGCGGGGCGCGAGGAGACCTGTGTGCCGTTGAGGAAGGCGGCGAAACCCGAATCGGCGGCCATGACAAGCTCGGCCGACTCGACGGTCTTGCCCGCGGTCAGGGTGAACGCCTTGCGGAAGTAGCCGGGCGGCGTGTTCGATCCGGTGTAGGGCGGGTGGATCCAGCTCGCGCCGGTGAGGTTGGCGCTCACCGCGGCGGTCTCCTGCACGCGGTCGTTGCCGATCCAGGCGCTGTTCTGCCAGTCGGCCGCGTCGTACAGCCCGGTGCGGAATTCGGATGTCGCGGTCGCGGCTCCAGCGCTGGTGACGACGTCCACCCGCCACGAGTAGCGGGTCGCGGGGTCGAGGGCCGGGCCCGTGTACTCGACATTCGCAGAGGCGTCGGATGCGACCACACCGCTGTCCCACCCGCCGGTCGCGTCGGCGTTCTCGGACACCCGCAGTCGGTACGACTCCTGCGAGATGTCGCGGGTCGTGGAGCTCGTGATCCACGAGAAGCGCGGCTTCTCGACGTCGATGCCGACCGGCTCGACCTTCTTCTCGACGGCGAGGCCGGAGAGGGTGACGACGTCTGCCGCTACGGCGGGCAGGGCGGTCGTGACGGCACCGGTCAGCGCGAGAATCATCGCCAGCGCGAGCGCGGGGAGGCGCGAGGTCTTCATCGGGGGTCCAATCGTCATTGATCAGGGGTGGAGCGTGACCGCTATGAAACGTTACAAAACAGGGGTAAAACCTCGGGGACCGGCGTGAGCCGATCCCCGAGGCAGGTGTCCTAGTTACTTGAGGAAGTCAGCAACGTTCGCCTTGGTGATCAGCGTGACGGGCTGGTAGACCTCGCGCTCGTCGGCGTTACCGAACTCGATGTCCTCCTTGTCGAGCAGCTTCTTGGCGAGCTCGACGGTCAGCGTTCCCATTCCCTTGGGGTCCTGGGCAACGGTTGCCGAGAGGCCGTCAGCGTCGATGGCCGTGAGGGCCTCGCCGTCGCCGTTGTAACCGACCGTGACGATGTCCTTCGTCGGGTTCTTGCCCGCGTCGGTGATCGCGTTCGCAGCTGCGACGGCCATCGGGTCGTTGCACGCGAAGACGCCGGCGATGTCGGGGTCCTTCGCGAGAGCGTCCTTCATGATCGTGTAGGCCTCTTCTGCCTTGGAGTTACCGGAGAGCTCGGTGACGACCTCGTAGCCGAGCGACTCGATCTGCTCGACGAAGCCGATGTTGCGCTGTGCGGCGTAGACGGCGGACGGCTCGCAGGTGATCGAGACGACCTTCTTCGAGGCGAGGCCGAGTTCCTTGACCTGAGCGTCGATGAAGTCGGCGGCCTGGACGCCACCATCCTTGTTGTCCGAGACGACGATGGCGTCGTACGGGGTGCCGCCACCACCGATGTCATCGACGATGACCGGAACGCCGAGCTCCTGCGCCTTGGCGATGATCGGGCCGAGTGCGTCGGGCTTGAAGGGGCTGATGATCAGCACGTCGACGCCCTGGTCGAGGAGAGCCTGGGCTCCGGTGACCATTTCGTTCTCGTCGCTCTTCTCGTCGTGGAGAACGTAGTCCCAGCCGTTGGCCTCGACCGCTGCCTTGGTGCCGGCTTCCATCTCCTGGAAGAACTCGTACTGCATGTCGTAGACCGAGAAGCCGACGGTGATGTCGGTCTTGGTCTCGCCGTCGCCGCCAGCGGGGGCGTCGCCGGTGCTACAACCGGTGAGTGCGAGTGCTGCTGTCGCGGTGATGGCTCCCGCCATCAGCCACATCTTGGTGTGCTTCATTGCAACTGCCTTTCGTTGGTACTGCGTGGGGTGCGAGGGAAGAACGGGTGATGGCCAGCCACGGGGGTCAGCCTGCGGTCGCCATCCTCTTGTTTCGGAAGCTCAGTGCCTTCCGAAGTGCTGACGAGCCGGGGAACTTCGTGCGCAGGCCGTCGATGGCGAGCGCAACGATGAGTACACAGCCCAAAATGATTCGCTGGTACGACGCTCCGACGCCCATGCTCACGAGCAGGTCGTTGAGCACCGAGACGAGCAGCACGGCCGAGAAGGTGCCGACGAGGGAGCCCTTTCCGCCCTGCAGGCTTGCGCCGCCGAGAACCGCCGCCGTGATGACGCGCAGCTCGAAGCCGTCCTGGGCCGATCCATCGGCTGTCCAGACGCGAGTGATGTAGGTGAGCGTCGCAATTCCGACCGAGAGGCCGAGAATGACGAACACGAACAGGCGGATCTTCGCGGCCGAGATGCCGCTGAACTTCGCCGCGAGCGGCGATGAGCCGAAGGCGATGACCTTGCGGCCGGTGCCGGTGCGGCGCAGCACCACGTAGCCGACGCCGAACACGATCACCATGATGATGAAGGTGAGCGGGATACCGGCCACGTTGAGGCTGCCGATCTGGGCGAACGGCGACTTGACCTCGGAGTAGGGAAGCACGGCCGGCCCGTTCTGGGTGAGCACGTACGCGATGCCGCGGAAGACGAAGAGCATGCCGAGCGTCGCGACGAAGGGCGGCACGCGCAGCGCCGTGACGAGCGCGCCGTTGACGAGACCGCAGGCGATGCCGGTTCCGATCGCAGCGGCGAGGGCGAGCGGGGTTCCGCCGACGCCGTAGGCGAAGAGGGTCACCACGCTCACCAGGGCGAGCTGGCCACCGACCGAGAGGTCGAAGGTGCCGTTCATGATGGCAAAGGTCATGGCGCAGGCCACGATGCCGAGGTAGGCGCTCTCGCGCAGGATCGACTGCACGTTGCCGATCGAGAGAAAGTCCGGCTCGAGGATGACGGCCACGATCACGAGCACTACGAGAACCGAGGCAATGCCCCAGCTGTCCCAGAACGCTCCGAAATTGAAGCCCTTCTTCTGCGCCGGCGGCTGAATCGAGGCGGCGAGCATCGCGGTGTCAGTGTTTGTCATCGAGTGCCTCCACGGGGACTTTGCGACGGATGGCCTGGATGGCGAGTGCGCCGACCAGCAGGATGCCGATGCTGATGCGCTGGTAGGCGGGCGGCACGTTGAGCAGGTTGAGACCGTTGCTGATGGTCTCGATGAGCAGCGCGCCGAGCACTGTTCCGACGACCGAGGCGCGACCGCCGAGCAGGCTGGTTCCGCCGATCACGACGATCGTGATGGCGTCGAGCTCGAAGCCGACACCGAGCTGGCCGGAGCCCTTCTGCAGCTGCGCCGAGATCATGATTCCCCAGAGCGCGCCGGCGATGCCGATGATCACGTAGACGAGGATGCGGATGCGGTCGACCGGGAGTCCGGAGAGGCGAGCGGCATCCCGGTTGCTGCCGATGGCTGCGACCCAGCGACCGAAGCGGGTTCGGTAGGTCAGCCACAGCATGAAGATGAGGGCGACGATCGCGAGCAGGATCGGGAACGGGATGCCGAGGGGGCGGCCCGAGGCGAAGTACTTGAGGATCGGGTCGCTGACGATGACGTCGCGGCCGTTGGTGAACGCCTGGGCGACACCGCGCACGATGACGAGCGTTGCGAGGGTGGCGATGAACGGCGTCACGCCCAGCTTGGTGATGATGAGGCCGTTGAGCAATCCGACGATCGCACCGACGAGCAGGGCGAGGATCAGTCCGACGCCGGTTCCCATGCCGCTCGCGATGGCGGTACAGGCGACGGCACCGGTGAGGGCGACGGTCGATCCGATCGACAGGTCGAACTCTCCCATGGTGATACACAGCGTCATAGCGAGGCCCGGGATGACGAGAACACTCGCCGCGAACAGCACGTTCTCGAGGTTGGTCGGGCTGAGGAAGCCGGGCGCACCGATAGCGAGTCCGATCACCACGAGCGCCAGCGGGATCGCGAGCGGCAGGCCGCGCAGCGCTTCCTGGACGAAGGAGATCGACGTTTTCTTCTTCGTCGGGGCAAGGGCGGTCATGCGGTGACTCCGATCCGGCGATCGGTGGTCGCGCAGGCAATGACATTTTCTTCCGTGCGGTCCTCGCCGGAGAGGCGACCGACGACCGCTCCCTGCGAGAGCACAACGATTCTGTCGCTCATGCCGAGGAGTTCGGGCAGGTCGCTCGATACCATCAGCACGGCGACTCCCGACGCGGTCAGTTCGTTGACGAGCTGGTGGATCTCCGCCTTGGCGCCGATGTCGACGCCGCGAGTCGGCTCGTTGAGCACGAGTAGCTTTCCGCCGGGGGCGAGCGCGCGACCGAGCAGTACCTTCTGCTGGTTGCCGCCCGAGAGCTGGCTGATCAGCTGGTTGGAGCTGCTCGCCTTGATGCGCAGGCGGTCCCGGTAGCCGTTGTAGGCGTCCTGTTCCCTGGAGTGCGAGAGCAGCCCACCCCATCCTCGAATCTTCTCCAGGATGGTCGCGGTCAGGTTGTGGGCGACGGAGAGGTGCGGGAAAATGCCCGACGTCTTGCGGTCGTCGTGCAGGAATCCGACGCCGCGGGCGATGGCCTGCGCGGGTGTGGTCGGGGCGAACGGCTCGCCATCGAGGGTCATGGTGCCGCCGCGGATCGCGAGAGCACCGAAGATGGCCTGGGTGAGCTCGGTCTGGCCGGCTCCCGCGACGCCGCCGATGCCGAGCACTTCGCCGGCCCGCACGTCGAGGCTGACGCCGCGCAGGCTGCGGCCGGAGGTGAGGCCGTCGACGGTGAGCACGACCTCGCCGAACGAGCTCTTGTCGCGGTCGAAGACCGACTTGACGTCGCGGCCGACCATGAGCTTCACGAGCTGGTCCTGGTCGGTGTCGGCGATGTCGAGGGTGGCGACGTGTGTTCCGTCGCGCAGCACTGTGGCGCGGTCGGCCACGGCGAAGACTTCTTCGAGGTGGTGGCTCACGTAGATGACCGAGCGGCCCTCGTCACGCAGGCGCTTGACGATGTCGAGCAGGCGCTCCACCTCGCTCTGCGAGAGGGCTGCAGTCGGTTCGTCCATCACGATGACGCGACCGTCGACCGAGAGGGCCTTGGCGATCTCGACGAGCTGCTGCTCGGAGACGCTCAGGTCGCCGAGGCGGGTGTCGGGGTCGACGTCGAAGTCGAGGAGCTTGAAGACGCGGTTGCATTCCTCGCGCATCTGCTTGTACTGGATGCCGCGGCTGAACCGTCCGTGCGGTTCACGCCCGGCGAAGACGTTCTCCGCGACGGTCAGGTCGGGGAAGAGCGTGAATTCCTGGTAGATCACGGCGATGCCGGCGGCGATCGCGTCGTGCGGCTTGGAGGGAGAGTACGGCTTACCGGCGAGCGTGATCGAACCGGAAGTGGGCTGGTAGACGCCGCCGAGCACCTTGAGGAGCGTGGATTTTCCCGCACCGTTCTCGCCGACGAGTGCGTGCACTTCACCGGGACGAACATCGAAGCCGACCGAGTCGAGAGCCTTGACGCCGGGGAATTCCACCGTGAGTGCGGTGACCTCGAGGAGAGCGGCGTGATCGGTCATTGCCTGATCTCCATTTCAGCGTCGTTGCGTGAATCGTTTCATTGGGTGGTGCAAGTCAGATACTAAACGCATCCCGATCGATTCGTCAACGTGAGTGTGCACCGGCGCGTCCCCAGCAGATCACAGTGCCGTAACGGGGCCGGTCGTTGTGGCTCGGATGACCAGCTCAGGCTGGAAGACGACATCCCGCCCCTTCTCGATGGTGCCGTCGATCTCGCCGATCACCAGCTCGACGGCGGTGCGGCCGATCAGCTCGCTCGGCTGGCGCACCGAGGTGATCGGCACAACGGCCGAGCCCGCGAAGTCGATGTCGTCGTAGCCGACGATCGCGATCTCCTCCGGGATGGCGAGGCCGTTGCCCATCACGAACGACTGCACGAGACCGAGTGCCACGAGGTCGTTGGCCGCGAAGATCGCGTCCGGACGATCCGCGGGAGCACGGCCGACGATGCCGTCCCCGGCCGCGCGGCCCTCGAGGATGGTCAACGATTCGGTTTCGAGGACCTCGAGCGTTGCATCCGGAACCGCGGCCACAGCGAGCCGCGCACCCTCGAGACGGTCGATGAACTGGTGCAGGGTCGACGGTCCGCCGACGAAGGCGATACGGCGGCGGCCCATGGAGAGCAGGTGCTCGACGGCGAGCTGGCCGCCGGCGACGTCGTCGACCGAGACGGAGGAGAAGCCCGAGCCCGGGATGCGGTGGTCCACCAGCACGGCCGCGATGCCGCGCGCCTTGAGGCGGGAGAGTCGCTCGCCCACGTCGCCGACCGGAGAGATGAGCACACCGCGCACGCGCTGCTCCTCGAACAGGTCGAGGTAGAAGCCCTCTCGCCGGGCGTCCTGGTCGCTGTTGCCGAGCAGGATGACGCTTCCGTTGTCGTCTGCAGCCTGCTGGGCGCCTCGCGCCAGGTCGCTGAAGAAGGGGTTGCTGATGTCGAGCACCACGAGGCCCATGGCGCGGCTGCTGCCGGCGCGCAACTGACGGGCGGCGTCGTTGCGCACGAAGCCGAGCTCGGCGATCGCGTTCTGGACGCGCTCGACGGTTTCGGAGGAGACCCGCTCGGGCCGGTTGAGAACGTTGGAGACCGTGCCCACGGAAACCCTCGCTCGCGCCGCAACGTCGCGGACACTGATCGATGCCATCGGTATTCCTCTCGAGCGTGGGGCGCATGCCTCTCGCGGAATCATAGCCTCAGGCCTTCGCGCACCGATTTTGGGTTGCGGTATTGCGCCCGCCGCCCCCCTGTGACATATGATGTGAAACGATTCACAGCCGCTGTTCAATGCGGCAGAACTTGGATGGATTCAATGACGATTACGTTCGCGGATATTTCCGCCCAGCTGGCGACCCAGGCCATCGAGCTCCCGTCGTGGGCTTTCGGCAACTCGGGCACCCGATTCAAGGTGTTCTCGACCCCCGGAACCCCGCGCACCCCGCAGGAGAAGATCGCCGACGCGGCCAAGGTGCACGAGCTCACCGGCCTCGCTCCCTCTGTCGCGCTGCACATCCCGTGGGACAAGGTCGACGACTACGCCGCCCTTCGCGCCTTCGCGCAGGACCACGGCGTCGACCTCGGAACCATCAACAGCAACACGTTCCAGGATGACGATTACAAGTTCGGCTCGCTCACGCACACCGACGACGTCATTCGCCAGAAGGCCATCGATCACCACTTCGAATGCATCGGCGTCATGGACGCCACAGGCAGCCGCGACCTCAAGATCTGGCTCGCCGACGGCACCAACTACCCGGGGCAGGGCGACATCCGCGGCCGCCAGGACCGCATGGCCGACTCGCTCGAGAAGATCTACGCCCGCATCGGCGAGAACCAGCGTCTGGTGCTCGAATACAAGTTCTTCGAGCCCGCTTTTTATCACATGGATGTCCCGGACTGGGGTACCTCCTACGCGCAGGTCACCGCCCTCGGCGACAAGGCTCTCGTCTGCCTCGACACCGGTCACCACGCACCGGGAACGAACATCGAGTTCATCGTGATGCAGCTGCTGCGCCTCGGCAAGCTCGGAAGCTTCGACTTCAACTCGCGCTTCTACGCCGACGACGACCTCATCGTCGGTGCGGCCGACCCGTTCCAGCTCTTCCGCATCATCTACGAGGTCGTGCGCGGCGGCGGTCTGAACAACCCGGACGTCGCTTTTATGCTCGACCAGTGCCACAACGTCGAGGACAAGATCCCCGGACAGATCCGGTCCGTTCTCAACGTGCAGGAGATGACGGCGCGCGCGCTGCTCGTCGACGGCGGCGCCTTGAAGACGGCACAGGACGCGGGCGACGTGCTCGGCGCCAACGCCGTGCTGATGGACGCGTTCTACACCGACGTCCGCCCCGACCTCGCCGCCTGGCGTGAGTCGCGGGGATTGCCCGCCGACCCGATGAAGGCGTACGCCGCATCCGGTCACCTGGCGAAGATCGCCGCCGAACGTGTCGGCGGACAGCAGGCAAGCTGGGGCGCGTGATGACCGACATCGCCACACTCCTTCCCCCCAAGCAGCGCCGCAAGACGCGCATCGGCCTGGTCGCCGGCGGTCTCGGCACCTACTGGCCGCAGTTCCCGGGTCTGCTCCCCCAGCTGCAGGAATCGGCGAAATACGTCTCCGACCGTTTTGAGGGCATGGACGCCGAGGTCACCGACGTCGGCTTCATCTCCGACGCGCAGGAAGCCGCCGTCGCCGCCGAGAAACTGCGTCTCGCCGACTGCGACCTGATCGTCATGTTCCTCACGACGTACCTCACGTCGTCGATGGTGCTGCCGATCGCCCAGCGCTCCAACACCCCCGTGCTCATCATCGACCTCCAGCCCACGGAGAAGATGGACCACGCGAACTTCGACACAGGCCTCTGGCTCGCCTACTGCGGCCAGTGCCCCGTGCCCGAAGTCGGCAACGTGTTCCGTCGTGCCGGCATCCCGTTCCGCTCGGTCTCCGGCTACCTCCGCCAGGACTCCGCGTGGCGACGCATCGAGCAGTGGATCAACGCTGCCCACGTGCGCTCCGCCCTCCGCCACGCCCGCCACGGCCTGATGGGTCACGTCTACCCGGGCATGCTCGACGTGTCCACCGACCTCACGCTGCTGCCGACGACGTTCGGATCACACGTCGAGGTGCTCGAGTTCGACGACCTCCGCCAGCGGGTCGAGAAGGTCACCGAGGCGGAGACCGCCGCGCGCATGGATCTCGCCCGCCAGGTGTTCACCCTCGACGACACCGTCAAGGACGAGGACTTCGCGTGGGGCGCAACGGTGAGCGTTGCGCTCGACCGCCTGGTCGAGGACTTCGACCTCGACTCCCTCGCCTACTACCACCGCGGCCTCGATGGCGAGCAGCACGAGCGCCTCGGCGCCGGCATGATCCTCGGCGCCTCCCTTCTTACGGCGCGCGGCATCCCGGTCACCGGCGAGTACGAACTGCGCACGACCGTGGCGCAGCTCGTCACGAGCGTCATCGGCGCCGGCGGATCGTTCACCGAGATCCAGGCCCTCAACTTCGACGACAACGTGGTTGAGATGGGCCATGACGGCCCCGCTCACCTCGCGGTCTCCTCGAGCGAGCCACTCCTGCGCGGCCTCGGGGTCTACCACGGCAAGCGCGGCTGGGGCGTGAGCGTCGAGTTCGACGTGCAGCCCGGTCCGGTCACGCTTCTGGGCCTGGGCCAGGACCGCGACGGCGCACTCGCGTTCGTGGCCTCGGAGGGAACCGTTGTTCCCGGTCCCCTGCTCGCGATCGGAAATACGACATCCCGCGTCGACTTCGCGCGCGACCCGGGCGAGTGGGTCGACGAGTGGAGCGCGACCGGCATCGGCCACCACTGGTCCCTCTCGGTCGGCCACCGCGCCGCCGACTACAGGGCAGCAGCAAACCTCCTCGGCATCGACTTCCGCCAGGTCTGACCCTTCTTCCCCCACGACGAAAGACACTCATGAGCACCGCAGCCGACCTCATCGCCCGCTCCAACCGCCTGGGCTCAGACCCGCGCAACACGAATTTCGCAGGTGGCAACACCTCGGCCAAGGGTACGGAGATTGATCCCGTTACCGGCGAGCCGGTCGAGCTTTTGTGGGTGAAGGGGTCAGGTGGTGACCTCGGAACCCTCAAGGAGTCCGGCCTAGCCGTGCTCCGGCTCGACCGGCTCCGCTCACTCGTGAACGTCTACCCCGGCCTCGACCGCGAAGACGAAATGGTGGCCGCGTTCGACTACACGCTGCACGGCAAGGGCGGTGCAGCCCCCTCGATCGACACGGCCATGCACGGACTCGTCGATGCCGCCCACGTCGACCACCTGCACCCCGATTCCGGCATCGCCTTCGCGACCGCCGCAGACGGTGAAGCGCTGACCGCGACGGCGTTCGGCGGCCGCGTCGCCTGGGTCGACTGGCGTCGTCCCGGCTTTCAGCTGGGGCTCGACATCGCCGCGATCAAGGCGGCCAACCCCGACGCGATCGGCGTGATCCTCGGTGGCCACGGCATCACCGCGTGGGGCGAGACCTCGCAGGAGGCGGAGACCAACTCCCTCTGGATCATCGAGACCGCAGAGAAGTTCATCGCCGCCGAGGGTCGCGAGAGCCCCTTCGGAACCGTCCTCGACGGTTACACCGCCCTGCCCGAGGCCGAGCGCCTCGCGAAGGCTGCGGCCCTCGCCCCGAGCATCCGCGGACTCGTCTCGACCGACCGCGCCCAGGTCGGCCACTTCACCGACGTGCCCGTCGTCACCGACTTCCTCGCCTCGAGCGAGCACCCACGTCTCGGCGGCCTCGGCACCAGCTGCCCCGACCACTTCCTGCGCACCAAGGTCAAGCCGCTGGTGCTCGACCTGCCGGCGACCGCAACCGTGGAGGAGAGCCTCGCTCGTCTCACCGAGCTGCACGAGCAGTACCGCCTCGACTACGCGGCCTACTACGACGCCCACAAGGTCGAGGGTTCGCCGGAGATGCGCGGCGCCGACCCGGCCATCGTGCTCATCCCGGGCGTTGGCATGTTCAGTTACGGCGCCAACAAGCAGACGGCTCGCGTCGCCGGCGAGTTCTACATCAACGCCATCAACGTGATGCGCGGAGCCGAGGCCATCTCCACCTACAGCCCCATCAGCGATGCCGAGAAGTTCGCCATCGAGTACTGGTCGCTCGAAGAGGCGAAGCTGCAGAGGATGCCCGCACCCAAGCCCCTCGCGGGACGCATCGCCCTCGTCACGGGTGCAGCCTCGGGTATCGGCAAGGCCATCGCCACCCGCCTCGCCGCGGAGGGCGCGTGCGTCGTCATCGCCGACCTCGACCTCGCCAAGGCCCAGGAGGCCGCGGCCGAGATCGGTGGTACGGACGTCGCCATCGGCGTGCAGGCGAACGTGACTTCAGAGGATGACGTTCAGGCCTCGGTTGACGCCGCCGTTCTCGCTTTCGGCGGGCTCGACCTCGTGGTCAACAACGCCGGCCTCTCGCTCTCGAAGAGCCTGCTCGACACCACCGTGGCCGACTGGGACCTGCAGCACAACGTGATGGCGAAGGGCTCGTTCCTCGTCTCACGCGCCGCCGCGAAGGTGCTCATCGACCAGAAGCTCGGCGGCGACATCATCTACATCTCCTCCAAGAACTCGGTGTTCGCCGGCCCGAACAACATCGCCTACTCGGCGACGAAGGCCGACCAGGCCCACCAGGTGCGCCTGCTGGCCGCCGAGCTCGGCGAGTACGGGGTCAAGGTCAACGGCATCAACCCCGACGGCGTCGTCCGCGGCTCGGGCATCTTCGCCGGTGGCTGGGGTGCCAAGCGCGCCGCCGTCTACGGCGTCGACGAGCAGGACCTCGGCAAGTACTACGCGCAGCGCACGCTGCTCAAGCGCGAGGTGCTGCCCGAGAACGTCGCGAACGCCGTGTTCGTGCTCTGCACGAGCGACCTCAGCCACACCACCGGCCTGCACATCCCCGTCGACGCGGGTGTTGCCGCAGCCTTCCTCAGGTAATGGTTAAAGCTGTAGCCGCGGTCGACCTCGGCGCGACCAGCGGCCGGGTCATGCTCGGCTACGTCGGCCACAACGAGCTGCGACTGGTTCCGGTGAGCCGTTTTCCGAACGGGCCGGTGGAGACACCCGACGGCCTGCATTGGAACATCACCGGCCTCTACGAGCACGCCCTCGCGGGGCTGACCACGGCCGCCGCGCAGGAACCCGAGCTGGTGAGCGTCGGGGTGGATTCCTGGGCCGTCGATTACGCGCTGCTGAACGCGGGCCGCGCGCTGGGCGAGCCGTTCCACTACCGCGACGCGCGCACGGCGACCGGGGTTGCTGCGGTTCACGAGCGGGTCGCGGCATCCGAACTCTATGCATCGACCGGGCTGCAGCACCTTCCCTTCAATACGGTGTTCCAACTCGCGGAGGACGCGCAGGCGGGACGCCTGGCCGCAGCCGACTCGTTCCTGCTCGTTCCCGACCTGCTCGGCTTCTGGCTCACCGGCACCGCGGTCGCCGAGCGCAGCAACGCGTCGACGACCGGCCTCTTCAATGCGACGACCGGCGAGTGGGATGACGACCTCATCCGCAGGGTCGGGCTGCCGCGCTCGATTTTCCCCACATTGATCGACGCGGGTGCACGCCTCGGCGGCCTTCGCCCCGAGCTGGCAGCGCGCGTCGGCACCCCGAATCTGCAGGTCACCACGGTCGGTTCCCACGACACGGCCTCGGCGATCGTCGCGATCCCCGCTGCCGACACCGACTTCGCCTACATCTCGTGCGGCACCTGGTCGCTCGTGGGGGTCGAGCTCGAGAAGCCCATCCTGAGCGAAGCGAGTCGCGCTGCGAACTTCACCAATGAGGGCGGCGTCGACGGACGGGTGCGCTACCTGCGCAACGTGATGGGCCTCTGGCTGCTGAGCGAGACGGTTCGGCTGTGGAACGGAGACCTCACTCAACTGCTCGAGCAGGCCGCGGCCTATGACGGACCGGTCGCCATCTTCGATCCCGATGACGAGCGGTTCCTGCCGCCGGGCGACATGCCCGCGCGCATCGCCGCCTGGTGCGAGGAGAACGGTATCGCCGCGCCCGGGTCGCGCCCCGCGCTCGTGCGCAGCATCCTCGAGAGCCTTGCCGCCGCTTACGCCCGCACCATCGACACCGCTCGCGCACTCAGTGGTGCCACGGTGAACACTGTGCACCTCGTCGGCGGCGGGTCGCAGAACGCGCTCCTCTGCCAGCTCACCGCCGACGCCACCGGCATCCCCGTGGTGGCCGGGCCGGTCGAGGCGACGGCCATCGGCAACGTGCTTGTCCAGGCGCGCGCCGCGGGCATCGTCAGCGGCGACCTCGAAACGCTCCGCGCCCTGGTCGCGCGCTCGGTGCCTCGGACGGTCTACCTGCCGCGCTAATGCCTTCTCGCGGATTGTTTGGCAATCTGCTAGATTGTCAAACAATCCGTAGCCGATGACGACAGGAGTGGAACCGTGGCGACCAGCACTCCCGTTCTGCCCGAGACCATCTACGACGACCTGCGGTCCAGCATCATCGCGCAGCAGCAGGCGCCGGGATCGCTCGTCACGGAGTCATCCGTCGCCTCGAGATTCGGGGTCTCCCGCCAGACCGCGAAGGTCGCGATCGAGCGCCTCGTCGCCGAAGGCGTGCTCCGTCGTGAGGCTCATCGCGCCGCGCGGGTTCCGCTGCTCACGGTCGACGACATCGTCGACCTCTTCGACAACCGCGCGCTGGTCGAGTCGGCGGCGGTCTCCCGACTCGCGAGTTCCGGCATCCTGCCCTCCGGAGCCATTGCCGCCCACCGTGCACTGCTCGACGCGGCCGCCTCGGGTGAACGGTTCGCCGACCACGACGTCGCCTTCCACCGCGCGCTGGTGCTCGGCGCCCCGAGCCCTCGCCTCGCCCGCCTGCACGAACTGCTGCTCGGCGAGATCGAACTCTGCATCGGACAGGTGCAGGCAGCACAGCTTCTCACTGCGACCGAGGTCGGTGCCCAGCACCAGGGAATCCTCGACGCGGTGCTCGCGGGCGACTCCCCGCTGGCCTCCCGACTCATCGAAGAGCACATCGCGGGTAGCCGCGACCGGCTCGTCGCCTCATCCCTCTAGCCCCGACGAAAGCAGATCATGGTCAAGCGCCAGTTTCCCAACCCCGTAGAGCTCGCGAAGCTCATGCGCTTCAAAGCGCCCGACCTGAACGGCAAGCGCCGTCGCCTCGCGGCCGCTCACACCATCTACGACCTGCGCGCGATCGCCCAGCGCCGCACCCCCAAGGCCGCCTTCGACTACACCGAGGGTGCGGCCGAGGGCGAGATCTCGCTCGCCCGCGCCCGCCAGGCGTTCGAGGATGTCGAGTTCCATCCGTCGATCCTGCGCGACGTGTCGTCCGTCGACACCACCACGCAGATTCTCGGCGGCACGTCGGCCATGCCGTTCGGCATCGCCCCCACCGGCTTCACCCGCCTGATGCAGACGGAGGGTGAGATCGCGGGGGCCGGCGCTGCTGCCGCGGCGGGCATCCCGTTCACCCTGTCGACCCTCGGCACCACCTCGATCGAGGCGGTCAAGGCCGAGAACCCGAACGGTCGCAACTGGTTCCAGCTCTACGTGATGCGCCAGCGCGAGATCTCCTACGGGCTCGTCGAGCGCGCGGCGGCCGCCGGCTTTGACACCCTGATGTTCACGGTCGACACCCCCGTGGCGGGCGCGCGCCTGCGCGACAAGCGCAACGGCTTCTCGATCCCGCCACAGCTGACCGCCGGCACGATCATCAACGCGATCCCCCGCCCGTGGTGGTGGTACGACTTCCTCACCACTCCCCCGCTCGAGTTCGCGTCCCTCTCCTCCACCGGCGGCACCGTCGGCGAACTGCTCGACTCCGCGATGGACCCGTCGATCAACTTCGACGACCTCAAGATCATCCGCGACATGTGGCCCGGCAAGCTCGTCATCAAGGGCGTGCAAAACGTCGAGGATTCGCGCAAGCTCGCCGACATCGGCGTGGACGGCATCCTGCTGTCCAACCACGGCGGACGCCAGCTCGACCGCGCGCCCATCCCGTTCCACCTGCTGCCCGCCGTCGTGCGTGAGGTCGGCAAGGACACCGAGGTCATGGTCGACACCGGCATCATGAACGGCGCGGATGTCGTCGCCTCCCTCGCGCTCGGCGCCAAGTTCGCGCTGATCGGGCGCGCCTACCTCTATGGGCTGATGGCAGGTGGACGTGAGGGCGTCGACCGCACCATCCAGATCCTGTCCGACCAGGTCGTGCGCACGATGAAGCTGCTCGAGGTGAACTCGGTCGAGGAGCTCGAGCCCCGCCACGTCACCCAGCTCGAGCGCCTGGTGGCCCGCCCCCGCGCCTAGTACTCGGTGATCTCGCCCGAACCGTTGATGTTCTGCTCGAGCGTCGCTCCACCCGTGTAGCGCACCTCGCCGCTGCCGTTGATGGTGACGTCGAGCGAGTCGGACGCGGAGAGCTCGACCTCTCCCGAACCGGAGATCGTGACATCCGCCACCTCGGTCGTCAGGTCATCGCCGAGGTACTCGCCCGAACCACTGATGGTGAGTGAGAAAGAGGATGCCTCGCCCTCGAGTTCCACATCACCCGAGCCCGCGATCTCGATGTCGACCTCGCGGGCATCGAGGTTCGTGCCGCTGATGCTGCCGGAGCCGTCGATGTCGAGGTCGACCTCCTCGGCACCGGCAAAGTCGATCTCGGCATCTCCGGATCCCTTGATCTCGAGGGTGTCGAGGCTGGTCACGGTGAGGGCGTAGCTGACATTGCCGGTCACGAATCCGATACCCGGCATGATTCCGAGGTCGAGGGTGCCGCCAGAGACGTCCGAGGAGAGGCGGCCGATCATGTTCTCGCCCGCCGTGATCTCGAGCGACGGGGTCGATCCGACACTGACGACGAGGCTGCCGCCGCTGGAAAGCTCCACGGCCGTGACATCACCGATCTCGCGGCTCTCGGTGACCTGCTTGCCGGGCGGTGTCAGAATGGCGCATCCCGACAGCGCGGTGAGGGTGACGAGCGTGACGAGAAGTGCGGCGAACCGTTTCATGCCCCCGAGTGTAGCCAGTGACCCACTAGCCGACGAGGGCGGCGAGAGCCGGCGCGAGCAGGAGCACGGTCGGCACCGCGATGAGCGCGGCGGATGCTCCGACGATGAGCGCCTCGACCGCGGTGGGAAGAGGTTTCGCGGTGGCGATGCGCAGCACCCGAGAGCGCACGTCGTGCGGGGAGAACCCCTCGGCCGGGTTGCCGGGAGCCGTGGCATCCCCAGCACCACTGCCGACGAGGGCGATCGCGCGCGCCAGCACCGGGTCGGCGACGGTGCGGCGAGCGCGGTCATCCGCCAGCATCTCGATGAGCAGGCCGACCTCGCGCTGCGCCCGATAGGCGATCGGGAACCACGGCAGCGACGTGTGCCAGGCCCGGAAGACGACGAGCACCACATCGTGCCGCTGGGCGACGTGCGCCTTCTCGTGTTCGATGACGGCGCGCAGCTCATCCTCTTCGAGCAGATCGACGAGCCCCGCAGAGAAAACGGTCACCGAGCCGAGCGCGCCGGGCAGGCAGTACGCGACCGGCGCGGGTGTATCGAGCAGGCGGGAGTTCGGGTCGTCGGCCATCGGCGAGCTGAGCAGCTGCACCAGCGAGGCGTGCCGGCGCCGCTGCAGTTCGGAGCGCGTGACCGTCACGACCAGGTTGAGCACAAGGTGCGTAGCGAGCAGCAGTGCGGCGCCGAGGGCGATGAGATGCCAGGTGCCGGCGCTGGGCTCGAAGCCGCCGAGCAGGTTGATCGTCGCGCTCACGAGGTCCGCACCGAACGGCGCGAGTCCGAAGGTCAGCAGGGCGCCGATCATCGAGAGGCCACCCGCGAGCGCGATGGCCTGCCAGAGAATCAGGGCGACGGCCGGTGATCGGGATGCCCAGCGCGCCCGCCCCAGCAGAATCGGCACCGGCCACGCCAGAAGCAGCGCCAACGCCGCGAGGGCCAGCGATGCGGCGGTCACGCGCCGAGGAGTTTGCGCAGGGTCGCGGCCTCGTCTGCGCTGACCGATCCGACGAACCGCTCGAGCACGGCTGTGCGGTCGGAGGCGGTTCCTAGTACCTCGTGCATGAGGTCGGCCATATGGTCCTCGCGCGAGCCGGCCGCCGTGTAGCGGTGCGGGCGGCTCTCTCGCTCGCGGGCGACGAAGCCCTTCTTCTCGAGACGGGACAGCACGGTGAGGATGGTGGTCGATGCGAGCTTGCGGTCGGCGAGCGCGTCCTGCAGGTCGTACGCCGAGAGGGCACCGTCGCTGGCCCAGAGCAGGTCCATCACGGTTCTCTCGAGTTCGCCCAGCGTCAACATGGGTTCAATTCTACACGCGGTAGAAAATAGTTCTACACTGGTGTAGAAATAGTTCTACAAGCCGTAGAAAAAGTGTTCGGGACCTTTGGCCCTGTCCACCGCTCGCTTGCACAGGCACTGTCGAGTGGGGTCCAGCGAGTGGGCGCCGCGGCACAGCGAAAGAGGAAGCGCATGGAGCTCGACCCACTACTCATCGCGAGATGGCAGTTCGGAATCACCACCGTGTACCACTTCTGGATGGTGCCGCTCACGCTCGGCCTCGGCCCGATCGTCGCGCTGTTCCAGACCATGTGGGTGCGCACGGGCAAAGAGCGCTACCTCCGCATGACCAAGTTCTGGGGCAAGTTGTACCTCATCAACTTCATCATGGGCGTGGCCACCGGGCTTGTGCAGGAATTCCAGTTCGGGATGGCGTGGAGCGAGTACTCCCGCTTCGTCGGCGACGTCTTCGGCGCCCCTCTCGCAATGGAGGGTCTCCTCGCGTTCTTCTTCGAATCGGTGTTCCTCGGCCTCTGGATCTTCGGCTGGGACAAGCTGCCAAAGAAGATCCACCTCGCCACACTCTGGATAGCCGTGATGGGCTCCGTCTTCTCCGCTTTCTTCATCATCGTGGCCAACTCGTGGATGCAGCACCCGGTCGGCGTCGAGCTGGTCGACGGCCGCCCCGTGATGGTCGACGTGTGGGCCGTGCTCACCAACAACACCGCGCTCACCGCCTACGCCCACACGATCTTCGGCGCCCTCGGCGTCGGCGGAGCATTCGTGCTCGGCATCGCCTGGTACCAGCTCTGGCAGCGCCGCAAGGACGGCATCGACACGGTGGACGCCACCGGCCGCGTCATCGTGGGCGAGAACCCGAGTATCCCGAGCCGCGACCGCGAAGACCACGCGGTCTGGATCCGCTCGCTGCGCATCGGCGCCGTCGTCGCGGTGCTCGCCTTCGGCGGCGTCGCCCTCACCGGCGACCTGCAGGCCAAGCTCATGTTCGACCAGCAGCCGATGAAGATGGCCGCGGCCGAAGCCGCCTGCCACGACGGATCAGCATTCTCACTCTTCGCCATCGGGGACCTCGGCGCGCGCGACTGCTCACAGGTGGTCAACGTGATCGAGGTGCCGGGCCTCCTCTCGTTCCTCGCACACGGCGACTTCGACACCGAGATCAAGGGTGTCAACACGCTTGTGCCCGAGTACCAGGAGAAGTACGGCACGGTGGACGCGAACGGCAACGAGATCAACTACGTGCCGATCATGGCCGTCACCTACTGGGGCTTCCGCCTGATGATCACGTTCGGCGCCATGGCCGCCTTCGCCGCGGTCGTCGCCCTCTGGCTCACCCGCAAGGGGACCGTACCCGCGTCGAAGTGGATCATGCGCCTCGCGATCGTCGGAATACTCGCGCCGTTCGCCGCCAACTCGGCCGGCTGGATCTTCACCGAGATGGGTCGCCAGCCGTTCGTGGTCGCGCCCAACCCGAATCCGAGCGGTGTGGATGGCGTGTTCATGTTCACCGCGTCGGCCGTGTCCCCCGGGGTCACCGCCGGGGAGCTGCTCTTCTCGCTGATCTCGCTCGGACTCGTCTACGGCGCGCTGATGGTCGTCGAGATCCGCCTGCTCGTGACGTACGTGCGGGGTGGGACCGCGTCGGCGCTGCCGCCGGCCGATCACTCCGATAAGCCCGACGACACCGACAAGCCCGACGACGTTCTCGCCTTCGCGTACTAAGGACACTGATCATGGATACCCTTCCCACCATCTGGTTCGTCGCCATCGCCGTGCTCTGGATCGGCTACCTGCTGCTCGAGGGCTTCGACCTCGGCGTCGGCATGCACATGATCTTCAGCACAAAGAACAACGTGCAGCGCCGGGTCATGCTCAACTCCATCGGACCGGTCTGGGACGGCAACGAGGTCTGGCTGATCACCGCCGGCGCCGCCACCTTCGCGGCCTTCCCGTTCTGGTACGCCTCGCTGTTCTCGACCCTCTACATCCCGCTCACGCTCGTGCTGCTCGGCCTCATCTTCCGCGCCGTCGCGATCGAGTACCGCGGCAAGGGCGCGACGGCACGCTGGCGTCGGGCCTGGGATCTGGCCCTCGGCCTCGGCTCTCTCGTCTCCGCATTCGGCATCGGTGCGGCGCTCGCGCTCACCACGACCGGACTGCCAATAAACGAGAACGGTGACCGGGTCGGCGGACCCTTCGCCTGGCTGAACGGCTACGCGATCCTCGGCGGTCTCGCCGTCGTGGGCTTCTGCCTCGTGCACGCCGCGGCCTTCCTCGGCCTCAAGACGGAGGGCTCGGTGCGCGAGAACGCGCGCCGCTTCCTCGTTCGCTGGTCGCCGATCGCGCTGCTGCCGATCGTCGGCTGGGTGCTCGCGGTGCAGTTCATCAACGGCAAGACCTGGACCTGGGCGCTCATCCTCGTCGCGGTCGTCGCCGTGGTCTGGGCCTGGTTCAGTGCCCGCGCCGGCCGCGAGGGTCGCGCCTTCACCGGCATCGCCGTGTTCCTGCTGTTCGGCGCCTCGTCCATCTTCGCCTCGGCGTTCCCGAACGTGCTGCCATCGACACTGTCGCCCGAATTCAACCTCACCGTCTCGAACGCGTCGAGCGGCGACTACACGCTCGGCGTGATGACCGTCGTCGCGGCATTCGGCCTCCCCCTCGTCTTCCTCTACCAGGGCTGGACCTACTGGGTGTTCCGCAAGCGCGTGAGCGAGACCCACATCCCCGACGCCCACGTGGTGCGCGCGGCAGTGCTGACCCGGGAATCATGAAGCGACTGGATGCCTCGCCGCTGACCCTCGGAGTGCTCGGCCTTTTCTCCGCCCTCAGGGCTCTCGGTCTCGTGGCCGTCGCCGAAGCGGTGGCTACGGGTGTCGTCGGGGTGATCGCGGGCGAGGACGTCGGCGGCGCCATCCGTCTCGCGATCCTCGGAGGCGCTCTCCGCGCGGCCGCATCCTGGGCGTCGCAGGTCTATGCGACGCGGGCGGCACTCGCCGCGAAGAGCGCGCTGCGCCTGCAGCTCACCGACCGGGCGCTCGCCGGCCCATCGGGCAGCGTCGGCTCACTCACCGCGATCGGCACCGTCGGTCTCGACGAGCTGGACAACTACTACCGCACGGTGCTGCCGTCGATCATGTCGGCGGCGGTCGTGCCCCTGCTCGTCGGGGTGCGGATCCTCAGCGCGGACTGGGTCAGCGCGATCATCGTTGTGCTGACCGTGCCGCTCGTGCCGGTCTTTCTCGCACTCGTGGGCATGCACACGCGGGACCGGGCGGACGCGGCATCCAGCACACTCAGTCGCCTCAGCGACCACCTCGTCGAGCTGGCCCGCGGACTGCCGGTGCTCGTGGGCCTCGGCCGGGTCGCCGACCAGACCGCAGCGCTCGAGCGCATCTCGACCGAGCACCGCAGAACGACGATGAGCACCCTGAAGAGCGCGTTCCTCTCTTCCCTGGTGCTCGAACTCATCTCGACCATCTCGGTCGCCATCGTCGCGGTCGCCGTGGGTGTGCGGCTCGTGCACGGCGACATGCCGCTCGCGCTCGGACTCGTCGCGCTCGTGCTCGCACCGGAGTGCTTCGCGCCGTTCCGCGACCTGGGTGCCGCGTTCCATTCCTCGCAGGATGGCCTCGCGGCCCAGCGTCGGGCACGTGCCATGATCGACGCACCGCTTCTGGTGTCACCGGTTCGCGACGGTGATTTCCTGCGCGTCGACGGCCTGACGGTGCGCTACCCCGACCGCGGCGACTCGGCCGTGACGAACGTCAGCTTCGAGGTGCGCGCTGGCGGCGTGACCTCACTCGAGGGGGCGAGCGGCAGCGGCAAGACGACGGTGCTGCGGGTGCTCGCCGGGGAACTCACCTCCTTCGACGGCCGCGTCGTCGGCATCGACCCCTCGCTCGTGGCATGGGTTCCGCAACACCCGCACACCGTCGGCGAGACGGTGCGTGCCGAACTCGCGCTCTACGGTTCGGAGGTCGACCGGGTGCTCGCCCAGCTCGGCCTCAGTCACCTCGCGGACGTCGACCCTGCCCGCCTCAGCCCCGGCGAGCTGCGTCGTGTCGCGGTGGCCCGGGGCCTTCTGCGAGTGGATGAGGGCGCGCGCCTGCTCCTTCTCGACGAGCCCACCGCGCACCTCGACGCCGCGAGCGCCGCGCTCGTGGAGAACGCGCTGCGCATGTTGCGCGGTCGCGTGACGATGGTCATCGCCTCGCATGAAGCGGCGGTCGCGGGGCTCGCTGACACGCGCGTGCTGCTGGGCTCGACGACCCTGCGCGCATCCGATCCCATCGAGTCAGTTCCGATGATCGAGCTTGCGCCGTGGAGCTATGACGATCGCGCCAGCGATCGCGCGACCCCAGCGCCGACTGAGCCTGCGAAGGAGGGTGTGATCGCCCTCCTCGCCTACCTCCGCCCGACCGGCTGGCGTTTCACTGCCTCCATCCTCCTCGGTGCCGCCGCCGCGCTGTTCGCGATCTCCCTTACCGCGGTCTCCGGCTGGCTCATCGTGCGGGCGAGCGAGCAGCCGCCGATCATGTACCTGCTGGTCGCGATCGTCGGTGTGCGCTTCTTCGGCCTCGGCCGTTCGGTGCTGCGCTACGCGGAGCGCCTGCTCACCCACGACGCCGTGCTCGGATCCCTCACCGACCTGCGCATGCGCCTGTGGACGGGGCTCGCCGCCCGCGGCGTCGCCTCGCGCGGCCTCGCCCGCGGCGGTGTCGCCCTCGACTACCTCGTCGCCTCTGCCGATCGCGTGCGGGATCTGGTGCCCCGTGTATTGCTGCCTATCGCGGTCGGCGTGCTGTGCGCGATCGCCGTCGTGATCGCCGTGCTCGCGCTGCACGCTCCGGCCCTTCCGGTGCTGCTCGTGCTGCTCGCCGTCTGCCTCGTGGTCTCCCCCGCGATCGCGCTCCTCGCCGACCGGTCCGCCGCGCGCGGGCAGGCGCTGATCCGCTCTTCCGTCGTCCGCAGGTTCGCCGCCACCCTGGCCGCGGCCGGGGAGCTGCGCGCCAACGGCGTCTCGGCGCGCGCCCGCGACGCCCTCGCCTCGCTCGATTCGGCTGCGGCCGTGCAGGCCCGACGCACCTCCGGCGCTCTCGGCCTCGGCGGCGCACTCACGCTGCTGGCCTGCTGTGCCGCGACCGGTGCGATGCTCGCCGTCACCTCGGGGGTCGCAATCCAGCCCGGGATCGTCGCGGTGCTCGCGCTACTGCCGATCGCTCTCGCCGAGCCCATGCTCGCCCTCATAGATGCCGTGCAGCAGGCGCCCGCCCTCCGCTCGGCACTGCGCCGGGTCGCGGCTGTGACGGAGCTTCCGGCACCGGTGTCGACCGGCACCGCCCCCGTCGACCGCATCACCCGCCTCGAGCTGAGCGACCTGAGCGCCGGGTGGGATGGGGCGGAGCCCGCCTTCCGCACCCTGCACGCCGAGGCCACTCCCGGCGACTGGGTCATCGTTGACGGGCCTTCTGGGTCGGGTAAATCGACACTGCTGGCGACTGTTCTCGGGTACCTGGCCCCGGCATCCGGTTCGCTTCTGATCAATGGTGAGGATGCGCGCGGGCTCGACCCGCTCGCCCTGCGCGCGCGCATGGCCTGGTGCCCCCAGGAGGGTCACCTGTTCGACTCGACCATCCGGGCCAACCTGCTGCTGGCGCGGGCCCGCTCTGATCGGCCGTCGGATGCCACGCTGCTCGAGTCCCTCGACCGTGTCGGGCTCGGGCCGCTCATCGCCAGCCTCCCGCTGGGTCTGGACACCCGCATCGGGGCGGAGGGTACGTCCCTGTCGGGCGGCCAGCGACAGCGGCTCGCGGTGGCGCGCACGCTGCTCACCCGCGCGGATGTTGTGCTGCTCGACGAACCGACCGCTCACCTGGATGCGGGTGCCGCCGCCGCGCTTATGTCCGACCTGCGTTCCGCCCTCGCCGGCCGCATCGTGGTCATGGTCACGCACCACGCGGCTGACACGCTCGACTCCGACGTGCGCGTGCACCTGGGCCGGCAGACCTCGCTTCGCTCACGATAGGGGAGAATGCGTCTGTGACTACTCGTCGACTTGCGCTACTCCTGATCGCTCCGCTCGTTCTCGCAGCGCTTGCGGGATGTTCGCCCACTGCTCCCACGGAACCCGAGCCTCCGAAGTTCACGTCGTCACTCGTCGAGGTGCGGGACGCGTCGATGGGCGTCGTCGACAAGTTGATCGCGGAGTTCCCCGAGTCGGCCGTGATTGCCGAACCCGAACCGAATGTCACCGATTGCGCCGGAGAAGACGCAGGTGTCGGTCGCTGGATCATGGCGACGACGTTCTCGTCGACGGACGTCGCGAGCACCGTCGCGGAGGTTCAGCAAGAGTACGGTGACGCCGTAACGTCCACCGGCACGGCGAACACGCCTGCCGAGTACGCCGACGGCACAACGTGGCCCGTGACGGGCTCGCACACCCTCATCGAGGATGAGACCGGGTCCTATCTCTTGATGTATCCGACAGGAGCCGAGGGCTCAGTGTTGCTTCGCGTTGTCACCGCGTGCGGAGTGCTGCGCTGATCTAGAGAGAACCGAGGAGGTTGCCCGCAACCGTCGCGTGGATCGACTCGGTGTCGCTCGGGTGGTAGATGCCGGCGAGCACGTCGCGCTGGAGACGCGCGAGTTCCGACGTGGAACGGTATCCCGAACCACCGGCCACCCGCATCGCCTGGTCGACGACGTGCCGGGCGGTCTCCGTGGCGCGGTGCTTGACGCCGACCAGCAGGCGGAACCAGTCCGCGCCGTGATCAACCACCTCGTCGACATCGGCGGCGAGCGACTCGAGCTGCGGCGCGAGGGCGTCGAGGGCGAGTGCGGCATCCGCGATGCGCCAGCGGATGTCCGGATCCTGCGAGTAGGCGAGTCCGGTCTTCATCGACTTCCGTGAACCCACCGCGGACACCGCCAGCTCGAGCGCCCGATCTGCAATGCCCGCATAGACGGAACCAATGGAGAGCAGGAAGCTCGAGAAGATGCCGAACACAAAGGGGTCGGCGTTCGGACCCACCGGAAGCACGCGCGAGACCCGCGCCGCCGGGACGAACGCGCCATCCAGAACCGTCGTATGGCTCTGGGTAGCGCGCATGCCGAGGGTGTCCCAGTCGTTGAGAGTCGTGACCCCTGGCGAGGACCGGTCGATGAAGCCGTGCACGAGCGAGTCCTCGAAGCGGCCGAAGATGCCGAGGCGTGTCCAGGCCGGCGCGAGCGAGGTGAAGATCTTGGTGCCGCTGAACGACCACCCGCCATCGACCGGGGTCGCCGTGGTGAGCGAGTCCCAGAGCACGAGGTCGTTGCCCGGTTCGCTGTTGCCGAAGGCGAACAGTTCGCCGGCCGCGGCATCCCGCAGCACCCACTCGAGCGACGTGTCGCCGCGCTCGACGAGGGCGCGGGCGACTCCGGTCCAGACGAGGTGCATGTTGATGCCGAGGGCCGTCGCCGGAGCGTGCGCGGCAAGTAGCCGCTGGTCACGCACCACTTCGAGCAGCGGTCGGGGAGCGAGGTAGCCGGCGGCACGCAGTTCGGACAGGTCTTCGGCGAAGAAGGCGTTCTCCGCGTCGTAGCCGGCGGCACGCGAGCGGATGCGGTCGAGGAGTTCCGGGGAGAGGATCACCGCTCAAGGCTACGCGCGGCGGCCCGCAAATGACCTGTCGCCCCCAGAACGGGTCAAACCGTCACGAAAAAGACAACCGACGGATAGTGTCGAAACGACTTCGCTCCCCCGTGAACCCATCCGCGGGAATGTTCGCTCTACCCGATCGAAAGAATTTCATGCGCCCCGCCGCCGCTCTGCTCCGCCTGTCCATCGCGACGATCCTCGTCGCCGCATCCGTCGCCATCGCGACGCCGGCCGCCGCCGTCCAGGACGCGAACCGTGTCGACTACACGCTCAACGTCACCAACCTCACCGCGTCGGTGACCGGATATTTCGGGGCGGCAAACAGCGCGGTGGTCATCCCACCCACCGTGACCTTCGGCACGAACACGTACACCGTCACGTCCATCGGCGCCAATGCATTCAGCACTAAGTTCATCGCCTCGGTGAGCATCCCCTCGACGGTCACTTCGATCGGCGCGGGCGCGTTCCAGACCAACTACATAACGTCTCTTGTCATTCCGGACTCGGTGACGAGCCTCGGCGTGAACGCCTTCCGGAGCAACCGCCTCACCTCGTTGACCATCGGCACCGCAATCACGGGGATCCCGGAGGGCGCGTTCTCCAACAACCAGCTGCCCTCGTTCGCGGTTCCCGCAAACGTCACCTCCATCGGAATCAATGCGTTTGCCAGCAACCGCATCACGAGCCTCGACATCCCCAACCGCGTCACGAGCCTCGGAACGTACGCGTTCTCCAACAATCTGCTGACGTCGCTGACCATCGGCACCGGTATAACCGCGATTCCGGATTACGCCTTTCGTACGAACAGTCTCACGAGCTTCACCATCCCGCCGCACATCACGTCAATCGGGTACTCCGCATTCGACAGCAACCAGCTCACGTCCATGGTGATCCCCGACACCGTGACCTTCATCGCCGACTATGCCTTCGACCGCAACGCGATCCAGTCCCTGACGATCGGGCGCGGAGTCTCCACCTTCGGTCTCGCGGCGTTCGACCACAATGTGATCACTTCGCTCAGCCTGCCCGACACTCTCGTCTCGATCCCCGGCTATGCCTTCCGCTTCAGCCCGATGACGAGCGTGACGATTCCCAGTTCGGTGACGTCGGTCGGGACCTCCGCCTTCAATTCCTCACGACTGGCCTCTGTGACCATCCCGGCAGGCGTCACCAGCATCGGTGCCAACGCGTTCGACACCAACGGCACGTTCCTGAGCAACGTGAGGTTCCTCGGTCCCGCACCCACCACGTTCTCCGACGGAACACTCAGCACCTCATCGCTGGGCCGCAATCCCGCCATCATCGTCGACTACGACCCGGCCTTCGCGGCGACCTTCCCGATCTCGGGCGGTAAGTGGCGCGGGTACACGGTGCGCGCCGCCGTCCCCGTTACCGCGGGCGGTTCGATAACCGCCACGACCACGGGCACGGTCGTCGCCGACGGCGTGCAGCAGAACACGATCACCGCGACTGTGCGCAACGACCTCGGCAACCCTGCGGTCGGCGCGACCGTGACAATCGCGACGGGCCGGGATGTCACACTCTCATCCGTAACCTGCGTGACGGGCACGGACGGCTCGTGTTCCGTCACCGCCACCAGCACGACCGTCGGGACCTTCGGTGTGACGGGCAGGATCACCGCGGGCTCGATCGGCGCCACCGCCGTCACCTTCGCTCCCCGCCCCGCCACGGCCGCCGACTCGACGATCGCCTCCGACGTGACCACGATCGTCGCCGACGGTGACGAGACCGCGACAGTCACCATCACCGCGCGCAACAACCTGGGGGATCCGACGGGCACATCCGCGGGTATCGTCACCGCGAGTTCGACGCTCGGCACCCTGAGCGCCGTGACCGATAACGGCGACGGCACCTACACCGCGACCCTGACCTCGGCTGCCCCCGGCACCGCGACGGTGAGCTTCACCATCGCCGGCACGACGGGTGCTAACACCGTGGCGATCACGGTCACCCCACGCGTCGCCGTTCCGACGTTGTCGACCATCACCTCCGACGTGACGAGCATCGTCGCCGACACCGTGGCGACCGCGACGATCACGATCACGACGCGAGACCGCGACGGCACGCCGCTGACGTCATCCGCCGGTACCGTCACTGCGACGTCAACCCTCGGAGCCCTGAGCGCCGTCACCGACAACAACGATGGCACCTACACGGCCACCCTCACCGCCGCTGCGCCCGGAACCGCCACGGTCGGCTTCGCAATCGCCGGCGCTGCCAGCCCGAACACCGTCGCTGTCACCGTCACGGCACGCCCCGCTACCGCGGTCGACTCGACGATCTCGTCCGACTCCACGTCGATCGTCGCCGATGGCACCGACTCCGCGATCATCACGATCACGGCCCGCGACGCAACCGGCGCGGCGGTCACCACGTCCGCGGGAACCGTGACCGCGAACTCCAGCTTCGGCACCCTGAGCGCCGTGACCGACAACGGCGACGGCACTTACACTGCGACCCTCACGGCGACATCGGTGGGCCGCGCGACGGTGAGCTTCGCGCTCGCCGGCGCAGCAGGCACGAGCACGGTCACCGTGGCCGTCATCCCGCGCCCAGCGGATGCCACGACCTCGACCATCACGTCGGACTCGGCTGAGATCGTGGCCGACGGGGTCGATGCCGCAACGATCACGATCGTCGCCCGCGACTCGACCGGAGCGCCGCTGACGGCGAGCGCCGGCCCCGTCACGATCACCTCGACCTTTGCCACGGGCCGCTCGGCACTGCTCGCCGCGACCTTCACCCCGGTGATCGACAACGGCGACGGAACCTACAGCGCCCGCTTCAGGAGCACCACGGCAGGGACCGCGACGATCACCTTCACGATCCTCGGCACTACCGCGACCAACACCACAACGGTCACCGCCGTGGCTCCGACCGCGGTTGCAGTGCCCGGAGGCGACCTGGTCACCACCGGCACCGACCCGTTCGTGCCGCTGAGCGTCAGCGCCCTGCTGCTCGCGCTCGGCGCGGCGCTGCTGATCGGCCGCCGCAAGACCGCCTAACGCATCTCGACTCGGCTAGTTGCCGAGCCCGTTCCGACGCGCGACCTCGCCGAGCCAGCCCAGTGATGGCTTGGGATGACGCTCGAACGTCTCACGGTCCCACCCGATCAGGCCGAACGTCGGCGCGTAGCTGCCCCACTCGTAGTTGTCGAGCAGGCTCCAGTGCAGGTAGCCGCGCACGTCGATGCCGTCGGCCATAGCCCGCGAGACGCCCTCGAGCGCGCCGCGGGTGTAGTCGATGCGTCGAGCGTCATCCGCCGTCGCCATGCCGTTCTCGGTAACGTAGATCGGGGTGCCGTTGCGCTCCCACGATCGACGGATCCCGTCTTCGAGTGCTTTCGGGTAGTACTCCCACCCGGTAAGGGTCGTCTCGACGTCCGGAGCGAGAGGCACCGGCCCGTCGGCACCGATCCGGGTGCGTGTGTAGGCCTGGATGCCGACCCAGTCGTCGCCCGACGAGGCGTCGAGGAACACATCTTCTCGCGACCGACCGAAGTCCTCCGCCGCCTGCTCGAAGCCGGGCTCGCCCTGGAAGTCCTGCGTCGCGATCGACCAGCCGGCTTTCTTGCCCGCGCTGCGCAGGATCGCGACCGAGAACTGGTGTGCCGAGATGAGGTGTTCGGTAATGGTCGGGTCACCGGGCGGCAGGCCCGTTCCGCTGAATGAGTTGTTCGAGTCGGCCATGATCGTCGCGACCATATTCGGCTCGTTGATCGTGCAGACGAGCTCGACGTCGGTGAGGATCGGCAGCACGGTCTGCGTGAAGCGCGCGAACGCGTCGACCGAGAGCGGGTTGCCCCAGCCGATCTCCTGCGCGAACCAGAGAGGGTTGGTGAAGTGGTGCAGGGTGACCATCGGCGTGAGCCCGAGATCCCGCGCGGTGTCGATCATCCGCCGGTAGTGGTCGAGCTGCGCGCGAGACACGAAGCCGCGCTCGGGTTCGATGCGCGCCCATTCGAGGCTGAAGCGGTAACTCGTGAGGCCGGCATCCCGCAACAGCCGCATGTCATCGGGATACCGGTGATAGCTGTCGGCCGCGTCGCCGCTCGGCTCGCTGACCCGCGCCGAGTTCTCGAGGCGCCCGTGCTCGCGAGCCCACCAGTCGCTCGTGGTGTTGTTGCCCTCGACCTGGTGCGCCGCGGTGGACGCCCCCCAGAGAAAGCCGTGAGGAAAGGACATGGTCACTCCTTACTTGATGCCCGTCAGGGCGATGCCCTGCACGAAGTAACGCTGCAGCACTATGAAGACGAGCAGAACCGGGATGACGACCACGACCGCACCGGCCATCATGAGCCCGTACTGCGCCGCGTTCTGGCCGACCGAATACAGCGCGAGCGCGACGGGCAGCGTGTACTTCGCCTCGCTGGTAGCCACCACGAGCGGCCAGAGGAAGTTGTTCCAGCTACCGAGGAAGGTGAGAATCGTCAGCGTCGCGACGGCCGGACCGCACAGCGGCATGATCACCCGGAGGAAGATGCGCCACTCGCTCGCCCCGTCGATGCGCGCCGCCTCGATGATGTCGTCGGGCAGGCTCATGATGAACTGACGCATGAGGAACACCCCGAGTGGGGTGATCAGGAACGGCAGAATCAGGCCGGGGTACGAATTCACGAGACCGAGGTTGCTGGTCAGCACGAACAGCGGCACGAATGTCACCACGCCGGGAACCATCAAGGTGCCGAGCACGAGAGTGAACAGCAGTTTCTTGCCCGCGAACTGCAGCTTGGCGAGGGCGTAGCCGACCATCGACGAGAAGACGATGTTGCCGAGGGTCACGAAGACGGCCACGATCACGCTGTTGGTGAAATAGGTCGCGAAGTCGAGCCGACCGAACAGCTGCGTGTAGTTCTCGAGCGTCGGCGCCTCGGGCAGGAATCCGAGCGGGTTGCTGCGGATCTCCGCCGTGGTCTTGAACGAACCCAGAATCATCCAGATGAACGGGAAGATCATGGCGATCATGCCGAGGCCGAGCACAACGTAGAGCCACCACTTGGAGCGCGGTCGGTTGGCGCGACGGGGCTGCGCCAGCACCGGGGTTGCCACTGCGGTCATGATCAGTCCTCCTTCTTCAGCAGCCGGAACTGGATCAGCGACAGCAGTACGATCGCGAGGAACAGCACGTAGCTGGCCGCCGAGGCGTACGAGTAGTTGCCGAACCCGAACTGGTTGAAGGTGTACATCGCGCTCGAGAGCGTCGCGTCCAGCGGCCCACCACGCGTCATCACGAACGGTTCTTCGAAGAACTGCAGGAATCCGATACCCGTGATGACCGCGGCGAACAGGAGCGTGGGACGCATTGCCGGCAGGGTGACGTTGAAGAAGCGTTGGACGACGTTCGCGCCATCCACCATCGCCGCTTCGTGGTGCTCCTTCGGCACACCCTGCAGGCCGGCCAGGAAGATCACCATGAGCGTGCCGATGTTGCGCCAGACGGCCATGAGGATGAGCGAGGGCAGTGCCCAGGTCGTGTCTTCGAGCCAGTTCGGGCCGCTGATACCGAATACCCCGAGAAAGCCGTTGAGTAGGCCGTCGGGCTGCAGAATGAACTTCCACACGATCGCGATCGCGACAATGCTCGTCACGACCGGGGCGTAGTAACCGACCCGGAACACCGTACGGAACTTGTTGATTCCGGTGTTGAGCGCGAGAGCCACAAGCATGGCCAGCACGATCGTGACCGGCACGCCGACGATCACGAAGACGCCGGTGTTGAGCAGCGAATGCACGAAGCGCTCGTCCTGGAATAGCCGCACGTAGTTGTCGAGGCCGACCAGGTTCACGTTGAACGGGGTGCGGAGGTCGCGCGTGGTGAGGTCGGTGAAGCTCATCGCGAGCGAGGCTACGATCGGGCCCGCCATGAAGACGAGGAAGAGCACCATAAACGGCGCCGCGAAGCCCCACGCTATGCGGGTCTGCTTGCGGGAGGCCCGCGAGGGCGGCGGCCTGCGCGCCGCCCTCGTCGTCACTGCCGTCACGGTTACTGGCCCGTGCCGATGGACTCGGCCTGCTGCTGGATCGAGGCGAGCGCGTCATCAACGGAGGTTTCGCCGCGGGTGACCTTCTCGAGCTCCTGGTCGATCACGGCGGAGACCTGCGCCCACGTGGCGATCGCCGGCGGTGCCTTGGAGTCGGTGAGCTGGTCGGCGAAGACGCTAAGGTACGGGTCCTCGCTGAAGGTGGCATCGTCGTATGCGGCCTCGGTGCTCGGCAGGTCGGTGGAGATTCCGTACCACTCGATCTGCGTCTCGGGCTCGCTTAGCCACCGCACGAACTTCCACGCGGCGTCGCGGTTCTCGCTGTCGTTGAAGACCGCGAGGTTTCCACCACCAGTGAACGAGGTGCGGCTCTTGTCGCCGGGAACCTCGGCGACCGCGAACTTGTCGGCGAAATCGGGGCCGCCCTGTTCGAGCAGCAGGCCCACGTGGAACGGCCCGCTGAAGAATGATCCGACCGAACCGTCGATGAACTTCTGCTCGATCTCGCCGCCCTCGAGGCGCACCGGCTCGGCGACGCCGTCATCGAAGAAGCTCTTGTAGAACTCGAAGGCTTCCTTCCACTCGGGGGTGTCGAAGGTGAACTCCGTGCCGTCTTCGCTGAGGATGTCCCCACCCGCCTGCCACGCGAGCGGCGCGACATACTGCCACGAGTCGAACCCTCCCGGCGGCAGCGAGACGCCGGAGGTGGCACCCTCGTCCTTGAGTGCCTTCGCGAAGGCGGTGTACTCGTCCCAGGTTTCGGGAGCCTCGACTCCGGCTGCCTCGGCCATGTCGGTGCGGTAGTAGAGCACGCGGGTATCGACGTACCACGGGACTCCGTAGGCGACGTCATCCACAACCGCCGTGCCCCACGAGCCCTCGAAGAAGTCGCCCTCGTCGACCAGGCCTTCGGGGGTGGGCTCGAGCGCGCCGGTCGCGGCGAACTCGCCGACCCAGGTGGTGCCGAGCATCGAGATGTCGGGTGTTTCGCCGCCGGCGATCGAGGTGGCGATGCGATCGTGCGCGGACTCCCACGGCACGGCGGTCACGGTGACCGAGGCGTCGGGGTTGGCGTCTTCGAACTGGGTCGCGAGCTCCTTGAGCACTTCGCCCTCGTTGCCCATCGCCCAGATGGTGATGTCGCCGGTAGCCGGTTCGCTGTCGATCGCGCCCTTGCTGGCGTCCGGTCCGGCGGGTCCGTCGGTGCGGCCACAGCCGGTGAGCAGAAGTGCTGACGCTGCCGTCACGGCGAGCGCAGTTGTCCATCGGTTCATTCTGACCTCCATTGGTCTCGGTGTCGCAAACTGTGCGTGTCCCCCGAATAGGTGTCACCCTAGCCCGAAAAACCTTCTAGGCGATAGGTTTTAATCATGACTACTCAGCCAACGCCCAGCCCGCGCGGCAGCTACCCCAAGGGCCAGGCACGACGGCAGCAGATCGTTGAAGCGGCACTCGCAGTGTTCGCCCGGAGCGGTTTTCACAGCGGATCCCTGCGCGAGATCGCCAAACGCGTCGAGCTGACACCGGCCGGGTTGATGCACCACTTCGCCACCAAGGAGGAGCTCTTCACCGAGGTGCTCCGCCAGCGGGACGAGCGTGTTCGCGCGGCCGCCGGCGAGGTCTCGGAGACCACCCTTCTCGAGCAGACGCGCAACGTCGTCGCCTACAACCAGTCGACCCGCGGACTCACTTCGCTGTACACGATCGTCTCTGCGGAGGCCACGGACACGGAGCACCCCGCGCACCAGTACTTCATCGACCGGTATGCCGAAAGCCGCGAACTGGCCGAGGCGACGCTTCGGGATGCCCTCGCGCACGGTCGCGTTCGCGCCGACCTCGACGTGCCGCTCGCCGCTCGACTGATCCCGGCGGTAATGGATGGGTTGCAGCAGCAGTGGCTGCTGGACGACAGTTTCGACATGGTGGCCGCGTTCGACGAGTTCCTGAGAGGGTACTTCCGGCCTCCCGCGACGGCATAGAGTTCGAGCATGACCACCCTTCTCGACCTCGCCGATGAGCGCTTCGTCTCCCTCACCACCTTCCGCAAGTCCGGCGAGGGCGTGTCAACGCCGGTCTGGATCGCGCGCGACGGCGACGATCTCTACGTGACGACCCCCGCCGGCAGCGGCAAGGTCAAACGCCTGCGCAACGGCACCCGGGTGGAGCTGCGCCCGTGCAGTCGCATGGGCAAGGTCGAGGATGACGCTCCTGTCGTCACCGCCGCCGGGCACATCGACGAGTCGGACGCCACCGAGGACCGCGTGAACGAGATCATGCTCGAGAAGTACGGCATGGAGTACCGCATCATGATGGGCATCGAGAAGATCGGCAGCAAGAAGTCTGCGGGCCGGGTGATTCTGCGCATCTCGACCAGGGCCTAGTTCCGCAGCAGCTCCGCGATCGTGCGCACGCCGATCTCGACCTCTTCGAACGAGGTGGAGAGCGGCGACAGCCCCAGCCGAATCCCGGTCGGCCGACGGAAGTCGGGGATCACCCCTCGCTCCCAGAGCAGCGGCACAATCGCCTCGAATCGCGGGTGGTCGAGCGTCAGGTGAGCGCCACGACGGAGCGGGTCGCGGGGGCTTGCGAGGGTGGCGTCCGGAAGCAGCTCGTCGGCCAGTTCGATCGCGTACGAAGTCAGGGCGATCGACTTGGCCCGCACCGCCTCCAGACCGGCCTCGTCGATGAGGGCGATCATGTCCTGCATCGCGAGCATGCCGACGATCGGCGGGGTGCCGCTGAGCACCCTTTGGATGCCCACGGCCGGCTCATACCCCTGCCCCATCTCGAACGGGTTCGCGCTGCCGAGCCAGCCCTGGATCGGCTGCCGGAACTCGCCGATGAGTGAAGCCCGCACGTACGCGAAGGCCGGGCTGCCGGGGCCGCCGTTCAGGTACTTGTAGGTGCAGCCGACGGCGAGGTCGACGCCCCACTCGTCGAGCAGTGTCGGGATGACGCCCGCGGAGTGACAGAGATCCCACACGGCGAGCGCCCCGGCCTCGTGCACCGCGGCCGTGATGCCGGCCACGTCCGCGAGGAATCCCGAGCGGTAGGCCACATGGCTGAGCACGACCACCGCGGTGTCCGGCCCGAGCGGGATGCGGTTGACCGTGACGTCGCCCGGCTCGATCCAGCGCACGGTGAGCCCGCGTTCGGCGGCGATGCCCTCGAGCACGTAGCGGTCGGTCGGAAAGTTGTCGCGGTCGATGACGAGCTCGGTGCGTCCGGGGCGCAGCTCGATCGCGGCTCGAACGAGCTTGTAGAGCAGCACCGTCGTAGAGTCGCCGATGGTCGTTTGGCCCGGCGCGGCACCAAGGGCGACGCGGCCGAGTTCATCGCCGATCGCCTGCCCCTGCTCGAGCCAGCCCTCACTCCAGCCTCGTATCAAGCGGTAACCCCACTGGGAGGTTACGAAGTCGGCGAGTCGTGGACCGGTCGACGCGAGCGGCCGGCCGAGCGAGTTGCCATCGAGGTAGGCCGTGACATCCGGAGCCTGCACAAAGCGGGCGCGGAAGGGGGCGAGAGGGTCGGCTGCGTCGCGGGCGTTCACCCTGCCCACGCTACACAGCCCTTTTGCAGACACAACCCCGATAACCTGCCCACGTGGACTTAACTCTCGAGCTCAGCCCTGACCTGATCGTCGCCTTCCTCACGCTCTTCGTGCTGGAGATCGTGCTGGGTGTCGACAACGTGATCTTCATCTCGATTCTCGCCTCGAAGCTGCCGCTCGAGCAGCAGGCGAAGGCCCGCAACCTCGGGCTCTCCCTGGCCATGATCATCCGCATCGGGTTGCTCTTCTTCGCGTCCTGGATCATCTCCCTGACCAACGACCTCTTCGCGCTGTTCGGGATGGGGTTCTCCGGCCGCGACCTCATCCTGATCGCGGGTGGACTCTTCCTCGTCTACAAGGCGGTGCACGAGATCCACGAGAAGCTCGAGGGAGCCGAGACGCACGGCAAAGAGGGCGGCAAGGCCGTGACCTTCGGCGCGATCATCGCGCAGATCCTTCTGCTCGACATCGTGTTCTCGTTCGACTCGGTGATCACGGCGGTCGGCATGGTCGACAGCCTGCTCGTCATCATCATCGCCGTAGTGCTCTCTTTCGGCGTGATGCTGTTCTCCTCCAAGTACATCTTCGGCTTCGTGAACAAGCACCCCACGGTGAAGATGCTCGCCCTCGCCTTCCTGGTACTGATCGGTGTGACTCTCATCGCCGATGGCTTCGAGGTGCACATCGACAAGGCGCTCATCTACGTGCCGATCGCCTTCGCGATCATCGTCGAAGCGCTCAACCTCACCTACAAGGCCCGCCAGGAGAAGCGCAAGGGCACACACGTGGAGCCGGTCAAGCTGCGCAATGCCTATACGAAGGATGACGACACCGACGCCGTCAACGCCTCGACCACCGGTGGCACCACGTCGGTCGGGCTCTCGCGCAAGCCGGTCTCGCCCGGCAAGTAGACGCACGGAAGCGCGGCCACGCCATCTCACGCGGCCGCGCTCCCCGCCGGGGGACGGCTTAGGGGGCCAGCTCCATCAGCACTGCCTCGAGCTGCTCTACCGCGAAGTCGAGGTCCTCGGCGCTGGCGACGATGGGCGGCGCGAATCGGATGGTCGAGCCATGGGTGTCCTTGACGAGAACGCCGCGCTCCATCAGTCGCTCGCAGACCTCGCGGCCGGTGGCCAGCGCGGGGTCGATGTCGACTCCGGCCCAGAGGCCGGCGCCGCGAACGGCGAGGACACCGCGACCGATCAGCGTGGAGAGCGACGCTTGCAGGCGGTCACCCAGGCTGCGGGCGCGCTCCTGCATCTCGCCGGTCTCGAGCAGCTCGACGACCGCACGGCCCACAGCGGCGGCCAGGGGATTGCCGCCGAAGGTGGAGCCGTGCTCGCCGGGCCGAAGCACGCCGAGGATGTCCGCGTTGCCGACGACGGCGCTCACCGGCACGATGCCGCCGCCGAGCGCCTTGCCGAGCAGGTACAGGTCGGGCACGACGTCCGCGTTGTCGCATTGGAAGGTCGCGCCGGTGCGGCCGAGACCGGACTGGATCTCGTCCGCGATAAACAGCACGTTGTGCTGGCGGGTGATCTCGCGCACGGCCTGCAGGTACGCGGGCGGGGGTACGACGATCCCGGCCTCACCCTGGATCGGCTCGACCAGCACGGCCACGGTGGTCTCGTCGATGGCCGCGGCGAGCGCCGAGACATCCCCATAGGGCACCGAAACGAAGCCCGGGGTGAAGGGACCGAAGTCGGCTCTGGCCTGCTCGTCGTTAGAGAAGCTGATGATGGTCGTGGTGCGGCCGTGGAAGTTGCCGTCCATCACGATGATGGTCGCCTCGTTCGCGGGAACACCCTTCACGCGGTAGCCCCAGGCGCGGGCGATCTTGATCGCCGACTCGACGGCCTCGGCACCCGTGTTCATGGGCAGCACCATGTCCTTCTTCGCGAGCCGCGCGAGCGCCTCGACGAACGGGCCGAGCTGGTCATTGTGGAAGGCGCGGCTGGTGAGCGTGATGCGATCCAGCTGGTCCTTCGCCGCCTTAATGAGTGCCGGATGCCCGTGGCCGAAGTTCACCGCGGAGTATGCGGCGAGGCAATCCAGGTACCGACGCCCCTCGACGTCGGTCACCCACGCGCCCTCGCCCTTCTCGACGACGACCTCGAGCGGGTGGTAGTTGTGCGCGGCGTGATCATGCTCCTGCTTCAGGAAACCCGTGGCGGTCGAGGTCATGACCTCAGCTCCAGCGTGCAGCACTTCACCCCGCCGCCGCCGAGCAGCAGCTCGGACAGGTCGACACCGATGGGGTTGTAGCCGCGCTCGCGCAGCTGGCGCTCGAAGTCCTTGGCGCGGGAGGCGATCACGATGTTGTAGCCGTCGCTGTAGGAGTTGAGGCCGAGCACTGCCGCGTCCTCCTCGGTGGCGAGGATCGCGTCGGGGAAGAGCTCGCGCAGCTTCACGAGGGATGCCTCATCGAAGGCACTCTCGAGGTACGCGATGTTCGTGTCATCCAGAACCGCGATGGCAGTGTCGAGGTGGTAGAAGCTCGGGTTGACGAGGTTCAGTGTGACGACCTCGCGACCATAGATGCCGGCGATCTCCTCGTGGCTGTTCGACGCGCTGCGGAAACCGGTGCCGGCCAGGATGCGGCCGCCGACGAGCAGGAAGTCGCCCTCGCCCTCGTTGATGTTCTGCGGGTCGCGCACGTCGAAGCCGTTCTCGCGGAACCAGTCCATGTAGGCGGGGCCCTCGGGCTGGCGCTGCTCGTGGGTGAAGCTAGCACCGTACGCGATGTTGTCGATGACGAAGCCACCGTTGGCGGCATAGACCATGTCGGGCAGGCCATCGATGGGGTCGATCAGCTTCACGTCGAAACCGAGGTCGAGGTAGGTCTGGTAGAGGGTCTCCCACTGGCGAACGGCGAGAGCGGTGTCGGTCGGCAGGGCAGGGTCCATCCACGGGTTGATTCGGTAGACGACGGTGAAGAATTCGGGGCGGCACATCAGAACAGTGCGCTTGGTCGCGGTGCGCACGGGCACGGCGGAAGATTCGGTGATGGTCATCAGACCAGTGTTTCACGCACCATATGGCAATGTGTCGGCGTACAGCGCACCGAATCTGCGTCTGACCCTACCCTCGCGCAAGAAACAACCATAGGGTGGTTGGATGGACAGCCTCGACTACGGCATCATCGACCGACTTCGCCAGAACGCCCGCGCCGGCTACGGCGACATCGGGGAGGTCATCGGCCTCTCCGCCTCCGCCGTGAAGCGTCGCGTCGACCGGCTCGTCGCCGATGGCGTGATCCGCGGGTTCACGATCCAGGTCGACCCCGCCGTCGACGGACTCGCGACCGAAGCCTACGTCGAACTCTTCTGCCGGGGCACCGTTGCACCGGACGAGCTGCGCCGCATCCTCTCCGGCATTCCCGACGTGGTCGACGCGGGAACGGTCACCGGATCGGCCGACGCCATCGTGCACATGCGGTCGCGGGATATCCCGTCGCTCGAGATCGCGCTCGAGCGCGTACGGGTGGCTCCCAACGTGGACCACACGCGTAGCGCGATCGTGCTGTCGCGGCTCATCCACCGCACGCACGACTAGCGGCTCCCCGGGTAGCCCGAATTGCGGCAAGTGGGGAGTTGACGCATCCCAAACTCCCCAATCGCCGCAATTCCACGACCCTCCCGCCCCCGCACCTCCCCCAACCAGCAAAAAGTGCTCCAACCGGCCGCCGTTGGAGCACTTTTCGCCGGTTCGCGCGGAGGGTTTAGGCGGCGATCTCTTCGCGCTCCTCGACCAGGTACCGCGAGTAGGCGGTGATGGTGAGGAAGGTCGGGAAGTCCTCCTCGAGCGTCACCGCGCGGAACACCTCGGCGGCGTCGTCGAAACGGTTGCCCGGCTCGTGCGGCAGCTCTCGCAGCACCTCCGACACGAGCGTCGTGACCGAGTCGTGTGTGACCGCCGTGCCCGACGTCGTGCGCACCCCTTGGTGGATCCACTGCCAGAGCTGGCTGCGCGAGATCTCCGCCGTGGCTGCGTCCTCCATGAGGTTGTCGATCGCTGCGGCGCCCACACCGCGCAACCAGCTCTCGATGTAGCGCAGGGCGATCGAGACGTTCGCGCGAACTCCGGCGTCGGTGACGGCGCCGTCGATGCGCAGATCGAGCAGGTCCGCGGCGGTCACAGAGACGTCATCCCGCAGCCGGTCGACCTGGTTCGGACGGTCCCCCAACACCGCGTCGAACTCGGCCCGGGCCGTATCGATCAGGTCGGGGTGCGCCACCCACGTGCCGTCGAAGCCGTCGGTCGCCTCGCGCCGCTTGTCGGCGGTCACCTGCGCGAGGGCGCGGGCTGTGACATCCGCGTCCCGTCGATTCGGGATAAATGCACTCATGCCCCCGATCGCGTGCGCGCCCCGCTTGTGGCAGGTGGCGACGAGCAGCTCGGTGTACGCGCGCATAAACGGCACGGTCATGGTTATGGCCGATCGGTCCGGAAGTGTGAAACTCGCGCCACGACCCCGGAAGTTCTTGATGATCGAGAAGATGTAGTCCCAGCGGCCGGCGTTCAGGCCGGAGCAGTGCTCGCGCAGCTCGAACAGGATCTCCTCCATCTCGACCGCCGCCGAGATCGTCTCGATGAGCACCGTCGCGCGGATCGTGCCCGGCTCGAGACCGAGGGCGTTCTCGGAAAAGGTGAAGATGTCGTTCCACAGCCGGGCCTCGAGGTGGGTTTCAAGCTTCGGCAAGTAGAAGTACGGGCCGCTGCCGCGGGCGATCAGCTCAGCAGCGTTGTGGAAGAAGTAGAGCCCGAAGTCGACGAGGGATGCGCTCGCCGGCGCACGCAGCCCGGCCTGGTCGGTGTAGCGCAGGTGCTTCTCGACGAGGTGCCAACCGCGGGGGCGCATCACGATCGTCGGTGTCTGCTCGCCCAGCTCGTAGCGCTTGCCTTCCGCGCTGGTGAAGTCGATCTGACGGCGGATCGCGTCGAACAGGTTCACCTGCCCGCCGATCACGTTGCCCCAGGTCGGGCTGGTCGAGTCCTCCTGGTCGGCGAGCCAGATCTTCGCACCCGAGTTGAGGGCGTTGATCGTCATCTTGCGATCGGTCGGTCCGGTGATCTCGACGCGCCGATCCTCGAGGCCCGGGCCCGGCCCTGCGACGCGCCAGGTCGGCTCCTCGCGGATCGCACTCGTCTCGGACAAGAAGCGCAGGTCCCGTCCATTGTCGATGTTGCGGCGCTGCTGCATTCGGTCTGCGAGACGATCGTGACGACGGCCCGCGAACTGGTCGTGCAGCCGCGTGACGAAGCGCAGGGCATCCGGGGTCAGAATCTCGTCGAATCGGTCGCCGTACTCGGCGAGGATCTCAATGCGTGTGGTGCTCATGATCGTGCTCCTTAGGAAGATTTAGTGAAACTGCTGGGACTCGGTGCTGCCGACGAGGGCCAGGGTCTGGCTCCCGGGGTTGAGCGCCGTGGCTATGCGGTCGAAGTAGCCGGTGCCGACCTCGCGCTGGTGGCGCGTGGCCGTGTAGCCGTCGAGTTCGGATGCGAACTCGGCTTCCTGCAGGTCGACGTACGCGCTCATATGGCGCTGCGAGTAGTCGCGAGCGAGCGTGTACATCGAGTGGTTGAGGGCGTGGAATCCCGCGAGGGTGATGAACTGGAACGCGTATCCCATTGCCGCGAGCTCCCGCTGGAACGTCGCGATCTGCGCGTCGTCGAGGTGGCTGCGCCAGTTGAACGACGGCGAGCAGTTATAGGCGAGCTTCTTGCCCGGGAACTCCTTGTGGATGCTCTCCGCAAAGGTGCGCGCGAGCTCCAGGTTGGGCTTGTCACTCTCCACCCAGAGCAGGTCGGCGTAGGGCGCGTAGGCGTGGCCGCGCGCGAGCACCGTATCGATGCCGGGGCGAGTTCGGAAGAAGCCTTCCTCCGTGCGCTCTCCCGTGAGGAAGGGCTTATCCCGATCATCGATGTCGCTCGTGACGAGGTCGGCCGCGAGCGAGTCGGTGCGTCCGATGATGATGGTCGGCACACCCGCGACGTCCGCAGCCAGACGGGCAGCATTCAGAGTCCGGATGTGCTGGCTCGTCGGAACAAGCACCTTGCCACCCATGTGGCCACACTTCTTCTCGCTGGCGAGCTGGTCCTCCCAGTGCACGCCCGCAGCTCCCGCCTCGATCATCGAGTGCATCAGTTCGTAGGCGTTGAGGGGTCCGCCGAAGCCGGCCTCTGCGTCGGCGACGATCGGGGCAAGCCACTCGGTAGTCGTGGCCCCCTCAGCGTGTTCGATCTGCCCCGCTCTGAGCAGCGCGTTGTTGATGCGGCGCACAACCGCCGGCACCGAGTTGGCCGGGTACAGGCTCTGGTCGGGGTAGGTCTGGCCCGACAGGTTCGCGTCGGCCGCGACCTGCCATCCGGAGAGATAGATCGCCTTGAGGCCGGCGCGCACCTGCTGCACGGCCTGGTTGCCGGTGAGGGCGCCGAGCGCCGGCACCCATTCTTCGGAATGAATGAGTTCCCAGAGGCGCTCCGACCCGCGGCCGGCCAGCGTGCGCTCCTCCCGCACCGGGCCACGCAGGGCGATGACATCCTCGGCCGAGAAGTCGCGGGTGACGCCGTTCCAGCGGGCGTCGGTCTTCCACTCGGTCTCGAGCTGGGCTGCGGTCTGGGTCTGGTCGCCGGGGCGGTTCATGGTGTCTCCTTCGATCGGTTGCCTTCGACTATTCGCCCGATTCACTTCTTCCCGACGGCATTTGTGAGCAGAAATATCCCGAATCTTCTATTTCGCTTAAGAACGCGCCGTGTCACGCTGGTTGCATGACCGACAGGGACGTCGCATACACCGACGATGAAGAGATGATCGATTCACTGACCATCGGGCGCCGCGTGCGGCAGCTCCGCACCGAGCGCGGCATGACCCTCGACGACCTCGGGGCGGCGATCGGCCGCGCGGCATCCCAGGTGAGCGTGATCGAGAACGGTAAGCGGGAAGCCAAACTCAGTGAGCTGCAGGGCCTCGCCCGTGCTCTGGATGTGCCCCTCGACCGCCTGCTCTCGACCGAGGCACCGACGGGTCGAGCTGCCCTCGAGATCTCCCTCGAGCGCGCGCAGCGCGGACCGCTCTACGCCTCGCTCGGCCTTCCTCCCCTACCGGTGCGCAAGACACTGAGTGACGAGGCCATCGGGACCATCCTGGGGCTCCACGCCGAGCTGGAGCGGCTGCACCGCGAGCGCGCAGCGACCCCCGAGGAGGCCCGCCGCGCGAACACCGAACTGCGGCGCACCATGCGGCGACAGGACAACTACTTCGCCGAACTGGAGGCGACCGCCGCGGAGCTGCTCGGGGCCGTCGGTCACGCAGGCGGTCCACTCTCACAGCGAGTGGCATCCGACCTGGCCTCGCACCTCGGCTTCACCCTGCACTACGTCGCCGACCTGCCGAGCTCGACCCGGTCGGTCACCGACCTCAAGAACGGACGCATCTACCTACCCGCGACGGGCACGGGCCACGACCCGCGTTCGGCGCTGCTGCAGGCGCTCGCGAGCTTCGCGCTCGGGGAGAAGGAGCCGCGCGACTACGCGGACTTCCTGCGGCAACGGGTGGAGACGAATTATCTTTCGGCTGCGATGCTCATCCCGGAGAAAGGGGCAGTCGACTTTCTCACCGCCGCGAAGGGGCGCAAGCAGCTGTCGGTCGAAGACCTGCGCGACGCGTTCGCCGTGTCGTACGAGACCGCCGCGCATCGCTTCACCAATCTCGCGACGCAGCACCTCGGGATTCCGGTGCACTTTCTCAAGGTGCACGAGAGCGGCACGATCTCGAAGGCATACGAGAACGATGGGGCGGCGTTCCCGACCGATGTGCTCGGCGCGGTCGAGGGGCAGCTCGTCTGCCGCAAATGGAGCGCCCGGCAGGTGTTCGACGTGGCGGACAGGTTCAGCCCGTACCACCAGTACACCGACAAGCCGAAGGGCACCTACTGGTGCACCTCGAGCATCCAGGCGACGGCGCAGGGTGCGTTCTCGGTGAGCGTCGGCACGCCGTTCGCACACGTGAAGTGGTTCCGCGGACGGGACACCGCGAACCGCCAGGTCTCGACCTGCCCTGATCCCGAGTGCTGCCGCACGGCACCCGTTGATCTGGCGACCAAGTGGGAGAGCCAGTCCTGGCCGAGCGCGCGCCTTCAGTCCTCACTGCTGGCCGCGATGCCGACGGGCGTGTTCCCCGGTGTCGACTCGACCGAGGTGTACGAGTTCCTCGAGGCGCACTCCCCCCGTTGACTCCTCGGGTTTGTATTGCTACATTTGGTACAAACACCGAACAGAGGAGAAAATCGTGACTCCGTTCCTGTGGTTCATCGCTGGGTTCCTCATCCTCTCGACCGTTGTGCTCTTCATCCTCACCTTCGTGCCCGCCTACCGCGCGGCAAGCGTGCGCATGCAGGCCCGTACCGTCGGGCTCGCCCTGCCATCGGGTGACTCGTCGATCCTCGAATCCAACTTCGCCGGCCGCTCGCGCGCCTCATCGTTCGGCGCGCTGCTCGGCACGGTGCTCGCCGTGCTCGGCCTCGTCTCCGGCGTCATCCCGACCCAGGACCCGCCCGCACTGGGCGGGGTGGCCGAGACCTGGCTGATCATCGGCGGCTTCTACGTGGGTATGGGTGTCGGCGCCGCGATCCGCGCCCTCACGGTACGTATTCCCTCTCCCCCCGGCGAGCGCTACGCCCGCCCCGGCGCCGTCGACGTGCGCGACTATCTCGCACCCATCGACCGCATCGGCAGCCGAGTTGCTGTCGCGGCCGGGTTGCTCGTTATGGCTATCGCTGGCATCGCGGCGTTCAGTGCATTCGGGATGACGCCCGCCAACCCGGCGTTCAGCATCGGCGGTCTCGTCGTGATCCTCGGTGTGGTGTCGCTCGTGGTCTCGGAGATCGCCACCCGTCGCATCCTCGACCGGTCCCAGCCCGCTGCATCCCCCGAGGCCCTGGCCTGGGATGACGCCATCCGCGCCATCACGGTGCGCGAAATCGTGACTGCCCCGATGAGCCTCGGGGTATGGGGTTCACTCGCCATCGGCATCAGCCTCACCGACAGTTTCAGCGTGGGCAACCAGTGGCCCGCCGGGCTCATCGTGGTGAACGTCCTGGTACTCATCATCGCCGCGGGCATTCTCGGTGCCGCCACCTACAGCATCGCCAGCCGGCCGCAGCAGCACTATCTGCGTCGCCTGTGGCCGGATGTTGCGGCCGCGGGTACCACGCCGGTCGCGAGCACAACGGCGAGCGCCGGAAACTCGCGCTGATGCTCACCATCAGCCCCGGGTCATCCATCGCGCCCTTTGAACAGTTGCGCACGCAACTCATCGAGCAGGTGCGGGACGGCAGCCTCGCCGCCGGCACCCGGCTGCCGACCGTTCGCCGGCTCGCCGAGGACCTGGGCATCGCACCCAACACGGTCGCTCGCGCCTACCGCGAGCTCGAGGCCGACGGCTTCATCGAGACCCGCGGACGCAACGGATCGTTCGTGAGCGCGCAGGGCGACCCCGCCGAGCAGCAGGGTCAGGTCGCCGCCCGCGCCTTCGCCGACCGCATCAAGCAGCTGGGCCTGTCGGCCGACGACGCGCTGGCCTGGGTGACGGCGGCGCTGCGCGCTTAGTGCCGAATGCTGGTTGAGTAGCGCGCGACGAAGGAGCACGCGTATCGAAACCGGTAGCGCACAACTCGATTTCGATACGGCCGCGGGCGGCCTACTCAATCAGCCAAAAGCTAGTGCCCCGACCTGTCGGAGTCGACCCCGGCATCGGGACCCTGCGAGAGGGACGCGATTGCCGCGAGGTCGTCATCCGACAGTTCGAAATCGAAGACGGCCAGGTTGCTGGCGAGGCGACCGGCATCCCGAGACTTGGGAATCGCCACAAGCCCCTGTTGCACGTGCCAGCGCAGAACGACCTGGCCGGTGGTGCGGCCGTGTGCTGCGGCGATCTTCTCGATCAGGGGCGACCCGAGCACGTCGGCGCCGTCACCACCGAGAGGGCTCCACGACTCGGTCACGATGCCGAGCCGCTTGTGCTCGGCCTGCGCGACAAGGCGCGGGATGAACGGGTTCAGTTGGATCTGATTGACCCCGGGCGTGACCCCCGTCTCCGCGATGACGCGGGCGAGATGCGCGGGCGTGAAGTTCGAGACCCCGACACTGCGCACGAGGCCGCGCTCCTGCAGGCCGATGAAGGTGCGGAAGGTCGAGACGTATTCCTCGCGGGCCGGCAGCGGCCAGTGAATGAGCAGGAGATCCACGTACTCGAGGCCGAGTCGCTCGAGCGAGCCCTCGAGCCCGGCGATGGCGCGACCGTCGCCCTGAAACTCGCCATCGAGCTTGGTGGTGACGAAGAGGGCGCTGCGGTCGAGGCCGCTGCGCCGGATGCCCTCGCCGACGCCCGACTCATTGCCGTACTTGGCCGCGGTGTCGATGTGGCGGTAGCCGAGACTGACGGCCGTCTCAACGACCGAGGCGACCTCCGTATCGTCGAGCGGCCAGGTTCCGAGACCGATCTGGGGAATGGTATGTCCGTCGTTCAGCGTTAGCTCCATGCCTCCATCCTGCAACAAAGCGTCATTCCCGGGCTCCTCCGAGGGCGTGCGACGTAATGTCGTCAGGTATCCACAGCAAAGGAAAAACCATGAAGTCTTCACGCCTCGCACTCATCGGCCTCGTCGCCGCCACCGCACTCGCACTCTCCGGCTGCGCCCCGGCCGAGCCCGACCTGACCACGGGCGGCGGGGATACCGCGGCCGGCGACGACACAAGCCTCGCCGACATCGAGGCAGCGGGCGAGATCGTCGTCGGCACCGAGGGCACCTACCGCCCCTTCACCTTCCACGAGGGTGGCGCGGGCGACCTGACCGGTTACGACGTCGAGATCATCGAGGCCGTCGCCGACAAGCTCGGTGTCGAGGTGAAGTTCGAGGAGACCCAGTGGGACGCGATCTTCGCCGGCCTCGACGCCGACCGCTTCGACCTCATCGCCAACCAGGTCTCGATCAACGACGAGCGCGAAGCCAAGTACGACTTCTCCGACCCGTACACCGTGAGCCCGGGCGTCGTCATCGTCGCGAAGGACAACTCGGACATCAGCTCGCTCGCCGACCTCAAGGGCAAGACCACCGCCCAGTCGCTGTCGAGCAACTGGTACACGCTCGCCGAGGAGAACGGAGCGACGGTCGAGACCGTCGAGGGCTGGGCCCAGTCGATCGCGCTGCTCGAACAGGGCCGAATCGACGCAACGCTCAATGACAAGCTCACCTACCTCGACTACGTGGCCGTCAAGCCCGACTCCGCGGACCTCGTGAAGATCGCCGCAGAGACGGATGACGTCTCGCGCAACGCCTTCGTTGTCGCGAAGGGCTCAACGACTCTCGTCGACGCCATCAACGAGGCCCTCGACGAGCTGCGGGCTGACGGTACTCTCGCCGAGATCTCGGAGAAGTACTTCGGCGCAGACGTGTCACAGTAGTACTCGTGCAATCGACCTGGGACCTGCTGGTCAGTTCGCTCTGGCCGCTGGTCTCGGGCGCTCTCGTCGGGACGATCCCCCTCGCGCTCGCCAGCTTCGCTCTCGGACTGGTGATCGCGTTGGGGATCGCCCTGGCGCGCCTCTCGCGCAATCGGGTGCTCTCCGGAGCGGCTCGCGTCTACATCTCCCTTGTGCGCGGTACTCCCCTGCTTGTGCAGTTGTTCGTGATCTTCTACGGCCTGCCCTCGATCGGCATCAAGATCGACCCGTGGCCGAGCGCCATCATCGCGTTCGCGATCAACGTGGGCGGATATGCCGCGGAAGTGATCCGCGCCGCGATCCTGAGTGTGCCCAAGGGCCAGTGGGAGGCGGGCCACACGATCGGCATGTCCCGCGCGCAGACCCTGCGCCGGATCATCCTGCCGCAGGCCGCTCGTGTGTCTGTGCCGCCGCTCTCGAACACCTTCATCTCCCTCGTGAAGGACACCTCGCTCGCCTCGCTGATCCTCGTCACCGAGCTGTTCAAGCAAGCGCAGAAGATCGCCGCGTTCTCGAGCGAGTTCCTGCTGCTGTACGCCGAAGCCGCAGTCATCTACTGGGTCATCTGCCTCGCCCTGTCGAGCGGCCAGAACGTGCTGGAGAAGAGACTGGATCGCTATGTCGCTCACTGATTCCCCCGTGCTCGCCCTCACCGGCCTGACGAAGTCGTTTGGTGACAATCACGTGCTTCGCGGCATCGACTTCTCCGTGAGCCGCGGCGAGGTCATCGCGTTGATCGGTCCCTCCGGCTCGGGCAAAACGACCGTGCTGCGCTGCCTCAACGGCCTCGAGGTTCCGGACGGTGGCACCGCCGTCTTCGCCTCAGGCCTCACCCTCGATTTCGCTGCGAATCCGTCGAAGCGTGACCTGCTCGCCCTGCGCGACAGCTCGTCGATGGTGTTCCAGCACTTCAACCTGTTTCCGCACAAGACGGTTCTCGAGAACGTCATCGAGGGTCCGGTGCAGGTTCAGAAGCGTTCTGTGGTGGATGCCACGGCCGACGCCGAACGCCTGCTCGAGCGTGTGGGGCTCGCCGACAAGCGCGACTCGTACCCGTTCGAACTGTCGGGCGGCCAGCAGCAGCGCGTGGGAATCGTGCGCGCGCTCGCCCTCAAGCCCGACCTGCTGCTGTTCGACGAGCCGACCTCTGCGCTCGATCCCGAGCTCGTCGGTGAGGTGTTGGGAGTGATCCGCGAGCTGGCGAACGATGGCTGGACCATGGTCATCGTCACCCACGAGCTCGCCTTCGCGCGCCAGGTCGCCTCGGAGGTCGTGTTCATGGATGGCGGTGTCGTCGTCGAGCGCGGCGCCCCCGAGCAGATCCTCGTGACCCCCCGCGAGGAGCGCACGAAGCAGTTCCTGCGGCGTATCCTCAACCCGCTCGACTAGCGCCCGAGTGCCGCCGCAATAGCCTTCAACGCGTTCGGGCCGATGCCATGGAGCTGTGCAAGTTCGTCAGGGTCATATTCGCGGAGATCCTTGAGCGTCTCGATTCCGGCAGCGGCGAGCGCGCGCATGGCCGGAGCTCCGAGCTTGGGCAGGTCATTCGCCATGCCGCAACGCTACGCCGATGGGCGCGGCACGTCGACAGGTTCGGCGTGGCTGCTCTCCATCGCCGTCACGGGTTTGGCAACCGCGAAATCGGTATCCCAATTCCTCTTTAGGTAAGGAAGAGTTGGGATACGGAATTCGCACAGGCAGAGTGTCGACGGGACGCTGGTTGAGTAGGCCGCCCGCTGCCGTATCGAAACCGCGCAAGTCGGATTTCGATACAGGCGCCAGAGCGCCTTACTCAATCAGCGAAGACAGGAATCAGCGAAAGAGATCAGACCTTGAGCGCCATCATGGCCGGATCGGGGTTGCCGAAACGGTGCGCGGTGATCGTGACGGCCTGCTCGTGCACGAAGGCCAGCAGCTCGACCCGACCGGCGGTCGTGACCGGGCCGGAGTAGATCGCGACGTCGCAGCTCCCCTTGAGTGCGGCGGCGAGCGCGGCAGCGTCCCCACCGATGAGCCGCACGCGATGAGCCGTGACACCACCGGTTGCGGCACGGGTGAGGAATGCGGCATCCGATTCGACAATCGACTCGAGCACCTCGACCGGCGGAACCGCTCCGCCGAACTGCGCCACGAGCGTCGCCGGCAGCGGAACTGCGCTCGACACCGTGACAGCGGAGCCGGCACGGGCCGCCGCCGCGAGCAGGCGCACGAGTGCACCGAGCGGCGCGCCCTCGGCCAACCGCAGGGCGACCGGAACAGCGCGGTAACGGAACACGTTGCGCTCCACCTCGAGATTCGACACGTCGCGGGCGGCACCGAACTCGGCCGTCCACGCGCGCTCGTCGCTCTCCGCACCCTGGCGGGCGAAATCGAAGTCTTCAAACGGGATCCCGCTCTGCGCATGCTTCAGCACCGAGGCGACCGGACGGGACAGCCCATCGAGGCGCAGGTCCTCGCCGTACTCCGCGGCACGCGGCTCCCAGCTGCCCAGCGTCATCAGGTAGTTCGGCCCGCCGGCCTTCGCGCCCGGCCCAACGGTCGAACGCTTCCAGCCACCGAACGGCTGGCGCTGCACGATCGCACCCGTGATTCCGCGGTTCACATAGAGGTTGCCCGCGTCGACGTTCTCGAGCCACTGGCTGACCTCGTCCGCATCGAGCGAGTGGATGCCCGCAGTCAGGCCGTACGCACTGGCGTTCTGCAGCTCGAGCGCCTCGGTGAGGTTATCCGCGGTCATGATGCCGAGTACGGGACCGAAGAACTCAGTCAGATGGAAGTCACTGTGCGGTGCAACGCCCTCGCGCACGCCCGGCGACCAGAGTGCTCCGGTGTCGTCGAGCTGGCGCGGCTTGACCAGCCACGACTCGCCCTCCTCGAGGGTGGTGAGTGCGCGCAGCAGCTTGCCGTGCGCGGGTTCGATGATTGGACCCATCTGGGAGAGCGGGTCCTGCGGCAGCCCGACTCGGAGTGTGCCGACCGAATCGATCAGCTGGCGACGGAAGCGCTCCGACTTCGCGACCGAGCCGACGAGGATCACGAGCGACGCGGCCGAGCACTTCTGGCCGGCGTGACCGAAAGCACTGCGCACCACGTCGGCGGCGGCCAGGTCGAGGTCGGCCGAGGGGGTGACGATGATCGCGTTCTTGCCGCTCGTCTCGGCGAGCAGCGGCAGGTCGGGGCGGAAGGAGCGGAACAGCTCCGCCGTCTCCCAGCCTCCGGTGAGGATGACGCGGTCGACGGCCGGGTGCGACACCAGCTCGCGCCCGAGCTCGCGCTCCTCGAGGTCGACAAGGGTGAGCAGGTCGCGCGGAACACCGGCCTCCCACAGGGCCTCGACCATAACCGCGCCGCTGCGCTTGGCGAGACCGGCGGGCTTGATGATCACGCCGGAGCCCGAGGCGAGCGCTGCAAGCACCGACCCCGCGGGGATGGCGACCGGGAAGTTCCACGGCGGCGTCACAACCACCAGGCGGGACGGCACGAAGCGCGCCCCCGCGATCGAATCCAGCTCGAGCGAGCGGGCCGCGTAGTAGCGGGCGAAGTCGACCGCCTCACTGACCTCCACGTCACCCTCGGCGATGGTCTTGCCGGTCTCCGAAGCCATGACCTCGATGAGGCGGCCGCGGAACGCTGCGAGCACGTCGCCCGCGTCGTGCAGGATCTGCGCGCGCTCCGCGCTCGGAAGCGCAGCCCAGCGGTCGGCCGCGGCGAGTGTGGAGGCGATCCGGGCTTCGAGCGTCGCTTCATCCGAGACGCGGGCTGCGGCGATCGAGCCGGCACCGAGAGTGGATGAGACACTGCGCTCGAGCACGCGGCGGCCCCAGGCCCGGTTCACGGCGATGGCCGGGTCGGTGTCGGGTTCATTGTGGAATCCGGAGACCGCCGAAGGGGAGGACGGCTCGGCTCGGCTCTGCACGCGGTTGGAGGCGGGGACAGTGGCATCCAAAGCCTGCAGCGAGGCGAGGAAGCGATCGCGTTCACGGGCGAACACGTGCTCGCTGGTCGCCAGCTCGAAGACGCCCGACATGAAGTTCTCGGGGCTCGCGTTCTCCTCGAGGCGACGGATCAGGTAGCTGATCGCGGAGTCGAACTCACGCGGGTGCACGACCGGCGTGTACAGAAGAAGCCCGCCGACGTCGCGCTTGACCGCCTCAGCCTGGCCGGTCGCCATGCCCTGCAGCATCTCGAACTCGACCCGATTCTCGACGTGGCGCGCCTTCGCGAGCAGCCAGGCGAACGCCGCGTCGAACAGGTTGTGGCCGGCGATGCCGATGCGCACGGCGTCGGTGCGCTCGGGCGTGAACGCCCAGTCGAGCACACGCTTGTAGTTGGTGTCGGTGTCCTGCTTGGTGCCATAGGTCGCGAGCGGCCAGTCGTGCATGGTCGCGTCGACGTGCTCCATCGCGAGGTTGGCTCCCTTCACCACGCGCACCTTGATACCCGCACCGCCGGCCGCGCGACGAGCCGTCGCCCAGGTGGTGAGGTCCTGCAGGGCGCCGAGCGCATCCGGCAGGTACGCCTGCAGCACGATGCCCCCCTCGAGCTTCATGAGCTGTGGTTTCTCGAGCAGTTTCTTGAAGACGGTGACGGTGAGGTCGAGGTCGCGGAACTCCTCCATGTCGAGGTTGATGAACTTCGCCGAGGGCGAGGTGGCCGCGAGCTCATAGAGCGGGGTCAGGCGCTCGACAACGCGCTCGACGGTCTCGTCGAAGGCCCACATCGAAAGCTGGCTGACCACCGACGAGACCTTGATCGACACGTAGTCGACGTCATCCCGAGCCAGCAGGTCACGGGTGCCGGCCAGGCGGCGGTCGGCCTCGTCGTCGCCGAGTACCGCCTCGCCGAGCAGGTTCAGATTCAGGCGGATGCCCCTGGCTCGCAGCCCCGACAGCGTCTTGTCCAGCCGCTCCGGCGTCGCGTCGATCACCAGGTGGCCGACCATGCGACGCAGCACCCAGCGGGCGATCGGCACGATGGGCCACGGGAACAGCACGGCGAACCCGCCGCCGAGCACGATCGCGAAGCGCAGGTACCAGGGCAGGAACGCGGGCACGATGCGGCTCAGGCGCTCGAGGTTGCGGGCGGCGACCCGCAGGTCGTCGGGGCGCACGACCCGGTCGACGAAGCCGATGGTGAACTCGAGGCCGCGGGGATCCTTGAGCACTCCCGCGAGACGCTCGGCGCTCGGGTCGGCCTTGGCGCCTGCGCTCTCCTCGAGCCAGCGGCGGACCGTGGCAACCGTCTCGTCGGCGAGGTCGCCCGAGGAGAGGGTGGAGCTGAACTGTTCGGGGGACATGCTCATGAGGATAAGCCTCCAGCTGGAGAGGAACGCGGGTCGAATCCCAGTGTCCTCCTCGCAACCCTGTAGCAAAAGCGATGCTTTACGCACAATACTGTTAAGTGCAACCGAACGAAGGGATGCCCCGTGCTCGACATCCGCCGACTGCGCCTGCTACGCGAACTCGCCATGCGCGGCACGATCACGGCCGTCGCCGAGGCGCTGTCGTACAGTCCCTCCTCGGTGTCTCAGCAGCTCGCGCTGCTCGAAGCGGAAGCGGGTGTGCCGCTGCTGGTCAAATCAGGCCGCCGGGTGCAGCTCACCCCCCAGGCCGAGGTGCTGATCGGTCACACCACACAGCTGCTCGAGAAGCTGGAACTGATGGAGGCGGAACTGGAGTCCTCGCTCACCGAGGTGACCGGCACCGTGCGCCTCGCGGTGTTCCAGTCGGCAGCCCTCGGCATCATCCCGCAGTCACTGACGCTGCTCGCCGCGGAGTACCCGGCGCTGCGCGTCGAGATCGTGCAGCGCGAGCCGGAGAGTGCGCTGTTCGAGGTATGGGCGCGTGAGTTCGACCTCGTCATCGCCGAGCAGTACCCCGGCCACGCCGCCCCGCACCAGCCCGACCTCGACCGGGTGGCGCTGTGCGAGGACGAGCTGCGGCTGGGCGGCGCGGCTTCCCTGCTCGAGGCCTCGACAAAGGCGTGGGTGATGGAACCGCGCGGTACGGCGAGTCGCCATTGGGCCGAGCAGCGCTGCCGCCAGGCCGGCTTTGAGCCCGACGTGCGGTTCGAGACCGCCGACCTGCAGGCGCACATCCGACTCGTGGAATCGGGCAACGCCGTCGCCCTGCTGCCCGACCTGGTCTGGGGTGGACGCCCGCCGAGCGTCGGCCTGCACCGGCTCGACGGGGCTCCGACGCGCACCGTCTTCACCTCGGTGCGCCAGGCCAGCCGTTCGCGACCGAGCATTTTAGCCGTCCGCGAGATTCTCGCCAGATCGGTCGGTTTTTTGATCGGTTAGTCGGGGCCAAGCGCAACAGCGGGTAGTGTCAGGGGGTTCCTAAGGAGTACCCATCGTGAGCGAGACAACCGGCGCCCTTCTGCGCAGGCAGCCCAGACAGGACCGCAGCGAGCAGAGGCTCGAGCTGATCCTCGATTCCCTTGCCGCCCTCATCGACGAGGTCGGCTACGCAAACCTGTCGATCGCGATGATCGCCAAGCGGGCCGAAATGTCGGGACCGGGCATCTACCGCTACTTCGACGACCTCAACTCGATCGCCGCCGCCCTCGCCAAGCGCAACCTCGAACGCTTCCTCGAGAACGCCGCCGCGCGACTTGCGGAGGAGACCGAGTGGGAACGCGGCATCCGTCGTGCGATCGACGTGTACAGCGACATGTACCGTACGGAGCCCGGCTTCCGCTGGCTGCGCCTCGGCGACATGATCGCCACCAACCTCATCAACCCCGAGCAGAGCAACCACGAGGTCGCCGCCCGTGTTGCCGGAAACCTGTTCGTCGAGCGCTACGAGGTCGGCTACCGCGACGACCTGTTCGCGCACATCGAGGTCGTCATCGAGCTCATCGACAGCCTCTCCGCTCGTGCCTTTGTGACGAATCCCGACGGCGAGAGGTTCTTCCTCGACGAGATCCCGCGCATTGTGGTCGGCTACCTCGACGAGTACCTCACGCGTTCGCTGGCAGACTCCGTCGAGGTCCGACACCTCGACTGAACACCCGGCGGGGCGACCCGCCGCCGCCCTAGGATGAACTCGTGCCCGAAGCCGTAGTCAGCGCGACAGAGTGGGACGCCTGGCGTTCATTCATCACCATGCGCAATAACCTCGACCGGGCGCTCGAGAAGCGGCTCCAGCAGGAGTCCGGCATCTCCAGCCCCGACTACGAGATTCTCATCACACTGTTCGGCACACCCGAGCGGCAGTTGCGGGCACGCGAGTTCGCGTCATCCCTCGGCTGGGAGAAAAGCCGCCTCTCGCACCAGGTGACCCGCATGGAGAAGCGCGGCCTCGTCGAGCGGCGCGATTGCGACACCGACGGGCGCGGCACCTGGATCGCCCTCACCGCCGACGGCAGCCGGGCGGTGCTCGGCGCGATGCGCGACCACTCGACGGCGATCCGGCAATACTTCTTCGACGTGCTCACGCCCGACGAACTCGAGGTCATGGAACGCGCCTCGCAGCGTGTGATCGCCACCATCGACCCGCCCGAATGCGACGACGAGCCATGACCGAGCGCTTCGACGTGGTCATCGTCGGCGGCGGGCACAACGGCCTGACCGCCGCCGCCTACCTCGCCCAGGCTGGCAAGTCGGTCCTGCTGCTCGAGCGGCTCGCCTACGTCGGCGGTGCGGCCGTCTCAGCCCAGGCATTCGAGGGTCTGGATGCCCGGCTCTCCCGCTACTCCTACCTCGTCTCGCTGCTCCCGAAGCGCATCATCACCGACCTCGGGCTGCGCGTTCAGCTCTCGCGCCGCCGCTACTCCTCGTACACTCCGGATCCGGGCAGCGACCTCGGGCTGCTCGTCGACAACGGTTCCCCCTCATCAACCCGGGAGTCGTTCGACGCGCTCGGCGCCTCGGCCGACGCCGAAGCGTGGGAATCGTTCTACGAATCCACGGGCAACCTGGCGCGCACGCTGTTCCCGACAGTCACCGAACCGCTGCTGACGCGCAGCGAGGCGCGTCGCGCGGTGAACGACGCGAGCGCATGGGACGCGTTCATCGAGCGGCCGGTGGGCGAGGTCATCCAGAACACGTTCGCCAACGACGTCGTGCGGGGGGTCGTGCTGACCGACGCGCTCATCGGCACGTTCGCCCCCAACGTCGACGAGACTCTCGCCGGCAATAGGTGCTTCCTGTACCACGTGATCGGCGGCGGAACCGGCGACTGGGATGTTCCGGTCGGCGGCATGGGCGCCGTCTCGGGCGAGCTGTACAACGCGGCGCGGGCGGCGGGTGCGGTCATTCGCACCTCGGCCGAGGTTACGGCGATCGACCCGGACGGGCTGGTCACATACGTTTCCGCGGACTCTTCTTGTGAGGTAGCCGGCGACTTCGTGCTCGCGAACGTGGCGCCGTGGGTGCTGGCTTCGTTGATGTCGGTGGTCGAGCCTGCCGAGACCTCCGAAAAGCCCGAAGGTGCCCAGGTCAAGGTCAACCTCCTCCTCTCGCGACTGCCCCGGCTGCGCGACTCGAGCGTCGACCCGGCTGCGGCCTTTGGCGGCACTTTCCACATCAACGAGACCTGGTCCCAGCTGTCTTCGGCGTACGACGCGGCGTCGGGTGGCGGCGTGCCCGATCCCCTGCCGTGCGAGATCTACTGCCACTCGCTCACCGATCCGACCATCCTCTCCCCCGAGCTGCGGGCAAGCGGCGCGCAGACGCTCACCGTGTTCGGACTGCACGCCCCGCATCGGCTCATCGACCCCGATGAGAACGACGCGCGCCGGGACGAACTCGAGGGCGCCGTGCTGGCATCCCTGAACTCCGTGCTTGCCGAGCCGATCGAGCCACTGCTGCTTCGGGATGCGTCCGGCAATCCCACGATCGAGACCAAAACGACTCTCGACCTCGAGGCTGCACTGCACCTGCCCGGCGGCAACATCTTCCACGGCCCACTCGCCTGGCCGTTCGCAGAGGATGACGCTCCCCTCGCAACCCCGGCGCAGCGCTGGGGTGTCGCGACGGTGCACTCTCGCATCCTGCTCTGCGGAGCGGGCGCCCAGCGCGGCGGAGGCGTCAGCGGAATCGGTGGCCACAACGCGGCGATGGCCGTGCTCGAGGCCTCCGGCGCCTGACCGCTGGACGGTGTCGGCAGGCGGGTCTACCATCGGCGCATGACTGACTTTGCCCCCCTCATCGCCTCAGTGTCCGGCCCCGTACTCACCCCCGCCGACGGCGGCTATGCCGAGGAGCTCAGCGGCTTCCACCTCGGGCTCGTGCACTCCCCCGAGGCCGTCATCGGCGCCGTGAACGCGTCCGACGTGGTCGCCGCGGTCGGATTCGCCCGCGATCGCGGACTCCCGGTGCGGGTGATCGCGACCGGTCACGGCGCGGAGGATCCGATCACCGACGGCATCGTCATCACCACCCGTCGGCTTGATGCTGTGAGCGTGGATGCAGAGTCGCGTCTCGCGGTCGTCGGGGGCGGCGCCCGCTGGGCTGCGGTCGTGTCCGCCGCCGCCGAGCACGGACTCGCCGTGGTCCCCGGATCCTCCACCAACGTCGGCGTCGTCGGCTACCTGATGGGCGGCGGCCTCGGCCCGATCGCGCGCAGCCACGGGTTCTCCTCGGACCGGGTGCGGGGCTTCAGCGTGGTAACCGGCAGCGGCGAACTCGTCGAGGCATCGGCCACGGAGAACCCCGACCTGTTCTGGGCACTCCGCGGCGGCAAGGGCGGCCTCGGCGTGGTGACGGAGGTACGCGTCGAACTCGTGCCCCTCGAGCTCTACGCCGGCAGCCTGCTGTTCGCGACCGACCAGATCGAGCCCGCACTGCGCGCCTGGGTCGACTACGCCGCGATCGCTCCCGATGACGTGACCACCAGCGTCGCGATCATGCGCTTCCCGCCGATCGCCGAGATCCCCGAGATGCTGCGCGGCAAAACGCTGCTGTCCCTGCGCTTTGCCTTCCCTGGCACTGAACAGGATGGCACGGCCCACGCCGCACCCCTCCGCAACGCCGCACCGGCTCTCGTCGACACCATCGCTCCCCTCGCGCCCGCGGACATGGCCACCATCCACGGGGATCCGACCGACCCGGCTCCCTCGTGGACGTCGGGCGGAATGCTCTCCGCGGTGGACCAGGACTTCGCTTCCGCCCTGCTCGCGCAGGCCGGGGCGAGCGCGGAGCTGCCGTTCGTCGCGGTGGAGGTGCGGCACGTGGGCGGCGCGACGCGCGCCGATGTGCCGGAGGGTTCGGCGGTGGGCGGCCGGGCATCCTCATTCACCTTCGGGCTGGTCGGCATTCTTGCGTTCCCGGGCGCTCTCGAGGCGATGACCGGGGCCGCTGCCGGGCTGCGAGAGGCACTCGCGCCGTGGATCTCGGACGAGTCGACCATCAACTTCATGAGCGGGCCGCGCGACGCCGAGCAGTTCGCGAGCGCCTGGCCGGCCGAGACGTTCGCCCGACTGAAGGCGGTGCGGGCGCAGTATGACCCTGACGGGATCTTCCCCTTCGGGCTTAACTAGGACCAGTCGTTGGGGGCGGGAGCCTTCGTCGCGGGGAGCGCGACGTGGGCACCCCACTCGTCCATCCACTCGGGAGGGGTGAAGTCGGTCACGTCGATGCCGATCGCGTCGGAGAGCTCGGCGATCGAGACGACGCCGCCGCTGCGCTTGAGGAATCGTCCGCGGATGAAGCCCTTGGCAAAAATCTCACCGTCGACCACAAAACGCTGCTCGATGTACACGGCCTTGGCGTCGTAGCCGACAATGCGGCTCTCGAGGTCGAACAGTTGCCAGGGCTGCAGCGACTTGCGGAAGGTGATCGTCTCGCTCGCGACCACCGGGTAGTAGCCGAGCTTCTGGAACGTGGCCCAGACCCCCGACCGCACGAGCAGGTCGAAGCGGCCGAGGTCCATGATCGACAGGTACACGCCGTTGTTCATATGGCCGAGGATGTCGAGGTCGGTCGGCCAGACCCGCAGCCGCACCCGGCCCACATCGTGGATGTCGACGCGGGGACCGCGACGACCGCGGAGCATGTGGAGGATGGTCCGGAAGATCATGTGCACCGCGTCAGGCTAGCCCGAAAGTCCCCCCACCGGCTGACCCGTCGCAATCCCAGCGGCCGATTCGGGATTACGCTCGCGCTGCTGAACTGGGGGCATGAAGAAAACCACCGCCGCTGCATCCCTCGTTCTGCTCTCCGCTTTCGCCCTCACCGGCTGTACCGCCATCGATAACGCCATCCATCAGGTCACCGAGGAGTCGTTCTACGACTACGCCGAGGCAAAGGACGGCTGGCCGGGCGAGTTCCCGGACTGGCTGCCCGATGATGCCACAGACATTCACGTGCGTACCACCAACGACGGCAAGGTCGCGATGCTCGCGGCCGACACGAAGGGCACCCCCATCGGCGACTGCGAGGACACCGAGCGACACCAGCTCGCCGTCTGGGAGACCGACTGGACGCCGGTCGACATCATGCCCGACCGCGTGATCGCGTGCGGTGACTGGGAGACGACACCGACCGGCGATGGCATCTTCGCCTGGTACACGGAGCAGCCCAAGGATTAGTGTCGCCGGTGGTCCTGGATCGTCATCCGCGGACCGAATGTCGGCTTGCGGAAACCGCTGGCCTCGATCAGTCGCATCACCCGCTGGCGTTGGCCGGACCACGGTTCGAGCAGTTCGAGCATCCCGTCGTCGTCCACCGGTTTGCCGATGAGCGCCCAGCCGACCACGGCCGGAAGGTGGTAGTCGCCGACGCTCGGCGAGTCGGCGTCGCCGTGCGAGCGCTGGGTCGTTTCGGCCGCCGTCCAGACGCCGATGCCGACCACCGAGCGTAGTTTCGCGGCCGCTGCGGCACCGTCCCTGCCGTGTTCGAGCGTTCTCTCGAGCGATGCTGCGACGGATGTCACGCGCATGATGGTCGCGGACCGCTGCGGTCCCACCCCCGCCCGGTGCCACTCCCACGAAGGAACGAGCTTCCAGACGTCGGCACTCGGAAACACCCGCATGCCCTCAGGGGCAGGGCCGGGTGCCGGGTCGCCGTAATTCGTTACGAGTTGCCGCCACGCACGTCTGGCCTCAACACCGGTGACCTTCTGCTCGAGCACCGCGACGAGCATCATCTCGAACACCTGTCGCGTGCGCAGCAGCCGCAGCCCCTGGTTGCGGCGCAGGGAGTCGGCGAGGAACTCGTTGCCCGACACGTCGAGGCCGCTCCAGTCGTCACCCTCGCCGAGCAGTTGCGGCACGCCCTCGATCGCCCACTCGGCGCCCTCGCCCCAGGCGGTGGCCTCGACGCCCTCGCTCGTGGCGGTCAGGTGGAGCGTTGCGGGACCGTGCGGGGTGCGGAGGGTGCGCCAGAATCCTGAGCCCTCGCGACGGAAGGTGGGGTCGAGGTGGCCCCTCACAAGAGGTCGGAGCGTTTGGCCCAGACTCACGGGCGTGGCCGGGGAGTAGACGGTGCGGAGGGGTGGGGCATCCTCTCGCACGATCGTCATGCAAAAAGCCTACGTCGACCCGCCGACCTAGACTTGTGAGGTGAAGACCCGACTCGTTGCGACAGCGCTCATCGCCGTGCTGGCGCTTGCCGGGTGTACCAGCGAACCGGTCGACGAGGTGCCCGAGGGCGAAACAGAGGGTTGGGCCAGCTGGTCGGTGACGGGCAACGGCCCCACTTTCGACTACCAGCTCGGCGGCGGCTACGAGCCTGCTCCCAGCGTCGAGCTCGTGGTGCGCGACCGCACCGATGAGCCCGCCAAGGGCGTCGACACCGTCTGCTACGTGAACGGCTTCCAGTCGCAGCCGGGCGAGGCCGAGTTCTGGCAGAACGAGCATCCCGAGCTGATCCTGCGCGATCAGAGCGGTAACCCGGTCGTCGACGAGAACTGGCCCGACGAATTCCTGCTCGATGCCTCGACAGTCACGAAGCGTGCGGCCCTGGTCGTCATCATCGGCGAGTGGATAGACGGCTGCGCCGCCGACGGCTTCGTCGGCGTCGAGTTCGACAACCTCGACTCGTTCACGCGCTCGGGCGACCGGATCACCGACACCGACAACTTCGCTCTCGCCACGGCGCTCGTGGGCCGCGCCCACGAGGCCGGCCTCGAGGCCGGGCAGAAGAACGCGGCAGAATACGCGGAGATCGGCAAGGAGACCATCGGGTTCGATTTCGCCATCACCGAGGAGTGCTACCGCTGGGACGAATGCGACGCGTACACGGATGTCTATCTCGAACGCGTCTACGACATCGAGTACTTCGACGACCTGGCCCGCACCGTCAAGGACACCTGCATGGACGGGTTCGAACTCCCCGAGCACATGATCTTCCGCGACCGTGACCTCGTCACCCCCGACGACCCCGCGTACCAGCTGGAGAGCTGCTGATGGCCGTCCCCAAGATCCTGCTCTTCTACGCCTTCACACCGCTCGCCGACCCCGAGGCGATCCGCCTGTGGCAGCGCGACCTGTGCGAGTCGCTGGGGCTGCGGGGGCGCATCCTGCTCTCCAAGGACGGCATCAACGGCACGGTCGGCGGCGAACTGAAGGACGTCAAGCGCTACATCCGCAAGACCCGCGAGTACGCCCCCTTCCATGACATCGACTTCAAGTGGAGCGAAGGGCAGGCCTCCGCTGACGGCAAGCACAGTGACTTCCCGCGCCTGTCGGTGAAGGTGCGCGACGAGATCGTGAGCTTCGGCGCACCCGGCGAGCTGCAGGTCGACGAGAACGGTGTGGTCGGCGGCGGCACGAAGCTGAGTCCAGAGCAGCTGCACGAGCTGGTCGAGGCGAAGCAGGTCACGTTCTTCGACGGACGTAATCCCATCGAAGCGGCGATCGGACACTTCGACGGCGCGATCGTGCCCGACGTCGACACGACCCGCGACTTCGTCGCCGAACTCGACAGCGGCAAGTACGACCACCTCAAGAACGAGCCGGTCGTCACCTACTGCACCGGCGGCATCCGCTGCGAGGTGCTCTCGAGCCTGATGGTCAACCGCGGCTTCACCGAGGTCTACCAACTCGACGGCGGCATCGTGAAGTACGGCGAGACATACGGCGACGCCGGACTCTGGCAGGGCTCGCTCTACGTGTTCGACAACCGCATGCACGTCGATTTCACGGACGACGCGGCGCTCGTCGGCCGCTGCACCGAGTGCGGCGTGCCGACCGCCCACGTCGCGAACTGCCGGGATCTCAGCTGCCGCGAGCAGTTCGTCGTGTGCGAGGAGCACTCCGCGGGCGTCTCGTGCGCCGCGCACGCCGCCTGAACCGGCGCACATCCGCCGATGCACCATGATTGACTCATGAAGATCGGCATCCTGACGAGTGGCGGCGACGCCCCGGGCCTGAACGCGGTCATCCGCGGCATCGTGTACAGCGGCATCGCAACCGGAAAGTGCGACGACTTCGTCGGCTTCCGCAACGGCTGGAAGGGTGTCGTCGACGGCGACATCGTTCCCCTCGGCCGGCACGAGATCAAGGGCATCCACAAGCTCGGCGGAACGATCCTCGGCACCTCCCGCACCAACCCCTTCGAGGGCAAGGGCGGGGTCGACCGTATCAACGAGGTCATGGCCGAGCACGGCATCGACGCGATCGTGGCGATCGGCGGCGAGGGAACCCTGGCCGCGGCCAAGCGCCTCACCGACGCCGGCATCAACATCATCGGTGTGCCGAAGACCGTCGACAACGACCTCTCCGCCACGGACTACACCTTCGGCTTCGACACCGCCGTCGGCATCGCGACCGAGGCCATGGACCGCCTCCGCACCACCGGCGACGCCCACGACCGCTGCATGATCGCCGAGGTCATGGGTCGTCACGTCGGCTGGATCGCGCTGCACTCGGGCATGGCGGCCGGTGCGCACGCGATCCTCATCCCGGAGCAGAAGACCAGCATCGACCAGATCATGGAGTGGGTGACCTCCGCACACGACCGCGGGCGCGCGCCCCTCGTGGTCGTCGCCGAGGGTTTCGCCCTCGACACCATGACCGACGTGCACAGCGAGCGAGGCCTCGACGCCTTCGGTCGCCCGCGCCTCGGCGGCATCGGCGAGCTCCTCGCCCCACTCATCGAGGAGCGCACCGGCATCGAGACCCGTGCGACGACCCTCGGCCACATCCAGCGCGGTGGAACTCCGTCGGCCTTCGACCGAGTACTTGCCACGAGGCTCGGGATGGCGGCACTCGAGCTCGCCATCGAGCAGAAGTGGGGCTACATGGTTGCACTGCGCGGCACCGACATCGTGAACGTGTCCTTTGCCGACGCGCTCGGTACGCTCAAAACGGTGCCGCAGGAGCGTTACGACGAGGCGAAGATCCTCTTCGGGTAACGCGTATGGCCGGGATTTCGATACGGCGCTGAGGCGCCTACTCAATCAGCGAGGGTATTCGCCGCACGGCCGAGCAGCAGCTCGCGCTCCCGCTCGTTGCGGGTGAGGGACGCCGCGCGCTCGAACTCGAGCCGTGCCTCCGGCCCGCGCCCGAGCTTGGCGAGCAGGTCCCCGCGCACGGCCGGGAGCAGGTGATAGCCGGCCAGCGCACCGACGCCGGCGAGGCGGTCGACAGCGGTGAGTCCGGCATCCGGACCACTCGCCATCGAGACGGCGACCGCGCGGTTCAGCTCCACAATCGGTGACGGGGCGATCGCCGAGAGCGCGTCGTACAACGCCACGATGAGCGCCCAGTCGGTGTCGGCGCTGTGCGGGGCGGTTGCGTGGCAGGCGGCGAGCGCGGCCTGCAGCACATACGGTCCGCGGGCACGCCCGAGCGAATCGGCCCGGGCCAGAGCGGCGACACCGCGGGTGATCTGCAGCCGGTTCCAGCGGCTGCGGTCCTGGTCCTGCAGCAGGATCGCCGAGCCGTCGGGCGCCGTGCGGGCGCCGAGACGCGAGGACTGGAACTCCATCAGCGCGACCAGCCCGTGCACCTCGGGCTCGGCCGGCAGGAGTTCGGCGAGCGTGCGTCCGAGCCGGAGGGCTTCGCGGCACAGCCCGGGTCGCATCCAGCCGTCACCGGATGTCGCGGCATACCCCTCGTTGAAGATCAGGTACAGAACCTCGAGCACCGCCCCCAACCGCTCCTTCAGCTCGGACCGGTCGGGCACCTCGAACGGAACCTTCGCCGCCGAGAGCGTGCGCTTTGCGCGACTGATGCGCTGGCCGATCGTCGGCGAGGGCACGAGGAACGCGCGCGCGATCTCCTCGGTGGTGAGCCCGCCGAGAAGGCGAAGCGTCAGTGCGACCCGGGAGGAGGGCTGCAGCACGGGATGACACGAGACGAAGATGAGTCGCAGCAGGTCGTCGCGGATGACGTCATCCGGATCATCGTCCGTCGTTTCCTCGAGCGAGTGGGCGAGGGTCTGGTACCGCTCGCGCAGCGCGGTCTGCCGCCGCCAGCCGTCGATGGCCCGGCGCTTCGCGACCGCGGTCAGCCAGGCGCCGGCGTTGCGCGGCACCCCCGTCTCGGGCCACTGCTCGAGGGCGGCGATCAACGCATCCTGGGCAAGGTCCTCGGCCAGGCCCACGTCGCCGGTGAGGCGCGCGAGCGTCGCGATCACTCGCGACGACTCGATTCGCCACACTGCCTCGACGGCTGCATTCGTGGTCACGTCGAGTCCTCCTTCGCAGGCTCAGTCGGCGCTGGGGTCGCGCAATCGCTGGCGCGATTGCCTATCGCTCCACCGCGCCCTCGTGCTCCTCGCGCCACTTCACTTCCTGCTGCACGTACTCGTTGTCCTGGTTGAAGTCCTCGACCTCGAACACCCGACGCACCTCGACGGTGCCATCGGTGAGCGGGATGGCCTTCGCCCAGACGAGCGCCTCGTCCTTCGACGCGACGTCGAGAATCCAGAAGCCGGCCACCAGCTCCTTCGATTCGGTGAACGGTCCGTCGGTCACGGAGCGGTCCTCGCCCTCGAAGCTGACCCAGCTGCCGGTCTCGACCGGGTGCAGGCCTTCGCCGGCGAGCAGAACGCCTGCCTCGATGAGCTTCTCGTTGTAGCGGCCCATGTTGTTCAGTTCTTCGTCGGTGGGCGTGCGGGCTTCCTGGTTGGCGGGGTCTGCCTTCAGCATCAGCATGAACTTCATCGTGATCTCCTTGCGTTTCCGGAAGCGACTCTCGCCCCATACTCATACGTCGAACGGCAACCGCGAATTTCGACCGAGCTCGCGAATTCACCTGCGCCAATTCTGCCGGGTCGCCTAGCCTTGACACCATGTTCCGCGCACTGCGAGTGTCCCAGGCCGCCGATTCACCCAAACCGAAGGTGCGCGTCGACCTCGTCGATAATTTCGAGGATGACGCCCTGGGCGGCGAAGACGCCGGCGACGTCCTCGTCGACGTCGAGTACTCCAGCATCAACTTCAAGGACGGGCTCGCACTCACCGGCAGGCCCGGCGTCATCAAGGCGCCGAACCTCATTCCGGGTATCGACCTGGTGGGCACGGTGACGCAGCCCTCCGGCACCTGGGCGGTGGGCGACAGTGTCATCCTCAACGGGTTCGGCATCGGCGAGACGCACCATGGCGGACTCGGCGAGCGAGCGCGAGTGAAGTCGGAGTGGCTCGTGCGCCGGCCCGAGTCCATCAGCCCGGCGCGAGCGGCCGCGATCGGCACGGCCGGGTTCACCGCGATGCTCAGCGTGCTCGCCCTCGAGCGGCACGGTTTGACACCGGATGCAGACAAGCCCGTTCTCGTGACGGGTGCCAGCGGAGGCGTCGGCTCGATCGCGATCGCCCTGCTCGCCGGGCTCGGCCACACCGTGACGGCCTCGACCGGCCGCGCCGCCGAGCACGATTACCTGCGGGGCCTCGGCGCCACAGCCATCATCGAGCGCGCCGAGCTCGGCGAAGAGCCCGGCAAGCCGATGCAGTCCCAGCGGTGGGGTGCCGTGATCGACTCGGTCGGAAGCACGACGCTCGCGAACGCGCTTGCGCAGGTGCACTACGGCGGGGTCGTCGCGGCCTGTGGTCTCGCCCAGGGGCCGGATCTGCGGACCACGGTGATGCCCTTCATCCTGCGCTCGGTCACCCTGGCCGGCATCAACTCGGTGCAGGCGCCCCTCGCCCTGCGTGAAGACGCATGGGCGAGACTCGCCACCGACCTCGACCTCGACCTGCTCGACTCCCTCACCGAGACGGCCTCGCTCGGAGAGGCGACAACCGTCGCCGAGCGCATCATGTCCGGCGGAGTGCGCGGACGGACGGTCATCGACGTAACGCGCTGAAACGGGGTCGTGCCACACTGATGGCATGAACCTGGTTGTCATCGGTCTGATCCTCGTGGGCCTCGCCGCCCTCGTGCACGTCTTCATCTTCTACCTTGAGTCGATCGCCTGGTCGCAGCCGGCCACGTGGAAGCGCTTCGGCCTGAGATCGCAGGCCGACGCCGACGTGGTGAAACCGATGGCGCTCAACCAGGGCTTCTACAACCTGTTCCTCGCTATCGGAATCACGGTCGGCATCATCATCTTCGCGGGTGGCAATGCTGACGTCGGTCGCGCGCTCGCGCTGTTCGGTGCACTGAGCATGGTGGCCGCGGCCCTCGTGCTGGTCATCTCCAACCCGAAGCTCGCGAGAGCCGCCGCGTTGCAGGGGGCGCTGCCACTGATCGGCTCGGTCCTGCTCCTGGTGAGCTTCGCGGGCTAGCTACTCGGTAGCGGCGACGCCGTGCGCGGCATGCTCGACGAGCGCCTCGACGAGCGCCTCCGACGAGCGAGTCTCCGCGATGAGGTGCACGGTGAGTCCGGCGTCACGGGCGTCGAACGCCGTGCGCGGGCCGATGCAGGCGACGATCGTCGAGTCGGGAAGCGGCGCGAGCTGGGCAGCGAGTGATCGGGCAACACTGCCTGAGGTCACGAGCACGGCGTTGATGCGACCGGACGTGACATCCGTTGCGACATGGTCTGCGACCGGCACGGTGACCGTGCGATAGGCGGCAACGTACTCGACCTGGAAGCCGCGCTCGGCGAGGCCCGCGACGATGGTCGGCTCGGCGAGGTCGGAGTGCGGGATCAATACGGAGCCGGTGACGTCGGCCTCGGGCCATTCCTTCACCAGTCCGCGCGCGGAGTTGTCGCGCTCCGGCACGAAGTCGACGTGGTATCCGGCCAGCTGCAGGGCTGCCGCGGTCGTCTCACCGACGGCCGCGATCTTCGTGTCGTTCGGGATGCTCGTGCCCGAGCTCACCAGTACGTCGACGGTCGTCGCGCTCGTGATGACGAGCCAGTCGAAGCTGCCACTCTCGAGGCGGCGCAGGGAGTCTGCGAGGGCCTCGGGATCAGCGGCGCTCGCGAAGTTGATGAGCGGGGCGATGACCGGAATCGCACCGTAGCCGCGAAGGGTCGCTGAGACGGCGTCGCCCCATTTGCCCCCGCGGGGCACCAGGACGCGCCATCCCGAGAGGGGCTTCGCGGTCGAGCTCATGACCCCTATCCTGCCCCGCGACAGCGTGGCGCGCGAATCGGCTGTGTGGTTGCTCCGCGTGAGGGGGACAAAATGAAGTCGCCCAGCAGGATGTCCTCACAAATGCGGACAATCCGGGGGGCATCCTGCTCAGATGTTGGTCGCAGACGCCGCCGCCTTCGCCGCAGCCGGCAGTGCGTCGAGGATACGGCCCAACGGAGCCTCGTCGAGCGCGGCAGAGACGAACCATGCCTCGAAGACCGACGGTGGCAGGCTCACACCCGCGTCGAGCATCGCGTGGAAGAACGGCGGGTAGCGCCAGGCCTGCTGCGCCTTGACGTCGGCATAGCCGTGGGGCACGTCCGGGCTGAAGACGAAGGAGAACAGGTTGCCCGCGCGCTGCACCACGTGCTCGACACCCTCTGCCACGAACGCCGCGGACACGGCGGCGGCGAGCGTATCGGCGGTCGCGTTGAGCTTCGCGTAGACCTCGGGGGTCACGGCGCCGAGGGTGGCGAGACCCGCCGCGACGGCGACGGGGTTGCCGCTCAGTGTGCCGGCCTGGTAGACCGGGCCGAGCGGGGCGAGCAGTTCCATGACCGCGGCCGAGCCGCCGATAGCGGCGAGCGGCAGGCCCCCGCCGACGACCTTGCCGAAGGTGATGAGGTCGGGCAGCCACGGCGTCTGTGTGTCGAGACCCCACCAACCGGCCGAGCCGACGCGGAAGCCGGTGAGCACCTCGTCGGAGATGACGAGCGATCCGTTGTCGTGGGCGATGGCCGTGACGGCTGCGTTGAACCCGGGCAGCGGCGGCACCACCCCCATGTTGGCCGCGGCCGCCTCGAAGATGATGCCGGCGATGTCGTCGCCGCGCTGTGCGAAGACCGTGCGCACCGCATCGAGGTCGTTGTACGGGATGACGAGCGTCTGCGCAGCCGTCTCCGCGGTGACTCCCGCGGAGCCCGGCAGGCCGAGCGTGGCGAGGCCGGAACCCGCCTCGGCGAGCAGCCCATCGGAGTGACCGTGGTAGTGCCCGGCGAACTTCACGAGCAGGCGGCGACCGGTCGCACCGCGGGCGAGACGGATCGCGGTCATCGTCGCCTCGGTACCGGTCGACACGAGGCGAACGCGCTCGATCGGGCTGCGGCCGTCGACGGTCACGCGCTCGCGGATCAGCTCGGCGAGCTGGGTCTCCCCCGGCGTGGAGGCGCCGAAGCCGAGTCCCTTCGCTGCCGCGGCCTGCACCGCTGCGATGACCTGCGGGTGTGCGTGACCGAGAATCGCCGGTCCCCAGGAGTTCACAAGGTCCACGTACTCACGACCCTCGACGTCGCGTACGTAGGCGCCTTTCGCCTCGACGAAGAAGCGCGGGGTGCCGCCGACGGAGCCGAAGGCGCGAACGGGAGAGTTGACGCCGCCCGGGATGGAGAGCCGGGCGCGGTCGAACTGCTCGGCGTTGCTCATCGGAGCTGCCCTGCCAGTTCGGTCGCCCAGTAGGTGAGCACGACGTCCGCACCGGCGCGCTTGATGGCAAGAACCGATTCGTGGATGGCGCGGTCGCGGTCGATCCAGCCGTTCGCCGCCGCCGCCTCGACCATGGCGTACTCACCCGACACCTGGTACGCCCAGACCGGAACCGTGCTCACGGCCGCGGTCTCGGCGAGCACGTCGAGATAGCTGCCCGCGGGCTTGACCATCACCACGTCGGCGCCCTGCTCGATGTCGAGCAGCACCTCGCGAATGCCCTCGCGACCATTGGCGGCGTCGAGCTGGTAGCTGCGGCGGTCGCCCTTCAGTGTCGACTGCACCGCCTCGCGGAAGGGGCCGTAGAACGCGGAAGCGTACTTGGCGGAGTAGGCGAGGATCGCGGTGTCTTCGAAGCCCGAGCTCTCGAGCACCTCGCGCACGGCGGCGACCTGGCCGTCCATCATGCCGCTCAGGCCGAGCAGCTGCGACCCGGACTCGGCCTGGGCGAGAGCCATGTCGCGGTAGCGTTCGAGGGTCGCGTCGTTGTCGACGACCCCGTGGGCGTCGAGCACTCCGCAGTGGCCGTGGTCGGTGAACTCATCCAGACACAGGTCGGTCTGAACGACGAGAGCATCGCCCGCCTCTTCGACCGCGATGCGGGTGGCGACGTTGAGGATGCCGTCGGGGTCGGTCGCGCCGGACCCGATCGCGTCCTTCTCGAGCGGGACACCGAAGAGCATGATGCCGCCGATGCCGGCTTCGGCCGCCTCCGCGATCGCGCGAGTGAAGCTATCGACGGAGTGCTGCACCACGCCCGGCATCGAGGAGATGGGGCGCGGCTCGGTCGCGCCCTCGGCCACGAACATCGGCAGCACGAGGTCGGCGGGGTGCAGGCGCGTCTCGGCGACGAGGCGACGCATTGCCGGGGTGGTGCGCAGGCGGCGCGGGCGGTGGTCCATCAGGCGCCCAACGGCGCGATGTCGGCCGCACCGAGCGCGATCAGCTCCGCGGAGACCCGGCCCGCGACATCCGCTGCGGGGTTCGGCGAGTCCGAGAGATACAGGGCGTGGGATGACGTGATCTTTGCCGTTCCGTCCGGCGCATACACCCGCGCATCGAGGAAGAGCAGGCCGTCCTCCATGAACGCGTGGGCGGCGATGGGCGCAGCGCACCCGGCCTCCAGTTGGGCGAGCACCGCGCGCTCTGCCTCCACGAGGATGCGGCTCGGCTTGTGGTCGAGCGCGGAGACCAGCTTCTCCTCGCCCGAGCGCACCTCGAGTGCGAGGGCACCCTGGCCGGGGGCGGTCGGCCAGCCGTTCAGGGAGAGATACTCGGTGACGGCTTCTGCGCGACCGAGTCGTTCGAGTCCGGCGGCGGCAAGCACAACGGCATCCAAATCTCCGCCCACGATGCGACCGAGGCGGGTGTCCACGTTGCCGCGGATGTCCACGATCTCGAGGTGACTGCGGCGGGACAGCAGCTGCGCCGCGCGGCGCGGGGAACCCGTTCCGACCCGGGCGTTCTCGGGGAGCGTGTCAAGGGTGAGACCGTCGCGCGCGCAGAGCGCATCCCGGGCATCGGCACGCTTGGGAATGGCGCCGATCGACAGGCCGGGCGTCGGCGCGGTCGGAAGGTCCTTGAGGGAGTGCACAACGACGTCGCACTCGTTCGCGAGCAGGGCATCCCGCAGCGCACTCGCGAAGACACCGGTGCCACCGAGGGTCGCAAGTGACTCGGTCGAGCGGTCGCCGTGTGTGGTGATGGTGATGATCTCGACCTCGGCACCGCGTGCGGTGAGCTGGTCGGCGATCTTCTGGGTCTGGGCGAGCGCGAGGGCGGATCCGCGCGTGCCGATGCGCACTACTGTGCCTGTCGAGGGGCTCACGGCAGCACCCCGGCGAGCGCCGGCTTGAAGCCGAGGCGCACGTTCTCGCAGCACCCCGGACGGCACACGTCGAACCAGGGGCCGAGCTCGGTGAGCGCCGGGCGCTCCTCGGTCGGGGTGCCGTTGATGCGTTCCATCACGAGGTCGATGAGGCCGGTCACGTACTTGGCGTGAACGCCGGGTGTGGGCACACGCACCGCGAAGGTTCCAAGCTCCTCGGAGGTCTCGAGGGCCTCGGTGTCGAGGTCCCACTTCACCTCCATGTGGTCGGAGACGAAGCCGAGCGGCACGATGACGAACGCCTCGGTTCCGGATGCCGCCAGTTCGCGCATCGCGTCGTTGATGTCAGGCTCGAGCCACGGCATGCTGGGCGGGCCGGAGCGGCTCTGGTAGACGAGGGAGTGCGGCACGTCGGCGGCCTCTGAAGCCAGCATCACGACCTCCGCGACCGCGAGGTGCTGGGCCTGGTACGCGTTGCCCTGCGGTCCGCTCTTCTCCGCGTCAGCGGTGGGGATCGAGTGGGTGGCGAAGAGCACGTGGGTCTTCTCGGGGGCGATGCCACGAGCCGCGACATCCCGAAGCCCCTGGGTGACGCCCTCGATGAAGGGCTCGACGAACCCGGGGTGGTCGAAGAACTGACGCACCTTGTCGATCGAGATCTGGCCCTCGAGGCCGGTCTCGGCGAGTGCGATCGCGTAGTCCTCGCGGTACTGGCGGCAGCTCGAGTACGACGAGTAGGCCGAGGTGCCGATCGCGATGAGCTTCGTGAAGCCCCGCTCGTTCGCCTCGGTCAGCGCGTCGCGCAGGTAGGGGTCCCAGTTGCGGTTGCCCCACAGCAAGGGCAGGTCGATGCCGCGGCGGGCGAGCTCGGCCTCGAGTGCCGCCTTGAGTTCGCGGTTCTGGTCGTTGATGGGCGAGATGCCGCCGAAGGCGCGGTAGTGGTGGGCGACCTCCTCGAGGCGCTCCTCGGGGATACCCCGGCCGCGGGTGACATTGCGCAGGAACGGGATGACGTCATCCTGCCCCTCCGGTCCCCCAAAGCTCGCGAGCAGGATCGCGTCGTAGGCGACCGGCTCGGTGACATGTTCGGCACCCGACGCGGCCTCGGCCGATGCAGCTCCGACAACGGTCATGACAGTACCTCGGCGATCTCGTCGACGGTGATGCGTCGACCGGTATAGAAGGGGACCTCTTCGCGTACGTGCAGGCGGGCGTCCGTCTGGCGAAGGTGGCGCATGAGGTCGACCAGGTCGACCAGTTCGGGAGCCTCGAGGGCGAGGATCCACTCGTAGTCGCCGAGCGCAAAGCTCGCGACCGTGTTGGCGAGCACCTGGCGGTACTCGCTGCCCTTGCGACCGTGGTCGCCGAGCATGGCGCGGCGCTCCTCGTCGGGCAGCAGGTACCACTCGTAGCTGCGCACGAAGGGGTAGACGGTGAGCCACTGCTCGGGCTCCTTGCCGCGCATGAATGCGGGCAGGTGGTTGCTCGTGAATTCGGCATCGCGGTGCACGCCCATCGCGTTCCACTGCTGCACGAGGCCACGCAGCAGCTCGTTGCGACGCAGCTCGCGGAGAGCCCACTGCAGCTTCTGCGGATCCGGTCCGTGCAGCCAGATCATGAGGTCGGCGTCGGCGCGAATCGACGACACGTCGTAGAAGCCGCGGATGGTCACGCCGGCCGCCTCGACGGAGTCGATGGCGAGGCTGAGTCGGCCGATCGCCTGGCCGTGTCCCTCGGTGCGGCGCAGCACCGACCAGAGGGTGTAACCGAGTTCGGGGGTTTCGTCGCCGGTAGGGCTGGAAGTCATGCCTCTATCCTCCCCCCGTTACGAGCCGGACGCTAATCAGTCGAGCGCTGGCTGTGAGACGCCCAGCGGCCACGTCGTTCGGGCGACGTGGCCGCTTTGCGGGGTTCTCGTTACTTGAAGGCGTCCTTGACGTTCTCGCCGGCCTTCTTCACGTTGGCCTTGGCCTGGTCGGCCTTGCCCTCGGCGACGAGCTTGTCGTTGTCGGTCGCGTTACCGACCGCTTCCTTGCCCTTGCCGATGAGTTCTTCGGCGGCATTCTTGATCTTGTCTCCAGCGCTCATGGCGAGCTCCTTCTCTGTTCGGCGTGCTCAGTGCACGCGTTGTTCGCGCGCGAGGTTCGCGCGCACACCCGATGCCACATGGAGTAGCACGGGAATCTCTGTCGCGAGTAGGACGTCGAGCGCTGCGACGGCACGTCCGACGCTGTCGACGACGAGCCGCAGGTCTGCCGATCGGCGGGTAGTGACAACGAGCTCGAGCACGGTCTCACCGCGCACGCGGAAGGCGCGAGCCGAGACATCCACGATGTCGGGAACACGCTCGAGGTCGGCGGCCACGAGGTCTGCGGCGACGCGGGCCTCAATCGACCCGGCGCCTTCGTCGTCCGGTGCGGTGGCAAGGGTGCGTGTCGCACCTCCGCCGCGCGTGACGATCCAGCAGATCGACAGCACGATGACGAGCAGGCCGATGGATGCAACGACCCACAGCCCCGTCGCGTCGAGTTCGCCGAGCTCGGGTATCGCGATCACCGGATACGCGCGATTGGCGATGAAGGCCGCCGCCGCAAGGAATACCAGGCCGACGAGCGCCAGCAGCAGGCGGTTGAGTCCACGGTTGCTGCGCGTCATGAGCCGACCACCCCTCTGTTGGACACGGCGACCTCGACGGCGAGCGCGGGGCGCGGGCTGAGCGAGACGACCACGGCGTCGGCGGCACGCTCGAGGGCGGGCCGGTCGAGCAGCGAGCCGCTGGTCGGCGTGATCGTCACGCGACCCGAGCGTTTACCGACGACCGCCGTCACGCGGCTCGCGGGCAGGCGCGACTCGCGCACCGTCGCCTTGACGAACGCACCGGCGAGCACGGAGTCGTCGACGAGCACGGCCATTCGCTCATCGGGGATCTCGTGGCGCGACCGGCGACCGGGGGCGATGGCCAGCACGACCAGGACCAGGCCGAGCACGGCGAGGGCAACGGCCGCGCCGATGGCGAGAGCTCCGGGCGACTCGATCGCGGAGACGAGGTCGTTGATCGAGACCAGAAGCGCAGGTGCACCCAGCGCGGCCAGCACCGCCTCGGTCGCGACATACGCGGCGCCCAGGGCGACCAGCATGAGAGCGACGATGACGGCGGCGGACCGCGAACGGTGCGTCGACCGGCGGATGAGGCGGCGGTAGAGCTTCGAGCTGTCGGTCATCGAACTCTCCTCTCTTCGAGCATGCGGGCACGGGTTATGGTGAGCGCCACCGTGCCGACGGTGGCGCCGGCGATGCGGGTGACGTCATCCCGAATCTGGGAACGGGCGTCGACGATGCGCTCGGGCAGCGCGCGACCCGGGTTTGTCGAACGCAGCGGCGGGATGCCGATCGGCGCCGCAACCGCCACGGCCAGCAGGCCGGAGTCGTCGGTGAGCCGTACGTTCACCTCGCTCGCGGCCACGCCGAGGCGAGACGCGGCGATCGCCGTGACGGTGCGCTCGAGCGCACGGGCGCTGATCGAGACGCGGCCGTCGAAGTGCTCTGTCATCAGGCGCTCCGGCGTCCCCGAGCGGCGTCGACGACGGCGCGCACGTCGAGGCGTCCGCTGACGATCGCGCCGACGACCGCACCGATGGTGCCGAACACCATAACGAGCAGGAAGCCCCAGAATCCGAAGACGAGGGCGGTGATTGCGAGCACAACGCCCGCGGCCGCACCGATCAGTGTCGGGTTCATACGACGCGCGTCTCGGTGGGCTCGGTGTCGTCGTCACCGGGGATGTGCACGTCGGTGACCGTGACATTGATCTCGGCGACCTGCATGCCGACGAGGTCGGTGATTGCCGCGGCGACGGCCGCGCGCACCTGGTCGGCGACCTGCTGGAGAGGAAGCGGGTACTCGACGACGATCGTGACGTCGGCCGCGACCTGGGTCTCGCCGACCTCGACCTTGACGCCCTGGCTGAGGTCGGTCGAGCCGATAGCGTCACGGATGGCTCCGACGACGCGGGCCGCTCCGCCACCGAGAGCGAACACTCCGGGCACCTCGCGTGCCGCGATGCCGGCGATCTTGGCGATTACGGGATCGACGATCACCGTGGTTCCGCTGGCGACTGTCACGTTGCCGAGGTCGGTCACGGTGACGGGTGTGGTTGAAGCCTTCTGGACTGCCATGAGGTGCCTGTTCTTTCTGTGAGGTGTGGCGTTCTGTGTGCTGCGGCGGGGAACCCTGCCGTATCGTGGCCCGTGGTGGACTACACAACTCAGACGAGTGCCGGGCGGCAAATGTCACGGTCGTGCGCCGAATTAACACCTGAGAGTTATCTGGGTGCGAGATGACGGATCTCTCCCTCGCCTCCGACGCCCTGCTCGCCGAGCGCTCCGCGGATGGCGACACCGTGGCCTTCGGCATCCTGGTGCGTCGGCACGGTCCATACCTGCGCGCGTTCGCGACCCGGCTGGTCGGCTCGAACGTCGACGCGGACGACGCCGTGCAGGATGCGCTCATCGTTGCCTGGGACCAGCTCGACGGCCTGGCCGACCCGTCCAAAGTGCGCTCCTGGTTGACAAGCATCGTCTCGCGCAAGGCCATCGACCGGGTTCGTGCCCGCAAGCCCTCCAGCGAATTGGACGAGGCCCGGCTCGAACTCGCCGAACGCGGTCCTGAGCACCGGGCGATCGCGTCCTCCCAGCTCGACGCCCTGTCGAGCGTGCTCGCGGCGATGCCGGAAAGCCAGCGGCAATGCTGGATCCTCAAGGAGGTGGGTGGCTACTCCTACGAGGAGATCGCCGAACGCCTCGACACTACGGTGGCACAGGTGCGCGGACGACTCGCTCGCGCTCGTGCCACGGTGATGACGGAAATGGAGGTGTGGCGATGACCGACGACGGAATCGGCGGCTCCGGGTACACACTCGAGCAGCTCAGCGAGTACCTCGACAGTGGCCGCACCCCGGCCATCGAGGCGATCGACGACAATGCGGAGTGCCAGGCGGTGCTCACCTCCCTCGAACGCTACGGCTCCCTCTCCCGCGAACTCGTCTCGCGCGACGCCGCCGAGGCACCCGCCCTCGACGAGTCCTGGTTCAGCGGCCTCTTCGCGTCGATCACGCGCGAGGTGAAGGCGGGTCGGGACATCCCGCTCGCCTCGACCGATCCGCTCACCCGGCTGACGATCACCGAGGGTGCGATCCGTGGGCTGGTGCGCTCGGCCGGTGACTCCGTCGACGGAGTGCTCGTCGGCCGCTGCTCGCTCGAGGGCGAGACCGACGTCACGGTCGCGGTCTCGATCAGCGTGCTGCTCGGCACCCCCGTGCGCGCTGCCGCCGAGTCCGTGCGGCAGGCCGTCTACACCGCGCTGCTCAAGCACACCGAGTTGTCGATCGCCGCGGTCGACGTGACGGTGGAAGACGTGCACGTCATCGCGACCGAAGGAGGAGAGTCATGAGCGACCTCGATGCGCTGCTGCTTGCTCTGCCGGGAGTCGTCTCCCTCTACGCCACCGAGCCTGCCGTCGCGCGATCCGCGAGGGAGCTGGTGAGCGGTACCCGTGCCCTGGTCGAGGTGAGCCCCGAGCGCATCGTCGCGAACGTCGCGGTCGATGCCTCCGCCCAGGCACCGGTCACCGCCGCCGCGATCGCCGACGCGATCCGCGCGACCCTGCCCTACGGCGCGACCACCGAGATCGTGGTGCGCATCAGCCGGGTGAGCCTCGACTAGACGGTGCTGGACTAGACCTCGGGCAGCTCTTCGACCGGCACCTCTCCGGGCACCGGCGGTTCGAGCAGCTCGCGCGCTGTGCGCTCGGCGTGGGCGACGACGTTCGCAAGACCCGTGCCCGAGGCCACCTCGCCGACCTGCGTCACTCCCTCCACCTGCGCCGGGGCCGCCCTCGGACGGTCCCAGTGCACCCGCGCGAAATCGAGCACGGCCGAGGGGGGCAGTTCGATGCCGAGGAGGGCTGCGGCATCCTCTCTCGCGATATCGGCGAGGTTCTCGGGAGCCTCGGCATAGGAGAGCCGCAGCACATGCTTGCCCTCCGCGCGATCGGCGAGCCACCGCCACTTTGCCGTCGCATGCGTGAGTGCGCGGGACCGGATGCCCGGCACCCCGTTCGCGACGAGAACTCCCGAGCCACGCGGCGCGACATCCAGCCCCGGTGCATCGACCACGAGTGTCGCGAGTTCGACGGGTGTGCTGCTCCCGTGTGCGGGCGGAAAGGCGAGCACAACCCGCGCATCGCCGTGACCGGTCGCCTCGCCGCGCACTCCGAGTCTTACGTCGACGCCGAGGCGCTCGAGGTCGGCCGTGAGTTCGTCGACCAGCCGATGCACCCCACCGCGGATTCCGGCGACGGCCGCGCCCGCGGGGGCGGATGCACGCAGCTCGCGCACGGCGGCAGCGAGCGATCCGCTTCGGCGCAGGGCGGAGCGCAGGCCGGGGGCGACCCGGTCGAGCGGCAGGTCGTCGGGGTGCTGCGAGTGCACACCGTGGGTCACGGGTGCCACGAGTTCGTCGAGCATGCGCTGCCCCATCCTGCGCCGCACCAGTTCACCGAGGGTCGCGGACCCCGCCGCGACGGTACCGGGCAGCAGGGTCTCGAGGTAAGCGCGAAGGGCGGCACCGAACCCGACGACGTCGATCACGTCGGCCGCGAGCGGCACCCCGGGAATGCCGAGCAGGCTGGTCGCCGGCAGGGCGACGGCGCCGCGGACTCGCTGCAGCCAGGCGCCGGCCGGGTTCGGGATGACGATCTCGTCGCCGAGCCCCAGTTCGGTCGCGAGCTCCGCGACGGTGTCTCCGCGCACCGCGAAGCTCTCGGCTCCCGCGTCGAGCACAAGGCCGCCGACGACGTGGTGGGTCACCGTGCCGCCGAGTCGATCGGAGGCCTCGAGCAGCGCGACCGTCGCACCACCCAGCGCGAGCCGACGAGCCGTCACCAGCCCGGCGACGCCGCCACCGACGACCACGAACGAGGTCACAAGGAGTGCACCAGTTCGACGATGCGGGTCAGCACGGCCGGGTCGGTCTCGGGCGGAACGCCGTGTCCGAGGTTGAGCACGTGGGCGGGCGCCTTGCCGCCGCGGTCGACGACGTCGCGCACGTGGGCTTCGAGGGTCTTCCACGGTGCGGCGAGCAGGGCGGGGTTGAGGTTGCCCTGAAGTGGCACGGTTCCGCCGAGTCTGCGGTTCGCCTCGTCGAGCGGGATGCGCCAGTCGATGCCCATAACGTCCGCTCCGATGCCGTACATGGCCTGCAGCATCTCGTTGCTGCCGACCCCGAAATGCACCTTCGGCGCGTCGAGGCCACGCAGGTGCGACAGGGCGCGCTTCGAGTGCGGGGCGACACGCTTGACGTACTCGACCTCGCTCAGCGAGCCGACCCAGGAGTCGAAGAGCTGCGCGGCCGAAGCGCCGGCCTCGATCTGCGCGCGCAGGAACTCGCCCGTGACGTCGGCGCACCAGTTGAGCAGGTTCGCCCAGCTCTGCGGGTCGGCGTACATCATGGTGCGCGCGCGGAGCTGATCCTTCGACGGTCCGCCCTCGACGAGGTAGGAGGCAAGGGTGAAGGGGGCGCCGGCGAATCCGATCAGGGGTGTCTCCCCCAGCTGCGCGACCGTTGCGGCGACGCCGTCGATCACGGGCTGGAGGGCGCCGGGTTCGAGGGGACGGAGCGCCGCCACATCCGAAGCCGTGCGAATCGGGTTGGCGATGACCGGGCCGCGTCCCGGCACGATCTCCACGTCGATACCTGCGAGTTTGATGGGGATCACGATGTCGCTGAAGAAGATCGCGGCGTCGACGCCGTGGCGACGAACGGGCTGCAGCGTGATCTCGCTCGCGAGTTCGGGGGTTAGGCAGGCGTCGAGCATGCTGTTTCCGACCCGTAGTTCCCGGTATTCCGGCAGGGAGCGTCCGGCCTGGCGCATAAACCAGACAGGCGGAGTCGACTGCTTCTCGCCGCGGTAGGCGGAGATGAGGGACGAGTCGGAGGTACGCCCGTCGACGAGGGGATGATTCGGAGACAGGGGCATGCGCTTAACATTAGATTGTGCTGCTGTGCCTGACTGCTAACCATCGGAACGCGAGCTTCGACGTTCTCGAGAAGCTCTCCATCGCCGCACCCGCAGCGACCCGCGCACTCGTCGAGGGCAGCGACTTCGTCACGGGCGCCGTGGTGCTCGCCACCTGCAATCGTTTCGAGGCCTACCTCGACATCGACGAGCCGCTCACCGGAGCCACGGCCGTCGCCGTTCGCTCCACGATCGAGGCCATGAGCGCGGGCAGTGGCGTCGACCACGACGACCTGCGCGCCAGTGTCACCATCCTGACCGGGGATGACGTTGCCGAGCACCTGTTCGCCGTCACGAGCGGGCTCGAGTCGGTCGTCGTCGGTGAGGACGAGATCTCTGGGCAGGTTCGCCGCGCCCTCGACGCCGCGCGCGCCGACGGCACCACCTCCTCCACCCTCGAGCAGCTGTTCCAGCGCGCCGCCCAGACCTCGCGCGACGTGAAGCGTCGCACCGAGCTCGGCGGCGCCGGTCGCTCACTCGTGCGCCTTGGCCTCGAACTGGCCTCGAGCCGGGTCACCGACTGGTCGGCCGCGCGTGTGCTGCTCGTCGGCACCGGCCAGTACGCCGCAACGACCCTCGCTGCCCTCCGCGACCGCGGCGCCACGAACGTGCGCGTCTTCTCGCCCTCCGGCCGTGCCGAGAAGTTCGCCCTCAAATACGGCATCGTCGCCGAGACGGCGCTACCCGCCGCGATCGCGGTGTCGGATGTCGTCATCACCTGCACGTCGACCCTCGCCATCCTGCCTGCCGACGTCGCGAACGCCGAGCGCAGGCTCGTCATCGACCTGGGGCTGCCGCGCAACGTGGATCCCGCGGTCGCCACCATGCCGGGTGTTGAACTGCTCGACCTCGAGATCATCTCGCGCCACGCCCCCATCGAGGCACTCACCGCGACCGCGGACGCCCGCGCCCTCGTCGCTACGTCCGCCGCGGCCTTCGCCACGGCACCTTCGGTGGAACCGGCGATCGTCGCCCTCCGCTCGCACGTATTCGACCTGCTCGACGCAGAGATCGAGCGAGCTCGGGCCCGCGCCGGGGACTCGAGCGAAACGGAGGCTGCGCTGCGGCATCTCGCCGGGGTCATCCTGCACGGGCCATCCGTTCGCGCGCGCGAACTCGCCTCGAGCGGTGAGGCCGCCCGCTTCATCGACGCCCTCGACGCGCTGTACGGCGTGAGCGTGCCGACCGTGACCTCGCTGCCGAAGCCGGAGCGCGGCGAGCAGACCGCCTAGTCCTTCGTCGGGTGCCAGAGCTCGGCCTGTACCAGCATGGCGAGCTCGCGCAGCAGTACTTCGTCGACGCCGCCCGTGCGCGGCTCCGGATCGAACACGCACAGTGCTCCGATGCGCTCCCCGGTCGGCGACTCGACCGGGAAGCCCGCGTAGAAGCGGATGCTCGAGTCGATCACCATGGGAAAGTCCCTGAACCGCGCGTCGAGGCTGAGGTCACCCACCACCACGGCGCCGACCGCCTTGATGGTGGTGTCGCACACGGACTCGGCCCGCAGGAACTCGGGCACCTCGGTGCCGACGCCTGACTTGATCCAGTGCCGGTGGTGGTCGGTGACGGTGAAGGCGGCGGCCTGGGTGCCGAACGCGCGGCGAGCGAGCGCGACGATGCGGTCGAAACGTTCCTCCGGGTCGGTGTCGACGATGCCGAGGGCATCGACGGCCAACTGTCGCTCCTCCTCGTGCTCCTTGTGGGCGCCGGGCGGCTCCACGAGGTGGTTGCGCGGGTCGCCGAGCGAGGTGGCGATGGTCGGCACGAGCAGCTCCGCCCATGCGCGGTACTCCTCGGGGCTGCGGTAGCGATTGGGGGTCGGGATGGAGATCGGCTCGAATGGCACCACCGTCGTGCGATCGAGGCCCTGCACGATGGAGGCGGTGATGCGGTTGAGCGCGCGAGCGTGACGTTCTGCGAGACGTCCGGGCAGGGCGTCGAACACGCGGAGGGCGCGGATCGGCGGGATCTCAACCACGAACACCTGCGTGCTCTTGGAAGAGGCGCTCTCCGCGTAACGCAGGAGCGCACCCATTGCGCGGCGCCAGCCTCGCGGGGACGAGACCGCGATCGCGTCATTCACACCGATGATGAGGATCACCGCGTCGTAGCGCCAGAGCTTGCTTCCCCCGAGCTGGCGGAGAGCGCTCACCGCGGTCATGTCGGGGTCGACCAGGACGTCGACGACGGCGCCGCGCCCGGTCACCTGGGACAGCGATCGCGCGAGGGCCCCGGGGAGGGAGAGCTCATGGCTCAGCACACCCCAGCCGGCGGCTGGCCCGCTGCCGACGAGAAGGAGCCGGTCGCTGTCGACGCCGGGTGCATGCACCTGCGGTCTGTCGCGCGGTCGTGGGACGCTGTCGAGTTCGTCTTCAACGCCCGCGACCCACACCCGCATGAACGGACGGATGAGCGCCATCACGATCTCGCGCAGCAAGACGCCCCCAGCCTGTTGGTCGAACCGTACCGCTATCCCCGCAGTACGTCGGCCGGATCAGTCGTCGCTGAGCAGTGCCCAGGCGACGATTCCCACAACCGAGATCGCCACGGCGGTAGCGCCGATGATCCACGGTACGGGGTTCTCGTCGTAGGAGGCCTTCGCCTTGTCGGTGAGCCGCCCAACCTGGCGAGGAACGTTGATGCGCTCCTCGATCTGGTCGAGGGTGTCTTCGAGCGCCGCGCGCTGGGTTGCAATACGTGTCTGAATGGCGTCGGTCATGGTCAGTCTCGCTTTCCGGTGCCCTTGAGGGCATCCACGTCTTTTTTGACACTCTCGATGGTGTCGGTCGGAGTCGGGGGCGTGCCCTTCTTGAGCATCTGAACGCCGACGAGGGCGAGGATGCCCGCGATCAGCAGCAGTGCGACGCCCACGATGAGTGCCGCGAGCCACGCCGGGAGTGCTGTCGCAATGCCGAGGACGGCCGCAGCGATGAGCACGCCGAGGGCGAAGAAGGCGAAGACGCCGGCCACGGCAAACGCGCCGATTCCGATGCCCGCGAGCTTGAGCTTGCCGACGATCTCCGCCTTGAGCTGCTCGATCTCACTCTTGACGAGGTCGACGATGAAGCCGGGCAGGTCGGCGATGAGCTTGAGCAGCGACCGCCGGGGTGTTTCGTTCCCGCTCACGATTGCCTACTCCGTGGTCGAGGACTTCGAGGCCGTCGACGTCTTCCGGGGCGTAGTGGTCTTCGGCTTGTTGGCGCCGCTCACCTGTCCGACAACCTTCTTGGCGCCGTCGGCCAGGAATTCCGCAACCTCGGGAGCCTTGTCCTTGACGAAGTCCTCGGCTTGGTGCACCGGGCGCTGCACGCGCGGGTCATTCCACAACTTGTTGGCGTTGCGCTTGATCTCTTCGTACCGTTCGCGTCCGGCTCGGGCTCCGAGCACGTAGCCGACGGCCACGCCGACCACCAAAAGGATCTTGCCTTTCATGGTGTTCTCCTTCAATTCGAGTGTGCGTTGATCAATGCGAAAAACGTCGTTCTTCCAGCATGGAATGTCTAGAGCGTATCGCTGGCTACTGTGAGTGGTCTCCGAGCAAACGCCCAGACTCATCGGGCCGTGCGGTATGGCGGTGATTGTCCATCCCCCCGTAATGGGTATGAACAGCCTTCGCGATGTACCGCGACAATGAACCAGCCGATTTATCCCACACCCGAAGGGATCAGCCGGTGGGGCGAGCGGGCGACCGCTCGGCCGGAGTCCGGACCGGCCGTCGTGAGACGGCCGGTCGGTCGGACTCAGTGCACGTATTCCAGCAGCTCTTCGCCCACGGCCCGCATCGCGGTGAGGGCGCGCAGTCGCGTCTCGAGGTTGTCGTCGGCGAACTGGATCGACACGGCATAGGAGACTGCCGCACGCTGGCCGCGCAGGGCGCCCGCCTCGGCGCGCACGCCTGTGTCTGTGCCGGTTTTATTGACCAGCAGCGTCTGGTGGTCGGGCAGGCGATGCGAGAGCGGATCGAGCCCGAATGCCGCGGCGACCATCGAGAGGTCGCAGTTGAGCGAGAGCCAGCTCATCACCCGTTGGCTGGTGATCGAGTCCACGACCTCGCCGCGGGCAAGAGCGCCGAACAGCCAGGAGAGCTCGGCGGTGGAGCCGACCGAGAGCTGTGGGGCGTCATCCGGACCCCGGGTGTCGCGAACCACGTCGAGAAGTGCGGTGCGGGTGAGGCCGAGGGACTCCGTGCGGGCCCGTACGGCGTCGAGGCCGATGCGCCCGAGCAGCAGGTTGGTGGCGAGGTTGTCGCTCGTCGCCCCGACGAGGGTCGCCAGGTCGGCAACGGGAAGCGCGGGCGCCTGCATGTGCTGCCAGACGCCGCTGTCGCCCACCGAGTCGCGCGGCGTTTTGTCGAGGATGCCGTAGCCGGAGAAATCCCGGCCCGTCAGCCGGGCCGACACCTCGATGAGAAGCAGCACCTTGCCGATGCTCGCCGTCGGCAGCACAATGCGATCATCGATCGACACGAGGGTCTGCCCCGATTGCAGGTCGAGAACGTTCGCGGAGACCTGCGCCCCCTCGTAGGCGAGACGCCCGAGGGCGGCGAAGCTCCCGGCGAACTGGGGCGTGCGGGTGGGGCTGACATGCCGCCCGGCGCGCAGGCCGCGCACTCGCGTCGAGCGCTCTCGGGCTTTCTCTAACTCAACCACTCGGGACCTCTGGGGTGTGGTGCAGACGACGAGTTACCAGATGGTGACTCGCTCGCTCGGGTCCAGCCAGAGGGCATCAGAGGCCGTGACTCCGAACGTGGTGTAGAAGTCGTCAATGTTACGCACGATCTGGTTGCAGCGGAACTCATTCGGCGAATGTGGATCGATAGAGATGAGACGGATAACCTCCTCGTCCCTGCCCTTCTGCTGCCAGGCCTGGGCCCAGGAGAGGAAGAACCGCTGGGCTCCGGTGAGACCGTCGACCACGGGGGGTTCCACACCGTCGAGGGAGATGAGGTATGCCTTCCACGCAATGGCCAGTCCACCGAGGTCGCCGATGTTCTCGCCGACCGTGAGCGCACCGTTGACGAAGTGATCCGGCACCTGCGCGGGGGCGAGGGCGTTGTACTGCGCGATGAGCGATCCGGTCAGCTTCTCGAAGGCCGCCTTGTCGTCTGCGGTCCACCAGTCGACGAGGCGGCCGTCGCCGTCGTACTTGGCGCCCTGGTCGTCGAAGCCGTGGCCGATCTCGTGGCCGATGACCGCCCCGATGGCACCGTAGTTGGCGGCGGCATCCCGTGTCTCATCGAAGAAGGGATACTGCAGGATCGCGGCGGGGAACACGATCTCGTTGAAGCCGGGGTTGTAGTACGCGTTGATCGTCTGCGGCGTCATGAACCACTCGTCGCGGTCGAGCGGCTTGCCGATCTTGCCGAGCTCGCGCTGGAACTCGAACTCATTCACGGCGCGCACGTTGCCGAGCAGGTCGGCGGCATCGATCTCGAGCGAGCTGTAGTCGCGCCACTTCACCGGGTAGCCGATCTTGGGGGTGAACTTCTCGAGTTTGTCGATCGCGCGGGCGCGGGTCTCCTCGCCCATCCAGGCGAGGTTCGTGATGCTCTGGCGGTAGGCCTCGACGAGGTTGGCGACGAGCACGTCCATGGCTGTCTTCGCGGCCTCGGGGAAGTGACGGGCGACATAGGTGCGGCCTACCGCCTCGCCGAGCGAGCCCTCGACGAGGCTCACGCCACGCTTCCACCGGGCGCGCAGTTCGGGCGTTCCGGTGAGGGTTTTGCCGTAGAAGTCGAAGTTGGTGTTCACGAAGTCACTCGAGAGGTAGGCAGCGTTCGAGCGGATGACCTGCCAGCGCGCCCAATCCCGCCACGCTTCGAGGCGATCAGCGCTGAACAGCGTGCTCAGGCCCTCGACGAAGCTGGGCTGTCGAACGACGACCTCCGCGAAGGAATTCGCCGGCACATCCATCGCCGTCAACCACGATTCGAGCAGCGGCGACTTCGCCACAACGTCTGACCAGTCGACGAGGTTATAGGTCGCCTCGCTGTCGCGGGTGGCGACGTTGTCCCAGTGGAAGTCGGCGATCTCGGTCTCGAGATCGAAGACACGCTTCGCACGCTCGGCTGGATCGCTCAGCCCGGCGAGGCCGAACATCTTCTCGAGGAACACGAGGTAGGCGGTACGGATGTCGGCGAACTTCTCGTCGGTGTAGTACGACTCATCGGGGAGGCCCAGGCCGCCCTGCTCGAGGAAGACGAGGTAGCGCTCGGGGTTGCCCGGGTCGTTGTCGACGAAGGCCTGCAGGAACCCGCTCGTGCCACCACGCTCCAGCGCGCCGATGACTGGCAGCAGCGCCTCGATCGAGTCGACCGGGCCGATCTGCTCGAACAGCGGGGTCAGCGGCTGGGCGCCGCGGGCCTCGACGGCTGCCTCATCCATAAAGCTCGCATAGACGTCGCCGAGCTTGCGCTCTTCGGTGCCGGGCTCGGCATCCTGCGCCTCGACGATGATGTCGCGCACGGCCTTCTCGGCTTCTTCCGCCAGCACGTGGAACGACCCGTAGCGCGCCTTGTCGCTCGGGATCTCGCTGCGGTTGATCCACTTGCCGTTGACGTGGCGGAAGAGATCGTCCTGGGGGCGAACGCTCTCGTCGAGTTCGGCGAGGTCGATTCCGGAGGGGAGGGGGGTTTCGGCGGTCATGGCACCAGCGTAATCGGCTGGGCTGCGCGGCGGCCGCGTGCTGATCAGCGCGGCACGGGGCCGGTCGTCGCCCCGCGGTGGAACTCGCTCGTGAACTGCACGGGCGCGACCATGTCCCCGTCGAGCAGCGCGAGCACGCCCCGACCCGCCGCGCGCCCCTTCTCGAGGGAAGGCTGAACCATGGTGGTGAGGTCGTGTGGTGCGATGCCGTCGAGCCTGATGCCGTCGAAGCCGACTACGCTCAGGTCCTCCGGCACGCGCAGGCCGAGACTCAGCGCGGCACGGATCACGCCCACAGCGAGTAGGTCGCTCTGCGCGATGATCGCGGTGGGGCGAGCCGGGGCACCCCTTAACAAAGCGAGTCCCGCCGTGAAGCCTTCGTCGATCGTGCTTCCGGATGCAACGGCTCCCGTCGCCGCCGGATACACCTCGCGCACTCCCGCGATCCGCTCCGACGCCGTGAACCCCTCCGAGCGCGCCTCGCGTTCGGCGCTCAGCGGGCCGCGCTCGTGGGTCGGCTCGAGCGGAAGCGCGACGATGGCGACCTCGGTGTGGCCGAGCTCCTCAAGGTGGCGCGCGAGCAGGTGGGACCCCTCGCGATTGTCGAGGTCGATGGCGAGTACGCCGTCCATACGCTCCGCCTCGACGGCCACGATCGGCACGCCACGCTGGCGGAAGACGTTCACCGCGTCGAGCAGGCGCGTGCTGCAGCCGATCAGGATGACCGCGTCGACGGGTGCGTTGTGGATGCTCGACGGTCCCTCCGCGCTGCCGGTCAGCAGCAGGAGTCCGGCGTGGTGCGGGCCGAGCTCCTCGGCGATGCCGTCGAGCATGGTGATGTTCATCGGGTCGCTGAAGGCGTCTGCGAGACGGTCCTCCATAACAACACCGACGATGCCGGATCGTCCGCGGCGCAGCGACTGCGCGCGCGGGTCGGGGCCGGCGTAGTCGAGCTGCTCGGCGGCCGCGAAGACCTTGGCACGGGTGGCGGCCGACACGGGGCCGGCACCGCTGAAGGCGAGGGATGCGGTCGACGCAGAGACCCCGGCGAGCGCTGCCACCGCCGCGAGGTTGGGGCGCTGCGGGGTCGCGCTTGCCGTGTCATCCATGATTTTGGTAGCTTAGTCGAACCGATTCGATCGAATCGATTCGAGAACCGTTCGAACAGGCGACACCCACCATGACGACACCCGTAACCACCTACCCCGGCGGCCTCACGCGCAGCCAGGTCGTGTCGTGGCGCAACGCCATGTTCGTGATCTTCGGCGTCTGCGGAATCGGCATGGCCAGCTGGGTCGCCCGCGTTCCCGCCGTCCGTGACGCACTCGGCGCGAGCACGTTCGAGATGGGCATCCTCATCTTCGGCATCGCCCTCGGCTCGATCATCGGGCTGCTCGCTTCGAGCCACCTCATCGCCCGCTTCGGAGCACGCAGCACGATGGCGCTGTGCTTCACGATCGGCCCGGCCGGATTCGTCATCGCGGCACTCGGGGTGACGGTCGTCCCATCCTCGGTCATCGTCTTCGTCGGACTCGCCATCTTCGGCGCGGGGCTCAGCGTCTGCGATGTCTCCATGAATGTCTCGGGCGCGGCCAACGAGCGCGCGCTCCGCCGTTCGATCATGCCGATCTACCACGCCTTCTTCAGCTTCGGCACGATGATCGGTGCCGGTCTGGGTGCCGTTGCGGAACTCCTCGGGGTGCCGATCTGGCTGCACATCCTCGTCATCTCCATCGGCATGTTCGTGCTCGCCCAGATCTCGCTGCGCTACCTGCAGTCGGAGCACATCGTCGAAGACGACGCCGAAGTGGTTGCGGATGACGATCACTCCAAGAGCTGGCGCGGACGCCTCAGCATCTGGCGCGACCCCCGCACCATCCTCATCGGTCTCATCGTGCTGGGTATGGCGTTCGCCGAAGGATCGGCCAACGACTGGCTCGCCCTGGCCATGGTCGACGGTCACCACGTCGCCAACGAGACGGGTGCGCTTATGTTCGGCATCTTCGTCACGGCCATGACCGTCGGTCGCCTGTGCGGCGTGCTGCTGCTCGACAAGTTCGGCCGCGTGCCGGTGCTGCGCGCGTCCGCACTTCTCGCCATCCTCGGCCTCAGCACGGTCATCTTCGTGCCCGACGCCACGATCGCGATCATCGGCATCATCGCCTGGGGCCTCGGCTCCGCCCTCGGGTTCCCGGTGGGCATGTCCGCCGCGGCCGACGACCCGAAGACAGCCGCGGCCCGGGTGAGCGCCGTCGCGACTATCGGCTACTGCGCGTTCCTCGTCGGCCCGCCTGTGATCGGGATCCTCGGCGAGCACGTCGGAATCCTCATGGCCCTGCTGGTCGTGCTCGTGCTGGTCATCGTCGCCGGCTTCGCGTCGGGTGCGGCTCGCGAGCCCGCGAAGGCCGCCGGGCGCCAGTAGTCTCGACGGGTGCGTTTAGTTATAGCCCTCTGCTCCGTCGACTACGCCGGGCGTCTCAGCGCGCACCTGCCGCTCGCCACCCGCCTGCTGCTCGTCAAGGCCGACGGAAGTGTGCTCGTGCACTCCGACTCGCTGAGCTACAAGCCGCTCAACTGGATGAGCCCGCCCTGCACCCTCACGGTGCTGGAGCCCGAGCCCGAGCAGGCCGCCCTCGGCGTGATCGAGTTGTGGAAGGTGTCTGCGGCCAAGACCGCCGACCTGCTGGTCGTGTCCATCCACGAGATCCTGCACGACAGCTCGCACAACCTCGGCGTCGATCCCGGCCTGCAGAAGGACGGCGTCGAAGCCCACCTGCAGAAGCTCCTCGCCGACCAGATCCAGGTGCTCGGCGACGGCTATCGACTCGTGCGTCGCGAGTACATGACGGCGATCGGGCCGGTCGACATTCTCGCCACCGATGAGGCGGGCAAGTCGGTTGCGATCGAGATTAAGCGCCGTGGCGACATCGACGGCGTCGAGCAGCTCACCCGCTACCTCGAGCTGATGAACCGCGACCCGCTGCTCGCGCCGGTCGCCGGAGTCTTCGCCGCGCAGGAGATCAAACCGCAAGCCCGCACTCTCGCGCAGGACCGGGGTATCCGCTGCGTCATCCTCGACTATGACGAACTGCGCGGTCTGGATGACCCGCACTCGCGCCTCTTCTGACTAGACCCAGAAGAGCCGCCCGATCATCACGAACAGTGGCAGGATGACCATCGCGACATTGATGGGCAGGCTGCCGAGGGACTTCTCGGCGATGTGAATGCCGATCGCCACGATCTGCACAAGGGCGAGGCAGCCGGCCGCGATGATTGTGAGGGCCGGAGCGCCGATACCTGTGAGCTGGGGCAGCACAATGCCGACAGCGCCGAGCAGTTCGAGGATTCCGACGACGCGAACGAGCGGGACACCCATGCGCTTCGCCCATGGTGCCTTCTCGACGAAGTCCACGGTCTTGAAGGTCTTCATCCCGCCCGCCATCAGGTAGAAGGCGGCGACGATCGATGCGACGATCCAGAGGGCGATTTCCATGATGACTCCGTTACAGTTACTTTGCGTGCGTAACGCACGAGAAGTATTTATAGTCGAGACCGCTCACGCACTTCCATGCCGGTCACGCACACGGGAGTAAGAAATGATCGAACCGGACATCGAGCAGCTCTGCCGTCGCGACTCCGAGACCGCCGGTCATGTGCGCGACATCCTCGATCGCGTCGGCGACAAGTGGAGCATGCTCGTGATCAGCCTGCTCGAGCACGGGCCGCGGCGGTACGGGAGCCTGGCGAGCGACATCCCGGGTATATCGCAGCGCATGCTCACGGTCACTCTGCAGCGACTCGAACGCGACGGGCTGGTCACGCGCACCAGCTTCCCCGAGATCCCGCCGCGGGTCGAGTACGCGCTGTCCTCGCTCGGCGAGACTCTGAAAGAGCCGATCGGTGCGCTCGCCCGGTGGGCCTACCAATACAAGGACGAGTTCGCCGCGAGTCGCGACCGGTACGACGAGGCACGTGCCTGACACGTCGCGCCCGTAAACTGGGCCGCCTATGAGCACCCCATACAGCTGCATCCTGTTCGACCTCGACGGCACCATCGTGGACTCGGCGCCCGGGATCACCGCGACCCTCGCCTACACGTTCGAGCAGCTGGGTCTGCCGATCCCGACCCCGTCCGAGCTGCTCGCCTACGTGGGCCCGCCCATCCTCGACTCCTTCCGCGATCTCGCGGGCTTCACCCCCGAGCAGTCGCAGGAGGCGCTCGCCATCTACCGCCCGCAGTACCTTGAGGCCGGCGTGCACGACGCCACCATATACACCGGGCTGCCCGACCTGCTTCGCGCGATCCACGCGTCGCCCGTCCCGCTCTCGCTCGCGACGTCGAAGCCCGAGCTGCCGGCCACGTTGATCCTCGAGCACTTCTCCATCGCGAGCTGCTTCGACGTGATCACGGGCGCGTCCGCCGACGAGGTGCGCAGCGCAAAGGCCGACGTCGTCGCCGAGGCGATCGTGCGCTTGAAGGCCACAGGCGCAGACACGTCGAACCCCGTCATGGTGGGCGACCGCTCGCATGACGTGCACGGAGCGGCGGCCAACGGCATCCCGACCATCTTCGTGGAGTGGGGCTACGGGTCCCCGGCCGAGCAGGCGGGCACCGTGGCCTCGGTGAAGACGGCCGCCGAACTTCAGGGTCTTCTGCTGGGCTGAGCGCCTATCGTTCAGTCATGCGCTCCGAGTTCCTGTCCGGCCCCTTTCACGAGGGCACCTCCGTGCGGTCACGGCTGCAGCGCCACCTCTCCGACGAGACCTTCAGCGCGGCCGTCTTCAGCGTCGCGTGGGTCAAGCGCAGCGGGCTGCGGCTCATCGAGCACGAGGTGCGCGCCTTCACCGCTCGCGCGCGACTCGACGTGTTGGTCGGGATCGACGCGCGTGGCGCATCGACCGAGGGACTGCGGGCGATCCTCGAACTCGGGATGACGGCACGCGTCATCCACTCCCCCACCGGTGGCATCTACCACCCCAAGGTCTACCTGTTCCGGGGTTCCGACCGGGCCAACGTGATCATCGGCTCGAGCAATCTCACGTCGGGTGGCCTGCTCAACAACTACGAGACGGCCGCGGACATCAGCCTCGACCTGACGCTGCCGGACGACGCGGCCTTCCTCGCGGAGATCGACGACTACCTGGCCCGGGCGACCGGCGACGCGACGACCGTGGACCTCACGATGCCGCTGATCGACGACCTGCACACCGCTGGCCTCGTGCCGAACGAGAAGGAAGTGCGGCAGGGGTTCGTCGCGTACCTGCGCGGGCTCCGCCGCAAGCCGGTCGCGCTGCCCTTCGGCTCGAGCACGCAGCGGCTGCACTCCCGGGGCGACACGGCGGGCGATCCCGACCAGCGTCCACTGGCCTGACTCAGGGGCAATACATCCGCGTGGCCGTGTGATCGGTGCTGCGGGTGAACTCGTGCTCCGACATCGGCTTGCCGCAGAGCGGGCAGGCCTTGGCCTGGGTGGGCGGAAGCGGGTCTTCGTTGTACGGTCCGAGTGGCGGCGGCCCGATGTACGGACGCAGGGCGCCGTTCAGTCGATCCCACCACGGTGCCTTGGCTGCCACTGTCTTCGCTTTCGTTAGTGTACTAAGCATTAGTATACTCAGGGCATGACGGACGTCGACCCCCTCGCCCTCGACCGCCAGGTCTGCTTCGCCCTCGCCGCGGCATCCCGGTCGGTCATCGCCGTGTACCGGCCAGTGCTCGAACCGCTCGGGCTGACCCACCCGCAATACCTCGTGATGCTCGCGCTCTGGGAGCGCAGCCCGCGCACGGGCCGCGATATCGCCGACGCCCTGCTGCTCGAACCCGCGACGCTGACCCCGCTTCTCAAGCGGCTCGAGAGTGCCGGGCTCATCACGCGCGACCGCAGCTCCGCCGACGAACGCGCCCTCGCCGTGACGCTCACCGCGGCCGGTCGCGCCCTGCGCACGAAGGCCGAACTCGTTCCCGGCCAGATCGTGTCGCGCCTGGGTGTGGACGTCGCCGAACTCGAGTCGGTGCGCGACTCCCTCACCCGACTCATCCAGGCGGCCACCCGCTAGCCAAGAACGCCACACTCGGCCACACTGTGGGCATGGGATCAGTGTTGACCACCATCGTTCTGCCCGTCGCCCTCGGCATCATCATGCTGGGGCTCGGCCTGAGCCTCACCCTCAGCGACTTCGCGCGCGTCGGCCGGCATCCGCGGGCGGTGGTCATCGCCCTGGTCGTTCAGCTGCTGCTCCTGCCGGCGATCTGCTTCGCGCTCGTCGTGGCGTTCCAGCTTCCGCCGCTGCTCGCGGTCGGCATGATCCTGCTCGCCGCCTCGCCCGGCGGCACCACCGCGAACCTCTACAGCCACCTGTTCGGCGGCGACATCGCCCTCAACATCAGCCTCACCGCGATCAACTCGATCATTGCCGTCGTCACCCTGCCGCTTCTCACCAATCTCGCCTTCGCCGTGTTCCAGGCGGAGGACAGGAGCCTGGGCATCCAGTTCTCAAAGGCCGTCGAGGTGTTTGCGATCGTGCTGCTGCCGGTCGCGCTCGGCATGCTCGTGCGTTGGTGGAAACCGGCCTTCGCCGCGCGAATGGACAAGCCCGTGCGCATCACGTCGATCGTGATCCTTGCGGTGGTCATCGTGGGCGCGGTCGTGTCGAATCGGGATGTGCTGCTCGCCAACTTCGCCCAGCTCGCCCTGATCACCGTGCTGTTCTGCGCGATCAGCCTGACGATCGGCTATGTGGTGCCGCGGCTCCTGCGGATCGAGAGAGCACAGGCCATCGCGAGCTCGTTCGAGATCGGCATCCACAATGCGACGCTCGCGATCGTCATCGCGCAGACGGTGATCGGCAGTGTCGAGATGTCGCTGCCCGCGGCCGTCTACGGCGTACTGATGTTCTTCATCGCGGGCGCGTTCGGGTTCGTGATCTCGCGGATCGGTCGTCGCCAAACTGCAGAAAGTGCCCCATAACCGGGCGGTTGGAGCACTTTTCGAGGGTTGGTCAGCGGGCGAGGCGCTCCACCACGGAGCCGTACACGCGCGGCAGGCGCTGGGCGAGCGGCACGATCGCCGAGCGCAGCGGCCCGTTGGCGACCGACACGAGGCCGTTGGTAAGGGCACGGAAGTCGCGCGTCACCCGGCGCCAGTCCGAGTCGTAGCCGCGCGGCGTGCCCGCGGTCACGTTCGCGACGGCGACGCGAGCCTGCTCGAATCCGAGTCGAAGGCCTTCTCCCGTGATCGCGTCCACGTAACCCGAAGCATCACCCACGAGCAGCACGCGTCCCTCGCTCGGCTTGCGCGCGCGAGTGTGGAACGGGCCTGCCCCGCGCAACGCGCTGGCCGGGGCCGCGCCGAGCAGGCGGATTGCGAGCTCGGGCACCTTGGCGATCTCCGCGAGGAAATCGGTGCCGGGAGGACCGAGCAGCGCGATGCCGGTCACGGTCGGCGACACCGGCGTGACGTACGCCTCGACGCTCGGCGTCCAGTGAACCTCAATGAGCTCGCTCCACGGCGCCACCGCGAAGTGCTGCCGGAATCCGAATCGACGCCGTGCTCTCGAGGTGCGGTTGATGGCCGTGTTGAGCCCGATCTCCCGACGGACCACCGAGTGCAGGCCGTCGCAGCCGAGAACCCAGTCGGCGCGCAGCACATCGGGCGTGATTCCGGATGGCGCGGCGAGCGTCACACTGACCCCCGAGTCATCCTGCTCGATCCGGTGTGCTCGCCCGGGCATGGTGACCACTCCGAGTTCGGCGGCGCGCTCCGCGAGGGCGGTCTGCAGCGTCGTCCGACGAACGCCGAGGCCGTCGCCGTTCTCGAACAGGTGGTCGACGTGACGACTCGCGCTGCGATAGCTGACTCCCCGCAGCGGCATGCCCTCCGGGTGCACGCCGAGGCGCTCGAGCAGGGGAAGGGCGCCGGGCATCAGCCCCTCGCCGCAGGCCTTGTCGATGCCACCCGGCTCCAGGTAGCGCGGCTCGACGACCGTGACCGAGAAGCCGGCGAGACGCGCCTCAATCGCCGCCGCGAGCCCGATGGGTCCACCCCCGATGACGAGAACGCTCATGGCGTCAACTGCTTCAGTGCTCGATCCTCGGTGGGGATGCGGAAGCCGAGCAGCAGCACGGCGTTGAGAATCGTGAAGGCGAGAGCCGTGATCCAGGCCGAGTGCACGAGTGGGAGGGCGATCCCCTCGATGACCACGATCAGGTAGTTAGGGTGGGGCAGCCAGGTGAAGCGGTAGGGACCGCGACGCTCGACCCGACCGGCGCCAGGAACGATGATGACGCGGGTGTTCCACTGCTCGCCGAGCGCCCGGATCACCCAGTAGCGCCCGGCCTGGCAGAGCAGCGCGATAACGAGCATGGTCCAGCCGAGGCCGGTGATGAACGGGCGATCGAGCAGGAACACCTCGGCGAGGCAGGCCACGAGAAAGCCGGTGTGCAGTGCGACCATCCACGGGAAGTGTCCCTGCCCGTACTCGATCCCGCCGCGGGAGAAGGCGAGCGCCGCGTTGCGCTTTGAGATCACCAGCTCGTAGAGTCGCTCGGCGCCGGTGGCGAGGATCAGCAGGAGGAACCAGATCATGTCGGCCACTCCAGCAGCACGAACTCGGCCGAGACACCCGGGCCGAGGGCGAACAGCAGTCCGGTCGGCCCCGCGTTGCCCGCAGCGATCGTGTCGGCGAGCACGTGCAGCACTGCGGCGGACGACAGGTTGCCGACCCGCTCGAGCGAGGCCCAGCTGAGGGCGAGTTCCCCGGGCGGCAGGCCGAGCGACGACGCGAATGCTTCGAGCACCTTGGGACCACCTGGGTGGGCGACCCAGGTGTCGACGGCGTCGATGGTGAGTGCGTTCGCTGAGAGGAAGGCTGCGACATCCTCGGGAAAATGCTTCTCGATCACATCGGCCACGCCCGGCGAGAGCACGATCTCGAACCCGGTCTCGCCGACCAGGAAGCCGATGACGTCGGTTGAATCGGGGTAGGTCGCGCTGCGGGTGTCGACGACGCGCGGGCCGGCAGCCTTGGGGTGATCTTCGCCGACCATGATCACGGCCGCGGCGCCGTCTCCGAACAGGCCGGTCGCCACGAAGTTTGCCATCGACTCGTCCCCACGCTGCAGGGTGAGCGAGCAGAGTTCGACGCTCAGCAGCACGGCCACACCGGTCGGGTGGCCGAGCAGGTAGTCATGCAGGCGGGAGATGCCCGCGGCCCCCGCCATGCAGCCGAGGCCGTACGAGGGCAGGCGCTTGACGTCCGACCGCAGGCCGAGGCGCTGCACCAGGAGCGCGTCGATGCTCGGCGCGGAGAGACCGGTCACCGACGTGAAGATGACGAAGTCGACATCGGATGCCACGAGCCCCGCATCAGCGAGCCCTCTCGTCAGCGCGCGCGAGCAGAGATCGGTCGCCACCTCGATGAAGATGTCGTTGGTCTGCCGGAAGGTGCCCAGGTCGCGGTAACGCTCGAGCGGAAGGGCGGTGTGCCGGGTTCCAATGCCGGAGTTCGCGTGCGTGCGCTCCATCACGGCGCGGTGCGAGGTGCCGTTGGTGAGCAGCGGCACGAGCTCCGCGGTGATCTCGTGCTGGGGGTACGAGTACGCCGGCAACTCCGGGGCGACGGCGACGATCCTGCTCATTGGCTGAACCTATCACCGCGCCCCGGGTCGCTCATGAGACGTACAGGTTGGCGCTACTCGGCCGGGATCAGGAACGCGTCGCCGTACACGTGCCAGGCGAGCGGAAGGTGCAGGTCGAGGTTGCCGTCGTCGAGGAACACGCGCTGCGCGGTCGAGACCCGTGTGGTGTCCTCGTGCGCCTCCTCCTTGCGCATCTCCTCTTCGCGAGCATCGAGGAAGGCATTCAGGTAGGTCACTTCATCCGAGGTTTCGGCGTCGCCGAGAGCGACGTCCCGAATCGACTCCATGCCTTCGAAGCCGTGCATGACCGCGGCGTCGTAGTAGGCGAACTGGCCGAGGATTCCGAGGCCGTCCTGCTTGGCGAGGGCGACCGAGGGGTCGAAGTAGACCCGATCGCGCTCGGCGTTCTGCGCCGCCTGGAACGCTTCGTCAGAAGCCGCAGCCTCCCACGCCTCGGGGAACCCGTCGAGACCCTCGTGCGAGTCCGTTCCGTTCACCGCTTCGAGCGCGGGCAGGAAGGTGGCGAGCGGGTTGCCGGGCACCTCATCGGTGTAGGCCCGCACGAGTTCGAGCATGTCGCCCGTGCCCGAGCAGAAGCCGATGATGCCGGCGGTGTAGCCGCGGCCGTCGCCGATGTCCTCGATGTAGGAGTACTGCGCCTTCCAGTCGAGCGACGAGTTCTCGGCACTGGACACGAGCTGCATCGCGATGTCCTTCTTTGCGGGGTCGCTCAGGTCCACGTCGGCCGCCGAGCTGGCCGGTTGCATCGGTGGATCCTGCTCGACGACGGATGCACAGCCCGCCAGGGCGAGCGTTGCCGCCAGGACCGTGGCCAGGATTCGCATCTGATCACACTAATCCCGGCCGGGAGCCGCTAGTCCGTCGGCCCGTCTGCAGCAAGATCGGTGACGGCCGGGCCTCCCACCGGGAGGCCGAGCCAGCTCTCCACGATCCAGCCCTCGGTGGGTGACCCGTTCAGCACCACAACGCCGGTGTTGCTGAGGATGTGGTCGCGCACGAACGGACCATCGATGTTGCTTGCCGCGCGGGCTGCCCAGTAGCGGATCATCGCGCCATGGCTCACGATCAGCAGGGTCTGGTGGTGGGCGAACTCGGCGACGACGGCGTCGAAGCGGTCGAAGGCCTCGTGGCCGTTCTCGGCACCGGGCATCCGTGCCTCGAGGTCGCCGGTCGCCCAGCTGGCGAACGCGGTCAGGTACGCCATCACCGACTTCCGGTCGCTCTTCATCTCAAGCGTGCCGGCCTCGACCTCGCGGATCCCGGCCCGCACGATCGGCTCGATTCCGGTCGCGGCCGCGAGCGGTGCGGCGGTCTGCTGCGTGCGCACGAGGGTCGAGACCACGATCGCGTCGAGCCTCTCGCGCGCGAGTACCGCGGGGAGCGCCGCAGCCTGCTCCCGCCCGAGCTCGGTCAGTTCAGCGCCGGGCGTCGCAGTGTCGAGCGCTCCCGCCACATTGGACGTGGTCTGGCCGTGCCGCACAAGAATCAGTCGCATGCTGCCAGCCTAGTTTTTCCGTCTCGACGGTCCCTGAGCCTGTCGAAGAGTCGGCCTACCGGGGGTCGAGCCGGACCACCGGGATCACCCGGTCCCCCGCGCGCACCTCGTACTCGCGGAATCCTGGCGATCGGTCGGTGAAGAGCCGCCAGGCCGCATCGCGATCGGCCCCGACGAGGTCGGTGGCGTGCACCTCGCGCGTTGCGGTACCGGTCTCGATCGAGACATCCGGAGTCTTCAGAAGGTTGAAATACCAGGCGGGATGCCGCAGCGCACCCGCAGCCGACGCCGCGATCAACCAGCCGCCGCCCTGCTCGATCGCCATCAGCGGATTGATGCGCGGCTCACCGCTGACCGCGCCGACCGAGTGCACGAGCACGAGGCTGTCGCCGAAACCGGCAGTAGTCACTACACCGTCATTGGCGCGGAACTCTTCGATAATGCGGTCGTTGAATCCGGTCACTTCTTCTCCTGGGCGGGGGCGAGGATGACGTCGAGCAGCTCGAGACTGCCGGCGATGTCGACTTTCGGATCGAGCAGCCACTGCACCTGCAAGCCGTCGGAGGCGGCGATCACGAGGGCGGCGAGAGCCTCCGGATCGAGGTCGGTGCGCACGGTTCCCGCAGCCTGTCCGATCTGGATGCGGCTCACGAGCTTGGCGCGCAATCGCTCGAAGCGCCCGGAGAAGTACTCGCGCGAGTACTCCTTGCCCTCTTCGATCGAGCCGGCGAGCATGCTCGAGTAGAGCGACACCATGCCGGGGATGCCCACGTTGCGGTGCGCGGCATTCGTCATGATGCCGACGATCTCTGTCGGGTCACGCTCGGCGTCAGTGGCGTTGAACCGGGTCTCGTTCGCCTTGAGCACCTCGATGAGCAGCTCCTCGCGGGAGGGGAAGTAGTGCAGCAGGGCTGCGTGCGAGACGCCGATCGCCTCGGCGATGGCTCGCAGCGAGGTTCCCTCGAGGCCCTTGGCGGCGAAGACCTCGATCGCGCGGGTGAGGATCTCCTGGCGCCGGGCGACGCCCTTCGGGTAGCTGCCGGCGCGGGCCGCGGCGGCGTCGCCGGGCTGAACGGGGGCCGCTGTCATGCCGCAATGCTAGCCGTCTCGCGCCCGCTCGAAAAATAAACCTCCACGTGGAGGTATTTCTGGTATTTTATTTGTCGTCCGCCGATGATGAAGGAAGATCCCATGACGACACCCACCATTTCCGTGCAGTTGTGGACGGTGAAGGACAAGCTCGCCGAAGACCTCGACGGCACCCTCGCCCGCATCGCCGAGCTCGGCTTCACGACCGTCGAGGCATTCGACTTCGTGGCCCGCGCCGACGAGTTCGCCGCCGCCTTCGCGCGCCACGGCCTGAGCGCGCGCAGCGGCCACACCTCGCTCGCCTCCGACGCGCTCAACCCGTTCGACCCAACGGCTCCCGCGCCGCCCGACCTCGACGCCGTGTTCGCTGCCGCCGCGAAGCTCGGCATGACCACTGTCATCGACCCCTTCGTGGCGCCCGACCGCTGGACCACCGTCGAGGCGATCACCGACACGGCGAATCGCCTCAACGAGGCGGCCGTCGCCGCTGCCGCTCACGGCATCACCGTCGGGTACCACAACCACAACCAGGAGTTCCAGAACACGATCGACGGCCGATTCGCCTTCGAGGTGTTCGTCGAACTGCTCGACCCCGCCGTCGTCATCGAACTCGACCTGTACTGGGCCGCTGCGGGCGGGGCGGATGTCCCGGCTCTCGTCGCCGCACTCGGTGAGCGCCTCGTCGCGGTTCATGTAAAGGACGGCACGCTCGACCCGGCGCCCGGCCTCGAGACCAAACCGACCGACCAGGTCCCGGCTGGCACCGGCGTTGTTCCGCTCGCCGCCTCGCTCGACGCGGCGCAGCACCTCGAGCTCGCCATCGTCGAGTTCGACGCCTACTCGGGAGACATCTTCGAGGGCGTCGCCACCAGCTACGCATTCCTCAGCGAAAGGGGACTCTCCTAATGGCACAGTTCACCCCCCAGGGTTCCGGCACGGTCGGCATCGGCGTCATCGGCGTCGGCAACATCTCCGACACCTACCTCGAGAACCTGGCGAGCTTTCCCGACCTCGAGGTGCTCATCGTCGGCGACCTCGACCTCGACCGCGCTGCCTCGCAGGCCGCGAAGCACGGCATCGCGCTGTCCGGTTCGGCCGACGATGTGCTTGCGCACGCCGGCGTTGAGATCGTGGTCAACCTGACCATCCCCGCCGTACACGCGGAGGTGTCATCCCGAATCATCGCGGCAGGCAAGCACGTCTGGAGCGAGAAGCCGATCGGAACGGATCTCGCCAGTGCGCGCGCCCTGCTCGATGCGGCGGATGCAGCGGGCCTGCGTGTCGGCGTCGCTCCCGACACCGTGCTCGGCCCGGGCATCCAGACGGCGAAGCGCGCGATCGAGGCGGGCCTCATCGGGCGCCCGCTGTTCGCGCAGACGCAGATGCAGTGGCAGGGGCCGGAGCTGTTCCACCCGAACCCGGCGTTCCTGTTCGCGCACGGAGCCGGCCCGCTCTTCGACATGGGGCCGTACTACTTCACCTCGCTCGTGCAGCTGCTCGGTCCGGTCGCGACGGTCGCCGCGCTCGGGATGAAGGCCACCGAGGAGCGCACGATCCTCGTCGGTGACAATGCCGGCGCATCGTTCCCGGTCGAGGTGCCGTCCACGATCACCGTGCTCGCGCAGTTCGAGAAGGGCGCCCAGGCGCAGTCGATGCTGAGCTTCGACTCGCCGCTGTACCGCACCGGCGTTGTAGAGATCTCGGGCACCGAGGGCACCATCGTGCTGCCGGATCCCAACATGTTCAGCGGTCGCATCGCCGTTGTGCGTGCGTTGACTGCGCACGGCGATGAGCCGGTCTGGGAGGAGATCCCCGAGGAGGGCATCGTCGTCGGACGTGGCCTCGGCGCCCTCGACCTGGCCCGTGCGATCCGCACCGGACGCCCGCACCTCGCCACCGGCGAACTCGGCTACCACGTGCTCGACACCATGGTCTCGGCGCAGCACTCGGCCGCAACCGGTGCGTTTGTGAACGTGGAGAGCACGGTCGGTGAGATCGGCTCGATGCCGGTCGATTTCGACCCGTTCGCGCGTACGGTCTAGTCGGGGCTCAGCTCAGCTTCCGGGGCGAGAAACCGGCCTTCGTTACCCAGGTCATCGCTTCCAGCACGATCGCGGTAGACATCTTGGAAGCGCCGGCACGCCGCTCGACGAAGGTGATCGGCACTTCGGTGACGCGCATCCCGCGCTTGCTGAGCCTGGCCGCCATCTCGATCTGGAAGACGTAACCGGCACCCTGCACCCGGTCGAGGTCGATCGATTCGAGCGCGCGGCGGGTGAAGGCCCGGTAGCCGGAGGTCAGGTCGCGCAGTCTCGAGCGCAGCATCAGCCGGGCGTATCCCGTGCCGGCTCGCGAGATGAGTCGTCGGTGCAGGGGCCAGTCGTGCACGCTGCCGCCGGGCATCCAGCGTGTGCCGATCGCGGCGTCCGCGCCGGCGTCGAGGGCGGCGAGCAGAAGCGGCAGCTCGCTGGCCTGGTGGGAGCCGTCGGCGTCCATCTCGACGATGCGCCCGAAGTCGCGCTCGAGCGCCCAGGTGAACCCGGCGACGTAGGCGCGGCCCAGGCCGTCCTTGGCGAGGCGGTGCAGCACGTGCACCTGCTCGTCGCCCGCGGCGAGGCGATCGGCGAGCGCACCGGTTCCGTCGGGACTGTTGTCGTCGACGACGAGCACGTGCGCGTCGGACACGGCAGCGCGAACAGCGGCGACGACGGGGCCGAGACTGTCGATCTCGTTGTAGGTCGGAATCACAATGATTGTTGATGGGGATGCCACGGCGAAGCTTTCTGCGGAAGGTGCGAGTGAGACGAGACTACGGGTAGGTCAGGAACCAGAGCATGACGACGCCGACCGGTTGGAGCGCGGCGCCCGTGCCGAGCAGGACCCAGCGGCGCACGGGCGAGTTCCACAGTGTCTGGTTGCCGAGCAGCGGCGTGAGCGGCAGCAGCAGGCGGAACGTGCTCTGCTGCGGCAGGAAGACGGCGAGCAGGTACAGGCCATAGCTGGCGGAGAAGGCGACAACATCGAGTCCCAGTGCACGAGTCGACCGGCGGGTAAGCGCTACGACGAAGCCGGCACTGATCAGGAGAACGAGGATGACGCCCCCGATCCCGAGCCACCGCCACGAGATCGCGAACCACGGGGTGAGCGGCACGAAGTGCTGGCGCCCGACCAGGCCCACCCACCAGGCGAGCTCCGTCTCGAGGTAGGCATTCTCGTGACCGGTGACCGCGGTGGCGATCAGCATCCAGGAGAGTCCGGCGGCGGCGATGAGCAGCCCGCCCACCACGATGACGATGCGATCACGCCACGGGAACGGGTCCTTCGAGAACCAGCGCACAATGAAGTGCACGGCGAGCGCAAGCGCGACGGCGAGGATCCCCGGACGCACGAACGCCGCGACGAGGGCGAGGCCGGTCAGCAGAACGTATCGCCGCTGCACGAGTGCGAGCAGGCTCGCGAAGGTGAGCAGCAGGAACAGGCTCTCCGCGTAACCGACCTGCAGCAGGAAGCCCAGAGGACCGAAGCAGAACAGCGCGGTCGTGCACAGCGCAGCGACCGGGTTCGAGACACTCGCGACGAGGCGGTGCAGCACGAGCGCGGCTCCCGCGCCCGCGAGGGTTGCCACGATCACCGCGGCGACGTCGAAGTGCATCCCGGTCAGGGCGAGCAGCTTCGCGAGAAACGGGAACACCGGCATAAACGCCCAGACGTTGGGCACCGCGAAACCGTCGGCATCGACGGGCAGCTCGCTCGGATACCCGTGCTCGGCGATCCGACGGTAGTAGGTGCCGTCCCAGCTGGTCGAGAAGTTGAAGAACGACTGGTCGGGGCGGGAACTCGGCAGGTCCCAGTCGTGCGCCTGGGCCATCCCGAACATGCTGCCGAGAAGTGTGGTGCTGTACACGCGGGATGCGGCGTAGACCAGCAGCAGGGCGGCCCAGCCGGGCAGCGATCGAACCCTTGCCGCCAGCGAGCGGGGTGCGGTGGCGGTCATGGTGTCCCCCAGAGTAGCCCTCGGCCCGCTCAGGGCTTCGGCGCGACCGGTCCCGCGTCTGCAGCGCTGCCGTCCGCGACCCGCTGCGACTCGAGGTACCGGCGGAGGTCGGTCCAGAACGCGATGACCTCCTCCCCGGGGCGCACGTCGAGCAATTCTGCGAAGCGCGCGCCGCTCGGGTGGTTCTCCGCGACATCGAGCACGTCGAATACCGACTCGAGGGCCACGTCGAACGAATCGGGTGTCACGTCGACCCAGATGTCGTAGGTCTCCCAGTTCTCATCGCCGGGGTCGACAATCACTCCCGGCAGCGTTCCGAGAAAGCCGCGGATGAGGTCCTTGTCATCCTCGATCTGGGCCGGATCGGCATCCCAGTAGAAGCTGAGCATGTCGAGATCGGTGCGCGCACGAACGCGGACCGTGGCATCCGTGATCGACACCTCGACCTGCTCGAAGGCGGAATGATCCATGTCGAAGTCACCATTGGACTGGCTCCAGCGCAGTGAAGACCCTTCGCGGAGACCGGCGAGGAGAGGGTGCTTAGCGAGATCTGTCATACGGCAATCGTGGTGCATGGCGAAGCGGTGGATGACGCAGCTGTCTCTGGCAACAAAAAAGGCCGGCATCCAGAGATATCTGTCTGCCGGCCGTTCTGTGCGCGAGGGGGGACTTGAACCCCCACGTCGTTACCAACACACGGACCTGAACCGTGCGCGTCTACCAATTCCGCCACTCGCGCCTAACATTGCCGCACGAGGCGCCAACCGAACGAGATTACCACAGGGCGACTGGGGTCTGAGCCCACCAGTCGGCGTCGCAGCCGGGTGAGTCGGGCTTATTGCGGCAATTGGGGCATCCCGGGCCGGATTCTCCCCACATGCCGCATCACGACAGCGCCGCAGGCCCGAGGCGCGGGGTCATCCGCCCGGCGAGCGCCGCGTCATCCGCTCGGTGTAAATCAGCGGATCTCCGGCTGGTACACAAGAGCAGCCGGTAGCATCGTGTAAACCCGTCAGCCAACCAGGGGAGAGTCGTGGGGCTTCTGGACAGCTTCGAAAGAGGCCTTGAGCGAGCCGTCAACGGCGCATTCGCCAAGACGTTCAAAAGCGGTCTGCAGCCGATCGAGATCACGAGCGCCCTGCGCCGCGAACTCGACACGAAGGCAGCCGTGGTCTCCCGCGACCGCATTCTGGTGCCCAACCAGTTCACCGTGCGCCTCGCCCGTGGCGATTTCGAGCGGATGACCGGACTCGGCGCCCCCCTCACCGACGAGTTGACCGCGCTCGTGCAACAGCACGCTGCGGCGCAGGGGTACTCCTTTGCGGGCGGCATTTCCATCCGGTTCGAGCAGAAGCCCGGATTGAGCGAGGGCATGATCGAGGTCGCCTCGGTCGGCGCGCAGGGCAGTATCGCGTGGACGCCCATCGTGGACATCGCCGGCAAGCGCTACCCGATCACCCGCTCGCACACGGTCATCGGCCGCGGCAGCGACGCCGACATCACCGTCGACGACTCGAGCATCTCGCGCAAGCACGTCGAGATCCTCTGGGACGGCAAGCGCGCGCAGGTCAACGATCTCGGGTCGACCAACGGTTCGCTACTCAACGGCGAGAAGGTCTCGAAGGCCCCGCTGTCTCCCGATTCCGTCATCGACATCGGTCGCACGCGTATTGTGTTCCGCGTGCTCGCCCAATCTTCCGATGACCGTCTCGCCGGCTCCCGAACCGACGAGGCGGGCCGATGAGTGAACTGACCCTCTTCATCCTGCGCTTCGGCTTCCTCGGGCTGCTCTGGTTCTTCGTCTTCGCGGTCGTCTACGCGCTGCGCAGCGACCTGTTCGGCCAGCGGGTGCGTAAGCAGCCCGAACCGGCGGCAGCAGCCCCCGTCTATTCGGCACCGCCGGTCACCGTCGCGCCCTCCCCCGCGGCTCCCAGCCGGTCGACCAACTCGAGCTCGCTCGGTGCGACCCGTCTCGTGATCACCGGCGGCGCGAAGGAGGGGCTCGAACTGCCCCTCCCCTCCGAGCAGCTGACCATCGGCCGCGCGAGCGAGTCCGGTCTTGTCATCCGCGACGACTACACCTCGACACACCACGCGCGCCTGCTGCTCTGGCAGGACGGCTGGGTCATCCAAGACCTAGACTCGACCAACGGAACATTCCTCGACGGAACCCGCGTCATCGTTCCCACCCAGGTACCCGTGAACACGCCAGTCAAGATCGGCACAACGAGTTTTGAACTTCGGCGGTAGGTGAATGGCCACTAGCGGCAAGAGCGCGGCCGTCTCCCACGTCGGGAAGATCCGCGCCAACAACCAGGACAGCGGCTACGCCGGCTCGCACCTGTTCGTCGTCGCCGACGGCATGGGCGGCCACGCGGGCGGCGACGTCGCCTCGGCCATCACCGTCAACCGCGTCATCGACATCGACAAGCAGTTCTCCTCGGGCTCCGAGGCCGAGTTCGCCTTCCACGCCTCCCTCACCGCGGCCAACGCGATGCTCGCCGAGACCGTGTTCGACCACCCCGAACTGACCGGCATGGGCACAACGGTGAGCGGCATGCTTCTCGTCGATGGCCAAGCCGCGATCGCTCACATCGGCGACTCCCGCATCTATCTGCTTCGGGATGGCGAGCTCAAGCAGGTGACCTCTGATCACACGTTCGTGCAGCGCCTGGTCGACTCCGGCCGCATCACGGAAGAGGAGGCCGCCGTCCACCCCCGCCGTTCCGTGCTCATGCGCGTGCTCGGCGACGTGGATGCCACCCCCGAGATCGACACCTCGGTTGTTCCCGTCCGAGACGGAGATCGCTGGCTGCTCTGCTCCGACGGACTCAGCAGCTACGTGAGCGAGGACAAGATCGCTGCCGCCCTGATGACGAACCCGCTCGCCCAGGATGCGGCCGAGCGTCTCGTCAAGGACAGCCTCGACCAGGGTGCCCCCGACAACGTCACCGTCGTCATCGTCGACATCGACTCCGCCGAGGGCTCGGCGCACGTTCCCCCTCTCACGGTCGGATCCGCCTCGGTCCCGCTCGTGTTCGAGGGCGACACGGGCCGCAAGGCGATCCGGCTGCCGACGCTGCTGCTTCATCCCCTCAAGGCGACGAAGCCCGACGACAGCCACTTCGAACCGGAGTCAGACGGCTACCTCGACGAGCTGATCCTCGAGGACCGCAAGCGCGCCCGGCGTCGCCGCATCACCTGGCTCGTTGTGCTCGCGCTCATCGTCGCTGCGGTGGTCGCCGCCGCGGTGATCGGCTACCAGTGGACCCAGACCCGTTTCTTCGTGGGCGCGAGTGGCACCTCGGTCGCGATCTATCAGGGTGTGCAGCAGGATCTCGGGCCGATCAGCCTCTCCAACGTGTACCGCAAGACCGATCTCGGTCTCGACCAGTTGTCCGATTTCTCGCGCAAGGCGGTGATGGCGACGATCAGCGCCTCCGATCTCGCCGACGCCGAACGCATAGTGGAGCAGCTGGTCGATGCCAGCAATTAACGACGTAGCGACCGGCCCGGTGAACACATCCACGGGCCGCCTGAACCTGACCGGGGCGATCAAGCTGCGCCTGCGCGTGCCCGCACGCCTGCGCAATCTCGAACTCGTTCTGCTGGTCTTCGCCTGCACCATCAACCTCGCCGCGATCTGCCTCGTGCAGCTCGGTGCGCTCGGGGCCATCGACTCGAGCATCATCACCCTGGGCTTCGGGCTCACCGCGCTCGTCTTCGCGATGCATATCGTGATGCGGTTCATCGCGACCGAAGCCGACCCGTTCATCCTGCCGGTCGCCACCCTGCTCAACGGCCTGGGCGTCGCGATGATCTACCGCATCGATCTCGCCAAGGGCTTCACCGGCTGGGACAGCGCGGGCATCCGCCAGATCGTCTGGACCGCGATCGCGATCGCCATCTCGATCGCGGTGATCGTCGTCGTACGCAACCACCGCGTGCTGCAGCGCTTCCGCTTCGTGGCGATGTTCGCCGGCATCGTGCTGCTGCTGCTCCCCCTCCTGCCGGGTATCGGCGACGAGCGCTTCGGCGCACGCATCTGGATCCAGGTCGGCCCGCTGAGCTTCCAGCCCGGCGAGCTCGCCAAGATCGCGCTCGCGATCTTCTTCGCCGGCTACCTGGTGACCGCGCGCGACTCGCTCTCCATGGTCGGCAGGCGTGTGCTCGGGATGCGGTTCCCCCGCGCCCGCGATCTCGGTCCGATCCTCGTGATCTTCGCTGTGTCGATGGGTGTGCTCATCTTCCAGCGCGACCTCGGCACCTCGCTGCTCTACTTCGGCCTCTTCCTGGTGATGATCTACGTGGCCACGGGGCGCGCGAGCTGGATCGTGCTCGGCCTCGGCATGTTCCTTGCCGGCGCTCTCGTCGCCGCCCAGGTCCTCGCCTACGTGCAGGGCCGCTTCAGCGCCTGGCTCGACGCGTTCAGCCAGGTGAACTACGACCGTCAGGGCGGAAGCTTCCAACTCGTGCAGGGACTCTTCGGTCTCGGCAACGGAGGTCTCATCGGAACCGGACTCGGTGTGGGCCGTCCGAACATCGTGCCGCTCGCCGAGAGCGACTACATTATCGCGAGCCTCGGCGAGGAGCTCGGCCTGATCGGCCTGTTCGCCATCCTCTGCCTCTACCTGCTGCTCGTCGCCCGCGGCTTCCGCATCGGCTTCGCCGGGCAGGATGACTTCGGTCGCCTCCTCGGGGTCGGCCTCGCATTCGTCGTGGCGCTGCAGGTGTTCATCGTGGTCGGTGGGGTGACCCGCGTCATCCCGCTCACCGGTCTGACGACCCCGTTCCTCGCGGCCGGTGGATCGTCTCTCGTCGCCAACTGGATCATCGTCGCGCTGCTGCTGCGCCTGAGCGACACCGTGCGCAACCAGCCCCGGGCGGTGATCGAGCCGTGAACAAGGAACTCAAGCGCGTGAGTACCGTGGTGCTGCTCATGTTCCTCGCGCTGTTCGTGTCGACAAGCGTCATCCAGGTCGCCAGCGTCGACTCCCTCAAGGCCGACCCGCGCAACTCGCGCACCCTGTACGACAGCTTCTCGGCCGAGCGCGGTCCGATCCTCGTCGACGGCGTCGCGATCGCCGAGTCGACCCCGGTCGACGACGCGTTCTCGTACCTGCGCACCTACTCGAACGGCCCGCTGTACGCGCCGGTCACCGGCTACTTCACCCTCAACCAGGGCAACACCGGCGTTGAGGGATCCCTCAACGACTACCTGAGCGGGTCGGCGAACGAGCAGTTCCTCAACAAGCTCTACGGCATCATCACCGGGCAGGATCCGAAGGGCGCTGCGGTCGAGACGACCATCGACGCCTCCGTGCAGCAGGCGGCGTGGGATGCGCTCGGCAGCAACAGTGGAGCGGTGGTGGCCATCGTCCCGCAGACGGGTGAGATCCTCGCGATGGTCTCGAAGGAATCCTTCGACCCGAACCTGCTCGCCGTGCACAAGACCTCCGAGGTCATCGCCAGCTACGAAGCGCTCAGCGCCGACGCCGGCAAGCCGCTCGTCAATCGCGCGATCGGCGGCGACCTGTACCCGCCCGGGTCGGTGTTCAAGATCATCATGACCGCGGCCGCGCTCGAGAGCGGCGAATACACCCCAGAGTCCGAGTTCCCGAACCCTCCGCGCCTGACCCTGCCGGAGAGCAGCAACGTCATCCGCAATGCCGGCGGCAGCAACTGCGGTGGGGGCGAGAACGCGTCCATCGCGACCGCCCTGCGACTGTCGTGCAACATCCCCTTCGCTCAACTGGGACTCGCGCTCGGCAACGAGCGCGTTCGGGACATGGCGGAGGGCTTCGGATTCGGCACCTCGTTCGACCTGCCCATGGCGTCCACGCCGAGCCAGTACCCGCAGACCGCGAGCGACGCCGAGCAGATGCTCTCCTCGTTCGGCCAGGCGAGCGACCGCGTCACCCCCCTGCAAATGGCAATGGTCTCGGCCGCTGTCGCGAACGGAGGCACAGTCATGCAGCCCACAGTCGTCGAGAAGATCCTCGGCCCCGACCTGACCGTGCTGCAGCAGTTCGAGCCCACGGTCTTCAACAATCCGATCAGCCCCGAGAACGCCGACATCATCAAGCAGATGATGGTCGACGGGGTCGCCAACGGGGCCGCGAGTAATGCGAGAATTAGCGGGGTCGACGTGGGTGGAAAGACCGGTACAGCCGAGAACGGCGGCTCGCGGCCGTACACACTCTGGTTCACCGGTTTCGCTCCCGCTGACAACCCGCAGGTAGCGGTTGCCGTTGTCGTGGAGAACGGCGGCGGCCTCGGCCAGTCGGCGTTCGGAAACCAGATCGCAGCTCCAATAGCAAAGAAAGTCATAGAGGCGGTGCTAAGCAGATGAGACCCACAAGCGGCCTCACATTCGGGGGCAGATACCAGCTCTCCAGTCGCGTAGCGATTGGTGGCATGGGCGAGGTCTGGCAGGCGACCGACCTGGTGATCGGGCGCACCGTCGCGATCAAGATCCTCAAGGACGAGTACCTCGGCGACCCCGGCTTCCTCGAGCGTTTCCGCGCCGAGGCGCGCCACGCAGCCCTCGTCAACCACGAGGGCATCGCGAACGTCTTCGACTACGGCGAGGAGGAGGGCAGCGCCTTCCTCGTGATGGAGCTCGTGCCCGGCGAGGCACTCTCGGCAATCCTCGAGCGAGAGCGGGTGCTCTCCAGCGACCGCGTGCTCGACATCGTGGCGCAGACCGCGAACGCTCTCTCCGCCGCGCACGCCGCAGGTCTGGTCCACCGCGACATCAAGCCCGGCAACCTGCTCATCACGCCCGACAACCGCGTGAAGATCACCGACTTCGGCATCGCCCGTATCGCGGACCAGGTTCCCCTCACCGCGACCGGCCAGGTCATGGGCACCGTGCAGTACCTCTCACCCGAGCAGGCGAGCGGCCACTCCGCGAGCCCGAGCACCGACATCTATTCGCTCGGCATCGTCGCCTACGAAGCCCTCGCCGGCCGCCGCCCCTTCACGGGCGAGTCGCAGGTGGCCATCGCCATGGCGCAGATCAACGAGACCCCGCCCGAGCTCCCGGTCACCGTGTCGGAGCCCGTACGCAACCTCGTCTACTCCTGCCTCGCCAAGTCACCGGCCGATCGTCCCGCCTCCGCCGCCCACCTCGCGCGCGCGGCCCAGTCGCTTCGCCGAGGGGATGTCGCGGCCGCCGCCGCCGCCGTGCCCGGCATCATCGGCTCCGGTTCCCTCGCGGCGACCGTCGGGGCGAACTACGGGCAGCCCACTCAGGCCACGACCGTGCTCGAGTCGGCGACGCCGCCGACCGCCCCGCTCGAGGAGGTGCGTAAGCGCAACCCGTGGACCTGGCCGCTCGTCGCCCTCGTCTCGATCCTCGCCGTTGTGCTCGTCGCGGTCATCATCGCGCTCACCCTCAACCCGGATGAGGAGCCGGAGCCCGCTCCGACTACGCCAAGCAGCTCGGTGCCACCCTCGATCGAGCCCTCTCCGTCTTCGACGACCGTTCAGGTCGACGAAGCGGAGTTTGTCGGACTCACGCAGGCCCAGGCGAAGGCGAAGATCGAGGCCCTCGAGCTCGAGTTCCAGGCCCGCACGGGCGACGTCGCCCCGACGCAGGCCCAGAACGGTCTGTCCTACCGGGTGAACCCGACGGGTCGAGCGACCAAGGGTGACGTGATCGAGGTCACGTTCTACTCCGACCTCGCCGATCCGGCCAAGCCCGACCCCCTGTCGTCGGAGACCGTCGATCCGCAGCCCATCTCCACCGTGGTCACCGTGACGTGGCCGTCGTACGGCAAGTGCCCCGCGGGCCACCCGCTCACCGGGTACAGCTTCGAGGTGACGAACGGCACGGCGGCCAGCCCCAATCCGGTCGACGAGAACGCCACCTCGCTGGACATCACTCTGCGGGGCAACCCCGGAACGACGACCGTCGCCTATACCGCGCTCTGCGAAAAGCTTCCCTCCATCGTCTCGGACACCCTGACCTTCACCGTCCAGTGACCGCCGACCCGCACCCTCCGCCCAGGGCTCACCGGAGCCGGGCGGTACACTATCCAGAGCAATTTCGTGGAGTGACCGGAGATATTTCGTGACTGATGGCGTAGCCCAAAGTGTCCGCCTGCTCGCAGGCAGGTACCAGGTCGGCGACCTCATCGGCCGGGGCGGCATGGCCGACGTGCATGTCGGAACCGATTCCCGTCTCGGGCGCCGCGTGGCGATCAAGCTGCTTAAACCGCAGCTTGCCACCGATCCCGCATTCCGCAGCCGCTTCCGCCGTGAGGCCCAGGACGCCGCCAAGATGGCGCACCCGACCATCGTGCGCATCTTCGACGCGGGCGAGGAGACGGTGCGCGACTCCCTCGGCGCCGAGATTCAGGTTCCGTTCATCATCATGGAGTTCGTGGATGGTCGCCTGCTCAAGGACATGATCGCCCAGGGCCCGCTCGAGTCGGCAGAAGCCGTGCGCATCACCGAACAGGTGCTCACCGCACTCGAGTACTCGCACCGCGCGGGTGTCGTGCACCGCGACATCAAGCCCGGCAACATCATGGTGACGACCTCCGGCCAGGTGAAGGTCATGGACTTCGGCATCGCGCGGGCGATCTCCGAGTCCTCCGCGAGCATCGCCGAGACGAGCACCATCGTCGGCACCGCCCAGTACTTCTCCCCCGAGCAGGCTCGCGGTGAGGCGGTCGACGCCCGCACCGACCTGTATTCGATGGGCATCGTGCTCTTCGAGATGCTGACCGGTCGCGCCCCGTTCACCGGTGAGAACCCGGTCGCCGTCGCCTACCAGCACGTCAACCAGCCCGCGCCCCGCCCGAGCGCGCTGAATCCCTCCGTCTCCGCATCGCTCGATGCCGTGGTGCTGCGTTCGATCGCGAAGGACCGCTTCGAGCGCTTCCAGAGTGCCGCCGAGTTCCGCGCCGACGTCGAGTCGGCCGGGGCCGGCGCAGCTGTCACGCGCAAGCTGCCGGCCAACGATTTTAACTCGACGCTGTTCGGCGTCAACCCGACCGCCACGAGTGGGCAGGAGGCAACCCTCCGCCAGCTCTCCGCGGAGGAGACCGATCGCTCGGTCCGCACGCAGGCCCGACCGCCGGTGGCCTGGATCTGGGGCGGCATCGCCGTGCTCGCCGTCGTGATCGTGGCCGTCGGCTTCTGGGCGTTCAGCCTCACGCAGACCAGCTTCGGCGGAGAGGGTGTCTCCGCAACGGTGCCCGTCGTCGAGAAGCTCGGCTGGGACGAAGCTGCCGCCAAGCTCGAGACGGCGAAGCTCAGCCCGCAGCGAGTCGACAAGGTCGATGACAGTGTGCAGGCCGGCACCGTCATCAGTACCGATCCGCCCGCGGGCGTCACGGTACCGCCGAACACGTCGATCATTGTCTACGTGTCGAGCGGCGGGGCGAAGGTCAAGATCCCCGAGCTCGCCGGACTCACCCAGGCGGCTGCGCGCGACAGGCTCGAAGCGCTCGGCATCACGCTCGGCGTGACGACGACCTCGCACTCGGCGACCATCAAGAAGGGCGTCGTTATCTCTTCGTCCGTTCCGACCGGAACTCTCGTGACCCCGAGCGACACCACCCTCGACCTCGTGGTGTCCGATGGGCTGATTTCGGTGCCCGACGTGGTGGGCCAGTCGATCGGCGAGGCGACATCGGTGCTCAGCGGCCCCGACCTTCAACTGCAGGTCAATGCCGTACCCGACCTGAACTGCACCGGCGACAAGGTGAAGAGCCAGTCCATCAAGGGCGACAACCCCCAGCGGTCGAAGGTCACCATCTCCTACTGCGCCAAGTCCTAGCGAGTATTCGCCCGCTCAACCCATCCGCACGAGCGGCGTGAGACCCTTCGCGGTCTCCGCGGCTTCGGGCAGGCCCGCGACGGCGAGCCAGTTGCCGAGCATCAGGTAGCCACCCTCGGTGAGAACTGATTCGGGATGGAACTGCACGCCGTATACCGGGCTACTCGCGTGCTTCACGCCCATGATCACTCCCCCGGCGGTGCGACTCGTGACGACGAGGTCGTCCGGCACCGTGGAGTCGACGATCGCGAGCGAGTGGTAGCGGGTTGCCGTGAACGGGTCGGGCACACCGGTGTAGAACGCGCTCCCGTCGTGCTCGATGAGCGAGGTCTTGCCGTGCATCAGGTCTTCGGCATGGGTGACGACTCCGCCCATGGCCTCGGCGATGGCCTGGTGTCCGAGGCAGACGCCGAGCAGGGGTTGTCCCGATGCAATCGCGGCGCGCACCACGGGGATCGAGACGCCGGCGGATGCGGGAGTGCCGGGGCCGGGCGAGAGCAGCACGGCGTCGTAGTCCGCTATTGTCGCCGCCGCGTCATCCACAGCGAATGAATCGTTGCGAACCACGGTCGTCTCGGCACCCAGTTGCAGCAGGTATCCGTTGAGCGTGTACACAAAACTGTCGTAGTTGTCGACCACCAGTACTCGCGTCATTCGTCCAGCGTAACTTCCTCATTGTTCAACCACAGGTCGATGGCCGGAAAAACCCACGTGACGAGCACGGCGAGCACCGCCGCGACGAGGGCGAGAGCGAGAATCACGCGTAGCCATACGGGGCCGGGCAGGGTGCGCCAGATCCAGCCGTACATCAGTTGCCCGCCGCGTTCACGGTGCCGGCGATCTCGTCGGGGGCTCCCCCGGCGCGCGGCCACCAGCGGTCGTAGACCGTGTACACGATCATGCGCTCGGCGGTCGAGTAGAGCGGGTTGCAGGTGGTCAGGGTCAGCAGGCTCTCGGTCGGGGTCTCGTTCACGAAATGCGGAACCGACGCGAGCACCTCGCCCTGCGACGCACGCACATACTCGGTGTTGCGGTAGGTGTACTGGTACCAGCCGGCCTTGGTCTCCAGGAAGACGTGGTCGCCGACGACGAGCGCGTTGATGTTGTGAAACGCTCCGCCGTATGCGGAGCGGTGTGAGGCGAGCACCACGTTGCCGAGCTCGCCCGGAAGGTTGGTGGTCGGGTAGCGACCGATGCCGAGACGGCTCGTGTTGAGCACGTTGTGGCCGACCCCCTCGGCAACCGGCTTGCGGTAGTCGGCGCCGAATCGCGGGATGATGATGTTGGCCCAGGCCTCACCGTCGGCGAACTGCTTCGCAACGGGTGCGACTCCCGATTCATCTCCCTCGGAAGTTCCTTCGGGCTCCGCCGGTTCTTCTTCTGCCCACTCCTGCGAGAGCTCGTTGGCGGCAGAGGTCTGCGAGTTGCTGAACATCGCGTCGTTGTAATACAGCTTCCACCCGAGGAACAGCGCGATGAGCACACCGGCCGTGACAGCCAGCTCGCCGATGACGAGAATACCGGTCGAGCGGCGGTAGCTCTTCGCCCTCCGGGCGTCTCCCCGCCTGGCGACGGGCTGCGACTCGCTACTCATGCTTCCGATTCTACGGCGAACGTCGTGGCCGCCCACCCGCTCCGGGGTGACGGACAGGCGTTTAAGGCTAGGATTCTGGGCATGGCCCGTAGCACTGACCGCACCAAGTCCGAACGTCCCGTGAGTTCAACGTCGAGCGAGCCCGGACCGAACCCGGTGTGGTTCAAGCCGATCATGTTCGGCTTTATGCTCATTGGCCTCATCTGGATCATCGTCTACTACGTGAGCGACCAGCAGCTGCCCGTCGCCGACTGGAAGTACATGAACATCGTCGCCGGCTTCGGCATCATGTTCGTCGGCTTCCTGATGACGACGCGCTGGCGCTGAGTTCTCGCCAGCCCGGTCAAACACTGGCTAGTTACAGCCGTGTAATTATCCCCACTGTGGATTAACCTGTGGAGAACTTTCCCTCAGCTTTACTCAGGCGGCGATGAGCGTGATCGCCACGAGCGCGGCGGCGATCGCCACGACCCCGCCGATCTGCCAGCGACGCTGCGCCGGCGAGCGGGTCTGCAGGTAGACGTACGACACCGCGAGGCCCACAACGAGTCCTCCGACGTGGCCCTGCCATGACACATTCGGGATGATGAACCCGAGCACCAGGTTGAGCGCGATGAGGATCACCAGCTGGATCGTGTTGCCGCCCAGCTTGCGCTGGATCATGAAGAACGCACCGAATAGGCCGAAGATGGCACCGGATGCCCCGATCACTCCGCCCGTAGGATCCCCGAGTAGCAGCACCGCAACCGATCCGCCGAATGCGGACAACAGGTAGAGCGCGATGAAGCGCCCCCGCCCGAGCATCTGCTCGAGCTGCGGCCCGAAGATGAACAGGGCGTACATGTTGAACAGGATGTGGAAGATGGAGGTCTCGGAGTGCAGGAACGCCGAGGTGATCATGCGCCACGGCTCTGACGCCGTGAGGAACGGTGCGTAGGCGAAGTTCTGGAACACGAAGTCGCCGAGCAGGAACTGCAGCGCGAAGACGATCGCGTTCAGCACGATGATCGAATAGGTGACGACGGGCTTGGTGCTCGAGCGGCGGAACGCGGTGACGATCGCGGGCTTGCGCTTGGGCATCCGGGCTCGCGCCTCAGCTACACACTCGGGGCAATGCACCCCGACGGCGGCCTGTGTCTGGCACTCCGGGCAGATCGTCCGCCCGCACCGCTGGCACAGGATGTAGCTCTCGCGATCCGGATGCCGGTAACAGTAGTTGTTCGGATCCCGCGCGTCACTCACGAACGGGGACTAAACGGTGGTGATCGTGACGCTCTCAATGACGACGTCACTGAGTGGCTTGTCACGGCCGTCCGTCGGCACTGCCTCGATCGCGTCGACGACGCGGCGCGACTCCTCGTCTTCGACCAGGCCGAAGATCGTGTGCTTGGCCTGGAGCCACGGGGTCGGAACCGTCGTGATGAAGAACTGCGAGCCGTTGGTGCCCTTGCCGCCGCGCGAGCCGGCGTTGGCCATGGCGAGCACGTACGGCTCGTTGAAGTTCAGCTCGGGGTGGATCTCGTCGTCGAACTCGTAGCCGGGTCCACCGACGCCCTGGCCCAGCGGGTCGCCGGCCTGGAGCATGAACTGCTTGATGATGCGATGGAAGATCACACCGTTGTACAGCGGGTCATTGGAGACCTTGCCCGTTGCCGGGTGGGTCCATTCGCGGCTACCCGTGGCAAGGCCGACGAAGTTGTCGACGGTCTTCGGGGCGTGGTTACCGAGAAGGTTGACCGTGATGACGCCGTGGTTGGTGGTGATGGTTGCAACAGCAGTGTGGACAGACATAGCCCCAATTCTTGCATAGGGCGTAGCTGTGAGGCTGCGGTGACGTTCGGCTCCTCCACAAGTCTCTCCCAGCTTCATCGGTACTGTTGAAGCAAGCGCGTGACAGGATTGTCACGATTGCTGATCCCCACAGACGGAGGTTGTTCCATGGGACTGTCCCGCAAGCGCCAGCGCGAGTTCACAAAGCTCAAGCGCCAGGCCGAAGAACTCGTGCACGACCAGCGAGACGTTCTCGAGCACGCCACCCGAGTCGTTCGTGACGCAAGTCGCCAGGCTGCCAACTACGCCCGCGAAGACGTCGCCCCGCGCGTCAAGGACACGTACGAGGACCGCATCCGTCCCGTCGTGAACACTGGCGTCTCGGCAACGCGTCACGCGGCCACCTCGACCCGCGACAAGTTCGTCGATGACGTCTTCCCCGCCGTGACCTCAGCCCTCGGTTCGGCTCTCGCCGTCATCGAGGCCGCGAAGAGCCCGCACGTGCGCGAAGCTCTCGGACGCGCGACCAAGTCTGCCGCCAAGACCGCCAACGCGGTGGGCGTGAAGACCGGCCTCGTGCAGCAGAAGTCCGGACCCGGCAAGTACATCCTGATCGGCATCGGCGTTGTGGCCTTCGCCGGCATCGCCTACGCCGCCTGGCAGACGCTGCGCGCCGACGACGACCTGTGGATCGACGACGAGGAACTGCTCCCCGTCGACCAGGCCGACGTCGAGACGCCGACCGCCTAACCACGCCAACGAGAAAAGGCCCGCACATTGTGCGGGCCTTTTCTTGTTAGGACGTGGAGCCTAGGGGAATCGAACCCCTGACCTCCTGCTTGCAAAGCAGGCGCTCTACCAATTGAGCTAAGGCCCCGGTCGAAGAGTCCTTTTTTCATGGACTCCAGTGGGGGTACGTGGACTTGAACCACGGACCTCTTCGTTATCAGCGAAGCGCTCTAACCGCCTGAGCTATACCCCCGTTGGGCAGATACGAGAGTATCGCACCCGCACCCAGTTTCCCAATCGAGCGATGCTCGCTGAGAAAAAGTGGCTTAGTTGTTGGTGAATCCGACGAGGAGTCCACCGGTCAGTCGCACGCTGAGGTTGTACAGCAGGCTCGTGATCGCACCGAGGGCCGTGCCCACGATGATGTTCACGATAGCGACGATGATGCTGAAGAAACCGACCGTGCCGAGCGAGAGGTTCTTGGCGATGCTGAACCCGTCCTCCGTCAGGATGTCGATGAGCAGGGCATCCACCTTGTCAAAAACGCCCGTGGATTGCAGGACGAGGTAGATCAGGATGGTTGCGACGACGAGCACAACGCCCAGCGAAACCGCGACGAGGAACGACAGCTTGACCGTCGACCAGAAGTCGACGTAGACCAGCTTGAGGCGAACCTGCTTGGTGGCTACTGGCCGCTGCGACTTGCGCTGCAGCTTCTCCGCGACACTACTCATCTACTGACTCGTCCTTTCCAGGAGCTTCGACTTCCGTCACGCCCTCGGCGTCGACGGGTTCGTCGTCCTGACTAACTAGATTGCGCTCACTGTTCTTGGCAAGTGCGATGATCTTGTCGTCGTCCGCAAACCGGGCGAACACAACACCCATGGTGTCACGACCCTTGGCCGGAACCTCGGCCACCGAGGAGCGTACCACCTTGCCGCTGGCAAGAACCACAAGGACCTCGTCGTCGTCGCCGACGATCAGGGCACCCGCGAGATCGCCACGCGCCTCCTGCAACTTGGCCACCTTGATGCCCAGGCCGCCTCGATTCTGCACGCGGTACTGGTCGGCCGCGGTGCGCTTCGCGAAGCCACCCTCGGTCACGACGAAGACGAAACCGTCGTCGGTGACGACACTCGCGCTCAGCAGCTGGTCCTCCGCCCGGAAGTCCATTCCCTTCACGCCAGAGGTCGAACGGCCCATGGGTCGCATCGCCGAGTCGGATGCCGTGAAACGGATCGACATGCCCTTGCGGGAGACGAGGAGCACATCCTGGTCCTCCTCGACGAGCATGGCCGAGACAAGCTCGTCGCCCTCGCGCAGGTTGATGGCGATGATGCCTCCGGTGCGGTTGGTGTCGTACTCGGTGAGGCCGGTCTTCTTGACGAGGCCGCCGCGGGTGGCGAGCACCAGGTACTTGGCCGCCTCGTAGTCGCGGATGTCGAGGATCTGGGCTATCTCCTCCCCCGGCTGCATGGCGAGCAGGTTGGCGACGTGCTGGCCCTTGGCATCGCGGCCGGCCTCCTGCACCTCGTAGGCCTTGGCGCGGTAGACCCGACCGGTATTCGTGAAGAACAGCAGCCAGTGGTGGGTCGTGGTGACGAAGAAGTGCTCGACGATGTCGTCGGCGCGCAGCTGGGCGCCCTTGACGCCCTTGCCGCCGCGGTGCTGGCTGCGGTAGTTGTCGCTGCGGGTGCGCTTGATGTACCCACCGCGCGTGACGGTGAGAACCATCTCCTCTTCGGGGATGAGGTCTTCGACGCTCATGTCGCCGTCGAAACCGAACATGATCTCGGTGCGGCGGTCGTCGCCGTACTTGGCGATCAGGTCGGTGAGCTCTTCGCTGACGATCGCGCTCTGGCGCTCGGGGCTGGCGATGATCGCCTTGAACTCCACGATCTCGGCCTCGATGGCGTCGTGCTCGTCGATGATCTTCTGGCGCTCGAGGGCGGCGAGGCGGCGCAACTGCATGTCGAGGATGGCGCGAGCCTGCAGCTCGTCGATGTCGAGCAGCGTCATCAGGCCGTCGCGGGCCTCCTCGACGGTGGGCGAGCGGCGGATGAGAGCGATGACCTCGTCGAGCGCGTCGAGCGCCTTGAGGTAACCGCGCAGGATGTGCGCGCGCTCCTCGGCCTTACGCAGGCGGAACTGCGTGCGGCGGACGATGACCTCGATCTGGTGCGTCGCCCAGGCGGTGATGAAGCCGTCGAGCGAGAGCGTGCGCGGGATTCCGTCCACGATCGCGAGCATGTTCGCGCCGAAGTTCTCCTGCAGCTGCGTGTGCTTGTAGAGGTTGTTGAGCACGACCTTCGGAATCGCGTCGCGCTTGAGCACGATCACGAGGCGCTGGCCGGTGCGACCCGAGGTCTCGTCGCGGATGTCGGCGATGCCCGCGAGCTTGCCCTCCTTGACGAGGTCGGCGATCTTGAGCGCGAGGTTGTCGGGGTTGACCTGGTACGGCAGCTCGGTGACGACGAGGCAGGTGCGACCCTGGAGCTCTTCGACGTTCACCACGGCGCGCATCGTGATCGAGCCGCGGCCCGTGCGGTACGCGTCCTGGATGCCCTTCATACCGAGGATCTGCGCGCCGGTCGGGAAGTCCGGGCCCTTCACGCGCTGGATCAGCGCTTCGAGCAGCTCCTCGCGGGACGCCTGCGGATTCGCAAGGTGCCAGAGTGCGGCCTCGCCGACCTCGCGAAGATTGTGCGGCGGGATGTTCGTGGCCATGCCGACCGCGATGCCCACCGAACCGTTGACGAGCAGGTTCGGGAAGCGGCTCGGCAGAACCGTGGGCTCCTGGGTGCGACCGTCGTAGTTGTCCTGGAAGTCGACGGTGTCTTCCTCGATGTCCCGCACCATCTCCATGGCGAGCGGGGCCATCTTGGTCTCGGTGTACCGGTGGGCGGCGGCGCCGTCGTTTCCGGGCGAACCGAAGTTACCCTGCCCGAGGGCGAGCGGGTAACGCAGGCTCCACGGCTGAACGAGGCGCACGAGTGCGTCGTAGACCGAGGAGTCACCGTGCGGGTGGAACTGCCCCATCACGTCACCGATGACGCGGGTGCACTTGGAGAAACCCTTCTCGGGGCGGTAGCCGCCGTCGTACATCGCGTAGATCACGCGACGGTGCACGGGCTTGAGGCCGTCACGCACCTCGGGCAGCGCGCGACCGACGATAACGCTCATCGCGTAGTCGAGGTAGGAGCGCTGCATCTCAAGCTGCAGGTCGACCTGGTTGATCTTGTCGTGACGGGTGTCCACAACGGCGTCGACGAATTTCGGCTCGTTCTTCGGCGTTTCGGGTTCTGTTACATCGGCCATGGGTTAGTCCTTATATGTCCAGGAAGCGGACGTCTTTGGCGTTGCGCTGGATGAAGTTGCGGCGGGACTCGACGTCTTCACCCATGAGGGTGGAGAAGATCTCGTCGGCGGCGGCAGCGTCATCCAGAGTCACCTGGAGAAGAGTGCGGGTCGCGGGGTCCATCGTGGTCTCCCACAGCTCCTTGTAGTCCATCTCGCCCAGACCCTTGTAGCGCTGGATGCCGTTGTCCTTGGGCATACGCTTTCCGGCGGCGAGGCCTGCCTCGACGAGGGCGTCGCGTTCGCGGTCGCTGTAGACGTACTCGTGCTGAGCGTTGCTCCACTTGAGACGGTAGAGCGGCGGCTGCGCGAGGTAGACGTAGCCGAGGTCGATGAGTGGACGCATGTAGCGGAACAGCAGTGTCAGCAGCAGGGTCGTGATGTGCTGGCCGTCGACGTCGGCATCGGCCATCAGCACGATCTTGTGGTACCGGGCCTTCTCGGGGTCGAAGTCCTCGCCGACGCCCGCGCCGAACGCGGTGATCATCGACTGGACCTCGTTGTTGCCGAGGGCGCGATCGAGACGTGCCTTCTCGACGTTGAGGATCTTGCCACGCAGCGGCAGGATCGCCTGGAATTCGGGATTACGTCCCTGCACGGCCGAACCGCCGGCCGAGTCGCCCTCCACCATGAAGATCTCGGACAGCGCCGGGTCTTTGCTGGAGCAGTCGCGCAGCTTGCCGGGCATTCCGCTCGACTCGAGCAGTCCCTTGCGGCGGGTCTGCTCGCGCGCCTTGCGGGCGGCGAGACGCGCCTGCGAAGCCTGGATCGCCTTGCGGATCACGTCGCGTGCCTGCGTCGGGTTGCGGTCGAACCAGTCGCCGAGCTGCTGGCCGGCGACGCGCTGCACGAACGCCTTCGCCTCGGTGTTGCCGAGCTTGGTCTTGGTCTGGCCCTCGAACTGCGGTTCGGCGAGCTTCACCGAGATGACGGCGGTGAGACCCTCGCGCACGTCGTCGCCGGAGAGGTTCTCGTCCTTCTCCTTGATGATGTTCTTCTCGCGTGCGTACTTGTTGACGAGGGTGGTCAGCGCCGCCCGGAAGCCCTCCTCGTGGGTTCCACCCTCGTGGGTGTTGATCGTGTTCGCGTAGGTGTGCACGCTCTCGGTGTAAGCGTTGGTCCACTGCATCGCGACCTCGAGGGAGATCTTGCGGTCGCTGTCCTCCGACTCGAAGGCGATGACGTCGGGGTGGATGAGGTCGGCCTTCTTCGCCGTGTTGAGGTACTCGACGTAGTCGACGAGACCGCGCTCATACATGTACGACTCGGAGACCTCTTCTTCACCGCGTTCGTCGGTGATGGTGATCCGCAGGCCCTTGTTGAGGAAGGCCATCTGCTGGAAGCGTGCACGGAGAGTTTCATAGTCGAACTCGACCGTCTCGAAGGTCTCCTTGCTCGGCCAGAAGGTCTGCTGGGTTCCGGTCTCGTTGGTGCTCTCGCCCTTCTCGAGCGGTGCGACGGGCACACCGTTCTTGAACGACATGCGCCAGACGTGACCCTGGCGGCGCACCTCGGTGTCGACCTCGCTCGAGAGCGCGTTCACGACGGAGATGCCTACGCCGTGCAGTCCACCGGAAACGGAGTAACCACCGCCGCCGAACTTGCCACCCGCGTGCAGGATCGTCATCACGACCTCGACAGTGGACTTGTTCTCCTGCTTGTTGAGGTCGACCGGGATTCCGCGGCCGTTGTCGCGCGTGCGCAGCGAGCCGTCCTTGCGGATCCAGACATCGATGGTGTCGCAGTAGCCGGCGAGTGCCTCATCGACGGAGTTGTCGACGACCTCGTAGACGAGGTGGTGGAGTCCGCGCGGGCCGGTCGAACCGATGTACATACCCGGGCGCTTGCGCACGGCCTCAAGACCCTCGAGGATCTGGATCTGGTCGGCACCGTAGTTGTCGTCTGCTTCACCCTGGTGAAGAGCGGTGGGGTCTGCCGCCGGCGCTGCTTCGATCGGGGCTGCTACTTCGATCGGTGCCAAGCTGTCAATCGGTGCTGGAGTGGCGTCTTCCGGAAGGCCTTCAGTAGGGTTTGCTGACATCTGTAGTTGTCTCCTGACGCGTTCGATCACTCCGCCATTCGGAGGTGTGGTCCCAAGTGAGACGCGTCCGACGGCCACCGAACAGTCTACCAAGTTCTACCCCCTCAGAGGGGATATACGCCGGTCTGGGGACAGTTCGTCGCCATGTGACCGAATTTGCCCTACTAGCCGTAGGTATCGCGTGGGCCACGGCCTGGAATAGATCTGGGGCCACGTTTCCACGAAGGGGCGTTCGGTCCTTCGAAGCGTATGGACTGGATTCCGGCCTCCGGGTACCTCGTCGCAATGTGCGTGGTGATCGTGGTCTTCATCAGGCGCAGCTGTGTTGCCCAGGCAGTCGAGTCGCATTGCACAGTGAGGATGCCGTCCTCGATGCCCATCGGTGTCGAGTGCTCGGCCGTCTCCGCACCGGCGATATCGGCCCAGGCCAGCAGCAGCTCGGACTGTGCAAGCGGGGACGTCCACCCCATCCGTGCGGTCAGGCCGTCGATGATGTCGCCGAGTCCTGACGGGTCTCGGCCGGCGCCGAAGGGAACTGTCGCGCCATCCACCCTGATCGCGCGCTTGCGCGCGTCGCGCGAGGTTGCACCGGGCTGGCCGAAGATCCGGCGGAAGCGCGCATAGACCGCACGGGCCTCATCGGTCTCGCGCTCCCCAGAAGTTTCACGTGGAACATTGCTGTCGGTCACGCGTCCTCCTCGATCGCTCCGGCGCGGATACGCACGATGTGACCGGCGAGTTCGGCGGGAACGTCATCCAGTACCGCGGCTGTGATGAGCACCTGTTCGAATCCCTCGACCGCAGATGCCAGGCGAGCCCGGCGGGACTGGTCGAGTTCCGCGAAGACATCGTCGAGGATTAGCACCGGATCGCCGGATGGCGACTCGCGCCGCAGCACCTCGGCGGACGCCAGCTTCAGCGCGAGGGCGAACGACCAGGACTCACCGTGACTCGCATAGCCTCGCGCGGGCAACCCGTTGAGCTGGAGCACAAGATCATCGCGGTGTGGGCCGGCGAGCGTGAGGCCGCGATCGAGTTCCGCGCGACGGAGTCGCGCGAGTGCGGCGCGGAAGTGTTCTCCGGCGTCGGTGGCGCTGATCGATCCCCCACGGGTAGCCGCCTCGTCGAGCTCGGGCTCGGCGTCGCGAGAGTCGGTCGAGAGGATGCTGAGCAGGGTGGTGAGACTCGCCTCATGGTCGGCGCCGGCGATCGCCGAATAAGCCGCGGCCACCTCGGGCAGGAGTTCTGCGATGAGCTGGCTGCGCGCCTCGATGATGAGGGAGCCGAACTCGACCAGGCGCTCGTCCCAGATCTCGAGGGTGCTGAGCTGGTCGCCGCGCACGCCAGACGCTCGCGCGGACTTCAAGAGGGTGTTGCGCTGGCGGAGCACACGTTCGTAGTCGGTCATCACTGCGGAGAGTCGGGGCGAGCGCTGCACGAGCAGCTCATCCATGAAGCGTCGGCGGCCGGAGGGCTCCCCCCTCACGAGAGCGAGATCCTCGGGGGCGAACAGCACGCTCGAGAAGTAGCGCGGAAGCTCCCGGGTCTTGATCACCGAACGGTTGACCTGCGCGCGGTTGGCTCCCGAACGGTTGATCTGCACCTCGGCGAGCACCTGGCGATCACCATTCTCAAGGCGGGCCCGAACGATTGCCGAATCGCGTCCCTGCCGGATCATTGCGTGATCGGTTGAGACGCGGTGCGATCCGAGCGTGCTCAGATAACCGAGCGCCTCGACCAGGTTCGTCTTGCCCTGTCCGTTGCTGCCGACGAACACATTGGCGCCCGGCACCATCGCGACATCGACCGTCTCGTAGTTACGGAAGTCGGTGAGGTTGAGATGCGAGACGATCACGAGCTGCGCGCTCGCCTCAGCTCTTGCGGACGGCGTGCCCACCGAACTGCTTGCGCAGCGCAGCGACGGCTTTCATCGACGGAGAGTCCTGCTGGCGGGAGACGAACCGGGCGAAGATCGACGCACTGATCGTCGGAACCGGCACGGCATTGTTGAGTGCTTCCTCGACGGTCCACCGTCCCTCACCGGAATCCTCGACATAGCCCTCGATGTCCTCGAATTCCGGATCCTCCTCGAGCGCCTTGACCAGCAGCTCGAGCAGCCAGGAGCGCACAACAGTTCCGCGCTGCCAGGCCTTGAAGGTGCCCGTGACGTCTTTGATGATGTCCTTGCGGGTGTCGAGCAGTTCGTAGCCCTCGGCCCAGGCCTGCATCAGCGCGTACTCGATGCCGTTGTGCACCATCTTCGCGTAGTGGCCGGCACCGATCTCGCCGGCGTGCACGAATCCCTCGTCGCGCGGACCATCGGGGCGGAGCGCGTCGAATACCGGGAGTGCGCGCTCAACGTCGGACGCGTCGCCGCCGACCATGAGGCCGTAACCGTTCTTGAGACCCCACACTCCGCCGGAAACACCGGCATCGACATACTTCACACCCTTTTCGGCGAGCAGCGCCGAATGTGTGAAATCCTCGGTGAAGCGGGAGTTGCCACCCTCGATGACCAGGTCGCCGGCCTCGAGTACTCCGCCGAGCTCGGTAATGACACTCGCCGTGATGGCACCGGAGGGCACCATGACCCAGACGATGCGCGGTGTGGGGAGAGCTTCTGCGAGGGCGGCGAGGCTCGCGACATCCGAAACCTCGGGATTCGGGTCGTAACCCGTGACCTCGATGTCGTGCTCCCGCAGGCGAGCGCGCATGTTGTTGCCCATCTTGCCGAGTCCGATAAGCCCGATGTGCATGGTGGTCCCTTGAGTGTTCGTGGTGGATGCTGCTTAGCGAAGAAGCAGGTTGGGCTGCAGCAGGTACTTGTAGTTATCGGCGCCCGGCTGGTCCTTGGACGCCTGGCTGGTGATCAGCACCGGCCCGGGCTTGTTCGGGTTCTCGGTCTTGGTGAACGAGATGCGCACGAACTCCGAGTGCACGGCACCCAGACCGTCAAGCAGGAAAGCCGGCTTGAGCGAGACGACGGTGTCGGTTCCGGTGAGGAATGCATCGATGGTCTCGGAGGCCTGGGCCTGCTCGGATCCGATCGCCTCGAGGGTGAGTCCCTCGATCGAGAAGGAGAAGCGCAGCGCGGCCTCGCGCTCGAGCACCAGCGAGACGCGGCGCACGGCCTCGATGAGCTCTGCGGTGTTGATGACCGCGTAGTTGTCGACGACCTCGGGGAAGAGGCGCTTGACCGGAGGAAAGTTGCCCTTGATGAGCAGCGACGTCACGGTCTTCTTGTCGGCCTGGAACGCGATCAGCTCACGTTCGTCGGTGCTCGTGATCGCGACCGAGATGCTGCCGCTGTGGCCGAACGTCTTGCCGATCTCGGTGAGGGTGCGGGCGGGCACGAGGGCGGTGAGTCCGTCGGTGACCGACTCTCCCCCGGTCCACTCGATCTCGCGGACCGCAACGCGGTACCGGTCGGTGGCGATGAGGGACAGGCTGTTCTCGGAAATCTCGAGCTGCACACCTGTGATCACGGGGGTCACGTCATCCCGCGATGCAGCGACGGCGACCTGCGAGACAGCGGCTGCGAACAACTCAGCCGGCAGGACGCCGGACTGGGCCGACACCTGCGGAAGCGTGGGGTATTCCTCGACCGGCATGCTCAGGAGGGTGAAGTTCGCCGAACCACAGGAGACGGAGATGCGCCCCTCGTCGGTGGAGAAGGTGACGGGAGCGTTCGGCAAGCGGCTCGCGATGTCGGCGAGCAGGCGACCGGAGACGAGAACCTTGCCGGGTTCCTCCACCTGGGCGGCGATCTCCGTCTGGGCCGAGACCTCGTAGTCGAAGGAGGAGAGGGTGAGTCCGTCAGCGGTCGCCTCGATCAGGATTCCGCTCAGGATGGGGAGCGTGGTGCGCTGCGGAAGCAGCTTGACCGCAAAGGACACAGCCTCGCTGAAGACGTCGCGATTGACCTGGAACTTCACGGAGTAACCCCTGTCGCTGATGGATGCTGGTCTGGCCGGTTAATACTGACACAGCGCGGTAGGGCGTGGACGTCAAAGGTTCTTTCAGATCCAACAAAGAATTAAAGAAAGAACAACATTCTTAACCGCTGTGGGAACTGTGGATAACTTGTCATTCGCAGGCCACGGATTGGGAACTACATCAGTGTGACTTGTAGAGACCGGGGTCACAAACTGTGGGACGAAGTCCACAACCGCCGGCGTCGGCGAATCCTGTTTCCACAGGCCAGAGATTTTCATCAACAATCCGAGCGGCGAGTCGGCACGGTTATCCACAGGTTGTGGAATGCATGTGCAAACTCTCGATCAGCTCTTGAAGCGGTGGTTCTGCTTGATGCGGCTGGTGAGCTCGGTGACCTGGTTGTAAATGGAGCGACGTTCTTTCATCAGCTCGGTGATCTTTTTGTTCGCGTACATGACCGTTGTGTGGTCACGGTTGCCGAACAGCTGTCCGATCTTGGGCAGCGAAAGGTTGGTCATTTCGCGGCAGAGATACATCGCGATCTGGCGGGCGGTCGCGACGGCCTGGGAACGGGATGACCCGTATAGGTCGTCGACCGTGAGCTTGAAGTACGCCGCGGTGTGGTTGATGATGTCGACCGGTGCGATGACATTGTCCTCGTCGAGGGTGATGAGGTCCTTGAGCACGGTCTGCACCAGGGCGAGGTCGACCGGCTGGCGGTTGAGGCTCGCGAACGCTGTGACGCGGATCAGGGTTCCCTCGAGCTCGCGGATGTTCGACGACACCTTCGAGGCCATGTATTCGAGGATCTCGTTCTCGACCTGAAGCTTCTCGCTCTGTGCCTTCTTGCGGAGGATGGCGATGCGTGTCTCAAGGTCCGGTGCCTGCACGTCGGTGATGAGGCCCCACTCGAAGCGGGAACGCATGCGGTCCTCGAACCCCGTGAGGTGTTTCGGGGGCAGGTCGCTTGTGATGACCACCTGCTTGTTGTGGTCGTGCAGCGTATTGAAGGTGTGGAAGAAGGCCTCCTGAGTGGAGTCCTTGCCCTGCAGGAACTGGATGTCGTCGATCAGCAGGATGTCGATCTCGCGGTAGCGCGACTGGAAGACACTGGCCCTGTTGTTGGCAATCGAGTTGATGAAGTCGTTGGTGAATTCCTCGCTGGACACGTAGCGCACGCGGATTCCGGGGTAGAGACTCTCGGCGTAGTGGCCGATCGCGTGCAGGAGGTGGGTCTTACCAAGCCCGGAATCGCCGTAGATGAAGAGCGGGTTATAGGCCTTGGCCGGCGCCTCGGCCACGGCGACTGCTGCAGCGTGGGCGAAGCGGTTGGATCCACCGATGACGAAGTTGTCGAAGTTGTACTTCGGGTTGAGGCGGGAGTCGGCGCGACGGCTGGGCGGTGAGGTGTTCTCTTGCTCGAGCGACGATGACATCATGGTCGGTTCGATGTAGCCGGGCTCACTGATCGTGTTCGCCTGCTCGAGGGTGTCGGCCTGGATATCGGGGTTTACGACGATGGCGAAGTTCGTGACTTCCTGATCCTCGCTGAGTCCGGCGATCGCGTTGAGGAGCGGGAGACGGATGCGCTGCTCGAGCATGCCGCGGGTCAATTCGTTCGGCACCTCGAGGTAGAGGGTGCCGGCCATGATGCCGCGTGGCTCGACCAGGCTGATGAAGCCGTGCAGCTGGGGCGTAATGCGCTCGTCGGAGGTGAGGCGAGCGAGCACCGAGCGCCAGATTGCCGGCGTCGAATCAGCGGTGTCTGCCATGTGCCTTCCGAATCGAATTAACAGTTACTCACAGAGTTATCCACTGGTACGATAACCTTGGGGAGTTCGCGAATGCCGATTCTGCCCTCGAAGAATGGCTGAGCTTTACCTTAGTTCAGCGCGTGGCCGGGTTACCAACCCCCAGTTATCCCGATGTGGATAACTTTGTTTCCACAAGGTCGGGTTTGACCGCACGGGTTTAACACCGTATTTTTAATCAGTTGACTTCCGCCCTCGGGCATTCCTAACTTTTCCGGCTTCCAGAGCTGGGCTTTGGAGCTATACACATGAGCAAGAGAACTTTCCAGCCGAACAACCGTCGCCGTTCCAAGGTGCATGGCTTCCGTCTTCGCATGCGCACCCGCGCCGGCCGCGCCATCCTCGGTGCTCGTCGTCGTAAGGGTCGCACCGAACTCTCCGCCTAGTTCTTCCCGGTGCTGTTGCGGCCCGTGCAGTCATTCCGTGATTGTGGTGCCAGGTCTCGCCATGCTCGCTAAAGCGAACAGGGTGATTACCGGCGCCGAATTCAGGAGTGTCGTGCGCACGGGACGCAGGGCCACCTCCCCCATAGCCGTCGTCTACTCGACGCGAACGGGCGATTCGTCGCCGACTCGATTCGGGTTCATCGTCGCGAAGAGTGTCGGCGGCTCTGTCGTGAGAAACAGGATGCGCCGAAGGCTCCGGTCGATCGGACGAGAATTGCTGGAATCACGGGCTACGGGTCACGACATCGTGGTGCGTCCGCTTCCAGCTTCCACCGAGGCTTCCTGGGTTACCCTGCACACGGAGATCATCAACGCTGTAACCAGGAGTGTGGAGAGACGATGAACAGGGCGCTCTCCTTCGTGATGCTCGTTCCCCGCAATCTCTGCGTCGTCATCCTCCGCGTCTATCGCGCGGTGATCTCTCCGCTCTACGGCGATGTCTGCCGGTATTACCCCTCCTGCTCGGCGTACGCGCTCGAGGCCATCCAGCAGTACGGCGTTGTACGCGGCGTCTGGATGGGCTCACGCCGTATCGCACGCTGCCACCCCTGGGCGGTCGGCGGAGTGGATGACGTTCCCGCGCGCGAGCCCCACCGGCACACGACGACGCGGTTCGGTTTTGTTACAGCGAGTGGCCACGGAAAGGGCTGACCCCACACATGCCAGATATCTTCGGAGCCATACTGTGGCCCATCAAATGGGTGGTCGAGCTCATCCTCGTTGCCTTCCATTGGCTACTCACCAACATCGGCCTCGACCCCGACGCGGGTCTGACCTGGGTGCTGTCCATCGTCGGACTCGTGCTCGTCATCCGTGCCGCGCTGATTCCGATCTTCGTACGCCAGATCAAGAGCCAGCGCCGCATGATGGAGGTCGCGCCCCAGCTCAAGAAGATTCAGGACAAGTACAAGGGCAAGAAGGACCAGTTCTCCCGCGAGGCCATGTCCCGCGAGACGATGGCCATGTACAAGGACACCGGGACCAACCCGCTCTCTTCCTGCCTGCCGCTGCTTATCCAGATGCCGATCTTCTTCAGCCTCTTCTCCGTGCTGAGCCACGCGCAGAACCACGCGGTCAACGTCAAGAACGGCGTTGAGACCGCGGGCGTCGGCCTGCTCAACGACGACCTCTCGAAGTCATTCGGCGACGCGTCGCTGTTCGACATCGCTCCCCTGCACCTCGCGATGAGCACCGCAGACGGCAACGTCTGGGTCATCGTGATCGCCGCCATCATGGTCGTGCTCATGACTGCCTCGCAGTTCATCACCCAGCTGCAGATCATGTCGAAGAACCAGTCGAAGGAGATGAAGGAGAGCCCAATGTTCAAGCAGCAGCGCGTGCTGCTGTACCTGCTTCCCCTCGTCTTCGCCTTCTCCGGTTTTGCCTTCCCGCTCGGCGTGATGTTCTATTGGCTCACGTCGAACGCCTGGACCATGGTCCAGCAGTTCCTCGTGATCCGTAACCTGCCGACTCCCGGCAGCCAGGCCGCCTTCGAGCGGGAGGCCCGCCTCGCCCGCAAGCGCCAGCGTCGCGGCATCCCCGAACCGATCTCCGAGACCCCGCTCGTCGAGGAGCCCAAGAAAGTCCAGCGTGCACAGCCCGTTGGTAAGAACCGTTCCAAGAAGCAGGGTGGAAAAAAGTGACCGACGTTACCCAGACCGAAGAAGCAGCAGCCGACGAAGCCGTCGAAGCTGAGGCCACGACCGAGGAGAGCACCAGCAGTGCTCCTACCGCCGGCCAGCTCGAAGAAGAGGGCGAGATCGCTGCCGACTACATCGAGGAGCTCCTCGACATAACGGATCTCGATGGAGACATCGAGATCGACACCCGCGGTGGGCGCGCCTACGTCTCAGTGAACTCGAGTGAGGACACCAACCTGCGCCTGCTCTCCAAGCCGGAGACCGTCAACGCGCTGCAGGAGCTCACGCGCATCGCCGTGCAGACCAAGACCGGCGGATTCTCCCGCCTCATCCTCGATGTCGGCGGATCGCGCGAGGCTCGCGTGGCCGAGTTGACCATCCTCGTCGACAAGGCGATCGAGCGCATCGACGGTGGAGCTTCCTCCGCGGCCCTTCCCGCCATGTCCTCCTACGAGCGGAAGCTCGTCCACGATGTGGTGAGCGAGCGCGGTTTCTCCTCGGAGTCCGAGGGCGAAGGCCGCGACCGTCACACCGTCATCACCCGCGCATAGTTTCACGTGAAACATTGAGCGACATCCCCGAAGTTGAGAATGCCGTCGAGGCAGAGCCGTCGACCGCAGCCCCGCTCTTCGGCGACCGCATCGATGTCGCTCGCCAGTACACCGCCGATCTCGCGAGACGCGGTGAGGAGCTGGGTCTCATTGGGCCGCTCGAGGTGCCACGACTGTGGTCACGTCACATCCTGAACTGCGCGATCGTCGCTCCCCTGCTCCGTCCCGGTCGTACCGGAGACGTAGGCAGCGGAGCTGGCCTTCCCGGACTGGTTCTGGCGATCGCCCGCCCCGACGTGCACCTCGTGCTCATCGAGCCGATGGAGCGCAGAGTCGACTGGCTGATCTCCGAGGCGGCGGATCTCGGACTGGACAACGTCACGGTCATCCGTGCTCGCTCGGAGGAGACTCGTCTCGACGTACCGTTGGATCAGCTGACGGCGCGCGCGGTGAGTTCACTGAGCAAGCTGATCCCCACGACCGCTCCCCTGGTCCGTTCGGGCGGTGAACTCCTGTTCATGAAGGGCTCACGAGTCCAGGATGAGATCGACGCTGCGGCGAAGATCATCCGTAAAGCCCGGCTGAGCAATGTTGAGGTGCTCGTGTTGGGCGAGGGAGTTGTCCCCGAAGTCACCCGGGTGTTTCGGGCTACAGTTGACTGATCGTTTGCGCCTCTCCTCCGGAGCCTGAGCGCGCGGCGGATTATCCCCAGCGAGGGGTCGACCAGCACCCCGGGTCGGCCGATCCGGATACTCTGCCCCCAGCAACCACGAAGAAGGTTTCACGTGAAACATCCGAACAGTGACGTCGCCGCTGCGACGAACCCCGGAACTCCGTCGCGCGTCAGCCCCCTGGCCCCGACCCCCGTGAACGTCGCCCTCGCCCAGGCCGTGGAAGAACGCGCGGCTGCGAAGAAAGCCGAAACCATCACCCCTTCTGCATTTGATGCAACAACCCCCCTCGCCCGCGAACTGGCGGAGAACACCCGCCGCCGTATGGCGATCGAAGCGGAATCGCTCCCCCTGCCGACCGAGCCACGAATCTTCACCGTCGCCAACCAGAAAGGTGGCGTCGGCAAGACCACCACGACCGTGAACCTGGCAGCAGCACTTGCCCGGTCCGGCGCTCGAGTGCTGGTCATCGACCTGGACCCGCAGGGCAACGCCTCGACCGCGCTCGGCGTAGAGCACCGTTCAGACACCGTGAGTGTCTACGACGTCATCATCAACGACGAACCCATGTCGCAGGTCATCCAGAAGAGCCCCGAGTTCGACACCCTGTTCTGCGTGCCCGCGACCATTCACCTCGCCGGTGCCGAAATTGAGCTCGTCTCCCTCGTCGCGCGCGAGCAGCGTCTGCGCTCCGCGCTCGACGCGTTCCTCGGCCAGTCCGATGACGACTTCCATTACGTGTTCATCGACTGCCCACCCTCGCTCGGGCTGCTGACCATCAACGCGTTCGTTGCGGCCCGCGAGGTTCTCATACCGATCCAGTGCGAGTACTACGCGCTCGAGGGCCTCAGCCAGCTGCTGAACAACATCAAGCTGATCGAGCGCCACCTCAACCCGCGCCTGTCGGTATCGACGATCCTGTTGACCATGTACGACTCGCGCACCAATCTCGCCAACCAGGTGGCGGATGACGTTCGCCAGCACTTTCCTCAGGAAGTGCTCAAGACCCTGATCCCCCGCTCGGTGCGCATCTCCGAGGCGCCCAGCTACGGCCAGACCGTCATCAGCTACGACCCGACCTCGCCAGGTTCACTCTCGTACCTCGAAGCAGCATCCGAAATCGCACACAGGGGAGCACCCGCCTAATGGCAACACCCAAGAGAACCGGCCTCGGTCGAGGCATCGGCGCCCTGATCCCGGGCAGCGACAGCGAAGACACCGGCCGCCCGGTCGACGTCTTCTTCCCGAGCAGCCCGGCCACGACGATCGACGACGGTGAGGCCCTGCTCGCCGTGCCCGGTGCGCGCCTCGCCAACCTCTCCCCCGACGACATCGTGCCGAACTCGAGCCAGCCGCGCACCGAGTTCCGCGAGGAGGAGCTCGCCGAACTCGTCGTCTCCATCCGCGAGATCGGCGTCCTGCAGCCCATTGTGGTGCGTCCGCTCCAGGGCGCTGTCGCCGGTGGCCCGCAGTTCGAGCTCATCATGGGTGAGCGCCGACTTCGTGCGACCAAGCAGCTCGGACTCGACACGATCCCCGCGGTCATCAAGAACACCGCCGACGAGGACATGCTTCGGGATGCCCTGCTCGAGAACCTGCACCGCGCCAACCTCAACCCGCTCGAAGAGGCATCGGCCTACCAGCAGCTGCTCGCGGACTTCGGAATCACCCAGGACGAGCTGGCCACGCGCATCGGTCGCTCGCGCCCGCAGATCACCAACACCATCCGCCTGCTGCGCCTGCCCGCCTCGATCCAGAAGCGTGTCGCTGCCGGAGTACTGAGCGCGGGTCACGCGAGGGCCATCCTCTCGGTCGGAGACGACGCGGCCACGCAGGAGACCCTGGCGACGAAGATCGTCAACGAGGACCTCTCGGTGCGTGCCGCGGAGGCCGCAGCCGGTCAGGTCGCCCCGAAGAAGCCGACGAAGACGAAGCCTTCAGCAGGCGGACGCCAGGGCCAGCTCGATGAGATCGCGGAGCGTCTTGGCGACCGTCTCAACACCCGTGTCAAGGTGAGCCTCGGCTCGTCGAAGGGCACCATCGTGATCGACTTCGCCACGGTAGGCGACCTGAACCGTATCCTCGGCGAGCTCGGGCAGCCCGGCTTCAACTAGGAAAAAAGCTGGTCAAACCCTAATTGTGGTCGCGAACGGCGGTGTCGGCGAGGGCCGAATAGACCCACCCGACGTCGTGGCCGGCGGCTTCGAGTGCGATCGGGAAGAGTGACGTCTCGGTGAGTCCGGGCATCACGCTCGCCTCGAGGAACCACGGCGTGCCGGCCGCATCCACGATGATGTCGACGCGAGAGATGTGGCGGAGGCCGAGGGCGGCGTGGGCCGCGATGGCCACCTCGGCGACGCGCGCCGCGACATCCGGAGCAATGCGGGCCGGAGCGTAGAAACGGGTCTCCCCCGCCGTGTAGTGCGCCTCGAAGCTGTAGACGCCGCCCACCGGTTCGATCTCGATGGCCGGCAGCGCCACGGGGCCATCCCCGGTGTCGATGATGCAGACAGCGACCTCTGTGCCGACGATCTTCTGCTCGATGAGCGCCACGTCGAAGTAGGTGTAGGCGTTGACCATGGCGCGCGGCAGGTCATCGACGCTGTCGACGATGCTCACGCCCTGGGCCGAACCGCCCTGCGCGGGCTTCACCACGAGCGGGCCGGTGAGCTCCGCGGTGATCACATCGAGCACGGCCGAGGCGCCCAGCTCTCGGAAGGTGTCGCGGGGCAGCGTGATCGAGCGCGGTGTCGGCACCCCCGCGCGTTGGACGACTACCTTGGCGGTCGGCTTGTCCCAGGCGAGGCGCGTGGCGTCGGCGGTCGAGCCGACGTACGGGATGCCCAGGTAGTCCAGGAGGCCGCGCAGGGCGCCGTCTTCGCCGCTTGCGCCGTGGAGGGCCGGCCAGATCACGTCGGGCCGTGTCGCTGAGAGATCGGCGAGAAGAGTGGCATCCGGATCTCTCGTGACGACCGAGATGCCGTGCTGCGAGAGGCTGTCGGAGACCCGGCGCCCCGAGCGCAGGGAGACGTCGCGCTCGTGGGAGAGGCCGCCGGCCAGGACGACGATGGAGCGGTGTGTCGTGTCGGTCATAAGGAGTCCCTAGTTAATGTTCGGCGGCGGGCTGATGTACTTGAGGTCCTGACGCACGACGTCGAGCTGGCCGGTGCCGGCGAAGGTGTCGAGCAGCTCGAGTTCGCCGTTCACGACCTTGGTCAGGCGGCGGATACCCTCGCGAATGAAGTCGGGCGTGGGGTAGCAGAACGAGAGGCGGATCTTGTTCTTCCCGCTCCCATCAGCATAAAAAGCGGTTCCGGGGGTGTAGGCGACGAGCTCGGTGACGGCGCGCGGCAGCATTGCCTTGCTGTCGAGCCGGTCAGGCAGGGTGAGCCAGACGTAGAAGCCGCCGTTGGGAACCGTCCACGACAGGTCGGGCAGGTAGTCGTCGAGCGCCTGCAGCATGGCGTCGCGTCGCTCGCGGTACACACCGCGGAAGGTGTCGATCTGGCCCTTCCAGTCCGTCGTCGCGAGATAGTCGGAGATCACGAGCTGGCTGAACGACGACGGCGAGAGCACGGCCGCCTCGTTGGCCAGAATGAGCTTCTCGCGGATGGCGTGCGGCGCGAGCGCCCAGCCCACACGGAATCCGGGCGCGAGGGTCTTCGAGAACGTTCCGAGGTACACCACGCCGTCCTCGTCGACCGAACGCAGCGCGTGCGGCGGCGGGGCGTCGAAGTACAGCAGGCCGTAGGGGTTGTCTTCGAGAACGAGGATGTCGTTCGAGCGGCAGATCTCGAGGATCTCGAGGCGGCGCTCCCAGGTCAGGGTGACCCCGGCCGGGTTGCTGAAGGTGGGAATCGTGTAGAGGAACTTGATCCGCTTGCCATCGGCCTTGAGCGAGGCGATCTTCCGGCGCAGAGCCTCGGGGATCAGCCCGAACTCGTCCATGTCGGCGTGCTCGATCTGGGCCTGGAACGAACGGAACACGACCATGGCCGTGACATAGCTGGGGCCTTCGGCGATGACGACGTCACCCGGGTTGATGAACAGCTTGGTGATGAGCTCGAGAGCGTGCTGGGAGCCCGTGGTGACGACGACGTCATCCGCACTCCCCCGGATGCCCTCGAGTGCCATGACCTCGAGGATCTGCTCACGCAGGCGCGGGTCACCCTGGCCGGAGCCATACTGCAAAGCGACGGAACCGCGTTCGCGCATCACGCGATCGAGGGTGTCGCCCACGCGATCCTGCGGCAGGGCGGAGACGAAGGGCATACCGCCGGCCAGAGAGACGACCTCGGGGCGCGAGGCGACGGCGAACAGGGCGCGGACTTCAGAGGCGCTGAGGTTCGCCGTGCGGTCTGCGTAGTGGTGGTACCACGGGTCGAGGTTGTTGCCCTGTGCGGTCATGGTTCGTCCGATTTCGTGTCGAAGGTTCAAGAATAGGGGCTGATTACACGGAAGAAGCCCCTCTCGACATGCGAGCGGGGCTTCCGAGTTCAGCGACGGACCCCGCCGTTAGGCGAGGAACTCGGCAAGGTCAGCCTCGATGGCCGGCTTCGGCTTTGCGCCGATGATGGTCTTGACGACCTCGCCGCCCTTGAAGACCTTCATCGCGGGGATGGAGGTGATCTGGTACTTCATGGCGATCTGCGGGTTGTCGTCGACGTTGAGCTTGACGATCTTGATCTTGTCGGAGTGCTCCGTCGCGATCGCGTCGAGGATCGGGGAGACGGCGCGACACGGGCCGCACCACTCGGCCCAGAAGTCCACCATGATGGTGTCTTCCGAGTTGAGGACGAGGTCCTCGAAGGTGGCGTCGGTGACGTCGGGGGCTGCAGACATGGCTGGTTTCCTTTGTTCGGGGTGAGAAGTGGTTAGGCGCTGACCGGGACTTCGAGGCCGCTGGCCTGTACGGCCGCTTCCACGATCGCCTTCGGCAGCGACGCGAGGTAGTGCTCGGCGTCGAGGGCGGCTACGGTTCCCGATCCTGCAGCCGTGACGGCCTGGCGGTAGGTCGGGTCGATGACGTCGCCCGCGGCGAAGACTCCGGTGATGTTGGTGCGCGACGAGCGTCCGTCGACGGCGATTGTGCCCTCGGCGGTGAGGTCGAGCTGTCCGTGCACGAGGTGCGTGCGCGGGTCGGCGCCGATCGCGATGAACAGGCCGCTCAGGTCGACGGTCGTCTCCGAGCCGTCCACCGTGTCGAGCAGGCCGACACCCGTGACCAGTCCGTCGCCGTAGATGTGCGCGACTTCCTTGTTCCAGAGGAACTCGATCTTCGGGTTGGTGAAGGCGCGATCCTGCATGGCCTTCGACGCGCGCAGCGAATCCTTGCGGTGGATGACATAGACCTTGTCCGCGAACTTCGTGAGGAAGGTCGCTTCTTCCATGGCCGAGTCGCCGCCGCCGACGACCGCGATCGTCTTCTGGCGGAAGAAGAACCCGTCGCAGGTTGCACACCAGGACACGCCGGAGCCGCTGAGGCGATCCTCGTCTGACAGTCCGAGCTTGCGGTAGGCCGACCCTGTGGCGAAGACAACGGACAGGGCTTCGTGAATGTCGCCGTTGCCGAGCGTGACGCGCTTGACGTCTCCCTCGAGCTCGAGCTTGGTGACGTCATCCAGAACAATCTCTGTGCCGAAGCGACGTGCCTGGGCCTCCATGGCGATCATGAGGTCGGGGCCCTGGATGCCTTCGGGGAATCCGGGGTAGTTGTCGACCTCAGTGGTCTTCATGAGTTCGCCGCCGGCCTCGACGGAGCTCGCGATGAGCAGGGGGGCGAGGTTGGCTCGCGCGGCGTAGATGGCCGCCGTGTATCCGGCGGGTCCTGAGCCGATGATGATGATCTGGCGCACGTGAAACGACCCTTCAAGATTGTGCTGTAGCCGGTATAACCCATCCTAGGGGCAGCATATTCCGGCTATCAGGCTGAGATGCGGGATGCCCCGGCCGCTAGCTTCTGCGGCGGATCCGAGCCAGAAGCGGCCCGACGAAGGCCCGCAGCTCGGCGACCCGGAGCAGCCAGAGCACACCGAAGTACACGCCGGCCATCGCCGTACCGATGGCGGCCATGGAGAGCAGCGCGTTCAGCAAGCTTGAGACGGCAAATCCGCCGGCAACGGTGCCACCCATAACGAATAGCAGGCCGACGCCTACCGCCGCGGCCGGCAGGCTCGCGAGCAGGTAGAGCGCGTACTGGCGCAGAACTCTCTTCGCGTCAATGCCGCCGAGCCGGCGGCGCAGGATGAGCGCTGCGGTGAGGAACTGCACGGTTCCCGCAATGGATGTCACAGCGGCGATGCCGATCGCGATGACCGAGGTCGGCCAGGTCGCGACGACAAGCGCCCCGAGCACGAACAGTGAGGACTGCAGCACGGTGAAGAAGAACGGTGTGCGGGTGTCTTCGAGCGCGTAGAAGGTGCGCTGCAGCACGAACAGCACGCTGAACGGGATGAGCCCGAGCAGGTAGAAGATCACCACGGGCGCCATCTGCGAGACGGTGGCGAAGTCGACGGTTCCACCGCTCACCGAGAACAGGGCGCTGAACGGGTAGGCGAGCACGACCAGCCCGACGGCGGCGAAGACGAGGATGACACCGATGCCGCGCAACGACGACGACAGGTCGCGACGAACGGCGGCGAAGTCCCCGTCACGCGCGGACCCGCTCATCCTGGTGAAATAGGGTGTCGCGATCGATACGGCGGCGATCGAGTGCGGCAGCATAAAGATCAACCAGGAGAAGCGCAGCGTGTTGATCGAGGCACCCTCGCCCGAGGCGAGCGAGGCGACGCGGTTCTGCACAACACCCGCGAGCTGGGTGACGGTGATCATCGCGAAGGTCCAGGCAGCCGCCTTGCCCGCGGTGCCGAGACCCACACCCCGCCAGCGGAAGTCGGGACGATAGGAGAGCCCGGATCGGCGCCAGAACAGCATCAGGAACGCGGCCTGCACGACAACGCCGAGCGTCGCGCTGCCGGCGACGAGGGCGATCATGCCCGTCGTCCAGTCCTCGCCCTCCGCGTTTGCGGGGTCGGCGCCGAACATGACGATGAAGGCGACGAGGCCGCCGATCGCGATGACGTTGTTGACAACCGGCGCCCAGGTGAACGGCCCGAACACGCGGCGCGCGTTCAGCACCTCACCGAGCAGGCTGTAGACCGCGTAGAAAAAGATCTGCGGCAGGCACCAGTAGGCGAACAGGTTGGCGAGCTCGCGGTCGGCCGGGTCGAGCCCGCGTGACCCCTCGCCGCCCTGCTGCGAGTAGAAGTCGACGAGCAGGGGAGCCGCGACAGTGGCGAGCACCGCGATGAGCAGGAAGACGACCAGGCCGAGCGTGATCAGCCGGTTGATGTAGAGCTGGCCGCCGTCGGGGTGCTTCTCGGCGCGCACAATCTGCGGCACGAGGATCGCGCTCAGCAAGCCGCCCGCGATGATCGCGTAGATGTTGTTGGGCAGCTGGTTGGCCAGGGCGAAGGCGTCACCGACCCCGAGTTGGCCGAGGGCTGCGGCGAGAACGAGGGCGCTGACCAGTCCGAGAATCCTCGATATCAGCGTGCCCGAGGCGAGGATCGCACTCGACCGCCCGATGCTCTGCCCGCTCACTCGGCCTCCGTGGCTGCGACGGTGTCTACCGGTGCGCGACGTGCCTTAAGGCGACGGCGGATGTTCCGCACGATGCCGAGCGCGAAAACACCGAACACCAGCACGCCGATGATGCTCACGACCGGCGTCTCCCAGCCCGCCTGCACGTTGGCCTTGAAGTAGGTGGTGGTGCCGACGCGCACGTCGCCGAGGCTGCGCACGGACACCGCGAGGTCGACGAGCCCGTTGGAGCGGGCGACGGCCGGGATCTGCGCGCGGCGCTGCGAGGCGGGCTCGATCGTGAGCTCGAAGTTGGCATCCTCGACGTTGAGCAGCGGGGTGAGCGGTTTGACCGTAATGATCACGGTCACCGGCTGCTCGAGGTTATTGATGATGTTGACCGGCACGAACCCGCGCTCGGGGAACACGAGGTCGCTCGAGGCTGCGACGCGCACCGAGGCTCGCAGCGACGCGGAGTCGGCGAGGTAGCCGTCGACCTCGGAGCCCCAGGTACCCGGGTCACGGTTCCACTGCGGCGCGAGCGCGCTGAGCAGGCGGATCCTGCGCTCCCCCGTGATCAGCGCGGGATCCTCGGCGACCGTCGCGAACGACGCGTCGAGACCCTCCGCCGTGAGCATCGACTTCGCGAGGGACACCCGCACGTCGGTCTGCGGTGCATCGGTGAGCGTGGTGCTGGCAGCGTCATCCCGCAGCACGTCAGAGAGGCCGACCAGCTCGAGATTCTGCGGCACACTGAGCGACAGAAGTGTCGCGCGCAGGCGGGAGCCCGGGGCAAAACTGCCCCGGTCGAGGCCGAGTACGACGGATGCCACGTCGCCGTCGCGGGGCGCGGGGATCGCGCCGAGAGCGGTCGAGAGTGCGATGGTCTGCTGCTGCCAGGCTTCGGTCGAGGTCGCCGTGATCGTCGCGCTGAGCTGGGCGGAGAGGGCGTCATCCGTGACGAGAACGGACTCGCCGCCGACGCTCAGGTGGGCGCGGCCCGCGGCGACCGCTGTCACGTTGCCGGAGCTCAGCACCGTCGAGGTGTAGCCGCTCGCCGTGATCGTCGCGAGGTCGTCTGCGGTGACCGTCGCCGGCTGCGGCCAGGCCACGTCGCCGAGGGTGTAGTCCCAGTCGAGCAGGGTCTCGCTCGTGGGCAGCGGGGGCGCCGTGCCCGGGTCGGCCGTCGCGTTCGGATCGGGCGTGGCCTCCGGGTCGACCGCTGCGAACAGGCCGGAGTCGATCGCGAAGTCGAAGGAGGTGGGCTCGAGCACCGCACCGCTGCCGGCCTGCAGGCCGAGAGTGAGGTCGGAATCCGCGTAGCTCAGGGCGAACGTGTCATTGCTGGCCGCGGCGAGACGATCGAGCCACTGGGTGGCGCTCTCGGGGGCGGAGGAGCCGAGCAGGCGAATCGACGCAATGATCATCGGATCGATGCCGATCGTCACCGGGGTGTCGATGATGGCCTCGAGCTCCCGGGTCAACAGGCCGCCGGGCGCGGTATAGGCGGCGAGGGTGTCCAGGTCGATGATGCCGCCGAGACCGCCCGGAACACTGAGCGGCACAACCACCCCGACGCGCACGACAGAGGCCGGTGCGAGAGCGGCGGCGTTCGCTGAGACGGGTGCGCTCGCGACAAGCGCGACGACGCCGATTGCCGCGGCAAAGGCGCGGATCGCGGGCTTCACGGACACGGGCATGCCCCTGAAGTTCGCTCGGCCACCATGGGAAGAGTCTATTCTCTTGGCTATGGAGAGCGTCGCTTCGGCAGTTCAGAGGCTGGCCGAACTCGCCGCCACCCCGCACATCAGTCGCCTGTCGACCGCATTCGCGGCAGCAGGCCACGAACTGGCGCTCGTCGGCGGGCCGGTTCGGGATGCGTTCATCGGACGCCCGCTCAGTGACCTCGACTTCACCACCGACGCCACACCCGACGAGATCCTCGCGATCGTCGCGCCCATCGCCGACGCGCACTGGGACATCGGCCGGGCGTTCGGCACCATCGGAGCGCGCTTTTCCGGCGATACCGTCGAGATCACCACCTACCGCACCGACGCGTACGACGGGGAGACCCGAAAGCCGGTCGTAGAGTTCGGCGACTCGCTCGAGGCCGACCTGGTGCGCCGCGACTTCACGGTGAACTCGATGGCGCTGCGGCTGCCCGAGCAGGTGCTCGTCGACCCGAGCGGCGGGCTCGACGATCTCATCGCCCGAAAGCTGACCACCCCGGGCGCTCCCGAGGACTCCTTCGGCGACGACCCGCTCCGCATGCTGCGGGCTGCGCGCTTCACCAGCCAGCTCGGATTCGAGATCGCCGCCCCGACCCGCGCCGCGATGTCCGCTCTCGCCGACCGCATCTCCATCGTCAGCGTGGAGCGCATCGCCGATGAGCTGTCGAAGCTGCTGAAGACGGATGACCCCGTGCCGGGCATCCGGATTCTGGTGGAAAGCGGTCTCGCAGAGCTGGTGCTGCCCGAGATTCCCGCACTCAAACTCGAGATCGACGAGCACGCCCACCACAAGGACGTCTACGAGCACAGCCTCACCGTGCTGACCCAGGCCATCGACCTCGAGAAGTCGCGGCACCCGGGGGAGGCGCCCGACCTGATCCTGCGGCTCGCCGCGCTCATGCACGACGTGGGCAAGCCCGCGACCCGGCGCATCGAGGCGGGCGGCGTCGTCACCTTCCACCACCACGACGTAGTCGGGGCGAAGCAAGCGGCGCGCCGGCTCAGGGCGCTGCGCTTCGACAAGGAGACCATCACCTCGGTCGCACGGCTCATCGAGCTGCATCTGCGCTTCTTCGGCTATTCCGAGGGCGCCTGGACCGACTCCGCAGTTCGTCGATATGTGCGGGATGCCGGCCCGCTCCTCCCGCGCCTGCACATCCTGACGCGCGCCGACGTCACCACCCGCAACGTGCGCAAGGCCGACCAGCTCGCCTTCGCCTACGACAATCTCGAGGAGCGTATCGCTGCGATTGCCGAAGCCGAGGGCATCGCCGCCGTGCGACCCGACCTCGACGGCGACCGGATCCAGGCCGTGCTCGGCATCAGGCCCGGCCGCGAGGTCGGTGAGGCGTACCGGTTCCTGCTCGACCTGCGGCTCGACGAGGGACCGCTCGGCGAGGAGCTCGCGACCGAACGCCTGCTGGAATGGTGGAGCGGTCGCTCAGCGAATCCGGCGTGAGCGCACTCGGCGAACGCCCGCGCTGACCCGCGCGTCGGCCCACTGCAGAAAGACCTTGCTAGCCCAGGAGAACATAAAGCCGACGAAGAAGATGCCGATGATCCAGATCACGGCCCACGCGATGCCCATCAGGACCGCTGTGACACCCGCACTGGTGATGCAGCAGTGATCGAACAGCATGACCGAAGGCTACTCCCCAGTACTTCTTTCCCGAATGCAGGATGACACGGCTCACCCCCCCCGCAGCACCCGCGCGTTTCCGGCAACTCGCGGAAATCGGTCCTGCATGTGGGAGCAACCTGCACGGTTGAGGTTCGTGGGGCGGAACGACTACACTAGGCAGGTTGCCCCGATCCTTCTGGATCGCGGGCACACGTCAACACCCTCCTGTCACAGATCGTCTGTGGCCGTTCTAGTCCGAAGGAGGTGGGTTAGTGACGCACCAGTATGAACTCATGGTCATCCTCGATCCAGAGATCGATGAGCGAACCGTGGCTCCAAGCCTCGACAAGTTCCTCAACGTCATCCGCAACGATGGTGGATCCATCGACAGCGTAGACATTTGGGGCCGCCGTCGACTCGCTTACGAGATCAACAAGAAGACCGAAGGCATCTACGCCGTCGTCAACTTCACGGCAACTTCCGCAGCAACGAACGAACTCGACCGCCAGCTCGGTCTGAGTGAAGCCGTTATGCGCACCAAGGTGCTGCGCGCCGAAGAGGGCATCGCCCAGGTCGCAGCCGCCAAGGTCGCCGCGGACGAGAAGGCAGCCCGCAAGGCCGCCGCGACTCCGAAGGCCGCACCCGTCGCCGAGAAGGCCGCAGCTGAGAAGCCCGCGACCGACGCGAAGCCGGCTGCTGCTGCCAAGGTCGAAGCTCCCGCTGAAGAGGCTGCCGCTCCGGCCGCCGACGAGACGGCTGCAGAGTAGATCATGGCCGGCGAAACCGTTATCACCGTGGTGGGAAACCTCACCAGTGACCCCGAGCTGCGTTACACGCAGAACGGGCTGGCGGTTGCGAACTTCACGATCGCATCGACCCCTCGCAACTTCGACCGTGCGAGCAACGACTGGAAAGACGGCGAATCGCTGTTCATTCGCGCAAGCGTGTGGCGCGAGTTCGCCGAGCACGTCGCGGGATCCCTCACCAAGGGCTCACGCGTCATCGCTACCGGTCGGCTCAAGCAGCGTTCTTACGAGACCAAAGAGGGCGAGAAGCGTACGAGCATCGAGCTCGAGGTCGATGAGATCGGCCCGTCGCTGCGCTACGCGACCGCCCAGGTAACCCGCGCCGCATCCTCTCGCGAGGGTGGCGGCAACGGTGGCGGAAATCGTGGCGGATCGCAGGGCGCTCCCCAGGGTCAGGTAGCCGACGAGCCGTGGGCGCCCAGCGCACCCGCAGCTGCCGACGGCGACGTCTGGAACACGCCCGGCAACTACTCGGACGAAACTCCCTTCTAAACCCTCACTTCACAGGCGGCTCCGGTCGCTTGAACAATCTCTGAAAGAAGAAACCCATGGCTGGAAAGAGCAGCGGCGATCGCCGTAAGCCCATCCGCAAGGGCAAGGACGGCAAGAACGCCGCCCCCGCCAAGTCGATCCGCGTAGGCGTCATCGACTACAAGGATGTTGCAACCCTTCGTAAGTTCATCTCGGAGCGTGGAAAGATCCGCGCCCGTCGTATCACCGGTGTCTCCGTTCAGGAGCAGCGCCTCATCGCCCGTGCCGTCAAGAACGCACGCGAGATGGCACTCCTCCCCTACGCCGGCTCAGGCCGTTAAGGAGCCCCGATATGTCTAAGCTCATCCTCACGCACGAGGTCACCGGCCTCGGTGCCCCCGGAGACGTCGTCGACGTCAAGAACGGTTTCGCTCGCAACTACCTCATCCCCCAGGGCTTCGCCGTGGCGTGGACGCGCGGTGGCGAAAAGCAGATCGAGTCCATCAAGGCAGCCCGCGCAGCGCGCGAGCACGCCACGCTCGAAGAGGCACAGGACCTCAAGGCCAAGCTCCAGGCTGCATCGGTCAAGCTGACCGTCAAGGCCGGCGAGGGCGGACGCCTCTTCGGTTCGGTCAAGACCTCGGACATCGCTGACGCGGTTGCCGCTGCTGGTCTCGGCACGATCGACAAGCGCAAGATTGAGATCACGGGCGCCATCAAGGCGACCGGCACGCACGAGGCAACGGTTCGTCTTCGCGACGACATCGTCGCGACGATCACCCTCTCGGTGGTCGCTGCCAAGTAGCACGCTGCAACTAGCAAACACTCTGCGATAGCGGTGGGCGAGAGCCCACCGCTATCGCTCTTTTAACCCCCGTGTCAAGCTGAATTCCGCAGTTCTGTGCACAGGTATTGAAACTCGGTACACAACCCTCAACGTGCAGTTCAAACATGTTTCTACACACACCGTGTGAAAAACAAAAAAGCAGGTCAAAAGGATGTACCCGCTCGAAATTCTCGAGTTATCCACAGCTGGTTCCACAGCTTGTTCACACGAGTTCCGGCGTTTCGCCCGAGTTGTCCCCAACGTTATACACAGGGGTACTTGTTGCCGGTTTCGGCGGGCCTTAGCGTAGGGCAGCCGCTCGGATCACAGTCGATATCCGGCCCGATCGCCGCCACACCAGCGCCAATCGACGACTACCCGAACCGGGTGTCGGAGGCTGGACCTAGACATAGTAAAACCGTGGCACACGGGTCGGGTTCCACCCGAACCGAGCACCGCAAGCCCTACCCAGCTCATACGTCCGATCGCACCACGGCCCCCGGCCCGACGGCGTTCGACAAAACTGTTTCGGAAGGAACCCCCGTGTCTATCGCGCATCTCGGACTCGCAGGCGAACAGCGCCAGCAGGGTGGCGGCGACAACCGCGGCGATCGGGTTCCCCCGCACGACCTCCTGGCCGAGCAGAGCGCGATCGGGGGCATGCTGCTGAGCAAAGATGCGGTAGCGGATGTCGTTGAGGTCATCCGTGGCATCGACTTCTACATCCCGAAGCACGAACTCATCTTCGACGCGATCCTCACCCTCTACTCGCGGGGCGAACCGACCGACGTCATCGCCGTCTCCGATGAGCTGACCAAAAGCGGCCTGATCGCTCGCGCGGGCGGCGCCGACTACCTGCACACGCTCACCGGGCTTGTGCCGACCGCGGCCAACGCGGGCTTCTACTCGTCCATCGTCGCCGAGAAGGCCGTGCTGCGTCGCCTCGTCGAGGCCGGCACCCGTATCGTGCAGATGGGTTACGCGAGCGAGGGTGAGGTCGTTGATCTCGTCAATAACGCCCAGGCCGAGGTGTACGCAGTCACCGGTGGTGTCGAGAGCGAGGACTTCGTTCCGCTGACCGACGCCGTGACGTCCGCCATCGACGAGATCGAGGCCGCGCAGGGTCGCGACGGATCGATGATCGGTGTACCGACCGGCTTCGCCGAGCTCGACGACCTGACCAACGGCCTTCACCCGGGCCAGCTCATCATCCTCGCGGCACGCCCCGCCATTGGTAAGTCGACGCTCGGCCTCGACATCGCGCGCTCGGCGGCCATCCACCACGACATGCCGACGATCCTGTTCTCCCTCGAAATGGGCCGCAGTGAGATCGCGATGCGTCTGCTCTCCGCCGAGGCCGCGGTCGGCCTGCAGAGCATGCGTAAGGGAACCGTGCACGCTCAGGACTGGACGACCATCGCCCAGACCCGCGGCCGCATCAACGACGCCCCGCTCTACATCGATGACAGCCCCAACATGACCCTCGTCGAGATCCGCGCCAAGTGCCGCCGTCTCAAGCAGAAGGTCGGGCTCAAGATGGTCATCATCGACTACCTGCAGCTGATGACCTCGGGCAAGAAGGTCGAATCCCGCCAGCAGGAGGTCAGCGAGTTCTCGCGTGCCCTGAAGCTGCTCGCCAAGGAGCTCAGCGTTCCCGTCATCGCGATCTCGCAACTGAACCGTGGTGCCGAGCAGCGTGCCGACAAGAAGCCCGCGCTCTCCGACCTCCGCGAGTCGGGATCGATCGAGCAGGACGCCGACATGGTGATCCTCCTGCACCGCGAGAGCGCCTACGAGGCCGACAACGTGCGTGCCGGTGAGGCAGACCTGATCGTGGCCAAGCACCGCAACGGTCCGACCAAGACGATCACTGTGGGTTTCCATGGTCACTTCTCCAGATTCGTGGACCTCCCGCCCGGAGCGTAAACTGACGGGAGTGAACCCGCGCAGAAAGAGGTATCACTGCCGTGTCCTCCCCCTCCCTCACCACCCAGCCCGCGTCCGCGCGCCTGCTGGACTGGATCGCCACGACCTGGGTCGCCATGCTCGCCCGGGCCGCTACGGCGATCGGGGTCGCCATCCTCATCACGTTCACGGCTGACCACGCCGCACCGTTCGGCTTCCGCATGTTCGGCGTCTTCGCTCTCGTCACGGGCGTTGTGCTCGTGCTCGCCGCACTGCGTTCGGCTGACGCGCGCCCCTGGCTGGCAGCGCAGGGGGTGCTCGGCATCGTGGCAGGACTCGTGGCTGTCTTCTCCCCGGGCGCCGGACTCGCGTTCCTCGTTTTCCTCGTGAGCACATGGGCAGCGGTGACCGGCTTTCTCGAGCTGTACCTGGGTCTGCGCGCGAGGCGGAGCGCTGCGGCATCCCGTGTCGACAGCGCAGGTTCGCTCGCGAAGGACCGCCTGTTCGTCGGCGGACTGACCGCGCTGTTCGCGGTCGCGATTCTGCTTGTGCCGGTCGATTACAACCTGCCGTACATGGGCGCCGACAAGGTCGAGCGCTTCCTCACCGGGTCGATCATCGTTGTGGGTGCGCTCGGCGCCTACTGCGCGATCCTCGGTGTCTACCTCGTCATCGCAGCCATGTCGCTGCGCTGGGCCGATAACGCGGATGCCTCGGCTCTCGCCACCGAGAGCAGGAGCTGACCGTGTCTGAACCCACCCGCAGGGACCGCACGCGTCCCGCAGAACTCCTGCTCATCTCCGCGGGACTCGCCATCTTCATTGCCCTCATCGTGCTCATGTCGACGCGCCAGTGGGAGCTAGCCCTCATCTTCGGCGGCGTGGCCTTCATCGTGGTGCTGGTCGTGCTCGCGATGCTCGTGCTCGCGATCCGACCGGATGGCGCCGAGAAGCTCGACCTCGACGAACAGGACCGCGGCTCGGGTCACTGAGGCCGTTCGAACACGCGCCCGACACTCGGTCGCGTGCCCGACCGCTATGCCTCGAGGAAGTCGACGAGCTGGCTCGCGAGCCCCGCGTAGCCGGCCGGCGTGAGCGTGCGCAGTCGTGCCTTGGCCTCGGCGCTGATGTCGAGGCCGTCGATGAACTCAACGAGCTCGACCTGTCCGACGCGGTGGCCGCGGGTCAGCTCCTTGAGCATCGCGTACGGGTCGGCGATCGAGGAGCGTCCGGCGGTGATCTCCGCGCGGATGACCGTCTGGATCGCCTCGCCCAGAATCTCCCAGTTGCCATCGAGGTCGGCGTCGAGGGCCGCGGTGTTCACCGAGAACTCGCCGAGCCCGCGGTGGATGTTGTCGAGCGCGAGCAGCGAGTGGCCGAGGGCTACGCCCACGTTGCGTTGTGTGGTCGAGTCGGTGAGGTCGCGCTGCAGCCGTGAGGTCACGAGAGTCTGCGCGAGCGAGTCGAGCAGGGCGCTCGACAACTCGAGGTTGGCCTCGGCGTTCTCGAACCGGATCGGGTTGATCTTGTGCGGCATGGTCGACGAGCCGGTCGCGCCCGCCTGCGGGATCTGCGTGAGGTAGCCCATCGAGATGTAGGTCCAGATGTCGGTGCATAGGTTGTGCAGCACCCGGTTGGTGTGGGCGACGCGGTTGTACAGCTCCGCCTGCCAGTCGTGCGACTCGATCTGCGTGGTGAGCGGGTTCCAGTCCAGTCCGAGGGATGTCACGAACTCCCGCGACACAGCCGGCCAGTCCTGCGTGGCGTCGGCCGCGACGTGCGCCGCGAACGTTCCCGTCGCGCCCGAGAACTTGCCGAGGTACTCGGTGGACTCGACCTGGGTGAGGATCCGCTCGAGGCGGTGCACGAACACCGCGAACTCCTTGCCCACGGTGGTGGGGGTGGCGGGCTGGCCGTGAGTGTGCGCGAGCATGGGCGCGTCGCGGTGATCGAAAGCGAGGGTGCGGAGGCTCGCGGCCACGGCGCGAGCGCGGGGCATCCACACCTCACGAATCGCCGAACCGATGGTCAGCGCGTAGGAGAGGTTGTTGATGTCCTCGCTGGTGCAGGCGAAGTGGGTCAGTTCGGCGACGCGGGTGAGGCCGAGCGCGGTGAGTTTGTTGCGCACCAGGTACTCGACGGCCTTCACGTCGTGGCGGGTGGTCGCCTCGAGACTCGCGAGTTCATCGATCTCGGCCTGCCCGAAGTCGGTGACGAGGGCGCGCAGCGAGCGGGCCTCCTCGGGTGTGAGCCGAGTGGAGCCGAAGAGCTCGCGATCGGTGAGGTAGAGCAGCCACTCGACCTCGACCTGCACGCGGGCGCGGTTGAGGCCGGCCTCGGAGAGGAACTCGCCGAGTCCTGTGACCGAGGCGCGGTAGCGTCCGTCGAGCGGGCTGATGGGCTGTTCGGGCAGTGGCGTCATGAGGCTCCCTGGTTGATGCCGGGCTTGATCTGGTCGAAGAGTGCGGCGCTCGCGTGTTCGACCATGCTGAGCACACGGTCGAAGAGGGCGGCGTCGGAGTAGTAGGGGTCAGGTACGTCGAGCTCGCCCTGGTTCTTATCGAAGCTCAGCAGCAGGTTGACCTTCGAGCGCTCCCGCTCGTTGGGCGCCCAGGCCTTGAGAATCCGGTCGTGGCTGCGATCGAAGGCGATCACGAGGTCGAGCTTCTCGAACCAGTCGGGGTCGAACTGCTTGGCACGGTGCTTCGAGCCGTCGTAGCCGCGTGCCGAGAGGGCGGTGAGGGTGCGCTCGTCGCTGCGCTCGCCCACGTGCCAGTCGCCGGTGCCGGCGGAGCTGACGGCGATGCGGTCGTCGAGCCCGGCCTTCTGCACGAGGTCGCGAAAGACGGTCTCGGCCATCGGCGAGCGGCAGATGTTACCGGTGCAGACGAAGCAGATGCGGAAGAGCCCCGACTCGTCGCGATCCAGGTCGAAGCTCATGCGCCTATTGTCCCGTAGTTTGCGACTCCTTCACAGTCGGCATCCGGATGCCCCAGCGCACCGGTCCGCCACGCAGCGCCCGACGGCTCCCCGCTTCGGTTCAGCATGGTTCTGTGACCAGCACCTTTGACTCCTTACTCGCCGTGAGACTCGCCGCGCTCGGCCCCCTGCGTGCTCGGGTCGATGCCCTGCTCGCCTGGCTGCCGCCTCCGGCCGACGCCTGGTCCGGTCGCGCGCAGAGTGGGTTCGAGGCGGACCTTGCCGAGCTGCGCCGGCAGGCCCTGGCCGCCGGTGATGCGGTCGCCTCCGCGCAGGCGCTCACGGGCAGGGAGATCGACGATGGCTGATGGGCTGGAGATTTCCGGTGGCGGGGCCTTGACCGTCGCCACCGATGAGTTGATGGAGCGCGCGCGATCCCTCGATCGAGTGACCCGGGAGGCGGAGGGCTGCGCGGGCCAGGTCGCGGGCATCCTCATGCTGGGCGCCGGGCGACCGCCGGATGCCGCAACGCGCGAACTCGAGCGGGCGGGCCTGCTGCTCGGCGAGGTTCGCACGGCGTCCTCGCGCACCGCGACGGCGCTGCGGAGTGCCGCCGACAATTACGACCGGCTCGAGTTCGCCCTGCAACGGGCGGGGCAGCAGCTGACCGCGACGCTCGGCTACGCGGCGGGGTGGTTCCTCCCCACGCTCGCGTTCCTGGTGCTGCCCGCCTCGGCGATCGCCCTCGCCGGGCTCTTCGGTGCGGCGGTGCTCTTTCCGCGGGGAGCGATCGAGGCTGCCGGAGCGCTCGGCGATTGGCTGCGCGCCCACCGCGGTGTGCTGTCGAGCCCGTTCACCGTCGCGCTGCTGCGCTCCGCGGTGTCGAGTGTCGACGACACCGGCGCGGGGCTCGCGCGACTGCCACCCGGTCTCGCCCTCGCGCTCGGCGAGGAGGGTTTCGGGGTAGCCGGTGTCGGAACGTCTGCTGCCGCGATCGCGCTCGTCGGCGCGCGATTCGGCGTGTTCGCCGAGACCCCGGTGACGGTGCGCCCGACGGTCCGGTCGCTGGGCGCGCAGCCCCCGCGCGGCATCGCCGATCGCATCGGCCGCGTGCCCGATCCGAAGGGCAACGCTTACGGCGAGCAGATCGTGATCGAGCGGTACTCGATCCGCGGCATGGACCGCTTCGAGGTCTATCTGGGCGGCACGGTGGACTTCTCCCCCGTCGCCGGTACCGAGGTGTGGGATCTCACGAGCAACGTGCACGCCGTCGCCGAGCTGCCGGCCGGGTCGTACCGTGCCGCACGCGAGGCGCTCGCCGATGCGGGCGTCATGAAGGGGAGCCCGATCGTCTTCACCGGGTACTCGCAAGGCGGGTTGATCGCGACGGCGCTCGCCGCCTCCGGGGACTACTCACCGCAGGGGCTCATCACCGTAGGGGCGCCTGCCGGCCAGATCCCGGTGCCCGCGGGCATCCCGACCATCACCATCGAGCACACCGACGACCTGGTGCCGGCGTTCGGCGGCACACGGGTGAACCACGACGCGGTGCTCGTCGAGAGGCAGGCGTTCGGCGGGGTGCCGCTGCCCGACGACCGGGCGGTTCCGGCGCACGATCTCGCGGTCTACCGGCGCACGGCCGAACTCGCCGACGGTGCGGGCAGTGAGAAGCTCGCGCGCGCCGTCGAGTCGATCGACTGGCGGGACACCGTCACGCGCTCGACGAGCACGAGCTACCTCGCGGAGAGGGGAGGCGATTGAAGAAGGCCTATGCCTTGCGGTTCTCGCGCAGGGCCGGGCGGAGGAACAGCGAGATGAACCAGCTGATGATGCCGAGCACGATCGCGCCCCAGAAGCCGGCCCAGAAGCCGTCGACGAAGAGGCCGAAGCCGAGCAGGCCCGAGATCCAACTCACGATCAGCAGCAGCAGGGCATTCACCACGAGCGCAATGAGACCGAGGGTGAGGATGTAGATGGGGAACGCCACAATGCGGATCGTGTTACCGACCACACCGTTCACAACACCGAAGATGAAGGCCACGACCAGGAAGGTCAGCACGATCTGCAGGGTCTCGCCGGGAGCGAAGGGCTCGAGGGTCAGGCCGGTCACGATGAGCGTCGTCAGCCACAGGGCGACGGCATTGATGAGGAGCTTGACCAGGAATCTCTGCATGCCACCACTATGCACTGGAGGCACCGCCCCCGCAATTAGGCTGGGGAGGTGAGTTCACGAGTACGTCTGCGTCCCGAGATCGAGTCGATGGTTCCGTACCGCCAGGGAAAACCTGCCGCTGCGGACGCCTTCAAGTTGTCCTCCAACGAGAATCCCTTCGAGCCGATCGCCGCCGTGCGCGAGGCGCTCGCCGGCAGCAGCATCAACCGTTACCCCGACGCGACGGCCACCGTGCTGCGCGGAATCCTCGCCGACCGCTTCGGTGTCACCGCCGAGCAGATCCAGGTCGGTGCCGGATCCGTATCCGTCATCACCCAGCTGATCACCGCGGCCGCCGGGCACGGCGACGAGGTCGTCTACGCCTGGCGCAGCTTCGAGGCCTACCCCGGCATCGTCACCGTCGCGGGTGCCACGAGCGTGCAGGTTCCGCTCACCGCCGACCACCGTCACGACCTGCCCGCGATGGCGGCGGCCGTCACCGACCGCACCCGCGTGATCCTGGTCTGCTCCCCCAACAACCCGACCGGCACGATCGTCACCGCCGACGAGTTCGAGACGTTCATGGCCGCCGTGCCCGAGTCGGTGCTCGTGCTGCTCGACGAGGCCTACATCGAGTTCGTGACCGATCCGGCGAAGGTGGATGGCCCGGCTCTCCTCAGCCGCTACCCCAACCTCGTCGTCCTCCGCACCTTCTCCAAGGCCTACGGCCTTGCCGGGTTGCGCGTCGGCTACGCGCTCGGCGCCGAATACATCATGGACGCAGCGCGCGCAACCGCCATCCCGCTGTCCGTCACCGAGCCCGCGCAGATCGCCGCGATCGTCTCCCTCGAGCACGAGGACGAACTGCTCGAGCGCGTGCACCGCATCGCCGTGTTGCGCGATCAGGTCTGGCAGGCGCTCATCGACCAGGGCTGGAACGTGCCGAAGCCGCACGGAAACTTCCTCTGGCTGCCCACCGGCGAGCAGTCCACCTGGGCCGCCGAGGTCTTCACACAGCACGGAATCGTTGTGCGCGCACTGCTGCCCGAGGGCATCCGCGTGAGCATCGGCGAGACCGGATCTGTAGACAAACTCCTCAAAGCTGCGGCGGACGTTGTGCGAGAGCTACGAACGGGCGCCGCGCAACCCGCGTTAGATTAGACGAATGTCTTACACCGCCGCGACGGTCCAGCTGCTCTCCCCCGAGGGAACCATCGTCGAAAGCGATGCCTCGGCCGAGTACCTGCCGCTCATCGATGCGCTCAGCGACGAGCAACTGCGCGAATTCCATCGCCAGATGGTCGTCATCCGCCGCTTCGACAATGAGGCAACCAACCTGCAGCGCCAGGGCCAGCTCGGCCTCTGGGTGCCGAGCCTCGGCCAGGAGGCGGCGCAGGTCGGCTCCGGCTACGCAGCCCGCGCGCAGGACCACATCTTCCCGGCCTACCGCGAGCACGCCATCGCGCGCATCCGCGGCGTCGATCCGCTCAACATCATCAAGCTGCTGAGGGGCACCACGCACGGCGGCTGGAACCCTGCCGAGCACGGCAACTTCCACCTGTACACGCTGGTCATCGGATCCCACACCCTGCACGCGACGGGAGTCGCCATGGCGATGACCCTCGATGGAACGACCGGCACGGGGCATCCCGAAACCGACGGCGCCGTGATCACCTACTTCGGCGACGGTGCCACGAGCCAGGGCGACGTGAGCGAGGCCTTCGTGTTCGCCGCGAGCTACCAGGCTCCCGTGCTGTTCTTTTTGCAGAACAACCACTGGGCGATCTCGGTTCCGGTCAGCACCCAGTCGCGCACCCCGCTCTACCTGCGCTCGGAGGGCTTCGGCATCCCGGGCGTGCAGATCGACGGCAACGACGTGCTCGCGAGCTACGCGGTCTCGTTCGCCAATCTCGAGCGCATCCGTGCCGGCGGCGGACCCCGACTCATCGAGGCGCTGACCTACCGCATGGGCGCGCACACGTCCTCCGACGACCCGACCAAGTACCGCGAGAACTCCGAGGTCGAGTACTGGGCCGAGCGCGACCCGATCAGCCGCTTCGAGACCTACCTGCGCGGCCGCGGCGAGAGCGACGCGTTCTTCGCCGAGCTTGAGGTGGAGGCCGCCGACTTCGCGGCCGACATCCGGGGGCGCACCCTCGCCCTCGAGACTCCGTCCACGGCGAAGATCTTCGACCACGTCTACTCGGAGCCGCATCCCGTGATCGATTCGCAGAAGCAGTGGCTCGCCGACTACGAGGCATCGTTCGGAGGCGACCAGTGAGCACCGAAATCATGCCGCTCGCCAAGGCGCTGAATGCGGGCCTCCGCAAGGCCATGCAGGATGACGCCAAGGTGCTCCTGATGGGCGAGGACATCGGCCCGCTCGGTGGCGTCTTCCGTGTGACCGAGGGCCTGCAGGCCGAGTTCGGCACCCACCGCGTCATGGACACCCCGCTCGCCGAGTCCGGCATCGTCGGCACCGCGATCGGCCTCGCGATGGGGGGCTACCGTCCCGTCGTCGAGATCCAGTTCGACGGCTTCATCTTCCCGGGCTTCGACCAGATCACGACCCAGCTGGCGAAGCTCACGAACCGCCACGAGGGCACCCTGCAGCTGCCGGTCGTCATCCGCGTGCCCTACGGCGGGCACATCGGAGCGGTCGAGCACCACCAGGAGAGCCCGGAGGCGTACTTCGCGCACACCCCCGGCCTGCGCCTCGTGAGCCCGAGCACCCCGCACGACGCCTACTGGATGATCCAGGAGGCCATCGCGAGCAACGACCCGGTCATGTTCTTCGAACCCAAGAGCCGCTACTGGCCCAAGGGCGAAGTCGACTTCTCCGCCTCCGGCGCTCCGCTGCACTCCACCCGCGTGGTGCGCGAGGGCAGCGAGATCACCCTGCTCGGCCACGGCGCCATGGTCGCGACCCTGCTGCAGGCGGCCGAGATCGCCGCCGAGGAGGGCACGAGCATCGAGGTCATCGACATCCGCTCGCTCTCCCCCATCGACTACGCGCCCATCATCGCCTCGGTGCAGAAGACCGGCCGACTCGTCGTCGTCTCCGAGGCACCCGGTTTCGTTTCGGTCAGCTCCGAGATCGCGGCGACGGTCACCGAGCGCGCCTTCTACTCGCTCGAGGCACCCGTGCTGCGGGTCTCCGGCTTCGACGCACCGTTCCCGCCCGCGAAGCTCGAGACGATCTACCTGCCTGACGCCGACCGCGTGCTCGAGGCAGTCGACCGGGCCCTGGCCTACTAAAAAAGGACTGAACGCATGAGTGATTCTGAGTTCACCCTCCCCGACGTCGGCGAGGGCCTGACCGAGGCCGAGATCGTGCAGTGGCGCGTCAAGCCCGGCGACACCGTCGAGATCAACCAGGTGCTCGTCGAGATCGAGACCGCCAAATCGCTGGTCGAGCTGCCCTCCCCCTTCGCCGGGACCGTGTCGGCCCTGCTCGCCGACGAGGGCCAGACGGTCGAGGTCGGCTCGGTGCTGATCCGGGTCGCCGAGGCCGGTGCGAGCGAGGATGCCCCGGCTCCCGCCCCCGCGAACCCCGAGACCACCAGCACCGTCGCAGACACCGCGTCCAGCATCTCAACGGAGGCGTCGGAGGAGAAGCCCGGCGCCGTTCTCGTCGGTTACGGGATCAAGGGACACGGCGCTTCGCGGCGCCGCAAGTCCGCGCCGGCGGCGGAGGCACCCGTGCCCGACGCGCGCGCCACGACCCGTCCCAGTTCGGTGCCGGCGGCCGCGGCATCCTCAATCATCGCGAAGCCGCCGATTCGCAAGCTCGCCAAGGATCTGGGCGTGGATCTCGCCGAGGTGCTCGCGACCGGCCTCGCCGGCGAGATCACCCGCGACGACGTGATCCGCCAGGCCTCGCAGGCGAGCGTCTTCCGCAACATCGAGACCCCCGCGTGGTCGGATGAGCGCGAGGAGATCATCCCGGTCAAGGGAATGCGCAAGGCCATCGCCACGGCCATGACGACGAGCGCGTTCACCGCGCCGCACGTGAGTGTGTTCGTGGACATCGACGCGACCCGCACCATGGAGTTCGTCAAGCGCCTCAAGAACTCCCCCGATTTCGCCGGTATCCGCGTCTCACCGCTGCTCATCGCGGCCAAGGCGCTCATCTGGGCTGTGCGTCGCAACCCCATGGTGAACAGCACGTTCACCGACAAGGAGATCACGGTGCACCACTACGTGAACCTCGGCATCGCCGCGGCCACGCCCCGTGGACTCGTGGTTCCGAACGTCAAGGACGCGCAGGAGCTGTCGCTGCGCGAGCTCGCCATGGCGCTCGAGGCTCTCACCATCACCGCGCGGGACGGCAAGACCAGCCCCGCGCAGATGTCTGGCGGCACCATCACGATCACGAACCTCGGTTCCTTCGGCATGGACACCGGCACGCCGATTCTCAACCCGGGCGAGGTCGGGATCATCGCGCTCGGCACCATCAAGCAGAAGCCGTGGGTCGTCGACGGAGAGGTGCGTCCGCGCTTCGTCACGACACTGGGCGGCAGCTTCGACCACCGCGTGGTCGACGGCGACGTGGTGAGCCGCTTCGTGGCGGACGTCGCGAGCATCCTCGAAGAGCCCGCGCTGCTGCTCGACTAGCTCATTGAGAAGCTGGCCGCCCGCCGATTTGGCCGGGCGGCGTCAGCGCGTCATACTGTTGATAACGAATCTCATTACCGTTCGCAACACGCGCCTTAGAAAGCCCTTCATGAACAAGCTCTTCCCCCTGTCCATCGCGGCAACGCTCGCCCTCGCCGGTTGCGCGAGTACCCCGGCGGTCGATGACGGCACCCTCAAGGTCGTCGCGTCCACCAACGTCTATGGAAGCATCGCCGAGTCCATCGGCGGCGACCGCGTCACCGTGACGAGCCTCATCACGAGTGCCGCGCAGGACCCGCACAGCTACGAGGCCTCCGCACAGGACCAGCTCGCCCTCTCCAAGGCCGACCTCGTGATCGAGAACGGCGGCGGGTACGACCCGTTCATCGACACGCTGCTCGAGGCCGGGTCATCCAGTGCCGTCGTCGTCAGCGCGAGCGAGGCATCGGGCCTGCTCGAGGGCGACAACCACGGTCACGAGGGCGACGCTCACGAGGAAGACGCCGACGGCGGCGAGGCCGACGACGCCGCCCAGGAGATCGACGGTCACGGCCACGATCACATCGAGGGCTTCAACGAGCATGTCTGGTACAGCCTGCACGGAGTGCTGCACGTCGCCGAGGAACTCGCCCACCAGTTCGGCGAGCTCGACGCCGCGAACGCCGCCGAGTACACCGCCAACTTTGAGGACTTCGCGGCGAAGATCGAGGCGCTCGAGGCAACGGCCGAGGCGCTCGACACCGACGGTCTCGGCGTCGCCATCACCGAGCCGGTGCCGCTGTACCTGCTCGAGGCCGCCGGCTTCACCAACAGGACGCCCGAAGCCTTCTCCGAGGCGATCGAAGAGGGCACGGATGTGTCGCCCACCACGCTGCGCGACACCCTCGCCGTCATCGGCTCGGGTGATGTCGCCCTGCTCGCCTACAACGCGCAGACCGCAAGCTCGGAGACCGAGCAGCTGCGCGGGGCCGCCGAGGACGCGGGCATTCCGGTGGTCGAATTCACCGAGACGCTCCCGGATGGCACAGACTATGTCTCGTGGATGACCGACAACCTGAACGCGATCGCCGCCGTTCTGAAGTGATCCCACCGGTACTCGAATTCCAGGAGGGTGCGCTCGGCTTCGGCGGGCGCACCCTCTGGAGCGACCTCGACCTCAGAGTCGCGCCCGGCGAATTCCTCGCCGTGCTGGGGCCGAACGGCTCCGGAAAGACCAGCCTGCTGAAGACGATCCTCGGCCAGCAGAGGCTCGACGCCGGCACCGTGACCCTGGGCGGACGGAGCGTGACCCGCGGCGATCGGCGAGTGGGGTACATCCCGCAACAGAAGCTGGTCGCGGCCGGCACCCCGCTGCGCGGTCGTGACCTGGTCACGCTCGGCGTCAACGGACACCGCTTCGGGCTGCCCATCACGAGTCGCGCAGAACACGAGAGGGTGGATGCCCTGCTCGCCGACGTCGGAGCCACGACCTTCGCGTCCCGCCCGGTCGGCACCCTGTCGGGCGGCGAACAGCAGCGTCTCCGGGTCGGACAGGCGCTCGCCGGCGACCCGATCCTGCTGCTCTGCGACGAACCGCTGCTCAGTCTCGACCTGCAGCACCAGCGCGCGGTCTCCGAACTCATCGACCGCCGTCGCCGCGAGCACAACACCGCAGTCGTGTTCGTCACGCACGACGTGAACCCGGTGCTCGATGTCGTCGACCGCGTTCTCTACCTGGCCGATGGACGGTTCCGGCAGGGCACCCCCGACGAGGTGCTGCAGTCGGACGTGCTCAGCGAGCTGTACGGAACCCCGGTCGACGTCATTCGCAGCCACGGACGCGTGATCGTCGTCGGCGTGCCCGACCACCACCACGACGAGGTGGCCGAGTGACGCTCTTCAACTTCGAGAACTACGGCGAACTGCTGGGCCTCGTGCAGAACTCGATTGTGGCCGCGGCCGTGCTCGGCATCGTCGGCGGCCTCATCGGCGTCTTCGTGATGCAACGTGACATGGCTTTCGCCGTGCACGGCATCAGCGAGCTGTCCTTCGCGGGTGCGGCGGGCGCGCTGCTCATCGGTGCGAACGTCGTCACCGGATCCCTCGTCGGCTCGCTGCTCGCCGCCATCCTCATCGGTGTGCTCGGCGCCCGTGCGCGCGACCGCAACTCCATCATCGGGGTGCTCATGCCGTTCGGGCTGGGCCTCGGCATTCTCTTCCTCGCCCTCTACCCGGGCCGCAGCGCCAACAAGTTCGGCCTGCTCACCGGCCAGATCATCTCCGTGGATGTGCCGCAACTCGGGCTGCTCATCACCATCTCGATCGTGGTGCTGCTCGGTCTGCTCATCGTCTGGCGTCCGCTCAGCTTCGACAGCCTCGACCCCGACGTTGCGGCGGCGCGCGGAGTCCCGTCGCGAACCCTGTCCCTCGTGTTCATGGTGCTGCTCGGACTCACCGTCGCTGTCTCGGTGCAGATCATCGGCTCGCTCTTGGTGCTCGCGCTTCTCGTGACTCCCGCGGCTGCCGCGTTGCGCGTGTCATCGTCGCCGGTCCTGGTGCCCGTGCTGAGCATGGCCTTCGGGTTGGTGTCGGCCGTCGGTGGCATCCTGCTGGCCCTCGGCGGTTCGCTGCCGATCAGCCCATACATCACCACCATCTCGTTCCTGATCTACCTCGTCTGCCGCATCATGGGCTGGCGGCGCGAGGCAAGCGGTCGCCGAACCGTGAAAGGTACGATGAGGGCATGAAGCGCAACACGTGGCAGCGGGAGGCGGTGCGCGAGGCGCTCGGCACCTCCGAGAGCTTCGTGAGCGCGCAGTCTCTGCACTCGAGCCTGCGGGACTCCGGCTCCCCCATCGGCCTGGCCACCGTCTACCGCGCCCTCACCGACCTCGCGACCGAGGGTGAGGCAGACTCGCTGCAGCAGGACGGCGAGAGCCTCTACCGCGCGTGCACTCCGGGCAGCCACCACCACCACCTGATCTGCCGCAACTGCGGGCTCACGGTCGAGATCGAGGCGGATGCCGTCGAGACCTGGGCGCAGCAGGTGGCGGCCGAGCACGGCTTCACCCAGCCGAACCACATCGTCGACGTCTTCGGCCTGTGTGCCGAGTGCTCGAAGCTGGGCCTCCCCGCCTGAGCTACTTGCGGGTGGAGTAGGCGAACGCGAGCGCGCCCAGCTTCGCGCGGGTGAGCGATCCACCCTGCACCACGTCGCGGATGGTGCGCAGCGCGAACGCCGGACCCTGCACGAGCATCGTCGTCACGACGGACGACTCCCAGGCCGCGAGCTCATCCCGAATCTTCTCCGGCGGGCCGATGAGGGCGATCTCTTCGACGAGGCGCGTGGGCACCGCGGCGATCGCCTCCTCCTTGCGACCGGCGAGGTACAGCTCCTGGATGCGGTCGCAGTCGTCCGAGTAGCCGAGCCGGTCGATCACGTTGCGGTGGAAGTTGGCGCCCTTGGCCCCCATGCCGCCCACGTACAGCGCGATGATCGGCCGCACCATGTCTGCGGCCGCCTCCACCGACGGGTGCGGGATGACGGCCAGCTGCACGGCGACCTCGAACTGCGAGGGATCCGACAAGAGCGGTGACCGCAGCGCGAAGCCGTTGGCGAGGTAGCCGGCGAACTCGTCATTGGCCCGCGGCGAGAACAGGAACGGCAGCCAGCCGTCGGCGATCTCCGCGGCCAGTGCCACGTTCTTCGGCCCCTCTGCCGCGAGATAGATGGGCAGGTTGGCGCGGAGCGGGTGAACCGTCGAGCGCAGCGGTTTGCCGAGGCCCGTTGCATCCTCGCCCGTATAGGGCAGCGGGTAGTGCGGACCGGTCGCACTCACCGTGCTCTCGCGACGCAGCACGTCGCGCACGATCGACACGTACTCGCGAGTGCGGGCGAGCGGCTTGGGGTACGGCTGGCCGTACCAGCCCTCGACGACCTGCGGTCCTGATGCACCGAGACCGAGGATGACACGGCCCCCCGACAGGTGATCGAGGGTCAGAGCGGCCATCGCCGTCGCGGCCGGGGTTCGAGCGGAGAGCTGCGCGATGCCCGTGCCGAGCCGGATGCGGCGCGTGTGCGACCCCCACCAGGCCAGCGGGGTGAAGGCGTCTGATCCGTAGGCCTCCGCGGTCCACACCGACTCGAAGCCGAGGCGCTCGGCCGTGCGCACGGCCTTCAGCGCCCCTCGCGGTGGTCCCTGCTTCCAGTACCCCGTTGCATAACCGATCCGCATACGGTCAGTCTGCCGCTAACTTGCGGGCGACACGCCGAGAATATAAGCTTTCTCCTTGGTGTGTGAGAAATCCCACGCCCCACGTACGCAGCCGGCTCGTTTACGAAGCGGTGGTCGCGTGCCGACAAGTGACCTTGGGTGAAGCATTCGCTTCACGGTAACCAGACTAGGAGTACGCCCATGGCAGCAACATGCCAGGTGACCGGAGCCATTCCCGGCTTCGGACACAACATTTCGCACTCGCACCGACGCACCAAGCGTCGTTTCGACCCGAACATCCAGAAGAAGACGTACTACGTACCGTCTCTGCGCCGCAACGTCACGTTGCAGCTTTCCGCAAAGGGCATCAAGGTTATTGACGCCCGTGGCATCGAGTCTGTCGTCAAGGACATCCTCGCTCGTGGGGTGAAGATCTAATGGCTAAAGCACAGGACATCCGTCCGATCATCAAGCTCCGCTCGACGGCCGGAACCGGTTACACCTACGTGACCAAGAAGAACCGTCGTAACAACCCCGACCGCCTCGTGCTGAAGAAGTACGACCCGGTGGTTCGCAAGCACGTTGAATTCCGCGAGGAGCGCTAAGAATGGCCAAGAAGAGCAAGATTGCCAAGAACGAGCAGCGCAAGGTCATCGTGGCGCGTTACGCCACGAAGCGCCTTGAACTGAAGAAGGCACTCGTCGACCCCGCCGGAACCGACGAGTCGCGTGAAGCAGCTCGCCTCGGTCTCCAGAAGCTTCCGCGCAACGCTTCGCCGGTCCGCGTTCGCGGCCGCGACGCGATTGACGGACGCCCCCGTGGTTTCCTCAGCCAGTTCGGTGTTTCCCGTGTTCGCTTCCGCGATATGGCACACCGTGGAGAATTGCCCGGAATTACCAAGTCAAGCTGGTAGATTGCAGGCGGTTACTTAGGTCTCGGCCCGAGTAACTACATCAATGCACAAGGTCCGAGGAGGACACATGGCTGACAAGTCACTAAACCGTACTGAGCTCGTCGCGGCAATCGCAGCAGAGTCTGGCCAGACCCAGGCTGCTGTAAACACCGTCGTCGACGCCCTTTTCAACATCGTCTCCACGAACGTGGCCGATGGCGTAAAGGTCGCGATCCCGGGCTGGCTCTCGTTCGAGCGTTCGCACCGCGACGCCCGCACGGGTCGCAACCCGCAGACCGGTGAGGCTATCCAGATCAAGGCGAGCTACGGCGTGAAGGTCAGCGCCGGCTCGAAGCTCAAGGCCGCGGCCAAGGGCTAATCCAGCTACAAGCATCGAGAGGGCGCCGACCATGTTGTCGGCGCCCTTTTGTGTGCCCGGGGGCAGGATGACGTTCCTCACAGCTGCTGACGCTTAGGCTGGGTGGGTGCCACGACTCGTCCGCATAGTGGGGCCAGCGGCCCTGCTCTTCGTCGCACTCGTTTCCGCGATCATCGCCCTCAACTTCGGCGGGGCCGCGAAGCCCGAGCTGATCGCCGACGTGGGTCCGGTCGTGCGCTTCGGACTTCCGCTCGCCAAGCTGCTCGTGAACATCGGTGCCGCCGGAACGATCGGCGCCCTGGCCCTCGCCGCCTTCGCCCTCGACGCGAAGAAGCCCGAGTATGGCGCGGCTCTCGACGTGGCCGCGGCTTCTGCGGCGGCGTGGGCCGTTGCATCCGGAGCCACCGGCTTCTTCACCTTCCTCTTCGCCTACCAGCAGCCGATCACCCTCGACGACCGTTTCGGCTCGCTGCTCGCCACCTACCTGACCACGCAGGAGTCCGGCCAGGCCTGGCTCACCACCACTCTGATTGCGGCGGCGCTCACCGTGCTGTGCTTCGCGGTGCGCAACCACTCGCTCGTGCTGGTCATGACGATCGCCGCCGTGTTGGGCCTGATCCCCATGGGGCTGCAGGGCCACGCCGGCAATACCGCCAACCACGACGCGGCAACCTCGGCCATCTGGCTGCACCTCGTCTTCGCCGCGATCTGGCTCGGCGGACTGCTCACCATGGCGCTCACCCAGCGCACCCTCGAGTCCGGCCGGCTCGGTATCGTGCTGCAGCGCTACTCGTCTCTTGCGATCGTCTGCTTCGTGGTCGTCGCAATCTCGGGCTACGTGAGCGCCGAGATCCGCGTCGGCACCCTCGACAACCTCCTCACCCCCTACGGCCTGCTCGTGCTGACGAAGACCGCGGCCCTCATCGCGCTCGGACTGTTCGGCCTCGCCCAGCGCCGCTTCGTCATCGAGAGGATGCAACGCCCCGGCGCCCACGAGAAGCGCTGGTTCTGGTGGCTCATCACGGCTGAGCTCGCGTTCATGGGGATCGCCTCCGGCGTCGCTGCGGCACTCGCACGCACGGCGACGCCCCAGGCTGAGACGCCGGCGAACACCACCCAGAACCCGACGCCGGCCGAGTTCCTCACCGGGTCTCCCCTGCCGCCGCCGATCTCGACGGCCAACCTCTTCACCATCTGGAACTTCGACCTCATTTGGCTGCTGGTCTGTGGCTTCGCGCTGTTCTTCTACCTCGCCGCGGTCTGGCGCCTGAAGAAGCGCGGCGACGCCTGGCCGGTGCTGCGCACCGTGTCGTGGGTTGCCGGAATTCTCGTGCTGTTCTACGTGACCAACGGTGGCGTCAACGCGTACGAGAAGTACCTGTTCAGTGCGCACATGCTCGCGCACATGGTTATCGGCATGGTCGTGCCGGTGCTGCTCGTACCCGGCGCCCCCATCACCCTCGCGCTGCGCGCGATCCGCAAGCGCACCGACGGCAGCCGCGGCGGGCGCGAGTGGCTGCTGCTCATCACCCACTCCCGCTACTTCGCGGTCATCGGCAACCCGGTCGTCGCAGCGGTGCTCTTCGCAGGCTCCCTCTGGGTGTTCTACTACTCCCCGCTCTTCCGCTGGGCGACGGTGGACCACGTAGGCCACCAGTGGATGATCGTGCACTTCCTTGCCGTCGGCTATCTGTTCACCCAGTCGCTCATCGGCATCGATCCGCAGCCGAACCGTCCGTCGTATCCGATCCGCCTGCTTGTGCTGCTCGCGACGATGGCGTTCCACGCCTTCTTCGGCCTCGCACTGATGACCGGAACAGGACTGCTGCTCGCCGACTGGTACGGCGCGATGGGCTGGGGCACCAGCGCCCTCGCCGACCAGCAGGCCGGTGGCGGAATCGCGTGGAGCGTAGGGGAGATCCCGACAGTCGCGCTCGCGATCGCCGTCGCGATCATGTGGTCGCGCAGCGATGAACGGGAGTCGAAGCGCTACGACCGCAAGGCCGAGCGCGACGGCGACGCGGAGCTCGAGGAGTACAACGCGATGCTCGCCAAGCGCTCGGGCAAGAACTAGCCCGCTTCGGTGAGCACGATCCGGCCGTCCACGAAAGTGATGGTGTACTCGGCCGTGAACGGCACGTCGTCGTCGAACGTCGAGAGGGTGCCGTCGAAGAGCGAGCGCACGGGAACGCGCAGGTGTGCGGTGCCGGGGGCGAAGGGCATCCGCCACTCACCGGCGATCTCGCCGGGTTCGATCTCAACCTCGGGGTAGTCCACGATGGACCACTTCGGGTCACCGTCGATGCGGTTGGACACCGGCTGGCCAAAGGGGCAGCCCGTGGGCATCAGGATCTTCTGGGTGGCACAGTCGTCGAGCGCTGTGGCGAGATCGGCCTGCACCTGTTCGACAAAGGTCGCATTCGCCTGCACGTCGATCGCGACGTCGGCGATCGAGCCCAGGGTTGTGACCTCGGTGCTGACCGGCTTCGCGGCGAGATAGGTTGACTCGTGGCCGAGCTCGTAGACGCCGGGCGCGAAGACGAGGAGACCGGATGCGGCTCCCGCGCCGGACGGCGACACAAGTTCGAGCCCGTTCGCCTCGAACCTGTCGTCGTGCAGCACCGACACCGAAAGCGTGCTGAGCGGGCTCGCGACGAAGCGCCAGGTTGGGAACAGCCCGAAGCGTGTGCCGGTCTGCATGACCGTGAACTCGGTGCGACCCTCCGCTTTGGCCGCCCCGAGCGTGTAGTCGAACACCACCGTTCGGGTTCCACCGGCGCCGGCAGTGTCGCGCACGAGGCTGATGCCGCCCAGCCTGCCCATTGCGTCGTCGGTGAGCAGGGCATCCGCACCCTGCGTCGTGGTGCGCACACCCGGCACATCGAGGGCTGCCGCGCTGTCCCGGTTCTCGAGTGCCTCGAGGTAGCCGCGCACGAACCCGCTCGCGCTGTAGAGCTGCGTGTTGAGCGTGAGAACCGCGCCGCCGAAGCCGAGCACCAGGAGCCCGAGGCCGACGAGCCAGGGGATCAGGTCGCGGCGCATGACTGCAATCCTAGAACGAGCCCCCGCGCCCGAAGGCACGAGGGCTCGCTCGAGCAGAACGCTTCTAGCAGTTCTGGTAGACGTAGCCGCTTGTGCCCGAGGGCACCACGTCACGGTCGCGCAGAATGATCGAGTGGATCGCCCCGCGGTCGAAGCACGCCCACTGGTACACCGTCTTGGTCACGCCGTTGCGGGTGACGTTCGGGTTTTCGTCGGTGTACTCGATCTCGTAGAGCAGGTTGCCGTACGCGCTGTACGCGGGGCACTCGTTGTAGCGCTCGCACTCCTCGGCGATCGCGAAGTCGAAGCCCTGTGCGGGGCTCACGGTGTTCACGAACGTCTTGCCGGTGGTGCCGTACGCGTCGCTCGCGTTCTTCTGCGCGATGGCGAGACCGACCGAATGGGTGTACGGGATGACGAGCTTCAGGTACTCCTTGTTCTGCGCGGGCGTGATGAGGCCGGTCGAGCGCAGGTCGGAGTCCAGGTTGTCGGGCTCGATCGCCTGGAAGCCGCCGTTCGCCGCGTTCTTGCAGGCGAGGATCCAGGGCTTCTGGATCTCGAGCAGCGCGGCACGGTTGGCTGCGGTGCGCACGTCGAAGATGGCCTCGTTCCAGTCGACGTCGACGATGACCTGCCCGGCGCTGTTCTTGAGCAGCAGGTTCGAGTGGTTGTTCTTCCACCACTGGGTCGTGCCGTAGTTGGGGTTGGTCACCGACTCGTCGGGAGCATCCGGCTGGGTCTGCATGAGGTTCACGTAGCAGACGTTGTACTTGCCGGCCACGGGTACCGCCGTGCGGTCACGCGAGACGATGTCGACACCGGAGGACGGAGTGTAGATGCCGCCCAGCTGGTAGTCGAACTGGTCGTTGGCGAGGGGCAGCGTGTAGCCGGCCGGGGGAGTTGTGCCCGCAGCCGTTGTGGCGGTGACGGCCGAGCTCGCCGCCGAACTGTTGCCCGCGGCATCCCGTGCCTTGATCGTGAAGGAGAAGGCGGTGGACGCTGCAAGTCCGCTGATCGTCGCAGTGGTGTTGGTCACCGTGGCGACCGGCGTGGTGCCACCGTTCTGGAAGACCTGATAGCCGGTCACACCGACATTGTCCGTGGATGCCGCCCACGCGAGTGACACCGACGACGAGGTCGGGGTGCCGCTCACCGTGAGTCCCGCGGGCACGCTCGGTGCCGTGCTGTCGGCGGGCGGCGCGGTGCCGCTCGTGACGGTGACGGCCTCGTAGTCGAGGTTCGCGCTGTCGGACGTGTTGTTGGCGGCGACGCGCACGCGGATCGCTCCCGTGGAAGAGACGAGGCCGCTCGTCGAGGTCGGGCTCGCGAAGGTCAGCGCCTTCCACGATCCCCAGCTGGGGGCGGTCGCGTTGGTGCCGACGGTGGTCCACGCTGCGGTGTTCCAGTTGTAGAGAGCCCAGGTCCAGGTCTGGTTCGCCGTCGACGGCCCCTTGTAGTTGACGGCGACGGAGATGCCGGTCACGCTCGACGGGGTCACGGTCGAGGGCAGTGCGTAGGTGCGGTAGCCGGAGTAGGCGGCGGAACCGGACGGGGAGAGTTCGACGTACTTGGCCCAGGTGTCCTGGGTGCCGGTCTGGTCCTTCACGGCGAGTGCGCTGTAGGTCTGGCCGCTGCCGACGACGCCAGCGGTGGTGGTGAGGCCGGTCGGTGCGAGCACCGTCGTGGCGGCCATGGCGGGGGAGGCGCCGACGAGTATGCCGGCGATGACGGTGGTGAGGGCGACGCCGATGGCCGACACACGCAGCATCGGTGATCGGCGCTGCGGGGGATCCTTGATCACGGGGGAACTCCTTTCGAGCCCCACGGTGTGGCGCTCTGGGTTGTTACCGCGTAACCGTAGAGATGGGCCTGTCTGCCCGTCAACGAACGCGCAGCCGAACTGATGCAATGCGCAATCGGAGTGATCATTAGCCGCTGTGGATGACCGCCGCAAGCGGCCGCGGGAACGGCTAGATTGGTCGGAATGAAGTGTGCATCGGCGGGGCGAGAGTGAACGGCCCCTCGCTCGCACCCGAGCAGCAAGCCGTCTTCGACGCGATCGAGACGACGCGCGAACACATCTTCGTCACCGGCCGTGCCGGCACCGGTAAATCGACGCTGCTCAACCACCTCTCGTGGAACACCTCGAAGCAGGTCGTCATCTGCGCGCCGACCGGGGTCGCCGCCCTCAACGTCGGCGGCCAGACGATCCACTCGCTGTTCCGCCTGCCGATCGGGGTCATCGCCGACCACGAGATCGAGCAGAGCCGCGAGCTCATCAAACTGCTCAACACGATCGACACCCTGGTGATCGACGAGGTCTCGATGGTGAACGCCGACCTGCTCGACGCGGTCGACCGCAGCCTGCGCCAGGCCCGCCAGCGCCCGCTCGAGTCGTTCGGCGGTGTGCAGGTCGTACTGTTCGGCGACCCCTACCAGCTCGCTCCCGTGCCCGGTGACGGTGACGAGCGCGCCTACTTCGACGACCAGTACGACTCGATGTGGTTCTTCGACGCCCGGGTGTGGAAGTCGGCCGACCTCGTCATCTACGAGCTCTCGACCATCCACCGCCAGCACGAGGACGAGTTCAAGGCCATGCTCAACGCCGTGCGCCACGGCCGGGTCACGGCCGAGATCGCCGGACGCCTCAACGAGACCGGAGCGCGCACCCCGCCGACGGACGGCGCAATCACCCTCGCCACCACGAACGTCGCGGTCAACCGCATCAACAACAGTGAGCTCGCGCGCCTGCCCGGCCGGGTGCTCACGGCCCGCGCGGAGATCAGCGGCGAGTTCGGCGGCCGCGCCTACCCCGCCGAAGAGGCGCTCGAACTCAAGGTCGGCGCGCAGGTCATGTTCCTGCGCAACGATTCCGCGCAGGATGGCGGCATGCGCTGGGTCAACGGATCCGTCGGCACCGTCACCAAGATCGCGTCAACGGTGTTCGTCGAGCTCGACGGCTTCGAGCACGAGGTGCAGCCCGCCGTGTGGGAGAAGTACCGCTACTCCTACTCGGCAGCGACCCGGCAGCTCAAGAAGGACATCGTCGCCGAATTCACGCAGTTTCCGTTGCGCCTCGCGTGGGGCGTGACCATCCACAAGTCGCAGGGCAAGACCTACGACCGGGCGATCGTCGACCTCGGCCAACGGTCCTTCGCTCCCGGGCAGACCTATGTGGCTCTGAGCCGCATCACGGCGCTCGAGGGGCTGTTCCTCACGCGACCGCTGCGTCCGAGCGACATCATCGTCGACGAGGCGGTTCGCCGCTTTATGTCGCGCGCGACACCGATCCCCGCGATCGAGGCCTAGCCGTCAGGTATTAGGCAACGGCCGCCGACGCCTTGGCGTCGGCCAGGTCGACGAACAGCTCGGTGTTGAAGCGGTACGCGATCATGACCTCGTCGATGACGCGCTCGCGCTCGGCGTCATCCCAGTCCACCGCGTCGAGCTGGTCTCGGTAGGTCTCCTTGAATTCCTTCGGCTTGGCGATCTGGTCGAACAGGTAGAAACCCACACCGTTGGTCTCGAAGCCGAACTGGCGCTGCATCAGGGTGCGGATGATCTGGCCGCCGGAGAGGTCGCCGAGGTAGCGGGTGTAGTGGTGGGCGATGAACCCACCGCTCCAGGTCGCGGCGGTGGAGTGGATGCGCTCGACGTAGCGCGCGGTGGTCGGGAGCGGGGCGATCTGGTCGCGCCATCCCGAACCGAGAAGGAACTCGAGGTCTGCCTCGAGGGCGGGAAGGCGGATCAGCTGCGGGCTGATGAACGCCGCCGCAACCGCGTCATCGGCCATAGCGGCTGTCGCGGCCTCGAGAGCCTCGTAGATGAAGAAGTGCTGGGCGACGAGGGCGATGTAGTCGTCGCGCGAGCCCTTGCCGGTCATGAGGTCGTCCATAAACGATGCACCCTCGCTGGCACTGTGGCCGCTGCGCGTGCGCTCGCGGAGTGCTTGGGAAAACGGAATGACTTCAGGCACGGCGGGCTCCGGAGGTTAGGGAACCCTTAGCTTAGCGGAGCGAGGTAACGGCGCGGTTAAATAAGGTACCGGTCGCACCGAGCTGGGTGGTGCGACCGGCACGTGCGATTCCCCCGGCCTAGTGGCCGCCGTGTTCGCTGTCTTCGACGACGACGCCGTGCTGGCCGTGCGGCTGCGCGTACTGGCCGGCTTCCGTCGCGGCAAGGGCCGGCGTCGTGAGGCCGGCGACGACGAGTGCGCCGACGAACAGGCCGAGCAGGTACTTGCCGGCCGACGGAGCGGGGGGAGCGGTCTGCTCTCCCGTGTTTTCGCGACGGATGTGCACGGCGAGTACACCGGCGGCGAAGAGCTCGAGCACCGCGGCGATGGCGAGGGGGAGGAAGCGAAGCGGCTCGGCGATCGCTGAGTCAGAGGACTCGACGGCCACGAGCAGCACGATGCTCCACAAAACTATGGGCACCACGGCGCCGGCGAGGGCGAGGCGCGGTGCGAGTAGGCGGATGCCGGCCATGGCCGCGACACCCCAGACCAGCTCGGTCAGACCCACGAGCGTGAGCACGATGCCCACCGGAAGAGGAGAGCTGACGACCAGGGCCAGGTGGATCAGGGCAGTGCCGACCGCGGCGAACGCGAGCCAGGTGCGGGTGATCTGTGACATGGTCTGTCTCCTCTTCCGATGGGCTTCTGTGAGGCAGTCGTTAGACGGTTGCCGTGCGAGCGGACTTGTCGGCACCGAGGCCAACAGCGAGCAGTACAGCGGCGCTCGCGAAGTGCAGCACGTTGTCCGCGCCGTTCAGCGCGAGGATGTTGATGGCCGAGTCGAGAATGAAGAGGCCGAGAACACCGAGCAGCAGGTACGCGGCACCGACGATCGTGTTGGTGGTGCGGGCCGCCTTGACGTTCGCGAGACCCGAGAACAGCAGCGCGGCACCGATCAGAAGGTGGGCCACGTTGTGGAACGGGTTCACCTCGAAGATGCCGAGCAGCAGGCCACCCTCGGTGGCGAAGATGCCGACACCGTTGGTGAAGAAGAATCCGAGGACTCCGACGAGAAGGTAAACCGCGCCGAAAACGACTCCCAGCAGGCGGTTCGGGGACTTGGTCATGATGTTTCCTCCTAGCACGACGAGCCCAACGCCCGACGAATTACGAGGTATTCGGAACTGGGAGCCAGCTGGATTGCCGTTTCTGAGAAAAACCTGACCGACTAGTGCGGGCGCGGTGTGATTCCGAGGCGTTCGCAGGCCGCGTCGTAGAGCACAACGATCTCGCGGCGGATCTCCGGGCGCTCACTGATCGGGTTCGTCCACAGGAGAGTGAGGGGGATCTCGCTGCCGTCCAGCGTGTACACCCAGGTGCCGCCGTTCTCGTCGAGGGTCGTCATGACGGAGGCCGTGGCATCCGTGTGACCGAAGGCCTGGGCGATGAGCAGGCTGTCCTCCGGGTGGTCGTCGTTCATGTGGTGGAGCACGGCGGACACGACTGACTTTTCGAAAACGGGCACGGGTTCCAATTTACCCGAGGTGGTCCTGCAGAAAGCTCGCGGTGCGCGCGAAGGCGAGGGCCGCCGCGCGGGTGTCCACCTTCGGGATCGATGCGTTGGCGAAGCCGTGCACCGTGCCGATGTAGTTGTGCTCGGTGACGGGGGTGCCGTCCTCCTTCAGCCGGGATACGAAGGCGGCGGGGTCGGCGCCCGCATCCCACTGGTCGGTTTCTGCGAAGTGCAGAAGCACCGGGTTCGGGATGACGCCCTGCTCCGCGGGGCCGAGCGTCGCGTAGTAGGCGACCACGGCATCCACCTCGCCCCGCTGCGCGTACTGCAGCGCGAGCCAGCCGCCCATGGACGAGCCGACAGCACCCACCTTCTGCGAGCCTTCGGTCCGGGATGCCTGCACAATTTCATCGAGGATGGCCAGACTCGGCGCGACCTCAAGTTCGCTGCGCAGCACGGCAGCCTGTTCCTCGCTGGTGGCGCACCATCCGCCGTACAGGTCGGGGACCGCAACCCGGAAGCCGGCGTGAACGAGCCCATTGGCGTAGCCCTCGAGCCAGGGCAGGCGGCCGTGCCAGTCGTGCAGCACGATGACGAGCGGGTCGCCGGGGGTGCCGTAGTAGAGCGGAACACCGGGGGAGGGCACGGGCACGAGGTCGACCATGGTGTTGATGCTAGCTGTTGCGAGTGATCGCGGCCGGTGGAGCGGATGACGGGAATCGAACCCGCGCTATCAGCTTGGGAAGCTGAAGTTCTGCCATTGAACTACATCCGCGAACGTGCGCTTCGATTGTAGCGAGGCGCGCCCCGCTCGTTCAGTAGTCTGTTCGCATGCTGCTTTCAGACAGGGACATCAAGGCCGAGCTGGCCGCCGGACGCATCGGCCTCGAGCCTCTCGACCTGGAGATGGTGCAGCCGTCGAGCATCGACGTTCGGCTCGACCGGTTCTTCCGTCTGTTCGACAACCACAAATACCCCTTCATCGATCCGGCCGAAGACCAGCCCGATCTCACCCATCTGGTCGAGACGGCACCCGACCAGCCGTTCATCCTGCACCCGGGCGAGTTCGTGCTCGGCAGCACCTACGAACTGGTCACGTTGCCCGACGACATCGCCGCCCGCCTCGAAGGCAAGAGCTCACTCGGACGCCTCGGCCTGCTCACGCACTCCACCGCCGGCTTCGTCGACCCCGGCTTCAGCGGCCACGTGACCCTCGAACTGTCGAACGTCGCCACCCTGCCGATCAAGCTGTGGCCCGGAATGAAGATCGGGCAGCTCTGCTTCATCAAGACCAGCTCGCCCGTCGAGAACGCCTACGGCACCGGCCCCTACGGATCCCGTTACCAGGGACAACGCGGACCCACGGCGAGCCGCAGCTTCCAGAACTTTCACCGCACCGACGTCTCCGTCACCGACCTCGGCGCACCGGGCAACTAGTACGAAGAAGCCACACCGGTCACCACGAGGCCGGCCTCTTCCTCGAGGATCGCGCGCGTGCCGGACAGGCCGAGCCGCGTGGCTCCGGCCTCGATCATGGCGCGCGCGTCCTCAATGGTGCGGATGCCGCCGCTCGCCTTCACGCCCAGCTTGCCGTCGACCGTGGCCGCCATCAGCGAGACGGCATGCACGGTCGCGCCACCGGCCGGGTGGAACCCCGTCGACGTCTTCACGAAGTCGGCACCCGCGGCGACCGAGGCGAGCGTGGCGCCGACGATCTCCTCGTCGGTCAGCGCGGCCGACTCGATGATCACCTTGAGAATTCGAGGGGCCGGGATGACGCCGCGCACCGCACGCACATCCGCCTCGATCAGGTCGAAGCGTCCGGCCTTCGCCGCACCCAGGTCGATGACCATGTCGACCTCGTCCGCACCGAGCGCGATCGACTCGGCGGCCTCGGCCGTCTTGCTCGCGGTGGTGTGCTTGCCGCTCGGGAATCCGCAGACGACCGCGAGTTTGAGCCCGCTGCCCTCGGGGATGCTCACGGGCAGCATGGCCGGTGAGATGCAGACCGAGTAGACGCCCAGCTCGAGGGCTTCGGCGATAAGAGCCGTGACATCCTCAGCGGTCGTATCGGGCTTGAGGAGCGTGTGATCGACGAGGGGCGCGATGAGGGAGGACATAAAAAACCTGACGAGAGTAGCGAGCAGAGAACGCGGGCAACTCTGACCACTCACTACAGGCTACTCGCCGAGCTGCTCCAGCTGCCAGACGAGCCACGGGCTGAAGGCGAACGGGGCGGCCGCCGCCGCGGTGAGAAGGGCGGACGGCTCGAGCCACTCCCACTCGGAAACCTCTGCCGGGTTGGCGACCGGGTCGGCGGAGGTCGTCGCGCGGTACACAGGGCAGATCTCGTTCTCGACGATGCCCGAGGCATCGACCGCGCGGTAGCGGAAGTCGGGCAGCACGAGCTCGATGTTCTCGAGCCGCAGGCCGAGCTCGAACGCGGCGCGGCGGGCGATGGCGTCGACCTGCGCTTCGCCGGGTGCCGGATGACCGCAGAACGAGTTCGTCCACACCCCCGGCCAGGTGAGTTTGGAGAGCGCGCGGCGGGTGACGAGCACCCGCCCATCCGCACCGTAGACGTGACAGGAGAAGGCGAGATGGAGAGCCGTGTTCTCGGTGTGCACGGACACTTTGTCTGCGGTGCCGACGGGAGTGCCGTCATCCGCTACGAGCACGACCTGCTCGGCTGTCGTAGTGGTCAACGCGGTATCCTGACTGGGTGAGTGGTTCCGACGTTTTGGCCGTATCCGAGGAGCGGCAGGCCAAGGTCGATGTGGTGCTCGAACGCTTCTTCAGCCTAGCCAAAAACCGCGCCTCGGCCTTCGGTCCCGAGTACGTTCACCTCTGGGAGACACTCGAGAGCAACACCACGGGCGGCAAGCGGTTCAGGCCGCGTATGGTGTTCGCCGCGTACGAGGCCCTGGGCGGCGAGGACTTCGAGGCCGCCGCCTACATCGGCGCGGCATTCGAGCTGCTGCACACCGCTCTCATCGTTCACGACGACGTGATCGACAACGATTTCGTTCGCCGCGGTGTCGCGAACATCTCCGGCGCCTACCGCGATCTGGCCACGGCGCGCGGAAGCGACGAAAAGGCCGCACAACACAGGGGAATCTCAGCCGCCGTCATTGCGGGCGATCTCGCCCTGTTCAACTCGTACCGCCTCATCGATCGCAGCGGGGTCGCCGACAACGTGCGCTCGCGTCTCATCGAGGTGATGGATGACGCGCTCTTCGCCTCGGCGGCCGGGGAACTCATCGACGTCGACTTCGCAACGGCACCCGAGATGCCAAGGGTCGACGACATCCTCACCATGGAGCGCCTGAAGACTGCCGTCTACTCCTTCGAGTGCCCGCTCCAGGCCGGGGCGATCCTCGCCGGCGCGAGCGAAGAGGTCGTGGCGACCCTCGGCGACTTCGGCCGCGAGATCGGCATCGCCTACCAGCTCGTTGATGACCTGCTCGGGGTGTTCGGCCTCGAGGCCGAGACCGGAAAGACAACGCTCGGCGACCTGCGCGAGGGCAAGCGCACGGTCATGATCTCCTACGCGACCAGCACCGCCGAGTGGGATTCCATCGAACCCCTGATCGGCAAGCACGACCTGACCGAGGAGGAGGCCGCGTCGGTTCGCGCCGTGCTCACCTCGTGCGGTGCTCGCTCCTTCGCCGAGGGTCTCGCCCGCTACTACGGCAACCGTGCGCTCGCGCGTCTCGCCGAGCCGCACATCCCGCCGGCCCTGCGGGTCGAGCTGCACCCCGTCGCCGACGCCGTTCTCGGCCGAGTCAAGTGAGCGCGCGACTGCACCTGTACGACCGGGTGGCCGAGGAGACGGCGAGCGTCGTCATCCGCCGATACTCGACGTCGTTCGGGCTCGCGTCGAAGCTGCTCGGTTCGGGTGTGCGCCAGCACGTCGAAAACATTTACGCCCTTGTGCGCGTGGCCGATGAGGTGGTGGATGGCGCGGCTGTCGAAGCCGGACTCGACACCGTCGGAGCGGCTCGCCAACTCAACGAGCTCGAGGTCGAGGTCGAACGAGCCCTCGAATCCGGATTCAGCACGAACCTCGTCGTTCACGCCTTCGCCCTGACCGCGCGCGAGTCGGGCTTCGGCGCCGAGTACACCCGGCCCTTCTTCGAGTCGATGCGCACCGACCTCAGCGAGACCGAGCACGACCAGGAGAGCTTCGACCGGTACGTGTACGGGTCCGCCGAGGTCGTGGGTCTTATGTGCCTGCGGTCGTTCCTGCTCGGGGTGCCCGTCACGACCGCTGAGCGCGACCGATTCGAGCACGGCGCCCGTGCGCTGGGGGCCGCGTTCCAGAAGGTCAACTTCCTTCGGGATCTCGCAGCCGACTTCGACACCCTCGGCCGCAGCTACTTTCCGGGGGTCAGCGTCGAGTCGTTCACCGAGGCCGACAAGGTGCGTCTGCTCGACGACATCGACGCCGACCTGCGCACCTCTGCTGCGGTTGTGCCCGACCTGCCGCCGACGAGTCGCAAGGCAGTTGCGCTCGCGCAGGGACTATTCGCCGAACTCTCGGTACGCTTGCGGGCGACACCCGCAGATCGACTCCGCCGCACGCGCGTGCGAGTCCCCAATCCTGTCAAGGCACGAATAGCCGCCGCAGCAGCCCTCGGAAGGACCCCTCGAGCATGAGCCGCGTAGTCATCATCGGAGGCGGCATCAGTGGCCTCGCGTCCGCTGCGCTGCTCGCCCGCGAAGGCCACAGCGTTCGGGTCTTCGAGGGGCGCCCCGAGCTCGGCGGTCGCGCGGGACTGTGGGAGAGCGACGGCTTCCGGTTCGACACCGGCCCCTCGTGGTACCTCATGCCCGAGGTCTTCGACCACTTCTACAAACTGCTCGGCACCTCGGCGGAGCAGCAGCTCTCACTGGTAACCCTCGATCCCGGTTACCGGGTCTACTTCGAGGGAGCGGACGAGCCGATCGACATCGCGGCCAATCGCGAGGAGAACGTCGACCTCTTCGAATCCATCGAACGCGGTGCCGGCGCGAAGCTCGAGAAGTATCTCGACTCGGCCAAGTCGACCTACGACCTGGCCAAACGCAAGTTCCTCTACACGAGCTTCGCCGACCTGCGACCGATCGCGACCGGCGAGGTGCTCGCTCAGGGCGGAACCTTCGCGCGTCTGCTGCTGCGCCCGCTCTCCCGTCTCGTCGCGCGCACGGTCAAGGACCTGCGCCTGCGCCAGATCCTCGGGTTCCCCGCGGTGTTCCTCGGCTCCTCGCCCAAGCTGACGCCGAGCATGTACCACCTGATGAGCCACCTCGACCTGGCGGACGGGGTGCTGTACCCGATGGGTGGCTTCAGCCGTGTTATCCAGAGCATCGAGAATCTGGCTCGCGCGGAGGGCGTGGAGATCGTCACCAACGCCGCCGTCACCCGCATCGTCGTCGAAGGACGCACCACGACCGGCATCGAGTACACGGTCGGAACCGGCATCTCCGAGTTCGCCGAGGCGGACGTCGTGGTCTCGGCAGCTGACCTGCACCACACGGAGACCCAGCTGCTCAAGGAGCCGGAACAGCGCACGTACCCGGAGGAGTACTGGTACACCCGCGTGCCCGGCCCGAGCGCGCTGCTGCTCTACCTGGGTGTGGACGGGGAGATCCCTGAGCTAGAGCACCACACGCTGCTCTTCGCGCGCGAGTGGGACAAGGGTTTCGACGCGATCTTCGGCGAGAACTCCTCGGTGCCCGATCCCGCATCGCTCTACATCTGCAAGCCGAGCGGTGTTGATCCGGATGTCGCGCCCGCAGGCTCCACGAACCTCTTCGTCCTCGTGCCGATCCCGGCCGATCCCACGATCGGGCGCGGAGATGTCGACGGCGACGGGGATACCCGCATCGAGGTGCTCGCCGACAAGGTGATCGCGCAGATCGCCGCCTGGACCGGCATCGAGGATCTCGCCTCCCGCATCACCGTGCGCCGCACCGTCGGGCCCGGCAACTTCGCGGACGACCTCAACGCCTGGCGCGGCACCGCGCTGGGCCCCGCGCACACGCTCAAGCAGAGCGCGTTCTTCCGGGCGGGCAACAAGTCGAAGAAGGTCGACGGTCTGTACTACGTCGGCGGATCCACGATCCCCGGCATCGGACTGCCGATGTGCCTGATCAGTGCCGAGGTGCTGCTCAAGCGCCTGCGCGGAGACACCACGACGGAGCCGCTGCCCGAGCCTCTCGTACGCACGGTCGAGGATGAGCCGGTCGACCCGGTCGCTGAGCTTGTCGAAGCGCCGGTCGCTGAGACCGCCGAACGCCCCGAGGCATCCAACGCTCCGGCTCCCGCCCCGAAGAAGAAGTCCGCCCCTCGCAAGCCCGCGGCCAAGAAGCTCCCCACGAGCAAGTAGTGCAGTTTCTCTACCTGCTCGCGCTGCTCATCGCCCTCACCGGAATGGTGCTGCTCGATCGCCGGTTCACGCTGTTCTTCTGGCGCTCGCCGTGGCGCGCGGCACTCGTGCTGGCTGCAGGCATCGTGTTCTTCGTCGTCTGGGACCTCTTCGGCATCGGCCTCGGCATCTTCTTCCGCGGCGAGACGGAGTTCATGACCGGGCTGCAGGTCGCACCGGAGCTGCCGGTCGAGGAGCTGTTCTTCCTCAGCCTGCTCGGCTACCTGACGATGAACCTCTACACCGGCGTCGAACGCTGGCGTTCCGCGCGAGGAGCCGAGCGCGCATGACCTACTGGATGCTCAACGCCGTGTTCCTCGCCGTCGTCGCCGCGGTCGTTGTCGCCGTGCTGCTCGAGCGACGCAGCCCGCGCTGGACGTCCGTCGCCGTCGTGCTCGTCGTTGTGCTGCTGATGACCGCGCTGTTCGACAACATCATGATCGGAGTCGGCCTGGTCGGCTACGACGAGTCCCGCATCAGCGGAGCGCTCGTCGGAATCGCTCCCCTCGAGGACTTCGCCTACGCGGTGGCCGCCGTAGTACTCCTGCCAACGCTGTGGGCGCTGCTCGCCAAGCGGCCGAGCGCCGTCGAGCGCGCGGAGAGCGCTGGCCCCGGGGGCACCGATGCTTAGAACGCTCTTCGTCTCGTCCCGCCCGCTGAGCTGGATCAACACGGCCTTCCCCTTCGCCGCCGCCTACTTCCTGGCGACGCGCGAGATCGACCTGACGCTTGTGCTCGGCACGCTTTACTTCCTCGTGCCCTACAACCTCGCGATGTACGGCATCAACGACGTGTTCGACTACGAGTCCGACCTGCGGAACCCGCGCAAGGGCGGCGTTGAAGGTGCCCTGCTCGCGCCGAGCATGCATCGGCCGACGCTCATCTCGGCGGCGGTCACCAATATCCCATTCCTCGCCTATTTGGTTGTGGTCGGTAGTCCTCTCTCCTGGCTGGTGCTCGCGATCAGCGTGTTCGCCGTGATCGCCTACTCGGCGAAGGGCCTGCGCTTAAAGGAGCGGCCGTTCATCGATTCGCTCACCTCGAGCACGCATTTCGTCTCCCCGGCAATCTACGGACTTGTGCTCGCCGGCGCGGCCTTCACGCCCCAACTGTGGATGGTGCTCGCAGCCTTCTTCCTGTGGGGGATCGGATCGCACGCCTTCGGCGCCGTGCAGGACGTGATCGCCGACCGCGAAGCACACATCGCGTCCATCGCGACAGTCATTGGCGCCCGCGCGACGGTGCGGGTCTCGGTCATCGCCTACCTGCTCGCAGGTGTTCTGCTGCTGTTCAGCGAGTGGCCCGGCCCGCTCGCGGCCGTGCTCGCGCTGCCCTATGCGATCAGCTGCGGCATGTATTGGAACATCACCGATGACGACGCCGAGAGCGCCAACCGCGGCTGGAAGAGATTCCTCTGGCTCAACTTCGTCACCGGATTCCTCGTGACGATGCTGCTCATCTGGTGGGCCCTGATCGCCTAACGCTCCGCCGGACGGTACGCCGTCACGACGGCCGCGCCGCCGAGTCCGATGTTGTGCTGCAGCGCGACCTTGGCCCCACGAACCTGGCGCGCCTCTGCCGTTCCGCGCAACTGCCAGGTCAGCTCGGCGCACTGCGCGAGCCCCGTCGCCCCGAGCGGGTGCCCCTTCGAGATCAGTCCGCCCGATGGGTTCACCACCCATCGTCCGCCGTAGGTGGTGTCACCCGAATCCACGAGGTGGTGGCCCTCGCCGATCTCGGCGAGACCGAGAGCCTCATAGGTGATGAGCTCGTTGGCCGAGAAGCAGTCGTGCAACTCGATCACGTCGACATCCTGTGCCGTCAGCCCGGCCTGGGCGTATACGGCCTCAGCGGCCTTGCGGGTCATGTCGGCGCCGACGATGTCGATGGTCGAACCCGTCTCGAAACTCGCGCGCATGTCGGTGACCATCGCCTGGCCGACGATCTCCACGGCCTGGGCCGCGAGCCCGTGGCGCTCCACGAAGGCCTCGCTCACGACGATCGCGGCGGCCGAGCCGTCGGACGTCGGTGAGCACTGCAGCCGCGTGAGTCCCATGGGCTCGTAGATCATCTTGTCGGCCTCGACTTCGGCGAGCGAATACTCCCGCTGAAACTGCGCGTACGGATTGCCCACCGAGTGCCGGTGATTCTTCTCGGCGATGCGGGCGAAGTGCTCGGGAGTCGAGCCGTAGCGCTCCATGTGCTCCACGCCGGCGGATCCGAACATCCACGCGGCCGGCGGGAAGGCGGGCGGGGAGGAGAGGGCGAGCGCATCCATGTGACGCTGCAGCGGGGGCTCGCGATCGCCGAAGCTGTCGAGCGAGATCGAGCCCGCCTTCATCTTCTCGAAGCCGAGCGCGAGCACGCAGTCCGCCAGCCCGCCCCGGATCGAGCGGGCGGCCAGGTAGAGTGCCGTCGAGCCGGTCGAACAATTGTTGTTGACGTTCGTGATCGGGATGCCGGTCATCCCGAGCTCGTAGACCGCACGCTCTCCGGCCGTCGATTCGCCATACACGTACCCGACGAACGCTTCCTCGACCTGCTCGAACTCGATGCCCGCGTCGAGAAGCGCCATCGTTCCCGACTCGCGCGCCATGTCCGGGTAATCCCAGTTCTCGCGGCGTCCGGGCTTCTCGAACTTCGTCAGCCCGACCCCGACCACGAAGACACGGTTCATCGCTTGGGCACCCGAACGATGAGCGCGTCGCCCTGTCCTCCGCCCCCGCAGAGTGCTGCGGCGCCGATGCCGCCGCCACGACGCTGCAGTTCGAGGGCGAGGTGCAGCACGATCCGCGCGCCCGACATGCCGATGGGATGACCTACCGCGATGGCTCCGCCGTTCACGTTGACGCGCTCGGGGTCGATGCCGAGCTGCGCGGTCGAGGCGAGGCCGACCGCCGCGAAGGCTTCGTTGATCTCGATGAGGTCGAGGTCTGAGGGCGTGATTCCCTCCCGCTCGCAGGCGAGGGCTATCGCGTTGGCCGGTTGGGCCTGCAGGCTCGAGTCCGGGCCGGCGACCATGCCGTGCGCGCCGATCTCGGCGAGCCACTCGAGGCCGAGCTCTTCGGCGCGATCGCGATCCATGATCACGAGGGCGCACGCGCCGTCGGAGATGGGCGAAGCGTTGCCGGCGGTGATCGTGCCGTCCGGGCGGAAAGCGGGGGCGAGCTTGCCGAGCGCTTCGACGGAGGTCGGGCGCAGGCCCTCATCCCGCGCCACGATGACGGCGTCGCCGCGCCGCTGCGCAACCGACACCGGCACGACCTCGGCGTCGAAGACACCCGCATCCCAGCCGGCGGCCGCGCGTTCGTGCGAGCGGACGGCGAACGCATCCTGAGCAGCACGCGTGAGCGGCTGCGAATCGTTGGTCCGCTCGGTGAGCAGGCCCATCGCCTCGGTCGTGAAGGAGTCCTGCAGCCCGTCGATCGCCATGTGGTCGACCATGGTCACGTCACCGAACTTCGTGCCGGTGCGCGAGCCCGGCAACAGGTGCGGAGCACGCGACATCGACTCCTGCCCGCCGGCGACGATGGTCGTGAAGTCGCCGGTTCGGATGAACTGGTCGGCGAGGATCACCGCCTGAATGCCCGAGAGGCAGACCTTGCTGATGGTCGTAGACGGAACGGACATCGGGATGCCCGCTGCCGCCGCGGCCTGCCGGGCGGGAAGCTGCCCGGCTCCCGCCGTGAGCACCTGACCCATGATCACGTAGTCCACGGCATCGGGCGCGACCGCGGATCGCTCCAGTGCGGCCGCGATCGCGATCCCGCCGAGGTCCGACCCGCTCAGGGTCGACAGGCCTCCGAGGAAGCGTCCGATCGGCGTGCGTGCTCCGGCGACGATGACTGAACTCGACATTGAGAATCCTTCTGCTGGGCGATGCGCCTTCTCAGATCATCGTGCCTCCGCAGCATGGGGGCAAGCTGGGTGGGACTAGTTCGGGTCGGTCCAGCCGAGGTTGTGGGCGACCCGCGACAGCACATCGACCGTGGCCAGGTACTCCGCGTCGGTGATGCCGCGGGCGACTGTGGTGCGCTGCTCGGCCACGACATCAGCGAGTCGGCGGAACGCCGCCTGGCCACGCTCGGTCAGTTCGTACCCGGCCTGTGTCGCGTCGACCCAGGCGCTCTCGATGAGCTCGGACAGGTGCTCTGCGGAAGACTCGGACACACCCTCTCCCCGGTTGGCGAGGAACGGGGCGACGGCCGCGTCGAGCTGGTGCACCGTCGCGGGACCACGGGACAGCACATTGAGCAGCTGCCATTGCCGGCGCGTGACGCCGTGCTCCTCGAGCGTCGAAGCGAATTGCTCGTCGATGAGCCTGTCGACGAGCTTCAACCAGAAACCTATCGGGCGTTGATCGGTCATGGCGGCACTGTACCCCCGCTCGGGCGTGGACCGGAAGAGCCAGAACGGGGGACTGGTCAGTACTTAAAACCGAGTTCCTCGGGGTAGTCGCCGAGGGCGGTGAGCTGGGTGGCCGTGGCCTGCAGGTGCGCGAGCGTGAGGCCGAGAACGAACGGGCCGAAGCTCACGCGCGACACCCCGAGCTCGGCGAGCTTCCTTAGGGGGACCGCGCCGGGGTGGGCGATCACCGAGATCTTGCCGTTCACCTCGTCGATCGCGCGGGCCACCAGCTCCTCGGTGCCGAGACCGAGGAAGAAGATCGAGTCGGCGCCGGCCTCAAGGTAGGAGTTGGCTCGCGCAACCGCGTCATCCCACTCCCCGCCGCCGGCCAGAACGTCCACGCGGGCGTTGATCGCGATGGGGACGCCGGTCGAGACGCCGGCCGCGTGGGCCGCGGCGACGCGCGCCGTTGCATCCTCGATGGAGAAATTGGGAACCTTCGGCTGCCCGATGCTGTCCTCGATGTTGATACCCGCAGCACCGGCCGCGATGAGGGCCTCGACGTTGCGCTGAACACCGGCGGCGTCAGGTGAGTACCCCTTCTCGAAATCGACGGACACCGGGATGTCGACCGCGCCCGAGATGAGCTCGGCTACCGAGAGCGCCTGCTCGACGGAGAGGCCTTCGCCGTCCTCGACGCCGTGCGCGAAGCTCACCGCGTGGCTGGCCGTGGCGAGCGCCTTGACGCCGGGAGCCCCGGCGACGATGCGAGCGGTGACGGCGTCCCACACGTTGGTGACGATCAGCGGGTCGCCGGGTACGTGGAGCGAGCGGAGGAGTTCGGCCTTGGCAGCGTTCGTGTTTGTCATGTGTCCAGCCTGCCTCGCCCGCCCGACATCTGCCAGCGCATTACGGACATGGTCAGGCGGAGGCTGCCGCCGGTCGCGCGGGCGCCTTCACGAACCAGAGCAGGCCGAAGCCGATGGCGAGGATCAGGGCGATGCCGAGGATGCCGTACAGGGTCTGGTTGGCCGCGGCCGCGATGAAGATGCCCCAGAGCAGCGACGCCATCCAGCCGGCCGCGCGGCCGGTGGTGGCGTAGAGGCCGAAGATCTCGCCCTCGTATCCGGCAGGCGTGATGCGGGCAAGGAAGGAGCGGGATGCGGCCTGCGCCGGTCCGACGAACGCCGCCAGCACGATGCCGGCGGCCCAGAACAGCGGCTTGCCGAGAGGGGCGCCGAAGAAGACAACGAGACAGCAGATCACCAGGCCGCCGATGGCGAAGAGGATGACGGGCTTCGGACCGATGCGGTCATCGAGACGGCCCGAGAAGATCGTGGAAACCCCGGCCACCAGGTTGAGCACGATGCCGAAGATGACGAGGTCGGTGAACCCGAAGCCGAAGACCTGGCCGGCGATGACGGCGCCAAACACGAACACGGCCGAGAGCCCGTCGCGGTAGACGGCGCTCGCGAGCAGGAACCAGAAGGTGTGACGGGCGGTGCGCCAGAGTCGGCGGATGCTGCGGGCGAGTTCGACGTAGCCGCGGAAGAAGTTGACCCGCTCGATCTCACGCAGTTTCGGCGGCTCGGGTACGTAGAGGAAGATCGGGATCACGAAGATCACCGTCCAGATCGCAGCGCCCAGCCCGATGATGCGGAAGGTCATCGCGTTGTCGCCGTCAAGCACGCCGCCGAGGATCAAGCCGACGACGATCGCGAGAGCGATGATGCCGCCGAGATAGCCGAACCCCCAGCCGAGGCCCGAGATGCGCCCGACGTTGCGCGGACTCGCGATCGATACGAGCAGCGCGTTGTAGCTGACATTGGCGATCTCGCCGAAGACGCTGCCGATGGCGATGAGCGAGACGCCCAGCCAGAAGAAGGCGGGGGTGCCGTCGACGAAGAACAGGCCGAACTGGGCGACGATCAGCAGGGCGGTGAAGATGCCGAGCTGCAGCTTCTGGCGGCCGTCGGCGTCTGCGCGCTGGCCCATCACGGGGGCGAGGAGGGCGATAAGGATTCCCGCGACGGTGATGCCCCAGCCCAGTTGCACCGCGAGCGACCCCAATCCGCCACAGTAGGCGGTCGCTGCGTTGACCGCCGTATCGCAGTCGATCCGCGAGCCGTCGGCGCCGATTCCACTCGCGGAGGTCGCCGAGTCGAGGAAGAAGTACGAGGTCAGGAAGCTCGGCACCCAGACGAAGGTGAGGACGACCGTATTGAACGGCTGCGTCGCCCAGTCCCACAGCGCCCACGCGAAGACCTGGCGACGCGGCACCACCCGGTCGGAATGCAGTTCGAGGCCGACGGCTGCGACCGCGCCCGTCCTGGCAGCCGTCGGAATAACGCGCGGAGTTTCGCCCTTGTCGCTCATGATCCACACGCTATCGCCTGCGGGTAAACAGTGGGTGCCCCAGTTCGAGAGGCGATGAAGTTGAGTCGAGTTAGCTCAGGTTTTGCTGAGAGAACTTGACAGCGCAAAACCCGATCGACAAACTTGATACAGCGCCGCTCAACTATCAGCTCAGCGCGCAGAACTCGTAGAAGGAGAAAGAGCTCATGGCTCGTGCAGTAGGTATTGACCTCGGAACGACTAACTCGGTCGTGGCCGTGCTCGAAGGTGGAGAACCCACCGTCATCGCGAACGCAGAGGGTTTCCGCACAACCCCATCCGTTGTCGCATTCACCAAGGATGGCGACGTGCTCGTCGGCGAGACGGCCAAGCGCCAGGCCGTGACCAACGTCGACCGCACCATCTCCAGCGTGAAGCGCCACATGGGCACCACTTGGACCACGGACGTCGACGGCAAGCTGTACACCCCGCAGGAGATCTCGGCGCGAATCCTCGCCAAGCTCAAGCGTGACGCCGAGCAGTACCTGGGCGAGCCCGTCACCGACGCGGTCATCACCGTCCCCGCCTACTTCAACGACGCCGAGCGCCAGGCCACGAAGGACGCCGGTGAGATCTCCGGACTCAACGTGCTGCGCATCATCAACGAGCCGACCGCCGCGGCACTCGCCTACGGCCTCGACAAGGGCAAGGCCGACGAGCTCATCCTGGTCTTCGACCTCGGAGGCGGAACGTTCGACGTCTCGCTGCTCGAAGTGGGCAAGGACGACGACTTCTCGACCATCCAGGTGCGCTCAACCTCCGGTGACAACCGCCTCGGTGGAGACGACTGGGACAGCCGCGTCGTCGACTGGCTGATCACCAAGTTCAAGGAGACCACCGGCGTCGACGTCTCCAACGACAAGATCGCCAAGCAGCGCCTCAAGGAAGCCGCCGAGCAGGCGAAGAAGGAACTCTCGAGCTCGACGAGCACGAGCATCCAGCTCCCCTACCTCTCGCTCACCGAGAACGGCCCGGCCAACCTCGACGAGACGCTCACGCGCGCAAAGTTCGAAGAGCTCACCAAAGATCTTCTCGAGCGCACCCGCAAGCCGTTCACTGACGTCATCAAAGAGGCCGGTGTGAGCGTGGCGGATGTCGCGCACGTCGTTCTCGTCGGTGGCTCGACCCGCATGCCTGCCGTTGTCGAACTCGTCAAGAAGCTGACCGGTGGCAAGGAGCCCAACAAGGGCGTCAACCCGGATGAGGTCGTCGCCGTCGGCGCCGCCCTTCAGGCCGGCGTGCTGCGCGGAGAGCGCAAGGACGTTCTGCTCATCGATGTCACCCCCCTGAGCCTCGGTATCGAGACCAAGGGTGGCATCATGACCAAGCTCATCGAGCGCAACACGGCTATCCCGACCAAGCGCAGCGAGACCTTCACCACGGCCGACGACAACCAGCCGTCCGTGGCGATCCAGGTCTTCCAGGGCGAGCGCGACTTCACGCGCGACAACAAGAACCTGGGTACCTTCGAACTGCAGGGAATCGCACCGGCCCCCCGTGGCATCCCGCAGATCGAGGTCACCTTCGACATCGATGCCAACGGCATCGTGCAGGTGCACGCGAAGGACAAGGGCACCGGCAAGGAGCAGTCCATCACGATCACCGGCGGCTCGAGCCTGTCGAAGGACGACATCGAGCGCATGGTTCGCGAGGGTGAGGAGCACGCGGCAGAGGACAAGGCGCGTCGCGAGACCGCCGAGGTCCGCAACACCGCCGAACAGCTCGCCTACTCGACCGACAAGCTGCTTCTCGACAATGCCGACAAGCTGCCCGAAGACGTCAAGACCTCTGTGCAGGCCGACGTCGACACGCTGAAGACCGCGCTCGCCGGGGACGACGAGGCAGCCGTGAAGGCCGCCTTCGACACCCTCGCCGAGAGCCAGCAGAAGATCGGTGAGGCTCTCTACCAGCAGAGCGAGACCGCGACTGCCGGCACCGGTGACGAGGCCCCCGAGGCAGCCCCCGCCGCGAGCGACGAGGACATCGTCGACGCAGAGGTCGTTGAAGACGAGCCGGACACCAAGAAGTAACATGGCCGCCGACAAGAAGAAGCGCGGCAACGAGGAGCCGGAGGACCGCAAGTCCTCCGGCCCCCGTGGCCGCAAGAATTTCAATGACGACGGTGACCAGGAGCCCACAACGGTCTTCGACCTGTCCTCGCACGAGACGGACGAGGAGCCTGCCGAAGAGGTAGTCGCCGAAGACGTCGTAGTCGAGGAAGAGGAGCCCGAGGTGCTGGAGACAGACCTCGACGCGCCCGACGAGGAGCTCACGCTCTCCGCCGAGGACGCGGCGCTGCTCGATCAGGCCGCCGCGGACATCGTTGCCGAGATGCGCTCCGACATGCTGCGCGCGCAGGCCGAGCTGGTCAACTTCCGCACCCGTGTGGAACGCGACCGGGTTGCCAACCGCGAGTCGGTCATCGCCGAGGTCATCCGTTCGCTGCTTCCGGCGATCGACGACCTGAGCCGCGCCGAGAAGCACGGTGACCTCGAGGGCAGCCCGCTAGCCCTCGTGGCCAACAAGCTGCGCGCGACCTTCGAGCGCTACGGCGTTCGCGAGGTCGGTGTCTCCGGTGAGCCGTTCGACCCGAGCCTGCACGAGGCCGTCATTCAGATCCCTTCCGCGGATGTCACGGTGAACACCGTCGCAGACGTGCTCGAGACCGGCTACGCGCTCGGCGAGCGCCTCATCCGCGCCGCCAAGGTGACCGTCTCGGTCCCCGAGTAACCGGGAGCCGGACACAGCATGGCCAGCCAGGATTGGTTCGATAAGGACTTCTACAAGATCCTCGGGGTGTCGAAGGACATCTCCGAGGCGGATCTCAAGAAGACCTATCGCAAGCTCGCGCGACAGTTTCACCCGGACTCCAACCCGGGCGACGCCACAGCCGAGGCACGCTTCAAGGAGATCAGCGAGGCGCATTCCGTTCTCGCCGACCCCGAACTGCGTAAGGAGTACGACCAGATCCGCGCAATGGGTTCGGGCGCTCGCTTCAGTGCGGGCGGCCGACCCGGCCAGCCGGGTGGTTTCGAGGACGTTTTCGGTGGCATGTTCACCGGGGCGGGCGCGGGACGCGGCCAGCAGTCGGGCAGCTTCGAGGATCTCCTCGGCGGCATGTTCGGCGGCGGCGGCTTCGGCACCACGAGCGGCGGCTTCCGCGGAGCCGGCGGGCCCACCCCGGGTCGCGACTTCACGGCGACCACCACCCTCGACTTCTTCACCGCCATTAACGGCGAGACGATCAAGCTGCAGCCCACGAGCGGCAAGGCGATCAACGTCAAGGTGCCCGCGGGTGTCAGCGACGGCCAGAAGATCCGCCTCAAGGGCAAGGGTGAACCCAGCCCCGACGGCGGAACGGCCGGCGACCTCGTGCTCACGGTGACGGTGCGCAAGCACCCGGTGTTCGAGCGCGACGGCCTCAACCTCCGTCTCGACGTTCCGGTGACCTTCGTGGAGGCGACTCTCGGTGCGACGATCGAGGTGCCGACACTCGGCGGCGAGACCGTGAAGCTGCGGGTCGCACCGGGAACCCCGAGTGGCCGCGTGCTGCGCGTCAAGGGACGCGGTGTCACAACGGCCAAGGGCGTGGGCGACCTGCTCGCGACAGTGCAGGTGGCGGTACCGAGCCACCTGACATCCGAGGCGCAGGGACACCTCGAGGCCTTCGCAGCCGCGATGCCCGGTGAGAACCCGCGCACGGAGCTGATCGAGAAGGCGCAGCACTAGTTTTCGTAACATCCTGATTCACTGTCGAAGGGAGTACCCATGGACGAGCACTCGCCCGTCTTCGCGATCGCGATGGCGGCAGAGCTTGCCGGGATGCACCCCCAGACCCTGCGGCAGTACGACCGTCTCGGGCTCGTGAGCCCTGGCCGCACCCCCGGCAAGTCGCGTCGATATTCGATGCGGGATGTCGCCCAGCTGCGCGAGATCGCGCACCTGAGCGCCGAGGGTGTGAGCCTCGAGGGAATCCGCCGGGTTCTCGACCTCGAGAACCAGGTGACCACGCTCGCGACCCGGGTACGGGAACTCGAGACGGCACTCGCCGATGAACTGCTCAACCGCCCCGGTCGCCGCGTCTTCGCCGCGGGAACCGAGGGTGACGTGATTTCGCTGCGTGCGGGCACACGCAGCCGCAAGCAGAACCAACTGGAGATATGGCGCCCGAAGCATGATGACTGACTTTGATTTTGAGGCCCTGCGCCGCTGGCCCGACGTCGAGGCAGAGAACTTGTTCGCCTACGACGCGAGCGACCGGCTGATCCTCGAGACGGCGGCCGAGCAGCTCGCTTCGGCCGAACCCGGCACCGTCGTGGTGCTCGGCGACAACTACGGCGCCCTGACCCTCGCAAGCGGTGCCACCGGCGTGCGCGTGCACCAGGACGCCCTGACCGGCGAACGCGCACTCGCCGCGAACGCCGTCGAGGCACCCGCGCACTACACGAACCACCCGCTCGACGAGTCGCTGCTGAGCGGCGCGAAGCTCGTGCTCTGGCAGCTGCCGCGCTCGCTCGACGAACTCGAGGAGGGCGCTGAGGCCATCGCGCGCTGGGCTGACCCGTCCGTCGTTGTGGTCGCGGGCGGCCGCATCAAGCACCTCACCCCGACCATGAATCCGGTGCTGCTCAAGTACTTCGACACCCTGGACGTGACCCTCGCGAAGCAGAAGTCGCGGGCGTTCATCCTGCGCGGGCCGAAGCCGGTCGCCGAGAGCGCATTCCCGGTGCGGGAGTTCCACAAGGACCTCGGCCTCCAGGTGGCCGCCCACGGTTCGGCCTTCGCCGGAGCCGGCATCGATATCGGCACGCGCCTGCTGCTATCGGTGTTGAAGAAGGCAGCACCCTCCGCTCGCACCGCGATCGACCTCGGAGCGGGCACCGGCGTGCTTGCCGCGGCGATCGCGAGCGCGCGACCCGAGCTGCGCGTGATCGCGAGTGACCAGTCGGCGGGAGCCGTGGCATCCGCCATCGCCACTATGGAGGCGAACGGCTTGAGCGACCGCGTCACTGTGGTTCGGGATGACGGTCTCGTCAGCCAGCCCGACGACTCTGCCGACCTGATCCTGCTCAACCCGCCCTTCCACATCGGCGCCGTGGTGCACACCGGCCTCGCGCACCGCATGTTCGCGGATGCCGCCCGCGTGCTCGCCCCCGGCGGCGAGCTCTGGACCGTGTTCAACTCGCACCTTGGCTACCGCCAGACCCTGGCCCGCATCGTCGGGCCGACCGAACTTGTGACCCATAACGCGAAGTTCACCGTGACCGTTTCCACCAAACCCACCTCTGATCACGGGCACCCGAAGCCCGATGAAAAGGACTGACCCATGGCAAACATGCAGGGAGCCCCCGGCTCCGATGAGACCCAGCGCACCGCCCTCGAGCGCTACGGTGTCGACCTCACCGAGATCGCCCGCAGTGGCAAACTCGACCCCGTGATCGGCCGCGACGCCGAGATCCGTCGCGTCAGCCAGGTGCTCACCCGCCGCACGAAGAACAACCCCGTGCTCATCGGCGAGCCCGGCGTCGGCAAGACCGCCGTCGTCGAGGGTCTCGCCCAGCGCATCGTGGCCGGCGACGTCGCCGACTCGCTCAAGAACAAGCGCCTGATCTCCCTCGACCTCGCCGCCCTCGTCGCGGGCGCGAAGTACCGCGGCGAGTTCGAGGAGCGCCTCAAGGCCGTGCTCGCGGAGATCAACGACGCCGAGGGCGAGATCATCACCTTCATCGACGAGCTGCACTCGCTCATGGGTGCGGGCGGCGGCGACGGCTCCGTCGCGGCGGCCAACATGCTCAAGCCAATGCTCGCGCGCGGCGAACTGCGCCTCATCGGTGCCACCACCCTCGACGAGTACCGCCAGTACATCGAGAAGGATGCCGCCCTCGAGCGCCGGTTCCAGCAGGTGCTCGTTGACGAGCCCAGCGTCGAGGACTCCATCGCGATCCTACGTGGCCTCAAGGAGCGCTACGAGGCACACCACAAGGTGACGATCGCCGACAGTGCACTCGTGGCCGCGGCATCCCTCTCCAATCGATACATCACCGCTCGCAAGCTGCCGGACAAGGCGATCGACCTTGTCGACGAGGCAGCATCCCGTCTCAAGATGGAGATCGACAGCTCGCCGGTCGAGATCGACGAACTGAAGCGCGCCGTCTCCCGACTGCGTATTGAGGAACTCGCTCTCAAGAAGGAGAAGGACGCGGCCTCGAAGGCCCGCCTCGAGAAGCTGCGCGAAGACCTCACCGCCCGCCAGAAGTCCCTCGACGCGCTCGAGCGACGCTGGAAGACCGAGAAGGCGTCGCTCACGGGGCTCGGCGAACTCAAGGGCCGTCTCAACGAGGCGCGCATCGACCTCGACCGTGCCATGCGCGAGCAGCGCTACCAGGACGCGTCGAAGCTCAACTACGAGACGATCCCCGCAATCGAGACGGCCATCGCCGCCGCTGAGGGCTCGGAGCCGACCGGTCCGCGCATGGTGAGCGACCAGGTCACCGAAGACGACATCGCGGCTGTGGTCGCGGCGTGGACGGGGATTCCGATCGACCGCCTCACCCAGGGTGAGACGGAACGCCTGCTCAACCTCGAGGCCGAGCTGGGCAAGCGCCTGATCGGCCAGAAGGCCGCCGTCGGTGCGGTCTCCGAGGCCGTGCGCCGCACGCGAGCCGGCATCTCCGACCCCGATCGCCCGACCGGGACGTTCATGTTCCTCGGGCCCACCGGTGTCGGAAAGACCGAGCTCGCCAAGGCGCTCGCCGAGTACCTGTTCGACGACGAGAAGGCCCTCGTGCGCATCGACATGAGCGAGTACGGCGAGAAGCACTCTGTCGCCCGGCTGCTCGGCGCCCCTCCCGGATACATCGGCTACGAGCAGGGCGGACAGCTCACCGAGGCCGTACGCCGTCGCCCGTACTCGGTGATCCTGCTCGATGAGGTCGAGAAGGCGCATCCCGAGGTCTTCGACCTGCTTCTCCAGGTGCTGGATGACGGTCGACTGACCGACGGCCAGGGACGCACCGTGGACTTCCGCAACGTGATCCTGATCCTCACGTCGAACCTCGGCAGCCAATACCTCGTCGACCCCGAGCTCTCCTGGGAGGCGAAGACCGACGCCGTCAACAATCTGGTGCGCCAGGCCTTCAAGCCCGAGTTCATCAACCGTCTCGACGACATCGTCATCTTCTCGCCGCTCTCCACGGTCGACCTCGCTCAGATCGTCTCGCTCTACGTTGACCGGCTCTCCCGCAGGCTCGCCGACCGCAGGCTCGACCTCGCCGTGACCCCGGATGCGCGCAGCTGGCTCGCCGAGAGCGGCTACGACCCGATTTACGGGGCGCGCCCCCTGCGCCGGCTCATGCAGCGCGAAATCGACGACCGCCTCGCCCGAGCGCTCCTCTCGGGCACCATCGAGGACGGCGACACCGTGCTCGTGCAGCTCGCGGCCGGCGGCGACGGTCTCGCGGTCTCGCGGATGTCGGTTTAGCTTCTCGTTCTACGTTCGAGCCGGTTTCGGCGGAATGAGCCCGCCATGGCGGGCTCGAACCGCCGAAACGGAACGTTCGGGACAATCCGAGAGTTAGCGGTCTAGTCGCCGTGAAACGTCTCGACTCAGGCAAGCGCCGGCACGACCTCGCGCTCGAACAGCTCGATACCGCTGCGGTCGTACGCCGCCTCCGGGAAATAGTGGATGGCGTAACCCAGTCCGAGCGACTCCATGTGGCGGAGTTTCTCCACCACCTGTTCGGGAGTGCCGACACCGAGAGCCGTGCCACTGCGGTATTCGCTCATGAATGTGGTCGTTTCGCCCTCGCCCAGGAAGGGGAGCACGCGTGCCTCGATGGCGTCGAGGCGGTCGGCCACCTCGGATTCCGTCGCGGCGATGACCGTGTTGTAGTTGGCGCTGCGCACGATGGCTTCGAACGAGGTGCCCTGATCGATGCAGTGCTGCTTCAGCAAGGCGCTCTTCGCGGCAAATTCTGAAGGGTTGCCGGCGAAGTTCGTGTACGCGGCGTACTGCGCGGCGATGCGCAGCGTGACCTTCTCGCCGCCGCCCGCGATCCACAGCGGGGGTCCGCCGACCTGCAGCGGCTGCGGGTAGAACAGCGCGCCATCGACCTGGTAGTGCTCTCCGTCTAGCGTCGCGGTGCCGGTCTCCCACGCCTGCTTCATGATCTGCACGCCCTCGTCGAGTCGCGCGAGACGCTCGCCCGCACGCGGGAAGCCGTAGCCGTACGCTTCCCACTCGTGCTGATACCAGCCGGCGCCGATGCCCATCTCGGCGCGACCTCCCGAGATGATGTCGACCGTCGTCGCGACCTTGGCGAGGTACGCCGGGTTGCGGTAGCTCATGCAGGTGCACATCTGGCCAAGGCGGATGCGCGACGTCGTCGCCGCGAACGCCGCCATGAGCGACCACGCTTCGTGAGTGGCCTGGTCGCTTGGCACGGGCACGGTGTGGAAGTGGTCGTAGACCCAGATCGACTCCCACGGCCCCGCATCGGCGTGCTGGGCGAGGCCCTTCATCGCCTCCCACTGGTCGGCGGGCTCGATGCCGACCAGATCGTGACGCCAACCCTGAGGAACAAACAGTCCGAATCGCATGCGCTCGAGCCTAGCGAGAGCAGGTTTCGATATAGGCGCCAGAGCGCCTCACTCAACCAGCTCGGAGGTTCAGCGACCAGCGATCAGGTCGTCGCGAACGATGCGGCGCAGCACCTTGCCGATGAGGGAGCGCGGCAGTTCCTTGCGTTCCACGATGGTGCGGGGCACCTTGTAGGCCGACAAGAGCGTGCGGCAGTGCGTGCGCAGTGCCTCGACGTCGAGCTGCGAGCCCGGAGTGAGCACAACGACGGCCGCGACATCCTCACCGCCGTTCTTGCTGGGGAGGCCGATGACGGCGGCATCCGCGACCGAGGGGTGGGACAGCAGCGCCGCCTCGACCTCGCTCGGCGCGACGTTGAAGCCACCCGTGATGATGAGCTCCTTCTTGCGGTCGACGATGGTGACGAAGCCGTCGGTCGAGACGCGGGCGATGTCGCCGGAGCGCAGCCAGCCGCCGGGCAGCAAGGTCTCGGCGGTCTCGGTAGGGCGGTTCCAGTAGCCGGAAAACACCTGCGGTCCGCGGATGAGGAGTTCGCCCTCCTCGTTGAAGCCGCGGTCAGTGCCGGGAGCGTCGGGGTCGACGATTCGGATGTACGTGCTCGGGAACGGCACCCCCACGGTGCCGGGTCGGCGTGACGGGCCGATCGGGTTGCCGAGCGCGACGGGCGACGTCTCGGTCATGCCGTAGCCCTCGACAAGCAGTCCGCCGGTCGCGGTCTCCCAGGTCTCTACGATCTCGACGGGCAGGCTCATCGCACCCGAGATGGCAAATCGGATGTCCTTCAGGCTGATGTGGCGCTTGGCGGCAGCGCGTGCAAGGCGCTCGTAGATCGGCGGCACGGCCGGCAGGAACGTCGCGGGTGACTTGCCCATCGCGTCGAGCACGAGCTTCTCGTCGAACTTCGGGAAGAGCACCAGCCGCGCCCCGATGCTCATCGCGAAGGTCAGGCAGAGAGTGAGGCCGTAGGCGTGAAACATCGGGAGGACCCCGTAGAAGACCTCCTCGCCCCGGCGCAGGCCGGGAACCCAGGCCTCGCCCTGCATCGCGTTGGCACGCAGATTGAAATGGGTGAGGATCGCTCCCTTGGGGCTGCCGGTTGTGCCGCTCGTGTACTGCAGCACGGCTGTGTCGGTGAGGGCGGGCCGCGGGTAGTCGTTGGACAGGTAGCGTGAGGCGGTGAGGGTGCGCCAGTCGACGGCGCCCGCGACGGGACGGTCGACGGTAAGCGCCGCGCGGGATTCGCGGGCACGCGCGATGGGCAATCGCAGGGCGGTGCGGGTGGCGAGCGGCATCGAACGGGTGACATCGACCGCAACGACGGTGGAGACACCGACGTCGGACGGGAAGGCCAGCACCCGCTCGGCGACCTTGTCCCAGACGATCGCGACGCGGGCGCCGTGATCCTCGAACTGGTGGCGCAGCTCCCGCTCGGTGTACAGCGGGTTGTGCTCGACGACGATGGCGCCGAGGCGCAGCACCGCGTAGAACGCGACGATGTGCTCGGGGCAGTTGGGCAGCACGATCGCGACGCGGTCACCGTGCCCGACGCCGAGCTGGCGCAGCCCGTTCGCCACCGACGCGATCTGCTCGCGCAGCTTCTCGTAGCTGGTGGTCGCGCCGAAGAACTCGAGGGCGACCTTGTCGCGGTAGAGCCGGGTTGAGTTCCAGATCATGTCGACGAGGGTCTCGGTGGGCTCCGCGATGTCGTGGGGCACGTCGTCCCCGTAGCTCGCGAGCCATGGCCTGTCGCTGAAGTCGTTCATCATGTCGCCGTTCGGTAGAAGCTAGGCAGGAAGGCCCGAGTCCATAAGCAGTTTGCCGCCCAGAAATGCACAGACCATGAGAATCGCGCCGAGCCCGGCGAGCCAGAAGGCGATACGGCGGCGAAAGACGCGAATGAGCGACCAGACGATAGCGACCAGGGCGATCGCGCCCGGTGCATAGGTGCAGATCTGCTGGCCGAGGGCGACGCGGTCAGGCGAGCAGGCCGTTGCCGCGCTCGCGCACTCCTGGTTGAGGAAACCGAAGCCGAGCGACGATACGGCGAACACGACAACGAGCACGAGCATAAAGACGATGAGCGCCGACGTGAGCAGGAAGTCCCAGGTGCGGGGCGGCTGTTTCGGCTCCGCGCCGTAGTAGTCGGGCTCGGTCACTGGCCGAGCTCCGCCGTGATCGCCGCGACGAAGGCGTCGATGTCGCCCTCGGTCGTGTCGTAGGCCGTCATCCAGCGCACCTCACGGGTGGCCGGGTCCCAGTCGTAGAAACGGAACGACTCGCGCAGTCGGTCGGCGACGCCGGGCGGGAGGATCGCGAAGACCGCGTTCGCCTGGGTCTCGCGAGTGAACTCGAGGCCGGGAGGCGCCGCCTCCTCGAGCGCCGTGCGCAGCCGCGCGGCCATGTCGTTGGCGTGCCCGGCCGAGCGCAGATAGAGGTCGTCGGTGAGCAGTGCGATCAGCTGCGCGCTCACGAAGCGCATCTTCGAGGCGAGCTGCATGTTGAGCTTGCGCAGGAACAGCAGACCATCGGATGCCTCGGGGTTCAGTACCACGACGGCCTCGCCGTACAGCAGACCGTTCTTGGTGCCGCCGAAGCTCAGGATGTCCACACCGGCGTCGGTCGTGAAATCGCGGAGGGGAACACCGAGGGCGGCGGCGGCGTTGGATATACGCGCGCCATCCAGGTGCACCTTCATGCCGAGGGAGTGCGCGTGGTCGGTGATCGCGCGGATCTCGTCGACCGTGTACAGCGTGCCGAGCTCGGTGGTCTGCGTGATGCTCACGGCGAGCGGCTGCGCCCGGTGCTCATCGCCCCAGCCCCACGCCTCGCGGTCGATCAGCTCCGGGGTCAGCTTGCCATCGGGGGTGTCGACGGTGAGGAGCTTGAGTCCGCTGATGCGCTCGGGCGCACCGTTCTCGTCGGTGTGGATGTGCGCGGTCGAGGTCGCGACGACCGCACCCCAACGCGGCAGCATCGAGGTGAGCGCGGTGACGTTCGCACCGGTGCCGTTGAACACCGGGAACACCTCCGCACTCTCGCCGAAGTGCTGCTTCATGACCTCGCCGAGGCGGGCCGTGTAGACGTCTTCGCCGTACGCGACCTGGTGGCCGCCATTGGCCTCGGCGATCGCAGCGAGCACTTCCGGGTGGGCCCCTGCATAGTTGTCTGAGGCGAAGCCCCGGTAATTGGTGTCGTGGAGTTGGGTCACCGGACTATTCTCGCGGAATTGCTACCGAATGAGACGAGACTGAGCGGTCTACCCCACAACTGAGCATAGAAACGATTCTCGTAGACCTCTTAGTCTGTCCTCCGCGTGATCAACGATGGTGTCCGTCACGCGAAATGCCGGGAACCCACCCGGCGACGACAACTGGTTACATCATCTCTACTTACGACATCTCACCCGACGACGTCTCGACACTGCTCGAGCGTTTCACCGTTGTGCCCGCGGCCACCCGCAGTGGCGGTATCCCCGCGACCGGCTGGGCGCGCCTCGCCATGGCGCTGCACCCCCTGCACGGTTCATCCGACGTGCTCGTTATCGCCGACCTCGCCGACGGCACCTCCATCGTCATCGACTGGGGCCGCAAGGACTACTGGCGGCACGGCGGCACCGGCCTCTTCCCGGTCGAGGCGACCATGACCAACGTGCGCATCTACCGCGCGCCAGGCGCCCGCCTGCCGTTCCTGGTCGAGAAGCCCGACGATCTCTCCACGCTGCTCTGGTACGTGGGCTTCCATGCGTTTCCGGATGCAACGGCCTGGTGGTTCGCGGACGACTGCCGGTACCAGCTCAGCCGCTGGCCCGACTTCACCTCTCTTGAGCACGACCCCGACCACGTGCGCATGACCGCGCTGCTCGGTTCGGGCACCTATACCGCGCAGGAGCTGGGGCAGGCCGCCGGTGTCTCGCCGGTTGCCGCCCAGCGACTGCTCAACGCTCTCGGCCTGATGGGCCTGCTTCGCGAAACACCCGTCCTGGCCGGCGCTCCCGTCGTGCCTACCACCGAACGATCGCGCGGCCTCTTCGGCCGTCTCCGCGCGAGATTGGGACTCATCTAATGGCCGAACACGTCATCCTCTTCTCCGGACCCATGGGTGCCGGCAAGACCACGGCGATCCAGACCCTCAGCGAGATCGAGATGGTCAGCACCGAGGCGTCGAACACCGAGCGCCACATCGTCGACAAGGCGACCACGACCGTCGCGCTCGACTACGGCGAGATCACGCTCGGGCTCGACGAGAAGGTGCGCCTGTACGGCGTTCCTGGCCAGAAGCGCTTCGACTTCATGTGGACGATCCTCAAGGAGCGCGCGCGGGGGATGATCCTGCTCGTGGGCAACGACGCCCCCGACCCCGTGGCCGTCGCCCTCGAATACCTCGAGAGCTTCCGGGAGCTCGTGGAGAGCGGAAGCGCAGTCGTCGGCGTCTCCCGTCGTGACATCGTCCGCGCCCCCAATACCGACGCATACGCCGACGCGATCTCGGCCGCCTACCCGGGAACGATGATCCCTGTCTTCAGTGTCGACCCGCGCAACAAGGCACAGATGACCACGGTGCTGCTCACCCTCGTCGCGACCCTCGAGTCGCGGTCCGTGCCCGAGGAGGTGCAGTCGTGACCGCCATCCACCGAGAGCTCCGTTCTATTGAGATCGGCGAGGCCGCTCTCGCCGACATGCGGGAACTCGCTCCCTCCCTCGTCTTCGCCATGATCGTGACGGATGACGGTTTCGAACTCGCGCACGCGCCGGAGAACACCATCGACGGCGGACGCTTCGGCAGCATGACCAGCTCGGTGCAGGCGCTCAGTGAGGCCGTGACCCGGGAGCTCAACATCGGATCCAGCGGTTACATGGTGATCGCCGCCGAAAAGGGTCACGTGCTCCAACTGCGTGTGCCGGGACATCCGCTCATCCTCGCCGCACTGTTCGATACCCACGAGACGCTCGGCAAGGCGCTCTCCATTTCGCGTCGTTGCGTCGAGAAACTCGCGGCCGACCTGCCCGCTACGGGCCCCACAGTTCACCCCTAACCAACCAACAAAGGATCACCCGAATATGTCCAACATCAACGAATCACTCGCAAGCCTGCTCGCGGTCGACGGCGCCATGCTCGTCGCCCTCGTCGACAGCTCGACCGGCATGCTCCTCGGCGAGGCCGGCTCCGGTCTCGACCTTGAGACCGCCGCCGCCGGCAACACGGAGGTCGTTCGCGCGAAGCTCCGCACCGTCAAGTCGCTCGGACTCACCGACACCATCGATGACATCCTCATCACGCTGACGAGCCAGTTCCACATCATCCGCCCGCTCGCGAAGACCCCCGAGGTCTTCATCTACTTCGTGCTCGATCGCGCGAAGGCGAACCTGGCGCTCGCCCGCATCAAGGCCAAGGAGATCGATGGCCAGCTCGACCTCTAACTAGTACAAACACAACGGCGGCGGGAGCGATGCTCCCGCCGCCGTTGTGCGTCAGGGCGTCAGCCGCGCTTCACCAGCGCATCCTTGAGCTTCATCGGTGCTCCCATCTTGAGCAGCCCGTTCGCGTAGATGCGCGATCCGACGACGATGAAGAACGCGGTGGACGCGAGCAGCACAACGAGGGAGACGAAGGGCTCCCACCACTCGGCCGTTCCGAGGAACACCCGCATGGGCATCCCGACCGGTGCGGAGAAGGGCACATACGACATGATCGCCAGCACGAACGCGTTGTCGTTGAAGAAGATCACGAGGAAGTACGGGATCATCACGAGCATCATGATCGGGGTGGTGACCGAGCCCATGTCCTCCTGGCGGGAGACGAGCGCTGCCGTCGCTGCGAACAGGGCGGCGAGCAACACAAAGCCGAACGCGAAGAACACCGTGAACCAGATGAGGGACGGTCCGATGTCGGCGAGCAGGATGTTCTGGCCCGTGGCGAGCAGCCCCACCCCGGACAGCAGCGCGATGAGCGCGATCTGCCCGAACGCGAGCAGGCTGTTGCCGAGGATCTTGCCGGCGAGCAGCACCCGAACGGGCACGGTCGACATCAGGATCTCGACAATGCGGGTCTGCTTCTCCTCGACCACGCTCTGTGCGATAGTCATGCCGAAGGTGATCGCCGACATGAAGAAGACGATGCCGAAGCCGAACGCCACGAGGTAGATGAGCCCCTTGTTCTGGCTGTCCGGTTCGAGGATGTCCACCGTCGGCGAGACGCTGAGCGCCGCGAGAACCCCGCTCGGCGCGTCATCGAGCCCGATCACGAGCAGGCCGGTGGCCGAGTCGTCCGGGAGGATGGCCGCCTCGACGTCCTCGGACCTCACGAGCGCCTCGGCCTCCTCGCGGTTCGCTACCTCTGTCACCTCGAAGGCCTCGGTCTTCTCGACGAGCGAGACGGCCGAGCCGACGGCGGCCACCTTGGGTAGCGTCGGGTTGGCACTGACGAGGCTGCCGATGACGACGGAGGCGAGGATGACGATGAGCGTGATCGCCGTTGAGATCACGAACGACTTGCTGCGCAGCTTGGTCATGATCTCGCGTTCAGCGACGAGCCAGGTGCCGGCGCCGAAGCTGGGTGAGGTGTAGCCGGTCACTGGATGACCTCCTTGAAGATCTGGGACAGCGTGGGGGTGACGGGGGAGAAGTGCAGCACGGGCGCGGTAGCGATCGCCCGCTGCAGCACGCGTTGGGCGGTCGTCGGATCATCGACGTCGAAGAGCGCGTAGCCCCCGTCGAACTCGACCACCGTCACACCCGGCTCGGTACGGATCCAGCCCGCGTCGCCATCGAGCTGCAGTTCGAAGCGCGGGGTGGAGTGCTGCTCGCGCAGACCCTCGCGGGATCCGCTCGCCCGGATCTGGCCGCCGGCGATGACCACGAGGTCGTCGCAGAGCCGCTCGACGATGTCGAGCTGGTGCGAGGAGAACAGCACGGGGGCACCGTTCGCGGCGTAGTCCTTGATGACCGAGGAGACTGTCTCGACCGCGATCGGGTCGAGTCCGGAGAACGGCTCGTCGAGTACAAGCACCTCGGGATTGTGCACGAGGGCCGCAGCGATCTGCGCGCGCTGCTGGTTTCCGAGAGAGAGGCTCTCGACGGTGTCGTTCAGGCGCTCGCCGAGGCCGAGGCGCTCGAGCAGGGCTGATGCGCTTTCGCGGGCCAGCGCTGTCGACATCCCGTGCAGCCGCCCGAGGTAGACGATCTGTTCGTGCACCTTCATCTTCGGGTAGAGGCCGCGCTCCTCCGGCATGTAGCCGATGCGCGTGCGATCCGCCGCGGTGATGGGCGAACCGTCGAGGCTGACCGAACCCGTATCGGGCTGCAGCACCCCCAGGATCACGCGCATGGTCGTCGTTTTGCCGGCGCCGTTGCCGCCGACGAACCCGGTCATGCGCCCGCCCCGAACGGCGAACGACACGTCGTCGAGCACCTTCCGGTCGCCGAACGACCTCGATACTGCCTGGATCTCGAGCATGGAACCTCCTGGTGTCTGGTTCCACGCTACGGAGACCTTCTTGCGTAGGCCTCCCCCGGGCGACGGTTTATCAGGCTCCCCCGGAAGGCGGAGTGCCCCCGCCGCGCACGGCGAATCCGTTCTCGTAGGCGAAGACCACGGCCTGGATCCGGTCGCGCACGCCGAGCTTGGCGAGCAGGTTGGAGACGTGCGTCTTGACCGTCGCCTCGCCGACGAACAGGGTGCCGGCGATCTCGGTGTTGGACAGACCGCGGGCGAGCAGCGCGAGCACCTCGGTCTCCCGTTCGGTCAGGTCGGGCAGGGTGGAGCGGGCGGCAGGGATATCCCGCACGGTGTCCGGACTGAACTGCTCGATGACCCGGCGCGTGACGGCCGGCGAGAGCAGCGCGTCGCCGCGGGCCAGCACCTCGACCGCCGCGACCAGGTCTTCGGGGCTCGCGGTCTTGAGCAGGAACCCGCTCGCCCCGGCGGCCAGCGCCTCGAACAGGTAATCGTCGCGATCGAAGGTCGTCAGAATCAGGATGCGGGCCGCGATCGAGCTGTCGCCGACGATGGCCCGGGTCGCCTGCAGGCCGTCCATGCCGGGCATCTGGACGTCCATGCAGATGACGTCGGGCTGCAGCTCGCCAGCGAGACGGATGGCGCTCGCCCCGTCGGCCGCCTCGCCGACGACCTCGAGGCCGGGCTCGCTCTGCAGGATGATGCGGAAGCCGGCGCGCACGAGTTCCTGGTCGTCGACCAGTAGGACGCGGGTCACGTCGTCACCGTTCCCGCGAGCGGGATGTTCGCGCGCACGAGGTAGCCGCCGCGCGGTCTCGGCCCGAACTGCAGGGTGCCCCCGACCGCAGCGACGCGCTCGAGCATGCCGCGCTGGCCGTGACCGATGCCGGTCGGGATGAGCTTTCGGCCGACCCCGGTATCGGACACCTCCACCTCGACGGCGTCGTCGAGGTAGCGCAGCCGCACGTCGACCGACGTGGAGGCACCGCCGTGCTTGCGCGTATTCGTGAGAGCCTCCTGCGCGATGCGGTACAGGGTGAAGCCGACCACCGAGGAGACCGGTGCGACCTCGCCGACGATCGTGAGCGTGGCGGGTACGCCGGCCGCCGACGTCTCGGCGACGAGTTCGGGCAGCTGGTCGACGCCGCGAGTGGAGGAGCTGGTGCTTGCGGCATCGTCATCCCGAATCTCGCCGGGATCACGCAGGGTGGCAAGCATGCGGTGCAACTCGTCGACCGCGCTGCGCGCACTCTGCTCGATGGTGGCGAGGGATGCCGCGGCCTGCTCCGGATCCGTCGACAGCACGCGCCGCGCGGCACCCGCCTGCACTCCCATGAGGGACACGTGATGCGCGACGACATCGTGCAGTTCGCGGGCGATGCGCACACGGTCGAGGGTGACGGCCTGATCGGCCGAGTGCTCCCGCTCGGCGGCGAGTTCGAGGGTGCGGGCCTCGAGTTCCGCACGGCTGCGGGCGGCGGCGAAGGCGGAGTTGCCGAAGTAGTAGGCGCCGCCGAAGTAGAGCACGTTGGTCAGCACATTGATGATCGACCACGAGGCGAGCTGCGAGAAGACGCCGGAGCGGGAGAAGCCGGGCAGCAGGTCGGGATCGCTCGCGGTGACCACGAGGCTCACGAAGACCCAGATGAACATGCCGACGATGATGCCGGTGCGCACGAAGAAGGCCACGCGGCGGTTGCTGGTCCACGCACCGATCGAGTAGATCGCCACGAACAGGGCGATGTTGGTGATGAGGAACTCGGGCACGGCGAACTGCTGTCCGACAAAGAAGCCGGCGGTCACCACAAACGCGACGGTCACCGGGAATCGTCGTCGTGCAGCGAGAGGCAGGGTGAGAGTTGCGAGAGCCACGACGGTGAGCCAGATCGGTGCGGGATCCTCGTACATGCCGAGCCGCTGGTAGAGCAGGGCCGACACCGCGGCGCCCACGCCCAGAAGTGCGGCGCCGATGACGTCGCGTCGGTACGCCGTCGGGGTCGGTCGGGGCCGCGTCCACTCGATGGTCATGGGTTCAACGCTATCGAGCGAACGCGGCGCCGGCCTCCCTCGCGCGGGGGAAGCGGCCCGCTACCCGCCGACGATCTCGCGCATCTCCGCCAGGGCCGCCTCGATGCACTCCGCGAGCGCGGGAGACTTCACGCCACTAGACCAGCGCTCGAATCCCGCGCTGAACGCCGCGACCGCTGCCTCGGCCGCAAGGCGCGCACTCATCGCGGGCGTTCCTCGGGCTTGCAGGGCGCCGGCGATGGCGCTCGAAAGACGGGCGAGCTTGAGCAGCTCGCGTTCGTGCAGCTCAGGATTGGCCAGGATCGCCCGCGTGCGACGACCCGCGAACTCGCCGCGCTCCTCGAGGAACGCGCTGCCCAGCACGAGTGCGCTCCCCGCGATATCGAAAGCTGTGCCCTCCGTCGCACTGGCGATCGCTTCGAGCACACCCTCCTGCAAAGCATTGGTGCCGTCGAACAGCACCTCGCGCTTGTCGGCGAAGTGGCGGAAGAACGTGCGCTCGGTCACTCCCGCGCGCTGCGCGATGTCGGTGACCGTCGTCGGCTCGAAGCCCCGCTCGAGATACAGGTCGAGCGCGGCATTGGCGAGTCGCGCTCGTGCGTCCGGTTCCCAGCGTGCCATGCGTCCATCCTACTGATGACAGGAACTGACATGACGTGCTATGGTGATGTCAGTCACTGACATTGAAGGAGTAACACCATGAGAATCTTTATGACCGGGGCATCGGGCTGGATCGGCTCGGCAACCGCGGCGGCCCTCATCGAGCGGGGCCACGAAGTGACCGGGCTCGCGCGATCCGAGCAGTCGGCGGCCGCGCTGACCGCCGCCGGAATCACCCCGCACGCCGGAAGCCTCGACGACCTGGACAGCCTGCGCACCGGCGCGGCCGCCTCCGACGGCGTGGTGCACCTCGGGTTCAAGCACGACTACAGCGACATGGCCGCGTCGGGTCGCACCGACCGCGCCGTGCTGGAGGCCTTCGGCGACGTGCTCGCGGGATCCGACCGTCCCCTGCTGCTGGCATCGGGCGCCGCGGGGCTGACTCCCGGACGAATCACCACCGAGAACGACCGCAACCCGAGTGAAGGACCCGACTCCATGCGCGGGGGCGGCGAGAACCTCGCGCTGTCATTCGCCGACCGCGGGGTGCGCTCCGTTGCGCTGCGATTCGCCCCGACCGTGCACGGCCCCGGTGGCGACCACGGGTTTATCGCGACGATCGCCCAGGCTGCGGTGCGGTCGGGACAGTCCGCCTACATCGGCGACGGCGCCAACCGCTGGCCGGCCGTGAACCGCGCCGATGCCGCCGAACTCGTCGCGCTTGCGCTCGAGGGGGCAACGCCCGGATCCGTCGTGCATGTCGTGGCCGAAGAGGGGATCGCGACGAAGGACGTGGCGGAAGCCGTCGGCTCGGCGCTCGGGCTTCCGGTCGAGTCGATTCATCCCGACGCAGCAGGCGAACGCTTCGGCTGGGTGGGACGTTTCTTCGCCCTCGACACCCCAGCGTCGAGCCTGCTGACGCGGGAGCGCCTCGGCTGGGAGCCGGTCGCGCCGGGGCTGCTCGCCGACATCGCGAGCGGGTATTACACGCCCTAGGCCGTAATACCCTCAGTCGACTCGATCACCGTGGCCATCTTCTTCGAGAGGGCTTCGTAGAACATCGAGAGCGGGAACTCGTCATCCAGCACCTGGTCGGTCAGCCCCTTGGGCGGTCCGGCCAGGATCTCGTCGGGCAGCCCGCGCGCCCACTTCGATGCGGGATGCGGCGTCACGGTCTTCGTGACCATCGCATAGGCCGCCAGCCAGTGCGCCATCTTGGGGCGGTCGATCGAACGCCAGTACAGCTCCTCGATCTCGGTGCCGAGGGCGACGACCACATCGGCGACGTTCGGCCAGTCGATCGTGAGGCGGGTGTCGGTCCAGTGCAGCACGTGATGCTGGTGCATCCACGCGAACAGCAGCTGTCCACCGAGGCCGTCGTAATTGCGCACCCGGCTGCCGGTGATCGCAAAGCGGAAGATACGGTCGAAGATCACCGCGTACTGCACGAGCTTCGCGTGCTCGCGGGTCACCGGGTCGGTGCCTTCCGCGCGCTCGAGGCGAACCGACTCGCGGAACGCCGTCAGGTCGCAGCGCAGCTCCTCGAGCGAGTAGAGGAAGAACGGCATCCGCTGCTTGATCATAAAGGGGTCGAACGGCAGGTCGCCGCGCATGTGGGTGCGGTCGTGGATGAGGTCCCACATCACGAAGGTCTCTTCGGCCAGCTTCTGGTCGTCGAGGAGGCGAGCCGCGTCATCCGGAAGTTCGAGCTTCGTGATGTCGGCGGCGGCGCGCAGCACGGCGCGGAAGCGCGCGGCCTCGCGGTCGGCGAAGATCGCGCCCCAGGTGAAGGTGGGGACGCTGCGCATCGCCACGGTCTCCGGGAACAGCACCGCCGAGTTGGTGTCGTAGCCGGCGGTGAAGTCGAGGAAGCGGATCGGCACGAACAGCGCGTTCGAGTACGCGCCCTGCTCGAGCGCGTCGACGAACTCGGGCCAGATGACCTCGATCAGCACGGCCTCGACGAGCTTCGAGGTGCTGCCGTTCTGGGTGTTCATCGGGAACACGACGAGGTGCTGCAGTCCGTCGACACGATCGAGCTGCGGCTGGAAGGCGTTCAACGAGTCCAGGAAGTCGGGAACCCCGAAGCCCTCGGCGACCCAGCGGTCGAAGTCCACAACGAGGGCGTTCAGGTACGCCTCGTCGTGCGGGAAGTATTGTGCCAAATGCAGGATCGATCGCGTGATCGTCTCGACGTGCCCTCGGTTCTCAGCGTGAGTCGTATCGTCGGGGATCGATCCGTCCTGCATTTGGGAAGCCTGCAGGGCCGTTGCGGCGGCCTTGAGCGCGAGCCATGCTGCGTCCTCGACGACCTCGGGTTCTCCGACAATCGCTTCTGCTGTTGTAGTGGCGTTGGACATGGCTAACCTCCGATCCGGCTGAAATTGGGCGTCCCCCCAAGGCTATTCGGCGAATCGTGGCGTTTGGTTGCAGCTCACGCGGGAAAGTTGCGCGAATGCGCGACCGGTGGCGATCCGTGCCGGATCAGAGGTTGTGCAGCTCCAGCCAGTGCAGGAGATCCCACTCGACGCGCTCCGGGTGCTCGACGCTCGGGATATGAGCTGCATCGGGGTAACGGATGCCCGCGGCATCCGGAATCGACGACAGCAGGTACTCGTACTGCACGATCGCGGGGGTGATGTCGTGGTCGCCGACGATGACCAGCGTCGGCACGGCGATCGCATCGACGCGACCGTACGCTGGCGGGTCGAGGGGGATCGGCATGGGCGCCTCGCCCGTGCGCGGGAGGTTGGCGAGGTTCAGCTCGTAGGCCTTGAGAACAAAGGTCGGCGCGAGATCCTCAGCCTCGCGCAGCGGCCCGAAGTCCCAGAGCTCGGCTTCGAGGCGCAGCAGCTTCTCCCAGTCTCCGGATTCCTCGACCTCGTCGAGGGCCGTGAACAGCTCCTCCTCGCGGTCGGTCAGGTCGACGGCGGGGTGGCCGCTCGGCCCCGAGCCGATGGTGACGAGTCCCGCCACGCGCGTCGGGAACTCGAGCGCCGTGTCGATGGCGATCGATCCGCCGCGCGAGCAGCCGATCAACGTTGCACGTGAAACACCGAGCTCGTCGAGCAGGGCGATCGCGTCGGCGCGGTTGGAGAACAGCACATCCTGCGACTCGGTGAGTCCGTAGCCGCGAGTATCGAAGCGGATGACGTGGTGGCCGGCGGCGAGCGCCTCGACCTGCGGGTCCCACATGCGCAGGTTCGCGATGCCTGCGTGAATCAGTAGCAGCGCCGGGCTGCCGGGGGTTCCCGCCGTCTCGTAGTACAGGCGGGCGCCGGAGAGTTCGAGGTAGGGCATAGGACAACGCTACCCGCGGGGTGGGGCAGGATTGAAGGATGCAGGGGGTTCTGATCGGGTTCGCCATCATCGGGACCGTCATCTTGATCGGCTATCTGACCGGCCGCTCCGGTGTGCTCGGCGACACGGCTCCGCACGTGATCAGCCGGTTCACCTTCTTCGTCCTCTCGCCGTGCCTGCTGTTCACGGTGCTGGCCGACTCCGACGTGCACGTGCTGTTCTCGTCGATGCTCGCCGTCTCGAGCATCGCGGCGGTCCTCGCCTGCCTGCTGTTCCTCGGCATCGCGCTGCTCGTGTTCAGGCGCAGCCTGCCGGAGGCCGTCATCGGCGCGCTCTCAGCCGGCTACGTCAACGCCAACAACATCGGCATCCCCGTCGCGGTCTACGTGCTCGGCGATCCCGCCTGGTCGGCGCCGGTCATCCTCTTCCAGCTGCTGGTGCTGGCCCCGATCGCCCTGACGGTCCTGGATGTCTCGACCAACGGTCGGGGCGGACCGATCTGGCGCATCCTGCTCAAGCCCTTCACGAACCCGCTCATCATCGGGTCGGCCCTCGGCGCCCTCGTGGCGATCGCCCAGCTCGAGATCCCGGCCGAGATCATGGAGCCGTTCCGCATCGTCGGAGCTGCGGCTGTACCCCTCGTGCTCATCAACTTCGGAATGTCGCTGCACGGCCAGCGCCCTCTCGCGCCCGGCAGCGACCGCCGCGACGTGCTGCTGGCGACCGCGATCAAGCTGGCCGTAATGCCCCTGATCGCCTGGCTCTTCGGGCGCTTTGTGTTCGGGATGGACGGCGAACAGCTGTTCGTCGTCGTCGTGCTGGCGGCGCTGCCCACGGCGCAGAACATCTTCGTCTACGCGCAGCGCTACAACCACGGGCAGGTGGTGTCGAGGGACGTCATCCTGCTCACCACGGTGGGTGCGGTGCCGATCCTCGTCGGTGTCGCCGCCTTGCTCGCCGTGTGACCCTTTAGAGGAACATCGGGCGGTCGTCGTCATCGCCCGCGATCTCGAGGTCGACGACGACGGGAACGTGGTCGCTCGGACCGTCGCCCTTGCGCTCCTCGCGGTGGATGCCGGCTGCCGTGACGAGGTCGGCGAACTCCTGGTTGCCGAGGATGAAGTCGATGCGCACACCCTCGTTGCGCGGGAAGCGCAGCTGCTTGTAGTCCCAGTAGGTGTACCCGGTCGGGACGAGCGGTCGCACCGTGTCCATCAGCCCGATGTCGGCGAAGGCGGCGAAGGACGCGCGCTCTTCGGGTGAGACGTGAGTCGACTCCCCGACGATGATGGTCGGGTCGCCGTTGTCTTCATCGGTCGGGATGATGTTGAAGTCACCCATCAGCGCGATCGGGAGCCCCGGGTTCTGCGTCATCCACTCGCTCGTCGCGGTGCGCAGCTTCTCGAGCCAGTCGAGCTTGTAGGCGAGGTGCGGGTCTCCGAGCGCACGGCCGTTCGGAACGTAGAGGCTCCAGAGGCGTACGCCGTCGACGGTCACGCCGATGGCGCGGGCCTCCTGCGGCTGGTCGGGGCCTTCAGCGCCCTTGAGGAATCCGGGCTGGCCCGGGAAGTTGATCTCGACATCGCTCATCGGCAGGCGCGACGCGAAGGCGACACCGTTCCACTGGCTGAGGCCGTGCGAGACGATCTCGTAGCCGGCCTCCTCAAAGGCCTCGACCGGAAACTGCTCGGGCTTGCACTTGGTCTCCTGGAAGGCGACGACGTCGATCTCCTCGCGCACCATCCAGTCGATGGCACGAGCGTGCCGGCTGCGGATCGAGTTGATGTTGTAGGTGGCTACGCGCATGGCACAACGCTACCGGCCCGCCCCGACGCCCGGGGTCCCGGTCACCCGCACTCTCGGTAGGCTGGGAGGCGTGACCGACGCCAAGCAGCAGCTCATCGAATACATCAAGGCCGATGCCGTGTTCCACGGAGACTTCACCCTCACCAGCGGCAAGAAGGCGACCTACTACGTCGACATGCGCCGCGTGAGCCTCGACCACCGCGTCGCCCCGCTCATCGGGCAGGTCATGGTCGATCTGATCGATCAGATTGAGGATGTCGCTGCGGTCGGCGGACTCACCATGGGTGCCGACCCCATCGCCTCCGCGGTGATGCACCAGGGCGTGGCCCTGGGTAAGACGTACGACTCGTTCGTCGTGCGCAAGGAGCCGAAGGACCACGGTCGTGGCCGCCAGGTCGAGGGCCCCGATCTTGAGGGCAAGCGCGTTGTGGTGCTCGAGGACACTTCGACCACCGGCGGATCCCCGCTCAAGGCCGTCGAGGCACTGCTCAAGGTCGGCGCGATCATCGCCGGCGTCGCCGTGGTCGTCGACCGCGCGACCGGAGCCCGTGAGGTCATCGAGGCTGCCGGCTATCCCTACTACGCAGCCATCGGACTCGAGGAACTGGGACTCGCGTAGTGGCAGAGGGCGACAACCCTTTTCCGTGGGGGCTGACCCCCGGCGGTAAGCCGGAGGACGAGGAGACGCCGCCGACCCCACCCGTCGCTCCCGAACCGATCGACCAGGGCTACTTCGCCGCCGTCACCATAGAGGAGCCGACAAGCCCCGCGCCGGAAGGGCTGCCGACTGAGGCCATGGCCTCGCAGGAGTGGGACGGACCCGCCACGGAGGCCATGCCCGCGCAGGAATGGGAAGGCCCGCCCACCGATCCGTTCCCCTACCACCAACCCGCACCGTGGGAGCCGCCGCCCGTCGACGAGTCGCTCGGAGGTACGTCGAACGCGCTCGCCGCCCAGCCGATCGGCCTCGACGCACCCGTCGGCGAATCGGTACCCGGAGAGAACACCGACGCGATCGAGGACCTGTTCGGCGAGGGTTCATTCCAGGAGTACGAGGACGCGATCGTCGTTCTCGAGGGCATCCCCTTCCCGGGCAAGGCGGTGGAGCCCGCAGCCGCGCCGGGAGCGCTCGTCGCGCCGCCGCCCACACTGCTGCCGGCCGAGCCGATGCCGCGCCTGCAGCGCAACCTGCTCTGGGCGGCCGGCGGGCTCGTCGCCGCCCTCGCGCTGGTCGCCGTGTTCCTCGGGGGCGTCAGGCTTGCGCCGCAGTTCGCGGCGGCTCCCGAAGCCCCGGCCGTGCCATCCTCAGCACCGACGCTTGCACCGGAGAGCCTCGGACCGCTGCCCGCCGGGGTGCACGCGTGGAGTGACCTGCTCGGCACCGAGTGCGTCGAGCCGTACGTGTCGCCGTGGGACAAGGAGTTCACCGTCGTCGACTGCTCGGGGCCGCACACGGCACAGCTCGTGGCGACCGGCGTCTTTGAGGACTCGATCCTCGACGCGTATCCCGGCCTCGAAGAGTTGCAGTCCCGCATGGGCCAGCTGTGCTCGAACGCGACGAACGTGGACTACACGGCCGCGAAGGCCTATTCCGATATCCAGGTCTCGGCGAGCTACGCGGCCGACGAGCAGAGCTGGATCGACGGGGACCGCAACTACTTCTGCTTCGTCAGTCGCTCGACAGGTGAACCGCTCACCTCGAGCGTTGCGATGCCGGACCGGCCGACACCGGTTGTACCGGTGGTGCCGGAGCCCGAACCGTAACGATTATTCGGCGTCGGATTCGACCGGCTCGGCATTGACGAGGTCGGCAACGCTGTTCAGGATCTCGTCGGGACGGAACGGGTACCGGTTGATCTCGGCCTGGTCGCTGATGCCGGTGAGCACGAGGATCGTGTGCAGCCCGGCCTCGATACCGGCGATGATGTCGGTGTCCATGCGGTCGCCGATCATGCCGGTGTTCTCGCTGTGCGCGCCGATCTTGTTCATCGCCGAGCGGAACATCATCGGGTTGGGCTTGCCGACGACGTAGGGCTCCTTGCCGGTCGCCTTCGAGATGAGGGCGGCGACCGCGCCCGTCGCAGGCATCGGTCCCTCGGCGCTCGGACCGGTCGCGTCGGGGTTGGTGACGATGAAGCGTGAGCCGCTTCCGATCAGGCGGATGGCCTTGGTGATCGCCTCGAACGAGTAGTTGCGGGTCTCGCCGATCACCACGTAGTCGGGGTTGGTCTCGGTCATGATGAAGCCGGCCTCGTGCAGCGCGGTCGTGATGCCGGCCTCGCCGATCACGAAGGCGGATCCGCCGGGCATCTGCGAGGCGAGGAAGTCGGCGGTCGCGAGGGCGGAGGTCCAGATGCGGTCCTCGGGCACGTCGAGCCCGGAAGCCTTGAGGCGGGCGCTCAGGTCGCGCGGTGTGAAGATCGAGTTGTTCGTCAGCACCAGGTAGGGCTTGCCCTCATCGCGCCACTGCTGCAGCAGGGCGGCGGCCCCGGGCACCGGATGGTTCTCGTGCACCAGCACGCCATCCATGTCGGTCAGCCAGCACTCGATATCGCCACGGTTTCCCATGAGGCCCATCGTAGCGAGCGCGTGTTACGAGAATGTTGTGTCGTCGCGGAGCCGCGCGCGCATGATCTCGATCGCGGCGGGGTTCTGCTCGACCAGCAGGAATCGACGGTCGAGCTGCGCGGCCACTGAGCCGGTCGTGCCGCTGCCCGCGAAGAAGTCGAGCACCCAGTCACCACGTTTGCTCGAGGCCTGGATGACCCGGCGCAGGATCCCCTCCGGCTTCTGTGTCGCATACCCCGTCTTCTCCTTGCCCGTGGGCGAGACGATCGTGTGCCACCACACGTCCGTGGGGAGTTTGCCGCGTGCCACCTTCTCCGGGGTGACCAGGCCCGGAGCCATGTAGGGCTCGCGGTCGACCTCCTCGTTGTTGAAGTAGTACGACTGCGGGTTCTTGACGTAGACGAGGATCGTGTCGTGCTTGGCCGGCCACTTCTTCGTGGCACGGGCGCCGTAGTCGTACGCCCAGATGATCTCGTTCAGGAAGCACTCGCGGCCGAAGAGCGCATCCAGAACCACTTTCGCGTAGTGCACTTCGCGGAAGTCGAGATGCAGGTAGAGGGTGCCCTCGTCGTGGAGGAGACGCCACGCCTCCTCGAGCCGGGGTTCGAGGAACTCCCAATAGTCGGCGAACGCGTCGTCGTAGGAGTAGAGCAGCCCCTTGATCGTGTCGTAGTTGTTGCCCTTGAAGCCCTGGCGGGTGCCTTCGACGTTGCGCACTGTGGTCAGCTGCTGGCGGGACTGCACCCGGCCGGTGTTGAACGGCGGATCGATGTAGATCAGGCGGAACGACTCGTCGGGAAGAGCGCGGATCACGGCGAGATTGTCGCCCTCGACGACGAGGTTCGGGCCGTCGGGGGTCCACGTCGCAGTCACTCCACGACCTTAACAGGACCCGCCAATCGTGAATAACTCACAATCGTTATGAGCCACCCCGACGGGGGACTGGTGAATGTAAAACCTTCACGTATGGTTGAAAGGGAGAGCTGGTAGCCCCCGACCAATCTGGATCGGTAAAGGGCTCCGAACTCCCGATAAGCCTATTTGTCACGACTCACCCGAAGAGCTGTGTGAAGAGCGCGTTGATATTGACGACGTTATTTGTTGCATCATCTTGAGGGGAACGATCGTGCACGGCACACCCGACGCTGGTTCGCGGCGCGCTCACGCGCCTCGCTTCCGTCGCGCACTCGCCCTCGTCGTCTCCATCGGTGTCGTCGTCTCCGGTCTCACCCTCGCGCCCGCCCAGCAGGCATCCGCCGCCGTTGTGCAGTGGGGAACCAACAGTGGCACGACCCCCAACTACCAGGCCACCGTCAACGGCGACTTCGTGCAGGCGGGAAACGGCGTGCTCTCCTGCACCGGCGCGGCTCTCGCGACCGGCGCCGGAACCTGCACCAACCTGCATGCAGCGGCCGACCCGGCGACCGCCAACGTCAACGACAACTTCGCAATGGTCAACTCGAACACGATCGCCGGGTTCACCACGAACTCCAGCTCTGCGAAGCTCACCATCCCGTCCGGCGCGAATGTGGTCAAAGCGTTCCTGACCTGGAGCGGCAACACAGGCGTCTTTACCGGCGACAGTCGGATGCTCTGCACCACTTTCTCAACGAGTCGTGGTGTCGCGACCCTGCCGACCGGATCTGCCGTCGGATACCGAACCCGTGCCGCTCAATTGCAGGTTGCCGGCGGACCGGTCACCAACGTTGCGCCGACGAGCATGCTCGAAGATCCCGCCTCGCAGGCCACCGCGCTGTACTACAGCGCGAGCGCAGACGTCACGAGTGCTTTCGGCGTCGGAACCGGCCAGCCGATCACCGTCTCGGCCGGAAACATCTGGGGTCCGACAGGCGCCGGTTGCTACGCCGGCTGGGGGCTCACGGTCGTCTACGACTACGGCACCTATATCCCCGGCAACATCAACTCGGTGCCCCACCGCGTCATCTACTACGAGGGCCACGTTCGCCAGGGCCAGAATGATGCCGATCTCACCGTGGGATTCACCGGCTTTACCGCAGTCGAGACGGGCACGCGCGCCGGCTTCACGCTGTTCGAGGGCGACCGCAACATCGTCGGCGACTCGGCAGAGTATTCCCGCAGTGGAACGACCTACACGGAGCTCAACAACAGCGCGGGTGTGACGAACAACTTCGGCATCGGCCGGGCAATCGGCTCCGATCGCTACACCCAGACCGCCGACACCAGCGCCTTCACTAATCAGAGTGTGGATGTCGCGACCATCGGTCTCGCCAACGTCGTGCAGGGGGACTCGTCGGTCAACCTGCGCCTCGGCACGAGCGGTGACTCGTACCTGCTGCGGAACGCGATCCTCTCGGTGCCGACCGCCGGGCTCCAGGTCAATAAGTCCTACAACGGCACGGCCGATGTGCAGGCGCGAACGGCGGCCGAGAAGGCTACTTTTACGGTTGTCATCACCAATACTGGCGCGGGAACGCTGCGCAACATCGTCGTCACCGATGACCAGTCCGACTGCGCGCGCACCCTGACGGGGGTGGTGCTGACACCGCTGCAGACCACGACCTATACCTGCACCGCGACGGCCGCGTCGGCGGGCACCTACGTCTCCACGGCGAATGCGACCGGGTACACCCTCGTCGGCAACTACCTCGCCAATGACAGCGACTCGACGACCATCAACCTGTCGTCGATCGCCCTCGCCAAGACGAGCGCCCTCCCCGCCGGTTCCATCGGCCGGGTCGGCGACGTTCTCACCTACACCTTCACAATCACCAACAACGGCAGCTCACCGCTGACCGGTGTCACGGTGACCGATCCGCTCGCCGACCTCTCGGCGCTCACCTACAGTTGGCCGACCGCGACAGCCGGGGCGCTCGCAGCGGGTGCGATAGCTACGGCCACTGCGACGTACACGCTCAAGCAGGCCGACGTGAACGCCGGATCCATCGTCAATACGGCGACGACGACGGGCACCGATAGCGACGGCGGCATCAAGCCCACGGCGACCGCCACACGCACCACGACCATCGCGCCGGTCTCGACGATCGCCGTGACCAAGACGGGTGCGCTGGTGTCTCCCGGCACCGGCCGGGTCGGCGACGTCATCCGCTACAGCTTCGGCTTCACCAACACGGGCAACGTCACGCTCACGAACGTCGTGCTGAACGACCCGCTCGCCGACCTCTCGACCCCGGTGGTCACCTGGCCCGGCACCGCGGGCACGCTCCTTCCCGGCGCGACTGCGACGGCGACGGCGAACTACACGATCAAGCAGGCCGACGTGAACGCCGGCTCCGTCAAGAACACCGCAACAGTGACGAGTCGTACCCCCGCGGGAGCCACCACCACGGGAACCTCGCCGCAGGCGAGCATCCCGACAGTCGCGGCTGCACCGGCGATGACCACAACGAAGACCGGCGTGGCGTCGGGAAACGCGGGTCCAGGCCAGACCATCACCTACACCTTCACCGTGCGCAACACCGGCAACGTGACCCTCACCGACGTGGTGCTCACCGACCCGCTCGCCACCCTTTCGGCGATCACCGTCACGGGCGGCACCGGTAGCCTCACGAGCCTCGCGCCGAACCAGACGGTCATCGCCACGGCGACGTACACGATCAAACAGGCGGATGTAGACGCCGGCTCGGTGCGAAACATCGCCACGGCTACGTCCAAGGCGCCGAACGGCGCCACAGTGAGCGCCGTATCGACGCAGTCGGTGGTGCCGACGCTCGCCGCATCGCCCGCGATCACGCTGGCGAAATCAGGGACTCTCCCCGCAGGCGCCGCGAACAAGGCCGGCGACGTCGTCACCTACACCTTCACGCTCACCAACTCGGGCAACGTGACCCTGACCGCGGCCAGCATCACCGACCCGCTGCAGGACCTCTCCGCGATCACGGTGACCGGCGGAACCGGCACACTCGCGAACCTGTCCCCGGGCCAGACCGTGATCGCCCGGGCGACCTATACGCTCAAGCAGTCCGACGTTGACGCGGGGTCTGTGGCCAACACGGCGACCGCCAGCGCGAAGCCCCCGACGGGTGCGAACGTCACGCGCACGACCCCGGCCACGGTCGCGATCGTGCCGGCCGGCTCGCTCAGCGTGGTCAAGAACGCCTCGCCTGCGACCGGCCTCACCGCGGGTGCCACGGTCAACTACAGCTTCGTGGTCAAGAACGAGGGCAACGTCACGCTCAGCCAGGTGACGCTCAGCGATCCGCTGCCCTCACTCGGAACGATCACCGTGACCTGGCCGACACCGGCGAATCCGGGAGTGCTGACCCCCGGACAGACCGCAACGGCGACCGCGAGCTACACCGTCAAGCAATCCGACGTGGACGCCGGAAGCATCCGCAACACGGCCAGCGCGACGGGTCGCACCCCCTCCGGAACCACCGTCACGGGCAGTTCGGCCGACCGTGTCGTCACGACGATCGCCGCCGCGCCGGCTCTCGCCACCACGAAGACCGCCACGATCGCGGGCGGTGCCGCGGGCAATGCCGGCGACGTCATCAACTACGCCTTCCGTACCACCAACAGCGGCAACGTGACCGTCACCGGCGTGACCATCAACGACCCGCTGCAGGGTCTCTCCGCTCTCAGCTACACCTGGCCCGGCGCGGTCGGGGTGCTCGCCCCCGGCCAGTTCGTCACGGCGACCGCGACCTACGTCATCAAGCAGGCCGATGTTAACTCCGGCCGTGTCATCAACACGGCGACCGGTACCGGTAGCTACGGTGCGACCGCACTGACCTCGAGCTCCGGCCCGATCACGAGGAACACCGCCGCCCCGAACCCCTCGATCGTCACCACCAAGTCGGGCGCGCTCGCGACCGGCGCCACGGGCCGCGCGGGCGAGACGGTCAACTGGACCATCACTCTGCGTAACTCGGGCAACGTGACCCTGACCGCCGTCACGGTGGCCGACAGCCTGCCGGGCATCACCGCACCGGTGTACGGCACCTGGCCGAGCGGGGTGGCCAACACCCTGCAGCCCGGGCAGACCGTCACCGCGACGGCAAGCTACGTGCTGACACAGGATGACGTGAACTCGGGCTCCGTGCCCAACGTCGCAACCGGTCGTGGCACCCCGCCCACCGGCGCCGCGGTTACCAGCACCGACTCCGCCACCGTGCCCCTCGCCTCGGGCCCCGCGCTGACCATCGCCAAGACGGGTGCCGTGACGAGCGGCAACGGATCCGTCGGTGACACGATCACGTTCTCGTTCGTGGTGCGCAACACCGGCAACGTGACGCTGAACTCGGTCGGTATCTCCGACACCCTTGCCGGCCTCTCGGGCCTGAGCTACACCTGGCCCGTTCCCGCCTCGCCGAACCGCCTGCAGCCGAACACGCAGGCGACCGCCACCGCCACCTACGTCATCAAGCAGGCCGACGTGAACGCGGGAACGGTGCGCAACACCGCTACCGCGTCGGGCACCCCGCCGACCGGCCCAGCTGTCACGGCCACCTCCGCGGTCGCGAGCGTGGCGACGGCATCCGCTGCCCCTGCTCTCACGACCACGAAGACCGCGTCGCCGTCCACCGCGCTGACCGCGGGCACCACCGTGACCTACACGCTGACCGCGCGCAACACCGGCAACGTGACCCTCACCGGTGTGACCTTCGCCGAGACGCTGCCCGACATCTCGGTGATCACCGTCACCGGCGGCACGGGCACTCCAGCATCGCTCGCGCCCGGCCAGACCGTCATCGCCCAGGCGACCTACGTCGTCAAGCAATCCGACGTCGACTCCGGCTCGGTGCGCAACACCGCCTCGTCGACCGCGAACTTCGGCGCGACGAGCGTGACCGGCACGACCGGCCAGGTCGTCACCCCGACCGTTGCCGCCGCTCCCGCAATCAGTCTCAGCAAGACCGGCACCCTGCAGGCCGGCGCGAAGGCCGGCGACTCGATCAGCTACGCCTTCGTCGTGCGGAACACCGGAAACGTGACCCTCAGGAACGTCACGCTGACCGACCCGTTGCAGGACCTCAGCGCCATCACCGTCACCGGCGGTACCGGAACGCTCGCCACCCTGCTGCCCAACCAGACGGTAACCGCCTCGGCCAGTTACGTGCTCAAGCAGTCCGACGTCGACGCGGGCGCCGTCGCCAACACCGCGCGCGCGACGGGCACCCCGCCGACCGGCGCCGCGGTCTCCGTCACCACCCCGAACAGCGTCTCGGTCGCTCCGACGGGAACCCTGACGGTGCTCAAGACCGGCGCGGTAACGACCGGCACCGGAATTGCCGGCGACATCGTCACCTTCAGCTTCACGATCCGCAACACCGGCAACGTCACGCTCAGCGGCGTCACCCTCACCGACTCGCTCGCGGGCCTCAGCATCCCCGCCCTCACCTGGCAGGGCGGCACGACCGGCGTGCTTGCGCCGAACGCGACGGCCACCGGCACGGCGACGTACGTCATCAAGCAGGCGGATGTGGACTCCGGCTCCATCGCCAATACCGCCACCGTCACGGGCAAGACCCCCACGGGGCAGACGGTGCCGACGGCGACGTCGTCCGTCACCGTTCCGACCGCGACAGCGGATCGCCGCATCACCGTGAGCCAGACTGCGAGCATCCTGACCGGGGCGAAGGTCGGTGACGTGGTGAGCTACACGATCACCATCACCAACCCCGGAAACCAGACCCTCACCGGCGTCACCCTCACCGACACCCTCGTCGGGCTGACCACACCGAACATCACCTGGCCGGGGGCTGCGGGCACGCTGCTGCCGAACGGAATCGCCACGGCGACAGCGACCTACACAGTCACCCAGGCCGACGTGGATGCGGGCAGCTTCAGCAACCGGGCGAGCGTCACGTCAACAGCACCCGGAAACGCGACGGTCGCGGACACCTCCGCGGTGCTCACCACGACGACCATCGCCCCCGTGCGCACCCTGAGCCTCGCCAAGAGCGGCACGCTCCCCTCCGGCTCGAGCGCCCGCGTCGGCGACATCGTCAGCTACACGTTCGTGCTGCGCAACACCGGCAACGTGACGGTCACCGGTGCGGGAATCACCGACCCGCTGCAGGATCTCAGCGCCATCACCTTCGCCCCCGGCGCCTGGCCGACCGCGACCGCCGGCACCCTTCCCCCGCTTGCCCAGGTCACGGGTACGGCGAACTACACCCTCAAGCAGAGTGACATCGACTCCGGATCCCTCGCCAACACGGCGACCGGAACGGCGACACCGCCGACCGGACCGGTGATCACGGCGACCGGCCTCTCGACGCTGCCGCTCGCATCCGGACCCGCACTCACCGTCACCAAGGCCGGTTCGACCGTCGCCGGCGCCAACAGCGTCAACGACACAGTCACCTTCAGCTTCGTCGTGCGCAACACCGGCAACGTGACGCTCACCTCCGTCGGCATCAGCGACACCCTCGCCGGCCTCTCGACCATCAGCTACGGCACCTGGCCGAGCGGCACCACCGGCCGGTTGCTGCCCAATACGCAGGTGCTGGCATCCGCGACCTACGTCATCAAGCAGGCGGACGTGAACGCCGGCTCCGTGCGTAACACCGCCACCGCCTCGGGCACCCCTCCCACCGGACCGGTCGTCACGGCGACGTCGACCGAGGCCGTTGTGCCCACCGTCGCGGCCTCGTCGAGCATGATCGTCACGAAGAACGCGACGGGCTCCGGCGGCAACGTCGGTGACGTCATCACCTACTCGATCGTCGCCCGCAACACGGGCAACGTGACCCTGACCGGTGTCACGCTGAACGACCCGCTGCTCGGCATCCAGACGGCATCGCTCGTCTGGTCGAACCAGCCGAACGTGCTGCAGCCGCAGGAGACCGTGTCGACCACGGCGACCTACGTGATCCAGCAGGCGGACGTGGACGCCGGCCAGGTCGCCAACACCGCGACAGCCACCGGTGTCCGCCCCGGCGGAACCGTGCTCGAGGCCCAGTCGACCCGGGTCGTCACCCCGACCGCGCCCGCGAGCCCGAGACTCTTCCTCACCAAGGTCGCGGCTCTTCCGACCGGCGGCAACGGCTCCGCGGGTGAGCTCGTGACGTGGACGATTCGCATCACCAACACCGGCAACGTCACGCTCAGCGGCATCGACCTCACCGACTCGCTGCCCGGCATCAGCCCCGCGGCCTTCGGAGTCTGGCCCGGAGCGCCGAACGTGCTCGCGCCGAACCAGGAAGTGCTCGCCACAGCCACCTACGTGCTGGGGCAGTCCGACATCGACTCGGGCGCCCTCTCCAACTCCGCGACCGCAACCGGCAACCCGCCGACCGGCGCCCCCACCAGCTTCACCGGCTCGGGAACCCTGCCGCTCTCGACCACCTCGACGCTCACCCTCTCCAAGACCGCCGCCTACGTCGGCGCGGGAACGGGTGCCGTCGGTGACACGATCCGCTACACCTTCGTCGCCCGCAACACGGGCAAGGTCACTCTCACCGGTGTCACCATCAGCGACCCGCGTCCGAACCTCGGCGCCATCAGCTACGGCAGCTGGCCCGGAGCCGTGGGAACACTGCTGCCGAACCAGGAGATCACCGCCACCGCCGACTACGTCGTGCGCCAGATCGATGTGAACACCGGGTCGGTCACCAACACCGCGAGCGTCTCCGGCAAGCCGCCGACCGGACCGAACACCACGGCGAGCTCGCAGTCCGTCACCGTCGATACGATCGCCCGCACGGCGTCGATCCTCGCGACCAAGACCTTCACGATCTCCGGCACCGGAACCGGCCTCGTCGGTGAGGTCATCACCTACACCGTCTCGGCGCGCAACACGGGAACCGTAACCCTCACCGGCGTGAGCCTGAGCGACACCGCTCCCGGACTCACCCCGCTCGTCTACGGACCGTGGCCGGGCGGCGTGGCCAACACGCTGCAGCCGAACACTCCCGCCGTCACCGCGACGACCACCCACGTCATCACGCAGGCCGACGTCAATGCCGGTTCGATCTCCAACGTGGCCACGGCAGCCGCGACCTCGCAGGTGACGCCCATCGTGACCAACTCGACAGCTCCTGTCGTCACCGACACCGTCGCAGCCGACGCGCGCTACACCTTCACCAAGGTGGGCACCCCCGCGGCCGGCTTCACCGGCAAGGCCGGCGACCGCATCACCTATACGCTCACCGCGACCAACACCGGCAACCAGACCCTCACCGGCGTCACCCTGACCGACCCGCTCATCAATGGCGTGCCGATCGTCATCAGCTGGCCCACCCCGGCCAGCCCCGGCGTGCTCCAGCCCGGCCAGGTCGCGACCGGGACCGCCGACTACACCCTGATCCAGAGCGACGTCGACTCGGGATCCGTGATCAACGAGGCATCGTCGACCGCCGTCAGCCCGCGCAACGGCCCCCTGGCACGCACCGCAGCCTCGACCGTCCCGCTCGCCGCGACACCCGGCATTAGTATCGTGAAGACGGCCGTGGCCAACGGCAACCGCGCCGTGGGTGACAGCATCGACTACACCGTCATAGTGCGCAACACCGGCAACGTCACGCTGACCGGTGTCACCATCACCGACTCGCTCGCCGGACTTCCCGCGCTCTCGATCACCTGGCCCGGCACGCCGGGCGTCCTGCCACCGAACAGCTCGGCGACGGGCACCGCGAGCTACGTGCTCACCCAGGCCAACATCGACAACCAGTCGGTGACCAACGTCGCATCCGTGACCGCCACCCCGCCCGCCGGTGCACCCGCCGTCACAGCGACCAGCGACCCGGTCGTGACCTCGACCGCGGCCGTGCGCGGTGAGCTGCGTGTCGTCAAGACCGGCACCGTGCTGGGCGGCGGAATCGCGGGCGTCGGCTCGGTCATCCGCTACCTGTTCACCGTGACCAACACCGGCAACGTGACGCTCACCGGCGCAACGCTCAGCGACCAGATGCTCGGCGCGGCGACTCCGGCCCTCGGCGCCACCACCCTCGCGCCGCAGGCGGTCACCACGGCGACCGTTGACTACACGGTCACACAGGCCGATGTGAACGCGGGCTCCGTCATCAACACGGCGACCGCCTCGGCCACCGAGCCCGGAAACATCACGATCACCAGCCCGGCGTCCACCTCCACCACCGCGACCGCCGCATCCAACCCGAGCATCCTCGTCGACAAGACCGCGACCACCGGCGCCACCAAGGCCGGCGACGTTGTCACCTGGACCTTCGTGGTGCGCAACACCGGCAACGTCACACTCACCGCTATCAACCTCGTCGATGGCCTGCCCGGTGCCACGCCGGTTATCGTTCCGGCCAACACCACTCTCGACCCTGGCGCAGAGTTCACCGTGCAATCCACCTCGACGGTGACGCAGGCCGACGTGAACGCGGGCGCGCTGATCAACACGGTCACGGCGACGGGTAGCCCCGCTCGCGGTGCGGATGCGACATCCTCTGACAGCGTCACGGTGCCGCTCGTTCCCGACGCCGGCGTCAGTCTCACCAAGACCGCCAGCCCGACGAGCGGGCTCTTCGTGGGCGACGTCGTCACGTACTCCTTCGTTGCGCGCAACACCGGCAACGTCACGCTGACCGGTGTCGCAATCTCAGACGCACTCACGAACCTGACCGGCATCGTCTACACGAACTGGAACGGCAACCCCGCCGGCACCCTGCAGCCGAACACCGAGGTCATCGCCACAGCGACCTACGTGGTCACGCAGCGCGACGTCGACGCGGGCAGCATCTCGAGCGTCGCGACCGTGCGCGGAACGCCGCCGGTCGGCGCCGACGTGACCGACACCGACGACGCGACGGTCACCACCATCGCCGCGGACCCCTCGCTCTTCACCACCAAGACCGCCAGCTCCGTAGCGAAGCCCGGCGTCGGCCAGGTCATCACCTACACGATAACCGTGGTGAACGACGGCAACGTCACGCTCAAGGACGTCGCCATCACCGACTCGCTCGTGGGGCTCAGCGACCTCAACTACCAGGCCTGGCCCGGTGGCATCGAGCGCGCACTCGGTCCGGACGAGAGCATCACCGCGACCGCCACCTATGTGGTGACGCAGAATGACGTGAACAGCGGATCGGTGACCAACACGGCGACCGCCGCGGGTACGACTTTCATCGGCACCACCCCGGCGTCAGACACGAGCGACCCCGCGGTCACGCCCACCATCGACCGCGTGGTGAACTACACGTTCGACAAGAGCGGCGCCCTCGAGTCCGGAGCGCTCGGCGAAGACGGCGACATCATCGAGTACGTGCTGACCCTCACGAACACCGGAAACGTCAGCCTCACCGACGTGCACTTCGCCGACACCCTCATCGGCCTGACCCCGCTGCAGTACACCTGGCCCACCACGGCTCCCGCCGGAACGCTTCTGCCCGGCGCGACGGTAACGGCCACCACGACCTTCGAGGTCGACCAGCCGAACGTCGACGCCGGCTCCGTCGTCAACGTCGGCTCCGGTCTCGTCACCCCGATCGGCACCGCGGCCGAGGAGTCGAAGACCGACTCCGTCACCGTGAACATCGCGCCGCGCGGCCGACTCGTCGCCGTGAAGACCGGCGTGCTGCGCAGCCCCGGCATCGGCCAGGTCGGTGACCTCATCGACTACAAGGTCGTCGTCACCAACACCGGCAACGTCACCGTCACCAACGGTCGCCTCGTCGACCCGCTGCCCGGCATCTCCACCCCGGTGATCGGCTGGCCCGGCACGCCCGGCACCCTTCCGGTCGGCGCCTCCGTCACCGGCACGGCGACCTACCCGCTGACCCAGGCGGACATCGACCGCGGCTACATCGACAACACGGCCAAGGTCGACGCGCGCAGCCCCAACAGCGCTGTCAACGACGTCGCCGCGAGCTCGAACACGGTGCGCATCGACACAGTGGCGCCGCGTGACGCGCTCGGTGTCACGAAAACCGCCATCGCGGGCGACCGCAACGTGGGCGACCAGATCACCTACAACCTGATCGTGCGCAACACCGGCAACACGACGTTGACCGGAGTCACCCTCAGCGACCCGCTGCTCGGTGCGGACCTCGACGCCCTGCCGTGGGACAACGCGACCAACCCGAACCACAACCTCCCCCCGAACGCCACCATCGCCACGCAGGGTCGCTACACGATCACCCAGGCCGATGTGAACGCCGGCTTCGTGCGCAACGTGGCGACCGCGGCAGGCAGCTCTCTCGTGGGCGCCCGCCCGGCGACGGGAACCTCGGGCAACGTCGACACCCCGACTGCCGACGCCGACCCCGGAATTTCCGTCACCAAGACGGGCACCGCCGCCTCGACCCGCGTCGGCGGCGTCGTGACCTACTCGTTCACGATCGAGAACACCGGCAACGTGCGCCTCTCGGCCGTCGACCTCGTCGACGCCATGCCCGGCCTGTACGACCTCGTGTTCACCGCCTGGAACAACGGTCCGCTTGCCGACGGTTCGCTCGATCCGGATGACACGGCCACGGCTACGGCGAAGTACGACCTGCTGCAGTCCGATGTCAACGCGGGCTCCGTGGTCAACACGGTGACGGCCGTCGGAACCCCGCCGCGTGGCGCCGTCGCCCGGGCTACGGCTGCGGCGACGGTTCCGATCGTCTCCGGCCCCGATCTGCGCGTCAGCAAGACCGGCTCCCTGAACGGCGCCCCCGGAGAACTGAACGACTTCATCACCTACTCGTTCGAGATCGAGAACACCGGTAACGTGACGCTCTCCGCCGTCGCGCTCACCGACTCCCTCGCGGGTGTCAGCGCCCCGGTCATCACCTGGCCGGGAACGGCCCGCGTGCTCGCACCCGGCGCGATCGCCACGGCGACCGCCACCTACCGCATCCAGCAGACGGACGTCGACTTCGGCTCCGTGAGCAATGTGGCCACCGCCACGGCCACGACCCCGGCCGGTGCGACCTACAGCGAGGACTCGCCCGCCGCGGTCACGCAGACGGCGACCCGCACCCGCGCGATCGACGTTCGCAAGATCGACACGCGTGACGGAGCGGGCGGCGTCGGTGACGTCATCCGGTACTCGATCGAGATCGAGAACACGGGCAACACGACCCTCACGGCCGTGACCCTCACCGACACGATGCCGGGCCTCACCCTCTCCGCGACCACCTGGCCCGGCGCGACCGGAACGCTGCTCCCGGGCGACATCGCCCGTGCACAGGGCAATTACACGATCGTCCAGGCCGACGTGGACAACGGCTCCGTCACCAACCAGGCCAGTGTCGACGGCACCTCGCCGATCGGTGCGGTTTCGGATGAAACGGGCCCCGTGACCACCCCGACCGCCGTCCCCGCGCGCACGATCCAGGTCACGCAGACCGCCGAGCTCGCGCCGGGTGCCACCGGCCGCGCACTGGATCAGGTGGACTACACGTTCACCCTGAAGAACACCGGCAACCAGACTCTGACCGGTGTGACGCTCACCGACCCCCTCGTCGACTTCGCGGGCGCCGTCTACACCTGGCCAGCCTCGGACGGCGTGCTGCTTCCCGGTGAGACGGTCACCGTGACGGTGCCGTACCTGCTGACCCAGGCCAACGTCGACAACGGATCGGTGAGCAGTACGGTCACGGGCAGCGCGCAGCCGCCCACGGGTGCCGCGCTCACGCAGGCCGTGACGGTTGTGCTGACCATCCCGCCGATCACGAAGCTCAGCCCCGTGAAGTCGGCGCGCATCCTGAACAACGGGACCGGCGCTGTCGGCGATGTCATCGAGTACACGCTGCGCATCACCAACGACGGAAACGTCACCATGTACGACGGCCTGCTCGTCGACCCGATGATCGGGCTCGGCACCCCCGTGATCACCTGGCCGATCGCCGGCCAGCCTCGTGTGCTGCCCCCCGGCACTTTCGTCACCGGTGTCGCCGAGTACACGATCAAGCAGTCCGACGTCGACACCGGACGCGTCACGAACACCGCGCACGTCTCGGCGAAGACCCCGAAGGGTGTGCTGGTCTCCGCCGACTCCAACACGGTCGTCGTTCCGACCGTGCTCGAGGCCCCGGTCATTGTGGCGACCGCCGTCGGTACGCCGCGCGGCACCGCAGGCGTCGGCGACGTCATCGACTACGAGTTCCGCATCAGCAACCCCGGCAACGTGACCCTGCACGGGGTCACCCTCGTCGACGCCGTCACCGGCGTGGTGCTCGCCGACGTGACCTGGCCGAACCCGGCCCGCCCGGGCGAGATCGCTCCGGGAACGTTCGCACGGGCATCCGGAACTTATGTCATCACCCTCGACGACGTGAACGCCGGCGCCGTGACCAACCCCGTGACCGCCACCGGTCTCTCGCCGTCGCCCACGAACACCCTGGTGACCGACGACGACGTGTCGACGATTCCGACCCAGGCGATCGGCCCGAACCTCGCGATCACCAAGACCGCGGCCTTTGCCACCGCCGGCCGCCAGGACGTCGGCAGCACCGTCAACTGGAGCTATTTACTCACCAACACCGGCAACGTGACGCTCACCGGCGCGCAGCTCGTGGATGAGCTCGGCGGTATCTCGGCCATCAGCTACGACGACTGGGACGGCACGGCCTTCACCCTCAAGCCGGGTGAGTCGGTGCAGGCATCGGCCACGTCCGCGCTCACGCTCGCCCAGCTGAACGCGGGCCGCGTCGAGAGCGCCGCCACCGGCTCCGGCACGCCGCCGCGGGGTGTGGATGTCACGCGCTCGACGACGGCAGGCATCGACATCCCGGCGAGCCCGGCGCTCACCGTCGCTAAGGCGGGTGTGCCACGCGCGGGTGGAGGGCTCGGCGACATCGTCGACTACACCTTCACCATTCGCAACACCGGCAACGTGACCCTGACCCTGCTCGAAGTCATCGACGGACTCGCCGACATCTCCGCGGTCAGCTACCAGTGGAACGGCGGACCGGTCGGCGTCATCGAACCCGGATCCACGATCGTCGCAACGGCCGAGTACACGGTCAAGCAGTCCGACGTGGACAGCGGGCAGATCCTCAACCAGGCGACGGCCAGCGGCAAGCCGCCGGTCGGGCCGCGCGTGAGCGGCAGCTCGCCGATCGCGACGACGACCCTCGCGCCCGAAGACCCGGAGCTCGTTGTGACCAAGGTCGCGACGCCGCCCGCCGTGGCCAGCGTCGGCGCCGTCGTCAGCTACGACTTCACGATCACCAATACCGGAACGGTGACCCTGCACGGCATCGTGCTCTCCGACTCCCTGCAGGGCGTCGAGGTCTCGAACGTGCGCTGGCCCGGCGACGAGGGAGTACTCGCGCCGAACGCCGTTGCCACCGCTACTGCGACGTTCGCCATTCGCCAGGCCGATGTGAACGCGGGCTCCGTGATCAACACGGCCAGCGCCTCCGGCCTCACGCCGAAGAACGTGCGCACCTCGAGTCAGGACGCCGTGGCGACCGTCACCACCGCGACCGCCAACCCCGTGATCACCGTCACCAAGACCGGAGCGCTCGCCGCGGGCTCAACCGGACGCGTGGGCGAGCTCGTGAACTTCGCGTTCTCGCTGAGGAACGACGGCAACCAGACCCTCACCAACGTGCGCTTCGTCGACCAGAAGGCCGGCGTGAGCACGATCCAGTACGATCGCGCGGGCTTCCCCGGCGGCACGCTCCAGCCCGGTGAGACGATCACCGGCACGGCGACCTACCCGCTCACCCAACCGGAGATCGACGCGGCCACCGTGAGCAACTCGGTGCGCGGCTACGCGACGCCGCCCACCGGCGTCGAGTTCTTCCAGACCGCGACCGTCAACGTGCCCGTTGTGCAGTCGCCTGACCTGACCGCGTTCAAGACCGGCGTGCTGCGCGCGGGTGGCATCGGCCAGGTCGGTGACTGGGTCGACTACAAGCTCGTCCCCACCAACACCGGAAACGTCACGCTGTACGACGGCGAACTGACCGATGCTCTCGAGGGGCTTACCGACCCGGTCATCACCTGGCCGAACCCCGCCGACGAAGGCACCGTGGCTCCGGGCGAGAGCGCGACGGGGGTGGCCTCGTACCAGCTGCGCCAGGTTGACATCGACAACGGCTTTATGGAGAACACCGCGACAGTACGCGCCTTCACGCTGGGCGGGACGGAGATCCCCGCGACCTCCAACACGGTTCGGATCAACACCGTGCAGGCGCAGCCCGCGGTGAGTGTCGTGAAGACGGGCGTCGCAACCGGCAGCGCGGGGGCGAACGACACCATCGCCTACAGCTTCCTGATCCGGAACACCGGAAACGTCACGATCGGGTCGATCGCCGTGAACGACCCGAAGCTGCCCGCCGGAGGCCAGCCGGTCATCCAGTGGCCGGGAGCGTCGCGCGTGCTCGCCCCGAACGTCACCGTCGCCGCGACCGCGATCTACGACATCAGCCAGGCCGACGTCAACGCGGGCAATGTGATCAACACGGCGACCGTGAGCGCGACACCCGTGCGCGGTCTCGCGGTCTCCGCAACGTCGAACACATCGACCGTCGCGACCGAGGTCGCTGCCCCCACCGTCGCCGTCACCAATAACGGCGTGCGCATCGGCGGCGCGACCGCCCGGGCCGGCGACACGGTCGAGTGGACCTACGTGTTCACCAACACCGGCAACGTGACCCTGAGCGGTTCGAGCATCACCGACGGCATCGGCGCGCTGCCGGCCGGTGACTACAGCTGGTCCAGCGGAACGCCCGGCGTCCTGGGCCCTGCCGACACCGCGACGGTCATCCGCACGCAGGTGCTGACCCAGGCCGACATCGACGCGGGATCCGTGTCGAGCGTCGCCACGGGTCGTGGCCTGCCGCCGACGGGCGCCGCGGCATCCGCCACAGCACCGGCGACCGTGCAGCTGATGGGAAGCCCGCTGCTCGCGATCTCCAAGACCGGCGCGCCGGCCATTCCGGCACAACTTGGTCTCGGTGACGCACTCAGCTACGAAGTCGTGCTGACCAACACCGGCAACACCACACTCACGGGCGTCACCCTTGGTGACGCGCTCCAGGGCATCGTGGTGACGAGCACCGACTGGCCCGACGCAGACGGCGTGCTGCTGCCCGGTGACAGCGTCACCTACGAGCTCAGCTACACGGTGCAGCAGGAGGACGTGGACCGCGGCTCCGTCGACAACGTCGCAACCGCCACGGCGACGAGCCCTGCAGGCGCGGTCGGCCCGGTGCAGTCCGGAACCGTGAGTATCGACCTCGAGGCACACGACCCGGGCATCGCGGTCGTGAAGTCAGGCCAGCTCCTGACCGGAACCGGCGACGCGGGCTCGGTCATCCAGTACGAGTTCGACGTGACCAACACCGGCAACGTGACGCTGCGCCTCGTCGAGGTCACCGATGCACTGCCCGGTGTCTCGACACCCGTGCTGACCTTCCCATCGACGTCCAACATCCTCGCGCCCGGCGGCGTCGCGCACGGTACGGCCCGCTACACCGTGACGCGCGCAGATGTGGATAACGGCACCATCCGCAACACGGCGACCGCTTTCGGTACCACCCCCGACGACGTCATCATCAACGCACCCTCGGCGCCGTTCGACATCTCCACCTCGGCCGCACGGGGTGAGCTCTTCACCAGCCACACGGCGGCGCTCGCCGCGGGCGCGACCGGTGTGCTCGGCAACACCATGAACTACACGTTCACTCTGCGCAACGACGGAAACGTGCGCGTCGAGAACGTCGCCATGACCAACACCGTCGCCGGTCTCGGCAACTTCGTCTACACCTGGCCCGACCCGGTCAACCCGGGCAGGCTGCTCGCGGGCGAGTCCGCGCAGGTCACCGCGACCCGTACCGTGAGCCAGGCCGACGTCGACCTCGGCGTGGTGCGCAACGTCACGACCGCGACGGGCGAGGCGGCCCGCGGACCGCTGAACGTGAGCGACACCTCCCCGCAGACGAGCGTTCCGCTCGCTGCCGGCGCCTCGAGCATGACCGTGCTCAAGGAGGGCGTTGTGCGCGGCGGCGGTGCACCCGTCGTCGGCTCGATCATCGACTACACGTTCACCGCGACCAACACCGGATCCCTGACGCTGACCGACCCGGTGTTCAGCGACACCAAGCCCGGCCTCAGCGCGATCGGCGGCTACACCTGGCCGACCGCGACCGCCGGTGTTGTGCCGCCCGGACAGTCGGCGACCGCCGCGGCGACCTACACGGTGCGCCAGAGCGACTTCGACGGCGGTGAGGTGCGCAATGTGGCCTCGGCCTCCGCGACCCCGTCGCGCGGCGCCGCAGCGGTGTCCGGTACCTCGACGCCGTCGGTGATCCCGACCGCAGGCGGAGCGTCATCCATCAACATCGACAAGACGCAGTTGCTCGCAGCGGCGGCGACCGGTCGCGCCGGCGACGCAGTGCTGTTCCGCTGGGAGGTCACCAACACGGGCACCCACACGCTGACCGGCGTCACGGTGGCCGACCCGCAGGTGCCCGCTTCGGCGATCAGCTACGCGTTCCCCGGAGCCGCGGGTGTGCTCGCGCCGAACGGTGTGGTCATTGCCACGGCGACCTACATCCTCAGCCAGGCTGACGTCGATGCGGGTCGGATCGCGTCCACCGCGACGACGACCGGCACGCCGCCGACCGGCACCAACGTGACCGATGCCGAAGCCGGCGAGACCCTCATCACTGCGGCACCCGCCATGACCGTCACCAAGACGAGCAGTGCGGCGAGCTTCGCCCAGCAGGGCGCGACGCTGGACTACCGCATCGAGGTGCGCAACACCGGCAACGTGACACTCACCGGCGTCACGGTGAGCGACGTCAAGCCGGGTCTCTCCGCCCTGACCTACGTCTGGCCGGGAACGCCGGGCACCCTTCGCCCGAACGGACTGCTCGTAGTCACCGCGCGCTATACGATCACGGCTGCGGATGTCGCCTCGGGCACCATCGACAACACGGCAACGGCGAACGCCAACGCTCCCGGAGGATCCGCGCTCACGCCGGTCGCCGACACAGACACGTTCGCCGTGCCGCGCGTCGCAGACATCGGCATCACGGTGAGCCCGAAGGTTCGGGCCGGTCAGGCCGGATTCGCGGGAGACACCGTCGTCGTCAGCTACGTGGTGCGCAACAACGGCACCGAGCCCCTGAACAACGTCGAGATCACCGACCCGCGCACCGGGCTCAGCACCATCGTCTACGGCGCATGGCCGGGAGCGGTCGGAGTGCTGCTGCCGGGCGAATCGGTGACCGCAACGGCGACGTACACGATCACCGCCGCGATGGAGGGCCAGCGGCTCACGGAGACGGCCTCGGTCACCAGCATCGACGTCAACAACGGCGACCCGGTGCTCGCGAACGCGGTCGGCGCGGTGCAGCTTCCGGTGCGCGCGATCGACCCGGGCGGCCTGATCAAGACCGGTACGGATGCCGAGTATCCGTTGGGCGCGAGCCTGCTGCTGCTGCTCTCCGGCCTAGGATTGATACTCATTGCCCGAAGAAGACAGCGAAAGGCAGCCTCATGATCGTGAGCTCACGAACCCTGGTGACCGCCCTTGCGGCTGCCCTCCTCGCGGCATCGCTCGCGGGCTGCACGGCCGGCTCACCCGAACCCAAGCCGACCTCCTCGGCGGACGCCGAGCAGACCCCCGGCATCACCGACATCGATGACACCCCGGGTTCCGGCGAGGACCTCGTCGGCGCGCTCGCCGACAACACCATGGGCGACTGCGTTCGCGACGGCGACGCGTGGAAGGTGAGCGGCACGGTCGCGAACCCGACCGAAGAGGCCGCCAGCTACCGCATCTACGTCTCGCTGCTCAACGGTGCCAACGACACCCGCGCGCTCGTGCAGGTGGACGTCGATGACCTGGCGGCCGGCGAAGAGGAGACCTGGGACACCGAGATTCCCGTCGCCGAAGACGACCTCAGCTGCGTTCTGCGGGTCGAACGCTACGTGGCCTAGAGCAGGCTCGATCCGAGCGGGCGCTCGTCGTCGAAACCCGGCAGCACGAGGAACGTCGCACTGGCCGTCGGTGTGCTGAAGGTCCTGAGCGCGTCGACCTCATCCAGTCGCTGCTGCGTGACCACGAAGGTGCGCAGCTCGTTCTGGAAGGACATAAAAACGAGCCCGGTCTCTCCGTCGTTTTCGAATGAGTAACTGCGGCGGAACATCAGCGACGAGCCGGTGAATGAGGGATGTGCGGCTCGCGCGTGGGAGCGCGCCGGCACCAGCAGCTCGCCCTCCGGGGTCTTCGCGCGCAGGTCGACCTGGTCGTCGGGTGCGCCGCCCGAGAGCGGGGCGCCGTCGCTGAGCCTGCGGCCGATGACCGCCTCCCGCTCGCCGACCTCGAGAGCGCGGAAGGCTGACGTGTCCAGCCGGAGTCGGCGGATCACGAGGATGCTGCCACCCGCGGCGGGACCGTCGGGAATCCAAACCCCGTCGGCGAATTCGGCCGAGGTGTGGGGAACGACAATGCCATCCATAAAGCCCAGCGGGTTACGGGCCTTGGTGCCGCTGCCCTTTCCGCGGAAGACGAACTGCTGCCAGCGCGTGACCGCGCCCGGCACCAGCAGGGCGAGGTCAGCGAGCACGGCGGCGAGCACGGTCGGGTCGCTCGAGTAGGCGGCGAGCAGCACGTCGCCGCCGCGTGCGCCCGGGTCGATTTCGTTGTCGTCCGCGAAGCCCGGCAGGTCGGTCGAGCCCGGCAGCCCATCGGGCACAAGGCGTGGTCCGATGCCGACCGTCACCGTGAGGTCGCCTGCGCCGTCCGGCAGCAGGGCATCGTCCGAGCCGAGCGCGACGATGCGTGCGCCGAGCGCGGCCAGCCATCCGGTGTCCGTGGCGGCCGTGTCGAGCACCAGCAGCGCGCCGAACTGCTGTGGGGAGGCGGGCAGGTGCACACCAGCCTGATGCTCGCCGCGCACGGGCACGACCTCCGTGGGAGCCGGAGTCGAAGCCGGGGCCGGGGTGTCGGTTCGCGTGAGTGCGACGCCTCCGGTCGCGCCGAGAGCGAGCCCCGCGGCGCCACCGAGCGCCGCCGAAAGCAGCCCACGCCGAGAGGGGCGGAACGTCGGCTCGTTGCGCGGCCCGGACTCGGTCACGGGGTGCCCGGCACTGTGCTCGGGATGACGATGCCGCTCGCGGGGCCGAAGAGCGCGGTCATCCACTTGCCTGACGAGCCCGCGGGGAACTGGAACGTCAGAAGCAGCCCCGAGTCGTCCAGCCAGTACCGGGCGCGCAGCGCCGAGTCCTCGGGGGCGGAGGTCGCGGAGTCTCCCGACGGGCCGATGAAGACGTCGACGTCCACGCCGTCCACCTCGTCGGTGCGCAGCCAGGCCGCGTCGGTCTGCGCCAGCAGCTGCGGGTTCTCGGGGCGATCTGAGCCGAGACTCGCAACGACGGCGACGGCGTTCGCAAGGGAGGTGCTCGACGGGTCGAGCGGGCCGGATTCCCAGCCGTCGGCGGGCAGGGGGAGGAGCGCAGAATCGACCGGGATGGAGCGTGTCGCGACGAGCTCGTGGGTCCACCAGATCAGCCCGGCCGGTTTGTTCGCCGAGGACACCGCCGCGTAGCCGACGCCACCCGCGTAGTCGAACCAGCCCACAAGCTCGAGTTCGCCACTGTCGGCGGGGACTGTCACATCTATCGCGCGTACGCCGGCATCGAAGTTGCGGAAGCGCGCGATGGCGAGTCGCTCGGACTGCTCACCGGTCAACGCGAGTGGGCCGGTGGGCTCGGCGGGCGCGCAAGCCGTCAGCAGGAGAAGCACCGCGATGCCGATGGCCAGGGATCTCACCGGGCGACCGCCCGGTCCGCGAGGAGAGTGCGGTCGGGAAGAGCGAAGGAGCCGGGGTTCGGCATGGCGACGGTGTCGGGAAGGGGACGGGGCACGTTTCGGAGCGACCCGGTCATATCGGGCTGGTCCGGCCCCGGCGAAACCTTCAGGAAGGACAGGCCAGCGGGCACATCGAGTGCGGGCAGCCTGTCTGCCGAGACTCCGACGCTCGTCCCGGCGCAGTCGCTGCCGAACCCGGCAGGAAGCACCGTGCCTGGCCCGCTGCCTTCAACGCAGGTTCCCACCGACGGGGATCGCTCTGCCGACAGGTTGGCCAGATCGATGCCGTTATCCACAAAGGAATTGTCGACGAGCCGGTTGCCGGTCGAGGCGAGGTCTTCGGTATTCGTCACCTGCACGCCGGTCGAGGCGTTGCCGGCGATGAGATTGCGCTCGAGGGTGTTCGTGTTGGCGCCCGACAGGCCCACCCCTATGCCGAACGCGCCGAGCGCTTGGGCGGGTGAGTCGGCCGAGGTGTTGTCGGCGATGAGGTTGCCCACCACCGTCGCCGACTTCTGCGGGAGGTATGCCTCCTGGTACCAGGACAACAGCGTGAGGCCCACTCGGTTGCTGCTGAACCGATTTCCGGCGATCAGCACCGAGTCCGAGGCGTTGGCGTTCTCGTAGCCGATCGCGTTGTTCTCGGCCACATTGTTGGTGACGAGGATGTCGCAGCCAGCGCACTGGCCGACGTAGAAGCCCGAGTCCGCCGACCCCGATGCGTAGTTGTCACGGATCACTCCGTGCCGTGAATTGAACGCGTAGATGCCGTAGAGCCCGTTGTTGCTGGCTGTGACATTGCTCACCTCGAACCGCTCGAGGGGCGGGAACTTCTCGGGATCGAGCTTCTCGTAGCCGTCGAGGTTGTGTGCTTGGGCGCCATTGGCATCGCGCATGCCGGTGACTAGCACGCCATTGAAGGTGTGATTGCGCACCGTCAGGTTCTGTACGCGCACGCCCGTGGCGACCACCTGCACACCATTGGCGCGCAGCCCCTCGCCGTCGATGATGACCGCGTTTCTATCGGTGCCACGCAGTGTGACGTCGGCCACATCGATCGTCACGGATTCGGGGTACTCGCCCGGCGAGACCAGAATCAGCCCGCCCGGGGACACGAGCTCGAGTGCCGCCGAAATAGTCGGGGCGTCGGCGGGAACCTCGACCAGCGCCTGGCCCGATTGCCCTGGCTGGGTTGAGCACGCGCTCAAGAGCGACGATGTCACAAGCACGGCGATGAGAATCATGGAGCTGCTTATCACCTGATGTGCGCGTGCCCCCATGACCCGAGTATAAAGCGGGTGCCCGGGCCGATCCCTTTGATGGTGGCCCCCTTAATAGGGTGTGAGACGCCCTCACACTAACGACTATTCTGAAAGAGCCCTCCGTCTGCCACAACCCCGTCACCAGACAGCCGGCACACCACATTCCGCCCGAGCGATCACCTAGCAGAAGTTGCATCGAGCGTACTTACCCGATGGAGCACATCAGTCATGCTGGCTGGACTTAAGCGCGCACGCAGTTTCCGAGTAGTCGCGGCGACGCTCGCGACAATGGTCGTCGTCTCCGGCCTGACCCTTTCGGCAGCTCCGCAGGCAGCGCAGGCAGCCACCGGCTCCGTCTCGGGCACCGTCTTCCGTGACTTCAACGCGAACGGCCGGTTCGACACGACCGTCGCTGCGCACAGTGGGGTCGCAGTCGACACCGGCATCGGCGGCGTGACAATCACGGCATACAATTCGGCCAATGCAGTCTTCGGCACCACGACGTCGTCCGCGTCGTCCGCTGCGCTCGGTCAGTGGACAATCACCGGCACCACCGGTGCTCTCCCCGGCACCCTCCGTGTGGAATTCACGGGACTTCCCGCCGGATTCACGCCGTCACCCATGTACAACGCCACGGCCGGCACGCGCAATGGTTCGAACGTGCAGTTCGTGTCTCTGGGTGCCAGCAACGTCAACTTCGGTGCCAATGTGCCCGAGACCTACTCCCAGTCGAACGCCCCGCTCGTCACAGCGATCCAGTACTCCGGCCAGCCCATCTACACCGGCACGCCCGCCTCCGCCGATGCGAGCGCCAATCCTGCCGTCGTCGCTGCCCCGTACTCGCTCAACCAGCCCGCGAACGGGTCGACCTCGACCGGCGCCACAGCCTTCGCGGGCCGTACCACCCTGGCCACGTTCGGCCAGGTCGGCTCCGTCTGGGGCACCGCATACCGCCCGAGCGCGAACGACATCTTCGTCTCGGCGACCTACAAGCGTCACTCGGGTCTCGGCACGCTCGGCATCGGCGGTATCTACCGCATCAGCAATGTGCTGACCTCGACGGGCACTGTCTCGACCGGGTCCACCGTGAGCGCGTGGAAGGACATCACCGCCGCGCCCCTCAACATCCCGCTCGGCACGGTGCAGTCCAACGACGCGCGCGGGCTGAAGGGCGCTGGGGACTCCGCCTACGACGCCGACGCGTTCGCCAAGGCGGGCACCGTCGGCATCGGCGGGATGACGGTCAGCGCCGACGGCAAGACGCTCTACCTGATCAACCTGTTCAACAAGACGCTCGTCGCCATCGACATCACGACGATCAACTCGCCGACGGTCATCTCCACGACTCCCCTCGGGCTCACGGTCGGCCAGCGCCCCTGGGCTCTCACTCTTCACAACGACCAGCTCTACGTCGGTTGGGTGTCGACCGGCGAGACGGTAGCCGGATTCAACCCCGGCCAGTCCGCGGCCGCAGCAGGCATGACGGCGAACGTCATGCGCACCGCTCTCCCCGTCTCCTCCGGCTCGACCTTCACCACGGTGCTGAACGGTGCATCCCTCGGCTATGCCAAGGGCGATATCTACAGCAACGTTCTCGCCCCTCAGTCACAGCGGTGGAACACCTGGACGGGAACCTGGTCGTGGACCGGGGGCCGCGTCTCCGAGGCCGGCGCGGGATGGCACATGTACCCGCAGCCCGTTCTGAGCGGACTGTACTTCGACGAATCCAACTACCTCACTCTCGGATTCTCTGACCGAACCTCGATCCAGGGTGGCAACCGCAACTTCTCTACAGAGAGCCCCTCGACCAACCACTACGAGACGGGCGCCAGCGGCGACATCCTCATCGCGTCGACGAACAACGGCAACTCCTGGACCCTGGAGTCCAACGGAACTGCCGGAGCACGCACCACCGCGACGCAGAACGCGGCGCAGGGACCTGGCGGATTCGAGTTCTACAACGACCGCATGAACGTCGGCGACGGCACCACCCACCAGGAGGTGGCACTCGGCGCGCTCGCGGGCATCCGCGGCACCAAGGAGGTCGTGACCACCGCCTACGACCCTCTCGCCGGAATCCGCCTCGCGGGCACCAGCTGGTACTCGACGACGAACGGCGCGAACATCGCGGGCTACGAGCACACGGCCGACCCGGGCGGGTCGACCACGTCCACGTCATCCGGAACGTTCCAGAAGGGTGGTGGACTCGGAGCTGTGCAGCTGCTCGCCGAAGCCGCGCCCATCGAGGTCGGAAACCGCGTCTGGTTCGACGCCGACCAGGACGGCATTCAGGACGCCGATGAGCCCGCCATCGCAGGCGCAACGGTCGAACTCCGCAAGGGCGGCACGCTCATCAAGAGCGTGACGACCGCAGCGGACGGCAGCTACTACTTCTCGTCCGACCCCGACTCGGCCTATTACGCGGGAACAGGTTTTGTTGCGGACGGCGGCGACTATACGATCACCTTCGTCAAACCGGCCGGCAACCTGACTCTGACCGGTCCCAACGCGGCAGCCTTCGGGACGATCGCCTGGTCCGACGCATCACTCACCAGCACCGGTGGCTCGGCGCTCGCCGGTTCTGATCCCAACCCCTCCTCCGGCGTCGTCACCTTCTCGGCCGGTCCCGCGGGCTGGGTCAACCACGACATCGATGCGGGCTACACGGCGAACGCATCATTCACTGTTGCGAAGGCCCTGGCCGGTCCGGGCGTTCCGGTCGCTGGGCAGACGTTCACGATGATCGCGACAGCCACGGACTTCCGCGGCAACGCCCTGTCCCTAGGAGCGGCGGGTACCATCACACTGGTTGCGGGCGCCACGAGTTCACCGGTCGCCGTGCCCACCGGTACCTTCGTCACCGTCGCCGAGTCCGGAACCACGGCATATAAGACGGTTGTGATCAGCCCGTCCACGGCCGCACTCGTCACTGGCAACACCGCAGTCGAGTTCACCGTCACGAACACGCTGTACGAGGCGGGCACCTTCCGCGTCAGCAAGTCCGTCACCGGTGCTGCCGCTGGCTCTGTCGCCAACGCGCAGTCGTTCTCCGTCAACTACAGCTACACCGGGGGATCCGGCACGCTCACCGTCACCAAGGGCGGCACTTCGACGTTCTCCGACCCGATTCCGCGCGGTGCGGTCGTCACCCTCACCGAGGCGACTCCCGTCGGAGCACCCGCCAGCGTCGTCTGGGGCACGCCCGTCTGGTCCGGCACGGGCGTCACGAGCAACGCCAACGGCACCGCGACCTTCACGATGGCCGAGGGGGCATCCCTCGATGTCGCTCTTCAGAACCCGACCACCCAGCTGACCGGCGGCTTCACCGTTGCCAAGACGGTCACCGGCACCGCCGAGTCCTTGGTACCCGCCGGACGGTCCTTCGCTTTGCAGTACTCCGTCGACAACGGCGCCAACTGGATCGACGCGCCCGTCACGCGCGACTCAACCGTCTCGGTGAACGGAATCCCGACCGGCACGACGGTACTCGTTCGGGAGCTGTCTTCCACCAACAACCTGCCCAACGCGACGTGGGGAACCCCCGTCTTCAGCGGCCCCGGCGTGACCACCACGGCCGGAGTGACGAGCTTTGTCACCGGCGACGGAACACTGGTCGCCGTCGCTCTCAACAACCCCATCACCCAGCAGCTCGGGGACTTCAGCGTCACCAAGTCGGTGACCGGCACCGGCGCGGGCTCGGTCGGCAACGCGTATGCCTTCACCGTCGAGTACTCGACCAACGGCGGCACAACCTGGATTCCGAGAACGGTCTCCAAGGCCTCGCCGAGCTTCACCGTCACCGGCCTCCCGGCCGGCAGCTCAGTGCTCGTCAGGGAGACCGCACCGACCGCGAACATCGCCGACGTGGAGTGGGGCACCCCCGTCTACTCGGGAACAGGAGTCACGACCACCGCAGGCGTCGCAAGCTTCACGGTCGTCGCCAACTCCGATCTCGCCGTCGGCATCGAGAACCCGGCGACCCAGCTGCTCGGCAGCTTCTCGGTGACGAAGGCGGTCACCGGGACCGGTGCGGCGTCCGTGACGAACGGCTACTCATTCGTCGTGCAGTACTCGGTCGACGGCGGGACCACCTGGACCAACCGCACCGTTTCGAAGAACGCACCCACGTTCACCATCGCCGGTGTTCCGACCGGAACCCAGGTGCGCGTGCGCGAGGTCGCCCCCACGGCCGACATCGTCGACGTCGCCTGGGGCACCCCGGTCTACAGCGGCGCGGGCGTGACGACGACGGCGGGCGTGGCCCGGCTCACGGTCGGCAACGGTACGACCGTCGCCGTCGGGCTGGAGAACCCGACGACCCAGCTGACCGGTCGATTCTCGATCACCAAGTCGGTGGGTGCGGATGCCACGGCCTCCGTTCCCGCGAACACCCCGTTCACCCTGCAGTACTCCACCGACGGCGGCACGACCTGGACCACAACGACCGTCACCAAGGCGTCTCCGACTTTCACGAGCCCGGCGCTGCCGACCGGCACGACCGTGCTCGTGAAGGAGGACGCTCCCGCGAACATCGCCGACGTGACCTGGGGCGACCCGATCTTCAGCGGCTCGGGAGTCACCGTGACAGCCGACGGCGCAAGCCTCGTCATCGGCAACGCGACCACGGTTGCGGTCGGCCTGCTCAACCCGACGACCCAGCTCGTTCAGTTCTCGATCACGAAGAACGTGACCGGCCCGGCTGCCTCCACGCTCACGGCGGGCCACCTCTTCACCGGAACCTGGGACTACCCGGGCAAGGCGACGCCCGGCACGTTCTCGATCGTCAACGGCGGCGTCTTCACCTCACCCGGTATCCCCCAGGGCACTGTCGTGACCATCACGGAGACCGCGCCGACGGGCGGGCTTCCGGCCGGCTCGAGCTGGGGCATCCCGACCCTGATCACCGGGGCGACCACTTCTGCCAATGGTGACCCGATCACCATGAGCGCGCTCGGCGTCACTGCTGTCGAGCTCAAGAACCCGACCTTCGTCAGCGCGAGGGTGTCGATCGTGAAGGGTGACGAGCTGGGCAACGCGGCCGACACCATGCCCGACGCGGCGGCTTACTCGGCGGGCGAATCGCGCCAGATCGACATCACCGTCACGAACACCGGCACGGACGACCTCGAGGACATCACGCTCACTGATGTGTCACTCACCGGCGCGATCGTGAGTGACCTCAGTTGGACACTGCCGAACAACGATGTAGTTCCGGCCGTGCTGGTCGGCTCCACCTGGACGGCTGTGCTCCCCGCGGCGACATCGTGGAAGCCCGGCGAGATCATCACCGGAACCGCGACGCTCACGGTCGGCCTCGGCTCCGTGGCGCACACCGACCGCGTGACGGTGACGGCGACCGGAACGAACACCAACACGCCCGTCACCGACACGAACGACTACAACGCGTTCACCGGAGGCATCCAGGTCATCGAGTACGACGGCGAGGTCGCCGACCCCGCGGTGGGCGGACCGGGTGCCTGGGTCATCCCGACCAAGCCGCTGGTGTCTGACGACCAGGACGCGAACGACACCGACCACGCCGTCGTTTACCCCGTCAACACCCCGCAGACCGTGCGCTGGGTCGTCACCAACACTGGCACGACGTCATTGACGAACATCGACCTGCGCAACCCCGTCACCGGCGTCACGGACGTACCCGGCATCTGGACGGCAGACCTCAGCGACTTCGGTGGACCGGCGCAGTACACCTTCGTGCCCGGCACGCCGTGGCCCGGGATCCTGCCCCCCGGCGCATCGTTCTTCGCCACCGGCACGCTCACGCTGCCCGCCAACGGATCGCACGCCGACCTCGTGACGGTCACCGCAAACATCGTGGTGCCGGGCACGGCCTCGATCGCGCTCGACGACTCGGGCGACCCCGTGCTCGTCGACGACGAAGACCCGTTCCACGCGAAGAGCGGCATCGGCCCGTTCGTCGACATCGAGAAGGGTGACGGCACGGGAACCACCATCGCGAACGACGCCGACTCCATGCTCGACGCCGAGGACTACGAGCCCGGCGAGACCCGCACCGTCGTGGTCCGCGTGCAGAACACGGGCGACGAGGACCTGATCGACGTAACGCTCTCCGATGAGACGCTGGCTGGGGCCAGTGTGCAGTCTCTCGTCTGGACGTTCCCCGACACCACCACCGCAACTGCATCGCTGGTCGGCGGGGCGCTCACCGCGGACTGGGCGGCCACCCACAACGGAGCGGCGGTCTGGGAGCCGGGCGACTGGATCTACGGCACGGCCCAGCTCACCGTGAATGCCACGGATGCACCGCACGCGGATGATGTCACCGTGACGGCCGTAGGCGCCGACTCGTCGATCGCCGTCACCGACCATGACCTCTACAACGCCGTCACCGGCGCGGTGCAGGTCATCAAGTACGACGGGGACACTCCGGACCCCGCTGTCAAGGATGCGCTCGGAAACTGGATCGTGCCGTCAAAGTCGGCCATGAACGCCGACCAGGATGCCGACACTGCCGCCAACGCGGTACAGGTCGCTCCCGGTTCCCAGCGCACCATCCACTGGGTCATCACGAACACCGGAACCACGACGCTGACCAGCCTCGATGTGAAGGATGTCACGATCTCCGGCCCCCCGATCGACGCCGGCTGGACCGCCGACCTGTCACCGATCGGTGGACCCGCGGCGTACGATTTCGTGGCGAGCGGACCGTGGGAGGGTGAATTCGCTCCCGGGCAGTCGTTCTTCTCGGAAGGGACCTACCGCCTGGGCGCCTTCCAGACCCACTCGGACAACGTCGAGGTCATCGCCACCATCGTTGTGCCCGAGACGGACGCCGCAGGAGTTCCGACCGGAAACCCGCTGCGCAACCTCGCGGGCAATCTCGTGCCGCTGACCAACTCGGCGGGAGTTGTGCACACCGTTGACGGGGGAGACCCCTTCACCGCCCGTGCGCGCCTCAGCCTCGTGATCACCGGTGTCGAAATGCAGCTCGCGCTGGTCATGGCCGTTGCCCTGCTCATCCTCGGCTTCTGCCTCATGATGCTAGGACGCCGGCGTCGTCGCGCACGGGTCTAGCCTCGGAGGGTGACCGATACACCGAACAACCCCAGCGTTGAGCTGACGACCCACGGCGTCGGGCCGTGGGTCGGAGACCTTCCACTCGAGCCGTGGTACGACCGCGAGCTGCTCGAGCGGGGGGACACGCGCAACGTCATCGACCGGTATCGCTACTGGAGCATGGAAGCGATCATCAGTGATTTGGATGAGCGGCGGCATCCCTTTCATGTAGCAATCGAGAACTGGCAGCACGACATGAACATCGGCTCGATCGTGCGCAGCGCCAACGCCTTCGGAGCCGACACCGTTCACATCATCGGACGCAAGCGCTGGAACAAGCGCGGGGCCATGGTCACCGATCGTTACCAGCACGTGCTGCACCACGAGGATGTCGCGGCCTTCACTGCCTGGGCGGCCGGGGAGGAGCTGCCGGTCATCGCGATCGACAATGTGCCGGGCAGCGTACTGCTCGAGACCTACGCGCTTCCGAAGCGTTGTGTCCTGCTCTTTGGGCAGGAAGGGCCGGGCCTGTCAGCCGAGGCGATCGCCGCGTCGGAGGCGATCGTGGAGATCAGCCAGTTTGGAAGTACGCGCAGCATCAACGCGTCAGCGGCGGCCGCCGTTGCCATGCACGCGTGGGTCATGCAGCACGTTTCCTTCGCCTGAACAGAATCGGCTCCTCCGCGGACAGCGGCCAGTCAGTTGACGTCGAACTGCAACTCGAAGTCTTCCACCCGCTCGCCGGTTCCGAGTTGAAGGGTGTCGTTCAGCAGGCCGGTCTGCTCGAGCAGGATTGTGTCGGCGTAGTACGTGGTGTCGCCGGGTTCGAGCAACCACGGGGCATCCGAATTCTCGAACTGCTCGTAGGGGCCGACTCGTATCCGAGCTTCAGGTGGGTCGCGTCCTGGCCGTCGGAACTGAAGGTGGCGAAGTACTCGGCTCCCTCGAAGGAGCCGACCTGGCGGAAGCGCCAGACATCGATCGGGTCATCCGTCGGGTTGGAGAGGACTAAGGCGACGGCCACCTCGGGCGATCCCGCGGGGAACGGGCTCTCGCCATTCGACTCGGACGTCGGCGACGAGTCCTTCGCGCTCTCGCCATAGCCGAGCACGTAGATGTCGACCTGCAGGCCGTTCTCGAACTCGACGGTCCGCAGGAAGTCCCCGTCGACCTGAACTGGGAATGTCTCAGCTTATCGAGGGACTACGGCAGCGACTCGCTCGGCGGGTGAACGCGCCGCCTCCGCAGCACCTGCAGGCGCACCGCGAGAAAGAGCAGCGCTATCGCGATTGCCGCAGCTGGTGCGGGTGTGAATCCGACGAGCAGGATGATCGCCACCCCCGCAACCGCGAGCGCTACCTTGATCGCCGCAAGCCAGCCCGGCGTCGATCGCTGCACAAGCGCCCGCTGACGACTGTCGTAGTAGGCGACCAACAGCACAACGGGAACAAGGCCGACGGCGATGGCGAGCAGGAACAGCGGCCTCGTCTCCCACCAGGCCCGGCTGAGCGGCTCAGGGAAGGGCAGACGCGCGGTCATCATGGTGAGGGCCACCAGCACCACGACCGGAACGTGCCAGAGGTAGATCGTCATCGAGTGCCGGTTCACCCCGGCCGCGGCGCGCTGCAGCGACGGCACGTGGGCCATTCGCACGAGCCAGGGATGCGCAGCACTGAACAGCAGCAGCTGGCCGACCCCGAGCACGAGGATGCAGATCGTCGGCGGGTTCAGGTTCACGTACATGTCGGTCGAGTAGCCGAGCCCCATCGTGAGACCGGTGAGCAGCCCGAACGCGCCGAGCGCGAGAGCGAGCAGCAGCCAGCGGTTACGGCGGAGGAACCAACCGTCCGCGTACCAGAACCCCAGTTGCTGGATGAAGAGCCAGACGAACAGGAAGTTGAGCGCGCCGAGGCCGGGTGCTTCGAGGGCGCGGGATGTGACATCCACACAAATCGACAGCGCGAGCAGGCCGAACAGCGTCAGTCTCGGGTGGGCGTCGTGCAGGCGGGCCATCAGCGGCACGAAGCCCGCGCAGCCAAGGTAGACGGCGAGGAACCACAGAGGCTGCCCGATGCGGAAGCCGACCTGGCTGAGCACTTCGTTCGAGACCCCGGTCAGCGCGACGGCGGCGAGGCAGCCCGCGACGAGCGCGATCGGCAGCAGTGCGGGATGCGCGAGACGCTGCACCCGCTGACGGATGTAGTCGCCGGCCGTCGCGCCGCCCGTTTTCATCCGGCGCCACTGGGTGAGGCTCGAGAAGCCACCGAGCAGGAAGAACAGCGGCATGATCTGCACGCCCCACGTCGCCCAGGCGAAGATCGGATGGCCTTCGAGCGAGTTCGTGACGGCGAGACCCCCGTCGCCAACGGTGACCCCGGCCATCAGCGCGTGCAGGCCGACGACGATGAGAAGGCAGACCGCTTTGACGAGATCGACCGCCGAATCACGCTCGATGCGGGGGGCCACGTCCGACGCCACAGACCCTCCTTCACCCCAAACCACACAGTTCACAGGAAGGTTATCGTCTTCGCTCTAGAATTGGGTGTAATCCCGTTCCATCGAGAGGTCCCGTCATGCCAGCGATAGTCATCATCGGCGCCCAGTGGGGCGATGAGGGTAAAGGCAAGGCCACCGACCTTCTCGGCAGCCGCATCGACTACGTCGTGAAGTTCAACGGCGGCAACAATGCCGGCCACACCGTCGTTGTGGGCGATGAGAAGTATGCGCTGCACCTGCTGCCGTCCGGCATCCTGAGCCCCGGCGTGATCCCGGTGATCGCGAACGGTGTCGTCATCGACATCGAGGTGCTGTTTGACGAACTGACCGCACTCGTTGCTCGTGGCGTCGACGTCTCGCGCCTGCTCGTCTCCTCGAACGCGCACGTCATCACCCAGTACCACCGCACGCTCGACAAGGTCACCGAGCGCTTCCTCGGCAAGCGCCAGATCGGCACGACCGGTCGCGGCATCGGCCCGGCCTACGCCGACAAGATCAACCGGGTCGGCATCCGCATCCAGGACCTGTTCGACGAGAACATCCTGCGCCAGAAGGTGGAGGGTGCGCTGCACCAGAAGAACCACCTTCTCGTCAAGATCTACAACCGCCGCGCCATTCAGATCGATGAGATCGTGGATGACCTGCTCGCCTACGCCGAACGTCTCCGGCCGATGGTCGCCGACACGAGCCTCCTGCTGAACCAGGCTCTCGACGCCGGCAAGATCGTGCTCTTCGAGGGCGGCCAGGCGACCATGCTGGACGTCGACCACGGCACCTACCCGTTCGTGACCTCCTCCAACTCGACCTCGGGGGGTGCGGCGACCGGATCCGGCGTCGCCCCCAACCGCATCGACCGCGTCATCGGCATCGTCAAGGCGTACACGACCCGCGTCGGCGCCGGTCCCTTCCCGACCGAGCTGCACGACGAGTCGGGCGAGTTCCTGCGCTCGAAGGGTTTCGAGTTCGGCACCACGACCGGCCGCCCGCGCCGCACCGGTTGGTACGACGCCCCGATCGCCCGCTACTCGGCGCGCATCAACGGCGTGACCGACTTCGTGATGACGAAACTGGATGTGCTCACCGGCCTTTCCGTCATACCGGTGTGTGTCGCCTACGAGGTGGACGGCAAGCGCGTCGACGAGGTGCCCGCCTCGCAGTCCGACTTCCACCACGCGAAGCCCATCTACGAGGAGTTCCCCGGCTGGGAAGAGGACATCACGGGTGCCCGCACTTTCGAGGACCTGCCCGCGAACGCCCAGTCCTACGTGCTCGCAATCGAGGCGATGAGCGGATCCCGCATCTCGGCCATCGGCGTCGGCCCCGACCGCGAGGCCATCATCGTGCGGCACGATTTGCTCGACTAGACACTCGGAATACGCCGGCCCGACGGCTGTTGGGTTAAGCATGACTTCTGAACTGGGACCGGTAGTACTCGGCGGCAACGTATTCGGTTGGACCGCCAACAAGGACGAGAGCTTCGCCGTTCTCGACGCCTTCGTGGCGGCGGGCGGGCGATCCATCGACACGGCCGACGTGTACAGCGCATGGGTGCCCGGCAACGCCGGCGGTGACTCCGAGGAGATCATCGGGGAGTGGGTCGCATCCCGAGGCAATCGCGACAGCGTGCACATCGCGACCAAGGTCTCCTCGCTCGAGGCGCGGCCCGGACTCAGCGCCGCCAACCTCGCGGCAGCCGTCGATGACTCGCTGCGCCGTCTGCAGACCGACTACATCGACCTCTACTACGCGCACAACGACGACAAGGATGTTGCGCAGGAGGAGTACGTCGCCGCGTTCGACGCCCTCGTGAAGGCGGGCAAGGTGCGCGCGGTCGGCGCCTCCAACTTCGAGGCGGATCGCGTGCGCAGCGCGGTCGAGATCGCGAAAGCGCAGGGCCTCACGCCCTTCACCTTCGCGCAGGACCGCTGGAGCCTCGTCGAGCGCGGCATCGAGACGGGCCTCGTCCCGACCCTCGCCGAGCTCGGCATCACCGAGCTGCCCTACTCCTCGCTCGCAAGCGGCTTCCTGAGCGGCAAGTACCGCGCCGGTGGGCCCGCCGTCGACTCGCCGCGCGCGGGTGGCGCATCCCGCTACCTCGAGGTGCCCGCGAACATCGAGCTGTTGTCGACACTGGATGACGTCGCCACCGCCCACGGCGCCGACGTGGCATCCGTCGCGCTGGCGTGGTTGCGGGCGCAGGATGTCGTCGGTGCGCCGATCGCGAGCGCCCGAACCGTCGCCCAGGTGCCGGCGCTGATGAACGTCATCGAGCTCACGGCCGAGGAACTCGCCGCCCTCTCGTAGCCCCCGTTCGGGTGGCGGCCAATGGTCGCCACCCAGCTACGGATTGTTCACCTTGTGGGCACCCCGCGGGCACCCCGCCTCCCTTGAATGATCGCGCGCACGTTCGCGCTCTGAGGGAGAAATGTCATGCACGCACCGAATCGCCGAGCCAAACTCGGTCTCGCAGCGCTTACAGCGCTCGCGCTCACAGCAGCACCCATTGTTGCTGGTCCCGCGTCCGCCAATACGGCCGGCACGGGACTCGTCATCAACGAGGCCTTCAACAACGGCGGCAGCGGCGGATCCGCGTACCCGCGCTTCGTCGAGCTCTTCAACCCGACCGGCAGCGACATCAACCTGACCGGAAAGTCACTGCAGTACCGCGCGCCCGCGACCACCACCGCTCCGAGCAACATCTTCCCCCTCACCGGAATCGTCAAGGCCGGAGGGTACTTCCTCGTCGGAGGCGCCGGATCCGCGACGAACACCAGCCCCCTCCCGACCCCCGACCAGACCACAGCATTCGCGTCCGGCGGTGCCGGCGGCAGCCTCTTCCTCGCCAACCAGACCACGGCACTCCCGGTGGGCACCGGTTCCCTCGTGGGCAACCCGGCCATCGAGGACCTCGTCGGCTGGGGCACGTCGCTCACGTTCGAGGGCACGGTCGCCCCCGCCGGTGGCCTCGCGCTCTCGCAGAACCGCGCGGCGGCCGCTGACTCCGACGTCAACGGCACCGACTTCACTACGGCGGCTCCCTCGCCCCGCAACTCCACGGGAACCGGCACCACGCCCGACCCGGAGCCCACCGATCCGCCCGTCGCCGTCACCGCGACGATCGCGGAGATCCAGGGCAGCACCGCGACGAGCCCGCTCGTCGGGTCCACCGTCACCACGCGCGGCATCGTCACGGCCAACTACGGCTCCGGTGCCGGCACGTTCAACGGCTACGTCATCCAGACGCCGGGAACCGGTGGAGCCGTCGACTTCGCGAGCCACACCGCATCGAACGCCGTCTTCGTCTTCTCGTCGGCGACGGCCGCAGCGGCGCCGATCGGTTCCTACGTCGAGGTCACCGGCCCCGTGAGCGAGTTCCAGGGACTCACCGAGGTCACCGTCGCAGCCGGCGAACTCACCGTGCTGACCGAGACCGCCGCCCCCGTGCAGCCGATCAGCACCGAGGTGCCGATCGCTCAGCGCGAGGCAGCCGAGAGCATGCTCGTCGCTCCGGCCGGTGCCTTCACGGTCACCGACACCTACGACACCAACTACTTCGGATCGGTTGTGCTCAACCCCGGAACGAAGCCGCTCGCCACCCCGACGGCGGTGACCGAGCCCGGCAGCGCCGAGTACACGGCCCTCGTCGCCTCGAACGCCGGCCGCGCCATCACGCTCGACGATGGTGCCAGCGTGAACTTCAACACCTCGAAGGACACCGAGCTGCCCTACCTCTCGCTCACCGCACCGGTGCGCACGGGCGCGGCCGTCACGTTCACGAAGCCGGTCATCCTCGACTACCGCTTCTCGGCCTGGAACTACCAGCCGACGCAGCAGCTCACGACCGCCAACGCCTCGACCGTGCAGCCCGCGACTTTCGCCAACACCCGTACGGCAGCACCCCTGCCCGTCGGTGGCGACGCGACCTTCGCGACGTTCAACGTGCTGAACTACTTCTCCACCACGGGTGACACACTCGGAACCTGCACCTACTACAACGACCGCGCGGGCCTTCCCGTCACGGTCAACGCAGGCTGCGACGCGCGCGGAGCGGCCAACCCGGCCAACCTCAAGCGCCAGCAGGACAAGATCGTCGCCGCCCTGAACTCGCTCGACGCCGACGTTGTCGCGCTCGAGGAGATCGAGAACTCCGCGCGGTTCAACAAGCCCCGCGACGAGGCGCTCCAGACCCTGACCGCTGCGCTCAACACGGCAGCCGGTTCCAACGTCTGGTCGTTTGTGCCGTCCCCCGCTGCGCTTCCCGCCAGCGAAGACGTCATCCGCACCGCCTTCATCTACAAGAGCGCGGTTGTCGAGACCGTCGGTTCGTCCGTGATTCTGGATGACCCGGCCTTCGCCAATGCCCGCCAGCCGCTCGCGCAGGAGTTCGCCCTCAAGGGCGGCGGCGCCGAAACCGAGTTCCTCGCGATCGTCAACCACTTCAAGTCGAAGGGATCGGGCAGCGGCACCGGCAACACCGACGCGGGAGACGGACAGGGCTTCTCGAACGCCTCACGAGTGGCCCAGGCCCAGGCGCTCGTCGCCTTCGCCAACATGCTGAAGACGCAGAAGGCCACCGATCGCATCCTGCTGAGCGGTGACTTCAACGCGTACCTCAAGGAAGACCCGATCGACGTCATCCTCGGTGCAGGATTCGTTGACCTCGGCGCCACGACCGGCAAGGAGACCTACTCGTTCGACGGCGCAAGCGGTTCGCTGGACCACATCTTCGCATCGGGTGCCGCGAACGAGTCGGTGACCGGCGTCGACATCTGGAACATCAACTCCGTCGAGTCGATCGCCCTCGAGTACAGCCGCTACAACTACAACGCGCTGAACTTCTACGCACCGGACGCCTACCGTTCGTCTGACCACGACCCGATCGTCGCCGGGCTCGCGCTCGCCGAGACCGAGCCGGCAACCGTCGACATCAACCTGCTCAACATCAACGACTTCCACGGTCGTATCGATGCGAACACGATCAAGTTCGCGGGAACGGTGGAGAAGCTGCGTGCCGAGGGCGGGGACGACAACACCCTGTTCCTGTCCGACGGTGACAACATCGGAGCGTCGCTCTTCGCCTCGTCGTCGCAGAAGGACCAGCCGACGATCGACGTGCTCAACGCACTCGAGCTTGACTCGTCCGCGGTCGGCAATCACGAGTTCGACCAGGGCTTCAGCGACCTCACCGGTCGTGTGGACAGCGCGGCCGACTGGAGCTACCTGGGTGCGAACGTGTACCTCGCGGGCACCACGACACCGGCGCTGGACGCGTACGACATCTTCGAGATCGACGGCGTACGCGTCGCGGTCATCGGAGCAGTCACCGAGGAGACCCCCTCGCTCGTCTCGCCCGGAGGAATCTCCACACTCGAGTTCGGTGACCCCGTGGTCGCCGTCAACCGCGTCGTCACCGACCTGAAGGCGCGCGACCTCGCCGACGTCTTCATCGCCGAGTACCACGAGGGCGCGGGAGCCGGCACGCCGGATGGCGCGACCCTCGAGCAGGAACTGGCACTCACCGACAGCGCCTTCGCGGAGATCGTGAAGAACACGACCGCCGACGTCGACGCGATCTTCACCGGTCACACGCACAAGCAGTACGTCTGGAACGCCCAGGTTCCCGGAGCGGCGGCGGGCGTCACGCGCCCCGTACTGCAGACGGGCAGCTACGGCGAGAACGTCGGCCAGATCGTGCTCACCTACGACAACGCGACCGACGACGTTGTGGACTACACCGCCCGCAACGTGGCACGCATCACCACCGCAGACGACCTGCTCGTCAGCACCTATCCCCGCGTCGCCCAGGTCAAGACGATCGTCACCGCAGCGCTTGCCGCAGCGGCCCAGATCGGCAACGTCTCGGTCGGCACCATTGCGAAGGACATCACGAGCGCCTATATCGGAACCGCTCGGGATGACCGTGCGAGCGAGTCCGCACTGGGCAACCTCGTCGCGGACTCCTTCGTCGAGACCCTCGCCGATGAGCGCCTGGGTGGAGCCGAGATCGGAGTCGTCAACCCCGGCGGTCTCCGTGCCGAGCTCTTCGCGGGCAACGTCACCTACAGCCAGGCCAACGCGGTTCTCCCGTTCGCCAACAACCTGTGGACGACGACCCTCACCGGTGCGCAGTTCAAGACACTCCTCGAGCAGCAGTGGCAGCGTACGACCGCGGGTGCAGTTCCCTCGCGCCCGTACCTGGCACTCGGGCTCTCGGACAACGTGAACTACACCTACGACGCGACCCTCCCCGAGGGAAGCCGCATCACAAGCATCACGGTTGACGACAAGCCCATCGACCCGACGCGCGGCTACCGCATCGGAACCGTCAGCTTCCTCCTCGAGGGTGGCGACAACTTCCACGTGTTCAAGTCGAGCACGGCCAAGAAGGATTCCGGTCTCGTCGACCGCGACGCCTGGATCGACTTCATCACCGATAACAGCCCGCTCAGCCCCTCGTTCGATCGCCGCGGAGTCGCCGTAATGGGCGCACCCACCGAGGCGCTCGACTCCGGCTTCAGCGGTGCCGTGCTCCTCTCGAAGCTCAACCTCACCTCGCTCGGCAGCCCGCTGAACACCACGGTGAGCGCATACTTCGAAGGCAGCGACGCGAAGCCGATCAAGTCGAAGGTCTCCGCCCTCGGCTCGGCTACGGCGATCTTCACGGTTCCCCGTGACCTGCCTGCCGCATCCACCCTCGTCCTTGTGGCGAACGAGTCGGGCACGACCGTGCGGATCCCCGTGACGATCAACCCCGACCCGGTCATCACCGGTGCGACGCCGACGATCGAGGGCACCCCTGCCGTCGGCGAGACGCTCACCGCGGTCGCCGGCACCTGGGCTCCGGCCGATGTCGAGCTCGCCTTCCAGTGGAAGCGCTCCGGCGTGGCCATCGCGGGTGCGACCGAGGCTGAGTACGCGCTCACCCCGGCCGACTTCGGCAAGACGATCACCGTGACGGTCACCGGAAGCCATGACGACCTCCCCGCCGTTGCTCTCACGAGCACGAGCGTCACGGTCGTCGCGGGAACCTTCGACACCACGGTGCCGGTCATCACGGGTCGCAATGCGGTCGGAGTGAAGCTCACGGCAACGGTGGGTGCCTGGACGCCGGTCGCGTCGAAGCTCACCTACCGCTGGCTGCGCAACGGGGCATCCATCTCGGGTGCGAGCAAGGCGACGTACACGACGACCAAGTCGGACGCGGGCAAGGCGATCACCGTGCTCGTCACCGGCACCGCGACGGGCTTCACCCCCGTCAGTGTTGCGAGCGAACCGGTCGTTGTGGGCAAGGTGCTCACCGCGACTCCCACGCCCCGCATCTCCGGCAAGGCTGCGGTCGGCAAGAAGCTGGTTGTGACCCCGGGCACCTGGAAGCCTTCACCGGTATCTCTGTCGGTGCAGTGGTACCGCAACGGTGTCGCTATCGATGGTGCCATCAGCAAGTCGTACGTGCTGAAGGCAGCGGACCGCGGAAAGACCATCACCGTCAAGGTGAAGGGCTCGAAGGTCGGCTACACGTCGAAGACCGCGACCAGCAAGAAGACCTCGAAGGTCAAGTAGAACCCATAGCGCAGCGGGGCGATGGCGAAAGCCGTCGCCCCGCTGTCGTTAACTGTCGTCTTCAGCCTGCGTGGACGGCGGCGACGATGGCAAGTGCTGCGAACACACCGCTCGTCATGGCGACTGCCGCGACACCGAGGCTGAGCGCCCAATCGAGGGCACGCGGCTTCACGAGCGATGCGGCCTTCGCCGGGTTGATGAGCAGCAGCGAGTTGTAGGTCTTCTCGTTTTCGTAATACTGGGCGCCGGATGCGCGCACCTTGCCGAGGAACAGCGCGCGCGGTGCGGCGAGCAGCATAAATCCGATCGGCACAATGGCCATCAGCAGGAACACCGGGCCGACGATGATGCCCGAGCTGAGTCCCATCGCGAAGAACCCGACGATGAACAACGCGCCGAAGCCGCCGAACAGCACGAGCCAGCCGACGGGCAGCAGGGAGACGCCAAACCCGCCGGCGAGGGCGTAGCCGAAGATGGCGACGAAGATGAGGATGACGGCCGCGGCCACGAAGGGACCGTCGGTCTCGGGGCACTCGACGGCGATCTGGTACGGACCGCCGGAGGCGCAGGAACCGCCCAGGTTGGCGGTGCTGACACCGACCGCGCAGAGCAGCACGAAGCTGACCGGGAACGCAAAGAAGGCGAGGAAGGAGCCGATGATGCGGCGGATGGCGGAGCGCAGGCTCGGCACGGGGGCGGTGGAGGGGGTGGGGTTTCCCACGAGGATTGTTGTCATGACTCCGACCGTAGGAGTCGGATTCCGCTGCGAACAGGGCTCCGGCCACAACTGAGCAGCGCATCCCGGGCAATCTGAGTAACAGCGCGCTCAACTGGGTAATTCGGCTGGGACAATGACTTCATGACCGCACAACGCCCCGCACCTGCTCAGCTCGAGGGCCGCTACATCCGGATCTCACCGCTCACCCGCGACGACCTGCCCGCCCTGTTCGAGGCGATCGGCAGGCCGGAGGTGTTCGCGGGAGGGTACGGCGGAGGTCCTGCCGGCCTTCGGGCGACGGCCGAGGAGTTCGCCGCCTGGGCGGAGACCGCGTACATGTGGAACACGAGCGACGTTCTCGCCGTGCGGCTCAAGGGTGGCGAGCACGACGGTCGCCTGGTCGGCACGTCGACGCTCGGCGAGTACGACCTGCCCAACGAGGCGGCGCACATCGGCTGGACCGCGTGGGACCCGCGCGTGTGGGGCACCGCCGTGAACCCCGAGGCCAAGCTGCTGATGCTCGGCCACGCTTTCGACAGCGGCATCGGTCGTGTGAAGATCCAGGCGGATGCCCGCAACGAGCGTTCCCGCAAGGCGATCCTGCGTCTCGGCGCGACGTTCGAGGGCACCCTGCGCCGTGATCGCCCACGAGCCGACGGCAGCTGGCGCGACACCGCGGTGTACTCGGTCATCATCGACGACTGGCCGGAGGTGAAGGCGGGCCTCGAAGCCCGTCTCGACGTTTTTGCGGGAGCGCCGGTGGCGCTGGCATCCCGCTAGGTTTGTTCCATGACTGATTCCGAGTGGTCCGCCGACCTCAGCAGCCTCCGTCAGAGCATCGACAACATCGACGCCGCCCTCGTTCACCTGCTCGCCGAACGCTTCAAGTTCACCCAGTCGGTCGGGCGCCTGAAGGCCTCGACCGGCCTGCCCGCGTCGGACCCCGACCGTGAGAAGGTGCAGATCGCCCGCCTCCGCGCGCTCGCCGAGGAGTCACACCTCGACCCGGCCTTCGCGGAGAAGTTCCTGAACTTCATCGTCGCCGAGGTCATCCACCACCACGAGCAGATCGCGTCGACCGGTTCGGTGCCGATCTCCCGCTCAGAGCCGATCTCCAAGGCATAACGCCTACGCTCGAGGGATGACCTGGACCCCCGCAGCTCTCCCATCCCAAATCGGCAAGACCTTCGTCATCACGGGCGGCAACGCCGGCCTTGGCTATTTCACCGCCGAGCAGCTCGCCCGAGCGGGCGCGCGCGTTGTGCTCGCCTCGCGCAGCCTGGAGCGAGCGGATGTCGCGGCCCGATCGATCCGTGGGCAGGTGGCCGGGGCATCCGTCGACCTGCTCGAGCTCGACCTGGCATCGCTGGACTCGGTGCGCACCGCGGGGGCTGAGCTCGTGGGCTTCGAGCGCCTGGACGGGCTGATCCTCAACGCGGGGCTGACCGCCGGCGACTCCACGCGACAGGTCACCGCCGACGGTCACGAGCTGATGTTCGGCACCAACTTCCTCGGGCACTTCGCGCTGACCGCGCTCGCCTGGCCGGCGCTGACCCGGCACCCTGAGAGCCGCGTCGTCGGCCTCGGCAGCATCTCGACCTCGCTCGTGCCGCTCGACCCTGACGACCTGCAGAGCGAGCGGCACTTCGACTTCTTCCGGGCGTATGCGTTCTCGAAGCATGCCGTGCAGGGGTTCATCCTCGAGCTGGACCGCCGCGTGCGCTCGGCCGGGCTGTCGGTTGCCGCAACCCTCGCGCATCCCGGCTACGCGATCGACGGCCTCACGCCGTTCCGTCCGGGAGTGTCCGAGCCTCCGACCGTGTCCCGCGTGGGCAACGCCCTGATGCTCGGCTCGCAGGGCAAGAATCGCGGTGCGGCGTCCACGGTCCGTGCGGCCATCGACCCGGAGATCGTCGGCGGCGAGTTCGTCGGGCCGCAGTTCCTCACCCGCGGCCGCCCGGAGCTCGCGCGTCCCGTCGCATCGAGCGCCTCACCCGAGTTCGGGCAGCACCTCTGGAAGCTCGCGGAGGACTGGTCGGGCGTTCCGTTCGCCGTGCGGAGCTGATCGCGGCTTCGCTCGACCGCCGGTGATCGAGCCCGCCGAGATCAGGCTCACCGTAGCAGGCAACCTCCAAATCCGTATCCCAACTCCGCCTTACCTAAGCAGCAGTTGGGATACGGAGATCGCGGAGGCCAGTCGGCGGCGCCAGCTGGTTGAGTAGCGCGCGACGAAGGAGCACGCGTATCGAAACCGAGTTGCGCCCAGCCGGTGATCGAGCGTGTCGAGATCCCTAGGCCCCGACGACCGCGCCGAAGTGCGCAGGCAGGGTGCCGCGGTGGGCCTCCTGCAGCTCGTCGACGGAGAGCGTGAACTGGTCCTGCACCTCGAGGGCGCCGCCGGCGTCGGTCACGCCGATGCGCAGCACGGGGTACCCGCGGCCCTCGCAGAGGCCCTGGAAGCGAACGTCATCCTCACGCGGCACCGACACGATCACGCGACCGGTCGACTCCGAGAAGAGGGCCGTGGCGACATCGACGCCGTCACGCTCGGTGATCTCGCCCAGCCAGACCCGCGCGCCGACACCGAAGCGCAGTACCGACTCGGTGAGGGCCTGGATGAGGCCACCGTCGGCGAGGTCGTGAGCGGAGGCGATGAGGCTCTGGTCGCCGCCGGCCGCGATGAGCGACGCCAGGGTCTGCTCAGCGGCAAGGTCGACCGTGGGCGGCAGGCCGCCGAGGTGGTCGTGGATGGTGCCGGCCCAGGCCGAGCCGTCCAGCTCGAGCTTCGTGGTGCCCAGCAGGTAGATGTTGTTGCCCTCGTCCTGCCAGCCGCTCGGGATGCGCTTCGCGACATCCTGGATCACGCCGAGCACGGCGATCACGGGGGTCGGGTGGATCGGCACGTCGCCGGTCTGGTTGTAGAACGACACGTTGCCGCCGGTGACCGGGATCTCGAGCTCGAGGCACGCGTCGGAGAGAGCCTCGACGGTCTTCGAGAACTGCCACATGACCTCGGGGTTCTCCGGGCTGCCGAAGTTCAGGCAGTCGGACACGGCGACCGGGGTCGCGCCCGTGACGGCGACGTTGCGGAACGCCTCGGCGAGGGCCAGGCGGGCACCCTGCGCGGGGTCGAGCTGGCAGTAGCGGCCATTCGCGTCGGTCGCGACCGCGAAGCCGAGGCCGCTGGTCTCGTCGATGCGCACCATGCCACCGTCATCCGGGAAGGAGAGCGCGGTGTTGCCCATGACGTAGCGGTCGTACTGGTTGGTGATCCAGCTCTTGTCCGACAGGTTCGGCGACGCGAGAACGCGCAGCACCTGCTCGAGCACATCGGCCGGAGCGGTCGGGCGATCCAAAACAGAGGCGGTGTCGGCCTGCAGCGCGTCGATCCATGTCGGGTAGGCGACGGGGCGGTCGTACACGGGGCCGTCGACCGCGACGGTGCGGGGGAGCACGTTGACGATCTCCTCGCCGTGCCAGTTGATGACGAGGCGTCCGGTGTCGGTGACCTCGCCGAGAACCGAGGTCTCGACGTCCCATTTCTGCACGACGGCGAGGAACCCCTCGAGCTTCTCGGGCGTCACGATCGCCATCATGCGCTCCTGGCTCTCCGACATCAGAATCTCTTCCGCGGTCATCGACGGGTCGCGCAACAGCACGTTCTCGAGCTCGATGAACATGCCGCCGTCACCGTTGGACGCGAGCTCGGAGGTCGCGCAGGAGATGCCCGCCGCCCCGAGGTCCTGGATTCCCTCGACGAGACCCTGCTGGAACAGTTCGAGACAGCACTCGATGAGCACCTTCTCGGCGAACGGGTCGCCTACCTGCACCGCGGGGCGCTTGGTCGGGCCGCCCTCTGCGAACGTGTCCGAAGCGAGAATGGATGCCCCGCCGATGCCGTCAGCGCCGGTGCGCGCGCCGAACAGCACAACCTTGTTGCCCACACCACGCGCGTTGGCCAGGTGCAGGTCCTCGTGGCGCAGGACTCCCACGGCGAGCGCGTTCACGAGCGGGTTGGCCTGGTACACGGGATCGAAGTAGGTCTCTCCGCCGATGTTGGGCAGGCCGAGGCTGTTGCCGTAGCTGCTGATCCCGCTGACGACGCCGTGCACAACGCGAGCCGTGTCGGGGTGGTCGATGGCACCGAAGCGCAGGGCATCCATCACGGCAACCGGGCGTGCACCCATGGAGATGATGTCGCGCACGATGCCGCCGACGCCGGTTGCCGCACCCTGGAAGGGCTCGATGAAGCTGGGGTGGTTGTGGCTCTCAATCTTGAAGGTGACGGCCCAGCCCTCGCCGACGTCGACGACGCCCGCGTTCTCGCCCATGCCGACCATGAGGTTCTTCTTCATGGCGGGGCTGACCTTCTGGCCGAACTGGCGCAGGTAGTTCTTGCTCGACTTGTAGGAGCAGTGCTCGCTCCACATGACCGAATACATGGCAAGCTCACCGCTCGTGGGGCGGCGTCCGAGGATCTCGCGGATGCTGAGGTACTCGTCCTCCTTCAGCCCGAGGGCGCCGTACGGCTGCTCCTTGTCGGGGGTGGCTGCCGCGTTCGCGACGGTGTCAGCTGCTGCACGAGAGGGGGTCACGAGGCTCCTGGAAAAGGGGACGGCCAGATACCTCCAATTCTAAGGGCGACCGCACGGAGCCGATACCCAGACCGCTCCGCTACGGTGGTGGGCTGCAATCCTCAGCGTGGAGGCCGTCCATCCACCCGAGGAGTTCCCCATGCCCCAGCTGTCCCCCTGGCTCGCCTTCTTCGTTGTGCTCGGCATCGCGCTCGTCGCGGCGCTGGTACTCGTCGCGATCGTCGCCGGCATCGCCCGGCTGTTCGCGCGCCGGCGCGAGTGGCCGAAGTCGCTGACGAGCCGTGCGCGTCATCCGTTCCGACTGCTGATGCTCGTGATCGCGGTGGTCGCGGCCGTGCAGCTGGCGTTCCCGGCTCCCACCTACCTCGGGCTGGTGCAGCACGGCCTGCTGATCGCGGCGATCGTTGCGATCGCCTGGCTGCTCGGCGCGCTCCTCGGCTTCGCCATCGGCATCGGGATGTCCCGCTACCGCACCGACATTCCCGACAACAAGGTGGCGCGGCGCATGCACACTCAGCTCGCGATCGTGAGCCGCCTGGTCAACGTCGTGATCACGATCCTCGCCATCGGCGCCATCCTGCTCACCTTTCCGGGCGTCGAGGCCGTGGGAACGAGCGTGCTCGCCTCCGCCGGCCTGGTCAGCGTCGTCGCCGGTCTCGCCGCGCAGTCCACTCTCGCCAACGTGTTCGCCGGAATCCAGCTCGCCTTCAGTGACGCGATCCGTGTCGACGACGTGGTCATCGTCGAGAACGAGTGGGGCCGCATCGAGGAGGTCACGCTCTCCTATGTCGTGGTGCACCTGTGGGATGACCGCCGCATGGTGCTGCCCTCGACCTGGTTCACGACGAAGCCGTTCCAGAACTGGACGCGCAACAGCTCCGAGCTGCTCGGTGCCGTCGAGTTCGACCTCGACTGGCGCATCAGCCCGTCCGCAATGCGGGTCGAGCTCGAGAAGGTGCTCCAGCGCGCCACCATCTGGGACGGCCGCGCGTCCGTGCTGCAGGTGACGGATGCCGTCGGCGGGTTCGTGCGCGTGCGGATCCTTGTCACCGCGATCGACGCTCCGACGCTGTTCGACCTGCGCTGCTACATCCGCGAGGAGATGGTCGAGTGGATCCAGGCCCAGGGTGCCGGGCTGCCCCGCCAGCGCATCGAGCTCGTCGAGGCCGCCGTCAAGAAGCCGGAGCGCACCAAGACCGAGCCGATCGGACTCTTCACGGGAACCGTGGACGCGCAGGAGCGGGCGGCACAGTTCACGTCATCCATACCGCTACCGGGCCATGTCGCTGTCACGCACGACGCTCGCTGACTCCCGGGTGTCGCCGCGCTCGTCGACGTAGGTGAGGCGCAACGCGTCGCCGCCCGCGGGGTCGACCACGCGATAGACGGGGCCGGTGGGAGCGGGGTTGAAGTCGTCGCCCCACTGGATCATGGCGGCGAACACCAACCCGAGGCCCTCGCCTGCGGAGGTCAGGTGGTAGCTCGATCGTTCACGACTCCCGGGTTCGCGGTATGCCCGCTTCTCGAGGATCCCGCCCTCGACGAGCGTCGCGAGGCGGGACGTGAGCACGTCGGTGGGCACCCCGAGACTCTCGCGGAACTCGGAGAACCGGGTCTGCCCGCGCAGGGCGTTGCGCACAATGAGTAGTGACCACTTCTCGCCCACGACGTCGAGAGTGCGGACGATCTGGCAACGCTTCTCCATGCTCTCAGCCTACCAGCTAAGTTGGAAAATCCAAGCTAGGGGTATAGGCTCGCGCAATGATTCGTTTTGGCCGCCGCGGCACGTTCTGGTCCTCCGCCGTAGTGCTCGCGCTCAGCCTGTGGGCGAGCGGTGCACCAAGCGTGCTCTACCCCGTCTACGCGGACGAGTGGGGTCTCACCTCCGTCATCACCACCTCGGTGTTCGCGACCTACCCGGCCGCTCTCCTGCTCGTATTGCTCGTCTTCGGCAGCCTCTCCGACACGATCGGCCGTCGCCGCGCCATGCTGCTCGGCATCGGTCTCATCGCGGTCGCCGCCGTCATCTTCGCCGTCGCGCCGAACGTCGGCTTCCTCTTCGCGGCTCGCGCCCTACAGGGCATCGGCACCGGCTTCGCGATCGGTGCCGCCTCGGCCGCACTCGTCGAGAACAACTACACCCGCAACCCCCGGCTCGCGAGCACGCTCGCCACGATATCGACCTCCACCGGTCTCACACTCGCCCTCATCGTCTCCGGTGCACTCGCCGAGCTCGCACCCCTGCCCCTCGTGCTGAGTTTCGCCGTGCTCCTGGTGCTGAGCGTCACTGCCTGGGTGCTCGTCGCGCTGACTCCGGATGATCGCCCCGCCGCCGCGGTCCCGTTCCGTTTCGAGGCCCCGCACCTCGCCCCCGGTATGACGCGTGCGTTTATCCTCGCGACCATCTCCGTCTCGGTCGCCTACGCGGTCGGCGCCATCTTCCTGTCGCTCGGCGCGAACATGGCCCGCGAGCTCGCCGCCACCGACAACCTGCTCACGATCGGCCTGCTGCTCGGAACCTCGTCGCTGTCGATCGGTGTGACGGCGTTGTTCCTGTCGAGAGTTCCCGCGCACGTGGCCATCATCGTGGGCGGTTCGGTGTCACTACTCGGCCTCGGAGTGATGGTTGCGAGCGCGGCATCCGGAAGCCTCGTTCTTCTTCTGGTCTGGTGTGTCGTCGGAGGCATCGGCTACTCGTTCGCGTTCACCGGCGGCCTCGGATTGCTCAACCGCACAGCTCCCGCGGAGCACCGCGGCGCGACCCTCTCACTGCTCTACCTGTTCGCCTACCTGCTGCAGGCGCTCGCCGCCGTCGGGGCGGGCGCGCTCGCCACGAACCTCGGTCTGCGCCTCGCGGTCGACATCGCGGGACCGGTGCTCGCGGCGCTCTGCGTGGTCGCCGTTGTGCTCTCGATCGCGGACCTGGCCGCCCAGCGCCGGGCGGCTGCTGCGCTCGCGGTCTAGCTCGTCTCGAACGCGCGACGAACCCGCGCCACGACACTCTCCGGCCGCGTGAACAGCGCGCCCTTGCGCACTCGCACCACCGCGTTGCCAGCCTCGATGAAGCTCTCGATGCGAGACTCGTCGCGGTCGTAGGCGGCGGAGTTCGTGCGGTGATGCTCACCGTCGTACTCGATGACGACCCTCACCTCGCGGTATAACAGGTCAGCGAACCCCAGCCGCCTGCCCTTCCGATCGAGGATCTCCCCCCCTGCAGCTCGGGCGGCGATTCGGCCCCAACCCTGATCAATTTCAGGGCGGATGCCGCGGCACGCGCCCCACGTCCCGAGAAGTCATGCAGGCTCGCCGCCAGTTGCGCGAGAGTCGCGTACGGTCTCAGGTCGCCGGGATCCACCTGCCGCGGGTCGCCCACGAGGTGGTCGCCGAGCGCCACGAGGCCATCCAGCCTGAGTCGGGCGTCGCGGATCGAGAATGGCATGCCATCGAGGGGTGCCGGGATCGGCTTGCGCGCAGCCATCCCAGCAGCCTGCCCGACCCGCGCTGGCCTCGTCCGCGGTCCCGAGCCGAGCCCTACTTCCCCGGCGGCCCCGCCAGCAACAGCACCACGAACACCACAACGACTGCCACGGCGACGAGAGCCAGCAGCAGGTACGGGCGCCGCAGCATCCAGCGCACCAGGCGGTCGATGAGGCGGCCATCGCGCGGGTCGTCCGTGGCCTCGGTGCGCCAGTCGCCGACCAGCAGCGAGCGGCGTTCCAGCCAGCGTTCGAAGGGGATCGTCGCGAACGGCACCACAGCCGTCAGAACGGCGAAGAGGATGACGGCGAGCCGCCAACGCTGGTTGATCCCGACGAGCAGCGCGGTCGCACCGTAGGCGAGGAACACGAACCCGTGCAGGCCGCCCGCGACGGTGACGGCGATCGCGAGCCCGGTCGTAGCGCGCACGATGAGGGCCGTGATGAGCAGGGTCCAGGTGACCGTTTCGGCGATCGCGACGAGACGGTAGAGACTGCGCGGGGTCACGCGCGAGCGAGCAGCGACGACTGGATGACGCTCGTGAAGAAGGTGATCCCGTCGGTGCCCGAGCGCATGGCTGCACGGGTGTCGGGGCCGAAGCCCTCCTCGACCGCGTGCTCGGGATGCGGCATGAGCCCCACCACGTTGCCGCGCGCGCTCGAGATGCCGGCGATGTCGTTGGCCGATCCGTTGGGGTTGACCTCGAGGTATCGGAACGCGACCTGGCCCTCACCCTCGAGGCGGTTGATGGTCTCCTGGTCGGCGATGAAGCCGCCCTCGCCGTTCTTCAGGGGAATGGTGATCTCCTGGCCGGTCTGGAATCCGCTCGTCCAGGCGGTGTCGGTGTTCTCGACGCGCAGCTTCTGGTCGCGGCAGATGAAGTCGCCGTGATCGTTGCGGATCAGCCCGCCGGGCAGCAGGTGCGCCTCGACAAGAATCTGGAAGCCGTTGCAGATGCCGAGCACGGGCATTCCGCCGTTCGCCGCGTCGATGATCTCGCTCATGATCGGCGAGTGGGCCGCAATGGCGCCACAGCGCAGGTAATCGCCGTAGCTGAAGCCGCCGGGCAGCACAATCGCGTCGACACCGTCGAGCGAGTGGTCGCCGTGCCAGAGGGCTACGGCCTCACCGCCGGCGAGACGTACGGCGCGCTGGGCGTCGCGGTCGTCGAGGGATCCGGGGAAGGTGACGACACCGATTCTCATACCGCTGTCACGCTCACGACGTCTTCGATGACCTGGTTGGAGAAGATGTCCTCGGCGAGCGCCTGCACCTCGGCGAGCACCTCGGGCGTGACCTCGACGACAGTGACCTCGAAACGCTTGCCGATGCGCACCTCGCTGATGTTCGACTTGCCGAGGCGGTGGAGGGCGCCGGTGACGGCCTTGCCCTGCGGGTCGAGGAGCACTGCCTTCGGCATGACCTCTACGACGATTGTTGGCACCAAATACTCCCAAGAGTTCGCGCGGGGGTGGATGCCCCAACTCTACCCGAGGTCGGCGGCACCGATCGGGTCGCTGGTCTCGAGCGACCACAGCGCCACCCCGCCGAGGCCGAGTTCCTGGGCGAGTTCGACCCGTTGCTGGAACGAGCGGATGTCACTCCACCACACTTCCACCCCACCGACCGTCGCCGTCCACTCGCCGGCAGTCTCGTCCCACACGGCGTCGTCGCCGGCGATCCCGCGTGCGTCCTCCACGGAGAGCTGGCCCGAGTTGGTGGCGCCCCAGCTGTAGCCGTAGCCCGCGACGCCGAGCTCGATCTGCCCGGCCGGTACGACCTCGAGCAGCCCTTCGACGCCGGCGCGCTGCCATTCCAGTGATCCGATCGGGCCCGGGATGTCCTCCCAGGGCCCGTGCTCGTCGTAGGCCATGAGGACGAAGCGGTCGATGAGCGGCACAAGCGCCTCGAGGTCATAGCCCGCGTCCGCGTAGCCGGCGGCCGAGTGCTCCACCATAAGCGCGATGCTGAGGCTCTTCGCGGGCCCGAGCTTTTCGCGCAGAGCCGCAGCGAACGCCGTGAGCCCGGCGGTGTCGCGCGCCTCGAGCGACTCGAGGTCGATGCTCACGCCGTCCCAACCCTGCTCGGCGACGACGTTGGCCACGGTGCTCGCTGCGGTCTCGATGCGGGCAGGGTCGGACAGGGTGGCCCAGGCGAGTTCCTCACTGAAGTCGGAGAGGTCGGCATCGAAGTTGCCGATCATGATCTCGGCGGTGAGCCCGTCGGTGTGAGCCTGGTCGGCCTGGGCGAGGGCTTCCGGGCTGGCGGGGGTGACTCCACCCTCTGCGGTCAGGTTGAGCCCGTCGACGGCGACCACATCGATGGCGTCGGCGCTCTGGTCGATGAGCCGGGCATCCGACCACTCGCCCTGAAAAGCCGTGAAGCTGAGTGGCTTGTCCGTCGGCGCATCGGCGGAGAGGGCAGGGGTCGCGGCGCAGCCGGCGAGGGCGAGCACGGCGAGGCCCGCGAGGACGGATCGCATCCGGAGAGCGTAAACCACCTCTTGCATCAGTAGTCTGGGAAGCGTATATTCCAACTGGAATAGTTCATGCCGAACAATCAACAAGGAATAGTCATGTCGTACGAACTCATGCCGCTCGGAATGGCGGCCCTCGCGCTGCTCGCCGAACGCCCCATGCACCCGTACGAGATGTACCAGGTGCTGCTGCTGCGCAAGGAGGATCGCATTGTCAAGGTGCGGCCCGGCTCGCTGTACCACGCGGTCAACAAGCTCGACGAGGCCGGACTCGTGCGCGTCACGGGCACCGACCGCGACGGCAACCGGCCCGAGCGCACCACCTACGAGATCACCGACGAGGGACGAGAGCAGCTGCTCGACCGCGTCGAGGAGCTCATCGCCGAACCGATCAACGAATACCCGAGATTCCCGCTCGCCATTGGGCAAGCCCACAACCTGCCACTATCCAAAGTCATCCAGCTCCTCCGAACGCGACTCGCGGCGCTCGCCGTCGATCGCGAGCAGGGCATGACCGAGTACGAGGAAGTGCAGGCGAAGGGCGTGCCCGCGCGCTACCTGCTCGACGCGCCGTACCTGTTCGCCATGCACGACGCCGAGGTCGCGTACCTCGAAAAACTCATCGCCGACCTCGAGAGCGGCGTCATCGACTGGGAGGCCGAGAAACCTGTCGGCCTCCAGCACACCATCAAGGACTAAGAGAGAAATGAACCAGCCAGAAGTAATAGCAAAGCCGTGGCCAGCGCTCTGGGCGCTTGTGCTCGGATTCTTTATGATTCTCGTCGACTCGACGATCGTCTCGGTCGCGACCCCTGCGATCATCGAGGACCTCGACGCCGACATCAACAGCGTCGTCTGGGTGACGAGCGCCTACCTGCTCGCCTACGCCGTACCGCTGCTCATCACCGGGCGTCTCGGTGACCGCTTCGGCCCGAAGAACCTGTACCTCGTCGGTCTCGTCATCTTCACGCTGTCGTCGCTGTGGTGCGGAGTGGCCGGGGACATCGAATGGCTCATCGTCGCCCGCGTCGTCCAGGGTCTCGGCGCCGCGCTGATGACGCCGCAGACGATGGCGATCATCACCCGCATCTTCGCCCCCGACCGCCGCGGTGCGGCCATGGGCCTCTGGGGTGCGACCGCCGGAGTTGCGACGCTCGTCGGCCCGATCCTCGGCGGACTGCTCGTCGACGGTCCCGGCTGGGAATGGATCTTCATCATCAACGTGCCCGTCGGAATCATCGGCTTCGTGCTGGCCTGGCGCCTCGTGCCCTCGCTCACGACGCACGCCCACAAATTCGACATCCTCGGTGTTGTGCTGAGTGGCGTCGGCCTCTTCCTCGTGGTCTTCGGGCTGCAGGAGGGCGAGACCTACGACTGGGGTGTCATCACCGGCTTCATCACCGTGCCGCTGCTGATCATCGTCGGCGTCGTCGTGCTGATCGCGTTCGTCGTGTGGCAGGCCGTGCAGAAGGGTGAGCCGCTGCTTCCCCTCGGCCTGTTCCGTGACCGCAACTTCAGCCTCGCCAACATTGCCATCACCGCGATGGGCTTCGTCATCACCGGCATGGTGCTGCCTCTGATGATCTTCTTCCAGTCGGTGCGCGAGCTCACCCCGACCCAGTCGGCGTTTATGTTGATCCCGATGGCCGTCATCTCCGGTGGCCTCGCCCCCGTGGTCGGCAAGCTCGTCGATCGGGTCAACCCGCGCTACATCGCGGGCACCGGCTTCGCCTTCCTCGCGATCGCGCTGTTCTGGTTCGGCTCCATGCTGTCGCCCGACGTGCCGATCTGGATGCTGCTGTTCCCCGCAGCCCTCCTCGGTCTCGCCAACGCGGGCATCTGGGCGCCGCTCTCCACCACGGCGACGCGCAACCTGCCGATGGCTCTCGCGGGTGCCGGTTCCGGTGTGTACAACACCACGCGCCAGATCGGTGCGGTGCTCGGCTCAGCCGCTATCGCCGCGCTGATGCAGGCCCGCATCACGGCCGAGGTCGGTGCAAGCGCGGCCGAGGGCGGATCACAGTTCGGCGGAGGCACCATGCCCGATGCCATCGCCGACGGCTTCAGTGCCGCTATGGGACAGGCCATGTTCCTGCCCGCAGCGGTTGCGCTGATCGGCCTGGTCGCGGCGCTCTTCTTCGCGAAGCCCACGCCGCGCGCGTGGAGCAAGCCAGCCGACGTGGTCGAGGAGACCGTGGCATCCGTCTAGATAGCGGTGTGAGGCGGGGCGTTTCGGGCAACCGGGCGCCCCGCTTTCGCGTTGGCCGGCTGTCAGCGCAGCGCGATGACGTGGTCGGCACCGTGAGCCGAGGCGCGCACGACCCGGGCGTTGTGCTCGTCGGGGCCGAGCGCCCAGGCGCGCGCGGCCTCGGGCGTCTTGCCGAAGCGCACGTGCCTCTCGATGAGGCGCGATTGCCGGATGCCCGGCTCGACCTCCACGAAGAAACTCAGGTCCAGCAGCGGAAGTACCCGCTCCCAGCCGCCCGCATCGTGCAGCAGGTAGTTGCCCTCCACCACGATGGTGCGCAGCTCGGGCGGAAACGCGAGCGCGCCCTGGACGGGCTCCTCGATCGTGCGGTCGAAGTCGGGGGCGTAGGTGGCACGCCCAGACCGCAGGTCGCGCAGAGTCGCGACGAACGCGTCAACGTCGAACGTGTCGGCGGCCCCCATGCGGTCGCGCCGGCCGAGTTCGACCAGCTCAGCCTGCGGCAGGTGATACCCGTCCATCGGCAGCAAGGCGGCGGTGGGTCCGAGCGCCGCGACGAGCAGCGCGGCGATCGTCGACTTTCCCGCGCCCGGCTCACCGGCGACGCCCACGATCTGGCGTTGTCCCGTAGTAGGGATCAGCCCGACTGCCTCGGCGAGCGTCGTCGCTGCCAATAGCCCACCGCCTTCTTCGCCCAGGCCGCATAGCCGAGTGCTGAGGGGTGGAAGTCGTCGCGCGCGAAGAATCCCGGTGTACCGATCGGCCACGGCGGAACGTGAACCACGCGCGGGTGCCGCTCGAGCACGCGGTGCGCCCCCGCGTTCAACCGGTACGCACGCGCACCGAGGATGGTGCCGAGCGGGTCGGGCAGCGAGGTGAAGTGCTCCATGCGCGGTATCCCGGCAAGAAAAATCGTGCCGGACGGCGACGCGGCTTCGAGCCCCTCCAGAATGAGGGCGAGGTCGGCGGTGAACGCGGCCGTCGTGCGCAGGTGCATCACGTCGTTGACGCCGGTCGAGACGAAGATCAGGTCGAACTCGGAGCGCGTCGACAGCCCGAGGAAGAAGTTGCGCACCTCGCCGGTTGTCGCGCCCGAGCGGGCGATGACCGTCCACTCGATGCCGCGACCGAGCACCGCCCCGAACTCCCTCGCCAGGTTGCCTGCGAGTCCATAGGTGTTGTCGTCCACGCCGACACCCGCGGCGGTCGAGTCGCCGAGCACGAGCAGGCGCAGCGGGTCAGGGCCGTCGACGGTGCCGCGCCATCCCGGCTCGGCCTCCGACAGGATCGGCAGATGCGAGAGCACCACGCGGCTCTGCGGAAACAGCAGGGGCGCGAGAACGAAGGCGAGCAGCCGGCTGCCGTACCCGTTGTGCTTCACGCGAGCTGGCCCTTCTCGAACGCGTCGTCGATGGCGAAGCGCGCCCAGTCCTTGTAGCCGCTCGCCGAGGGGTGGAAGAGGTCGGTCGCGAAGAAGCCGTCCGTGTAGGGCGGCGGTGCGGGCGACATGATCACGCCCGGAAACTGCGCGACGATGCGCCGGGCCTCGGTCTCGAGATTCTGGGAGTGCAGGTAGAGGTTCCAGCGCAGCGGGTTCGGCAGCAGCACAAAGCGGAAGAACGCGGGCAGCGAAGACATCATGAGCTGTGCGTCGGGATTGCGGGAGCGCAGCGCCGTCAGCAGGGTTCGGATGTCCCGCCCGAACGCCGAGCGCGACCGCAGGTCGAGCGCGTCGTTGGCCCCGATGCTGAGGAACACGAAGTCGTAGGTCTCCTCCAGCGCAACGGGAAGGAAGCGTTCGACCAGGTCGCGGGCGGTTGCGCCGTTCTCGCCCAGCGCGGTCCACTCGACGCCGCGCGACCAGCGGGCGGAGAGCTCGCGGGCCAGGTTCCCGGGGAGCGCCTCATCCTGCGTTGCGGCGCCGACACCCGCAGCGGTGGAATCGCCGAGCACGAGGAGGCGGAGAGCGGAGGGGCCGGCTTCGGAGCCCGACCAGGGGAGCGCGGCATCCGGAAGCTTCGGAGTCTCGCGTCGCAGGCGCTTGCCCTGCACCAGCAGCACGGGGGCGAACGGAATCGCCGCGATGCGGCTGAGGCGGAGGGCGGGCACGGATCCCATGCTAGGCGCTCGGTAAACTCCTCCCATGGACACCACAGGACTCTCCGACTTCCTCGCCGACAAGGATTTCAACGGCGTGGTCGTTGTGCGCAAGGCGGGCGGCGTGATCTTCGAGCAGGCGAGTGGCCTCGCGAGCCGCCGCTGGAATGTGCCGAACACCCTCGACACCCGCTTCGACACCGCCTCGATCACGAAGCTGTTCACGAGCGTCGCGGTGCTGCAGCAGGTCGCAAAGGGCAACCTCGACCTCGAGCTGTCGATCCACCACTATGTCGACGCTCTCGAGGGCACGAAGATACCGATCGAGGTGAACCTCCTGCACCTGCTCACCCACACGAGCGGCATCCGCGACGACGCGGACGAGGAGGACGGCGAGTCGTACGAGGCGCTCTTCGTCGACACCCCCAACTACCGATTCCTCGAGGCCGCCGACTACCTGCCGCAGTTCGTCGACAAGGAGCCGAACGAGGACCCCGGCGTCGAGTGCCGCTACTGCAACGTCGGCTACATCCTCGCGGGCCTCGCGCTTGAGAAGGTCACGGGCACCAACTACCGCCAGTACGTCTTCGACGAGGTATTCGGCCCGGCGGGTATGGGCGACTCCGGCTTCTATGACCGTCGGGATGCCGCGCCCCGCCTCGCCGAGGGATGGGATCGCCGCGAAGACGGCACCTGGAAGAGCAACATCTACAGCTACCCGCCGATCGGCAGCCCGTCCGACGGCGCGCAGGTGACGGCCCACGACCTGTTGCGCTTCCTCGACGCGGTTCGGGATGGCACGCTGCTCAGCCCCGAATACACCGACGAGTTCTTCTCCCCGCAAGTGGAGCACGACGATGAGACGAAGTACGGTTTTGGCCTCGAGTTCGACATGAACGAGGACGGCACGGTGCGGTCGTACTACAAGGACGGCGTGAACACCGGCGCGAGCGGCATCGTGCGCCACTACCTCGAGGAGGACGTCGACGTCGTTGTGCTGTCCAACGAGGAGGACGGCGCGTGGGACGTGATCACCGAGCTCGACGAGCGCCTCGACGGCTGACGCCCAGCCGCCTCACAGCCTGAGGACGCGCTCCCGGTCGCGCGTATTACCGTGAACCATGCCCCGCGCCACTCGCCTGAAACCCGACCGCACCGACGGCTACGTCGACCTGCGCTCCTACGCGGCGATCGGTGATGGCCGTACCGTCGCCCTGATCGCGGCGGATGGGTCGATCGATTGGCTCCCGGTGCCGAGTCTCGACTCCCTTCCGCCGTTCGCGCGGATGCTCGACGCCGAATCGGGCGGCGCGATCGAGCTCGCGCCCACCGACCCGTTCACGGTGACCCGGCGCTACGTTCCCGGAACGAACGTGCTGCAGACCACGTTCACCACGGCCCTCGGCTCCGCGCGGCTGACGGACGCGCTCGTCACCGGCATCGCCGGCCGCCTGCCCTGGGTGGAACTCGCCCGCCGCATCGAGGGCATCCGCGGAGAGCTGCGCTTCCGCTGGCGCGTCACCCCGGGCACCATGTTCAGCACGGCCTCCCCGTGGAAGGACGACACCACCCACGGCCAGGTACTCCGCGTGGACGGCGTGACGCTCGCCGTGCGCGGCGTGGACCACGGTCCGCGCGGCGGTGGCGAGCGCGAGCTGGCCGGCACCTTCGTCACCGCGCCGAAGTCGCGCCACTTGCTCACGGTGGTCGGCTCGGCAGATGAGCCCCTTCACCTCCCGATCCCGGAGAAGACCGACATCGGCATCGACCGCACCATCGCCAACTGGCGCACCTGGTCGCGTGAGTTCCACTACGACGGCCCCTGGTCGGAGCATGTGCAGCGTAGTGCTCTTGCCCTCAAGCTGCTCATCTTCGCGCCGACGGGGGCGATCGCGGCAGCTCCGACGACGTCGCTGCCGGAGAGCCGCTCCGGCCATAAGAACTGGGACTACCGGTTCGCCTGGGTGCGTGACGCCGCGTACACGGTGCACGCCCTCACCCGTTTTGGCCTCCGCGAGGAGACCCAGGCCTCGGTTGCCTGGCTCGTGCGCACCATCCGCAAGCACGGTCCCGACCCGCACATCTTCTACACGCTCGACGGCTCGCTGCCGGACGGTGTCGCCGAGTTGGACGCCCCCGGCTGGCGCGGCAGCCAGCCGGTCGTCTCCGGCAACCCGGCTGCAGGACAGGACCAGCACGGCGTCTACGGCGACCTTCTCGGCATGATGCTGAACTATGTCGAGGCGGGCAACGTACTCGACGACCCGACCGGCCACATGCTCGTGACCGCAGCCGATCGCGCCTGCGACCTGTGGCGCCAGCCCGACTCCGGCATGTGGGAGTTGCCGGAGCGCCGCCACTACACGGCGTCGATGATGGGCTGCTGGCAGGCGCTCGACGCGGCGGTGAAGCTGAGCGAGCTGGGCGAGATTCCGAGCAGCCCGGAGCGCTGGTCCCGGGAGCGGGACGCGATCGCCGCCCACATCGCCGAACACTGCTGGTCGGAGGAGCGGCAGTCATACGTGTCGTTCGAGGGCAGTGACGAGCTCGATGCATCCGTTCTGCTGCATGCACCGAGTGGTTTCGACCGCGGCGAGAGGATGTCGCGGACCGTCGATGCCATCCGCGCCGAGCTGGGTCGCGGCCCCCTCGTCTACCGGTTCACCGGTGCGGAGGCCGAGGAGCAGGCGTTCGTCGCCTGCTCGTTCTGGCTGGCGTCGGCCCTTGCCTGCGTCGGGCGTCGGGAGGAGGCCATCGAGCTCATGGATCAACTCGTCGAGCTGTCCAACGACGTTGGTCTCTTCGCCGAGATGATCGACCCGGCCGACAACTCATTCTGGGGCAACCTTCCGCAGGGCCTCAGCCACCTCGCACTCGTGAACGCGGCGATCACCATCCACGAGACGGCCTAGCTGCTGACGCCGCCGTCGCTTTTGAGGAGCTGGCCGTTGATCCACGCGCCGTGGGCCGACAGCAGGAACGACACGAGGTCCGCAGTGTCGTCGGGCGTTCCGAGCCGCCCCGTGGGCTGGAGGCCGGTGAGGTGCTCGCGCACGGAGGGCGTCATCCACCCCGTGTCGATCGGGCCCGGATTGATGACGTTCGCGCTGATGCCGAGGTGCGCGAGCTCTTTCGCGGCGGCGATAACGATGCGATCGAGCGCGCCCTTGCTCGCCCCGTAGGGCAGGTTGCCGACGGTGTGGTCGCTCGTGATCGCGACGATGCGGCCCTCGTCTGTCTCGAGCTGCTTCGCGAACTGCTGGATGAGGAGCCAACTTGCCCGCGTGTTGATCGCGAAGTGCTTGTCGAACTGTTCGACGCTCGTGTCGAGCATGCCGGAGTCGATGTCCCACGCGTGCGACAGCACCAGGGCGGACGGCGACCCGAGCCCGGCCTGCACCTCGCGGAAGATCTCGCTCGCGGAGTCGGGAAGCTCGAGGTCGGCGGGTACCGGCAGCACTGCCGCACCCAGGCTCTCGAGTGCGGAGACGAGGTCGCCGAGTCCGGCGTCGGCGCTGTCGCCGAAGATGCTGCGGTCGGCGGGAGTCCAGTAGTTGAGGGCAAGATCCCAGCCATCTGCGGCGAGGCGAAGTGCGATCCCGGCGGCGATTCCGACGGTGCGGCCGACTCCGGTGATCAGGGCGACAGGGCGCGGTTCGGTCATGCGGCAACCCTACCGATCAGCCGAACAGACCCTTCTTCTTCGTCCAGCCGTTGGACTCGAGCAGCTCGAACAGCGGTCCCTTGATTTTGGAGGAGTCGAACGACCAGGTGAGGATCGGGCTCACGCCATCCTTCGTCTTGTTGATGCCGCCGAGCTCGAAGCCGAACGACTTGTTGCTGCTCTTGCCCGAGAACGAGTTGGTCGACGTGCCGAAGCTGATGCCGCCGCCGCTGATCGAGCCGCCGCTGTCCTGCGACTTCTCCTTCGCCTTCCAGGTGCCCTTCTTCTCATCGAGCTCGACCGTGATCGAGAACTTCTTGTCGATGGTCGTGAATTCTTTGGGGTACAGCGACTTGGCGCTCACGATGTCCCACTTGCCGACGATCGTGTTGCCCTTCACCTCGTACGTGAACGGGTTCTTCGGGTCGTTCAGGGTCGCGACTTTGGCGAGCAGTTCGGGGAGCGGTGTAGTCATGTTCGAAGCGTAGGGCGGGCGCCGCGGCATCCGCTCACCCCAGAAAGGGCGGAAGACAGGTCAGGCGACCGCGACCCGGATCAGGTTCGCCCACGGGTCGTCGAACGAGACGGTCTGCCCGTCGTCGCGCGTCGACACACCGAAGTGGGACAGCCGCTCGGTGAGTGCGCCGACGTCATCGAGCGACGGCACCCTGATGTCGATCTGCCCCAGCCCCAGTGCGGGCAGGCGGGGACCTGCGCCGGCCGAGTTCCACACGTTCATCGCCATGTGGTGGTGGTAGCCGCCCGCGCTCACGAACAGGGCGGTGCCGCCGTAGTTGATGGTCTCCTCGAAGCCGAGGCGGTCCACGTAGAAGTCGTGCGCGGTCTGAACGTCGCCGACCTGCAGGTGCACGTGGCCGACCGAGGCGCCGCCGATGACCGCCGATTCCACGGCCTGCTCTGTGAGGTTCTGCTGCAGGAACGCGTTCGGGTCGAGGTAGAGCGTGCCCATCTCGATCACGCCGTGCGTCCAGCTCCAGGTCGTGCGGTCGCGGTCCCAGTACAGCTCGACACCGTTGCCCTCGGGGTCGGTGAAGTAGAACGCCTTGCTGACAAGGTGGTCCGAGCTGCCGGTGAACGTGTTCGGGTAGCGCTGGGCGACCGCGTAGACGGCCGCGGCCAGGGCCTCCTCGGTGTCGAAGAGGATCGCCGTGTGGAAGAGCCCCGCATCCCTCGGCGACGCGTGCTTCAGCGCCGGCGCGTGCTCCAGGATCACCACGGGCGTGCCGCCGCGACCGAGGGTCACGCTGCCCGGCCCTTCGCTGAGGACCTGCAGCGCGACACCGTCACGGTAGTACGCGGTCATCGTGTCGACATTGCCGACCTTCAGGGTCACAGCACCCATGGACGTGTCTGCGGCAAGGAGGTTCGGGTTCGATGTCGCTGCATTCATGGGGTTGTTCCGTTTCGCTGGTGCTGCGCTTGGGTATCTCACGCGTCACCGGGGTATAACTTATTTGAGAGTTCAACTATTCCGCTAGTCTTAATCAATGCCACTGACCACCGAGCAGAACGAGGCGTGGCGCTCGCTTGTGCTCCTGACGCATGTTCTGGATGACGCCCTCGACACGCAGACCCAGGCGGACGGCGGCCTCCCCCACGCGTACTACAAAGTGCTCGTCTTCCTCTACGAGGCCCCCGACCGCCGTCTCACCATGGCCGCGCTCGCCCGCGCCCAGCGCTACTCCCCGAGCCGCCTCACCCACGCGGTGAAGAGCATGGAGAAGTCGGGATGGCTGAGCCGCTCGGTGTCGGAGAGTGATGGGCGGGTGCGCATCGTGCAGCTCACGGCAGAGGGCATCCAGTTGGTGCGTCGTGTCTCACCCGGCCAGGTTCGTCAGGTGCGCGAGCGGGTGTTCGCGAACCTCAGCGACGCGCAGGTCGGGCAGCTGACCGCGATCGGCGCGAAGGTGATCGCGGCGCTCGACGCCTAGCTACTCGCAACCCTCGCAGAGGGTGTCCAGCGCGGGATCGGTCGCGATCAGGGACTTCTCGTAGCAGAGCGAGTCCTCGCTGTCGGCGTAGTAGCCGAAGCGCGGGATGCTCGTGAAGCCCTCGCGCTCGTAGAACCGCACCGCATCCGGCTGCTCGGTTCCGGTCTCCAGCACGAGCCGGGACCAGCCGCGGGAGCGGCCGAAGGATTCGAGTGCATCCAGAAGAGCCGTGGACACGCCCGTGCCGCGTGCGGCCGGGGTGACGTACATCCGCTTGACCTCTGCCTCACTCGCGCCGAGCTGGCGGAGGCCACCGCAGCCGAGAGCCGGGGCATCCGGATCATCGTTCTCGAAAGCCACGAAGAAGGCCGTGATGTCATCTGCGGTCGGTGCGGGACCGGGTTCGGAGTCGTCTGTGCCGTAGCGCTCGGCGATCTCGATGCGCTGGGCCTCGCGCAGCGCGGTGGCTGCGACGTTATCCCACTGCACCGAGCGGATGATCACGCGCCCGTGAGCCTCTCGATGAGCTCGCGGTAGCGGGACGCGGTCTGCTCGACGATCTCCGGGGGGAGCTCAGGCGGAGTGCCGGTCTGGTCCCAGTTGGCCGCGAGCCAGTTGCGCACGATCTGCTTGTCGAAACTCGCGAGTCGGTCGGGGCCGCCTGCGGCGTACAGCTCGGCGTCCCAGTAGCGGCTGCTGTCGCTCGTGAGCACCTCGTCGCCGAGGGTCAGCTCACCGGTGACCGGGTCGGCGCCGAACTCGAATTTGGTGTCGGCGAGGATGACGCCGTGCGTCTCGGCGATCGCGGACGCCCTCGTGAAGATGGCGAGCGACGTGTCGCGCAGCGCCCGCGCAGCCTCGATACCCACGAGCTCGACGGTGCGCTCGAAGGTGATGTTCTCATCGTGCTCGCCCATGGGGGCCTTCCACGCGGGGGTGTAGATCGGCTCCGGCAGGCGGTCGCCGTTGCTGAGGCCCGCTGGCAGGTTGATGCCGCAGACGCTCTGCGACTGCTGGTACTCCAGCCAGCCGCTGCCGCTCAGGTACCCGCGCACAACGCATTCCACCGGGTACATCTCGAGGGTCTTCGCGAGCATCGCGCGGCCCTGCACCTCGTCCGGGATCTCGCCCTCCGCCAAATGGTTCGGCACGTCGAGCTGCTCGAACCACCACAGGCTCAACCTGGTGAGCAGCTCACCCTTGCCCGGGATGCCCGGCTCCAGCACATGGTCGAACGCGCTCACCCGGTCGCTCGCGACCATGAGCACCGCATCCGGGTACTGCTCGGAGCTGTACAGGTCGCGCACCTTGCCCGAGTAGGTGTGGGTCCAGCCGGGTACGGCAACGGCGGTCACTCGGCGACCCGCTGCGCGATGTCGGTGCGGAAGTGGCTGCCCTCGAGCTGGATGTGCCCGAGTGCTTCGTATACGCGCGCACGGGCATCCACGAAGTCGGAGCCGACGGCGACCACGCTGAGAACCCGACCGCCGGTGGCGACGAAGTTGCCCTCGTAGTTCGCGGTCGCAGCGTGGGCGATCGAGACGCCGCGCACCGCCTTGGCCTCGTCGAGTCCGGTGATGGGGCGGCCCGTGACCGGCGAGTCGGGGTAGCCCTCGCTCGCGAGCACAACGGTGACGGCGACGTCATCCGAGAACTTGGGATACGGCAGAGTGCCGAGACGACCCGTCGCGGCGGCCAGCAGGAGGCCGGCGAGGGGGGTGACGAGCCGGGGAAGCACGACCTGCGTCTCGGGATCGCCGAACCGCGCGTTGAACTCGATGACCCGCACGCCCTGGCGGGTGACGATGAGGCCGCAGTAGAGCAGGCCGACGAAGGGGGTTCCCTCGGCGGCGAGCTGACGGATCGTGGGGAGGCCGACCGTGTCGATGATGTCGTCGACGAAGCCCTCCTCGAGCCACGGCAGCGGCGAGTAGGCGCCCATGCCGCCGGTGTTGGGGCCTTCATCGTGGTCAAAGACGCGCTTGTAGTCCTGCGCGGGCGACAGCGGCAGCACGTTCTCACCGTCGCTGAGCAGGAACAGCGAGACCTCCTGGCCGGCCAGGAACTCCTCGATGAGCACCTCGCCGTGCTGCAGCCAGTACTCGGCGTGGGCGATCGCGGCGTTGCGGTCGGGGGTGACGAGCACACCCTTGCCCGCGGCGAGACCGTCGGCCTTCACCACGTACGGGGCGCCGTACTCGTCGATCGCGGCAATGGCATCGGTGGATGTCGCGGCGCGCGCAGCACGCCCGGTGGGAACTCCGGCGGCATCCATCACCCGCTTGGCAAACGTCTTGGAGCCTTCGAGGGCCGCGGCAGCCCTGTTCGGGCCGAACACCGGGATCTCGGCGGCACGCAGCTTGTCGGCCACACCCGCGACGAGAGGGGCTTCGGGGCCGATGACGACCAGCTCGATGCCGTTGTCCTTCGCGTAGTCGCGCACGATCGAACCGTTGGTGGGATCGAGGGCGACGACCTCGACGTCCTGGGCGATACCCGCGTTGCCGGGGGCCGCCGTGATCTCGTGCCGGGGGGTGCCATCCGCCGCCCGCTCGGTGAGCAGGGACGTGATGATGGCGTGCTCGCGCGCGCCGGAGCCGAGAACAAGAATCTTCACTCGTTCAGAGTACAGAACGCGGGTGGGCGCTCGCCGCGAGGGTGTTTGTTGACCATTGGGCCGTTTGAACGCCCTCGTGGCCAACAAACGGGATGGTGGTTGAGGGAACCAATCGCCGCATGCCGGACACTTCAGGGTATGGATGACGCTACCGACTCCCAGCTCTGGGCCGCAGCAGTGCGCGGCGACGGGGAGAGCTTCGGGCTCGTCTTCGACCGCCATCGCGACCGCGTGCTGCGCCACAGCCTGCGACTCGTGCCCGGCTGGCACGACGCGGAGGAGGTCGTCGCCGTCACCTTCCTCGAGGCGTGGCGCAAGCGCGAGGGCGTGCGGTTCGTCGGCGACTCCCTGCTGCCGTGGTTGCTCGCGACCGCGACCAATGTGTCCCGCAACCTCTCGCGCAGCGCTCGCCGCTACCGCGCCCTGCTCGACAAGCTGCCGCCGCCGATCGATCGCGAGTTCGACGAGTCGAGTGAAGCGGTGACCGCGCTGGGCGGACTCTCCCTCGCCGACCGACAGGTGATCACCCTGAGCGTGCTCGAAGGGTTCAGCGAGGCGGAGGTCGCCGAGGCGCTCGGGATCCCCCGCGGCACGGTCAAGTCCCGTCTCTCCCGGGCGAAGAAGCGCCTCGCTTCCGGTCTCGCGCCCGCACTTCTTGAAAGGACCAGCTCATGACCGACCGCGATTCAGCCGTGCGAGGGATGCTCGTGCAGCAGGTCCAGTCCACTCGTCTCGTGGCGCTCCCCTCGCGCCGACGGCTCCTCATCGGCGGATCCCTCGCCTTCATCCTCTCGGGCGCCATCGCCGGCGGAGCCGTCTCGGCTATCGCGTCGGGAGACCGGGACCCGCGGGAGTACACCCTCGAAGCGCCGGTCGGTGTATTCGAACATCGCGCGACCGACTTCTACTCGGAGACGATTCTGCGGGCGGGCATCGGCGACGCATCCATCGATCTCGGTGAGCGACCCGAAGGCGCGACGGAGGTGACCTTCGAGTTCCAGTGCACGGCCCCCGGCACCTTTGAGTGGGGACTCGACGCGGTCACCAAGGGTGCGACCTACCGCTGCGACGCGGACCAGTTCGTCGATGGCAAGGCGACCGGCTCGCTGCGATACGTGTTCCGGGACGTAACTGCGGGTCGGCACACGATCAAGATCGAAGCGTTCGAGAGCGCGACCTGGTCGCTGACCGCGACGTGGGCGAAGCAGCGCCCCATCGAGTGGGGCACGAATGACCGGGGGCAGAGCTACGGCATCCCGAAGCCGGATGGGACGGTGCCTGACCTCGTCGCCGCGACCGGGCTGAGCCCGAGTGGCGACCGGGTCGACGGCTATCTGCTCGGCACAGAACAGACTGCGGCGGCGGAGCAATTCAACGAGGACGAGATCCCCGTGGACCTGCCCTTATACGCCTCCGACGGGGAGACCGTGGTCGGTGCGGTGCGCGTCGGCGGCTAGCGTTGGGGCATGGCCCGCGCACGCATATCGGACGACATCGGCAGGGCGGCGATCAGCGCCGCGCTAGCCGATGCCCCGTCGCGCGACGACACCGCGACGGCCGTGCGCTACCTGCTGCAGCTGCTCGCCGAGCGCGCCGAGGGCAACACCGTGGAGATCCGTGTGCCGCCGTTCGGTGCGGTGCAGGCGATCGAGGGACCGCGACACACGCGGGGCACGCCGCCCAACGTGGTCGAGATGAACGCGTCCACCTGGCTGGCCCTCGCCACCGGTCGCGAGACGTGGGATGACGCCATGGCCGACGGCCGGGTCGCCGCCTCGGGACAGCGTGCCGACCTGCGGGATTACCTCCCAGTCACGCCTGCGAGAATGGACCCATGAGCGAGCCCGACGAAGCACGAATCACGACGCGCGATGACGTGTCGATCCGCCGGGCACCCAAGTACCCCGCGTTCATCATCGTCGGTGCCGGTATCGGTGCCATCGTCACGTTCATCCTGACCGCGGTGTTCCCGGTCGACCCGGCCGTCGGCTTCGGCGCCCTCTTCGGCTACTTCGCCCTCTACGGCGTCACCATCGGTGCGCTGCTCGGTGCGTTGCTCGCCCTGCTCGCCGACCGCATCTCACTGCGCCGCGCAAAGGCCGCGACGATCGAGCTCACCACGGTCGGCAACCCCGCCGACGTCGTCGAGGGGCAGCAGCCGGCTCCCGTCAAGGAGCCGCGCAAGCCGAAGGCCTAGGTCCGGCGGTACGAGCTTCCGTCGGGCGTGCGCTCGAGCAGCGACTCGTCGACCAGGTAGCGCCGTAGGGACGCGAAGTCGTCTACGAGCAGGCAGAGGGCTTGGTTGAGCGCCGCCTCCGTGTGGTCGCCGGGTGGCAGAGTCGCGACCGCCCACTCCAGTATCTCCCGGCGCTGTGCGGGCTTCGCGGGGTACTGCTCGATGCGACCGTCGCGGATGAACCGGTCCACTCCGTCCCGTCGAACCTCGGGCTCGGCCGCGAGCAGTTCCGCGAAGACTCCCTCGATCACGGTCGGGGTGCCGTCCGTGGAGCGGGAGACGAGCCCGGCATCGGCGAGTGCGGCGAGGGCCTTCTCGAGGCGTTGAGCAGGGATATCCGGAGTCGCACCCACGACCAGGGCGGCGTAGACGGTGCGGCGCTCGGCATTCGCGAGAGCCGCGACGACCCGGCGCCACTCGTTGCTCATGACTCGGGCCTTATGAGAGCTGGTTGGCTTCTACCCAGGCGAGGTACTCCTCCGACACGGTCCCCGTGACGTATTCGCCGGTGAAGCAGCTCATCTCGAGCTCGGTCAGGTTGGATCCCTCGAGGATCGCCGACTGCATGTCCGCGACCTCCTGGTAGATCAGGTAGTCGCTGCCGAGCTCGCGGTTGATGTCCGGGATCTTGCGGCCGTGCGCGATGAGCTCCTGCCGTGACGGCATGTTGATGCCGTACACGTGCGGGAAGCGCACCGGCGGAGCGGCGGACGTGAAGGTGACCTTGTTGGCGCCGGCCTCGCGGGCCATCTGCACGATCTCCTTGGAGGTGGTGCCGCGCACGATCGAGTCGTCGACGATGAGGATGTTCTTGCCCTTGAACTCCGAGCCCATGGCGTTCAGCTTCTGCTTGACCGACTTCTTGCGCTCGGCCTGGCCGGGCATGATGAAGGTGCGTCCGACGTAACGGTTCTTGTAGAACCCCTCGCGGTACTCGATGCCGAGTTTCTGGGCGACCTGCATCGCGGCGGGGCGCGAACTGTCGGGGATCGGCATGACCACGTCGATGTCGCCCATGGGCGTGTACTGCGCGATCGTGTCGGCGAGGCGGTCGCCGAGGCGCAGGCGCGCGTCGTAGACCGAGATGCCGTTCATGATCGAGTCGGGGCGGGCGAGGTAGACGTACTCGAACGAGCACGGCACGAGGCGAGGGTTCGCGGCGCACTGCTTGGAGAACAGTTCACCCGAGCGAGAGATGAAGATGGCCTCGCCGGGCGCGACATCCCGAACCACTTCGTACCCGCCGCTCTCGAGAACGAGAGATTCGGATGCAACGATCCAGTCGTCCCCGACGAAGCCCGCAGCGCGGCGCCCCAGAACGAGCGGGCGAATGCCGAACGGATCGCGGAAGGCCAGCAGCCCGTGACCGGCGATCAGCGCGATGGTCGCGTAGGAGCCCTCGACGCGCTCGTGCACGCGGGTGACCGCGGCGAACAGCTGGTCGGGGTCGAGGTCGACACCGGAGACCTGCGCCTGCAGTTCGTTGGCGAGCACGTTGACGAGTAGCTCGGTGTCGGATGTGGTGTTGAGGTGACGGCGGTCGATGTTGAAGAGCTCGTCGGTCAGTTCACGCGTGTTGGTGAGGTTGCCGTTGTGCACGAGGGTGATGCCGTAGGGCGCGTTGACGTAGAACGGCTGCGCCTCCTGCTCGGATCCCGCGTTGCCCTTGGTGGCGTAACGCACGTGGCCGAGACCCATGTTGCCGGGGAGCCCACGCATGTCACGCGTGCGGTAGCCCTCTCGCACCTGGCCCTTGACCTTGTGCGAGTGGAGGGTGTTGCCCTCGGCCGTGGCGATTCCGGTCGAATCCTGGCCGCGGTGCTGAAGGAGGAGAAGAGCGTCATAGAGCTGCTGGTTGGCGGGCTGTGACGAGACGATACCGACGATGCCGCACATGCGGAGCGTGCTCCAGAGGGTAGGGGTGACGACCCGATCGGGCCGTCTCTAGTTTCGCACATTCGCATCGGTGAAGTTGTGCCCCGGTACTCTGTAAACGTGACCGAGACTTCCTCCAGCAGTTACCGTGATGCCGGCGTCGACACAGCGGCAGGTGACCTCGCTGTTTCCCTGATGAAGGATGCCGTCACCCGCACCCACGGCCCCGGAGTCGTCGGCGGTTTCGGAGGCTTCGCCGGGCTCTTCGACGTCTCATTCCTCAAGGATTTCTCGCGCCCGCTGCTCGCCACGTCGACCGACGGTGTCGGCACGAAGGTGGCCATTGCGCAGGCGATCGACAAGCACGACACCATCGGCCAGGATCTGGTCGGCATGGTCGTCGACGACATCATCGTGGTCGGTGCCCGCCCCATGTTCATGACGGACTACATCGCCTGCGGCCGGGTTGTGCCGCAGCGCATCGCAGACATCGTTCGTGGCATCGCTGAGGCGTGCGCCGCGACCGGCACCGCCCTCGTCGGCGGCGAGACCGCTGAGCACCCCGGGCTGCTCGGCCCCGACGATTACGACGTGGCCGGTGCCGCCGTCGGGTTCGTCGAGGCGGCCGACGCGCTCGGCCCCGAGAAGGTGCAGAACGGGGACATCGTCATAGCCATGGCGTCATCCGGACTGCACAGCAACGGCTATTCGCTCGTCCGGCACATTCTGGCCTCCAAGGGCATCGGGTACACCGATCACTCCGCTGAACTGGGTGGCGTGGTCGGTGAGATCCTGCTCGAGCCGACCCGCCTGTACACCGGTCCCCTTGTCGCTGTTCTGGATGAGCTGCCCGGCGCCATCCACTCGCTCAGCCACGTCACGGGTGGCGGCATTGCCGCGAATCTCGCCCGCGTGCTGCCGCGCGGTGCCTGGGTCGAGGTGGACCGTTCGACCTGGTCACCGCAGCCCGTGTTCCGCGTGCTCAGCAACATGAGCGGAAGCACGCTCGAGTCGAGCGAGGGCACCTGGAACCTCGGCGTCGGCATGTTCGCCGTCGTTTCGGCGTCCGCCGCGACCGGAGTGATGCGAGCGATCGAGACGCAGGGGATCCCGGCGTGGGTTGCCGGGCGCGTGACCATCGGCGACCGCGACTTCAGCGGATTCGAGCAGGGCGCCAAGGGCGTCGACGGTGGAGCCGTGCGTCTCGTGGGTTCCTACGCGAACTGATCCCGCGTCTCCGCGTCGTCTCAGGGTGTCGCAGCTCGGCGACAAACGACGGTGATTCGGGATGTCGCAGCTACCGTCGAGCCATGACCACGTTGAACAGCATCCCGAACCCCACCATCGTCTCGTCGGCGAAGGGCCTGAGCATCACGAGTTTTGTGCTCGGCCTGGTCTCGCTCGCCTGCGGCTTCGTGTTCGTGGTGCCGGTGATCGGAGCCGTGCTCGGATTCGTCGCGGTGCGCACTGAGCCGGCCGGCCGCGGATTCGCCATCGCCGGAATCTGGATCAACCTCGCCATCACGGCATTCTGGCTGCTGGTGACGACAGTGCTCATCGTCGGGCTCGCGGCGGGGCTGCTGACGATCCCGCTGTGGTCGAACTAGGCGCTGCGGGACTCGGTTTCGTCGTCTTCGTCTTCGTCGTCATCGCCCGTGTAGGACCCGGCGACGTACTCCGGCCACGCGGCCAGGTCTTCTTCGAGACGCGGGTCGGAGGGCGCGCCGGACAACTCCGCGGCAAGCGCTCCATAGTTCGTGTCAGGACTGAAGTACTTCAGGTCGCGTGCGACCTTGGTGTGCTTCGCCTTTTGACGGCCTCGCCCCATGCGTGACCCCCTCATGAAAATAAGTCCGAGTGAGAACCTTCGTGGTTCCGGAATCTACGAACAGTGTGGGTTTAAAAGTAGCCTGCAGTTTAGCATGCAGGCCCAGCGGGTAACGTTGACTTGTGAGCACCGAACCGACCGACACCTCCGTTGTCGTGATCGGTGGCGGACAGGCGGGGCTTTCCGTCTCGTTCTACCTCAAGAGGCTGGGCCTCGATCCCGGTAACGAGTTCGTCGTTCTCGACCGCGGGCCCATTTCGGGCGGCGCCTGGCAGCACCGTTGGGACGCCCTGAGAATCGGCTCCGCGCACCGCATCAACGACCTTCCGGGAATGGACGAGCTCGGCCTGAGCTTCGAGAACGCCGACCGGCAGGCTCCCGCCAAGAACGTCGTGGCCGACTACTACCGGCAGTATGAGCAGCACTATGGCTTCCAGGTCGTCCGGCCCGCGCACGTGACATCCGTGGAGAATAAGGGCCCGAACCTGCTCGTGAACTTCCACGACGGCGAGAAGCCGCAGCAGGTCACGACCGACATCATCATCAACGCGACCGGCACGTGGGGTTCGCCGTTCATCCCGTGGTACCCGGGCCTGCGCAGCTTCGAGGGTCGCCACGTACACACGACCGAGTACAAGAGCGCGCAGGACTTCGTCGGCCAGAAAATCATCGTGGTCGGTGGCGGCACCTCGGCCATCGGCTTTCTGCTCGAGCTGGAGTCGGTCGCCGGCTCGCTCACCTGGGTCAGCCGCCGCCCGATCGAATTCCTCGAAGACGGCGAGCTGAATCTCGAGGCCCGCGCCTCTGCCGTTGCGCTTCAGGATGAGGCCGCGCGTGCCGGACGCGCCCTGCCCAGCATCGTGAGCGGCACCGGTGTTCCGCGCACGCGCCGTATCCAGGCCGGAATCGAGCGGGGGGTGCTCGCGGCCCTCCCGATGTTCTCGAGCATCGAGCCGAACGGGGTGCGCTGGGCGAACGGCTCGTTCCAGGAGGCCGACGTCATCATCTGGTCGACCGGCTTCCGTCCCGAGCTACGCCACCTCGCCCCCCTCCGCCTGCGCGAGAAGGAGGGCGGCATCGTCGTCGCCAATGGAACGTCCTGGAAGGACGGCCGCATCTTCTTCGCGGGTTACGGCCCGCAGGCTTCCACTATCGGCGCCAACCGCGCCGGTCGCACGATCGCCCGACAGGCGGTTGCGACTCTCTCGCGTCTCAAGCGCGAGGAGCGCGAGGAGCAGGACGCACTTCACCTACGACTGCGCGACGAGCAAGAGGCTCGGGATGCGCAGGCCGCCCGCGATGCCGAGCTCGAGGCGGCGCGGGTTGTGGCCGCAGAGGCCGCCGCTCTCGCCGACCAGCAGACCATCGAACGCGCTGAGGCTGCCGCGCAGGGCGACTCGATCGGTTGGGCATTCTCCACCGGCGAGATCCAGCCCCTCGACCCCGGCTACACGCCCGAGCCGGCCGCTGAGCGTGTCGACGTGCCCGAAGCGCCGGAAGACGCACAGCCCGAGCTGATCTTCGTGGACGAACCCCTCTCTGACGAGAACATCGACTTCTTCGGCGACTACGAGGACGAGCCGCGCGCCCCCACCGTCGATGACTTCTTCGGGGACGACGAGCCAGTCGAGGTCGGGTCCGTCGAAGCCGAACCGGTCACGGAGCCCGCCGAGGACCCCGTCTCTGAGCCTGTCGAGGTGCCCGACACCCCAGCACCCGAGCACTCCGGCTCGCGTCGCGTCACCCGTGCCCCGGGCGGCGGTGTCGCCGTGGCCACGATCGAGCAGAACGTGACGACCTTCGCCGTGGAGCAGCGCGCCGACGCGATCCACACCACGGGATCCCGCGAGCCGCGCCCCACCCGCCGCGTCTCCCGCCCGACCGGGGTCTAGTTCCCCAAACCGCAAAAAGTGCTCCAGACCACGGGGGTTGGAGCACTTTTCAACGGTTGGGCGTCAGGTGCCGAGGGCGAGTCGCAGGGTTGCCCGCGCTCGCGCGTGCCGTGAGCGGACGGTCGCGGGTCGCATCCCGAGTATGCCGGCGACCTCGGTGAGGCTGAAGCCTTCCCAGTAGACGAGTCCGATGATCTCGCGGTCGATCTCGGGCAGCTGCGCAATCTGCTCGCGAACCCGGTCGAACTCGGTGGCCTCGTGCACCGGCTGCACCGACAGCTCGAGCCGCAGCTTCTCGGCCAGGGCCGTCTGCCGCTTCGTCGAGCGGCGGTGCCCCGACAACACCTTGCGTGCCACTCCGTACAACCACATGCGTGCTCTCGTCTCGTCGTTCGGGATGACGCTCACCCGCCGCCACACCACTACGAGGGTCTCACCGAGGAGGTCGGCGGCATCCTCCGCGGGCACCCGGCGGCCGAAGTAGTCGAGCAGGGCCGGTGCCTCGCGCTCGACGAAGTTGGGCACGTTCAGCGCGGTCGCCACCGACACGTGGCGCACTGCCGGCACGGCTGCTGCCTCTGCCGTCATCGCAGCACGACCGGGCAGTCGATAGGCGCGTACATGACTGCCGCACCGGACACGAACATGGAGTACGGAATCGAATCCAGGAGCACTGCGGCGGGAGCGGATCGCGCGTCCTCCGGTTCGGCGAGTACACGAGCGTGAATGCGCTCGCCGAGGTCGGACCAATCGTGGTCGCGCACGTAGGCGCTCACGGCGAGGTCCCCCCAGAAATCATCGGCGCCGGCGTCGAGACTGGCCGTGCAACTCACGGTGTCGCCGCTCGTGGAGACGTAGGTGATCGGCACGGTGATGTCCGACTGGATGGTGGTGATCGCCGCGCCTGCGGTCAGCGCAAGTGCGCCGAGTCCGATGGCCGGGATCAGCAGGAGTCCGCGACGGAACTTCGGCTTCGTTGTGCGAGTGTTCGCGACCAGCTCGCTCACCCGGTCGCGCACCGCCGGGTCCGCGGAGAGTCGGGCCGGAGCGCTGTCCCGCAGCAGTTCGTCGATCGGTGTCTTGTTCATGGCAGTTCATCCTTAGCTATTGGTGTCGCGTCTACCTAGTACGTGGCCGGGATCGGGCGAAACGTTGCACGTGGCCGCGATGCTGATGCCCGCCCGGTGTAGAGACGCCCGCCCGTGTTGTGACCCGGGCGAGCGTCTCGAGCCCGGGCACGGCCTGTGGCACGATGAGCGGATGAACTCCGAGGAGACCCCGATCGCCCCGCGCGGCTTCCTGCGACCCTTCGGCCACGGCGCCATCGCATTCGTGCTCGGGGCTCTGCTCTCGCAGCCCGCCCAGTTCGGGTTCATTCTGGGATTCTTTGTGGAGGACTGGCTGGGGCTGCTCATCCTCGCCGGCATCCTGGTGGCGGCCGTGGGCGTCTTCGCCGTGCTCGCCTGGGCGTTCAACCCCGGCCGCAGTCGCTGGTTCTGGGTGCTCGCCGCCGCACTCTGGGTGGGAGCGATCATCTGGTTCGGCTTCGCGGGCATCAACCCCCTGCTGTTCGGCGGCGTCGTTGCGGCCTCCGCGGTGCTTCTCTCGCACCGTGGGCTTGTGCCGAAGGTCGCCGCGGTGGCGATCCCGGCCGCGGCCATCGCGGTGTCGGCGCTCTTCTAGGGCAGGGTGACGGGGGCGTCTCGGTAACGGAGGCCCGTGGCATCCACTCGACCGAATGACGGGTCGGGGTCGATGACGAGCGAGCCTGCGGCGACGTCGAGTCCGAGGATGCTGCCCAGCACCGAGACGGCGGACGCCGCTGACCAGGCCTGCGGTCGGCAGGCGGCCGGGTAGGGCACCGGGCGGCTGAGTTCGGTGGACGAATCGCCCGAGTGCAGCTCCGGCAGGCGATAGTCGAAGGCGGATGCCGCGGCGAGCAGCCCCTCGATGAGCTCGCGCGCCTCGTTCCGATGACCGTCACGCACGAGGCCCGAGATCGCGATGGCAGTGTCGTGCGTCCACACGGATCCACCGTGGTAGCTGAGTGGCCAGTAGCCGGCCGAGTCAGTGGACATGGTGCGCAGGCCGAACCCCGAGCTGAGTTCGGGGGAGACGAGCCGCGCGGCGATGGTAGCCGACTGGGCCTCGGTCAGGATGCCCGTACCGAGCAGGTGTCCGAGGTTGCTGGTGACCGTGTCGACGCGGCGCTTGGTCGCGTCCAGGGCGATCGCCGGGTAGCCGCCGCGGTCGTCGTCGATCCAGAAGGCGCCGAAGTTCTCGCGGAGCCGTGCCGCCCAGGCGCGCCACTCGGATCCGTCGCGGCCGAACGCCTCGAGCAGGTCTGCGCCGTGGGTCGCCGCCTCGTAGGCGTAGGCCTGCACCTCGCACAGTGCGATCGGGCCGTCGGCGAGGGTGCCGTCGCGCCACTGCACCGAGTCGCCGCTGTCCTTCCAGCCCTGGTTGGCGAGGCCGTGCCCGGTCTCGTCAACGTACTCGAGCAGGCCGTCACCGTCCGCGTCGCCGAAGTCGCGCATCCACGCGAGCGCCGCCTCGAGGTTCGGTAGCAGCGCCTCGACCTCCGCGTCGGGCATGCCCCAGCGCCAGGTGTCGTGCAGCAGGCAGATCCAGAGCGCGGTCGCATCGACGGTGCCGTAGTACAGCGGCGGGATCTCGACCGACTCTCCCGGAATCGACAGCACTTGCCGCCGCAGCTCGTGCATGATCTTGCCCGGCTGCTCCGCGGTGGCAGCGACCGACTCGGTGCCCTGCAGGTCGGCGAGGATGCGCAGCGTACTGCGTGCGATGCCGGTGCCGAGCGGCAGCAGGAACCGCGCGGTCCAGATCGAGTCCCGGCCGAACAGGGTGAGGAACCAGGGCGCGCCCGCGGCCACGAACTCGCCACCGCCGGTCGCCATGCGCAGGGCGTCCAGGTCGCCGAGCGCACGGTCGACCCAGAGACCGAGGCGCTCGTCGCCGGCGCTCACCGTGGTGCTCCAGGGTGACGCCGTCGAGACGCCGGTGACTCGGCTGAGCTCGTCGGTCGCGGTCAGCGCCCACTCGACTGTCGCACTCCCGCGCGGCGGGACCGTCACGTCGGCGGTGATGCGCAGCACACCGGTGGTCGGCGAGCTGACCCGAGCGTCATCCGCTCGCAGTTCGACCGAGACGCCGTTGCCCTGCCAGGCCGCGCCGTGCTCGCGCAGCTCGACGACGGGCAGGTCGCCGGAGCCCAGGCCTGCCTTCACGAGGTCGAAGGCCGTGGCATCCACCCGCAGTTCGATTTCGATCGTCGTTTCGATCGGGATGTCGCGGCGCGACTGAATCGCGACCGACTCGTTCACGCCCGAGGTCGTGCTCTCGCGGCGGTGCTCGACCCGCACCCCGGGATCCGGGCTCGGGTCGTCGAGCCCTCGGACGAGAGCGATGAACCGGGCACTATCCGCGTGCGGGGCCGCTGTCGCGATGTGCTCGGGGGTTTCGCCGCCGACCGTGATCGACTGCAGCGCCACGATGCGCACATCGGAGAAGTAGATGCCGTGAATAGGCGCGGAACCGATGGAGCCATCCTCCGCGGACCAGGCCTGGGTGGGCGCCTTCAGCACTACCGTCGCGTCGTGGAGCAGGGGCTGCATGGGCTGGTGGGTCATGGCCGTCACGGCTCCTCGTTGATTGGTGACGATGGGGATTCGCTGGGCGCGGATCGAACTTCTGTTGACAGTACGCCTGTGGGAGGTAACATAACACCAAGAATTTGATCGTTCAAATTATTGCCGGTTTGAACGATCAAACAGCCAAAGGAGGCGCGCGATGGGAACACTGCCCACAGTGGATGACGTCGCTCGCGTTGCCCGGGTCTCCCGCCAGACCGTCTCCAACGTGCTCAACACCCCGGCCATCGTCAAGCAGACGACGCGCACCCGCGTCGAGGCCGCGATCTCTGAGCTCGGCTACCGCCCGCACGCGTCCGCCCGCCGGCTGCGCACGCAGAAGTCCTCAACGATCGGCATCCGCATGGAGGCCTTCAAGGACGGCGTCTCGGGTGCCGTGCTCGACCGCTTCCTGCACGCACTCACCGAGCACGCCGACGCGCGCGATATGCGCATCCTGCTGTACACGGCCGCGAGCCCCGAGCACGAGATCGAGCAGCTCGCCCGGCTGCGCGACGGCGCAGACGTCGACGCGATCATCCTCACCGCCACCTTCCACAACGACCCGCGCATCGACTGGCTCTCCGCCAACGGCATGCCGTTCGTCACCTTCGGCCGCCCGTGGGGACTCAACGACATGGATGACCCGAGCCACCTCTGGGTCGACGTCGACGGCTATGCCGGGGTGCGCGACGCCGCCCAGCACCTCACCGCCGAGGGTGCCAAGCGCATCGGCTTCATCGGCTGGCCGAGTCCCTCGGGCACGGGCGACGAGCGCCGACGCGGCTGGCTCGACGGTGCACACATCAGTGCAGAGGATGCCTCGGCTCTCGCCCGCGCCACCACTGACGGGGTGCCGGAGGGCACCCGAGCCGCGCTCGAGCTCATCGCCGGAGTCCACCCGCCCGACGCCCTCATCTGCGCAAGCGACTCGCTCGCCCTCGGTGCGAGCCTCGCGGCGCGTTCGCTCGGCCTCGAGCTGCCGATCATCGGTTACGACAACACCCCCGTTGCGGCGGCGATGGGGCTCTCGAGCATCGACCAGCCCCTGGCTGAGGCCGCGGCATCCGCTCTCGAACTGCTCTTCGGGCCGAGTGGCAGCAACGTGCTGCCGGCCGAGGCCTTCGACGAGGAGCCCAAGCATCGGCTGCTCGCCCCCCGACTTGTCGTGCGCAGCGCCGCCCGCGCCGTGCCCGACGACACCACCGACGCGTCAGCTGTCGGCAATCACAATCGAAAGGAAACACTGTGAGAACAACACAATGGGGTGCAACGGCGCTGGCCGCTGGACTCATAGTCGCCTTGGCCGGATGCAGCAACGGAGGCGGAGGGGGCGGCGAGGTCGCGGGACAGGACCTCACCATCCTCATCGGATCAAGCGGTGACGCGGAGACGGCAGCCGTGCAGGCCGCGGCCGACGCCTGGGCCGCCGACAACGACGCGACGGTCGAGGTGGTCGCAGCAGACGACCTCGGCCAGCAGCTCAGCCAGGGCTTCGCTGGCGACCAGGCACCCGACCTCTTCTACATGAGCTGGGACCAGTTCTCGAACTACGCGAGCAACCGCTACCTCGAGCCCTACGCCGCCGACCTGCCGAACGCGGGCGACTTCTACCCGGCCCTCGTCGACACCTTCACCTACGACGGCACCTTCACGTGCGCACCGAAGGACTTCTCGACCCTCGGCCTCATCATCAACACCGACCTGTGGGCGGCGGCCGGTCTTACCGAAGCCGACGTTCCCACCGACTGGGACTCGCTCGAGGCCGCGGCGACCAAGCTCACCACGGGTGACACCGTCGGGCTGTCGTTCGGGCTCGAGTACGCCCGACTCGGCGTGTTCATGAACCAGGCCGGCGGAACACTCGTCGATGACGACGGCACCACCGTGACCGCCGACAGCGCGGAGAACCTGGCCGGACTCGAGTACGTGCAGAAGCTCCACGACGCCGGTGTGCTCAAGTGGCCGGCCGAGATCGAGGCAGGCTGGGGCGGAGAGGCGCTCGGTGCGGGCAAGGCCGCGATGGTCATCGAGGGTCCGTGGATCAAGGGAATCGCGACCGACTTCCCCGACACGAACTACCAGGCCTACGAACTGCCGGCCGGCCCCGCGGGACCGTCGACCTTCACCTTCACGAACTGCTGGGGTATCCCGCAGGGCTCCGACACGTCGGCAGCAGCCCAGTCGCTCGTCGAGTTCCTGACGAGTGACGCGCAGCAGCTCGAAGCGTCTGAAGCCTTCGGCGTGATCCCCTCGACGGAGGCCGCGGCAGCGACCTACGCCGAGACCTACCCGGAGAACGCCTCGTTCGTGGCCGGCGCCGACTACGCGGTCTCGCCCGTGAACTTCGCCGGATCCGCAGACGTCATGGCCGACTTCAACGCGCAGCTGGAAACGCTCGCCGGTGGCGATGCGAAGGCGATCCTCGCCAGCCTGCAGAAGGAACTGCAGTCGGCACTCGACGACGCTAACGACAAATGAGTGATCGGGCGGCTCCCGACCGGGAGCCGCCCGATTCGTCGACACCGCAAGGAGGCGGCATGGCGAAGGGAATCCGCGGCTCAGAGGGCCGCTATGGATGGGCGTTCGTGACCCCCGCGATCATCATCATCGGGGTGTTCCTGGTGCTGCCGATCTTCCTCGCGCTCTACGTGAGCTTCAGCAACTGGAACGGCCTGGGCTCGCCGCTCGGCAACTCCGAGCTCGTCGGCGGAGACAACTACGCGGAGGTACTCGTCGAAGACGGCCTCGCCCAGCGCGACTTTGGCACGAGCATCCGCAACAACTTCTACTACGTGCTGCTCGTCGTTCCGTTGCAGACCGCCCTCGCCCTGTTCCTCGCCGTGCAGGTGAACGCTCGTGTGCTCAAGGGCCGCGGGTTCTTCCGCACCGCGTTCTACTTCCCGTCGGTGACGTCATCCATCGCCATCACAACGATCTTCATCTTCCTGTTCACCGCCACCGGAACCATCAACTCGATTCTGGAGTGGCTGGGCGTGAACGGGCCGAACTGGTTCGCCGACCCGACCGGGATCCTGCACACCATGCTCGGCTGGTTCGGAGTGGGCAAGGACGGCGCCCTCGCCGCGGCCGGCCCACTCGGCCTGACCTGGTGGGACTGGGTGTCCGGGCCATCGGTCGCGATGAGCGTGCTCATCATTCTCGCGATCTTCACCACCTCGGGCACGTTTATGCTGCTGTTCCTCGCGGCGCTGCAGAACATCAGCGGCGAGATCGACGAGGCCGCCTCCGTCGACGGCGCCGGTCCGGTGCGCAAGTTCTTCTCGGTCACCCTGCCGATGCTCAAGCCGACGCTGTTCACCGTGCTCACCCTCGGTCTCATCGGCACCTGGCAGGTCTTCGACCAGGCCTACCTGCTCGGCGACGGACGCCCGGCGAAGACCACGCTGTTCCCCGCCTACCTCGGCTACAAGACGTCGTTCGACGGTCTCAACTGGGGCGAGGGCGCGGCGATCTCGTTCATCCTGTTCGCGATCATCGTGGCGCTCACGCTCCTGCAGCGGTTCATTCTGCGCGACCGTGACCTCGGACGCTCCGGCCTGCGACGGGCCGCCAAGGCGCAGGCGCGCCTGCTTCGGGATGCAACGGACACCCCCGTCGACCGAAAGCCCGGCGGCGTGGAGAGGAGCCACTGATGACGACTCTTGAGCAGGCGGCCATCCAGACCGACCGTCCCATCCGTGCCCACCGACGCTTCCGCTGGATCGGCGGCAAGGCGGGCGCCGGCATCGCCATCACCTACCTGGTGCTGATCCTGCTGGCCCTCATCTACATCTACCCGTTCCTCATCTCGATCTCCTCGAGCTTCAAGACGGACGCGGAGGCGACGCAGTCGCCGCTCAACCTCATCCCGCAGACCTGGTCGTTCGCCGCGTACGAGCGACTCTTCACAACGGTGCCGCTGTTGCAGTGGGCCGGCAACTCGACGTTCATCGCCGTCATCGTGACCTTCAGCCGGGTGTTCTTCGACTCGCTCGCCGGGTACGCGCTGTCGCGCCTGCGGTTCCGTGGGCGCACGGTGGTCTTCGCCGCGCTGATCGCAGTCATGGCGGTGCCGAATGTGGCGCTGCTCATCCCGCGCTTTTTGATTCTCAAGGAGCTGGGCCTCTACAACAGCTACGCGGGAATGATCGTGCCGATTCTCATCGACGCAGCGGGGATCTTCATCATGAAGCAGTTCTTCGAGTCGATCCCGGTGAGTGTGGAGGAGGCGGCGCGCATCGACGGCGCCGGTGTCTTCCGCACTTTCTGGACGATCGTGCTGCCGATGGCCCGACCCGCGATCATCACCCTGTTCATCCTGAGCTTCCAGGGTTCGTGGAACGAATTCGCGCACTTCATCGTGTCGCGGCAGGATCAATCGCTGAACACGCTGACGACCGGTGTCGCCTCGCTCACCTCGGGCCAGCTCGGCAGCGGCAACCAGTACCCGTTGCAGCTCGCGGCCGCCGTGCTGATGTCGATCCCTGTTGCCGTGCTGTTCTTCATCTTCCAGCGGCGCATCATGAACACGACCGAGGGCGGCGAGAAGGGCTAGGCGAACAGCGCGTAACCCGCCGCGCACGCCCCCACGCCCAGCACCAGATTCAGCAGAATGCCGGATGCCGCAGCTCCCGCCTTGCCGTCGAGCACCTGCTGCACCGTCTCGACGCTGAAGGTACTGAAGGTGGTGAGTCCGCCGCAGAAGCCGGTGACGACCACGAGACGCGCGTCGCCCTCGAGGGTGGCGACGGCGATGCCGGCGAGCAGGGATCCGACGACGTTGACCGCGAGCACGAACCAGCGGGCGGACACGAGGGAGGCGCCGTAGCGCAGGGCAGCCCCGAACGCTCCGGCGAGGAGGACAAGCACGATAGTCATCGGCGGCGTCCCAACCGGAGGCCGAGGAACGCCGCGGCGAGTCCGCCGATGAGGGTCGCTGCAAGGTAGGCGAGTGCGGGCATCCACTCGCCGGCTGCCGAGAGCGAGACCAGGGCGACCGCGACAGCCGAGAAGGTGGTGAACGTTCCAAGCAGGCCGGGCCCGAGCGCAGCCCTGAGAACGGGGGTGGCCGTCGGCCAGAGGCGCGCGACCAGGAGCGCGAGGGCGAAGGATCCGGCGATGTTGATGAGCAGCGTCGAGAGCGGGGTGCCGACGAGCACGTCCACACCGAGCCTGAGCGCGGTGCCCACGAGCGCACCCACGATCACGGCGGCGAGCTGGCGCACGGAGCCTAGGACTTCGGCTTCGTGGGAGGGGAAGCCGGAGCGGACGAGGGCTTCTTCGGCGCAGCCTTCGTCGCGGATGCCTTCTTCGCGACCGGCTTCGCGACCGGCTTCGTGTGCGGCATCTGCTTGCGCATGACCTGGCGCACCGGCTCGCCGCGGCGGGCCTGGCCGGGCAGCGGGCGCTGCGGCCGCGTGTAGAGCGCGCGGGTCGAGTCGAGCAGCCACGGCACGAGCGCGACGGTGACGCCCGGGCAGAGCATCAGCTTCTGGCGGATGCGGCGGCCCTTGTGGTTGTGCAGGATCTGCTCCCACCAGTGACCGACGATGTAGAGCGGCGTGTAGACGGTGACGACCTCGGAGCCGTGCTCCTCGCGGTGCGCCTTGATGTACATGATGAGCGGCATCGAGATGTCGCGGTAGGGCGACTCGATGATGCGCAGCGGCACCTGGATGTTGGCCTTCTCCCAGGCGTCGAGGAGGCGCTCGGAGGCGGCATCGTCGATGTTGACGTGGATGGCTTCGAGGCTGTCGTGGCGTGCGGCGATCGCGTAGTCGATGGCCTTGAGCATCGGCTTCTGCATGGTGCCGACCAGCACAACGGCATGGTCGCCGGTCGCGCCGAACACCGTGGAGTTGTCGATCGCGACATCCTGCGCGACACGGCGGTAGTAGCGGTTGACCCGCAACATCACGAAGAACAGCACGGGCATGATCGCGAAGACGAGCCACGCGCCATGGGTGAACTTGGTCACCGTGACGATGAGGAGGACGGTGAAGGTGAGCGTAGCGCCGACGGCGTTGATCGCCCGGCTGCGCAGGATCTGCCCGCGGTCGCCCTCGCCGCGGCGCAGCATGCGCGTCCAGTGCACGACCATGCCGGTCTGGCCGAGCGTGAAGCTCACGAAGACGCCGATGATGTACAGCTGGATCAGCTGCGTCGGATTGGCCTGGTAGATAACGATGAGCACGATCGCGACGGCGGCCAGGGCGAGAACGCCGTTCGAGTAGACGAGGCGGTCACCGCGGGTGTTGAGCGACTTAGGTGCGTAGCTGTCGCGCGCGAGCACCGAGCCGAGCAGCGGGAACCCATTGAACGCGGTATTGGCCGCAAGCAGCAGCACGGCCGCTGTTGTGGCCTGCACCACGAAGAACATAATCGAGTTGTCGCCACCAAAGACCGCCGCGGCGATCTGGGCGATGACGGTGCGTTGCGGGTTGGAGTCGTCGAATCCGATCAGATCGGAGGCCTCCTCCGCGTAGTGCACGTTGGTGAGGAGGGCGAGGGTCGTGACACCGATGAACATCGCGATCGCGATGCCGCCCATCAGCACGAGGGTGCGCTGCGCGTTCTTGACCTTGGGCTGCCGGAAGGCCGGCACGCCGTTCGCGATCGCTTCGACGCCGGTGAGCGCGGAGCATCCACTCGCAAAAGCACGAAGCAACAAGAGGATGACGGCAACCTGCGTCAGGTCGTGGCTTTCGACGAGGAACTTCGACGACTCGGCCTGGATGTCCTCGCCCATAAAAAAGCGCACGAGACCGGTGATGACCATGATGCCGACGCTGCCGATGAACAGGTAGGTGGGGAGGGCGAACGCCTTGCTCGACTCGGCGACGCCGCGCAGGTTGATCGCGGCGAGCACGATGACGAAGCCGACGGCCATCTCGATGCGGAACGGGTCGAGCCCCGGGAAGGCGGAGATGATGTTGTCCACGCCGCTCGCGACCGACACCGCCACCGTGAGGATGTAGTCGACGAGCAGGGCGGACGCGACGACCAGGCCGGCCTTCTCGCCGAGGTTGCGGTGCGCGACCTCGTAGTCGCCACCACCGCTCGGATACGCCTTGATGAGCTGGCGGTACGACGCCACGACGACGATGAGCAGCACAACAACACCCGCGGCGATCCAGGGTGCGAAGGACAGGAAAGAGAGCCCGCCGAGCGTCAGGATGAGCAGCAACTCCTGAGGCGCGTAGGCGACGGAGGACAGGGGGTCACTCGCAAAGATCGGGAGTGCCAAATGTTTCGGGAGAAGCTGTCCTTCGAGTTTCTCGGAGGGCAACGGTTCACCGATCAGCCACCGCTTGGGCGACCTAACCGAGGTAGTCACGAGGGGCGAGCCTACTCCTGTTGCACCCACTGTCAACTCGTTAAATACAGGAAGCCGGAACCATTTCGGTTCCGGCTTCCTGGGGAGGAGTGGTTAGCGACCCATAAGCGCGTCGAGGCCGACCGCCATGGCGGCGGCGAGACGGAAGTCGAGCGTGGTGTCGGGCACCTCGATCGTGTACTTGTCGCGCAGGCCAAACTTCTTCTCGCTCGTCATGACCTTCTGGCCGGTCGCCTTGCTGACGAAGTCGAAGTGGAAGACGAAGGGAAGGTCGACGAAGCGGCGCAGGATGCCGACGAGGGCATTGCGCTCCTGACCGTAGGCGTCCATGCCCGGGCCGACGAAGTGGAAGCTCGAGCGCAGCAGGCTGGCCTTGAAGTCCTTCTGGAAGTACCCGATCGGGGTTCCCGCGGCGTCGAAGACGTCGTAGACGGCGGCAAGATCCATGATCTGGCGGGCCTTGAAGGAGAAGACGGCCGTGGTGCGGGCTTCGTCCGAATAGAACGTCACCTGCTCCTTGAAGGCCATGCGCTTCTGCTGGGCCATCGCGATGATGGGTCCTTCGGAGCCGTCGGCGTTCGCGCCGCGGATCTCGTAGCGGTTGACCAGCATCGTGATCTTCTGCTTGACGAAGAAGCGAGCCTTATGGTCGACGCCGCCGGTGGGGACGGTGGGTGTGGGAGCTGAGGATGAGTCGGACATGCGCACAGTCTAGAGGTGCCGTGTTACGCACATAGACTGCAAAAATGACGGGGAGAAGACGGGTGCGCTGGTGGTGGGTGGCCCTGCCGCTCGCGATCCTCGTGCTGGTCCCGGTCGGCATCCTGACGTTTCCGATTCTGATGCATCGGGATGGCGGACTCTCGCAGCAGCAGCCGGTCGACGATTGGCCGCTCGCGGTCTCCGCGAAGGGCGACGACGGACGTACCCGCGAGCTCATGGTGGTATCCGCGACCCCCGGCGGAACAGTGGATACCGCGGCGCTCGCCAAGGGCGAGCGCATCGTGGTCAGCGGCACGGGCTACAACCCGGCGCAGGGCATATATGTGGCGATCTGCGTCATCCCGGAGTCGCCCGACATCAAGCCCGGGCCGTGCCTCGGCGGGGTCCCCTCGGGTGAATCGTCGTCGGCGCCGGGAGCCACCGACTTCGCGCCGTCGAACTGGATCAACGACGACTGGGCCTGGAAACTGTTCGGCGCACGCGGCTACGACGACGCCGACGGCACCTTCACCGCGTACCTCGAGGTGCCGGCACCGACCGGCGACGGCATCGACTGCACCGCTCAGAGGTGCGGCATCTACACGCGCAACGACCACACCGCCCTGCGCGATCGTGTGCAGGACGTGTACCTCCCCGTCGCGTTCGACTGACAGGGGCATCGGCAACAATGGCCTGATGCTCACAACAGTCGCGGTCGAGGGATACCGCTCCCTCCGCTCACTGGTGCTTCCCCTCGGCCCGTTCACCGTCGTCACCGGCGCGAACGGCAGCGGAAAGTCGAGCCTGTACCGGTCGCTGAGACTTCTGGCCGCGGCATCCCGAGACGGCGCAATCGCCGCGCTCGCCGCCGAGGGCGGTCTGTCGTCGACCATGTGGGCCGGCCCGGAGAATGGAACGCGCGCGGGCTTTCCCACGCAGGGCACCACGCGGTCGGGGCCGGTCGCCCTCAAGCTGGGCTTCGCGAGCGACGACCTGAGCTACGCGATCGACTTCGGACTGCCGCAGCCCTCGCGCACCGCGTTCTCCCTCGACCCCGAGATCAAGACCGAGAACATCTGGAGCGGGCAGATTTTGCGGCCGGGCACCCTGCTCACCGAGCGACACGGCCCGAGCGTGAGGGTGCGAACCGGCGACGACTGGCTGCGGCACGAGCTGAAACTGGCTCCGTGGTCGAGCGTGCTGAGCGAGGTGGGCGACGCCCGCGCCGCGCCCGAGGTGCTCGCACTGCGCGAGACGCTGCGCTCCTGGCGCTTCTACGATTCCCTGCGCACCGACGCGGACGCCGAGGCCCGGCAGGCTCACATCGGCACCCGCACCCCCGTGCTGTCCGCGAGCGGCTCCGACCTTGCGGCCGCACTGCAGACGATCCGCGAAATCGGTGTCGCCGCCGAACTCGATGCGGCGGTCGACCGTGCCTTCCCGGGCAGTCGTGTGGGTGTGGATGCCCCCGACGGCCGTTTCGCCGTGTCACTCACGCAGCCCGGACTCCTGCGTCCCCTCGGCGCGGCCGAGCTCTCCGACGGAACGCTGCGCTACCTCCTGTGGATCGCCGCGCTCCTCAGCCCCCGACCGGCACCCCTGCTCGTGCTCAACGAGCCCGAGACGAGCCTGCACCCCGCGCTCCTCGAGCCGCTCGGCGAGCTGATCGCCGCGGCGTCGAAGAACTCGCAGCTCATCGTCGTGTCGCACTCGGCACCGCTCATCGCCGCGCTGGGGCGCGCGGGTGCGCTCGTGCACGAGCTGTCCAAGGAGAACGGCGAGACCCGGCTCGTGGGCCAGGGGCTGCTCGATGCGCCGAGGTGGAGTTGGCCGAGCCGCTAGTCCAGCGTCGCCAGAACCTCGGAGCGCACCGCGTCCAGTCGGGCACGCAGAACATCCACCGTTACCACCCCGAGCCGGTCGCCGGCCACGGCGCCGCGTAGGTCGGACCGCAACTGGTGGCGGAACGACTGGAGCAGGGCCTCGGCCTCCTGCAGGTTCATCCTGCTCTCTGTGCCCTGCGTCACCTTGACCGTGTGGGAGGCCTGCCGCGATTCGGTGCGCGCGTCGCGCGCCGCTGAGGCGAGATCTGCCCGGAGCGTCTTCATGGCGTCGTTGACGGATGACCGGACCTCGTCGGCGAGGCGACGCACCGAGTCGGTGACGCCGTTCTCGATGTCACCGAGCTCGGAGTCGCGGGACGCCAGCTCTGCTCGGCCGGTGGCGGTGATCGCGTAGACGGTCTTGCGGCCGTCGGCGGCCTTGGTGACGAGGCCCTCCTCCTCGAGCTTGCCGAGGCGGGGGTAGATCGTGCCGGCGGAAGGGATGTAGGTGCCGCCGAAGCGGTCGCCGAGCGCCTGGATCAGCTCGTAACCGTGCATGCCGGTTTCACTTTCGGCGAGCAGGCTGAGCAGGTAGAGCCGCAGGTGCCCGTGGGCGAAGACGGGCGGCGTCACGCCGACACCGAGTGCAGCACGGAGACGTTTCCGCTGACCGTGTTGGCCTTGAAGTCGAGCCAGGTCTTGTCGAGTTCGCCGTACTTGCCGGTGTAGCTGCCGCGCACGCCGGTGATCTCGGAGTCGTCGAGCTGCAGGCGTCCGCTGACCGTGTTGATGCGGTACTGGGCGGCGAGGCCTGGTGCGAGGCGGGTGGTGACGCCGCCGCTCACTGTGCTGACCACGATCTCGTCGGGGGCACCCGCGACGTCGAGGAACACGTCCCCACTCACCGTGTTGCCCGAGAACTTCATGATCTCGCCGGTCGCGGTGATGTCGCCGCTGATCGTCTTCGCGGAGATCGCGCCGTAGTGGTTGCGCACGGCCATTTCCCCGCTCACGCTGTTCAGCTGCAGGTCGCCGTAGACGTTGTCGATGACGACCTCACCGCTGACGGAGCTGATCGAGGCGTCTTCGGTGAGGCCGCTGATCAGGGCGGTCGCGCTGATGACGCCGAACTTGAGCGCGATGTCGCGGGGGACCATGATGCTGACGTCGGCCTTCGCGGTGCCGGCGAACGACTTGAACACGTCGAGGAAGTTGTCCCAGCTCATCTGCGGGTGGTCGACCTCGAGGGTGTCGCCGTCAATGGACACCCGCAGCGCCTTGCCGCTCACCGAGTGCACCTCGACGCGGGCGGTCGGCTCATCGTGCCCGATGATGTCGACCTTGCCGGCGATGAGGCTCACCTTGAGGTTGCGCACGAGGCCGATGTCGATGGTCTTGGCGTCTTCGATCAGCCACTTCTCCTGGGCCATGGGGTTCTCCTAACGTTGTGGGAAGTCGCGATATATCGCGTGTTCGAGAATCACGATATATCGCGTTTACGAACAACGCAACACTTTTCTCTTGACCTTGACGCTGCGTCAACGTCTAGCGTGGGATTCGCGAGAGAGGAGCACAGCATGGACTGGTCCATCCAGGACATCGCCCGACTTGCGGGCACCACGAGCCGCACGCTTCGGCACTACGGGGACGTGGGGCTGGTGCACCCCACCCGCATCGGCAGCAACGGCTATCGCTACTACGACGAGCTCGCGCTCGCCCGACTGCAGCGAGTGCTTATGCTGCGGGATCTGGGGCTCGGAATCCCGGCCATCAAGGGTGTGATCGAGGGGCAGGCGGACGACGCCCGCGCCCTCGCGACCCATTTGCGGTGGCTGCAGCGGGAGAAGGAACGCCTCGACCGGCAGATCGCCAGCGTCGAGGTCACGATCAGCAAGATGGAGGGAGGTGAACAACTCATGGCAGAAGAAATGTTCAACGGATTCGACCACACCCAGTACCGGGACGAAGTCGAGGAGCGCTGGGGCAAAATGGCCTACGCCGACAGCGCCGAGTGGTGGCGCTCGAAGTCGACGACTGAAAAGGCCGAGTGGATGTCGCGGCACGAGGCCCTCGCGGCCGACTGGATCGCGGCGGCTCAGGCCGGACTCGACCCGAGCGGTGCGGAGGCCCAGGCGCTCGCCGCCCGGCACGCGGACTGGCTCAGCGGCATCGCCGGCACCCCGCGCAACGGATCCCGCCCGACGAAGGAGTACTTCGTGGGGCTCGGCGAGATGTACGTGGCGGACGACCGGTTCGCGGCCAACTACGGCGGTACCGAGGGCGCTGGTTTCGTGCGTGACGCGATGCGCGTCTACGCGGACGCGAACCTGTAGCGACACAGCGAAAAGTGCTCCAACCCGGGCGGGTTGGAGCACTTTTTGCGGTTCGGCTAGTGCTTGATGGGCTCGAGCGGCTTCTCGCTTACCGCTGCCGGCACGAGGAAGAACGGGATCGTGAGGTTGACCATCGGCCCGATGAGCAGAGCGAAGGCGACGGTACCGATTCCGACGTTGCCGCCCAGCAGCCAGCCGATCGAGAGCACCACGACCTCGATCGAGGTGCGTACGATCCATATCTTCACGCCCCAGCGGTGGTGGATGCCCGTCATCAGACCATCGCGCGGGCCCGGCCCGAACCGGGCACCGATGTACAGTCCGGTCGCGATCGCGAGCAATACCAGGCCGGCGATGAATAGCGGGATGCGCACCCACAGCTCGCTCTGCTCAGGAATCAGTGCGAGCCCGAGTTCGGCCGAGGGCCCCACGAGGAGCGTGTTGAGCACGGTGCCGATGCCCGGCTTCTGGCGGATGGGGATCCAGAGCAGCAGCACGATGACGCTGACGATCACGGTGATGACACCGAAGGAGAGGCCGGTCTGCTTGCCGATGCCCTGGGTGAGCACGTCCCACGGCGCGACGCCGATGGCGCCACGCACGATGAGGGCGATGGCGAGTCCGTAGAAGATGACGCCCACAACGAGCTGGACGATGCGGCGGGTCATAACAAGATTGGCGTTCACAAGAGCAATCCAATGACGAAATTGGCCTTCTCACAAGATGCCAATTCGCCTAAAGTGGCTTGATGGCATCTCTTTCCGCCCGCGCACTGGCCCTCCTACTTGACAGGTGGCGTGACACCGACAAGCCCGCCTACGCGGCGCTCGCCGAGCGAATCCGCCTACTTGTGCTCGACGGACGCATCGCGCTCGACACCCGCCTGCCCGCCGAGCGCGAGTTGGCCGAGCAGCTCGACGTGAGTCGCACCACGGTCAGCGCGACCTACGCCGACCTGCGCGCGGCCGGTTACCTCGAGAGCCTGCGCGGCTCAGGATCCGTCGCCAAGCTGCCGAGCCGCGGCATCCCTGCCGGGCAGCAGCCCGAACCCGGCCTGCTCGACCTGACCAAGGCGGCGATGCCCGCGACGCCGGAGATCGTCGATGCCGCGAAGCGCGCCGCCGAGCAGCTGCCCGCCTATCTCGGCGACTCCGGCTTCGACCCGATCGGGCTGCCGGTGCTGCGCCAGGCGATCGCCGCGCGATTCACGAAGCGCGGGCTGCCCACCGACCCCGAGCAGATCATGGTCACGATCGGCGCCCAGCACGCCATTGCGTTGCTCTCCCGCACGCTGCTCGTGCGCGGCGACCGCGCGCTCGTCGAGACGCCGAGCTACCCGCACGCCTACGAGGCACTCAAGGGTGCCGGGGCGCGACTCGTTCCGGTGACCGTCACGACCGACGTCGGTTGGGATGAAGCCGGGCTCGAGCAGGCGATCCAGCGCACGAGTCCTTCGCTCGGCTACCTCATGCCCGACTTCCACAACCCGACCGGGCGCTCGATGTCCGCCGAGCTGCGGGAGCGCACCGTCGCGCTCGCCGAGCGCCACGGCACCGTGCTCATCGCGGACGAGACGATGGCCGAGCTCGCGATCGACGAGGTCGAGAGCACGCTTCCGCTCGCCGCGTACGGCCCGGCGATCACGATCGGCTCGGTTGGCAAGACCGTGTGGGGCGGCGTGCGCATCGGCTGGATCCGTGCGGAGCGCAACGTCATCCAGCGCCTGGTACGTGCTCGCAGCGCGGGCGACCTGGGCACGCCAATTCTCGAGCAGCTGCTCGTCGCCAACCTGCTCGACGACTTCGACGCCATCTTGGCGACTCGAAAGACCCAGCTGCGCGAGAACCGGGATCGGCTGGTCACGCTGCTCGCCGAGCGGATCCCCGAGTGGGAGGTGCCCCGTGTCGCCGGCGGCCTCACCACCTGGGTGAACCTCGGAGCGCCGGTCAGCTCGCAGCTCACGCTCGCCGCCCGCTCCGTCGGACTCCAGATCGCGGCCGGGCCGCGCTTCGGAATCGACGGTGCGTTCGAGCGATTCCTGCGTCTGCCGTTCGGCCACAACGCCGAGGAGATGGAGCGCGCGGTCGACGCCCTCGCGGTGGCGTGGGCGAGCGTCGGGCGTCATCCCGTCTCGGTGGAAGCCGGGTATCTCGCCGAAGTCGTGTAGCTAGCAATCATCCCCGGGGAGTACGCGCCGCAAACGTGAAACGCGATACTGGGTAGGCACGAAGAAGTGCGCTTTCCCCGCGCTCTCGCGCACAGCATTCGTTCCAGGGAGTAACGCCGTGCATTTCTTGTCCATCTTCAGCCTGCGCAACCGCGCGCTCATTGCGCTCGTGACGGTGGTCATCGGCATCTTCGGCGGCGTGGCGCTGACGTCGCTCAAGCAGGAGCTCATCCCCTCGCTGTCCCTGCCGCAGCTGTTCATCATCTCGACCTACCCCGGCGCCTCGCCCGAAGTCGTCAACGATGACGTGTCGATACCGATCGAGAGCGCCATTCAGGGCGTCGCGGGTCTCGACGGCACCACAGCCGTCTCGAACGCCAACTCCTCCACCATCACCGCCTCGTTCACCTACGGCACCGACATCACGACCGCCGAGCAGAAGGTGCAGCTCGCGATCAACCGCATCTCCGGCCAGCTGCCCGACGGTGTCGACACCCAGGTGCTCACCTTCAGCTTCAGCGACCTTCCGGTCATCCAGATAGCCGTCACGAGCGACCTCGAGCCACGCGAACTCGCCAACCTGCTCGAGAACTCGACCCTGCCGGAGCTCCGTGACGTGGAGGGTGTGAGCGACGCGACCCTGCTCGGTGCCACCACGCAGCGCATCTCCATCACCCCCGATGCGGACGAACTCGCCGATCACGGCCTCACCACGCAGTCGATCCGGGATGCGCTGAAGGCCAACGGCTCTTTGCTGCCCGCGGGCGAGATCACCGAAGACGGTAAAACGCTTACCGTGCAGGCCGGCGAGAAGATCGACACCGTCGAATCGCTCGAGAGCCTCCCGCTGCTCGGTGCGACCAAGTCCGTCTCCATCGTGCAGCCCTCGCCGATCCCGGGTGTGCCGCCCACGAGCACCGAGACGATGGTTCCGGATGACGCGGCCTTCGTTTTGGGCGACTTCGCGACCGTCGAACTCATCGATGATCCGGTCACCGGCATCTCCCGCGTGAACGGTGAGCCCTCGGTCACGATCGCCGTCACCAAGAGCCCGGCCGGAAACACCGTCGAGGTCTCGCGCCTCGTCAACGAGATGGTGCCGGATCTCGAGGAGGCGCTCGGCGGCAACTCGACCTTCACCGTGGTCTTCGACCAGGCTCCCTTCATCGAGCAGTCGATCGAAAGCCTCACCACCGAGGGTCTGCTCGGACTGCTGTTCGCCGTGGTCGTTATCCTCATCTTCCTGCTGTCGATCCGGTCGACCCTCGTGACGGCGATCTCCATCCCGGTCTCCGTGCTCATCACCTTCATCGGCATGCTTGCCTCGGGCTACACGCTGAACATCATCACGCTCGGCGCGCTCACGATCGCGATCGGACGCGTGGTCGACGACTCGATCGTCGTCATCGAGAACATCAAGAGACACATCGGCCTGGGTGAGGACAAACTCGCCGCGATCCAGACGGCCGTCAAGGAGGTCGCGGGTGCGGTCACGGCATCCACCGTCACCACCGTCGCCGTCTTCCTGCCGCTCGCCCTCGTCGGCGACGTGACGGGCGAGCTGTTCCGTCCCTTCGCCCTCACAGTGACCATCGCGCTCGCCGCCTCGCTGTTCGTGTCGCTCACGATCGTGCCCGTGCTCGCCTACTGGTTCCTCGGCTCGACGAGCCGCACCGAAGACCAGCAGCTCGAACTCGAAGAGAAGGCGGGCCGCAGCTACGGCCTCGTCGCCCTGCGCGGAGCGATCACCGGCCTCATCGTCGCGGTGATCATCGCCGGTGCCACTGTCGGAGCGCTCATCGCGGGCGACCTGTGGAGCGACGACTACATCGTGCCCATCGTGGGTGCTGCGGTCGTCATCATCGCGCTGCTCACTGCGCTGCCGCTGCTCACGCTGCGCCTGTCGCGCCGGCGCCTTGCGCGCCCGCTCAAGACGGTGCAGGTGCAGAGCGAAGACGAACTCGAGAAGCCGACCAGGCTGCAGCGCGGCTACCTGCCGATCATCCGGTGGACGCTCGCGCGCCCCGTCGCGACGCTGCTCATCGCTGTGCTCGTGCTCGGTGGAACGCTCGCCCTGATCCCGTTCATGAAGACCAACTTCCTGGGCGACAGCGGGCAGAACACCCTCACCGTCAGCCAGACCCTGCCGCTCGGCACGAGCCTCGAGGTGCGCGACGAAGCAGCGAAGAAGGTCGAGGCCGCGCTCGGCGACGTCAACGGTGTCGACACCGTGCAGCTCTCGCTCGGCTCGAGTGGCGGATCGCTCCGTGCCGCGTTCTCCGGCGGCGGTGCGACGAGCTTCTCGCTCACGACCGACCCCGACGTGGACCAGCCGACGCTGCAGGCCGACGTGCGCGAGGCCATTGCGGGCCTTGACGATGTGGGTGACGTCGCGGTTGCCGCAGCCGGATCGGGCTTCGCGTCATCCGACATCGAAGTGAACATCAAGGCATCGAGTGACGCCGACCTGCGCGAGGCGGCTCAGGCCGTGCTCGACGGGGTCAAGGACCTCGACGTGGTGGCGGAAGCCGCAAGCAACCTCTCGGTCACGCAGCCGTTCATCCAGGTGCAGGTCGACCGCACCAAGGCCGCGGAAGAGGGCCTCACCGAGGTCGCGGTCGGCGGGATCGTCGCCGAGGCGATGAACCCGAGCGCCGTCGGCTCCGTCGTGATCGACGAGAAGACGCTGTCGATCTACATCCGCAACGACTCCGCCCCGCAGACCGTTGCGGAAATTCAGGACTTCGTGATCCCGACCCGCGGCGGCGACGTGAAGCTCAGCGAGCTCGCCACCGTCGAGCAGGTGGATGGCCCCTCGAGCATCACCGCCATCAAGGGCATCCGCAGCGCGACGGTCACCATCACGCCGAATAGCGACAACGTGGGTGCCGCGTCGGCGACGGTCACCGCCGCCGTGGCCGAGGTCGACCTCCCCGCCGGCGCGACCGCAGAGCTCGGCGGCGTCACCTCGCAGCAGGGCGACGCGTTCTCGCAGCTCGGCCTCGCGCTGCTGGTTGCGATCCTGATCGTCTACGTGGTCATGGTCGCCACGTTCCGCTCGCTGCGCCAGCCCCTTCTGCTTCTCGTCTCGGTGCCGTTCGCGGCGACCGGTGCGATCGCGCTGCAGGTGATCTCCGGGGTACCGCTCGGCGTGGCATCCCTCATCGGCGTTCTGATGCTGATCGGCATCGTGGTCACCAACGCGATCGTGCTGGTCGACCTCATCAACCAGTACCGAGAGCGCGGGATGAAGGTGGGCCAGGCCATCGAATACGGCGCCTCCCGCAGGCTCCGCCCGATTCTGATGACGGCCCTCGCCACGATCTTCGCGCTGCTGCCGCTCGGCATCGGCATCACCGGTCACGGTGGGTTCATCTCCCAGCCGCTCGCCATCGTGGTCATCGGCGGTCTCGTGTCGTCGACGCTGCTCACGCTGATCGTGCTGCCGACGCTGTACTACGTCGTCGAGGGACGCAAGGAGCGCAAGGCCGACGCCCGCCGCGAGGCCGCGCACCACCACGGTGCTCACGTGGCGCCGGTCGCACCCGATGCTCCGGTTGCCGCACACCCGGCCCCGGTGGCGGCGCGTCCGGACGTCGAAGCGCCCGTGCAGCCCCGCCCCGCCCAGGTCACGCCCAACCAGTACCCGACAACGCCCGCCGTGCCCCCGACCACACCGAACGTGCCCCCGATCACGCCGAACCCGGCCCCACAGCCGCCGACCATCGGCTAAGCCAGGCGCTTCTCCATACAGACGCTGAACTCGTCGCCGACGTACGGCCCGAAGCCAGGGATGTGTGCGTAGCCGTTCTTCTCGTAGAGCGCGATGGCTGCGAGCTGCTTGGGGCCGGTCTCGAGCTGGAGGACAGTGACGCTGTGGGCGACCGCGTGCGCCTCGACGGCGGCGAGCAGCGACCCCGCGATGCCCTGACCGCGCGCGGACTCGAGCACGAACATCCTCTTCAATTCTGCTGACCCGTCGCCGCGCAGCACGATCGCGGCGATGCCGACGACCTGGGTGTTGTCGTCGCGGGCGACGAAGAGGGTGGTTCCGGGCTCCTCGAGTTCGCCGACCGTCAGCAGGTAGCAGCTCTCTGCCGGATACAGCGACAGCGCGTACTCCCCGCTCAGGCGCAGCATCTCGATGACGTGCGGCTGGTTCGGTTTCTCCGCTGCAATGGTAGGCATGACCCCAGCATATTCATGTCCCTACATGGACAACCGTCAAGCGGTGGTCTAGTGTTGGTAAGTCGGCTCGAGACAGCGCGTGTTCACGCGTATGGGTTTGTAAGTCTTAGAGGCCGGATCCCCAGCAAAATGCTGGAGGAGAAATCACACGATGTATGTGATGGCCTCGGTCAAAGACTGCCCGGGTTCAGTAAGTGCTATTTCACATGGTGCTGTGCGCTACTCCCGCATTGCTCCGCTACAGAAATGCCGCTTGTTCATGCACAAGGAACAACCCGGAAAGAACTATGTCTCCCTTTAACAATTCCTCAGCAGGACGCGACTCCAAGAAGCCGTTCCGCTCCAGCGACCGCAACGGTTCCAAGCCGGGTTCGCGCAGCGAGGGTCACCGTGGCTTCCACGCCGACGCGGCCGCTCCGAAGAAGCGCTGGACGCAGGATGACCGTGCCGCCCGCACCGGCGACCGCCCGTCCAACAGCGCACCGCGCACCGGCCGTGACGACCGACGTCCCGACTGGAACCCGCGCGACAAGCCGGCCTACGGCGACCGCACGGCTCGCACCGAGCGCCCCTCGTACAACAACGACCGCGGCAGCGAGCGCGGCGAGCGTCCTGGCCGCCCTTCGTACAACAATGATCGCCCCGCGTACAACGGCGACCGCCCGCAGCGTTCGAACGACCGCGGCAACGATCGTCCGTCCTACGGTGACCGTCCGGCCCGCCCGTCCTACGGCGACCGCACCGACCGCCCGGCCCGTCCGTCGTACAACAACGACCGCCCCGAGCGTCCCTCGTATGGCGACCGTCCGGCTCGCCCCTCGTACGGCGACCGCACCGACCGTCCCGCGCGTCCGGCCTACAACAACGACCGCGGCAACGACCGCTCGGATCGTCCGGCCACGAACGACCGCCAGCCGCGCCAGGCCTACAACGACCGCGCGCCGCGCACCGAGCGTCCGTCATACAACAACGAGCGTCCGGCACGCCCCGCCTACAACAGTGACCGTCCGGCACGACCCGCCTACAACTCCGAGCGTCCCGCACGCACGGAGCGCCCGGCCTACAACAACGATCGCCCGGCGCGCTCCTACGAAGACCGCGCACCGCGTCGCGACTTCAGCGAGCGTCCCCCGCGCCGTGACTTCGATCGCGATGCAGCTCCCCGCCGCGAGAGCGACTTCTACACCCGCAGCCAGAACTCCGGTCCGCAGGAAGACGTTGTGCTCGAGCGCCTCGAGGCAGCCGTCATCACCGCCAAGGACGTCGAAGGCGTGACCTTCGCCGACCTCGGTCTCGGAGCGAATATCGTTCGCCAGCTCGGCACGATGGGCGCAGAGGCGCCCTTCGCGATCCAGGCAGCGACCATCCCCGACGTTCTCGCCGGCAAGGATGTCCTCGGCCGCGGCAAGACCGGATCGGGCAAGACCATCGCCTTCGGTGCCCCGCTCGTCGAGCGTCTTATGGAGAACAACGGTGGCAAGGATCGCCAGATGGGCCGCAAGCCCCGCGCGCTGATCCTCGCCCCCACCCGTGAGCTCGCCATGCAGATCGACCGCACGGTGCAGCCCATCGCGCGCAGCGTCGGCCTGTTCACCACCACGATCGTCGGTGGCGTTCCGCAGTACCGCCAGGTCTCCGCACTGCAGCGCGGTGTCGACATCATCATCGCCACCCCCGGCCGCGTCGAGGACCTCATCGAGCAGGGTCGTCTCGACCTCTCGAGCGTCTCTGTCACCGTGCTGGACGAAGCGGACCACATGTGCGACCTCGGGTTCCTCGAGCCCGTGCAGCGCATCCTCAAGGAGACGAAGGAGGGTGGCCAGAAGCTGCTCTTCTCGGCAACTCTCGACAAGGGTGTCGCCACCCTGGTCAAGCAGTTCCTCGTCAACCCGGCCGTGCACGAGGTTGCCGGTGAGGACCAGGCGTCCTCCACGATCGACCACCGCGTGCTGCTCATCGAGCAGCGCGACAAGCGCGCCATCATCCAGCAGCTGGCTTCCGGCACGGGCAAGACCCTCGTCTTCACCCGCACCCGCGCGTTCGCCGAGGAGATGAGCGACTTCCTCGAAGATGCCGGTATCCCCGCGACCTCGCTGCACGGTGACCTCAACCAGTCGCGCCGCACGCGCAACCTGCAGCTGCTCACCAGCGGCCGCGTGAACGTGCTCGTCGCGACGGATGTTGCGGCTCGCGGCATCCACGTCGACGACATCTCGCTCGTCATCCAGGCCGACGCTCCCGAGGAGTACAAGACCTACCTGCACCGCTCGGGCCGCACGGGCCGCGCCGGCAAGCAGGGCACGGTCGTCACGCTGATCCCGAAGACCCGTCGTCGCAAGATGGACGAGCTCCTGGGTCGCGCCGAGATCGACGCCCGCTCCGAGATCGCCGCCCCCGGCGACGCGGTCATCGCGGAGCTCGCTGCGCTGTAGTCAGTTTTTTCAGACGGCGCTCACCCTTGGGGTGGGCGCCGCCTGTGTTTAACCCGGCGAATTCAGGAGCACAGCGCCCAGGGCTGCACTATCCAGTGCTGGCCCACCTGCTCCGGAGTTTCAAGACGCTTTAATGGCGGGATGACCCTGCGCCCGTTCCACCCCGCCGACGAGTCCGCCGTGATCGACCTCTGGGTCGCCGCGGGGCTCGTGCGTCCCTGGAACGACCCGAGGCTGGACGTGGCCCGCAAGCTGAGCACCCAGCCCGAGCTCTTTCTCGTGATCGAGGACGAGGACGTCATCGTGGCCACCGCCATGGTCGGCTACGACGGTCACCGCGGCTGGGTCTACTACCTCGCGGTCGCCGAGCAGCACCGCGGTCGCGGCTTCGCGCGACAGCTCATGGCGGAGGCCGAGCGCCTGCTCATCGAGCGGGGCTGCCCCAAGATCATGCTCATGGTGCGGGCCGACAACGCCGCCGTGATCGGCATGTACGAGGGTCTCGGTTATGCGACCGAGTCGACGGTGGTGATGGGCAAGCGCCTTATCGCTGACGCGGCGCCGGACGCACCACGCCCCGCAGCAGAATGAACCGCGTCGCCACGAAGTTGGTGACGAACGACAGCGGCAGGATCGCCACCTTCGACCAGATCGGTGCAAGGTGCCAGGTGTCGTGGATGAGCTGCACGAGCACCGAGAATCCGGCGACGGATGCCGCGTACCACGCGACGAAGACCACGAAGCTGAGCAGGGTCGGCTTCACCCGGAACGTGTAGCGGGTGTTCACGAAATACATCACCACGATGGCGACGGTGGAGCTGATCAGGTTGGCCCAACCCGGCTCCAGGCCGAGCGCTACGCCCAGGCTGTAGATCCCGAAATCGACGACGAGACCCAGCAGGGTGCCGATGAGGAAGCGGGTCAGGTGGTGGGCGAGCCGCGTCATCCTCTCGCCTGTGGTCACGGCTTCACACTAGGGGATGGCTCTCTGGGAGGGGCCTCCGAGTCTCGTGTCTGGGAGCGCTCCCGGCGTAACGTAGCCGACCGACAACGTCGTGCGCGCCAGCGTCATCCGGGCGTCACGACCTGACAAGGAGGTCATGATGTCGGATACGACAGCACTACCGAACCGTCGCCGGGCGCTCAGCGCTGTGGCGGTCCTGGCCCTTGCGGCCCCCATCGCCTTGGTTTCCGGGGCTGCGGCGCAAGCGGCGCCACCCGCTCCGGACGGCTGGCAGACCGTCTTCGCGGACGACTTCGACGGCCCCGCGGGCGAGGGTGTCGATGGCAACAACTGGATCCTGCAGCAGGGCCACGGCTACCCGGGAGGTGCGAGCAACTGGGGCACCGGCGAGATCCAGTCGATGACCAGCGACCCCGCGAACGTCTCCAAGGATGGCGCGGGACACCTCGCGATCACCCCGCAGCGCGATGGAGCCGGCAACTGGACGTCGGCGCGCGTCGAGTCCGCCCGCACCGACTTCGCCGCCCCGGCCGGCGGCGTGATGCGCATCGAGGCATCACTCAAGCTGCCCGACGTGAACGAGCAGAACGGCACCGCCTACTGGCCCGCCTTCTGGGCGCTCGGCGACAACGCGCGCAGCAACGGTGCGGCCAACTGGCCGAGCATCGGTGAGCTCGACATCATGGAGGCGATCAACGCCCGCAACTCGCACTTCGGAACCCTGCACTGCGGCGTCGCCCCCGGCGGCCCGTGCAACGAGTTCAACGGCCTCGGCAGTGGCGAACGCTCCTGCGACGGATGCCGCACCGCGTTCCACACCTACGCGGTCGAGCTCGACCGTTCGGGTGCCGTCGAGCAGCTGCGCTGGTACCGCGACGGTGAGCAGTACTACACGGTGAACGCCGACCAGATGGACGCGCAGAGCTGGGCGAACGCCGTGCACCACGGCTTCTTCGTGATCATGAACGTCTCGATCGGCGGCGGCTTCCCCGGTGCCTTCGGCGGCGCCGTGCCGAATGATGCGACCGAGCCCGGCAAGCCGATGCTCGTCGACTACGTAGCGGTCTACACGCGCGGCTGACGTAACACACGTGACAGCCGTCGCGGGTGTCGCTAGGTTTCGGGGATGCGCATCTCTGAGACCGGCGGCACCCGCATTGTTTTTGTGGATGACGTAGGCCCCCTCATCTCCACCGCGAATGACGTCATCGGCGACGCCTGGGGGCACGAGGCCACCCTTATCGCGATCCCGGCAGAGCGCCTCGATCCTGCGTTCTTCAACCTGAGCTCGCTCGTCGCCGGCGAGTTCCTGCAGAAGATCGTGAACTACCGGTTGCAGGTCGCGATCCTCGGCGACATCGACGCGCACCTCGAGCGCAGCGGCGTCCTGCGCGACTTCGTCTGGGAGTCGAATCGGGGAACGCAGGTCTGGTTCCTCGCGGATGAGGCGGCGTTGACCAAGCGCCTCGGCCGCGGTTAACGAGAGGTGGCGCCGATCCCTCCTGAGAAGATCGACGCCACCCGGTCGAGGAGCTATCTGACGCGGTAGCTGACCTTGACCGTCTTTCCGCTGTGGGCACCCGTGACTGACACGGTGTAGACGCCCGGCTTCTCGGGAGCCGTGATGCTGAAGGTCGCGGAGCCGTTGATCGCATCCGCCACACCGATCGCTTCCTTGGCCTGCGACGCTGCCAGCTGGCGGTCGCCGAGGAAGTTCTTCGCGGTGATCGTCATCTTCGCGCCGCCGTCGACCGTGGACTTCGACAGGGTCACGCGCGCCTTGTAGCTCAAGTCCTTCGTGTCGCGGTCGAGGTGCAGGGCGCGGGACATTGTGAAGAAGGTGTCCGTCTGGTCGGTCAGGCCGACGACGTTCGCCGCGCCCGGTCCGAAGCCCGCGATGCGGAGCTGCGAGCCGGTGTGCTGCTGCGATCCGCCCGCGGCCGCCGTGCCGTAGGAGATCTTCATGACCGTGCCGTCGACGGTGGTTACCGCGGAGCTCAGCGAGGTCGGCGGCGTGGAGTCGACGATCTGGCTCGAGTGGGCGTGGTCGGCCGTCACGAGAACGAGCGTGTTGCCATCCTTCTTCGCGAAGTCGAGCGCTGTCTTGACCGCGTCGTCGAAGTCGATGGTCTCGCCGATCTGGCCGCAGGCGTTCGCCGCGTGATCCTGCTTGTCGATGCTCGCGCCCTCGACCTGCAGGAAGAAGCCCTTCTTGGTGTTCGTCTTCAGCAGGCTGATCGCCTTAGTGGTCAGCGAGGAGAGCGACAGGGCATTCTCGAGGCGGTCCGGGTTCTCGGTGCAGGTGACGGCGGTGTTGGCGCCGCCGACGGTTGCGACGGTCGGCGCGTAGCGGGTCGGGAAGTTACCCGGCGTGAACAGTCCGAGCACGGGCTTCGACTGGTCGGCCTTCTTCACCGCCGCAAGCTCCGCTGCGGTGTCGACGAGCTGGTAGCCACGCGCGGCGGCCTGGTCGAAGAGGGTCTTGCCCTGCCACGGTCCGGCCTTCGCGGTCTGCGTGAAGCTCGCCGAGCCACCGCCGAGAGTGACATCGGCGCGGGTGCCGATCAGCTGCTCGCTGATCGATCCGAGGCCGCCGGCGGTTAGGGCGTCATCGCCACAGGTGGTGCTGTCGGGTCCGTAGCAGGAGCGCGCATCCACGTGAGCGACCTGAACGGCGGGTGTTGCATCCTGAATCTCAGCGGTCGAGACGTTGCCCGTCTTGAAGCCGTTCGCCTTGGCGATCTCGAGGATGGTCTGCTGCGGCACCCCGTCGATGTCGACGGAGACGGCGTTGTCGTAGGTCTTGGTTCCGGTGGCCCAGGCCGAGCCGGTCGCGGCCGAGTCCGGCACGTAGTCGGGCTTGCCCTTGTTCACGCCGTCCTTGTAGAGCGAATAGGTCGTGTACTGGCCCGTGAGCGGCAGGGCGTCGATGCCCGGCAGGCGTCCCGCGGCGCCGTAGGCGTAGTTGCGGGCGATGGTGATCTCTGAGTCGCCCATGCCGTCACCGATGAGAAGGATGACGTTCTTCGCGTTGCTCGGCTTGATCTGCGCCTTGATGGCGTTCGTGCGGTCGTCCTTGTTGCGGACTGCGCCCGCGTTGTCGTCGATCGCGGCGATTGCGGCACTCGGCAGCAGGATCGCTGCGGCTGCGACTATCGCGGCGGGGAGCAGGAAGCGGCTCCGGGTAGTTCTTTCGCTCACGGTGGAAACTCCTTTGGGGGTGAGACCCCCATTTGGGGGTCGCCACAACCCAACCCTCGCAAGACCAAATCCCCGTGAACGAGGGATGACGTTTGAGAGAATCAGGCCAGGGCGAGCATCGCCGCTGCCGCGAGAGCCAGCACGAGCCCGATGACCTGAACCGGGGCGATGCGCTCCTTGAGCACGATCGCCGCGAGGATGATCGTGCCCGCAGGGTAGAGCGCCGTGAGCACGGACATCACCGTGAGGTCGCCGAGGCGCAGGCCCAACAGGAGACCGGTGTTCGCCACGGCGTCTACGACCCCGCAGGCGATAGCGAGCAGGAGGGTGATGGGGTCGGGGCGCGCTCCCGGCGTCCGCTTGCGCGCGCGCAGCCACAGCACGCCGACCGCGAGCGTCAGGATGAGGCCGCTGACCGCGCGGTTCGCAATGAGGGGCACGAGGCCCGAATCATCCGGAGTCTGATCGATCAGGATCAGGAACGCGCCGATCATGGCGCCCGACCCGACGGCCATCAGGATGCCGCGCAGGCTCGGCCGCACCGCGCTCTTCTCCTTCACGAAGCCCACGAGCATTCACGAAGCCCACGAGCACAACGGCCACGAGGGCGATACCGATGGCGACGTACCCCACCGGCCCCAGTCGCTCCCCGCGCAGCAGTCCGAAGGTCAGGGGCACTATCGCCGAGACCACCGCGGTAAGTGGGGAGAGGATGCTCATCGGCCCGATCGCCAGGCACGCGTAGAGCAGGCTGATGGCCAGGGCGCCGGTCACGCCGGAGAGGCCGCCCCAGAACAGCGCCTCGGCCGACCACACGCCGCCGAAGACGGGGTAGACGAGCAGCAGCCCCAGCGCGCCCACGACAGCGGCGATGGCCGTCACTCTCACGGCGGCCATGCGGCGGGAGGCGATGCCGCCCAGGAAGTCTGCGCCACCGAAGATGAGCGCGCTCGTCACGCCGACCACAACGGTGAGGGCGGAAGCGAACATGTCGCCAACGCTATCGTCGGCCGACGATGGACAAGTGTCCCCGGCACTGTCTAGTCTGAGTCTGTCCCCCCGAACGGGGGTAGACCGACAACCTGTGCTTCCCACTGTGTTTATCCCCACCAAGGAGACCTTCGAGTCATGCGCCGACGCACGCCCGTTATAGCCGCAGTTTCCCTCCTCACGCTTGGGCTCACGGCGCTGACCGCGCCGCCGGCTCTCGCGGCTGAGGTCACGCACTCAATCGCCGACGTACAGGGCGACGGTGCAGCCACTCCGCTGGCCGGCCAGACCGTCACGATCGAGGGCGTCGTCACCGGCGACTATCGCAGCTCGACGACGAGCGGCTACCGTGGCTTCTACCTGCAGACCTTCGGCGCTGACGAGACGCCCGGCCGCTCTGACGGCATCTTCGTCTACGCGAACACGGCCGAGCCCGCCATTTCCCTCGGCGACCTCGTGCGCGTAACCGGCGCGGCGAGCGAGTTCCAGGGCCAGACCCAGGTCTCGGCGACCACCGTCGCCGCCTATGAACTGATCGACGATGCCGTCGGTTTCCCGGCCCCTGTCGTGCTGCCCAACAATGTCGTTGGCGCAGCGCGGGAGGCATACGAGGGCATGCTCGTCACGCCCGAGGCGGCCTACCTTTCGTCGAGCCACCAGCTGTTCAACTTCGGGTCGCTCTGGCTCGGGGTCGGCGCCCTGCCGGTCAAGGCGACCGAGACCACGGATGCCGGTGAAGCCGCGGGCGCCATTGCCGCCGCCAACCGCGCGAGCCGCCTGCTCGTCGACGACGGCTACAGCATCCAGGTCTCCAACTCCGCACACGTCGGTGGGCAGCCCTACTTCGACGCCGGCAACGTGGTGCGCAACGGCGACAGGTTCGTCTCCCCCGCCGCGGGCATGATCCTCGGCTACGGTTTCGACGACTGGCGCCTGCAGCCCCAGCGACCGCTCAGCGACGCCTCACCCGCGACCTACGCAGCGCTCGAGCCGACCTGGCAGACCGCCAACCCGCGCACGACCGCACCCGAAGAGGTCGGCGGCGACCTCAGCGTCGGCGCGTTCAACGTCTTCAACTACTTCACGACATTCGGCGGGGACGCCCGTGGTGCTGCCAACGCGGAGGAATTCGCGATCCAGCGCTCGAAGATCGTCTCCGCCATCACCTCGCTCGACGCCGACGTCGTGGCGCTGATGGAGATCGAGAATTCCGACAAACTCGGCGAAGAGCCCGACGAAGCGCTCGGCGACCTCGTCGGTGCCCTCAACGCGGCATCGGCTCCCGGCACCTGGGCGTTTGTGCCCACCCCCGCATCGCTGCTCGCCGACGGCGTCGAAACCGACTTCATCACCAACGCCATCATCTACAAGACGGCCGCGGCCACCCCGGTGGGTGCCAGCTTCGCCGATGTCGACGAGACGGTGTGGGACATCGCGCGCGAGCCGATCGCCCAGACGTTCGAGGCCGAGGGCAAGACGTTCACCGTCGTCGCCAACCACTTCAAGTCGAAGAGCCGCCCGAGCGGCAGCACGGCACCCGAGCCCGCAGACCTGCAGGGCTTCTTCAACGCCGAGCGCGTCGAGCAGGCCACGCGACTGGCGACCTTCATCGACGGCATCACCGCCGACGCGGAGAAGGGCGCCAACGTCATCGCGCTGGGCGACTTCAACGCCTACGCCGAGGAGGACCCGGCCCAGGTGCTGACCGCCGCCGGACTCGTCGACCTTGTGCCCAACAAGACGGACGAGTACACGTACACCTTCGACGGTGAGCTCGGATCACTCGACCATGCTTTCGCCACGGCCGAGTTCGCCGAGTCGGTCACCGGCGTCGACGTCTGGAACATCAACTCCCCCGAGTGGTCGGATCGCGGCTACGAGTTCGCGGCGACCGAGGCCGGCACGCCGTTCCGCTCGAGCGACCACGACCCGATCAAGGTCGGCTTCTCCAGCACCGCGGCTCCCGTCGACATCGACATCGTCTCGGTGAACGACTTCCACGGTCGCCTCGAGGCGGCCCCGCCCATCGCCGGCGCTGCCGTGCTCGGTGGCATGGTCAACTCCTACCGGGAGCAGAACCCCAACACGGTGTTCGTCGGCGCGGGTGACTTCATCGGAGCCTCCACATTCACCTCGTTCATCCAGAAAGACGAACCGACCATCGACGCGCTCAACGAGATCGGTCTCGAGACGAGCGCGTTCGGCAACCACGAGTTCGACCTCGGCCGCGCCGACGTCGACGACCGCATCCTGCCGCTCGCCGACTGGGACTACCTCTCGGCCAACCTCTACGACCGCACCACCAACGAGCCGGCGTACCAGGAGTACGACCTCAAGGAATTCGGTGACGTCACGGTCGGCTTCATCGGCGCCATGACCGAAGAGCTGCCCAGCCTGGTCAGCCCCGACGGCATCGCGAGCCTCGAGGTGCGCCCGGTCGTGCCCGAGGTCAACCGCGTGGCCGACCAGCTGAGTGACGGAGACGAAGAGAACGGCGAGGCCGACGTGATCGTGCTCCTCGTTCACGAGGGTGCGGCGACCACCGACATTTCGAGCGCTACGGATGCCTCGGCCTTCGGTTCCATCGTGACCGGTTCCAACGCCAACGTCGATGCCATCGTCTCCGGCCACACGCACCTCGCCTACAACCACAACGTGCCGATCGCCGGAACGGATCGCACGCGTCCGGTGCTCTCCTCGGGCCAGTACGGCGAGAAGTTCGGCCACATGGCGCTCTCGGTCGACCCGACCACGGGTGACCTGCTCTCGCTGAGCGCGGAGATCCTGCCGCTCGCCGGCGCCTACACCCCCGATCCCGAGGTGGCCGCGATCGTCGCGGACGCCGTGGCCGTCGCCAAGGTGCTCGGTGCAGTGAAGGTCGGCGACATCACGGCTGACTTCAACCGGGCCAAGCAGACGGCCGCGGGCTCGGAGAACCGCGGTGGTGAGTCGACGCTGAGCAACTTCGTGGCCGACGTGCACCTGTGGGCGACGCGCAGCGCCGAGCCCGACCTCGCGATCATGAACCCGGGTGGCCTGCGCGCCGACCTCAAGTTCGCCTCCAGTGGCGCGGGTGACCCCGACGGCAACGTGACCTTCGCCGAGGCGGCGGCCGTGCAGCCTTTCGCCAACACGCTCGTCACGCTCGACCTGACCGGAGCGCAGCTGAAGAAGGTGCTCGAGGAGCAGTGGCAGCCCGCGGGTTCCAGCCGCCCGTTCCTCAAGCTCGGCCTTTCGGAGGGTGTCGAGTACACCTACGACCCGACCGCTGCGGCCGGATCGCACATCACCTCGGTCACGATCAACGGTGAGCCGCTCGATGCTGCTGCGAGCTACACCGTCGCGGCCAACTCGTTCCTCGCCGCCGGTGGAGACAACTTCCTCACCCTCGGCCAGGGAACCAACAAGGCCGACTCCGGAAAGATCGACCTGCAGAGCATGGTCGACTACTTCGTCGCGAACCCGACCGCGACCCCCGACTACGCCCAGCGCGCGGTCGGTGTCAAGGTCACCGCCGAGGAGCCGCTCGAGGCCGGGGACAGCGTCACGCTCGCCCTCTCCTCCCTGCTCTTCAGCAACGGCGAGCCGACGGCGCCCACGGTGTTCGTGAGCGCGGGTGATGTCCAACTGGGCAGCGCGGCCATCGATCCCGCGATCGTCGATACAACGGATGAGGTCGGACGCGCCACAGTGACCGTCGTCATCCCGGAGGGCACACCCGCGGGAACGCTCGAGCTCACCGTCACCGTGCCCGGCAACGGCACCTCGGTGATCGTGCCGCTCGAGGTCACGTCATCGGCCGCACCGATCACCTCCGTCACCGCGCCGTCGATCACCGGAAACGCCCGGGTCGGAGCAACGCTCACCGCGACGCCCGGCACGTGGAGCGTCGAGGCACCCAGCCTCGCGTATCAGTGGAACCGCGGCGGAGTCGCGATCGAGGGCGCGACCGGCACGACCTACGTCGTCACCCCCGCCGATGCTGGAGCCTCGCTCACCGTGACGGTCACCGCGAGCAAGGACGGCTACGCCGACGGCGTCGCCACCTCGGCCGCTCGCACCGTGCAGAAGATCACCACCTCCACCACCGGCTCGCTGTCGCGACACCTGTCCTTCGGGGCGGTGCCGGTCGACTTCAGCATCCGGGTGCAGGCGGGCTCCGGAGTCGAGCCGGTCGGCGCGGTGAAGATCTACGACAACGGTCGCGAGATCAAGACGGTCGAACTGGCCGCGGGAGATAGTGGACGCACGACCGTTGCCCTCGGCACTCTGGGTCGCGGAGTGCACCTCATCACGGCACGCTTCGTCGGCAACGACCAGCTGGCCGCGTCGACGAGCTTCCCCAACCTGTACCTGCGGTTCTAAACCGTTTCGCTGATTGAGTAGGCCGCCCGCGGCCGTATCGAAATCCGGCATGTGTTTTCGATACGGCGCTGGGGCGCCTACTCAACCAACGACAGTTATGCACAGCGCCCAACGCCTGTCAGCCGCCGCGGGTAAACTCGCGGGGTGACAAACGCTCCCGGCTTCCCCGACGATGACATCCCGTGGAACCTCGACGAGGAGCCGCCGTACGACCCGTACGAAGACGCTCCGCTGCCGGTCGACCGCGGCGGTGCTTACGGCGGCCCAGCGGGTGGCGCGCCCGCCGCGACCCTCGTGCGCAAGGCAGCGCTCGGCCCGCACGCAACAGCGATCGAGACGCTCGAGAAAGTCTTCGGGTATAACAGCTTCCGGGGGCAGCAGGCTGAGATCATCCAGACCGTGATCGACGGCGGCGACGCACTCGTGCTGATGCCGACCGGCGGCGGCAAATCGCTCTGCTACCAGATTCCTGCGCTCGTACGCGCGGGAACCGGCGTGGTCATCTCACCGCTGATCGCGCTGATGCAGGACCAGGTGGACGCCCTGAGCGCGGTCGGCGCGCGTGCCGCGTTCCTGAATTCCACGCAGGACTCGGCCGAGAGATCCCGCGTCGAACGTGCGTTCCTGGCCGGCGAGCTGGACATGCTGTATCTGGCGCCGGAACGGTTGCGCGTGTCATCCACGGCGGACCTGCTCGATGCTGGCCACATCTCGCTCTTCGCCATCGACGAAGCGCACTGTGTCTCGCAGTGGGGCCACGATTTCCGCCCCGACTACCTGCAGCTGTCGATGCTGCACGAGCGCTGGCCGACGATCCCGCGCATCGCCCTCACCGCGACCGCGACGGACGTCACTCACAAAGAGATTGCGTCCAAGCTGCAGCTCGGCGACGCGAAACACTTCGTGTCGAGCTTCGACCGTCCCAACATCCAGTACCGCATCGAGCCGAAGCTGCAGCCGCTGCAGCAGCTGCTCACCCTGCTGCGCACCGAACACCCGGGCGATGCGGGCATCGTCTACTGCCTGTCGCGCGCCTCGGTCGAGAAGACCGCCGACTTCCTCGTCGAGAACGGCATCACGGCGCTTCCGTACCACGCGGGTCTCGACGCGCGGGTGCGCGCGGCGAACCAGTCCCGCTTCCTGCGCGAAGAGGGTGTCGTCATGGTCGCGACCATCGCGTTCGGCATGGGCATCGATAAGCCCGACGTGCGTTTCGTCGCGCACCTCGACCTGCCGAAGAGCGTCGAAGGCTACTACCAGGAGACGGGTCGCGCCGGCCGTGATGGTCTCCCGTCGACGGCCTGGCTGGCCTACGGTCTGCAGGACGTCGTGCAGCAGCGCCGCATGATTCAGCAGTCCGAGGGGGATGACGCCTTCCGGCGCAGGCTGAGCGCGAACCTCGACGCCATGCTCGCCCTGTGCGAGACGATCGAATGTCGCCGGATGCAACTGCTCGCCTACTTCGGTGAGACCTCGACCCCGTGTGGCAACTGCGACACCTGCCTCACCCCACCCGAGTCCATCGACGGCACGATCCCCGCGCAGAAGCTTCTCTCGACCGTGGTGCGCCTGCACCGCGAGCGCAACCAGCGCTTCGGGGCCGGGCACCTCGTCGACATCCTGATGGGCAAGACCACTCCACGCACCACGCAGCACAAGCACGACCAGCTCGCGACCTGGGGCATTGGCCAGGACCTCAGCGAGCAGGAGTGGCGTGGAGTCGTGCGCCAGCTGCTGGCCCAGGGTCTGCTCGCCGTGAACAGCGACGGCTACGGAACGCTCATCGTGACCGAGGCGAGTGCCTCCGTGCTGAACGGTTCTCGTCCGGTGCGGCTGCGGCGCGAGCCGGAGCGTGCCGCGAAGGCCGCCCGCAAGTCCAAGGTCGCGGCCGATCTGCCCACCGAGGCGTCCGGGCTGTTCGAGAAACTGCGCGAGTGGCGGGCCGGCGAGGCCCGCGACCAGGGTGTTCCCGCCTACATCGTCTTCGGCGATGCGACCCTGCGCGGCATTGCGATCACCAAGCCGACCTCGCTCGCCGAGCTCGGCACCATCACCGGTGTCGGCGAGAAGAAGCTCGACAGCTACGGCGAGGCGTTGCTGCGGGTTGTAGCTGAGGCTGCGTAACTCACAACGCTGATTGAGTAGGCGGCCCGCGGCCGTATCGAAATCCGAGTTGCGCGCAACTGGATTTCGATACGGCGCTGGAGCGCCTACTCAATCAGCGAAGTGGAGCTAGTTCTTGTCGACTCGCGTGACCGTGAAGTCCGCGGCGAGCTCGACGTCGATGTCGCGACCGTCGGCGTAGGTCACTTCCACCTCCCAGGCGTGGTCGAGGTCGTTACTGCGCTCAAGGTCGGTGACCTTTCCGTCGCCGCCTGCCGCCTTGAGGCCTGCAGCCTCGACCTTGGCGCGGTCGGCGTCGGAGATGGTCGCGTCCTCGGCGTCTGGCGCGTCGTTGTAGTCGTCGTCATCGCGAGAGTTGTCGCGATTGTCGTCCTGGGCGTTGCCGCCCTGCGCGGGACCCTGCTGCTGGCTGATGTTGGTGCGGTCATCGTCATCCATCTCGAAGCCGTCGGTGGCGGCGAAGGCGATGCCGGTTCCGCCGAGCACGAGCAGCGCTGCCGCGCCGGCGCCGATCAGCACCTTGGTGCGGCGGGCCATCGGGGCGCGGGGGGTGGGCTGCGTGGCGGGGGTTTCGGGGGTGATCTCGCTCATGGTGTCTCCTTCGTTGAGGTTGTGACACCAGTCAATCGGGGGAGCGCTGAAGTCATCCTGAAGCCCGCTGGAGACCTCTTCAGGGAAGGTGAACGGCCATCGCGGCACCGCCGAGCGGCGACACCCCGATCGTGACCGAGCCGCCGTGGGCGACCACAAGTTCGCGCACGATGGCCAGCCCGAGGCCGGTGCCGCCGGCGTCGCGTCCGCGGGCGTCATCCAGTCGCACAAAGCGTTCGAAGACGCGTTCGCGGTCGGCTTCGGGGATGCCCGGGCCGTCGTCCTCGACCGTGAAAGACGCGCCGCCGCTCGATTCGACAAGCGAGATGCGCATGCGGGATGTCGCGTGCCGAGCGGCATTGTCGACGAGGTTGCGCACCACCTGTGCCAGCAGCCCGTTATCTCCCGTGACACGCACGGCCCCCACTCCGCTGGAGTCGATCGCGAGCTCGGTGGAACCGCGCAGCCGTGACGCCTCGGCGAGCAGCAGGTCATCGAGATCCACCGCCGTCGAGGCCAGCGACAGGGACTGCTCGTCGGCGTGGGCCAGCACGAGCAGGTTGCTCACGATGCGTTCGAGGCGACCGCTCTCGTCGAGCACGGCTTCCGCGAGCTCGGCCTCCGAGATACGCCCCGGGTAGTCGCGGGAGACCTCCGCGAACTGCCGCAGGGAGGCGAGAGGGGACTTCAACTCGTGCGAGGCATCGGAGATGAAGCGCCGCTGGGTGGCCTGCGACTCGGCCAGGCGGCCGAGCATCCGGTTCATGGTTGTCGCGAGGCGACCGATCTCGTCGTGCGATCCAGGGTCGACGATGCGCTGGTCGAGGTTCGTGGCGGTGACGGAGTCGACCTCGCGGCGCATGCGTTCGACCGGCTTCAGCGCCCGACCGACGACCACGAGCATCAGCCCGAAGACGATGACGATGAGAACGGGAACGGCCACGAACAGCAGGCTCACGACGGTGCCGATCGCGTCGTTCGCGTCGCCGAGGACGTGGCCGACGATGACGGTCTCCGCCTCGTCCGATTCGCGGAAGACGAGGTACTCGTCGCCGTCGAGGGTCACACGGTCGTCGGTGATGGGCTGACGACCCTCGACCTCCTCGCTCGCCGCGACGATCACACCGTTGTCGGCGACCTGGAAGAAGCGGTCGTCGTCATCCCATTCCTCCCCGGCCGGGGTCTGGTCGGCGATGGCCTCGGCGTCGCGTTCGGCTGAGGCGGAAACGCTCGCGTAGAGGGAGTTCTGCAGCTGCACAACAAAGAGGTAGGCGGCCGCGACGAGGATCACCGCGAAGATGAGCGCGGTCAGCGTCGCTATGCGCAGCCTGATGGAGCTAGCCACCGTGAGCCGCCAGGCGGTATCCCGAACCGCGGAGTGTCTCGATAGCGGCACGGCCGAACGGGCGGTCGACCTTGTTGCGAAGGTGGCCGACGTAGACCTCGACGATGTTGGGGTCGCCGTCGAAGTCGAAGTCCCACACGCCGTCGACGACCTCACGCTTGGTCACGACCTCGCCCTTGCGGCGCATGAGGAACTCGAGAACCGCGTGCTCGCGGGCGGTCAGCTCGATGACCGTATCGCCGCGCGCAACGCGCTTTGTCGCCGGGTCAAGAGTCAGGTCGCCCGCTTCGATGATCGACGGACGTTCGCCTGCACCGCGGCGTAGCAGCGCGCGCACCCGCGCGAGCAGGATCGCGAACGAGAACGGCTTCGTCAGGTAGTCGTCGGCGCCGGTGTCGAGGGCCTCGATCTGGTCCCACTCGCCGTCCTTGGCCGTGAGCATCAGAATCGGCGTCCAGTTCCTCTCGGCCCGCAGCGTCTCGCAGATACGGTAGCCGCTGATGCCCGGCAGCATGATGTCGAGCAGGATCGCGGAGTACTCCTGTTCGCGGGCGAGCCAGAGGCCGTCCGTGCCGGTGGATGCAACGTCCTCGGGCGAGCCAGAGGCCGTCCGTGCCGGTGGATGCAACGTCCACTGCGAAACCCTCGGCCTCGAGCCCGCGGCGCAACCCCTCGGCGAGGCGGGTCTCGTCTTCAACCACAAGGATCCGCATGCTGCCATTGTGGCGTGCCGCGCCTGAAGCGGGGCTGAAGCGGCCTAACCAGCGCGGGATTCAGCCGGCTGGGCGAGCGCATCGAGCGCCGCCCGCAGCTTCGTCGACGAGGTGTCGATCGTGTACGGAAAGTAGACGACCTCGACGCCGACCGCTGAGAACTCCTCCTCGAGGGCGATGCCCTTGGCGGTTCCCCGCCAGTCGTCACCCTTGAAGAAGATGTCGAACCGCAGCTGCTGCCACGTGTCGAGCTTGCTGGGCAGCACCTCGGCATGCGCCTGGTCGACGAACCGGATATGCGAGACGATCTCGAGCCGCTCCACGAGGGGGATGACGGCCCGGCGCCCCTTCGTCAGTTCGAGCATCTCGTCGGACACCACCCCGGCGATCAGGTAGTCGCACTCCTCCTTCGCTCGGCGCAGGATGTTGAGGTGGCCGATGTGGAACAGGTCGAAGGCTCCTGCCGCGTATCCGATCCTCATGCCACTTCCGCCTCTCTCGTCTCCCGAACCGCGGCGAGCGCCACGAGCCGGGTGTACTTGCGCCGCATCGAGACGGCCGTGTGAATGGTGTTGAGCGCGAACATCGCCGTGTAGACGGCGATAAAGAGCGCGGGATATCCCCAGGTCACAAAGATCAGGCAGAGCACACCCGTGTCGGTCGGCAGCAGGAGCCACGACTGGCGCAGGCCCGCGGTCTCGTCGACCGGTGCCCGCTGGCCGGAGAGCTGCTCCGACAGGATCTGGCTGAAGAACTGCCCCACGCTCACGAGGCAGTAGGCGATGGCTATCACGAGCGCCCAGTCCGGCCGGTTCGGGATGACGCTCAGCCCCACGAGCACGGCGAGGTGAATCGCCGGGGTGCGCACCGCATCCACCACATGGTCGAGCCACTCGCCGGCGGGGCTTCCACGTTTCCCGAGGCGCGCGACCTGGCCGTCAGCCGAGTCGAGCACATAGCCAGCGGCGAGAAACAGCCCTACCCACAGGCCGATGATCGGCGTCGAGGGCACGAGCACCAGCAGGGTGAGGCCGGCCGCGGAGAGCACCGCGGAGATGGCGGTCACGCCGTTAGGCGAGATGCCGAGCGTGTACGCGGCGGCCGCCACGTACCGGGCGAGACCGCGGTTGACCCAGCGCGTGTAGGCGGGAACTCCGTTTCCGGGTTTCTGGGCGGAGCGGATACCGGCGAGCGCTACGGGGTAGCGCCGCTCTATTGGCGCGCTCACTCGTCGACTGTTGGCGAGGGAGCCGGCGGTTCGGCCGGCTCGGCGGGCGGAGCGGGGGTGACCACGGGCGGGGCAGGGGCGTCGGTGACGGCGCCTCCGGTGTCCGCGCTCGGGGGATCGACCTCGCTGTCGACCGGTTCCTCGACGACTACATCGTCGGTCTGAGGTGTGCCTGTTGTTGACTTCGCCGGCGGCGCGATCTTTGCCGCCGCCTGGGCGACCGTTCCCACGGCGGTCAACTCAAAGCTCACACTGGGCGTCGACCGGTAGTTGGCGTGCACCTCGGCGCTGATCACGTTGCGACCGGCGACGAAGGCCGAGCTCGGCACGGACACCGTGAACGGGTTGGCGACGGCGTTGGCCGCAGACACCGCGAGGTTCGCGTAGGTGCCGAAGCCGACCGCGCCGGCGTCGATGTTGCGCCGCGCGACCTCCACGCCGTTGACGTAGATCACAACACCGTCATCCGCTCTCGAGGTGAGGGTCACCGCGGAGAAGGCGCCGGGGTCCGCAACTGTGAACTCCTTCGAGTAGTAGGAGACGATCGGCTTGACTGCCGGGGCCGGGGGCGCGACCAGGGTCGTGCCGAGCGTGCCGTGGCCGTAGCCGAGCGGTGCAGCCCCAGTCGACCACGCGGAGGTGTCGAAGGCGGGAGACTGCCAGCCGGCGGCGGGGTCCGTCGCGTCATAGGCGTACTTCCAGTCGCTGCCGGCAGCGATGAGGGTAGTAGCCGGGTTGGCCGGCGGATTGGCGGATGCCACGGCCACCCCGGTACTCGCCGACCAGTTGCCCGCGCCGTCCGCAGCCCGCACGAAGTAGCGCGTGCCTGCGGGGGCGCTCTGCAGCACGATGCTGAGCGAGCTGGTCGTGGCCACCACCCGATCGTTGCGCAGCACCTGGTAGGTGACCGGCCCTCGGGCGTCGGTCGAACCGGTCCAGGTGAGCGCATCGCCCGAGGCGTTGGCCTTCACGGTGAGCCCAGCGGGTGTGGTCGGTGCCGTCGCGTCATTGTGACGGAACCGCACAAACCCGCCGGACCACTGTGATGCACCGGACGCCGTGACGGAGGCTGAGTAATCCCCTCCGAACCAGGTCGTACCGGTGGAGTCGACGAACAGTGACCACGCGCCGGCTCCGGCACGCTGACTGACCGTCGGGCTGAACGCGGGCACGTAACGCCCCGTAGCGTTGTCCCACGCACCCGCGCTGCTTATCTTGTCGGCCTGCGTCCATTGGCTGCCGACGTTCGGCCAGTTCACTGCGCCGAAGTAGTTGGTGTAGTAGCAGTGGCAACCGGCGTAGACCACTTCGCCATCGCTCGCGATGGCCTGGAAGTCACCGCCCGACTTGCCGATGTTGGAGGTCTCGCGCACGAGCGAGGCCCGGTCGTAGCTGTGCAGCATGTGCTCGGAGCCGCCGATCCAGACCTTCGAACCGACCTCCTTCACCGCCTGCTGGTAGTTCGCCACGTGCGAGAACTGAATGTTCCACGGCACGACATCCGCACCGTTGGTCGTGATGACCGCACCCTTGACGGCGGCCGTCTGCTTCGACTGGCTGAAGAACCCGGCGAAATAGACGCGGTCGCCCTGAGAGGATGCGTCGAGCGACATCACGGTGCCATTGAACTCCGGGTTCCAGCTGCGGTCGGGGGTTCCATTGGTCACCGAGACGCGCGCGGCTCCCCGCGAGTAGACCTGGCTGGCGGCCGTGCCACCGGTGAGGTGCGTGAAGCTGCCGCCGAGGTAGAGCCAGTCGCCCTGCACGTCGAGAGAGCGTACGAACGGTACTCCGCCACTCAGCGTGTTGATGAGGGCCGTGTTGATGCGGGTATCGGTTGCTCCGGTCGTCGGGTTGAGCACGGCGAAACCGCGTGCCGTCTGCCCGTTCACGGTGTCGAAGTAGCCGCCGATCGCGATCGTGCCGTTGGGGAGGGCGGTGATCGCCTTGACCTGCTTGTTGATCACGGGGCGGAAGCTGGAGATCCACTCACCGGTGTTCACGTTGAAGGCGGCGAGGAACGGCTGGGCGACCTGTCCGGTGCCGGCCGAGTTGCGTTGCACCCGCAGGAAGTTGCCGCCGACGTAGACGATCCCGTTGGATTCGGCGAACGCTCCGGCCTCGACGCTGCCCTCCGGGTTGGAGCCGCCGCCGATGCCGGTGAGGCCCCAGACGGTGGGAAGCGCTGCGCTCTCCGCAACACCGGGCTGGGCGTAGGCGGGAGTTCCGGCATCCGGAATCGCACTGAATATCGACGAGGTCAGGCGGGGCCGCAGGTAGACCTGGGTGAACGGTCGCGGGCTGCCGGTCGAGGTGTTGGGTGCCCAGATGAAGCTCGCGGCGTCGGCCGTTCCGCGTGCGGAGCCGCCGAAGCCGAAGCCGGCACGGTAACCGATGCTCGAGCCGGTGTAGGTCTCGATGCGGTTCTGGTCGCTGCCCGAGCCGAAGCCGGAGGTCTGGCCGCCGCTGCCGGAGGCGCCGCCGATCGTCCAGGCGCCCACGCGCTGCTCGTTGTCGAACATCCACGACCAGGCGTCGCGCGGGGAGGAATACTTGAACGTGGCCTCTTGCCACGCGGTTCCGGCGGTGTTCGTCGCGCGGCGCAAGCGGATGCCCTCACTGAGTGCGTCGACGCGACCGCCGTTCAGCAGCTGGCCGATGACCTCCGAAGACAGCTGGCGGGGAGTGAAGGCGCCCGTCCCGGTGACCGTGCCGCGTACCTGGGCTGCGGTGCCCTGTCCCTCATCCGACTGCGACCAGCCCTCGCGGCCACGGCCGACGAGCACCCACCCGCCGCCGCTCGTCTCCTGGTCGCAGTAGAACTGCTGCGGAGCCCCGAGCTGCGGCGTCACGAGCCAGTAGAGGCCGCTCGGTGCGCTGGGCGCGTTCTGCTTGACCTCCCAACAGGAGGCGGCCGCACTGTCTGCGGCGGAGCCGTCGGGCACGGGCAGCGGTGCTGCCGCCGCCCCCAGGGGAACAAGGCTCGAGGCGAGCAGAGCCCCGAGAATGATCGCTGTGGCGCCTGCCGTTGATCGGGATAGTTTCATGGGGGACTCCTTCAGGTGGCTGTGGGTGCCGCTAGCAGGCGGTTTCATCGGGGAACGTGCGGGATACGACTCGCCAGAATCCGTCGGAGCGGGAGAGCGAGTAGATGTTGAGGGCGCGGGCCGTGGCCGGCGCGGCGAGCCGGTCGCCGTTCTCGTCGAGGGTCGCGACCTTGCTCGAGTCGACACAGGCCACGACGGTGGCTGTGCCGGCTGCCTCGTTGGAGGAGGTGACCTTCACGCCGTCGACCTTCGCGCGGCCCGTGCGGGTCCAGCCGTTGGCCTCGAGCTCCTGTGCCTCGTTCTGCAGGTCTTCGAGGATCGCACCGGAGGCGACCTTCGGCAGGTCCGAGGCCGGTGTTGTCGCCACGGCGGTCAGGAAGCCCGCAACCGCGAGGTCGGCCATCACCGGGGTGATGCCGACGTCCGTCGCCGGAACGAGGGTCGGCTCAGGTGTTGCGGTCGGCTGGGCGGCGGCGGGAGCGGGTGCTTCCGCCTTTTCCGCGGGGGCACGTCCGGCGGAGATCGCGAACGCCGTGGCGAGAAGCGCGAGGGCCACGACCAGCACCAGCACGAGCGCACGGGTGAGTCCGCGGCGGGTGGGAGCAGTGCCCACAGAATCGTGCGTGGTCATGGGGTTCCTGTGTGTACGGGGGCATAACAGGTAGCAGGACCACGAGCCTCGGAACGAGATGGGGGGATCTCGGAGAATCAGGGAAGGGACGGGGCGGGGGACCAACTGGATTGCACGGTACCCCTGTTCGGGGGCCGCTAACAATACAACCGAAATTAATTCTGTTTGCGTTGCGCAAACGCGACGAGTGCGTGTATATTCAGCCGCCGCCGATCCAGCGCGCACCACGTGAGAAACAGGATGACGCCGAGCGCGGTGCCCACGAGCAGCCCGAGCAGGGTCTCCCCGAGCACGAGCCGCGCGGCCAGCGCGGGCAGCCCGACACTCGCGAGCGGCACGAGCAGCGCATAGGCTGTCGCGCCCCACCCGGCCCGGATGCCGAGGAACACGCGCACCTCGATGGCGGCGAGCAGGGCATCCACCAGCATGCTGGCCGACCAGACCAGGGCGGCTCCTGCGATGCCGAGCACGGGAACCAGCAGCAGGTTGCCGACGATGTTGAGCGCGAGCACCACGGCCTTGTTGAATGCGCCCCAGCCGCTGCGCCCGCTCATCAGCAGCACCGAGTGGATGTTGCCGGCCGCGAAGGTCAGGATCGCGCCGCCGCACAGGATGGCCAGGGCGGTGGAGCCCTCCTCGAATCCGGGACCGAGCAGGCCGAGCACCACCGACGCGAACACCCCGAGGATCAGGTAGATCGGTGCGCCGAACAGCACCAACCAGGTGGCCGCCGTGCGGTACAGGCTCTGCACCTCGGCCACGCGCCCCTCGTGCAGGAGCGCGCTGAAACGCGTTGACACCACAATGCGCAGCGCAGAGTCGATGATGAGGCCGGCGGCGACGAACCGGCTCGCGCCCCCATAGACGCCGGCCGCCGCGGTGCCCGCGATCACGCCCACGATGAGCACGTCGAGCCAGATGATGGACTGCTCGAGCCCCGCCGAGATCGTGCGCGGCCAGGCGTAGCCGAGCAGCTCGCGCCGAACGGGTTTGTCGACGCGCCACGGTCCGCGCACGCCCTGCTCGTGTCGCAGCACCTGCACGCGCAGCACGGCGATCGCTGCCACTAGCGCGAGCGGAAGCGGCAACGCCCAGGCGAGCGTGACCATGGCGAGGGATGCCCCGAGCGCGACGGCGATCCAGACGAACAGCGGCCGCGCCGCGGGCAGCGCGATGCTGCCGACCACCGAGTACGGCACGACCCCGCCGAGTCCTCGGGTGGCGGCGAGGGCGACGAGCAGCAGGGCTCCCGCGGGAAGGAACCAGCCGGCGGCGCGCACGGCATCGGCGACGGTCGGGTCGAGGAAGCCGGCTGCCAGCTCCACGCCGAGCGCGCAGACCCCGCCCGCGGCGGCGGTGACCGCGAGCATCCAGAGCAGGGTGCCGCGCAGGCGCGAGGGGTCCGCGGAGACGAGGCGGGGGAACATCCACACCGCACCGGAATCGAGGCCGGCCCGGGCGAAGCTCAGCACGATGGTGAACACCGCGATGGCCTGCAGCACCACGCCCGAGCCCGAGTCACCGAGCAGTCGCGCGAGCACAACCGTGAGCACAAAGCCCATCACGGCGCTGGTGGCGGAACCGAGCAGGCTCACGCCGCCGCCGCGGGCGAGCGCCCGGGTCTCGGCGTCGGGGGGCGCGGTCATGCCGCGAGTTTTGCGCGGGCTACCCGCAGCACAAAGGCCGGGTTCCCCACGAGGTAGCGCCGCGCGAGCCGTCGCGGTTCGATGATGAGCCGCCAGAGCCACTCGAGCCCGGCGCGGATCATCCAACGCGGTGCCCGGCGATTCGAGCCGCTCGTCCAGTCGAACAGGCCGCCGCAGCTGAGTACGGCCGGCACGGTGAGCGCGTCGCGGTGCTCGGCGATCCAGCGCTGCTGAAGCGGGTCGCCCAGGCCGACGAAGAGCAGGCCCGCGCCCGAGGCGTTGATTTCGTCGACGAGCGCGTCCATCCCGGCCGCAGCGACGTAGCCGTCCCGCACCGTGATCGCGAGACCGGGATGCGCCGCGCCCAACCGCTCGGCGGCCAGGGCGGCCACCCCGGGGCGGCCCCCGTAGAAGAACATCCGCACGCCCTCGGCGGCGGCACGCTCGGCAAGGGGGTGGATCAGGTCGGTCGTCGCGACCCGCTCGGGAACGGGTGTTCCGAGCAGCCTCGCCGCCCAGACCACGGACTGGCCGTCGGCGTAGGCGAGGTCGGCCCGCGCCACATCCCGGGCGAAGACGCTGTCGCTCGCGGCGAGGTTGACGACGTGCGCGTTCACGCCGAGAGCACTGCGGGCGGGAGCGCCGGCGTCGGCCACCCAGCCGAAGATCTCGTCGACGAGCTGCCTGCTCGACAGCGCGTCGATCGGCACCCCGACGACGCTGCCGCGAGTGCCCCCGGTCATGACGCGGTGGGCGCCTTCGGGCGTGGGGTGCGCTTGGCGGGGGTGCGTTTCGCAGCGGCAGGCCGGGGTGCTGGCGCCGCGGGGACGGCAGGTGGTGTGAGGACCCGCCCCTGCGGCACCAACACGGTTCCGAGAATCTCCGCACCGAACTCGGCGGCGGCCTCCCGCAGCCGGGTGGCGTCGGCGGCCGTGGTCACACCGAGCGTTCCCACCAGCACCGCGCCGTCGGCGAGACGCAGCCCGGCGAGCACGGTCGAGGGGGGCGATCCGGCGGGTAGGCCCAGCACCAGCAGGTGGTCCCCGGTCGCGGCTCCGAGCCGGTCGCGCACGTGAACGGCTATCGCGTCGCTGTCGGACGCCGGGAAAGTCGCGGCGAGGCGTGGGTCGAGGTGCGCGGCACCCGTGAGTTCGGATCCGGGCAGCACGAGGTCGACGGAGCGCCCCGACTGCGCGAGCACGAGCGCGAGGTTGACCGGCACGTCCCCTCCCGCGCCGTCCGCGCTGTGATCCACAACCACAATCACGTGTGCCCCGGGCCGCAACCGCGACAGGATGCGCTCCCGGACCCCGAGCAGCACCTCGAGGCTCTCGCCGGTCTCGGGGGCAATTGCCTCCGTCGATTCGAGGCGACCGAGCACGGGCGCGTGGGTGCTGCGCTGCACATCGGACGCGCTGCCCCAGCGGCGGCTTCCGGCCCTGAGCGAGAAGGCCAGGATCACCCCGATGACCCCTCCCGCGAGCAGTCCGGCGGCCACGACGATGATGGGATTGGGGCTCAGCGAGACGTCGTTGTCGGCGGCCGTCGAGATGACGACACCGCCCGTCGTGTCGACCTGCGAGAAGGTGGCGCGCTGCGTGGACAGGTCTTCGAGCTCCTGCAGGAGCCCGATGCGCGTCGCCCGTTTCGCCCAGTTGCCGGTCTCCGGGTCGATCTGGGAGAGACCGTCGAGCACAACCTCGCGGCGGTCGTCGACGCCGGCCACGACCGACGCGAGCCGGGCCCTGGCCTGCGCGGCCCGGTAGTCGATGTAGGCGAGGGCAGTGACATCCGCTACCCGCCTGGCCTGCTCGGCGGACGTGCCGTTGTAGCTGATGTGCACGATGCCGGCGTCGGTGACGGCGTCGACCTCGAGTCCCGCGCGGATCGTCTTCGGCGAGATCGCGCTGCCTACCGCCTCGGATGCGGCGAGGGCGACCGGGTACGACATCACCAACTGCGTCTCGGTCGTGGCGTCGAAGGGGTCCGAGGGCTGCTTGGTCGCATCGAACGGGTTGGTCGATACAACGGCGAGGGCGACATCGGCCGTCGCCGTGGTGCGCGAGGGCCGCACCACGAGGAACAGCGCAGCCAACAGCAGGCCGACGATGGCTGCGGTAGCGATCAGCTTCCAGTGCCGACGAAGCGTCTCGCCGTAGTACTCGACGCCGAAACCGGGGTCTGTTGCTGCGGGCATCGGGGTTCTCCAATGGCTTTCCGGGTGCTCGGGGCGACGGGGGTTCGCCTCCGAGATAGCCTGCGCGCGCGCCGAACAGTGAACAACGCTCACAGGGGAACAACATCGTAGCCAGTCGGCGGCCCGATTTCGAGAGGGGTGACAGAACTCGTTTGCGAGGGGATCATAAAAAGAATGCCCGCCCCGGAACTGCCTCGATGGCCCTTTGCCGCGATGTTCGTGCTGTTTCCGCTGTGGTGGATTCTCGGCCCGGGCGAGGCGGTCTGGATCGTTCTCGCGGGCGTGATGGTGTTCTATCTGGTGCGCCGAGGCGGCATCGAAGTGCCCCGCGGTTTCGGCCTATGGCTGCTCTTTCTGCTCTGGATGCTCTGCTCGGTGATCGAGATCGACTCCGGTGGGCGGCTCACCGGTTTCATCTACCGTGCGCTGCTCTATGCGACGGTGACGGTCATCTTCGTCTACGTGTACAACGCGCGGGAGACGCTGACCGCGCGCTATCTGGCCGGAGTCCTGTCGGTCTTCTGGATCATCGTCATCGTCGGCGGCTACGTCGGGCTCTTCTTCCCCCTGCTCGCCTTCAACACCCCGTTCGGGCTCGTGCTGCCGCAGTCGATCGCGAGCAACGAGCTGGTGCAGGAGATGGTGCGGCGGCGGGTCACCCAGTACAACCCCGACGCGTTCGCGCCCCTCGAGCCGCGGCCGAGCGCGCCATTCCTGTACACGAACGGCTGGGGCAACGCCTACTCGGTGCTCACGCCGTTCTTCGTCGCCTACCTGATCGAGGTGCGCCGGGAGCGCCGCTTCTGGTGGCTCGCGGCGCTGCTTCCCCTCTCGGTGATCCCGGCCTTCTTGACCCTCAACCGCGGCATGTTCATCGGCATCGCGCTCGCGCTCGCCTACGTCGGGGCGCGGGCGCTCGTGCGCGGGCACGTCCGCGTGCTCGTGACGATCACCGTGGTCGCCGCGCTCGCCGGAATGATCTTCGCGGTGTTCCCGGTTGCCGACCGTCTCACCGACCGGCTGAACTCGAGCCCGAGCACCGAAGACCGCGCGAGCCTGTACCAGGAGACCTTCGAGCGCACGCTCGAGGCGCCCGTGTTCGGCTACGGCGCCCCGAGACCATCGGAGTCCGAGGGACAGCCCGCGGCGGGCACCCAGGGCCAGGTCTGGATGGTGCTCTTCTCGCACGGGTTCCTCGGCCTGTTCTTCTTCCTGGCCTGGCTGGTCTACGTGTTCTTGCGCACCCTCCGCGTGCGCAGCCCGATCGATATCGCGGCCAACACGGTGCTGCTCGTCGTGATCGTGCAATCGACGTACTACAGCATCCTCACCACAGGTCTGGCTGTCGCCATGATCTCGGCGGCCGTCATGCTGCGGCCACCCGTGCGCATGCAGACCCCGGAAATCGCGAAGGAGTTGACCGTATGACAGCACCCTCCGTCGGTGTGGTGATCGCCACGCGCGGCCGACCCGAACTGTTGCGCAGCGCCGTGCGCGCCGCTCTCGCGCAGGACTACGACGGCGAGATCGAGGTGATCGTGGTCTTCGACCAGGTGCCGATCGATGCGCTCGACGACATCGCGGTGCCCGGGCATCGGCGATTCCTGCGCACCATCCACAACGAGCGCACGCCGGGCCTCGCCGGTGGCCGCAACACGGGGATCCTCGCCACCTCGGCCGAGCTCGTGGCGTTCTGCGACGACGACGACGAGTGGCTGCCGACCAAGCTTCGGCGACAGGGCGAGGAGTGGGAGAAGAATCCCGATGCTGTTCTCGTCTCGGTGGGCATCACGATCCTCACCGAGGGCGCGGAGCACGTGCGGCTGCCGCCCGTGCACACCGTATTCGCCGACCTGCTCGAGTCGCGGATCACCGAGATCCACCCCTCGACCTTCCTGCTCAGGCGGTCGAGCCTCCTCGGCGAGGTCGGCCTCGTCGACGAACAGCTGCCCTTCTCGTACGGTGAGGATTACGACCTGCTGCTGCGGGCCGCGCGCACCGGCCCCATCCTCGGGGTGCCCGAGCCGCTCGTCGTCATCCGCTGGAATCGCGTCTCGTTCTTCAGCGATCGCTGGCAGGGCATCGCCGACGGCCTCACCTACATCCTCGCCAAATACCCGGAGTTCGCGTCGACCGCGATCGGCTCGGCCCGGCTCGAGGGGCAGATCGCTTTCGCCTACGCCGCGCTCGGCGACCGCCCGACCGCCCGCCACTGGGCGCGCCGCACGATCCGCCACGACCGGTCGCAGCTGCGCGGCTGGGCGGCGCTCGCGATCTCGGCGCGCCTCGTGCCCGCCTCGTTCCTGGTCGCGGCCGTCAATCGTCGCGGTCGCGGGCTCTGAGGCGACATGCCCCGCCTGAGCGTGCTGGTTCCCGCGCGCAACGCCGAGAGCACGATCGACCTCGCGGTGCGCTCGACCCTCGCGTCGCTCGACACGGCGCGGGTCGACGCCGAGGTGCTGGTCTTCGATGATCGCAGCGAGGATGCCACAGCGGCCGCCCTCGAAGCGATCGACGATAGGCGGCTCCGCGTGGTCCGCTCACCGACCGCGACCGGTGTGACCGGCGGTTTGAACGCTCTGCTGGATGCGTCTGACAGCGAGATCGTGGCGCGGATGGACGCCGACGATCGGGTGCTGCGCTCGCGGTTCGCGCGGCAACTCGCCGCGCTCGGCTCCGGAACCGACGTGGTGTTCTCCACGGTAACCAACTGGCGACCTGGTCGCCCGGTGCTGCCGCCCGCGCCGGTGCCGATCGGGCCAGCGGCGTTCCCGTTCCACCTGCTGCTCACCAACCCGGTCTCGCATCCGACGATGCTCGCGCGGCGGGCCGCGATCGAACGGGTCGGCGGATACCGTGCGGTTCCGGCCGAGGACTACGACCTCTGGCTGCGCTTCGCGGCCGCCGGATTCGGCATCCGTCGGCTCGCGGCCCCCGCCCTGCTGTACCGCGTGCACCCGGGCCAGATCACGGCGTCCACCGAGTGGCGGCACGAGTCGTGGACCGACCAGCGCGTCGCCGAGGCCTTCGCAACCCTGAGCACCCGGTTGCTCGGGGCGCCCTTCCCGAGACTCACGACCCTCGGGTTCACGGCGAACGGTGCGGACGTCGAACCGCAGCTCGCGGCCTTCGCGGGGGCGTTCCGCGCCGGCATCTCGTCCCTCCCATGGCTGGATCGAGCGCAGCTGGCTCGACGGCTCACGGTTCGCCTGGGCGCAACACGACAGCTGGCTCGCAAGCGCAGCGCCTAGTAGGCACCGACCGGATCGATGACCACCTTGATGGTGCGCCACATGATCGCGAGGTCCCCGACCACCGACCAGTTCTCGACGTAGTACAGGTCGAGGCGCACGCTCTCCTCCCAACTGAGGTTGGAACGTCCGTTGACCTGCCACATTCCTGTCAGCCCAGGCTTGATGTACAGCCTGCGGTGCACGTGCGTCTCGTAGCCCTCAACTTCGGACGGCAGCGGGGGGCGCGGCCCGACGATGCTCATATCGCCGATCAGAATGTTCCAGAGCTGCGGCAGTTCGTCGAGCGAGTACTTGCGCAGCAGGCGACCCACCCGCGTCACCCGGGGGTCGTGCTTCATCTTGAACAGCACACCCGAGCCCTCGTTCGCGGCAGCGAGCTGTGCCAGGAGCTGGGGCGCATCCACCACCATCGAACGGAACTTGAAGATGCGGAACGTCGAGCCATTGAGGCCGACGCGCTCCTGGCTGAACACGGCCGGGCCGGGACGGTCGAGTCGGATCAGCGCGGCGATCACGGCGAACAGCGGGGCGAGGGCGAGCAGCGCACCACCCGCGAGCACGATGTCCATGGCCCGCTTGAGCAGGTGTTTGCCGCCTGTGAACTGCGGGATCTCGACGTGCAGCAGCGGCAGCCCGTCGACGGGCCGGAAGTGGATGCGCGGGCCGGCCACGTTCGCGAGACTCGTCGCGATGATGAGCTCAACCGCGCTGCCCTCGAGTCGCCAGGCCAGATCGTGGATGAACTCGGAATCGCTCGAGGGCTGGCCGGCGACGATCACACCGTCGCAGCCGATGCCGCGCACGAAGTCAGCGGTGCCGTCGAGGTAGGTCGAGACCGTGATGTCGGAACCGGCGTAGTCGCGGGCGGCGCGACCGTCCTCCTGCTCATCGACCACGACACCCACGACGCGGTAGCCCGCACGCACCGAGTTGCCCACCTGACGCACGACTTTCGCGACATCGCGCGCGTTGCCGGCCACCACGACCCTGGACAGGTACTGCCCGGAGGCGCGCTCGAGGTTGAGCCAGCGCCGCCAGTTCCACCGGTTGGCGAGCAGGCCGACCGTGCCGAGCGGCAGGGCGACGAGGAACAGCCAACGCGTCGTCTCCGACTGGGCGACGAGGAAGACCATCGCCAGAACGCCGAATGCGGTGAGAGTCGATTGGATGACGCTCTTGTACTCGGCGGTTCCGATGCCGAGCACCGTGCGGCTCCTCGTTCGGAACACGGCGAGACTCGCCCCCCACACCAGCACCACGAGGGCCTCTTCGAGAGTGATGCCGGTGAGGCGGCCGGGTGGCTCGAACGTGAACTGCGCGAAGTGGGCGAACACAACCGCGGAGAACGTGATGAGTGAATCGGCGAGCAGGAGGCGCAGTGCGTAGACCCGCGCCCAGTCGAGGCGCAGCGGCGGCAGCGACTGCAGGCCGGCCGACAGCGCGGCCAGCGCTCGGCGCGCTGTGGACAGCGCGTCGGGGGAAACGCTGCTGACGGACGGATCGACCATAACGAAGAGCACCTGCAAACGGGGGTAACAGGAGAAACGGGTAAGGGTTGTGCACCCCCATTCGAGGGGTACAAGACCAGTAGTGTGCCACAGCGGGAATTCCCAGCAGAAGGGGGCGAGAAAAGACTATGAAAATATTTCGATCCGGGGTATTGTTCGGCCGCTGACTTCACAGGGTCCGCTCGGGTCTATTTGCCGAAACGCGCCGAATCGATAGTTTTAGGCCATGACTTTCAACGACGATGCGCAGATCAGCGGCAACAAGGTCAAGCGCAGGGGACGCGGTGCTGCCGTCGGTGGTGGCGTGGGCATCGTTGGCGTCATCGTCTATTTCATCTTCCAGGCAGTGACCGGAATCGATCCCGGCACGATCGTCCCGCAGGGCGGAACCGGCGGCGGCTCCGACGAACAGGTCGCCGCATGCACCGGCGAAGAGGCCAACAACGGCAACCTCGACTGCCGCCTCGCCGGCACCGCGGAGTCGCTCGACGACTACTGGTCGGAGACCCTCCCGGCCATGGGCGTCGACTACCGCACTCCCGAGTTCATCCTGTTCACCGGCTCGGTGACTACCGGCTGCGGCAACGCGACCAGCGCGAGCGGCCCGTTCTACTGCCCGCCCGACGAGACCGTCTACATCGACACCGACTTCTACGCCGACCTCGAATCCAAGTACGGCGCGAGCGGCGGCCCGCTCGCGCAGATGTACGTGCTCGCCCACGAGTGGGGTCACCACGTGCAGAACATCAGCGGCATCATGAACGGCCTCGACCTGCAGACCACCGGCCCGGCATCCGATGGCGTGCGGCTCGAAGTGCAGGCCGACTGCTTTGCCGGCTCGTGGGTTGCTGCGGCATCCAGCACCGAAGACGCCTCGGGAGACGCCTACCTGAAGCCCGCCACCGACGCCGAGATCCGGGATGCGCTCAGCGCCGCCTCAGCGGTCGGCGACGACCGCATTCAGGAGTCGACGCAGGGGCAGGTGACGCCCGAGACCTGGACGCACGGTTCGAGCGAGTCGCGCCAGAAGTGGTTCCTGGCCGGATACAAGGGCGGCCCTGACGCGTGCAACTCTTTCGAGGTCAGCGACGGCGCGGTCTGACTAGATCGGCTGAATGAGCGCGCGCTCGTTGCCACGCACCGGACCGACCTCGTGGAACTCTAGGGAATCGGCGACGGAAACGGATGCTGCCACAGCGGCGTCCACAAAGAACTGGTCACCGGTCAGGGTGGGGTCGAGCCAGTCGTCCCACCAGTCGCGCGGCAGCATGACCGGATTGCGGTCGTGGATCTCGGCGAGGTGCGGCACCGTCGGCATGGTCAGGATGGTGGCGGTGAGCTGCCACTCCGCCGCAGGTGACTCCCGCCACCACGAGTACAGGCCCGCGAAGGCGACGATGCCCTCGACCGGGCGGATGAAGTTCGGGGTCTTGGTGCTGCCGACCGTGTGCCACTCGTAGTAGCCGGACGCCGGGATCAGCGCACGCTTGTTCGCGACACTCGACTTGAAGCTGGCCTTCTCGGCGATGCCCTCGCTGCGGGCGTTGAACGTGGGGAACTTCAGCTTGAGCTCCTTCGACCACGACGGCACCAGCGACCAGCGGCCGGGCTCGATGCTGCGGGTCGTGGCGCCATCCCGATGACGCTCGAGAATCACGGGAACCGGGTCGGTCGGGGCGATGTTGTAGCCGGGCTCCCAGTGCCGGTAGTCGCCGCCGTCGGCGACAAACTCCTCGATCAGTTCATTCATGCTCGAGTCGAGAGCAAATCGTCCGCACATGACTTCATCATGCACCCGACCCCCGATAGGGGCGGTGTTCTGCGGGAAACAGGATGCTATCGTTCGATTCAACCTGATCGGCGAAAGGAACTCTCCCGTGTCGACAACTGCAACCCGAATCGCAGTCATCGCACTCGGCCTCGGCCTCACCGCCGGTCTTGCCGGCTGCATCCCCACGGCGAGCAACTCCGATCCCGAAGGCATCTCCGCCTACAAGGCGTGCCAGGAGTTCCTCACCCCGCAGATCACCAGCCCCACCCAGGTCAAGTGGCCTTCGGAGGACTGGTCGGCGAAGAAGTCGCTCTCCGGCTGGGAGGTCACGGCCACGGTCGCGACCCGCTCGGCCGACCAGCCGATCGCCGTCGACGTGACCTGCACCGTTAGCGGTGGCGAGGGCGCGTGGGAGCTCGCCAACTACAACCTCTCGCAGCAGTAGAAGAGGGCGGCCGACCGAAGTCAACCGCCCCCTCATTCGGCTCGGGATGCTACGAGCTCACCGTCCACGGACCCCATTGGCCGACGCCCGGGGTGTCCCCCTGGGTCCACCAGCCGGCCTTCCAGGTCTTGCCGCCGTAAGTGACCTTGTCGCCACCGCTGTAAGCCTTCGTCGAGCTCCACGCCGCGACGCCGGGGGTGACCGGCGGGTTGGTCGGATTCGTCGGCGTCGTGGTGCCGCAGGTTCCGAGCAGCGCCCACGGGTCGCCCGCGGTGGGCACGTTGCCCTGGCTCCACCACTTGGCCGAGTACTCCTTGCCGCTGTACGAGACCTTGTTGCCTCCCGTGTACACGGCGGTCGCGCTCCACGCGGCGGTCGTACAGGTTCCCGGGTTGGTCGGCGTGGTGGGGTCGGTCGGGTTGGTGGGTGTCGTCGGATCCGTCGGTGTGGTGACCGGCCCGGTCGCTGCCGCCCGCAGCTTGTCGGTCAGCACCTTGAGCAGTGTGCCGTCCTTGTTGCCGGAGAGATCCCACCACATGCCGCCGCCGAGACCCTTGGCCACGATGTAGTCGGCCTTGGCGCTGATGCTCTGCGCGTTGTCGTAGCTCCACCACTGGCTGCCGTCGTAGCGGTAGGCCGCCCCGATCGCCGCGTTGTAATAGTCGGTGCCGCGCGTCTTCAGCAGGTCGTAGTTCTCGTTGCCCGCCTCATAGGTGCCGGGCGCCGTGCCCGTGGCCGGTCCCCAGGCGGCGCTGGATGACGCCCCCTGCCAGCCGCGACCGTACATCGCGAGTCCCATCCCGAGCTGCGACGGCTTGATGCCCGCGTTCGTGTACTGCTTGATGGCCTTGTCGACGCTGTACCGCTGTGCGGCCGGGCGCGTATCGGCCGGGTCGTCGTACAGGTTGCCCTGGTGACCGACCTGGGTCGGAGCCCAGCCGCCCCAGAAGTCGTAGCCCTGCACGTTGCCGAAGTCGAGGTAGGTGAATAGCTCGGGGTTGTTCCAGCCCCCCGATGCGATGTCGGCGGTGTTGGCAGGCAGGAACGCGCTCAGCGTGTAGTGCTTGCCGGTCGTGGCGCCGTACGCGTCGAGCTGCGTGCGGAACTCCTTCAGCAGCAGGCGGAAGTTGTTCTTGTCGTTGACGACGTCGACCGTGTTGCCCTCGAGACCGTTGTTCGAGCCGGGCCACTCCCAGTCGATGTCGATGCCGTCGAAGACACCTGCTGCAGCGCCGTTACCACCGCGACCATCGATCACCGGCAGGTTGCCCTTGATGTACAGGTTGATGCAGGAACTCACGAGCTTCTTGCGTGAGGCATCGGTCGCCGCAGCGATCGAGAAGTTCTTCGACCAGGTCCAGCCGCCTAGCGAGATGATCGGCTTGAGGTTCGGGTTCACGACCTTGAGTTGCTTGAGCTGGTTGAACGAGCCGGCGAGCGGCTGGTCCCAGGTGTCGGCGGCGCCGCTCACCGAGTTGGCGGCGGTGTAGCCCATGCCGAAGTCGGCCCAGGCGTCACCCGCGCCGTCGGATCCGTTCGGCCCGGTGCCCTGCGCCTTATTGGCGATGAAACACTCGAGCGTCTGGTTGTTGATGTTGCCGAACGAGTAGTTGATGTGGGTCAGGTTGTTGACGGTGCCCGAGTCTTTGAGGCGCTTGAGCTGGAAGTCACGCGCGTAGACACCCCACTGCGCGAAGTAGCCGACGTTGCGGTAGCCGTTGATGAGCGTGGCCGCCGTTGCGGTCGCCGCCTGGGGTGCTGCGGGTGCGGCGGTGGCCGGCACGGTGAGAAGCGAGCTGGCGACGAGTGCGCCCGCTGCTACTGCCCCGATGGAGCCGAACAGGCGCCATCCTCTTCTGCGTTCAGTCATTACACGATCCTTCGTTGGATTCGAACCGGATAGGGGTTGCGCGACGGTGCATCGCCGCACGCTCACGTTATGAGCGCGCGGGGTGCGCCCGAATCAGCAGAAACCCCCCGAATGGGGCCGATCCTTCTAGGTAGTGCTACCTAGGCTGCCGCGCCCGTGCACCAGATAGCTCAGCTCGGTGCGCGAGTGCACGTCGAGCTTGCCGAAGACACGGGCCAGGTGAACCTCGACAGTGCGCACCGAGAGATGCAGCCTGATTGCCACATCACGATTGGATGTGCCGAGCACGACGAGCGCGGCGACCTCCCGTTCGCGATCCGTGAGTGTGGCCCCCCAGTCCTCGGGTGGCGCGGTCGTCGCTCCCGCCGAGGACTCCCGTGCGTGCGCGGTCAGGGCGGCGGCCCCCGAGCGGAACAGGATCTCGGTGGCGAGAAGCAGGTGCGGCCGACCGGCGGCGACGTCACCCGCGCGGGTCATCGCGGTGCCGAGCTCGTGCTCGGTGAGGGCGCGCTGCCAGGCGTTGCCGACGGACCTCACCTCGTCGATCACTCGACCCCAGTGATCGTCGCGGTGTGCATTCGGGTCAAGGGCGAGCGAGGCGCGCAGGCGAGCGGATGTCCCGCGCTCCCGCCGCGCGGCCGCCTCCGCCCGCGGCCTCTGGTCGGCGTCGAGCCACGTGCGCACCTCGTCGGGCGCAGGCAGCACGAGTTGGATCCCGCGTGCGGGTTGCTCGCACGCCATCGACAGGAATGCCGCCGCCTCCGTGCTGTGTCCGCCGAAGGAGGCCGCGAACGCCTGGTCGACGAGGGCCTCCCGCCGCACGGCAGCGCTCCCCGCTCCGGGCTGGATGCGGGCGAGGGACGCCGCCAGGGTGGTGACGTCGCCGGTGATAAGCACGGCCAGGCGGCGCGCGGTGGCCGCACCGAGCCCGGCGAAGACGAGGGATACCGGGGCGAGGAACGCGGCATCCTCGATCGCGCTCGCCGCGAGGGCGAAGTCCCCGTTGCCCACACTCGCGAGCGCTCCGGCGACCCTGAGGTGCGCGTCGAGCAGCGGGGTTGCGGCTACGTCGGAGCCGGTGCGTGACAGGCCGAGCGATGCCGTGGCGAGCACCCGGGCGGCTGCATCGCAGTCGTCCTCGCGCACGAGCTGCAGGCCCGCGCAGACGGAGAGGTAGCCGTGCAGCCACGGGGTGGAGCTGGTCTCGGTCGGGGCCTCTCCGATGCCGAAGACGGAGCACCAGGCGCCCGCGAGGCCGACCAGGTCGGCTCCCGTGCCGTCGGCTTGGGCGAGAGTCCGTGCGGTATCGAGCCACCTCGTCGCGGCGTCGACGTTGCCGCGCTCGGCGTGCAGCCCGGCCGCGGCCGCCGCAGCGCCGATGACACCGAGCGCCGCCGGTTCGCGCGCCACCCAGGCCTCGATATCCGTGTCGGGCACGTGCCCGTGGGCCAGGGCGACAGCGATCGTGTACGGCCCGAGGGCGCGCACGGCGATCGCCTCGTCCGACCGCAGCACGCGGCCCAGCCAGTGCACGGCGTCCAGAACGAACCCCGACTGCAGGGCCGCGATGCCCGCCGTCAGCTCGGCATGCAAGCGGTCGTCGCCGGTCGCCTGGCTCGACGCCTCCCTCGCCACGTCGTAGGCCCAGGCGCTGTCGCCCCGCGTGAGGGCATCGCGGGCGAGAGCGATGAGCGGCGTCGCGATGCCCGGCAGCCCGGCCAGGGCCGCGAGCGACGCGTGCCACTCGGCGAAGCCCGGCTCGCTCGCGGCGGCCAGCCGCTCGTGGGCGTTCGTGCGCTCCGCGAGACTCGCGCGCGCGTGCACCAGCGACCGCACCCGGGGATCCGCGATCTCGAAGAACCCGGCCACAAAACGTACGTGGTCGGCGACAGCGCTTCCGATAAGTTCGCCCAGCTCGAGACCCGAGGCTGCGAGCAGGGTCTCGGTGCGACGCGAGACCGACACGGCGGCGATCAGCAGGGTCATGCGCTCGACGGGGGTGAGGGCATCCAGAGCTGTGCCGTAGACGGCGGTGGTCGCGGGCGTCGCAGGCAGCGGATCGGGGAGGGCCGTCGCTCCCGTCAACTGCTCGGGCTCGAGCACGGCGGCCATCTCGAGGATCCCGCCGACGTTGCCGGCGAGCTTTTCGGCGAGCAGGGCGGCCACGTGGGGCGCCACCGCCAGCCCCTCCTCGTCGTGCAGCAGGTGCAGCGTCTCCCTGGCGTCGAGAGGATGCACCGCGCTCACCACCAGCGGATGCGGCGCGGGCTGCACGGCCGACCCCGTGCGAGCCGTGCCCAGCAGAACGAACCCCGCGGCACGAGTGGACGCGAGAGCGAGCACCTCGGCCGTGGTCTCCGCCTCGAGTGAGTCGAAGTCGTCGACCACCGCGACGATCGTCGAGCCCAGCGGGAATCCGTCGCGCGGAGACGTGCCCGCCAGCGAGTGCAGGCGCTGGGTGAAGAGCGGGAGGGCGCGCGGCCCGTCGCTCACGAGAAGGCGGGCGACGAGGCATCCACCGGTCTGATGGATGTCGTCGAGAGTGCGCTCGAGCAGCAGGCTCTTGCCCGAACCCGGCTCGCCCACCCAGACGTGGCCACCCCAGCCCGCCTCGACGGCCGCGAGCGCCGCTGTCACCGAATCTGCGCGCGAGTACCGTCTGGAATTCCGCATGGATGCCTTTCGAGCAGCGGGTGTGGGCCGGTAAGCGTATTCCGTATGTTAGCCCTCCTTACAAACGGGGGCGAGGGGTTTCTTGGGTCACACTCAGGAGGTTCGGGGCCAAAGCCGCACTATCCAGTCCTATGCCGTGTGCTCCTGAGCTTGCGAGCTCCGGCGGCGCGAGTTGGCCGCCATCATCGCCCGGCGAGAAGGAGAGGGTGGAGTTGCGGCTCATGCGGAAGCGGTTACGCCCGCCATCGGTCCAGAAGAAGCCCTCGGCGAGCGCGCCACGATGAGCGCGAGAAGAGTGACCGCGAACCAGGCTGCGGTCGTCGCCTGAAACGCACTGTAGACCGGTGAGACCAGCGGTCCGAACGCGGCCAGTACGCCGATCGCGCACGCAACGACGGCGAGCCAGCGAGATCCACGAGTTAAGCCGACAATGAGCAAGGTGGTGGCCGCGACGTGCGCAAAGGCCATCGCTATGAGCTCCCAGCGAGTGCTGTAGAGCACAACCGGCGCTCCCAGCGCGATGGGGATGCATCCCACGACCATGGTCACGATCTGGAAGTCGCGCGCCAGGCCTTCCCGCTCGCACACCCGTGCCGTGAGGACCACGAGCAGCATGACCACAACGAAGATCATCGCGGTGATGAGCACGCCCGAGTAGATCGAAGCGCCGATGGAGTAGTCGCAATCGGGGCAGTGCGGACCTTCTCCGACGCTCTCCCCGCTGCATTCCAATCCCATTGCATCGATGACGAAAGGAAATGTGTAGCCCGACATCGTCGCCGTGATGAGAATGATCGGGGTGAGTGCGGTCACCGTGATCCACTGCCGTCGGGCCGTCGCACGCGCGGGTACCGGCTCGTCTCCGTAAGTCATGCCTCAGGATGACGCCGAAGTCGGCTGCGCCGAGTCATCCTCAGGGATCGACAGCGAGGGTCGCAGGGATGATGCCGGACCTACCATGGGCGCATGGCCCGCCTTCGCGACGTTTACCTGTACCCATACTCCGGATGGCCGAACTTTCCATGGGACGAAGGTCGGGATGCGCGTCCGCCCTATAGCTCCGCCGTGTCTGATCGCGATGCAGCCGCCAGATCGGCACGGGCGGCGACCGAGTCCCTGTCGATGGAGCTCACAGCGGAGGAGATCACCTCCCGCCGCGCGAGATACCACTTGGGGATGGTCGGCGATCCGCATCCGTCGGCTGTGGAGGTGGAAGCGCATCCCGAATGGGCCAAGCACGGCTTTCTGGGGCACATCACGATCTCCGATGGTTTTCGAAACGTGCTTCCCCCGCAGCGGACTGCGGTAATGGCTGAAGCGGTCTACCTAGCCCTGCGTCCGCTCGCGCTCGAGGAGCACTGGGCACCGGCACTGGAAGCCGCGATGGGCCGGGTTCGCGCCAATGACTATCGATGCTCGTGGGTCAGCTCGTGGAAGCGGGCGCCGGATCGCACTCACGCCGTGCGCATCGTCATGGAGATCGCTGATGACGGCTACGGGCGCTGGCATGTCGAGACCGGCAAAGCCGGGGCAGTTCTACGGTCGACGGAGGACCTGTCGGGGTGGACGTGGGTGAAGAACTTCGAAACCATGGCGAAGGAGATGCGTTTCGATGAACGAGGCCGCTTGGTGGTGGGTCGGGGAAGCGGTTTTCTCCACGCGGTCACTACCATCGACATCACAACGGGCGAGGTGCTGTCAGACAAACCGTCTGAGCCGTACGGTAAGAATCCTGTCCGTCTGAACTACTCCGGGATGCCGGGCACACCGGTTCCGCCCGTGAGGGTCGTCGAGCCGATCGACTTCTCAGTGGGCGGTGGTGCTGGCCCGCTGTCGGCCCGGGTGAACTCGTACCACTCCGAGGCCGAGCGACTCGACGATCAGTTGTTCTCTGAAACCTGGGACGCCTGGTGGCGCGGTGTCGGAGTCCCCGAAGTGTTCCTGCCGATCGAGTACTTCGGCGGGGAGGCAAAGGTCTCCATGCGCCTCACCAAGAATCTGCTGACCGTCAAGCGTCACCGACCACCGGAGTCGGTGCCGCTGCTGCCCGGGCCGGCGCGCAAGGCTGCCCGTGCCGACGTAGAGGAGTTGGTGAAACGTGTGCGCAAGCGATTCGATCTACCTGAGCCACCTCGTCTGACCTGAATGATCCGAGTGGCGGAAATGCGAACGAAGGGGCTAAGTCTCATGACTGGTGCGGAAATCGAGGCGGGGCGATCGTGGATCGCTTCTGTCGCCTCGCACGTGCAGAATGACCGCGAATTCTCACAGAGGGATATCGACGAACTGATCGACCTGAGTGATGAGCGTCAAGTGGAACTGGCCAGCCTTGCCCTGTCAATGTTTAGCGCAATGGTCGATGAAGCCACTGAAGCCACCTACTTGCTCGTGTGGATACCGCTAGGTGAGCGTGACGAGATTCCTGGCCGCATTCCCTCCTTCGAGGCTCTGCTCCAGTCCGCGGATTTCACCGGATCCTTGGTCGGGCTCAGCGTTCCTGGATTTCTGGTCGCCGGGGCCAACCCGAGCGACTGGAATCGTTCGGCAGTTGAGTTTCGAGCGGTGCTGGATCATCCGCTCCAACTAAACCGGGAGACAACCTGCTGCAGAAAATCCGTATTTCATCCACGCGCCGAAAGTTGCTCCACAATGAATCTCGACCCGGAATCAGTCGCTCAGCTAGTTTTCGAGGACATGACCGCTTTGCAGGAGCGTCGTCTGCGCTTGCTCGCGTACTGGATGAATCGATCTGACGGTCCACTGACATCCATGGACGGGACCTTGGACAGTGCGGACGAACTTCGCGAATGGTTCGTCACCTTCGTGGAGTCCGGGTGCCCCGGTATTCCCGAGGATGCCAGACCCCGACTCAGCTATGACGGTTCGGTTCTGCCGTATAGTGACGAAAATCGTGCATGGAATGTCGCGGAGATGATCACCCCTTACTGGAAGATGATCTATGCGAAAGTGGACCCGTCAGCCCACTATTCGATCCATCGGGACAAGACCAAGAGAAAAACCGGATCACATCTCGCCACAGTGATCAAGCTTTCGAATGGTTCGTTCGCCACACCCGGATTTGCCGCTGTGACGGGCAGTCGCGTCGCAGAGGTCGGGCGAGCAGGCTTGCGGATGGCGCCGTGGTCCATGCTTCTTAAGAATTTTGTCCCGCCGGGCTTCTTTCCCGATACTCAAGAGAGAGGCGAATCGTTGCTGACTCCCCTCCTGACTTCGGAGCAACCAGCAATCATCCCGCCGTATCCTCAGTCTCTCGACTTTCGAGATTAGATAAATCTGCACTCATGCCGTATCGACCTGGGTCTAGTTCCGCCGGAATGCTCAAGATCGCGGCTGTCCGGGCGTCCGGGTCGAAATATTCGGGCTCGACACCGGGCGGGCATCTGAGTACCAGCGCTCCTCGCTTTGTGAACGTAGGGCCGCTCAATTAATACAGTCGCTGTCGGCTGGTGGTGAGCGGCGTTGACTTTAGACGGTGCCGATACGACCATGAGTCTTCGGGTCTGCATAACCGCTCGGCCCGGGAACGTGCGCCAACCTATTCTTCGAGATCCCACCCGGACGAACGCAGCAAGTCGGCAGCGGATGCTAGGACATGCCTCTGTGGCCATGACCCTGGACGTATACGCGGATCTCTTTGATGATGACCTGGATGCAGTTGCTGACGCCTTGGATCGTCACGCAGCAGAATCGTTTGTAGTCAAAACGTAGTCAGATCGATCCGACGTCACCACCGCGGTGGCGGAACGAGATCGTTCAGCCCGCTCGATTGCTGGGATCTATATGGTGGCCCCGACCGGCGTCGATCCGGTGACCTCACGATTTTCAGTCGTGCGCTCTACCAACTGAGCTACAGGGCCAAGGTGACCGAAGTCTCCTAGGAAAAATAACCCACCCTTTCGGATGGGTTATTCATCTTTGCGACCCTGACCGGACTTGAACCGGCGACCTCCGCCGTGACAGGGCGGCGCGCTAACCAACTGCGCTACAGGGCCATGCTATGAAATTTTGTGTTTGTGACCCCAACGGGATTCGAACCCGTGTTAACGCCGTGAAAGGGCGCCGTCCTAGGCCACTAAACGATGGGGCCATGAAGAACTAAACTTCCTAGCTACCGAGGGACAAGCATAGGGTGCAGTCGCCGAAAAGCCAAACCGACGGATGCGGCACATGCCACGGAATGTACACGCTTCCGTAACCCTTGCCGGGTAGGTTCAATCTGACATTGAAGCTTTGTCGGGATGCGGCACGCGCACATCCCTTCTTGCAAAGCCACTGGCTGTTGTTATTGTTGACGATGTTGCCAGTGTGACGAACGTTATAAACGATCCACACCATCACAGTCTTGGGGAATCATGAGCAGCACAATCGGGGGCGTCGAGCGCCGCACAGCGGGTGGCGTGAGCCGCGGCATCCGTGCCATCGCAATGGCCTGTGCCTTGGTTCTGGTCGCCACAGGCGTGCTGTCGGGAGCCGAGGCCGCCTACGCCAAGGACTACCCCTCATGGAGCGACGTCGTGAAGGCGCGCAAGAGCGAGAACGCCACCAAGGCCGAGATCAAGCGCATCAAGGCGCTCATCTCCGCACTCGCCGTCGAGGTCGAGCGCACCGCGAAGGACGCCGAGGCGAAGGGCGAGTTGTACTCGATCGCCGACGCGAAGTACCAGGAGGCAGCGCTCAAGGCGAAGGAGCTGCAGACCCAGGCCGACGAGGCCAAGGTGCTCGCCGCCGAATCCAAGCGCCGCGCGGGTGAGATGATCGCCGGCCAGTACCGCTCGGGAAGTGGCGACGTCTCCACCAACCTGTTCATGAATGCGGGCGACGCGGATGACCTCCTCTACAGCTACGGCATGGCCGACCAGTTCACCGAGCAGACGTCCGGTATCTACGAGAAGGCGATTGAAGACCAGAACTCGGCGCAGTCGCTGACCGACCAGGCCGACATCGCGCGCGAGCTGCTCGAAGAACTCAAGATCGCCGCCGAGAAGGCCTACGCCGTAGCGCAGGAGGCAGCGATCGCCGCCGCCGCCGCGTTCGAGGAGCAGCAGACCCGCCAGACCCTCCTCGCCGCACAGCTCAAGGTGCTCGAGGGCCGTCGCAAGGTCACCGAGAAGGACTACCTCGCCGGCGTCCGCGAACGCGACAAGGCGGCGGCCAGCATCGGCGCCGGCGAGATCAGCGGGTCGGGGTGGGCAAAGCCTTCCGGCGGCCGCATCACCAGCAACTTCGGTTACCGCGTCAACCCGAGCGGCTACCACCTGGGCACCGACCTCGGTGCGGGCTGTGGCGGCAACATCTACGCGGCCCACTCGGGCACGGTCGTCTACGCCGGCTACAACGGCGTCTACGGGCAGTACATCCGCATCAGCCACGGTGGCGGGGTCGAGACTGAATACGGCCACATCATGAACGGCGGCATCAAGGTGCGCTCCGGCCAGTCCATCGGTGTCGGCGCACTCATCGCCAAGGCTGGCGCAACGGGTATCGCCACCGGCTGCCACCTGCACTTCGGCGTGCGTATCAACGGCCTCGTCACGAACCCGGTGCCGTTTATGCGCAACCAGGGCATCCGACTCGGCTGATCCCCCTCCACTTGCCACAAACGGCCCGTCTGCACGAGTGCACACGGGCCGTTCGGGGAAAGTCAGCGAAGGTCAGTGACCCTCGACCTTGAGCTTCTCGATACCGTCGATGATGATCTGCTCGGCCTCGGCGGCGTCGCCCCATCCCTCGGTCTTGACCCACTTGCCGGGCTCGAGGTCCTTGTAGTGCTCGAAGAAGTGCTCGATCTCCTTGCGGGTGAACTCCGGGATGTCGTTGATGTCCTGGATGTGCGACCAGCGCGGGTCCTTGGCCGGAACGGCGATGACCTTGGCATCTGAGCCACCGTCATCCGTCATGTTGAAAACGGCGACGGGGCGGACCGAGACGCCGACGCCCGGGAAGAGCGGGTAGTCGAGCAGCACAAGAACGTCGACGGGGTCGCCGTCGAGGCCGAGGGTGTTCTCGAAGTAGCCGTAGTCGGTGGGGTAGACGAAGGTCGTGAAGAGCACGCGGTCGAGGTAGACCCGCCCGGTCTCGTGGTCGACCTCGTACTTGTTGCGAGATCCCTTGGGGATTTCGATGACGGCGTCGTAGGCGGCCATAACAGTGCTCCTTGTTCGTGGGTTAGCTGCAATAACGTTATCGGATGGACCCCGACCGTCGCCCCCGCCTCACGCCCGCCATCGCCGACGTGCGCCGGGCGGTGCGCGCGGCGCTCCCGGCCGACGGTCTCATCCTCGTCGCCTTGTCCGGCGGCCCCGACTCGCTCGCCCTTGCCGCGGCCACCGCCTTCGAGGCGCCCCGGGCCGGGGTCAAGGCCGGTGCGGTGATCGTCGACCACGGGCTGCAGCAGGGCTCGGCGGATGTCGCGGCCGCCGCCGCGCAGCAGGCCCGACTACTGGGGCTCGCGCCGGTTCTCGTGCGCACGGTCACGGTCGGAACAGGCGGAGGGCCGGAGTCCGCCGCCCGCGACGCCCGCTACGCGGCTCTCGCCGCCGTCGCGGACGAACTGGATGCCGCGGCCGTGCTCCTCGGCCATACCCTCGACGACCAGGCCGAGACGGTGCTGCTCGGTCTCGCGCGGGGGAGCGGCGCCACGAGCCTGCAGGGCATGCCCGCCGAGGCGGGGCTGTACCACCGGCCGCTGCTCGGCATCCGGCGCTCGATGACGGAGCAGTTCTGCGTCGACAGTGAACTCGAGGTGTGGAACGATCCGCAGAATGACGACGAGGCCTTCACCCGTGTTCGCGTGCGGCACGCCGTGCTGCCGGTGCTCGAGGCAGAGCTCGGCCCCGGCATTGCCGAGGCACTCGCCCGCACCGCCGGGCAACTGCGGGAGGACGCGGACGCCCTCGACCACTTCGCCGAGGAGATGGCCGAGGATTTCGCGGAGATCGTGGAGGCCGGCATCGCCCTCCCCGTGAAGGCCCTCGCTGCACAGCCGCCCGCGCTGCGGCAGCGGCTCATCCGCTTCGTTGTCGCGAGCGAGTTCCACCTGTCGCTGAGTCGCGCGCAGACGCTCGAGATCTCCCGGCTGGTCACCGACTGGCACGGGCAGAAATCGCTCGACGTGCCGGGGGTTAAAGTGGAGAGACGCGGCGGGCGGATCGTCTTCCACGCGACGGGCGTCGGTGAACTCACCGGCCACGATCCCATCCTCGAACACTGATCGGAACCCCCATGGAATTCAGCGACGTCGAGTCGGACCTCACCGACATCCTGTTCACACAGGACGAGATCCACGCGAAGATCGCCGAGATGGCGCGCCAGATCGAGGCTGACTACGCCGGCGAGAAGCTGCTGCTGGTCGGCGTGCTGCGCGGTGCGGTCATGGTCATGGCGGACCTCGCCCGCGAACTCAAGCTTCCCCTGGAGATGGACTGGATGGCCGTCTCCTCCTACGGCGCCGGCACGCAGTCCTCGGGTGTGGTGCGCATCCTCAAGGACCTCGACTCCGACCTCGAGGGCCGCAAGGTGCTCATCGTCGAGGACATCATCGACTCGGGCCTCACGCTGTCGTGGCTCCGCGCCAACCTCGAGAGCCGTGGCGCCGAGTCCGTCGAGATCTGTGCGCTGCTTCGTAAGCCGGATGCCGCGAAGGTCGAGGTCGACGTCAAATACGCGGGTTTCGACATCCCGAACGCCTTCGTCGTCGGCTACGGGCTGGACTACGCGGAGAAGTACCGCAACCTGCGCGGCATCGCGGTGCTCGCCCCCCACGTCTACGCCTAGCCCGACCCCGCGCAGGGCAAGTGCGCCTCAGGCGAACATGCAGTGAGCATCCAGCGCCATAACGGTAACCTTGCAGAACGTTTCTGAGCAGGAAGGTGCTGGGCAGCCGTTGCCCGGAACATCATGGATTTCAAGCGCATTTTTCGCGGCCCGTTCGTCTATATCTCGGTCGCGATCCTCATTGTGGTCGTCGGTCTCTCCCTCGCGTTCGGCGCTGCCGGATACAAGGAGATCTCGGTCAAGGACGGCCTCGCCCTCCTCGAAGGTTCCACCGTCACCTCGGCCAAGATGGTCGACGGTGAGCAGCGGGTCGACCTCGAACTCAGCAAGGCCGACGGCGACAACGGAAAGCTCGTGCGCTTCTATTACGTCACGCCGCGTGGCGCCGAGGTCGTCGAGGCCATCAACGCCGCGAAGCTCAAGGACTACAAAGACGAGGTGCCGCAGGCCAACTTCTTCGGCTCGCTCCTCGGCATCCTGCTTCCCTTCCTCATCCTCGGTGTCATCTTCTATTTCCTGATCGGTCGTATGCAGGGCGGCGGCAACAAGGTCATGCAGTTCGGCAAGTCGAAGGCGAAGCTGGTCGGCAAGGAGAGCCCGCAGGTCACCTTCGCCGACGTCGCCGGCGCGGACGAGGCCATCGAGGAGCTCGAGGAGATCAAGGACTTCCTCAAGGAGCCCGCGAAGTTCCTGGCCGTCGGTGCGCGCATCCCGAAGGGCGTGCTGCTGTACGGCCCTCCCGGAACCGGCAAGACCCTGCTCGCCAAGGCCGTCGCCGGTGAGGCGGGTGTGCCGTTCTACACGATCTCCGGTTCCGACTTCGTCGAGATGTTCGTGGGAGTCGGCGCAAGCCGCGTGCGCGACCTGTTCGAGCAGGCCAAGTCGAACGCCCCGGCCATCATCTTCATCGATGAGATCGACGCCGTCGGTCGTCACCGCGGTGCCGGTATCGGTGGCGGTAACGACGAGCGCGAGCAGACCCTCAACCAGCTGCTGGTCGAGATGGACGGGTTCGATGCGAATGCAAACGTCATCCTCATCGCTGCGACGAACCGACCCGATGTGCTCGACCCGGCGCTTCTGCGCCCCGGCCGTTTCGATCGCCAGATCGGCGTCGATTCCCCCGACCTGCAGGGTCGCAAGAAGATCCTCGAGGTGCACGGCAAGGGCAAGCCGCTCGCGAAGGGCGTCGACCTCGAGGTGCTGGCGCGCAAGACCCCCGGATTCACGGGTGCCGACCTTGCGAACGTGCTCAACGAGGCCGCGCTGCTCACCGCGCGCAGCAACGCCCAGCTCATCGACAACCGCGCCCTCGACGAGGCCGTTGACCGCGTCATGGCCGGACCGCAGCGCCGCACGCGCCTGATGAACGACAAAGAGAAGCTCATCACCGCGTACCACGAGGGTGGTCACGCCCTCGCCGCGGCGAGCATGCGCAACACCGACCCGGTCACAAAGGTCACGATCCTTCCCCGCGGTCGCGCGCTCGGCTACACGATGGTGCTGCCGCTCGAGGACAAGTACTCGGTCACCCGTAACGAGCTGCTCGACCAGCTTGCCTACGCCATGGGCGGCCGCGTCGCCGAGGAGATCGTCTTCCACGACCCGACGACCGGCGCATCCAACGACATCGAGAAGGCCACGTCGATCGCGCGTCGTATGGTCACCGAGTACGGCATGAGCGCGCTCGTCGGCTCGGTCAAGCTCGGTACCGCAGCGGGCGAGCCCTTTATGGGCCGGGACATGGGCAACGGCCGGGACTACTCCGACGATGTCGCCCGCACGATCGACGCCGAGGTGCGCGCGCTCATCGACCAGGCGCACGACGAGGCCTGGCAGGTGCTCAACGAGAACCGCGACATCCTTGACCAGCTCGCGACCGAGCTTCTCGAGAAGGAGACGCTCGACCACAACCAGCTGGCCGAGATCTTCACCAAGGTCACGAAGCTGCCCGAGCGCCCGCAGTGGCTCTCGAGCGACACGCGTCCGGTGTCGGCCCGCCCGCCGGTCAAGGTTCCCGGCAAGCTGCCGATCGACCCGGAAGCCGTCGACGGCGGTGTGGCCTCCGAGCCTCCCGTGACGCCGAAGAAGCCGCGACCGCGCAAGTCCCCCGGTATCGCGACCGCCTGACCCGAATATGCCCATCGACACAGCACGCATTGAGGCGGCCGTCGCCGAGATCCTTTCCGCCATTGGTGAGGATGTCGCGCGCCCGGGCCTTGCAACGACTCCCCAGCGGGTCGCTCAGGCCTACGGTGACTTCTTCGCGGGCCTCGGCGTCGACCCCCTGATCCACCTCGAGGAGACCCTCGAACTCGAGTCGGACCAGCGCGGCGAGCTCGTGCTGCTGCGGGATATCGAGTTCCGCTCGATCTGCGAGCACCACCTGCTTCCGTTCATCGGCATGGCGCACGTCGCCTACGTGCCGGCGAAGAAGGTCGTCGGCCTCGGCCGGCTGCCGAAGGTCGTGGAGACCCTCGCGTCCCGCCCGCAGTTGCAGGAGCGCCTGACCGAGGAGATCGCCGACGCCCTCGAGACGGGTCTCGCCCCGCAGGGTGTGCTCGTGGTGCTCGATGCCGTGCACGGCTGTGTCTCGGCGCGCGGTGCTCGACAGGCACGTAGTTCGACTGTCACCATGGCTTCACGCGGAACCCTCGCCGATCCTGTTGCCCGCTCCGGCGTGCTCGCCCTCATCGGGGGGATGCCGCAGGACGGAGGAGCAGGTGTCTAACGCACTCGTACGGGTGGGCGCTCGCGCCGCCCGGCAGCGTCCGCTCATCATGGGCATCCTGAACGTCACGCCGGACTCGTTCAGTGACGGCGGGGAGCACAACGAGCTCGAAGCCGCCGTTGCGCACGCCGTTGCCCTGGTCGAGGCCGGCGCCGACCTGATCGACGTGGGTGGCGAGTCCACCCGCCCCGGGGCCGAGAGGGTGCCCGAAGGCGAGGAACTCGAGCGGGTGCTGCCCGTCATCACGGAGCTGGCGAGCAGGGGCATCCGGGTCAGTGTCGACACGATGCGCGCGTCGACTGCGAAGGCAGCCGTCGAGGCGGGCGCCGAGATCGTTAACGATGTCTCGGGCGGCCTCGCCGACCCCGAGATGTACCGCACCATCGCAGCCACCGGCGCGAGCTACGTCGCCATGCACTGGCGTGCACCGAGCGATGAGATGCATACGCACGCCGTCTACGGCGACGTCGTGACCGACGTGCGCTCCGAGTTGAAGGCGCGCGTCGCCGAGCTCATCGTCTGGGGGGTCGCGCCCGAGAAGATCATCATCGATCCAGGCATCGGGTTCTCGAAGAACGCCGCCCAGAACTGGAGCGTGCTCGGCCACCTCGATGCGCTCGTGACCCTCGGCTGCCCCGTGCTCGTCGGCGTCTCGCGCAAGCGGTTTCTCGGCGAGCTTCTGCCCGAGGATGCCCCGGCCGCCGATCGCGACGGTGCAACCGCTATCGTGAGCGCGCTCGCGGCGCAGGCGGGGGTCTGGGGCGTTCGTGTGCACGACGTGAAGGGCACAAAATTCGCCCTCGACGTGTGGTCCGCGTGGGAGGGCGCCCGTTCGTGAACCCCTTCGACCGCATCACCCTCACCGGCCTGCGCGCCAACGCCTTCCACGGTGTGCTCGCTGAGGAGCGCCGCACCGGCCAGGTGTTCATCATCGACGTCACGGTGCACCTTCAGTTGCAGGAGGCCGCCGCGACCGATGATCTCGCGCAGACCATCCACTACGGCGAACTCGCCGAGGAGATCGTGGGCGCCGTCGAGCGCGACCCGGTCGACCTGATCGAGACGGTCGCCGAACGTGTCGCGCAGCTGGTGCTCGCGCACGAGCCGGCGAAGATCGTCGAGGTCACCGTGCACAAGCCGAGTGCTCCGATCAATGTGCCCTTCGCCGACGTCTCGGTCACGATCGTGCGCGGGCACGTGTGATCCGCGCCGAGCGCCTCACGGTGGAGTTGCCCGTCGTCCTCTCCCTGGGCAGCAACCTCGGCGACCGCGAGGAGACGATCCGCGATGCGGTCGCCGCGATCTCGGCGCTGTCCGGGGTGCGAGCCGTCGCCGCATCCGGACTGGTCGAGACGCCCGCCCTGAAGCCCGACGGCGTCGATGAGGATGCCCCGGCCTACCTGAACGCGATCCTCACCATCCGCACGCGGCTGGCCCCCGAGCAGCTACTCGACGCCACATCGGCGATCGAGCTCGAGCACGGTCGCACCCGCTCGGAACGCTGGGGGGATCGCACGCTCGACATCGACATCGTGAGCTGGGGCGGACTCACGCTCGAGAGCGACCGACTGACCCTTCCGCACCCGCGCGCCGCGCAGCGTGCCTTCGTGCTCGCCCCGTGGCTCGAGGTCGCCCCTCAGGCGAAGCTCGCGGGCGAGGGCGTCGCCGACCTGCTCGCCGCGACCGGCGACACGGTGCGGCCCTACCCGGCGGAGCCCCTGCTGTGAAACCCACCCGCGCACCCGTGCTGTTCCTGCTCGCCGGATTCGGCGCAGCCGCCGGCTGGCTGCTCGAGACCGCGATGGTCGCCATGGGCCGGGCGATCGCGATCCCGCCGGCGACCCTGTCGATCGCCCTCGTGCTGATCGCGATCATCATCGTCGGCATGGCGCTGCCCGTCTTCCGGGTGGTGCGCGGCACGGCTCGCAAGGCCGTCGACCCCTTCTACGCCACCCGTGTAGTGCTGCTCGCGAAGGCGTCGAGCCTTGCGGGAGCGCTCCTCGCGGGCGGCACACTCGCCGTTCTCGGCTTCGTTCTGAGCCGCTCGATTGTGCCGGCGGTAGGCTCGGTCGCGACAACGATCGCGGCCGCGGCCTGCGCCATCGTCCTGCTGATCGCGGGTCTCGTCGCCGAGAAGATGTGCACGCTGCCCCCGCAGGGCGACGATCCCACCAGCACGGCAACCGGCAAGGACTGATGATGACCGAACCGCTCGAGATCACCGGGATCGACTGGCGCCGCGTCTCCCCGAAGTACGTTGTTGTGGACGTGATCGGCTACATCATCTTCGCGCTGATGGTGCTGGTGCCCGGATTCTTCATCGCGTGGTGGATCTCGCAGCCGTGGGCCTGGGCCGCCCTCGTCGCGCTCGGCATCATCTTCCTGCTCACGATCGTGCTCACCCCGCGACGCGTGCGATCCATCGGCTACCAGCTGCGGGAAGACGACCTGCTCTTCCGTCGCGGCATCATGTACCAGCGCATCGTCGCCGTGCCCTTCGGTCGTATGCAGCTCGTCGACATCAACCGCGGACCGCTCGCGCGCGCGCTCGGCCTGAGCGAGCTGAAATTCGTGACGGCTGCGGCGGCGTCCGGTGTCGTCATCCCGGGCCTGCCGGCGCAGGACGCCGAGGAGTTGAGAGACACGCTCGTCGCCCTGGCCGAGAGCCGCAGGGCCGGACTGTGACCCGCGCTGTCGAAGAGCGAGTACCCGAGGGCCGCTACACCGACGGTGAGTGGCACCGGATGCACCCGCTCACCCCCTTGCTCAAAGGTGGTATCGCGCTCGTCGCGATCCTCGGGTACTTCGTGTACCAGGCCCGCGAGGTGCTCATCGATCGCTTCCTCGGGGTCGGGAACGGCGAGGGCGACCCGCTGGTCTGGCTCGTGGAGAGCGACTTCCTGCTGCTCGCGATCGGGGTGATCATCGGCGGCCTGCTGATCTTCATCGGGGGGTTCTACCTGTCGTGGCGCATGCACACGTTCCGCATCACCGATGAGGTGGTCGAGGTGCGCAGCGGCATCCTGTTTCGCACGAATCGTCGTGGGCGCCTCGACCGCATCCAGGGCATCAATATCACGCGCCCCTTCCTCGCCCGGCTGTTCGGCACCGCCAAGCTCGAGGTCAACGTCGCCGGCGATGACGCTAACGTGCAGCTCGAGTACCTGGGCTCCGCCGCGGCCGATGAGCTGCGGCGTGAGGTGCTGCGGCTCGCCTCGGGCACCAAGGTCGAGGCGGCCACCGAGACGGTCGTCGGCCCGACCGGATCCCTCGTCGAGCAGCGGGTCGCCGAACTGCTCGCCCCCGAACTGAACGCCGAGCAGCTGGCCGCGCAGTCGGTCGTGAAGATGCACCTCGGCCGTCTCATCGGTTCGCTCGTACTGAGTGGCACAACGATCTTCCTGATCGGGTTCATCATCGCGGGCTTCATCGTTGTCTCACTCACGGGTGAGCTGTTCTACCTCGGTGGCGCGATCCCGGCCGTGCTGGGCATGGCGAGCTTCTACTACCGTCGCTTCACACGCTCGCTGCGCTACTCGATCGCCGGCACCCCGGATGGCGTGCGCGTCGGCTTCGGCCTGCTCTCGACGAGCAATGAAACCCTGCCGCCCGGTCGCATCCACTCGGTGCTCGTGAGCCAGCCGCTGCTCTGGCGTCCGTTCGGCTGGTGGGAGATCAAGATCACCCGCGCGTCCAAGTCGTCCGCCAAGGGCGCCGCCGGCCAGGAGAACACCACGATCCTGCCGGTCGGCCACATCCACGACGTGATGCAGGTGCTCGCGCTGATCCTGCCTGACATGACTTCAGAGAGAGACGCGCAGCTCCTCCACCGCGGCCTGGTCTCGCCCGGTGGCGACGACGGCTTTGTGAACTCCCCGAAGCGAGCGGCCCCGATCCGCTGGTTCTCGTGGCGACGCAACGGCTACGCGCTGAGCCCGTCCTCCGTGCTGCTGCGCAAGGGACGCGTCTGGCGCGAGCTCATCGTCGTGCCGACCGCGCGCATCCAGAGCGTCGCCCTCGAAGACGGGCCGCTCCTGCGCCGCCTCGGCCTCGGCGCGCTGCGTGTGCACACCGTCGCCGGACCTGTCACGGCCTCGCTCGGCGCCGTCGACCGCGTCGCTGCCGTCGACTTCTTCGAGATCGTCTCCGCGGCCGCGGTCAGTTCCTCGAGCACTGACACGAGCCACCGCTGGCGCAGCGGCGAGGCCCTCGCGTGACCCCGCAACGTTCCGGCCGCCTCGGCGTCGGCATCATCGGAGCCGGCAGGGTCGGGCCCGTGCTCGGTGCCGCGCTCGCGGGCGCCGGCCACGCCATCGTCGGCATCTCGGCCGTCTCCGAGTCGAGCCGCGACCGCGCCGAGGCCATGCTGCCCGGCGTGCCGATCCTCGACGTACCGCAGATCATCGAGCGCAGCGAGCTCGTGATCCTCGCCGTTCCGGATACCGAACTCGAGAAACTCGTGTCGGGACTCGCGGCAACAGGAGCCTGGCAGCCCGGGCAGCTTGTGCTGCACACGGCACCCGGGTTCGGGGTGTCCGTACTCGCGCCGGCGACCGCGGCCGGGGCGATACCGCTCGCCGTGCATCCCGCGATGGCATTCACCGGCACAAGCCTCGATCTCTCCCGCCTGCGCGACAGCTACTGCGCGGTGACCGCCCCCACCGCCGTGCAGCCGATCGGTCAGGCGCTCGTCGTCGAGATGGGTGCGGAGCCCGTGATGATCGCCGAGGGCGACCGAGCCGACTACGCCGAGGCGATCGCCACCGCCATGAGCTTCTCGGCCGCGATTGTGAACCAGTCGATCGGCATACTCACCGAGCTCGGTGTCGAGTCGCCTGGGCGGGTGCTCGCGCCCCTGGTGCGGTCGTCCGTGGAGAACGCACTCTCCGCGGCCTCGCCCGGAGCGGTGCTCGATGAGCTGGGCGATATCATCGACTCGGCGCCGTAGACCCGGCCCGAACACCGTCAGGACCGAACGTGAACAGCACCCCCGCACGCCCCGTTGTACTCGAGACCATCGCCGAAGTACGTGATGCACTTGCGGGAGCGTCATCCCTTGCCCTCGTTCCGACCATGGGCGCGCTGCACGACGGCCACCTCGCTCTGGTCGAGCGCGCTCGCGAGGTCGCCGAGACCGTCGTCGTCTCGATCTTCGTCAACCCGCTGCAGTTCGGCGAGGGCGAAGACCTCGACAAGTACCCGCGCACCTTCGAGGATGACCTCGACCTGCTCGCCACCCTCGGCGTGAACTACGTCTTCGCGCCGACTGCCGCCGAGCTCTACCCGACCACGCCGATTCAGACCACGGTGCGGGCAGGTGGCGTCGCGACACTGTTCGAGGGCCGCTCGCGCCCGGGCCACTTCGACGGCGTGCTCACCGTTGTCGCGAAGCTGCTGAACATTGTGCGCCCGCAGTTTGTGCTGTTCGGGCAGAAGGACGCCCAGCAGGTCTTCCTTGTATCGCGCATGGTCACCGACCTCAACCTGCCGGTCACGGTTGAGGTCGTCGAGACGGTGCGAGAGGATGACGGCCTGGCCCGCTCGAGCCGCAATCGCTTTCTCGATGACCGCGAGCGTCGGGCGGCCCGTGTGCTCTCGCAGGCGCTCGAAGCCGCTGAGTCGAGCGCCGACCGCGGCATCGATTCGGTCATCGCCGCCGCACAATCGGTGCTGATGGGGGAGCCGCTCGTCACCCTCGACTACTTCGCGGTCGTCAAGCCGTCGACCTTCCAACCGGTGGATGACGACTACCGCGGACCCGCGACCGTGCTCATCGCGGCCCGCGTCGGCGAGACCCGGCTCATCGACAACGAGCGCATCCGGCTGGGTGGCTAACGATGGCTCTCGAGCGCCAGGGCGAGCTCGTCGAGGCCATCGCCCAGAAAGTACTCAATTCCGTCCCTTCCCCGTGGAAGGCGCTCGCCTACAAAGCCACTCACTTCACCGGATACGCGGAATCTGAGGTGCTGGTGACCCGGGTCGACGGCAGTGTTGTGCGCAGTACTCCGCCGCACGATCTTCCGGATCGCGAACTGCGTGCCGATATGTATCGGGAGGGCAACGGCACCTGGTTCTCGATGGCGATGTTGATCACCCCCGACGGACGGGCGTCCACCAGCTTCAACTACACCGAAGAGCCGCCCGCCGATGGGAAGCTCAACCCATGGCTGTTCGAAGACGACCTGGCCAGATTCCCCCGGGATGACGCGCACATCCCCGACTGGCTGCGCGCCTGGCTCGACCTTGCCGCCAAGGGCTAACCCGTTAATCGGCTGGGTTCTCGCCCCGCTCCTCAGTCTCACCTTTTAGGGTCGGAGGGATGGAAACCCGAGCCCACGCGACGCCCGGAGCCGCACTGCTGCTCCGCCTGGCCCTCGGTGCTGCGCTCGGACTCGTGTTCCTGCTCGCCTCCCTGATCTTCGGCTCCTCGTCTGCGCGAGCGGATGATGCCGCCGAGCCCGGCCTCGTGCAGGGTGTGCTCGACACCGTGCTGCCCGCCGACTCCTCCCTCGGGTCCGCCGTTAACGCGGTCACCGAGAAGCCCGTCGCGGTGGTGGATCGCGTCGTCGCCAAGCCGGTTGCTGTGGTAGAGCGCATTGTCGAGAAGGTCGTTGTCAAAACTGTGGTTCCCGTGGTGGAACCGGCAGTGGAGCCCGTGCTCGACGCCGCTCCCGCGGTTGTGAGCTCGAAGCCGGTCGCCGTCGAACCCGCAGCCGTCGCAGCCGTAGTCCCGGTCGAAGCACCTGCCGGTGCCGCGCCCGCCGATGATCACGCCACCCCTGCCGAGGCGCCAGCTGCGCCCGGCGATTCCACGCTGACGCCCGGCCCCGCACTCGGGTCCTCCGGGGGCGCCGGCGGAGTGGTCGGGGATCTCGGCGGTTTCGGGGTTCTTGGGCCGGTTGCATCCAGCACACAATTCAGCCCGGCAGGCTTCTCGCCGCCCGGAGCACCAACCTTCGCATCTGACACGACCCCTGACTGAGTGAGGCCGTGGGCGCTGTTGCGCGCCCAAAACGGCCCGTACACACCACTCACCTCAGGAGTTCTTCCATGTCTATTGCTGTACCCGTGCCGATGGCACGCGCATCCCGAACCACCCGATCTCGCACGACAACCGCAACCGACCGCGCAACCGAACTGCTCGAGGGCGTCGCCGCCGGCGACCAGTGGGCCTTCGCCGCGCTGTATGACGAATACTCGCCGCGTGTGCTCGGGCTCGCCGTGCGCATTCTCATCGATCGTTCGATCGCCGAGGAGGTGACGCAGGACGTCTTTCTTGAGCTCTGGCAGAACGCCAACCGCTTCAACGCCGCGAAGGGCGGGGGCACCGGTTACCTGCTGACCCTCGCCCGGCACCGTTCGATCGACCGGGTGCGCGCCGAGCAGTCATCCCGCGATCGCGACGAGCGGATCGGTCACCGTGAGGCCATGCCGGAGTTCGACAACACCCTCGAGTCGATCGAGCAGCTCGAACGCCACCAGCTCGTCGAGCGCGCACTCGCCACGCTGCCCGCCGTGCAGCGCGAGGCGATCACCCTCTCGTACGCGGGCCACACCCACACCGAGATCGCCGCGATGCTCGGTGTTCCGCTCGGCACGATCAAGACGCGACTGCGCGACGGGATGTCCCGGCTCCGCTCCGGCGTCCACCCGGCGTGAGGCGCGCCGGTACCATGGAACGTCGATACCAGCGGGAGTACAGCCATGACCGAGCAGGACCAGCCAGAAGAACTGAGCGCCGAAGAGATCAGCGAGCAGAAGGCCGTTCGACTCGGTAAGCGCGAACGGCTGATCGAGTCGGGCGTCGGTGCGTACCCGGTGGGCGTGCCGATCACGACGACGATCTCCGATGTGCGCTCCACCTACGCTGACATCGAGACGGACACCGCCACGGGCGTGACGGTCGGCCTCGCGGGTCGTGTTGTGCACTCGCGCATCGGTGGCAAGCTCTGCTTCGCGTCGCTTCAGGCCGGCGACGGCCAGCGCCTCCAGGTCATGGTCTCCCTCGCCGAGGTCGGCGAGGAGTCGCTCGACAACTGGAAGGCGCTTGTCGACCTGGGCGATCACGTCTTCGTCTCCGGCGAAGTCATCTCGAGCCGTCGCGGCGAGCTGTCGGTCATGGTCAAGGACTGGGCCATCGCGTCCAAGGCGATCCTGCCGCTGCCGAACCTGCACACCGAGCTCAGCGACGAGGGTCGCGTGCGCAGCCGCTACCTCGACCTCATCGTGCGCGAGCAGGCCCGCTTCACCGTGCGTGCCCGCGCCGCGGTCAACGCATCACTGCGCTCCACCTTCACCAGCCACGAGTACCTCGAGGTCGAGACCCCCATGCTGCAGGTGATGCACGGGGGCGCATCCGCTCGCCCGTTCTCCACCCACTCGAATGCGTTCGACACCGAGCTGTTCCTGCGCATCGCACCCGAGCTGTACCTGAAGCGTGCCGTCGTCGGCGGAATCGACCGGGTCTACGAGATCAACCGCAACTTCCGCAACGAGGGTGCCGACACCACCCACTCGCCGGAGTTCGCGATGCTCGAGGCCTACCAGGCCTACGGCGACTACAACCAGATGGCCGACCTCACCCAGGAGCTCGTGCAGAAGGCGGCCATCGCGGTCTCCGGCGACACGATCGTCACCTGGGCCGACGGCACCGAGTACGACCTCGGCGGCGAGTGGGACCGCATCTCGATGTACGACTCGCTGAACGCCGCCGCTGGTCTGTCGATCACGCCTCAGACTCCCGTCGAGGACCTGCTCGGCTACGCCGCGACCGCGGGCGTCGAGGTGCACCTGCCCACCCACGGCAAGCTCGTCGAGGAGCTGTGGGAGCACTACGTGAAGGTCGACCTGGTGCGCCCTACCTTCGTGATGGACTTCCCCGTCGACACCTCACCGCTCGTGCGCGCGCACCGTTCCATCGAGGGCGTCGTGGAGAAGTGGGACCTGTACATCCGCGGCTTCGAACTTGCCACGGGATACTCCGAGCTCGTCGACCCGGTCGTTCAGCGCGAGCGTTTCGTCGCGCAGGCGAAGCTCGCGGGCAAGGGTGATGTCGAGGCGATGCCGCTCGACGAGGAGTTCCTGCGCGCCCTCGAGCACGGAATGCCCCCGACCGGCGGCATGGGAATGGGCATCGACCGCCTGCTGATGGCGATCACCGGCCTCGGTATCCGCGAGACCATATTGTTCCCTCTCGTGAAGTAAAAACGAGATAAGCTCTCGCGAATGAGAGCCCTTTCGTTGCGCGGTGCGCTTGCCCTGGTTGTAGCCTCCACGCTGGCTCTCGCGTCCGTCGGGCTGACGGCGGTCTCCGCGTCTGCGGCGACTGTGGCGGGTACCGTGAGCGCCCGGTCCGACCTTGCCGACGGCACCAACATCAGCCCCTATTTCACCGATGACAACCTGGCGCTCAGTGCGTCAAACATTCCCGGCGTTACTTATCGCGCATTCTTCACGTCGTCGGGCACAACACCCGCGACCGGATCGCAGGCGTACGACCTCACGAGTAGCAGCGGCGTGATGTTGACGAATCTCGATCAGACGAGTTCTCTGATCTTCGAGTCTGTAGGCGATGTGCCGTTCCAGCTCACGAGCTTCAGGATGCAGGACGCCGCCCTCTTGGGCAGCACCTACACCGCGGCTGCGTATCGCAACGGCGTGCCGACGGGCGCGGCCGTCCAGTTCTACGCGGCCCCCACCGGGAATCCGTTCACCTTTACCCTTCCGTCCGGCTTCAGTTACGTCGACGAAGTGCGCGTCTCCTCTTCGGGTGGCGACGGTTTCGAAGGCAAGTTGTGGCAGGAAGGCTTCAACGACTTCGTCGTCGCCGATTCTCCCCAGCAGGCCGACCTGTCGGGCCTGGCGCTCTCCGCCGGAGCTATCACGCCCGGCTTCTCACCCGCGTTGACCGCGTACGGCGTCAGCGTATCGAACTCCACAACGTCCACCACCGTCACCCCCACGGCGACGACACCCGGCGCAACGGTCACCGTCAACGGTGTTTCCGTAGCGAGTGGAGCGGCATCCGGAGCTATAGCGCTCGCAGTCGGGGCGAACACCATCACCACGATCGTCACGGCACTCGATGGCGTGACCACGAAGACCTACACGACGACCGTCACGCGAGCCGCGCCCCCGTCGAGCAACGCCAACCTGTCCGCACTCGCGCTGTCGGCTGGCACCCTCAGCCCCGCCTTCGCGGCAGCCACAACCAGCTACACGGCGACCGTGCCGTTCACCAGGACCTCTCTCACCGTGACGCCGACACGAGCTGACTCGACTGCATCCATCACGGTGAATGGCGTTTCCGTCACCAGCGGCAGCGCATCAGGCGCGATCGCACTCGCAGTGGGGTCGAACACCATCACGACGGTCGTCACCGCGCAGGACGGCACCACAACGAAGACCTACACGACGACCGTGACCCGGAGCGCTGCGTCATCCAATAACCAGCTGTCAGCGCTGTCACTCTCGAGCGGCACGCTGTCACCGGCGTTCGCTTCGGGCTCCACCTCGTACACCGCCAGCGTTGGCAACGCCACGACATCCCTGACGGTCACGCCAACGGTTGCGGATGCCACGTCCTCGGTGACGGTGAATGGTGTTGCGACAACCAGCGGCAACGCCTCGGGCGCCATCGCGCTTGCCATCGGATCGAACGTGATCACGAGCACGGTCACGGCACAGAACGGCACTCCACAGTCGTATACAGTCACCGTCACGCGCGCGGGGTCCAGCAACGCCGGCCTGTCGGCGCTCAGCCTCTCGAGTGGAACGCTCGCACCGGCCTTTGCATCGGCCACCACCGTGTACACGGCGGCAGTCAGCAACGCGACGACGTCGTTGACGGTTACCCCGACGGTGAGCGACTCAGCAGCCTCCGTGACGGTCAACGGAGTGGCAGTCTCCAGCGGAAACGCTTCAGGCGCCATCGCACTTGCCGTCGGGTCCAACACGATCACGACTGCCGTTCTCGCGCAGGATGGCACGACCAGCAAGAGCTATACGGTGACGGTGACCCGCGCTGCGTCATCCAACAACGATCTGACGGCCCTGTCGATCTCGGCCGGCTCGCTGTCTCCTGTATTCGCGCCGGGCACGACGTCGTACGTCGCCTCGGTGGCCAGCGCTGTGGCGTCCATCACAGTCACTCCGACTGTGAGTGTCGGCACAGCCTCGGTCACCGTAAACGGAGTTGCCGTGACTTCTGGAACGCAGAGCGGCGCCATCGCACTGAGCACCGGATCGAACACTCTCACCACCGTCGTCACGGCTCAGAACGGCGCGACGAAGACGTACACGATCACCGTCACGCGAGCCATCTCGACCGACAATGACCTGGCGTCGCTCGTGCTCTCTGAGGGCACACTCAGTCCCGCGTTCTCCGCCGCTCAGCAGAACTATGCGACAACCGTGCCATTCGGCGCGACGTCTCTGACGGTTACGCCCACCCTGGCCGATGCCGCTGCGACCGTGCAGGTCAACGGCGTAACCGTCACATCGGGTAGCCCTTCCGACTCGATCAACCTCAACGTCGGCGCCAACCTCATCGTCACCTCCGTCACGGCCCAGGACGGATCGCCCCGTAGCTACACCGTGACCGTGACGCGACTCGCGTCGAGCAACAACTTCCTGTCTGCGCTCGGCGTCTCGGCCGGCACGCTGAGCCCGGCGTTCAGCTCCGCCCAGCAGACCTATTCGGCCTCCGTGCCGAACGCGACGGCAACGTACACGCTGACACCGGTGAGGGCTGATCCCACTGCCACGATCACCGTCAACGGACAAACCGTCCTCCCGGGCGGCCCCTCCGGCCCCATCGCGCTCGCCGTCGGGACCACCACGATCACCACGATCGTGACGGCCCAGGACGGCACAACGCGGACTTACACGCTCAGCGTCGAGCGCCCCGAGTCGAGCACCAGCACGCTGAGCGCGCTCGCGGTCTCGAATGGCTCGCTCGACCCGGTGTTCGCCCCGGCCACAACGGCCTACGCGCTCGAGACCGCGGCGTCATCCATCACGATCACACCAACCGTCACGGATGCCACGGCCACCGTCGAGGTCAACGGCGTGCCCGTGGCCAGCGGAGCGGCTTCGCCCGCGATCACGCTGCCGCTGGGGGAGACGACGATCACCACGACCGTCACCGCACAGGATGACACGACCACGGTCTACACGATCGACGTCTTCCGCACCGGTGCCCCTGTCGTCGAGCTGACCCACGACCTGGTCGTCGGGGATCCGGCTGAGGCGTCGACGGTGACATTCACCGGTTCCGACCTTATCCCGGGCTCGACCTGGAAGGTCACGCTGCACTCGGCTCCCGTGGTTCTCGCGAGCGGGACCATCGGCCTCGACGGGCTGCTCAACGTGACGGTCACCCTGCCCGCGGGCATCGACCCCGGCGCACACCGCGTCGCCCTCGTCATCACGCCCCCGGCGGGTGCCGCGATCACCAGCACCATCTGGTTCACGGTTCTCGGTAACGGGGCGATCGGGGCCATCTCGCTGGTCGGACCCGTGTTCCCCGGTCTCGTGATCACGGGCATCGACGGTTCGGCGCTGCTGCTCGCCCTCCTCGTGGCCCTGCTCGCGATGGCCGCCGGTGTGCTGCTCATCGTGCGCGGGCGCCGTCGCACCCCCGTCACCGCCTGAGCTCGGAGTTTTCGATACGGCCGCTCCTTCGTCGCGGACCCTCGGTCGCGAGCTCCCTCGGCGCTGGGGTCGCGCAATCGCTGGCGCGATTGCCCCAAGCTCCACCGCGCTACTCAACCTGCGGTCACTAGTCGCGGGGACGCAGCCTGACGCCGGGCAGCTCGGGTGCCGGCAGCCGCGACCCGTCGTAGCCGAGCACCGGCGCGAAACGCGACGCCCCCGCCTGCCAGTCGGCGCGGTACTCGACGATCTCCTCGTGCGTGCGACCGATGAAGTTCCACCACATGAGGATGCGCTCGCCGAACGGTGCGCCTCCGATGAGCAGGAGCCGGGCATCCCGAGCACCAGCCTGCAGGCGAATGGTGGATGCCCCTGCCTCCAGAAACGCGAGGTGCGAGGGCGCCAGCGGCTCGCCGTCGACGCTCAGGTCTCCCGCGTCGAGCAGCACCCCGTGCTCGAAGCCGGATTCGACGGGCAGGTCGATCGTGGCACCGGCCGGCAGGTCGAGTTGCGCGCCGACGAGCGGACTGAAGGCGTGGGCGGTCGACGTGCTGCCGACGAGGGATCCGAGGAAGACCCGCACCGTGGCATCCCCGAACGCGACGGGTTCGGGCACGTAATGCTCGAACATGGGTGCAGAGTGACGCGAGTCGTCGGGCAGCGCCAGCCAGAGCTGGGCGCCGTGCAGCACGGTCGTTGCCGCGGTGGAGACCTCCGAGTGGGCGATGCCACTGCCGGCCGTCATGAGGTTCAGCTCGCCCGGGCGCACCATGGCGTGGCTGCCGACGCCGTCGCGGTGCTCGATCTCGCCGGCGAACAGCCAGCTCACCGTCTGCAGACCCGTGTGCGGATGCGGCGGCACGACCATGCCGCCCTTCTCGGCCACGAGGTCGGGGCCGTAGTGGTCGACGAAGCACCAGGGGCCGATGAGGGAGCGGGAGCGCTGCGGCAGTGTGCGGCGAACCGACATCGCGCGCGGCCCGCCGAGGGGAACGTCCCGCGGTTCGAGGATGGTGACGGGGGCGGGCGTGAGGGGGGCGTCATCCAGTGCCTGCTCGATGGGATGCTTCTCGAGGTTGCTCACGCTCGAATTCTAGGCCGGTAAACTCGTGGACATGAGCGATCTGAAGCTGCCCGGCGACGAGAAGGACAAGCCGAAGATCTCGTTCGGCCGCATCGTGATCTGGGTGGTCGTCGGCGGGATAGGTGTGTACTACCTGATCAGCGCTGCCGTCGGCCTGCTCTCGAAGGGCTGATCGTGGATCGGCGCACCTCGCGCCTGATCATGACGGTCGGGCTGCTCGCTATCCTGATAGTGGTCGCGGTTATGACGTTCACCCGCTGACGTATCCTGTAGACGTGATCGAAAACTTCTGGGCCAACGCCGCGTACTCGCTTGCGCCCACGATTCTCGTCGGACTGATCTTCTGGTTCGTGATGTGGGCGATCATCCGCGCGGACCGCAACGAGCGCAAGTCCTATGCCAAGATCGAGGCCGAGGAGCGCGCGAAGCTCGCCGCCCTCCAGTCGGACGACTAACGCGTCTCGACGTACGCCTCGATGCCGTCGAGCAGCCGGGCCAGGCCGAACTCGAACGCGTGGTGCTGGTTGCCCGGCGACTGGAAAAGCTCGCCGACCGCGGTGCCGACCCGCTCCGAGAGCGGGTAGTCGTCGCGCCCCATGACGCGCTCGAGCACCGGCAGGTTCGCCTCCCACCATTCGAGATCGCTCTGTGTGGATGCCGCGCGCACCCGATCCGCGTCGATCGCGACCCGCGCGGCTCCCGCCGTGAACTGCGTGACGATCGTGATGATCGAATCCATGTCGAGGTCGCTCAGGCCGAGGCCGTCGACGAGCTGCAGCTGGTACTCGTAGCGGCCCGAGCTTCCGGGGCCGAGCGGCGGACGTGAGGTGTCGACCTGCACGGTCCACGGGTGGCTGAGGTAGTGAGCCCAGTCTTCGCGCGCGAGGGCGTCGAGGCGCGACCGGAGGGTGTCGTGGGTGGTGGCGAGTCGGGGCATCCCAAGCACGATGCTGTCGATCATGAGGTCGAGCAGCTCGGCCTTTCCCTCAACGTAGGTGTAGAGCGACATCGCCCCGATGCCGAGGCGCTCGGCCACGCGACGCATCGAGATCGCTTCGACCCCCTCGTCATCGGCCAGTTGGATGGCTGCCTCGACGACCTGGTCGACGGTGACCTTCTGCCGAGGGCCGCGTGCTCCGGTTGGGTCGCCGAGCACGGATCGCCAGAGCAGTTCGAGGGTTCTGTCGCGCGCGCTCTCGCCCGTGGAATCGATTGCCATGAGGCAAGTCTACAAATTTCGTACAAAGTACGGTAATGTGATCGGCCTACCCCGTACAGTGTACGGATTAAGGAGGCGGCATGACCGACCATGCACTCGTCGCGGCAGGATTGCACAAACGGTACGGCGCGACCGCGGCGCTTGACGGCTTCGATCTCGCTATCGAACGTGGAACAATCCACGGGCTGCTCGGGCCGAACGGCGCGGGCAAGAGCACGGCCGTGCGAGCGCTCGCGACCCTCGTCGACTACGACGACGGAACGGCGACGATCGACGGCTTCGACGTGCGCAGCCAGGGCGCGAAGGTGCGCCAGCGCATCGGGCTCGTTGGGCAGAGCGCGGCCGTCGACGAGATCCTCGGCGGGCGGCAGAACCTGGTGATGTTCGGGCGTCTCTATGGACTCAGCACCCGAGCGGCAACGGTACGCGCCGACGAACTGCTCGAGCGCTTCGGCCTGAGCGAGGCGGCTCGCAAACCGGTCTCCGGCTATTCGGGCGGGATGAGGCGACGGCTGGACATCGCGGCGAGCCTGATCCAGACGCCCGCCGTGCTGTTCCTCGACGAGCCCACGACCGGGCTCGACCCGCGCGGGCGCAACGAGGTTTGGGAGGTGGTGCGCCGCATTCGCGACGAGGGCACAACCGTGCTGCTCACCACCCAGTACCTCGATGAGGCCGACCAGCTGGCAAGCCGCATCTCGGTCATGAACGCCGGCGCCGTGATCGCCGAGGGTGCCCCTGCCGAGCTGAAACGCGAGGTGGGCCGGGACGTGCTCGTGGTGGTCGTCACCGACGGTGGACGGGTGCACGAGGCATCCACGATTCTCGATCGCGTCGGCGATGGGCCGGTCAGCATCGACCCGGACGAGCGGCAGGTGTCGGTGCCCGCGCGCGGCGGATCGGCCGCCCTCGTCGGAGCGCTGCGCGAACTCGACGCCCGGCGCATCGAGGTCGAGGACATCGCGCTGCGCCGCCCCACACTCGACGAAGTATTCCTGACCCTGACCGCACCGGAGGTACACGCATGACCGCGATACGCAACAGCTGGATCATCACTCAGCGGGACCTGCTGCACTGGGTGCGGCAACCCGCCCTGCCCATCTTCGGGGTGGTGTTCAACATCATGATCCTCCTGATGTTCGCGTTCCTTTTCGGGGGGGCGATCGAGGTGCCCGGTGCGGACCGCGGCTCCTACATCGCCTTTCTGCTGCCCGGGATGTTCGCGCTCACCATGCTGTTCGGACTCGAATCGACCATGGCCGCCATGTCTGATGACGCCCAGAAGGGTGTGACCGACCGCTTCCGCTCGATGCCGATCGGGGCGTCCGCGGTGGTCGGTGGGCGCGCGGGGGCAGACGTGCTCTACTCGGCGCTGAGCCTGGCCGTGCTCATCGTGGGTGGGCTGCTCATCGGCTGGAGGGTGGAGAGCGATCTGCTCTCCGCGCTTGCCGCTGTCGCCCTGCTGCTCTGGCTGCGGTTCGCGCTGTTGTGGGTGGGGATCTTCCTCGGGCTGTTCGTGCGGGGTGCCGGCGCGACCAGCGCCGTGCAGGTGCTCGTCTGGCCCCTCGGCTTCATCTCCAATGTGTTCGTAGCTCCGGAGACGATGCCTGCGTGGCTCGCACCGATCGCCGACTGGAACCCGATCTCGGCCACGGCGACCGCTGCCCGCCAGCTCTTCGGCAACCCGACCGGTGTCACGCAGAACTGGTTCAGCGAGAACTCGATCACGCTCGCGATAGTCGGGCCGCTCGTCATCACCCTGATCTTCCTGCCCCTCTCCGCCATCGCCTATCGGAGGCTGAAGCGGTAGCGGATCATCCGCGCTCCCTTCTGCTAACCGCGTGCGCCGGCGCACCCCCGCGCGGATGACAAAGTGCCGCGCTGTAGCCCAGACTGTGCGCATGGACCTGTTCACGAACATGCCCGAGTACTTCCCGCTGATGCGCGGCGGCGGTGCCTTCCTCGCCCTGATCGGCCTCGGCATCGTGGTCGGCGCGTTCGGTGGTCGCCGCTGGCGGCTGGTGCTGCTCATCGTCGGGGCGGGCCTGGGCATCGCCGCGATGGCCGTAGGCGGGGCGACCAGGGTGATCTTCGCGGGACTGCCGTATCCCGCGATCTGGCAGTGGGTGGTTCTCGGCGCGGCCTTCGCCATCGAGATGCTGCTCGTGAACATCGTGCTGCGCAAGGTACCGGATGTCACATCCCACGCCTTCTGGATGTGGATCCTGTTCATCGTCGGCGCCCACTTCCTCGTGCTGGGCGCGAGCCACGGCCCCATCTGCGCGGTGCTCGCCGTCGCGTGCATGATCAACGCGCTCATCGGGCTGCGTTTCCCGGCCGTCGACCTCCGCGTCTTCTGGGCGGTGGACGGCGTGCTCAAGATCACGGCCGGCGTCACGATGGTCGTGGTCAGCTACAGCTGAGCGCGCACCAGCAGGTCGCCCACCTCGCAGTCGAGTGCCTCGCAGATGGCAAGGAGAGTCGAGAACCGGATGGCGCGTGCCCGGTCATTCTTCAGGACACTCAGGTTGACCACACTCACGTCGACGATCTCGGAGAGGCGGGTCAACGTCATCCCGCGCTCGGATAGCAACTCGTCGAGGCGGCACTCGATGCCGGTGGGATCCTCGTCGCCCACTAGATGAGCCCCGCCGTCTCGCGCTGCAGCTTCACGCCGTGGTCGAAGGCGAGACCCACGAACATGAGCCCGAATCCGAAGAGCAGGAAGCCGGGGTCGGTGGAGGCGGCGATCGGCCACCACTCATCGGCACCGTTCAGCTGTTCGGCGATGAGCCAGGACGAGAACACACCGAGGCCCGCGGAGACCAGTCCGGCGATCAGCACGATCCCGCCCGAGAGGGTGATCGTGAAGCTCAGGCTGCGGCGGAACGGCACTCCGCGCACGAGCGACCAGCACAGCAGCGCGAAAGATGCGGCGACGGCGACCTGGCTGAGCAGGCCGAAGACGCGGGCGATGGTGGACACAATGACGGCGGCGGGGGTGAGGTCGGCGACCAGCACGCGAGCGGTTTCGTAACTGCCGGCCACGAGGGTCGCTTCTCCCGCGCTCGCCGCATCCGGAAGACCCTGCGACACCGAGAGCAGTGTGCTGAGCTGCCCGCTCGAGAGGGTGGTGACGATCGAGCCGATGCCGGAGGCCAGCCCCGCGAGCCCCGCCAGCACGGCGATGCCGAAGATCACCCAGACGATGCCGCGGGTGAGTGTCGCGGCGGACCCGCGACCGGTGAGGTCGGTCATGAGCAACTCCTAACGATTATCGATAACAACGATAAACGATAGGGTATGCCGCTCAACCTTGGTCCGCAAGTATTCTTTCGACATGAGGAAGCTCGTCGGCATGGTCGCCGTGCTGCTCCTGCTGAGCGGCTGCACGATGTTCGACGCGGAGGCGCGTCGAACGTTCGAGCGCCATCATGCGGAAAAGGCTGCCGTGCTCGCGCTGCAGAACCGCCTCGAGCGAATGCCCGGCGTCGAAGTCGCCACTGTCGGAATCACGGCCGCGAGCGGCCTGCTCGACGCGAACGGATCTCCCACCGACAAGGACTCCCTCGGCGTCTGGGTGACCATGCCTCGAGTGGAGACGAATCGCCTGGTCGAGGTCGCCGCCGCCGTGCGCGAGGTCGTGCGGTCCGGCCCTCTCGCCGCTGCACACCACGAGCTGATCGTGCAGGCCGGTGGGCGCGAGGCCCTGCGCATGAACCAGTTCGAGCTCACCGACCAGCTTCTGCTCGATGCCCTCGACTACTGGTTCGCGGTGCGCGCCCTCGTAGACCCCGCGCTCTCCCTCACGATCGGCTACCCGGGCTTCGGCGGTGACTACTCCCGCATCATTACAGCGCCGGTTTACAGCCCGGAGATCACCGCGGCATACACCGCCGCGTTCCCTGAGATAGTCGAGATTCCGGATGTCACGCTCGGCATGCCCGTCGTCGAACTCACCGGTTTCCGGCTCGTCGGCGAGCTGCCGCCCCGTGAGGTGATGGAAACCTTCGGTCGGATCATCCCGAGCGTCCGACTCCTGTCACGCGACTACTACCCCGGCCGCCAGGGCCATGTGCTGTTCGAGTGGCGCTACTCCCCGATCGAGAAGACGGGGGCGGTCTACTCCGTGCACGCGATCCAGGAGACCGACACGGGAGAGGGCGACCTCGAGAAGGTGGTTGACGAACTCGCCAGGTCGGCGGTCGGCCCGACCACAGTGCGTAGCTACCTCATCACCCGACCCGGCTTTCTGCGCTTCAACTGCGAGCCTGCGGAATACCCGTACCCGAACGACTTCACGCTCGTCGCCTCGCTACGCGACCTGGGAATGGCGGTCACCGCCGAGGAGAATGCAGGCTACTGCGCATGAGGAAACTGCTCGGTGCCGCGTTGGTACTGGTGCTCCTGACCGGCTGCATGTCTTTCGATGGCGACGCCCGCGTGAACTTCGAGCGTGAGCAGGCGGCCGACGCAGAACTGCTCGCGCTGCAGAATCGCCTCGAGGCCGTGCCCGGGGTGTATACCGCGACTGTCGACATCCGGCCATCCCAGCTCGACGGCGATCCCGCCGCCGACGATCGCATCGAGGTCAGGGTGACCATGCGCACGGTCGATCTCGAGCGTTTCGTCGACGTGGGTGCATTCGCGCGCGCAGCGGTCGAGTCCGGGCCGCTCGCGACCACCGACCACCAGGTGATCATCGTCGCCGAGGGACGCGAGGCTCTGCGGCTGAACCGATTCCCCGACACCGACGAGCAGCTCCTCGAGGCGCTCGAGTACTGGCAGAAGGTGCGTGCGCTCGTCGATCCTGCGCTATCCCTCACCTTCGACGTCGGCGGGTTCGGGGCGGTCTTCTCCCGCATCATCACAGCGCCGGAGGACACACCGCGAATCACCGCGGAGTACACCGCCGCGTTCGCTGAGATATCCGCGATTCCGGATGCCACGGTCGGCATGCCCATCGTCGATCTCACCGGTCTGCGGCTCATCGGCGAGCTGCCGCCCGGTGCGGTTATGGAGACGTTTGGCCGGGTCATCCCGAACATCAAGCTCTTCGTCCCCATGAACGAGTCGCGGCACATCGGTCACGTCTCGCTCGAGTGGCACTCCAGCCCGAACGATAGAACGGGTGCCGTGTACACGGTCTCGGCGATGCAGGACCTGCGCGGCGGCGAGGAGGACCTCGTCGACGTTGCTCGGGAACTTGCCGCGTCCGCGGGCGGCCCAACCTCGTTGCAGAGCTACCTGCCGGAGCACGAGGGAAGCCTGCGCTTCGCGTGCGAGTCGAGCCAGGCGTTCGGCGAGTCGATCGAACTCGTGGAGTGGCTGGCCAAGCAGGGCGTGCCGGTCACGGTGGCTGACAACGCCGGGTTCTGCAGCCTGCCTGACTCGTAGTGATGTGGCATCCTCAGGTAACAGATGTTCGGGGGAACGGGTGAAGTCCACAACGGGGAAGGTTGCCGCGCTGCTCGTCGTGGGCGCGCTGACGCTGAGCGGCTGCTCGCTCATCGGCGAGGTCGGGCAGGTCGGCGGCTCCATGGCCGAAGAGGCCGCCCTCAACGCCGAGCTCGACGCCCTGCGCGGCCGGATCATCGATCTCGACGGCGTCACTGATGCCACGGCGACTCTCGAGATCGAAGGGGACTACGAGTTCTACGTCGAGTTCGCGGTCACTGCCGACGAACTCTCGGAACCGGTTGCTGCGCAGATCGTGGAGGAGATCGGAGACGCCTTCTCTGCGGGCACACTCGCGAAGCAGAACGGGTTTGTGGGGCTGGAGGCGGCGGACGACAGCTCTCTCTCCTGGAACACGCTCGCCCTCGTCGGCCAGGACCTGTCCGGTGAGGTGGAGTACTGGTTCGCATTGCAGGAGGCGTTCGGTTCGCCGCTGAGAGTGGGCCTGTATGGGGAAGACCAGGCTGCCGGTGACGCCCCGTACCTCAGCTCAATCGCTACCTACGCTCCGGGTGCGACGCCCGACTGGGACTCGCTGCGAGCCGTGCCCGACACCACTGGGGCCGCGCGGACGTGGCAGCTCTACGGCGTGGACGTCGTCGGATCCCTGCCGCCTGAGCCGGTGACCGACGTGCTCGCTGACCTGACATCCACGCTCGGCGAATCCTTCGGGATGCAGTGGGATGGCCCGAAAGAGGCGCTTACCGTGGCCGTCTACTCTGCCGAGCTCACCACAGGAACTCCCGTCGAGCAGACGCCGGCGTGGGACGCGCTGCGGGATGCTGTTGCACTGCTCGCCGTCGCGCCGGTGCGCTCCTCCACGTTTTCGTACTATGGCGAAGACCAATCGGGAAAGTTCGCGGTGCACCTGGGAGTGTGTGAGGGCGGGCTCCGAGAAACCCCGCTGGATGCGTCATTCCTTGCCGCGCTCACAGCGGCGGGAGCGCTCGACGGCGTGGAGGCGGCTCCCGGCATCTGCCTGCCCGCCTGACGTCGCATGAGCCTCGAAGCAATGAGAGTTAAACTCACAACACTCGTCCTCGCTTCTCTCCTTCTCACCGGCTGCTCGTTCGGAGCGCCGAACCCGCAGGTGGCCGTCGTGGCCGGCGAACTGGGGTCCATGCTCGGCGTGGTCTGCGCCGAGCAACTCGAAGCGGTGACCGACCACTGGCGCGAGAACGCCTCGGCAACGAGCTGTGGCAAGCCTGGCTCGCATTCGAAACCACCCCCGACGGATCAACGGCTCACAGCTGCACCTAAGCGCGTCACGCCCACGGCGAACAGGGGCATGGTCGCGGGGATTGTCTCGTTAGAGTCTTTATATCGGCACCGAAACCTGCCCGGAGCCTAGGGAGACATCATGTTTGAACGTTTTACAGACCGCGCTCGTCGCGTAGTTGTTTTGGCCCAGGAAGAGGCCAAGATGCTCAACCACAACTACATCGGCACGGAGCACATCCTGCTGGGCCTCATCCACGAGGGTGAAGGCGTCGCTGCTAAGGCGCTCGAGTCGCTGGGCATCTCGCTCGACGCCGTGCGCGAGCAGGTGCAGGACATCATCGGCCAGGGTCAGCAGCAGCCGACCGGCCACATCCCCTTCACGCCTCGGGCGAAGAAGGTTCTCGAGCTGTCTCTGCGCGAAGCGCTGCAGCTCGGCCACAACTACATCGGCACCGAGCACATCCTGCTCGGTCTGATCCGCGAGGGCGAGGGCGTCGCAGCCCAGGTTCTCGTGAAGCTCGGCGCCGACCTCAACCGCGTGCGCCAGCAGGTCATCCAGCTGCTGTCCGGCTACCAGGGCAAGGAAGCTGTCGCCGTCGGCGGCAACGACGCTGCACCCGACAAGGGTTCGCAGATCCTCGACCAGTTCGGCCGCAACCTCACCCAGGCTGCCCGCGACGGCAAGCTCGACCCCGTGATCGGCCGTGAGAAGGAGGCGGAGCGGGTCATGCAGATCCTTTCGCGCCGCTCCAAGAACAACCCGGTCCTGATCGGTGAGCCCGGAGTCGGCAAGACCGCCGTCGTCGAGGGTCTCGCGCAGGCCATCGTCAAGGGCGATGTGCCCGAGACGCTCAAGGACAAGCAGCTCTACTCGCTCGACCTCGGTTCGCTTATCGCCGGAAGCCGCTACCGCGGTGACTTCGAGGAGCGCCTGAAGAAGGTCACCAAGGAGATCCGCACGCGCGGCGACATCATCGTCTTCATCGACGAGATCCACACCCTCGTGGGTGCGGGCGCCGCAGAGGGCGCCATTGACGCTGCCTCGATCCTGAAGCCGCTGCTCGCCCGTGGTGAGCTGCAGACGATCGGTGCGACCACGCTCGACGAGTACCGCAAGCACTTCGAGAAGGACGCCGCACTCGAGCGCCGCTTCCAGCCCGTGCAGGTGCACGAGCCCACCATCCCCCACACGATCAACATCCTCAAGGGACTGCGCGACAAGTACGAGGCCTTCCACAAGGTCTCCATCACCGACGGTGCGATCGTGGCTGCGGCCAACCTCGCCGACCGGTACGTCGCCGACCGCTTCCTTCCGGACAAGGCGATCGACCTGCTGGATGAAGCGGGCGCCCGTCTCCGTCTCTCCGTGCTCTCGGCTCCCCCCGAGCTGCGCGAGTTCGACGAGAAGATCGCCGGAGTCCGTGGCCAGAAGGAGGGCGCCATCGAGGACCAGGACTTCGAGAAGGCGGCTTCGCTTCGGGATGAGGAGAAGAAGCTGCTCGGCGAGCGTCTCCGTCTCGAGAAGCAGTGGAAGTCCGGCGACGTCGGCATCAGCGGAACCGTTGACGAAGGTCTCATTGCCGAGGTACTGGCGCAGGCGACCGGAATCCCGGTATTCAAGCTGACCGAGGAGGAGTCCTCGCGACTCATCTTCATGGAGAAGGCGCTGCACATGCGCGTCATCGGCCAGGAAGAGGCCATCTCGGTGCTGGCTAAAACCATTCGTAGAACCCGTGCCGGCCTCAAGGACCCGAAGCGCCCGAGCGGTTCGTTCATCTTCGCCGGCCCGACCGGTGTGGGTAAGACGGAGCTCGCCAAGGCACTTGCCGAGTTCCTGTTCGACGACGAGAACGCGCTCATCTCCCTCGACATGTCGGAGTACGGCGAGAAGCACACGGTCTCGCGACTGTTCGGTGCTCCTCCCGGATTCGTCGGCTTCGAAGAGGGCGGACAGCTCACCGAGAAGGTGCGCCGCAAGCCGTTCTCCGTGGTGCTGTTCGACGAGATCGAGAAGGCTCACCCCGACATCTTCAACTCGCTCCTCCAGATCCTGGAAGAGGGACGCCTGACGGATGGCCAGGGTCGTGTCGTCGACTTCAAGAACACCGTGATCATCATGACCACGAACCTCGGAACCAAGGACATCACGGGAACGCCGATCGGCTTCACGTCGTCGACCGACACCGCGACCGGTTACGACCGAATGCGTGGCAAGGTCGTCGAGGAGCTGAAGAAGCACTTCAAGCCCGAGTTCCTGAACCGCGTTGACGAGACCATCGTCTTCCCGCAGCTCAGCCCCGAAGAACTGCTGCAGATCGTCGACCTGTTCATGAAGCGTCTCAGCGAGCGTCTGATGGACCGCGACCTCACGATCGAGCTCACGCTCGCCGCGAAGGAGCAGCTCATCAAGGTCGGGTTCGACCCGTCGCTCGGTGCGCGTCCCCTGCGTCGTGCGGTCCAGCACGAGATCGAGGATGCGCTCAGCGAGAAGATCCTGCACGGAGAGCTCAGCGCGGGCGACCACGTTCACGCCGACTTCGTCGAGGGCAAGTTCGTCTTCACGACGAGCCGCCAGCTCGGTGCGGTCGAGCCGGAGGCCATCACCGCCGAGGTGTAGTCCACATAACGAAGAAGCGGCGGCTGGAGAGATCCAGCCGCCGCTTTTTCCGTTATTTGCTGGTTGAGTAGGCCGCCCGCGGCCGTATCGAAACCTGGTTTCGATACGGCGCCGGGGCGCCTACTCAACCAGCTCCAGTGGTTACCAGGTCGAGTCGCCGCGGATCACTGCGTCTGAGCCGCCGTCGATGAACACGACCTGGCCGCACAGGTGCGAGTTCTCCTCGCTGACGAGCCACGCGAGCAGTCGCGCCGGCACGATGGCCTCGGCGAAGCCGTTGAGCGGCATGGGCACTCCCGCGCGGATCTGTTCGCGGCCCTCCTCGGTCTCGAGCAGCGGTGCCGTCATCGGGGTGACGATGACTCCGGGCGCGATCGCGTTGAGCGGGATGCCCGCCGCGGCCCAGTCATCCGTAGGGGCGTTGCGGCGGATCCACTGCGCGAAGGCCTTCTTGGTCGACCCGTAGATGAGCTGCCCGGTCGCGCCGTCGCCGGCGAGAACCTCCGCGCGTGCGAGCGCGGCGGCTTCATCGCCAGCGGTCATTGCCGCGACCAGCTCGTCGTCAGACGGGTGCAGGCTTGCCATGGAAGCTACGCCGGCGGCGCGGGGAGCATCCGAACCGGCAAGAAGCGGGCGCAGGCCCTCGAGCGTCGCGACCATTCCGAAGAAGTTGACGCCCACGGTCGCGGGAATCGGGTGGGCGAGGCCGGCGACGGCGAGGATGCCGTCGATCGAGCCGCCGGATAACTCGCGCACCTGGTCGACGAGTGCGGTGCGGCCCTCGGGGGTCGTGAGGTCGACGTTCACGTCGGTGCCCTTGAGGTCGACGCCGATGACCGTGTCGCCTCGGCTCTGCAGCAGCTCGGCCGTGGTCTTTCCGATTCCGGATGCCGCGCCGGTGACAACTATGGTCCTGCTCATAAGAACTCCTTTGTTCGAGTGGAAGTAGTTTCCATTGGAAACTATACGACGTGCGAGTACTGTCGTGGCTGTGAGTACCGAGTCCGAGCCGCAGCTGCACTACCGCTCGGCCGTCGTCGAGAACATCACCACGCTGCTCAATATCTGGATGTCCCCTCGCTTCCAGCACGACATCGTGGCCGAGCGACACCGGGCGATGAGCGGGCTCGAGATCCGCATCCTCTGGACCCTCAGCTCGATGGGGCCTGCCCGCACCGCGGACATGGCCGAGACCCTCGACATCGGAGCTCCCGCCGTGAGCAAGGCGATCGCCAAGCTCGATGCGTCCGGGCTCATCACCCGCGAGCCGAGCGCTACCGACCAGCGCTCGCACACCCTGCACCTCTCCGCCGAGGGACGGCGCGCGGCGCAGGAACTCTACGACGTCGGCGACGCGATGGTCACCGAGATCTTCACCGACTGGGACGCGGCAGATGTCTCCCAGCTCAGCACCCTGCTCGCACGGTTCGTCGCCGAGTCGGAGGGGTACGCGCGGCGGATTCATCGCGACGACGCTCACTAGGCTGACCACATGTTCCGTCGCCCGAAGCGCCTCATCATTCCGCAGTACACGGTGCCGAAGAATGTGAGCCTGATCGCGGCGGCCGAGCTGCTCGGAGATGGAAAGCGAGCGCTCGCCGCGCAGCTCATCGACTTCGCTGTGCGCAAGGTCGTCTCGGTCGCGCGCCCGACGGACGGCGTCAACCGCCCTGGATTCATCGTGACGCTGACCGGATCGACACCGGACGAAGGCCCCGACGAGAGGGCGATCCTGGTCACCCTGTTCGGTAACGACCTCGTGCCCGGATCGTTCTTCTACTTGGCACCGGGCCGCAACCGCGAGCTGGGCGCGCGTCTCAAGGGACCGCACCGCTGGATCGTCGCGCGACTCGTGCACAACGGGCTCGCTCGCGAAAACCGCCTGCTCATCCGCCTGTCTGCTCCATGGCGCGCGGAGCCGATCGTTCCCACCGAGGCGGCGTATCCGCTCGTCGACTACCTGTGGGGGATGCACGACTACATCGAGCTCGCAGAGAAGGACCGCTTCATGGCCCTGCAGTCTCCCGACGGTGCTCTGCGCCGGGAGCCGCTCAACGATCTTGAAGTGCTCGTGCTCTACGAAAAGCTGTTGCCCTACGCGGTGCTGTTCAACCTCGAGAAACAGTGGATGCGCGAACTCGACCTTCGATACCAGAGCCTGCCGCCCGATCTCACCGGCCTGGTCGACGCGGCGGACCTCGCCTCATTCGGGCTCCAGGTCGCCGTGTCGATGATCGATCTCAGTGATCTGGTTGACTTCTCCGGCGCGCTGGACGGCGTTGGTGCGGTGTTCGGGGGCATCGGTGAGTTCCTCGGCGACATCGACTTTCCCGATTTCGACTTCCCCGACTTCGGGTGACCGCGCCCTGCGAGTACTGGGTACGCTGAAACCGTGACGACCCCCTTCAGCATCCGCCCGGCGATCACGGCGGACATCCCGTACATCCAGTCCCTGGTCGAGCCGCTCGTCAACAAGCGCATCCTGCTCGGCAAGGACCTCGTGGTGCTGTACGAGGCGGTGCAGGAGTTCCGCATCGCCGTTGACGCCGACGGCACCCCGATCGGCTGCGGGGCACTGCACGTAATGTGGCACGACCTGGCCGAGGTGCGAACGCTGGCCGTTGCACCGGCGTTTCTGGGCCAGGGGGTGGGCCGCGCCATCCTCGAAAGAATCGAGACCGACGCGCTCGCGCTGGGTCTCAGCCGACTGTTCTGTCTCACCTTCGAGGTCGAGTTCTTCTCGCGCAACGGTTTCGCGGCGATCAGTGACGACATCGTGCAGCCGGATGTGTTCGCCCAGCTCTCGCTCTCGCCCGATGAGGGTGTCGCGGAGTTCCTCGACCTGTCGCGCGTCAAGCAGAACACCCTCGGCAACACCCGCATGCTCAAAGTGATCGCATAAGGCACACGCCGCGCAAACGGCGGGGCATAACGGGTCGCCGCGCTTACCCTGAACACATGTCGACCTTCAGGACTCCTGTCGGCCCACAAACCAGCAGCGTCTACTGGCGACGCAGGCTCGTCGTGGGCCTCGTAATACTGGCCGTCATCGTGGCCATCATCCTCGTCATCGTGAAGCCCGGATCGGGCACGCCCGGCGCCACCAAGACCCCCGCGCCCGGCAGCTCGTCGTCCGCCGAGGCCGTCGACACCGAGCCCGACGCGTCCGGCGCGTGCGCGAAGGGCGCCGTCAAGGTCGTCGCCGTCACCGACAAGGCCTCGTACAAGGCCGGCGAGAACCCCATGCTCTCCCTCACCCTCACGAACACCGGCACGAAGGAGTGCACGTTCAATGCGGGCACCGACGTGCAGGAGTACCGCATCACGAGCGGCAAGGAGACCATCTGGGACTCCACTCACTGCCAGACCGAGCCGACTCCGACCCTCGCCGTGCTCGAACCCGGCAAGGACGTCACCACGACTCCGTTCGCTTGGGACCGCACCCGCTCGAGCGCCGACACCTGCGAGGGTGACCGTCCGCCGGTCACGGCAGCCGGTGCGAGCTACCACCTGACAACGGTCGTCGACGGTATCGAGTCCGCCGACACCAAACAGTTCCAGCTCTACTGATCCCGTGGCCGAACTCACCGAACCCGACCTCGCCGCCGCCCTCGAGGCGAAGGATGCCACGGCCGTCGCCTTTGCCATCCGAAACGGCCTCGTGACCGTGCCCCTGCTCGAAGTCGAGGAGGGCGCCGACCAGGTGCGCGTGTTCCGCCGTGACGACGCGGACAAGTACATGCTGCTGCTGTTCTCCTCGCCCGCCTCATACGCCGCGATGCTGCCCGGGGAGGATGACCCCCGCTCCGAGTCGTACGACCGTGCCGCGCTGCGCGAATACCTCGAGGCCAACCTCGGAGTGCTCGAGTCGGTGTGGTTCGATGTCGCCGGCCCCCACCCGATGCAGGCGGACCCGGCCGACATCCTCGCCGCCCTCTCGATCTAGGACACCCATGCCGCACCACGTTCTGGCCATGCTCAACCAGCCGAGTGCCGACGCTCCGCCGCACGATGAAGACGCCCCGGCGTTCGAATTCGTCGATCCCGAGCGCCCACAACTCAGCGCGATGGACCTCGGTGCGACCCGTGGCGACGGCATCTTCGAGAGCATCAGCGTGGGCGATGGCAAGCCGCAGGCGCTCGACCACCACCTGCGTCGCTTCACGTCATCCGCTCGCAAGCTCGAACTGCCGGCACCGGATGAAGCGGCCTGGCGTGAGGCGATCCTGGCAGCTATCGACGAACTCCAGCCGGGTGCCGAGGCCTGGGTGAAGGCGGTTCTGACGCGCGGTGTGGAGGGCGACAGCCGCCCCACCGGCTGGGTCTACGCGGCACACGCGCCCGACCACTCCCGCACCCGCATCGACGGTGTTCGTGTGGTGGTGCTCGACCGCGGCTACCGCCACGACGTGGAGACCACCTCGCCCTGGCTGCTGGCCGGCGCGAAGACGCTCAGCTACGCGGTCAACCGTGCCGTCGCCCGCGAGGCCCACCGCCGTGGAGCGGACGACGTGATCTTCTCGAGCTCAGACGGCTACGTGCTCGAGGGCCCGACGTCGACCGTGGTGTTCCAGCGCGGCAATGCGCTGCTCACGCCCGGTACCGGCCTCGGCATCCTCGATGGCACGACCCAGGCGAACCTGTTCCACTACGCGGAATCACTCGGCATGACGACCGGCTTCGAGTTGCTCACCCCTGCCGAGCTCGCGAAGGGGGATGCCGCCTGGCTCGTCTCGAGCGTGCGCCTAGCGGCCCCGATCCGCTCGCTCGACGGCGTGGACTTCCCGATGAACCCGGTCCTTTCGGCGGGCATGAACGAGTACCTGCTGTCACTGCGGCATTAGCGCGTCACCCGTTGCTGGGAATTGTGGATGCCGTTTTCAGGCTGCGGGTATTGGGTTGATGCATGACCCCGACCGTTGCGGCGCTCGACTCGCGCCAGCGGGGTGCCCTGCGCAAGCGCCTGCTGGCCGACCGCGCCAGTACCCTCGACAGCGTCGCCCAGCTCGGGTTCGACATCGACTCGGTGCGACACTCCCGGCGCGACTCGTCCACTGACGATGAGCACGACCCCGAGGGCTCGACTCTCGCGTTCGAACAGTCGCAGACCTCCGCTCTGCTGCGCCAGGCGGTGCATCGCATCGACCAGATCGACGACGCCCTCGGTCGCCTCGACGACGACAGTTACGGTTCCTGCGCGTCCTGTGGTCGTTCCATCGGCTATGCGCGCTTGAGCGCACGCCCGTACACCCCGCACTGCGTAACCTGCGCGGCGCGGCTCAACCCCTGAAGGAGCAAAAATGAGTGACCCAGAAGATCTGACCAACGGACAGCTGGAGGATGACGCCGACCTCGACAGCGACTCGTCGCTTGCCGAGAAGGTAGCGACGGCGGACAGCATGGAGTCCAGCCGGTCCACCGAGACTGCAGACGGCCGCCAAACGGAAGACGAAATCGACAGGAGCGAGCGCCATGACTGACACCAACGGAACCTTTGATGAGCCGGTGAACCCGGCACTGCCGGACGGCGGACCGCGGGACGGGACCGAGCAGTCGGATGACGCGCCCGGCGACCAGGTCCCCGGAGAGCACAACGCCAGTGCTGCCGAGGGCTTCGACGGTGATGACGCCTACGAGGCGACGCCCCGCGACGTCTGACTCGCATGAATGAGCCGGTTTCGGCGGAATGAGCTTGCCAAGGCTGATTCGAACCGTCGAAACTGGCTCATAGCGGCTAGAAGTCGGGGATGTCCATGCGCTCGACGGTCGAGCCGGCGAACGCGAGACGGATGGCCTCGCGCAGGTGTGCGGCGTCGGCGTCGATGATGGTGCTGAAGCCGAGCCTCTGCGCCTCTGACGTGCGCTGCTTCGAGTTGGATGCGGGACGGATCTCGCCGGCGAGACTGATCTCGCCGATCGCCACCTGCGTGACCGGGAACGCCTTGTCTTTGAAGGCGCTCGAAATGGCCAGGGCGATCGCGAGATCGGCGCCCGGCTCGATCACGCGGATGCCGCCCACGGTCGAGACGTAGACGTCGAACGTCGAAAGCGGGAGCCCCGCACGCCGTTCAAGCACGGCGAGCACCATGGCGACACGGGATCCGTCGACGCCGTTCACCACCCGGCGGGGCTGGGGCGCCTGCGATTTGACAATGAGCGCCTGCACTTCGACGGGAAGCGCGCGCCTGCCCTCCACCGTGATGGTGACGCATGTACCGCTGACCGGAGTGCGCGCCCGGGAGAGGAAGAGCCCTGAGGGGTCGGAGATCTCGGCGATGCCATCCCCCGTCATCTCGAAGCAGCCGACCTCGTCGGTCGGGCCGAATCGGTTCTTCATGGCGCGCACAAAACGCAGCGCCGTCTGGCGGTCGCCCTCGAAGTGCAGCACGACGTCGACGAGGTGCTCGAGGAGGCGCGGGCCGGCGATCGTGCCGTCTTTGGTGACGTGGCCGACGAGCAACACGGGAAGGTTGCGATCTTTCGAGACCCGGATGAGGGTCGACGCCACCTCGCGCACCTGGGAGGGGCCGCCGGCGAGGCCGTCGGACAGCGACGACGCGACGGTCTGCACGGAGTCCACGATGACGAGGTGCGGGTCGACCTGGTCGATCTGGCCGAGGATCGTGGCGAGGTCGGTCTCGGCGGCGAGGAAGAGCGTGGGCTGCAGGGCATGGGTGCGCTGGGCGCGCAGGCGCACCTGGCTCACGGATTCTTCGGCGGAGACGTAGAGCACGCGCTGCCCGAGCGCCGCGGCACGGGATGCGACCTCGAGTAGGAGCGTCGACTTGCCCACTCCGGGTTCACCGCTCAGCAGGATGGCCGCGCCGGGAACGATGCCGCCGCCCAGCACCCGGTCGAACTCGGCGATACCGCTCGGCCAGTACGCGACGGATTCGGCACCGATCTCGGTGATGGGGCGCGCCGCCCGCCCGGCACCGATGCGAGCCGGGGCGACCTTGCGGATGCCGGTCGCGCCCTCGGTGACGTCGACCATGGTGTTCCACTGCTGGCACTCGCCGCACTGCCCGACCCACTTGGCGTTCGACCAGCCGCACTCGGTGCAGCGGAAAGTCGTCGAAGCTCGGGCCATTCCCTCAGCCTAGGGTGAACGTCTGACGTGCGCCGGAACATCCCACAGCCGCAATGAGCAGGAAAAGTGATCGAAACAACTGTTGGTTAAGGTCTCATCATGGGGGCAACTATTCGGCGGGCAAAACTATCCGACACTGAGGCACTGGGCGACCTGCATTCGTTCTGCTGGCAGGAGTTGTACTCGAAGGTTCTCAAGAAGGAGATCATCGAGGACCTGGACCCCGAGACCATGTCGGCGCTGTGGGTGAAGTTCCTTGGGCGGGGTGACCCCTATCGGCAGTGGGTCGCCGAACTCGACGGCGAGATCGTCGGCTTCGTGGGCTCCGGCCCGGGCCGCGAGCCCGGCAGCGAAAGCCAGACCGAGCTGTACTTTCTTTACGTCGCACCGTCGAAGCGCGGCCAGGGGATCGGCGATGAGCTGCTGAGCGCGGCGGGCGCCGACTTCCTCTGGGTCTGGGAGGGCCACAAGAAGACTCGCAAGTTCTACGATCACCGGGCCTACGCGCCGGAGATCGTGCACGGCGTGCGCGGTAACGGAACGAAGAGCCGCGCCAACCTGATGTTCGGCGCGTATCTCACCGAGTTCCGGCTGCAGCGCAAGGCGAGCTAGCAGCCGGCTTCACCCGCGAACCCGTAGGAGGCGCCCGTGTAGGGCAGCTCTCGGTCGATGCCATTCATCTTCGCGGTGACGGTGGGGTGAGCGCCGGTCGGCACAATCGCCGTGCTGCCGCCCCCCATCAGGCAGCCGGCATCGCTGTGCACGAACGGGGCGACTATGAGGTACTTGTCGCCCGGCTCAATGACTACCGGGGTCTCGTACCGGATGAGCGCATCCCGACTGCCCTCGCGAGGATCCATGGAGAGCTCGGGGCTGATGACCGGAACCTGGCCGTCGATCGTCACCGCGCGGATGGGAATGCCGCTGTCGGAGCCCATGAACGGCAGCCACACCTCAGTGATCTCGACCGGGTACTCGCTCTCGTTGCTCACAAATATTCGCAGGTCGCAGGCGAGGTCGGGGCCGACCACTGCAGTAACGATGTGCTCGTCGAACTCCCCGGCATCGTCATCAGTGCCGAGCATGACCGTCGGTTCGTGGCTGCAGATGAGCGGTTCGGCGTCGGTATAGACGTAGACATCGTCAAGAGCGGATGACGTTACACCCGTGAACGCCCAGAGGGAGCCGAGGCCGCCCAGCGCGACGATCACCGCTGTGACGACCCAGCTCAATCTCTTCATGCCCCGCAGTCTAGTGAGCAGCGCTCACTCGTGGTGCTAGTCGTTGGAACCTGTGGACGGCGGGGTGCCGCCGCCACCGAGGCCGCGCGCGCCCTCGGAGATGCTGGTTGCCGTCACGTTGCCGTCGTCGTCTGCCTCGCCGGAGACGGCGAGCGTGTCACCCTCTTTCAGGTCGCTGACCGCGGCGTCGTCGGTCGTGGTGACCGTTGTGTCGGAGCCGGCGGTGATGGTGACCTGGCTGCCGTCCTCCAGCTCGAGCACGATGGTGTCGCCGTCGACCGAGACGACGGTGCCGGAGGTCAGGTTGCCCATCCCGCCGGTCGCGCCGTCGGGGCGGGTGCCGGTACCGCCGGGGAAGCCCTGCCCGTTCGCGCCCGCCGGACCGGCCGCGCTCGCCGTGGACTGCCCGATGAACACTCCGCCGAGCAGGCCGACGCCGATCGCGGCCACCAGTGCGAGTGCCGGCGTGATGAAGCGCGCCGCGCTCTTCTTATTAGTTGGTAATTCAGGAGTCTTGTCGCCTGAAGCTGCCGGGGTGGTGGTGTCGAGGTTGGTCATGTTCATACTCCTGAATTGTCGAAAGGGTTGTCGAGAGGGTGGGTGGGTTTAGGACGCGCGGAGCGCCTGGATGGGTCGCATCGCTGCAGCGCGCGCCGCGGGGTAGACCCCGAAGAACACGCCGATCGCGACGGAGACCCCGAGCGCGAGAGGGATGGAGTAGTCGAGTACTACCGGCTGGGTGCCGTTGATCTCGTAGTTGGCACCGATGAGTGCGGCGATCACGCCCAGCACACCGCCGAGCAGCGTGAGGGTCGCGGCCTCCAGCAGGAACTGCCCGAGGATGGCGCGCCGGGTCGCCCCAAGCGCTTTGCGGATTCCGATCTCGCGGGTGCGCTCGGTGACCGAGACGAGCATGACGTTAGTGACGCCGATGCCGCCGACGAGCAGGCTGATCGCGGCGACCGCTCCGAGCAGGACGGTGAAGCTGTCGGCCGACGCCTGTTGGGTCTCGAGCAGCGAGCTCTGGTTGGTGATCGTGTAGGTCTCCGTCTCCGATGTGAGCCCCAGCAGTTGGTTCAGAAGGATCTCGATTTCGGCACTAGCCGCATCCACCGATTCGGAATCGATCGCTTCGACGGTGACCGTGGAGACCGCGCCGAAGCCCGTGTAGGAGCGCTGCACCCGGCTGATCGGTGCGAGCACCACCGAGTTCGAGTCGCTGATGCCAGTGCTGCTCTGCGTGGCCAGGATGCCGACCACGGTGAACGGGGATCCGTCGATCGTGACGGACTGGCCGAGCGCTGAGCCTGTGGGGTAGAGCGTCGTCGCGAGGGTCTGGCCGATGACGGCGACCTTCGCGGCGCTCGTCACGTCCGCGTCGGTGAACGCGTCACCGGTCGCGACCGAGGCCGTGCCGACCTCGAAGTACCCGGGAGTGGTGCCGATCACGGTGACCGACTCCTCGGACGTGTCGGTCGAGGCCACGGTAAGGCTCGTCGACACTTGCGGAACAACGGATGCCACGTGCCCGAGCCCGGCAGCAGCGAGATCGTCCACGACCGAGGTGGTGATGCTCGCGGTCGAGGTGGCCTCGGCATCCGGCCCACCGCCCTGCGACGTCCGCACGGTGAGCGTGTTCGTGCCGAGGTCCGAGATGGCGTCGCGAATCTGTTGCGACGAACCGTTTCCGACAGCCAATAAGAGGATGACGCTCGCAACGCCGATCATGACCCCGAGGAGGGTCAGTACCGAGCGCAGCTTGTTGGCGGTGATGCCGCGCAGCGCGCTGGTGAGCATTTCGAAGAGACTCATGCGGCGGCGATCCCGGTGAGGCGGTCCGACGCGATGTTGCCGTCGCGGATGGAGAGCACCCGGTGAGCGCGCTCTGCGACGTGCTCCTCGTGGGTGATGATCACGATGGTGCGTCCGCTCTGCGCGAGGTCGTCGAAGATCGCGAGGATCTCGTCGGTCGACGCGCTGTCCAGGTTTCCGGTGGGCTCGTCGGCGAGCACGAGGGTCGGGTTGGTGACGAGCGCGCGCGCGATGGCCACGCGCTGCTGCTGCCCACCGGAGAGCTCGTGCGGTTCGTGGTCGGCGCGCTGCGCGAGGCCGACGCGGTCGAGCGCCTCGAGCGCGCGGCGTCGTCTCTCCGCTCGGCGCACCCCGCCGTAGACGAGGGGGAGCTCCACGTTGGCGAGCGCGGACATGCGCGCGACAAGGTTGAACGACTGGAAGATGAAACCGATCTCCTGGTTGCGCACCCGGGCCAGCTCGTTCTCGCTGAGTTCTCGCACGTCGTGGCCGGCCAGTGAGTAGCGTCCGCTGGACGCGATGTCGAGGCATCCCAACAGGTTCATCAGGGTGGACTTGCCGGAACCCGACGGGCCCATGATCGCGACGTAGTCACCGGACTCGACGCTCAGGTCGATGCCGCGGAGGGCGTGCACGGCGGCGTCGCCCGACCCGTAGACCTGCTCGATCGCGTCGAGCTCGAGCACGCGGCTCATCGGTTGCCGCCTGTCGGGGGAGTGCCGCCGCCGGGGAAGCTGCCGGTTCCGCCGCCGAAGCCGCCACCCTGCTGCTGGTTGTCGGTGGTGGTTGCGTCGTCGGTGGCGGCCGCGACCTCGCCGAGCACGACCTCCTGGCCGACCTCGAGGCCGCTCGTGATCTCGGTGCCCTGGTCGCCGACCACGCCGAGTTCGACGGTCGTGGTGGTGCTCTCACCGTCGTCGCCGATCACGTCGACGGTGGAGGTGCCGTCGGACGCGGTCGTGATGGCCGCGGTCGGGAGGTAGAGGGCGTCATCCGCCGAAGTGACGGTGGTGATCGCGACGGCGGCGGTCTGGCCGAGGCGCAGCCCCTCGGGGACCTCGTCGAGCGTGATCGTGGTCGCGTAGGTGACGACCGAGTTGCTCGCGGTCGCGGTCGGAGCGATAGCGGTGACCGTAGCTGTCGTCGAGGCGTCGGTAAGCGCGGGGAACGTGACGTCCGCGGTCTGGCCGACCTCGACATCCGCGATGTCCGCCTCGGCGATGGCCGCGGTCATGGTCATCTTCGTGACGTCGGCGATGGTGACGAAGCCGGTGGTGGTGCTCTCGGCGCCGCCGGTCGAACTGCTGGATCCGCCGACCGTGCCGTTGACGGCGATCACGAGGCCCGCGATCGGAGCTTTCAGCGTGGCGTCGGCGAGATCCGCCTTGGCGGCGGCCACCTGCTTCGCCGCCGTGGTGATCTTCTCCTCCGCACTGCTCAGCTGTGATCGGGCGCTGCTGGCGGCCTGCGATGCATTCTGGCTGACGGAGGGGTCAGAGGATGTCGCGTCCTTCTTGGCTTTCGCAAGCGCGGTATTGGCGCTCGTGCGATCGGCGTAGGCACTCGACAGGCTGGACGAGGCCTCGCTCACTGCCGCGCTGAGATCCGTGGTGTCGAGGGTGCCCAGTTTCTGGCCCGCCGTCACCGTGTCGCCGAGCGCGACATCCACTGAGGCAATCGTGCCGGACACGGCGAACGAGGCGCTCACCTCCTGTACGGCGGCAATCGACCCGCTCGCGCTGATAGTGGTGCTCACCGGGCCCTGCTGAACGGTCGTCGTCAGCTGGGTGGCCTCGGTGTCGGTGGACGCCTGGGCGGGCAGGATCAGCAGCAGGGAGCCGGCGATGGCGCCCGCGACGACGACGCCGAGGATCGAGTTCACCAGCATGGGTTTCGAGATCTTCATTGCTGCATCGTGCTGGCGCAGGCTATGCGGGCCTTATGCCCAGCCTGTGAAAGGGCTGGGCGCGGCGATGTACTACTATTGTCGACGGAACCGTGTCCGAGCGGCCGAAGGTGCAACTCTCGAAAAGTTGTGTGGGTGTTGAGCCCACCGTGGGTTCAAATCCCACCGGTTCCGCCATCTGCTTGATCGAAGCCCCGCAGTCCTCACGGATTGCGGGGCTTTTGCGTGTCAGATCCGGCGACCGTCCCGATCGAACTCGAGCCAACGCCCCGTCGAGATGATCTCGGGAGGCTGAGCGGCATCCCGAACCAGCAGTGCTGTGTCGTCGTCGATGACGTACAGCGGGCCGGCGAGCCGGGCGGCGCCGGCGCTGAGCGTCTCGTCGGTCTGGTCGGGGAAGTACGGCGCATCCAGGTGCGCCATCACGCTCCAGTCGAAGAGTGGCAGCGCCGGTGCGACCGAGTGGAGCTGCAGCATCTCGACCTCATCCCGGTCGTCGAATGCCTCGACCATGTCGGCGTGCCGGCGCGAGAAGATCATCGAGCCGGCGCTGGTGCCGAGGTAGACCTTCTCCTCGAGCAGTTCCTGCAGGAGTGGCGCCAGGCCGGAGGCGGTCCATGCGTGGGCCAGCCAGTGGTTGGTGCCGCCGTAGCAGAAGATAACGTCCGCGGACCTGAGTCGCTCCTCGATCACCGCTCGAGGGCCGCCGAACAGCGACATCAGGTCGAACTGCTCCCAGCCCAGAGAGTGGAGCTGCGTGAGGTGCTCGAGGGTCGAACTGTTGTCGCCGTCGAACGGCAGGATCGCGTCGATGATGACCGCGATGCTCGACTCGGCGGGAGGGCGATCGAGCAGCCCGAGGAAGGTCTCGCGGACGAGTTCGTTCTGGAGTCCGCTCGACGTCAGAAGCATGCGCATGACAGAAGCCTGCCACTCGCGCCTTCCTGAGTCACGCCCCCAGCTGCGCCGCGATCTGGTCCAGGTCGGCGGTGCCCGAGAACTCGACGACGCGCCCCTTGACCACCCGATAGAACCCGTACTCTGCTACGTTCACGTGCCGCCGGCTCGGCGCGATGCCGCGGAAGACGCCGGTGTGCGTCCCGCCCCCGCGCAGGTGCACGGCGAGGCGGTCCTCCTCGACGACCAGTTGGATGCGCCTCCACTGCCAGTCCGGAAACCCCTGGAAGAGGGAATCGAGGTCGCCGATCCACGCGTCCGCGCCTCCTGGCAGGTGTGCGCGCTTGACCGAAGAATCCACGAACTCGCGCACGTCATCGAGGTCGTGCCGATTGAGCGCCTCGAGATAGTCGGCGAACCACTCGCGCATCTCCCAGGGCTCCATTGTTCCATTATCGCCGCGAGCGAGCCGGGTCCTGTCGTTCACACAATGCACATCGGGGGTTAATCGACTTCCGGCCGCCCATCTTCCAGCATTGTCCGAACGGCAACGGCGCCGCGGTCCCGCCCACCTCGCGAAAGGCGTCGCAATGAACCGTCCCATTCGAGTGTTGTCGCTGTACGAAGGATTCTTCGCGGGCGGTGCGCGCATCCTGCACACCGATGTCATCGCCGGCCTGCACGGCGCGGGCGACCAGCATCACAGCGTCCTGTCGATCGCGTCGGCCGCCCGGCGCGACTCGTCCGTGCAGCACCTGCACCGAGACCCGCGCTACCTGCGCCTGAAGGCCGCCGGGCTCGAGATCTCGACCCTCGGTCGTGTTGCGGGAGCGGCCGCGTTCGAGCCGTCCACGTTCACCGACCGCGAGCTGCTCGTTGCCGCGCAGGCCGTGCGGCAGGCAGACGTCATCCTCTCTCTGAAGGAACAGCCGCTCGGCCTGCTGCTCGCACTGAGCGAGCGCGGGATGATGCCCCACATCCCCGTCGCCGCGTGCCTGCATCGATCCGACCCGCTGCACTCGGGGCCAGCCGTGTCCTGGCTGGGGCAGGCGGCCGAGACGGGCCTTCTGAGCGCGGTCATCTCGTGCGCGCAGTCGACGAGTGACGCATACGAGTCCTTCCTCGCTCCGACAACCGAGCGATTCGTGGTCGGCAACGGCATCGACACCGACCGCTTCCGCCCCGGCACCGAGGTCGAACAGGCGTCGACCCGCCGCCTGTTCGGCATACCGTTCGATGCGCCGGTCGTGGTCTTCGCCGCCCGCTTCGATGCGATGAAAGACCCTGGCCTGTTCCTCCGCTCCGTGGCGGCGTTCTCGAAGCGCCGACCCGACACACACTTCCTCGTCTGCGGCGCCGGGATGACGCTCGACAACGCCGCGTTCCTCGCGCTGCTCGACGAGAGCGGCGTGACGTCCGCGATGAATGTGCACGCCCTCGGAATCCGCGACGACATGCCCGACATCTACCGCATCGCCGACATCGTGGCGCTGACGAGTGCCTTCGGCGAGGCGTCGCCGCTGTGCCTGCTCGAGGGCGCGGCGTCGGGGGCGACGCCGGTCACCACGGACGTCGGCGACTCGGCGCTCACCGTGCGCGGCATCGGTTTCGTCACCGGCCACGACCCGCTCGAGATCGCGGCGACCTGGTCGGCTGTGCTGGACCAGCGAGCCGAACTGCGCGAGCGCAGCCTCGCGTCGCGCCCGCGTCTCGGGCGGCAGCGGATGATCACCGGCTACGCGGACGTGCTCAGCGCTTTGGTCGAGCGGGCTCGGGTCGCGGCCTAGGACGTTCCTCGTCCTGTCGTGGCGAAACGGTACATTAGGAGGAGTGAGACCAGCATCGGCCCGGACCCGTCTATGCGCTCTCCCTGTCGAAGGATGAACGTGGGGATTCCGCTTCGAGTATCGGCTGCCGAGCAGCAGCGTCTCATCGAGTGCGCTCGCGAGCCCATCCGCCGACCCGATTCGGTTCAACCGCACGGCGCGCTGGTTGTCGTCGACGCGGCGACATGGCAGATCGTCTCCATCAGCGATAACGCCGTCACTTTCTTCGGCCGTGAAGCGACGGATCTGCTCGGCCAGCACATTTCCCTGGTTACCGGAGTGGAGCCTCTGCCTGCCTTCGCCGAGGTGCTCGACAGCGCCACGATCGCGGCGAACCCGGTTCGGGTTGCCGTCGGCGAGCAGTCCTTCGACGCGATCCTCAACCGGAGCGGGTCGACGGCGTTGATCGATTTCGAGCCGGTGCTCAGCGACGTGGATTCGCAGGCGACCGCCGCGATCTTTGCGGCGATGCACCGCCTCGCCTCGTTCACGACGGCCGAGTCGCTGTGGGCGGCTGCGGCGCGAGAGTTGCACACGATCACCGGATTCGATCGGGTGATGATCTACCACTTCCACCCGGACGCCCACGGCGAGGTTGTGGCTGAGGTTGCGGCCGAAGGCATGGATCCCTACCTCGGCCTGCACTATCCGGCGTCGGATATCCCGTCGCAGGCCCGGGAGCTGTACCTGCTCAAGTTGTCGAGGGTCATCGCCGACAGCCGTGCTGCGCCGTCCGGCCTGCTGGGTCTGTCGGACCCCGAGGCGGTCTCGACCGTGGCGATCGACCTGAGTCGAGCCGAGCTGCGCAGCGTGTCCCCGCACCACCTGGAGTTCATGTGGAACATGGGGCAGGCGTCTACGATGTCGTACTCCCTCGTGCGTGACGGCGAGCTGATCGGCATGATCACCTGCGCCCACCGCACGGCGCGTCGCGTCTCCTTCGAGGTGCGCACCTCACTCGAAGTGCTGGCGAACCAGATCGCCCTGCAATTGAGTTCGATCAAGGCCCTCTCAGCGATGGCAAAGCAGATCGAACTGCGGAATGTGCGCACTCGCGTTGTTTCCGGCCTCGTGGACAACCCCGACATCTCCCGTGAGTTACTGGGCGGGCTCGCGACAATGCTCGACCTCATCCCGGCGGATGGCGCAACGGTGCGGCTGGGCGGCATCGTCGCGTCCGTGGGTGCGGCCCCCGGTGAAGACGGGCAGCTGCGCCTTACCGACGCGCTGCGTGCGCGCGTTTCGGGCCTCGCCTTCGCGAGCGACTCCCTGCTTCTCGACCACCCCGACCTCGCACCGATCGCACCCGCGATCGCCGGCGTGCTGATGGTTCCGGTGGGTGTCGAGGGTGACTATATCGCCTGGTTCCGTACCGAGAAGCTGCATTCGGTGAACTGGCTCGGCGACCAGTCGGCCTCCAACCGCGCGACCGTACTGTCGCCGAGAAACTCCTTTACCTCCTGGAGTCGGGATGTCACGGGCGTCTCCGCCCCCTGGGACGACTTCGAGGCGGAGGCGACCGAGCTCGGTCGCGACATCGAGCGGGTGCTGTTTCACCGTTCCGAGTCGCGGCTCGCTCTCGTCGCCCAGATCGACCCGCTCACGGGTCTCGCCAACCGGCGCCGGCTGCTCGATCGACTCGATCACGCGTTCGCCGGGCATCAGAGGGGGGATGACGTCACCGTGCTCTTCCTCGACCTCGACGGCTTGAAGCAGGTCAACGATTCTCTCGGCCACGACATCGGTGACGCCGTGCTCATCCGCGTCGCGAACCAGCTCGTGTCGACGGCGCGGGCCAAAGACACGGTGGCGCGCATCGGTGGCGACGAGTTCGTGATCGTCTGCGAGAACACCAGCCTCGAACAGGCCGAAGTGCTCGCGCAGCGCATCCTTCGCCTGATCAGGGTCACCGCTGGTGACGCCGAATACGCGTCGGTCGCGATCACCGCGTCCATCGGCATCGCGGATGCGGCCACGGCCGCCGACGGTCCCGATCTGCTGAAGCAGGCGGATGCCGCGATGTATCGGGCAAAGCTCTCAGGGCGCGACCGCAGTTCGCGCTAAGACCTAGTCGTCGGTCACGGTGATGGTGACCTGAATGTTACCGCGGGTCGCGTTCGAGTACGGGCAGAGCTGGTGGGCCTCGTCGGCGAGTTCCTGCGCGACGTCGTGGGGCTGGGTTGGGATCACGACTTCGAGGTGCACGGCGAGCTGCAGGCCGTCATCCACACTCACCAGTTCGACGCGCGCGCCGACCGTCGCGTCGGTCAGCTGGATCTTGCGCTGGCGGGCGACGCTGTTCAGGGCGGAGTGGAAGCAGGCCGCATAGCCGGCCGCAAACAGCTGCTCGGGATTGAAGCCCTCGCCGGATCCGCCGAGCTCCTTGGGTGCCCGCATCTCCAGGTCGACCATGCCGTCGCTAGTGGTGACGTGACCGTCGCGGCCGGCACCGGTGGAGAGGGCGTCGATGGAGTAGATCGTGGGCATGCAAGTTCCTTTGTTCGGGGGTGACCGTTAATGCAACGTGACTCGCGGCGACGAATTCCCTAGTCCTCGAGCGCGGCCCCGCGCAGGTCGGGCAGGGTGAGGGCGGCGAGCGCGGCCACCGCGAAGACGGCGGCGAACACCCCGAACGGCAGCGCGACCCCGCCCGCGGCGAGCAGGGCGGGCACACACAGCGGGGCGATGATCGAGGCGAGGCGCCCGAATCCGGCGGCCCAGCCGGCGCCCGTACCGCGCACGCGCGTCGGGTAGAGCTCTGGCGTCACGGCGTAGAGCGCGCCCCACGCGCCGAGGTTGAAGAAGGAGAGCAGTGCGCCGAAGACGAGGATCGTCGTGACGTCGCCAGCCGTGCCGAAGAACCCGGCCGACACCGCGGAGCCGGCGAGGAAGACCGCGAGCGTGACCCGGCGTCCCCACTTCTCCACCAGCCAGGCCGAGACCGCGTAGCCCGGCAGCTGAGCCAGCGTGATGATGAGTGTGTACTCGAACGACCGCACGAGCGAGAAGCCCTGCGCCACGAGCAGGGTCGGCAGCCAGATGAAGGCACCGTAGTAGGCGAAGTTGACGCAGAACCAGACCAGCCAGAGCGAGATCGTGCGGCGACGCAGGTGCGCGCCGAACAGTGTGGCGATCGAATTCTTCCTGGCGACGACAGGGGCCTCCTCAGCGGCCTCCGGCGTCTCGACTCCGGCCGCCTGCTCGAAGTCGGCGACGATCGCCTCGGCTTCGGCGTGACGGCCCTTCGCCTCGAGAAAGCGCACCGACTCGGGCAGGCGCAGGCGGATGAAGATCGCCCACACCGCGGGAACGGCACCGAGAGCCAGAGCCCAACGCCATCCCGAATCGCTGGTCGGAATGATGAAGTAGCCGATCAGGGCGGCGGCCGTCCAGCCGACAGCCCAGAACGATTCGAGGATGACGATCACGCGCCCACGAATACGCGCGGGCGCGAACTCGCTCACGAGCGTCGAGGCGACGGGTAGCTCCGCGCCGAGGCCGAGTCCCACGAGAAAGCGCAGCGCGATGAGTGCTCCGACCGAGAGCGCGAGCGCCGAGAGACCGGTGAAGACGCCGTATACCAGCAGGGTGAGGGCGAAGACCTGGCGGCGCCCGAGCCGGTCGGCGAGCAGGCCGCCGAGGCTCGCGCCGATCGCCATGCCGAGGAAGCCGGCGGAGGCGACGAATCCGAGCTGGCCGGCATCAGCCTTCCAGGCCACGGCGAGCTGCGCGATCACGAACGAAATGAGGCCGACGTCCATGGCGTCGAGTGCCCAGCCGACCCCGCTGCCGCCGAGGAGGCGGGAGTGCTTGCGCGTCCAGGGCAGTGTGTCGAGGCGTTGTGATCGCGTGCGGGGAGTGGCTGTCATGTGCGGCTTCCGTCGTCGAGGTCGCCCTGTTCGGCGAATAGCCGAGCCTAACGTGAGGCCGTTCGGCAACGCAGAAGCCCCGCGGTTCTGGAGAACCGCGGGGCTTCGTCGAATTGCGACTAGTGCGCGGAGTAACCGCCGTCGACGAGGTGGTAGCTACCGGAGATGAAGGATGCCGCGTCGCTCAGCAGGAACAGCGTCAGTGCGGCGACCTCCTTGTCGGTACCCAGGCGGCGCGAGGCATGCTCGCCTTCGAGGGCGGTGAGTGCTTCCGCCGACAGGCTGGACCGAACGAGGGGAGTGTCGATGAAGCCGGGGCCGACCGCATTCGTTCGCACACCGAGCGCGGTGTATTCGAGAGCTGCAACCTTGGTGAGGCCGATGAGGGCGTGCTTGCTGGTGACGTATGCGGCGTTCTGCGCGATGCCGACCGAGCCGAGAACCGAGGCCATGTTGACGACGGCTCCACCGCCGGCGGCGACGATCGCGGGCAGCTGGAACTTGAGGCCGTAGAAGACACCGTCGAGGTCGACGGCGCGTACGCGGTCCCAGGCGGCGATGTCGTAGTCGCCGATCGTCTGCGGTGCGGCGCCGATGCCGGCGTTGTTGACGGCGAGGTGCAGGCCGCCGAAGGTCTCGGTCGCGAAGGCGACGGCCGCTTCGGAGTCCTCCCACTGGGCGGTGTTCTGGGCGAAAGCGGCAGCCTTGCCGCCCGCGGCGACAATCTCGTCGACGACGCTCTGCGCCGCCTCGACCTTGATGTCGGTGATGACGACCGATGCTCCCTCGGCTGCGAGCTCCCGCGAGATCTCCGCGCCGATTCCGCTGCCGCCGCCGGTGACGATGGCTACCCTGCTGTCGAACCTGGCCACAACGACCACTTCCTTACTTATTCGATTGATGGAATTACGCACCAAATCTACATGCGTTCACATCGAATAACCGACAAACGTCGGATAAAATTTCCGACCGCGCTGATATGGCCGTGAGTCGAGAACTGCCACAATTTCAGTCGTCAGTGCGCGCGGCGATCGCGTGCATCGCCGCCGCGATCTCCTCGGTCTGCGGGATGTCGAACTCGACGTGCCCCGTACCGTCGCTGAAGATCAGGTCCCAGAGTCCGGGGTGCTGGATCAGCGTCACCGTCAGGTGCCCGCGCGTGAAGACTCGGATGTTGCGCAGCTGGATCTCGGAGTGGTCGACCCAGCCGACCAGGTCCTCTTCGCCGGGGAAGCCCGGCAGGCCGTAGGGATCCTCGTCGTCGGCGATGTGAACCATGGCCTCACCTTACGACCGAAGTTCCGCCGATGACTTTACAAGCGTTTACTTATGCTGTAGCTTCGAGGTGTAAGCAAACACTTGTAAACCTAAGGAGCTTCCCATGACCACCTCAACCATCTCCCGCGATACCTCGGTTCGCGCGCCGCTGTTCATCCAGATCGCGGCCTGGGCCATTCCGGTCCTACTGCTCAGCGGCTTCGCGATGATCGCGCTGCTTCCCGTGCTTGTCGCCCTGATCGGGAGCTTCACCGACCAGCGGGCGCGCTACCTCCGCTGGTGGACCACCGCGGTCGCGGCGCTCTACTCGATCCCGCTCGTCATTTTGAACGTGCGCCCCGACCCCGCCGGCAGCCTCACGAAGGACATGCACCCGGTATTCCTCGTGCTCATCGTCGTCTCGGCCGCCGCGCTGCTGGCTCGCCTGTACATCGGACGCCGCAAGTGACCGGCGTGTTGGAGGTCGTCATCCCGGCCATTGTGGAACCGTCGGAGTTCGAGTTGCGCGAGCGCACCCTCACCCCTCCCGGTCCTGACCAGGTCACCCTGCGCATGGAGGCGACCGGTGTCTCCTTCGCTGAACAGCAGATGCGCCGCGGTCGGTACTACGACCAGCCGGCCTTTCCCTTCGTCGGCGGATACGACCTGGTCGGCACGGTGGTCGCCGGTGCTGAAGACCTGCTCGGCCAGCGCTTCGCCGTCGTCACCAAGACCGGCGGCTGGTCGAGTCTCGTGAACGTGCCGGTGAGCGACCTGCTGCCCGTGCCCGCCGACGCGGACGCCGCCGAGGTGGAGACCCTGATCGTGAACGGCATCACCGCGTGGCAGATGCTGCACACCTCCGCCCGGGTGGCGGCCGGCGGAACGGTCGTGGTGCTCGGCGCCAACGGCGGGGTGGGCAACCTGCTCGTGCAGCTGGCTGTGACTGCCGGGCTGCGCGTCATCGGCACTGCGTCGCCCGCCCACCACGAGCTCGTGCGCTCGCTCGGTGCGGAGGTCGTCGACTACCGGGACCCCGAGCTGTACAGCGTCATCCAGAGTCTGGCGCCCGACGGCGTCGACGCTGTGTTCGACCACGTCGGTGGGCCGGGGCTGGTGGAGTCATGGCGATTGCTGCGGCGCGGCGGCACGCTCGTTTCCTACGGCAGCGCGTCCACGATGCACGGCACCGGCAGCGCGCAGCTGCCGATGCTGCAGGCCTTCGCGCGGGTCGTTCTGTGGAACACACTGCCCAACGGGCGGCACGCATCCCTCTACGACTTCTGGGCGGGCCGACGTCGTCGCGAGACCTACATTGCGAGGCAGCAGGATGCGCTCGGCAACCTGCTGCGGCTGGTCGCCGTCGGCGCGGTGCGTCCGCAGGTGGCCGCACGCATCCCGCTGTCGCAGATCGTTCGGGCGGTCGAGCTCGCCGAGTCTCGCACCGTCGCGGGCAAGGTCGTGGTGGTCGCCGATGAGTGAGCGCGGCCGCGCAAGGGAAACGGCTGTAACCTCAAGACCATGGTGACCACCGGCGAGCGACAGCGCAACGCGCGAGGTGAAGGCGCACGACTGCGGCTCGAGATCGTTGCCGCGACGCAGGCCCTGCTCGCGGACGGCGAGACGGCGACGCTGCGCTCGATCGCGCGACGCGCGGGCATCTCCGCGCCCTCCATCTACCGGCACTTCCCCGACGTCGATGCGGTGATGTCTGCGGTCGCCGATGATGCTTTTGACGAATTGGTCGACGCGCTCGTGCAGAAGCGCGATCGGCACACTGATCCCGTCGCCCGGCTCTGGGCGATCAGCGACGGCTACCTCGACTTCGCCCGCGATCGCCCGCACATCTACCGCGTGATGTTCGGCGGGGTGTGGAACGCGGCTGCCGCGCTCGAGTTGCACCCCGGCGAGGACGCGCACTTCCGCGAGATGGGCATGAATGCGTTCCGCCTGCTGGTCGCCGCGATCCAGGCCTGCGTCGACGACGGAACGTCGAGCAGCACTGACCCTCGGCGCGACGCCGCGGCCCTGTGGGCGGGCCTGCACGGACTCGCCCAATTACTCGTCACCGCTCCGCTGTTCGACTGGCCGGCCGAGACCGACCGCGCCGTGGTCCGTTCGCTCGCGCGACTGAAGGCCTAGCGGCGCATCGCTTCAAGCAGCACGTCTTCCGAACCCGCGTAGATGCCGTCCGGCCGGGGCCAGTGCGAGATGACGTCGGTGAAGCCGAGTTCGGCGGCCCGCGCGCTCTGGTCTTCGAAGGCGGCGACACTCGAGAGCGAGAAGACGCCGTTCATGTCGAGCGCCAGATATCGATCGATCGATCCGGGATGCCGCCCCACGGCCTCCGCCGCATCGTCCAGGCGACCCGCGAGCCCGGCGACGGCGCTCCACCACTCGTCGCCGTGCACACCGTCCGGTCCGGTGGTGACCCACCCCTGCGCGTGCTTTGCGACGAGCGCGAGCCCCTTCGGGCCGTTGGCCGCTAGTACGAACGGCACGCGCGGTGACTGGGCGGGGGCGCCGACCATCCGCGCGTTCACCGCCGTGAACCACTGGCCGTCGAAGGAGATCGCGCCGTCGGTCTCGAAGCGCAGCAGGGTGTCGAGGCTTTCGACGAACTCGGTGAAGCGCTCGTGCCGCTGGCGCGGGCTCAGCTCGGTCTGGCCGAGCACGAACGCATCGAAGCCCGTGCCGCCCGAGCCCACACCGAGGAGGACGCGGCCGGCGGCAACGTCATCCAGAGTCGCAAGGTCCTTGGCGAAGGGCACGGGATGACGGAAGTTAGGCGAGGCCACGAAGGTGCCGAGCTTGATCGTGGATGTCACTGTTGCCGCTGCAGTCAGCGTCGGAATCGTCGCGCCCCACGGTTCATCGGCGAGTGAGCGCCACGACAAGTGGTCGTAGGTCCACGCGTGATCGAAGCCGAGCTCCTCGGCGAGCATCCACTTGCGACGGGCCTCCGGCCAGAGGTCCTGCGGGAGGATGACGATTCCGTGGCGCATTACTGCTCGTGGGCCTTCGCGAGTGCCTGCTCGAGGTCGGCGATGAGGTCGTCGACGTGCTCGATGCCGGCGGAGAGGCGCAGCAGGTCGAGAGGCACCGGGCTGCCGACACCCTCGACGCTCGCGCGGTGCTCGATGAGGCTCTCGACCCCGCCGAGCGAGGTGGCGCGTTTCCAGAGCTTGGTATGCGCGGCGACGGCGATGGCCGCGTCCTCGCCTCCGGTCGCGCGGATCGCCAGCATCCCGCCGAAGCCGCCGGTCATCTGGCGCTTGGCGATCTCGTGGCCGTGGCTGCTCGGCAGGCCGGGGTAGAGAACCTCTGCGACGAGAGGATGCCCGTCGAAGTGCTCGGCGATGGCCAGCGCTGCCGAACTCGCGGCGCGCACGCGCAGGTAGAGGGTGCGCAGCCCGCGCACAAGCAGCCAGGACTCGAACGAGCCGAGCGTGCCGCCCCCCTGAGCACGCACGGCGCGCACGCGCTGCCAGTGCTCGTTGTCACCGCGAGTTGTCACGGTGCCGGCGGTCAGGTCGGAGTGGCCGTTCAGGTACTTGGTCGCGGAGTGCATCACGAGGTCGGCGCCCAGCTCGAGCGGCTTCGTGAGCACGGGGGTCGCGGTCGTCGAGTCCACGGCGAGCAGGGCGCCGGCCGCGTGCGCGATCTCGGCCGTCTCGGCGATGTCGGTGATCGTCCAGAGGGGATTGGCAGGCGTCTCCACCCACACGAGCTTGGTCATCCCGGGCCTTATTGCGGCCTGCACCGCGGATGGGTCAGTCATGTCGATCAGTTCGACGTCGAGGCCCCAACCGGTGGCGAAGCCCATCAGCCAGTTGCGCAGGCTCCAGTACATGACCTCCGGCGCGAGCACGTGGTCGCCGGGTCGCAGCCCTTGGAAGACGGCGGTTGCGGCGGCCATTCCGCTCGCGAACAGCAGTGTCTCGTGCCCGGACTCGAGGTTCGTGATCACGGCTTCGGCCTGGTCGAACGCCGGGTTCTGGTCGCGCATGTAGACGCGCCCCGAGCGGTACTGGTTGTCCTCGTCGCGCAGGAACGTGCTCGACACGTGGATCGGCGGGTTGATGGCGCGGGTGGTCTCATCGATCCAGCCGAGCGCTTGGGCGACAACACTCTCCGGTCGAATATTCTCGTTGTGCATGGCTCAATGCTAGACGCGCTCCCTCGTGCCGAAACTCAGGAGCAGACGGGCCAGGACCGGACTATCCAGTGCTGGGCGCTGTGCTCCTGAGTTTCCGTCCGGCTATCAGCGGCGAGTGAGCCGCCCGGCCAGGAACGCGCCTACCGCGAGAGCCCCGACCAGCACTCCGCCGATGCGCCGCCGCTGAACCCGCTGGGCGGCGGCCGGTTCGGGAGCCCACGCGTCTCCCTGCCCGCCGGTCGCATTGCGGGCGAAGAGAATGAGCCAGGCGAAGATCACGAGCACCGCGACCAGCTCGAGCGCCGTCAGGTTGTAGTACCCGATCAGGAACAGCACCCCGCCGACCACGATCACCCCGATCACCACGAACGTCGTGATGACGAAACCCTTCGGCAGACCCTTGAGCAGCGTCGGTACGAGCACGAGCAGCACGGCGAATCCGACGAGCGCCGTGCTGGAGAACGTGTTGTGGGCCAGCACGCTCACATCCACGGGTACCAGGCCGACGCCGGTCAGGGCGATGCCGATGATGATCAGCAGAATCCGGATGACGCTCACCCCGCGCAACCTCATCCCTCGCGGGCCGGGCCTCGACCGCAGGTCCATCGTGAGGTAGTCGGCAAGGGTGATCATGGCGAAACCGGCCACGATGATCGTGAGGTTAAAGGCCTGGGCGGAGCCGTTGCCGCCCATCCCGAGCGCGCTGAAATTGCGCTGCCACCAGGTGGCGTCGTCCGCGGTCAGCATGCTCGCGAACACACCCGCCACGAGGAAGAGCGCCAGCAGAGAAGCGAGCGTCTTGGTGGAGATCTGGCTCGCGATGAGGAACAGCGCATACGCGGTGACCCCCGCGGTGACCGCGACGAGGGTGCTCGAGGTGAGCGAGTTGAGAACGAGGTCGCGGAAGGCGAGCTGCAGCACCTGGAAGATCGAGCCGATCATCAGAACCGCGACGCCTACGCCGGTGAGGGTCAGGCCGAGCACATCGATGACGCGACGGTAGAGCGAGCGGCGGCGCCAGCGGATCTCGTCGGCCGACTGGCGGATATAGCCCAACACGAAGGCGATGGCGCCGACGATCGCGGACACCGCAGCCGCGAGGCCCGAGATCGAGCCGGATCCGCCGAGGCCGGTGAGCTGGCCGGAGAACGCGATGAATCCGGAGACGTATCCGACGACCGCACCGCCCGCACCAGCAATCAACGCGTAGGACTCGATGTTGCGGTTACCGGCCCGGGGGCCTTCCATGCCGGTCATGTCACAACGGTAGCAAGGTACAGTGAAGCGATGACGCGTCTCTCGCTGGGGATCCCGAGCGCCAGGCGTGACCCCGCTGCCCGGCCGCAGGCTCTCGGGCGCCCGCATTCGCCCGGCCTGATCGACCAGTTCGGCCGAACGGCCCACGACCTGCGGGTCTCGATCACCGAGAAGTGCTCGCTGCGGTGCACCTACTGCATGCCCGAGGCGGGGCTGCCGAACATTCCGCGCGAGAACCTGCTGACCGCTCCCGAGATCGCCCGACTCGTGGGCATCGGCGTGCGCGACCTGGGCATCACCGACGTGCGCTTCACCGGCGGCGAACCGCTGATGCGCGCCGACCTCGCAGAGATCATCGGGCTGAGCTCCGCGGTCGCCGAGGGCGCATCGATCTCGATGACGACGAACGGTATCGGCCTCGACAAGCGCATCGACGAGCTCGTGGCCGCCGGCCTCACGCGTATCAATATCTCCCTCGACACCGTCGACCGCGACCACTACGCGCGCCTCACTCGTCGCGACCGGCTGCCCGCGGTGTTCCTCGGCATCCGCGCCGCACAGGAGGCCGGGCTCACCCCCCTCAAGATCAACGCCGTGCTGATGCGCGACACCCTCGCCGGTGCCGCCGAATTGCTCGAGTGGTCGCTCGCCAACAACTGCCGCTTGCGCTTCATCGAGCAGATGCCGCTCGACGCCGACGAAGCCTGGGCGCGCGACAACATGGTGGACGCGGCCGAGTTGCTCGACGTGCTCGGCGCTCGCTTCGATGTGAGCTCTCCGAGCCGCGAAGACCCCTCGGCCCCGGCCGAAGAGTGGCTTGTGAACGGTGGCCCGCAGACAGTCGGCATCATTGCCTCGGTCACTCGCTCCTTCTGCTCAGCCTGCGATCGCACCCGCCTGACCGCTGAGGGCACCGTGCGCTCCTGCCTGTTCGGCGACGACGAGACCGACATGCGCGGTCTGATGCGCGGCGGTGCCGACGACGAGACCATCGCCGACTGGTGGCGCGCCGCCATGTGGGGCAAGCAGGCCGGTCACGGCATGGAGCGCGCCGACTTCGTGCGGCCCATCCGCAGCATGGGTGCGATCGGTGGCTGAGGTTCTCGTGCGCTACTTCGCCGCTGCAGCAGAGGCCGCCGGCACCGAGGAGGAGACGCTATCGGCGACCACGGTCGGCGAGCTTCGAACGATTCTGAAGGATGCGTACGGCGAGCCCATGCAGCGCGTCCTCGCCTCCGGATCCTTCCTCGTCGACGGTGTGGTGAGTCGGGATGACGCCCGTGCGCTCGGGCACCGCGTCGACGTGCTCCCGCCCTTCGCCGGAGGCTAGGGCATCCGCAGCAGCGCGACACCGCTCAGGTTGATGCGCGGGTGGCCGTCCACGTCGATGATGGTGAACAGCACATCACCGCAAGTCGAGCAGCGCACCACGGTGCCCGCGCCGCTAAGGTAGACGAGAGCGACCGCAAGCTCGGCGGTGTGGCCGCAGCCTGCGCACTCGCCCGCAGCGGTCGTCATGTCCTGCTCGAAGATCTCCGACAGGGTGCCGGCGAGCACGTTGCCATCAACATGAGTCATCAGGTTCCTCCGAAACGCTCGGTCTTGACGCGGGCGGGGTCGTGTCCGAGCTCCACGAGCCAGTCCGCGATGGCTTCGACGAATCCGGTGGGTCCGCACACGAAGACGCTCGGCCTCTCGGACGCGGGGATCGTGTGCTCGGCCAGAACCTCGCGCGTGACGCGACCGGGGAGCACGGGCCATCCAGTCGGCACTTCGCGGGTATAGACGGTGGTGCGTCCGTAGGTCGTGGTGAGCCCCTCGAGCTCGCTCGCGAAGAACACGTCGCTCGGCGTGCGCACCGAGTAGAGCAGCTCGAACCGGGCCCTACTGCCAGCCGCGGCGTGCGCGCGGATCATCGCCACGATCGGAACGATGCCCGAACCGCCGGCGATCAGTTGCACCGGTTCGGTCTGCTCGGGCTTCCAGACGAACCAGCCGCCGAGCGGTCCGCGCACCTCGAGCTCGTCGCCGACCGCGAGCACGTCGACGAGAAATGGCGACACCTCGCCGTCGGGCAGCCGGTCGACGGCCAGCTCGATACGGTCACTGCCATCGGCGCTCGCGATCGAATACGACCGGGTGGCGGTGTAGCCGTCCTCAGCGGTCAGTCGCACGTCCACGTGCTGGCCGGCGATGTTGCCGCCCCAGCCGGGCACGTCGAGCACGATGCTGCGGCCGCTCGGCGTCTCCTCGCGGGTGCTCACAACCCGGCCCGACTTCCAGCGGCCCACTACCAATAGCGCTGCTCCTGCCAGGGGTCACCGTAGATGTGGTACCCGTTCTGCTCCCAGAACCCGGGGTCGTCGTCCGCCGTCATCTCGATCGAGCGAATCCACTTCGCGCTCTTCCAGAAATACAGGTGCGGGATGAGCAGCCTCGCCGGCCCGCCGTGCTCCGGGTCGAGTGGCTCTCCGTCGAACTCGAACGCGATCCAGGCCTTGCCGTCGAGCAGGTCGTCAAGCGGAACATTCGTCGTGTAGCCGCCGTAGGAGTGCGCCATCGTGTAGTCGTACGAGGTCTCCACCTCGGCGAAGAGGGTGTCGAGCGAGACGCCGCGCCATGACGTGCCGAGCTTCGACCAGCGCGTCACGCAGTGGATGTCCGTGCTCACGTCATCGATGGCGAGAGCCTGCAGGGCCGCCCAGTCCCAGCTGTGCTTCTCGCCGGTCTCGGTGTTGATCGAGAACTCCCACTCGTCGAGGTCGACGCGGGGCGTCGGACCCGCGGAGAGCACGGGGAAGTCGTGGGTGAGGAACTGACCCGGAGGGAGCTCGGGGCTCTCCTCGCGCTGTCGTCCTGAGAAACCTCGAGTGAATCCAGCCATGGCGACTCCCAACCTGATTGTTGATCAGGCTAGTGCCGCGGTGCAGGAGTTGCCTAGAGCCCGACCCACTCGGTGGCGCCGTCGGCGAGGTGCTGGCGCTTCCAGATCGGCACCGTCTGCTTGATCAGGTCGACGAGGCGCTCGGAGGCGGCGAACGCCTCGCCCCGGTGAGCGGCGGCGACCGTCGCGACCAGGGCGACGTCGCCGATGCCCAGGGTGCCGATGCGATGGGCGGCCGCGACCCGCAGCCCTGTCTCGCTCGCGATCGCTGCGCATGCCTCGTGGAGGAAGCGCTGGGCTTCCGGGTGAGCCGAGTACTCGAGGGAGGAGACCGCCGAACCGTGATCGTGGTTGCGGATGATGCCGCGGAACGTCACGAGAGCGCCGTTCTCGTCGGAGGCTACGAAGTGCTCGAGCGCAGCGGCATCCAGAACATCGGTCGTCACGATCGCGAGCACGTCAGGCATGCGTACCGCCACCGGCGACCTGCGCCACGAGGTGTTCGAGCACGTCGGTGAGCACTTCGAGGCCGTCGGAGACGCCCCCGGTCGATCCGGGCAGGTTGACGATCACGGTGCCGTTGGCCGTGCCGACGACTCCACGGCTGAGTGCAGCCTTCGGGGTCTTCAGCAGGCCGCGCGCGCGGATGGCCTCGGCGATTCCGGGCACTTCCCGGTCGATCACGGCAAGCGTCGCTTCGGGGGTGCGGTCGGTGGGGCTCATGCCGGTGCCGCCGGTCGTGATGATCACGGCGGGTGCTGCAGCGAGCAGGCTCGCGAGCCCGGCGGCGACGTCGGCGTCGGCCACGATGGCCACCTCGTCGACCGCGTAGCCGCGCGCAATCAGCCAGTCGCGGATCGTCGGGCCGGTCGTATCGACACGTGTGCCTGCAGCTCCAGCGGTCGAGGCGACGAGCACCGCGGCGGTCGCGGGGCGCACCTCGGTGGATTCCTCGCGCGTCCAGTGCCCGCGCTTGCCGCCGGTCTTGTCGTCGAGCCTCACGTCGGTGAGCACGGCTGCCGGGTCGACGGCCTTGATCATGTCGTGCAGGGTGAGACCGGCGATGGCGACGCCGGTGAGCGCCTCCATCTCCACACCGGTCTGCCCGGTGGTGCGGGCGGTCACGGTGATGCCGATCGAGTCCTCGCCGAAGTCGAAGTCGACCTTCACCGAACTCAGCGGCAGTTGGTGACAGAGCGGGATGAGGTCGCTTGTGCGCTTCGCCCCCGCGATGCCCGCGATCCGCGCCGTGGCCAGCACGTCGGCCTTGGGCAGGTCGTCCGCTCGCACGAGGGCGATGACGTCGGGCCTGGTGACGAGGCGTCCACTCGCGGTCGCCGTGCGGTGGGTCACGGCCTTGCCGCCGACGTCGACCATCCGCGCGCGGCCGTCGGAGTCCAGGTGGCTGAGTTCGCTCATAGGGTCCAGGTCTCCACTGTGTCGCCCGCTTCGACACGTGTGGTCTCGGCCGGGATGTCGATCAGAACGTCGGATGCCGCGAGCCCCGCGACCAGGTGCGACCCCGGTCCCGACACAATGCTCACCGCGTTGCCGTCGGTGATGCGCCCGCGCAGGAACTGCCGCTTGCCGGGGACCGAGTCGATCGCCGTCTCCACCGTGTGATGCCTCTTCTCGGCAGGCGCGCGTCCCGCTGCCGCACGCAGCAGCGGCGCGACCAGCACCTCGAACGAGATCTGCGTGCTGACCGGGTTGCCGGGAAAACCGATCACGGGAATGCCGTGGAACGCCCCGAGCAGCTGTGGGCCGCCGGGCTGCATGGCGATCGTGCCGACCGTCGCGCCCAACGGTTCGAGAAGTTCGCGCACCACCTCGAACTCGCCCATCGAGATGCCGCCGGAGGTGAGGATGAGATCCGTGTCGACGGCAGCCTCGCGCAGCGCGAGGTCGAGCGAGGCGACCACGTCGTCGTCGTTGCGCACGAGCGCGCTGACGACCGCGCCGCTGGACTCGACGAGCGCCGCGAGGGCAACACCGTTCGCATCGAAGAGCTGGCCGAGGAGCGGCTCGACGCCCGGCGCGATGAGCTCGGCACCGGTGGTGACGACGGCGATCCTGGGAAGGGCACGCACGTCGACGCTCGCGATCCCGGCCGCCGCGAGCACGGCGAGGTGCCTCGGCGCGAGCGTGAGCCCCGCGGGCAGAAGTGTGTCGCCGATGCGCGCGTCGCTGCCGGCCTCGCGCACGAACTCACCCTGGGCTCGACTCTTCAGAACGGTGACCGTCGCGCCGGTGCTGGTCGTGTCCTCGACGGGCACCACCGCATCCGACCCTTCGGGGATGACCGCGCCGGTCATGATCTGCATCGCGGCCCCGGCGGGCAGGCTGGTCGGCTCGGCGGCCCCCGCGGCGATGATGCCTGCGATCGGGAGGGTGACCGGGGGGCTCGCGACATCCCGGGCACGAACTGCGAAGCCGTCCATCTGCGAGTTGCGGAACAGGGGCAGGTCGACGGGCGAGAGCACCTGGGCGACGGTGACGCGACCGAGCGCTTTTCCGAGGGCGACGGTCTCGGTGCGCGGGGCGAGGGCGTCGCGCAGGTGGTTGGCCACGATCGCGACGTACTCGTCGACGGGAATGCGGTGCATCAGTACCTCGCCATGGTCGGGTCGATCTCGCGAGCCCACGCGTCGATGCCGCCGGTGAGGTGCCGTGCACGATTGAAGCCGAGCGACTGCAGCAGGCCGAGCGCCTGCGCCGACCGTATGCCGTGGTGGCAGACGAGCACGATGTCGGCGTGGGGGTCGAGGGTCGGGGCGACCGACTCGAGTGATCCGAGGGGGATGAGCAGGCTGTCCGGCAGCGCCGCGATCTCCGCCTCCCAGGCCTCCCGCACGTCGATGATGAGCGGATGCATCCCGCTCAACTCACGCGCCGAAACATCGGTCGACCGCTTCTCGACCCCGCAGAACGCCTCATAGTCCACGAGGGCTGTCACGGCCGAGCGCTGCGGATCGGGGCCGAACTGGAGCTCCCGAAAGCTCCCGCCCAGCGCGTCGTAGGCGGTGACGCGCCCGACGAGCGGTGAGCCGACTCCAGTGAGCAGTTTGAGCGCCTCACCGGCCATGAGCGCGCCGATCACGGCGACCGTCGCGGGAAAGACGCCGCCCTCTTCGCAGGAGAGCACCGAGCCGGGAGAGGGCGGTGCGGGAAACAGGTCGCGGTAGCCGGGGCCGCCGGGCGTCGTGACGCTGAGCTGCCCACCGTATTGCGAGACGGCGCCCCACACGACGGGGATGCCACTCAGCTCGGCCGCGTCGGCCACGAGGTAGCGGGTGACGAAGTTGTCGCTGCCGTCGATGACGAGGTCGTGGTCGGCGAACAGGGGGAGAGCGTTGGCGGCGGTTAGACGTTCGCCAACCGGGGTCATCACGGCCGGAGCGATCTGCAGCGCCCGCGCGCTCGCCGACTCCGCTTTGTTGCGGCCGACGTCGGCCGTGGAGTGCACGTACTGGCGGTGCAGGTTGCTGAGCTCGACGGAATCGTCATCCACAACAGTCAGCGAACCGACACCGGCCGCGACCAGCGCGGGGATGACCGTGCTGCCCAGCCCGCCCGCTCCGATGACGAGCACGCGGGATGCCCCGAGCGCCTGCTGCGCCCCGCTCCCGAAGCCGGGGAGCGCGACCTGTCTCGCGTAGCGCGCGGTGTCCGACTCCATGTCGCCATTGTCGCAGGTCGCGCCGCACGGCTGAGAGTTCCGCATCCGCGCCATAATCGCGTGGAATGACCCGCACAGGCGGCAATAAGATCGACGCATGACGGATTTCCGAGTAACCGAAGCAGCCGCGCTGCTGGGAGTGAGTGACGACACCGTGCGTCGCTGGTCGGAGGCCGGTCGGCTCACCCTGCACAAAGTGCACGGGCGTTCGGTGATCAGGGGCGCCGAACTCGCCTCGCTCGCGCAGGAGCTCGCCGCCGAATCCGCACTCTCCACGGCGTTCCCGTCGTCCCGCGCCTCTGCACGCAATCGCATCACCGGAATCGTCACGAAAGTGACGAAGGACGGCGTGATGGCGCGGGTCGACATGCAGGCCGGACCGTTCCGCATCGTGTCGCTGATGAGCCGCGAAGCCGCCGACGAGCTCGGCCTCGAACCCGGATCGCTCGCAACCGCGAGCGTCAAAGCCACCAACGTCGTCATCGAGATCCCATGAGAAGGGTGCTCGCGGTAGCCGCCGTGCTCGCGCTAGCCGGCTGCGCGCCGGCGGAGCCCGCTCCGGCCGCGTCGGAGGACACCCTGAGCGGCAGCATCACCGTGTTCGCCGCCGCATCGCTCACGGAGTCGTTCGAGCAGCTCAAGAGCGAGTTTGTGAAGGCGCACCCCGACGTTGCGATCACCTTCAACTTCGGCGGCAGTTCGGCGCTCGCCGAGCAGATCGTGCAGGGCGCCCCGGTCGACGTGTTCGCCGCCGCCAGCCCCGCCACCATGGCGACCGTCGTCGACGCGTCGCTTGCGAGCGACCCCACCCATTTCGTCTCCAACATCCTCGAACTCGCCGTGCCGACCGACAACCCGGCCGGTGTGAAGGCGCTCGCCGACCTCGAGAACGCCGACCTGAAGGTGGCCTTCTGCGCTGCCGAGGTGCCGTGCGGAGCCGCGACCGTCACGGTGCTCGACGCAACCGGCCTGACGATCACCCCCGACACCTACGAGCAGGACGTCAAGGCCGTGCTGACCAAGGTCGAGCTCGGCGAGGTCGACGCCGGCCTGGTCTACAAGACCGATGTGCTCGCCGCCGGTGACGCCGTGCTCGGCATCGAGTTCTCCGAAGCGAGCGAGGCCGTGAACCTCTACCCGATCGCGACGCTCGCCGACTCGCAGAACGCGGAAGCCGCCGATGCGTTCGTCGCGTGGGTGCTTTCGCCCGAGGGCCAGGAGCTGCTGCAGACCTGGGGGTTCGGTGCGCCGTAGGTCTTCCTCGATTGCCCCAGCGCTCTGGATCCCCGCGGGGATAGCGCTGGGGCTTCTCGTTCTGCCCCTCCTCGGGCTCATCATCCGGGCGCCGTGGGCGCAGCTTCCCGAACTGCTCTCCCGTCCGACCGTGCTGCAGGCGCTCGGCCTCTCGGTCGGCACGGCGGGGCTCACGACCGTGCTCAGCCTGCTGCTGGGCGTCCCGCTCGCCTTTGTGCTCGCATCGTCGGTCGACTGGCCCGCCGTTCCGCGTCGGCTGGTGCGCGCCCTCGTCACGGTTCCGCTCGTGCTGCCGCCGGTCGTGGGTGGTGTGGCGTTGCTCCTCCTCCTCGGTCGCCGCGGTCTCATCGGCCAGCCGCTCGATGACTGGTTCGGGATAACGATCCCGTTCACAACCGCTGCCGTCGTCATCGCGCAGACCTTCGTGGCGATGCCGTTCCTTGTGCTCTCGGTGGAGGGTGCGCTCCGGGCATCCGATCGCCGCTTCGAGATCGCCGCCGGCACGCTGGGCGCGTCTCGCTTCACGATCTTCCGCCGCGTCACGCTGCCACTCATCGCGCCCGGCATCGGGGCGGGCGCCCTACTCTGCTTCACCCGCGCGCTTGGCGAGTTCGGGGCGACCATCACGTTCGCCGGCAGCTTTCCGGGGGTCACGCAGACCCTGCCGATCGCGACCTACCTCGAGCTGCAGCGTGATCCGGATGCCGCCATAGCGTTGTCCCTCGTTCTCATCGTCGTGTCGATCGTGGTGCTCGTGAGCCTGCGCGACCGCTGGACCGCAGGACTCAGCTCGTGACCCGCCTCGAAGTGGCGGTCCGGCTCGCGCGAGGCGGCTTCGACCTCGACGTCGTGTTCTCGCTCGCCGAGGGCCGCACTCTCGCGATCGTCGGACCGAACGGCGCGGGCAAGTCGAGCCTCGCCGGCGCCCTGGCCGGTTTCGTTGAGGTGCGGGATGGCCGCATCCTCGTCGGCGATCGAGTGCTCACCGATACCAGCGCCGGCACCGACCTGCCGATGGACAAGCGTCGGGTCGGCGTCGTCTTCCAGGACCATCTGCTGTTCCCGCACCTCACCGTGCTGCAGAACGTCGCGTTCGGCCCGCGCTCCATCGGTCGAGAGGATGCCACGGCGCACGCCACCGCCTGGCTCGACCGCCTCGGCATAACGTCCCTCGCGGCGCAGCGTCCCCGCCAGCTCTCGGGCGGACAGGCGCAGCGCGTCGCGCTCGCCCGCACTCTCGCGGCCGAGCCCTCCGTGCTGGTGCTGGACGAGCCCTTCGCCTCGCTCGACGTCGAGGTGCGCGCGGACGTTCGAGCGGAGGTCGCCCTCCACCTCGGGGGATTCTCCGGCCACACCATCCTCGTCAGCCACGACTATGAGGACGTGGTCGCTCTTGCCGACGAGGTGCTGGTCATCGAGTCGGGGCGGGTGTCGCAGCGCGGAACCCTCGCAGAGATCGAGGCGACTCCAGCAACCGCCTACATCCGACGACTGCTGAGCGGACGCGGCGAGGCCTGATCAGCTCGCGAGCCGCGCCATCCACATCTCCGGCTTCTCCAGCTCGCTGAAGCCGAACTTCTCGTAAAGCCCGTGCGCATCGGCCGTGACGAGACCCCAGCGTTTCAGATGCATGGGCTCCAGGATGTCGTGCACGCCGCGCATGAGGGCGACGCCGACGCCCTGGCCGCGAACGTCATCCGAGACAAAGACATCGCAGAGCCACGCGAACGTGGCGAAGTCAGTGATGACGCGTGCGTACGCGACCTGCTCGCCGGCCTCGTCGAACATGCCGAAGTTGAGGGAGTTGTCCATCGCCCGATCGTGCACGTCGGCCGCGCGGCCCTGGGCCCAATAGGACTCGTCGGCGAGCCAGCCGAGGATGCGCGGTCGGTCCATCTCGGTGGTCTCGGCGGAGAAGCGGAAGGTCATTGTCCGAGCCAACCGGCCCGGGCGCAACGGGGCAAGAGGCCAATCGGGTGTTGCTGGCCTTTCGTGCCACGATAACCCCATGGAACGCATCGGCATCATCGGACTGGGCCGCATGGGCGGGCCCATAACGGCACGCCTGACCGCCGCCGGGTTCGCCGTCGCCAGCTACGATTCGCGCCCCGATTCCGGTCGCACGATGGATGACGCCCAGGCGCTCGCCGCCTCCGTCGACATCCTGGTCACGGTGCTGCCCGGCACGCCCGAGCTCCGTGCGGTGATGGCCGAGATCACGATGACGCCGGGCACCCTGTGGCTCGACCTGACGAGCGCGGATCCGCGGGCGGCCATCGAGATCGCGAGTGCCCTCGCCGAGCACGGGGTCGCGAGTGTAGGCGCACCGATGGGCGGCGGGCCGGGTGCCGCGGCGGCCGGGGAACTCACGTTCTTCGTCGGGGGAGCCGAGACATCCAGAGACCGGATCGCACCGGTGCTGGGAGTGCTCGGCACGTCCACGATCATGGGCGACGACGTGACCGCCGGCTACACGACCAAGCTGCTCGCTAACACGCTCTGGTTCGGGCAGGCGATCGCGGTGGCCGAGGCGCTGCTGCTCGGGCAGGCGCAGGGCATCGAGCCCGGACCGCTGCGCGAGGCGCTCGCCGGAAGCGCCGGCGGCAGTGCGTTCATCACCCAGCACCTTCCCGCGCTGTTCGACGGCGACTATCTCGCGACGTTCGGCATCGACCGCGTCGTCGAGGAGCTCGACTCGGTCACGGCCCTCGCGCGCGAGCACGGCACCCCGATCGAGCTCACGGACCTGGTCGCCCGCACGCACCGCGAGGCACTCGACGAGTTCGGCCCGATCGACGGCGAACTGCTCGGGATGAAACTGCTCGAGCAGCGCGCGGGCCGCGAGCTGCGCTAGCCGAGCGCCGCGGGCAGCTCCGTCACGTCCGCAAGAACCACGTGCGCGCCCGCCGCCTCGAACTGGGCCCGGCCGTGCGCGCCGCTCAGTACCCCCGCGACCAGCCCGGCACCGGCTCGCAGTCCCGAATCGACGTCGCTCGTGGTGTCCCCGGCCACGGCGATCGCGGAAACCGAACTCACCTGCGCGCGAAGGGCGGCCAGCAGGATCATGTCCGGCGCAGGACGCCCCCGCCCCGCGTCCACGGGCGAGAGCGCGAAGTCGACCAGGTCGTGCCAGTGCAGGGCGGTGAGGATCGCATCCCGGGTCATCGGCGAGAATCCGGTGGTCAGGGCGACGGTGAGGCCCGCATCCCGCAGCGATCGAATCGTTGCAGCCGCACCCGGTATCTCGGTGATCCCGTCCTCGGCGACCAGCTCGGCGTACGCACCCTCGAAGGCGGCGGTCGCGGCCGTGGCGGCCGCCACATCCCCACCGCTCAGGTGCGTGAAGACGTCGATCTTCGACATGCCCATCGTGCGCCGCACGTAGGCGAGCGCATCGTCCCAGGGCAGGCGGTCGGCGACGCCCGTGCGCTCGGAGGCCCGCTGGAACGCTCGCTCGACCACCCCGCCGTCGAGCACGGTCGTGCCGGCCATGTCGAGCACAACGAGTTCGATCGCGGTCATGGTGTCCCTTCCGAGGCGACGGCGCCGAAACGCGCCGCGAGACTGTGTTCGGCGAGGCCGAGTCCTGTGGTCATGCCGATGCCCGTTGTCGCTGCGAGAACGAGGATGCCCGGCTCCGCCTCCACCCGCAGAAACTCGTCGGGGCCGCTCGCGTACACGCCCTGCCAGCGCTCGATCACGGTGGGGGCGGGTATCCCAAACAGGGATTGCGCCTCCGCGAGCAGCAGCTCGGCCGCGCCCTCGGGCTGGAAGGGCACTACGGACACCCCGCGCGCGTGGGTGTCGCCGATGATGAGCGACCCATCGGGCAGCTGCGTGTACATCTGGTTGAGGTCGAGCGCGCCCAGGTCGGGGCGCTTGGCGTGCAGCCTCTCCCGCACCGCGGCGGCTTCGGGCAGGGACGCGAAGCGGCTGTAGCGCACCAGCGACCAGCCGGTGAGGAGGGGAGCGTCGAGGGTGACCGTCGCGCGCACGCGAATCATGTCGAGCGAGCAGCGCACGATCCCGACGCGCTCGGCGAGTTCAGGCAGCAACTGGTCAATGTCGTGGTTCACCGCCACCACGATCGTTCCCGCCTCGACGACGCCGCGGGAGGTGTGGACGCGCCCGGGCTCAAGGCTGCCGACGGAGGTGCGCATCCGGAATTCGACACCGAGGGATTCGAGGTACGCGGCAATCGCGGGGGCCGCCGTGCGCGGGTTCACCTGCAGGTCGGCGGTGAGGTGTGCGCCGCCGACGGCGATGCCGGGAGCGATGGGCGCGGTGGTTTCGAACTCCGCAGCGCTGAGCAGTAGGAGTCCGTCGTCGGCCGAGGCCTGGAGAAGTGCGAATTCGTCAGCGTGCCGGGCGACGATGAGCGTGCCGGATTCGCGCAGCCAGAAGTCCGCGTCTCGCGACAGGCGCAGCCAGAGTTCGCGGGATGCGTCGGCGTACCCGCGCGCCTCACCCGACTGCGCGCTGATGCAGAGGTGCCCGAAGTTGCGGATGCTCGCGCCCTGCGGAACGTTCGTGCGATCGACCACGAGAACGCTGAGGCCGCGGCGAATGGCGGCGAAAGCCGAACCGAGTCCGACGATGCCGGAGCCGACCACCACGACATCGAAGGAATTGTTCATCGTGAACTCACCCTATCGAAACGAAGAGTCGCGAAAAGGGTCGTGATTGCTGCGAGAAGGCCGGGAGCGAGCCCCGCGATATTGCGCGAGATGCCCACGAGGGCGAGCATGAACACATAGGGACATCTACGTTGATGTCGCATCTGAATCGCGCAGGAATCCGGAGCTTCAGTCGCCCTTCGATCACGCAGCGTCGGGCCGTCACTGTTGGTAGGTGTGAGCACGCGAGTCAGTGATTGCCCTGTGTCCGTCGGGTCGGGCACAGGGCTTTACTCATGCCCGGCCACGGCAGGCCCACGCGGGTGCCAGTGCACTCCGCGCACGCTCTCCGGGTTGGCAAGAAAGCTCAGGATGCAGGCGAATCGCTCCTCGCGGTCGGTCGAACTCTCGAGCGTCACGTGCTCGCCGGTCTGCGGGTGCACGCCGATCGCCTTGTAGAAGACACTGCTCGAACCCCGGATGACGTGTTGGCGCACCCAGCCCACGAGCCGGCCGCCGTCATCCCGAAGCTCCCACAGCGGGCGCTGGTAGCGGCGCCGCGGCGGCACCTCGGTGATCGTGACCATGGCGGGCTCCCTGGTGTTTCGGAGCAGCCGGCCTCTGCGAGTCGATCGTACGACGCGACCACCGACAGAGGGTCAGTCGTGGTCGCCGTTGCCGTGATTCGCGGGCTCGGGAACGAGCCGCAAGCCGGACATGGTGTTGGCAGCGAGGGCCAGATCGTCGATCCAGCGCCGGTTGATCGTGGGCGGTCGGCTTCCCGAGAACTTGTAGACGAGCGGAATCATCGGATTCATCCAGAGCGAGGTGCGGGTGTCGGAGACCCTGCCCTCTTCGACCCAGCTGAAGTAGAAGCACTCTCCCCGTCTCAGCTTCGCGCCGATGACGATCTGCAGGTGCGCAAGCGCGCGATCGTCAAACTCGGCCACCTGTCCGTCGCCGTAAGAAAGTGTTCCCATTTTTGACTCCACCAACGGCGCGCCTCAATATACGGGTGATCGATGCAAACGCTTGGAAATGATCATAAGCACGAAAACAGCAAACGGCGAATAGTCGTCACGTATTTGAAGAGCTAGAGCGACGGCTCATCCTTCGCCGAGAGCGTCATCACGACCTCGCCGAGGAACTCGTGGCCCTCCAGCTCGCGCTCGAGCCAACGGAGGGTGAGGGCGACGTCATCCTCTGCCGCATTGCCGACGAGGTCGATCGCGGCCACGAGGAACAGGCGCTCCGGGCCGAGGAACTCGAGGTGCAGGTAGGTGACCCGGTCGATCTCGGGGCGATCCTTGAGGCGCTGCAGCACGAGCTCGCGCGTGGGTTCGTCGATCGCCTGGCCCAGCAGGAACTGGCGGTTGCGGTCGATGAGCACGATCGCCACGACCCCGAGCAGCAGTCCGACGGCGATGGAGCCGATCGCGTCGAAGACGGGGGAACCGGTGAGCTGGTGGGCGAGCACCCCGATAAAGGCGATGAGGAGGCCGGCGAGAGCTGCGGCATCCTCGAAGAAGACGGCACGAACCGTCGGGTTGGAACCCTGCAGCACCTGGCCAAGCAGCGAGCGCCCACGCTGTCTCGCCGACGACTTCGTCTGGCGGAACGCTTGCATGAACGACACGCCCTCGAGAACGAACGCCCCGGCCAGCACGATGTACGCGATGGCGAAGTTGTCGGCCGGCTCGGGGTCGATCAGCTCCTGGATGCCGTGCTGGATCGACACCACGGCCCCCGCCGTGAATAGTCCGAAGGCGGCGAACATCGACCAGATGTAGGCGTCCTTGCCGTAGCCGAGAGGATGCCGCGCGTCCGGCTTGCGCGCCGACCGCCGTTCCGCGATCAGGAGGAAGATCTCGTTGCCCGTGTCAGCCCAGGAGTGCGCGGACTCGGCCACCATCGACGCGGACCCGGTGAGAACCGCGGCAATCGTCTTGCCGATCGCGACCAGCAGGTTCGCCCCGAACGCGATCAGCACGGTGATCACTGGGCGGCGGCTTCCTGGCGGTCGATGCGTTCGAAGATGATGCGGGCGGCCTCGTCTTCGATCTCGTTATTGCGCACAGCCATGGAGACCGCGTCGCGCTGCGCGGTGAAGCCCTCTGCGGCGTCGGCGACGGCCTGCGCGGAGGCGAGCTGGCGCTCCTCCTCGGCGTCCTCTTCCGTCACGTCGATCTTCAACCGTCGGGCCAGCAGCGGAACGGTGAGACCCTGCAGCAGGAGGGTGCCGATCGCGACGGTGAACGCGATGAACTGAATCAGCGTGCGGCCCGGGAACTCCTCGCCGAACCCGTCGACCAGCGGGATGGAGCCGGCGGCGGCCAGCGTGACGATGCCGCGCATGCCCGTCCAGGAGACGAGCAGGCTCTCCTTCCACGACAGCGGGCGCGGGGGCTGCCGCATGTTCCGCTGGCGCTTCGGGCGCTCGATCTTCTGGCGGTCGGGACGTCGCTCCGCCCAACGCTCGTCGCGCTCGCGCCATCGTTCCTCACGCTCGGCCTGGCGCTGCTCCATGCGCTCGACCTGCTGCATACGTCGCACGACTCGCGGGTCAGACGGGTCGATCGCTGCCCGCTTCGCGAAGATCCAGGCGTCGAACAGCCCCTTGCCGTAGAGCGCGGCGACCCAGGCGATACGAATGAGGATGACGGCGAGCAGCACCAGCAACCCGAGGCCCAGGGCCTCGCCGAAGCTGTACTCGGTCTCCGCAAGATCCTCGATGACCCAGCGCACCTGCAGGCCCATATAGGCGAAGACGAAGGCTTCGAGCGCGGTCTCGATGACGGGCCAGACCTGCCGCTCCATGCTGCGGGTGCGGAAGTCGACTCCGCGGGTCTCGCGCCCCGGGTTGTACTGGGTGCCGATGCTCACGGTGAAGCCGGCGATGACTACCGCGAGCACCCCCGATGCGTGGAAGGACTCGGCGACGAAGTAGGCGGCGAACGGCAGGATCAGGCCGAGCGCCGTCTCGAGGGCCGGGCTGCCGAGCAGCGACCGCACGGTGATGGCGATCACTCCGAGCACCCATCCGATGACGATGCCGACGACGCAGCCGTAGACGAACAGCCAGAACGGGTTGCTGATGAAGGTGTGCGTGCCGGCCGCAGCGGCGACGGCGAGAGAGAAGAAGGTGAGGGCCGCGGCGTCGTTGACGAGACTCTCGCCCGTGAGGATCGCGACGACCCGGCGCGGCAGGCCCAGCTCCTTACCGTGGCTGACGATGGTCACGGTGTCGGGCGGGGAGACGACCGTGGCAAGCACAAACGCTCCGGCCACACCGATCGCGGGCACGATCCACGAGGTGAAGAAGCCGATGATCACCGTGGTCACGAGCACGAGGGTGAACCCGAGACCGACGATCGGCTTGAAGTTGCGCACGAAGGTGAAGAACGAGAAGTTGACGGCGGCCGCGTAGAGCAGCGGCGGCATCACCAGACCGAGGATGAGGTGCGGCTCGAGCTCAAGCCGCGGCACCGCCGGGATGAAGGATGCCGCTCCCGCGACGAGCAGGATCACGAGCGAGGGCTGAAAGCCCTTGCGGTGCCCGAGCGCCATGATTCCGAGTGCGATGACGGCCATCACGAGGAAAAGTGCGCCAGTCATTCCCTCGACGCTACTCAGCTTTGGCGCCGAGGCATACTCTGCGGGGATTGTTCCTCGCCTTCGCCTTCGCACTCGACCGAGCCGTTCCGGGCATGCTCCCAGTCCCGAGGTCGATCATGGCCCCATGACCATGAATGAGCCCGTCCAGGACGGCAGCAACGAATCCCTCACCAGCGCACAGATCGACGGGATCGTCGAACAGACCCGGGGAGACCTCGCCGCCGGGCACGTCACCGACCTCGTCGAAGCGCTCCGCCAGCGGTTCACCGACGCCGGCATCTCGGTGACCGAGGCGCAGCTGCACTCGATAGCGGGGGAGGCCCGCAGCTAGTCGGCGGGACCGCCCGACGCGGTGTCTTCTTCGGTCTCCGGGTTCTGGAAGTCCTGATCGTCGGACGTCGATCCGTCGGGCGTGGTGTCTTTGTCCTTTTCGGTGCTGATTTCAGTCATACCCCGACGGTACGCCGCGAGACGGCATCGGCCAATGGGTGACGTAGCGTTGTCACCGTGTCCACAGTTCTTCGAATAGTCGCAGCAGTGCTGGTGGATGACGTGGGCCGTGTCCTGCTTGTCCGTAAGCGCGGCACCACTTCGTGGATGCAGCCCGGCGGCAAGATCGAGCCAGGCGAGCTGCCGCAGAACGCCCTCGCCCGCGAACTCAACGAAGAGCTGGGCCTTGTGCTCGACCCCGGCGACTTCGAATACTGGGGCCGCTTCGAGGCGGAGGCCGCAAACGAGCCCGACCATACGGTCGATTCTGACGTCTTCTTCGTGACGGTCAACGGGCCGGTGGCCGTGGCCGCGGAGATCGAGGAGCTGCGCTGGATCACCCTCGGCGAGGATCACGGTCTCGTGGTCGCGCCACTCAGCGAACTGCACTTGTTCCCGCTGTTGGCCGAGCGCCGCGGATCTCGTCCTCTGGGCTGATGCAGTGCGGGGTCGTCATCCCTAGTTTTGAGGGGTGAGAACCGCACCCCTGCTCCCCGCGCGCGTCAATCTCACACTCGACCTCGTGCTCGCCCTGCTGTTCGGGGCGTTCGGCCTGTGGGTCACGACCGCGAGACTGCTGCCCCGTGCCACCTGGCTCGCCCTCGTCATCATGATCGCCGCGCTGATCTGCCGCCGCATCGCCCCGTCGGTGGCACTCGGTCTGGCCTGGCTTTCGGCGATGGCGCAGATCGCGACCGACCAGGACATCTCCTTCCTGCAGATCGGCACGGTCATCGTGCTGTACTCGGCCGTCGCGCACGGTCGCAAGTGGCTGCTCGTGATCGCCGCCATGTCGGTGCTCATCGGCACGGTGGTGGCGGTGATCTACCTCGCGCCCTCCTACTCGTGGGCGTGGAACGTCATCCCGGCCGACACCGGCTCGCTGCGCCGCCGCGTCGCCGTGCTGGTGATCGTGCCGGGCAGTGTGCTCGGCGGCGCGTGGCTCGCGGGCCTCGCCGCCCGGCTGCTGCGCCAGCGCCAGGCCATCACCGATGCGCGCCTCGCCGCCGAGGAGGAATCGCGTCGTCTCGCCGTGCTCGCCACCCTCGCCAACGACAAGGCCGAACTCGCGCGTGACGTGCACGACGTGATCGGCCACTCGCTCGCGGTCATCATCGCGCAGTCCGACTCGGTGCAATACATCGATGCTTCGGATGACGCAGCGATGCGCAAGGCCGCCGCAGCCATCGCCGACACCGCCCGCCGCTCCCTCGGCGAGGTTCGACAGGTGCTGAGCGATATCGAGGCGGTCGACACGGGCCAGCTGTCGCTGCGGCACAACCTCGACGGACTCATCGAGAACGTCACGCGGGCCGGCGCGCGCATCGACAGCACCGTGGCGGGCGACCCGCTGCCGCTCGACGCCCTGCGCGCCGAGACCGCGCACCGGGTTCTGCAGGAGGGGCTCACCAACGCACTCAAGTACTCGGATCGGGCGAGCGCTATCCGGGTCTCGCGCCGCTGGACGGCCGACGCGCTGCAGATCGAGGTGCGTAATCTCGTGCCGGTCGGCGGTGCCCCGACCATCGGCGAGCACTCCGGTTCCGGTCTGGCCGGGATGCGGCAGCGACTCGAGCGCGTGGGCGGTCAACTGCAATACGGGATCACCGACGAAGGTCGCGGAGGCAGCTTCATCCTCGCAGCGCGGCTACCGGTGGCCGCGCTGTGAGCGCGATACGCGTGGTGCTGGTCGACGATCAGGCGCTGTTCCGTGAGGGCGTCGGCGTGATCATCTCGGCGCAGTCGGACATGGAGGTCGTGGGCACCGCGGGCGACGGGGCGCAGGCGCTCACCGTGATCGAGGCGACTCGTCCCGATGTGGTGCTCATGGACATCCGGATGCCCGTTATGGACGGCGTGGAGGCGACCCGGCAGCTGTTCGAGCGCAACCCCGATCAGGCTCCGCGCGTGATCGTGCTCACCACCTTCAACCTCGACCTGGCAGCCGCGACCGCGATGCGTTTCGGGGCGAGCGGGTTTCTGCTCAAGGACTCGACCCCCGACTTCCTCTGCGCCGCGGTGCGGGCCGTACACAGCGGGTCGTCCGTGATCGCGCCTGCCGACCTCGCCGAACTGTTCGCGCCCCGGACAGCCGCTCCGACGCCGGCGCCCGCCACCTACGAGACGCTCTCGGCGCGCGAGCGCACGGTGTTCCAGTCGGCGGCGCGGGGGCTCAGCAACAGCGAGATCGCCGAGGAGTTCTTCCTCAGCCTGCACACCGTCAAATCGCACATCAGCACGATCCTCGGCAAGCTCGGTCTGCGCGACCGGGTGCAGCTGGTCATCTTCGCGCACGACCACGCGCTGCTCGAGTAGTTCCCGCGGTTCGCTCTGAGGGATGACGCCGTGCGTCCGCCCGGCCGATTCCGTGGCGTTCGCCGCTCCGTAGCGTCGAATCATGAAGAATCGCCGCCTGCTGATCGGGCTCACCGTCAGCTATCTCGCCCTCGTGGCCTTCGCCACTCTCGGCCCGACCTGGGTCGTCTCCGGCGCCCTCGACCTGTTCAGGGGCATGACCGAGCTGCTCCCCGGCAGCGCGCCCAGCCCGTCGAGCCTCGAGTTCGCGGCCAACGTGGCGATGTTCGTACCGCTCGGGATGCTGCTGCTCCTGCTGGCCGGACCCCGACGCTGGTGGCTCGCGTTGCTTCTCGTGTTCGGGCTGACCGCATCCATCGAGCTCGTGCAGGCGGGAATCCCGTCGCGCGTATCCGACCTGCGCGACGTGTTCGCCAACACGGGTGGCGGGGCACTCGGCATCGTTCTCGGCGTGCTCGCAACGCTGCTCCGGCGTCGGGTCGCGCTGCTCGGCGCGGCGGGCGTGGTCGCCCTGGGTGCAGTGCTGCTCTCGACCACCGGCGGCATGGTCGCGCCACCGCTCGCCCGCGCCGAGACGGGTCACGTCGCGGCGCAGCTCGACTACGTCGGCACGTACTGGAACTCCCGGAACGCCGGCGAGTACGGCGCCCTCGACACGACCGACTGCGTCAACTTCGCGAGCCAGACCCTCATCGCCCGCGGCTGGGAGCAGACCGACCAGTGGTGGCACCGCCGCTCGCCCGACGGCCACCACAGCTATAGCGACGCGTGGATCAGCTCGACCGCCCTGCGCGACTACCTCGCAGGCAAGCCCGAGTTGGCGACAGTTCTGGATGCCTCGGCGCGCGACCGCGTGACACCCGGCGACCTCGTGCAGTTCGACTGGGACAGCAACGGCAGGCCGGATCACACCGGCATCGTGGTGAGCGTCGCAGACGAGGGTTCAGGCGCGGTCATCCGCTACGCGAGCCACTCCAACGACCGCGAGCGGCAGGGCGTCGACGAGGCCCTCGCGAAAGACGGCCGCGGCGGCAGCTACAGCTTCTGGCACCTGGTCGACTAGACGCGCGGGTCGGTCTCCGGCGTGGGAGGGGCGGTCGGCTCGACGGCGGGAACCGCTGCGGCCGGCGGCACCTCGTAAGCGGGGATCGCGTTGAGGTCGGGCGTAACGGCCGGAGCAGTGCCGAACTGGGCGGCGGGCTCGGCGGGCGCCTCCTGCGCGAGCGGGAAGCTGTACGCCGCAGCGGGTGCGGCCTTCGCTTCGGCGAAAACGGCGCGCAGGGTGCCGAACGCGCCCAGCACTCCGAAGCCGAGCGCGAGCAGCAGGTTGAGGCCGTTGCCCTCGAGCATGGCGGGCAGGTCGAGACCGAAGAAGGTCCAGAAATCGGGGTAGGCGAGCGCGTCGAGCTGCGTTCCGCCGATCTCGGCGGCGATGGCCGCGGCGTAGTCGGCAACGAGTCCGCCGAGGAACGCGATCACGAGGGTTACGAGGGTGACGACCGCAACGACGATGACACCGACGAAGCTGACGCGACCGCCGGATCCCTTGCGGTACAGCCATACGGCGCCGATCGAGACGAGAGCGGCGATGATGGCAGCGATGAAGCCGAGGCTCCAGACGACGACCCAGAGGATCACGCCGACCGGGATGACGGCGAGCGAGAACAGGAGTCCGCGGCCGACATTCTCGGGCGGAAGTTCGTGAACGGTGGGCTTTGCCTGGGCGTCGGTCATCGGTGCTGCTTCCGTCGAGGTGGGTGGACTCCGGCAACCCTATCGACAAGGGCACCCGGTCTGTCTATCTTTTTGAGGAAATCCCAAAGGCGGAGGCGGATACCTCGCTGGGCTGACGCACCGGGCGAGACGGCTGCGTACCGTGGAGCGAGTGGGAATCCTCTGGCTGCGCATCGTGACGGCGCTGTACCTGGGCGCCGTGGCGGCAGCCACGCTGACCTCGGCCGGCTTCCCGACCCTCGTGTTCAATGCCCTGTTCCGCGGGGGTGTCGCGGCAGCGGCAACGTCATCCGGACCCCGCGTCGACGACGCCGACTTCCTGGCGAACATCCTGATGTTCGCCCCCATCGGACTGCTGTTCGTGCTGCTCACACGGCGGTGGATGCTCGCGCTGGGAGCGGCCGTGCTCGTGACGGTGATCATCGAGGTCGTGCAGCTGGGCATCCCATCCCGGATCGCAGATGTCAACGACGTGCTGTTGAACTCGGGCGGCGCGCTCCTCGGCGTGCTCGTCGGCGTCGCGCTGCTCAGGTTTGGCAGCGCGGGCACCAGAAGGTATCGCGCTGGATCAGCGGAGTCGGACCCAGCTTCCCCGTGAGGATCTTCGTACCGCAGCGGCGGCAGGGCTTGCCCGCCCGCGGATAGACCCAGGACTGCTTGCCGGGGCGCAGGTCGCCCGTGGTCGCGCGGATCGAGCGCGCCTTGTTGACGTTAATGAGCCGGTGGCCGAGGCTGACAAACGCGGGCAGGTCGACGCTCGACACCGGCCGGGTCGGCAGCACCCCGCGCAGGAAGCACAACTCGTTGACGTACTCGTTGCCGAGGCCGGCGAGGTTGCGCTGGTCGAGCAGCGCCACGTAGATCGGCACGTCGGGCTCGGCGGCGAGGTTCGCGAGTGCGCGATCGGCATCCCAGTCATCACCGAGCAGGTCGGGGCCGAGAAACCCGACGACCGTGTGCTCCTCCTCCCGCGGCACAACCTCGAGGGTGCCGAGCGAGAAACCGACGCTCGTCCACTCCTCGGTCGAGAGCACCGCCCGCGCGCTGTACGCGGGGCGGCGCCACGGCGTTCCCGGCCGGTACAGGTGCCACGAGCCCTCCATCTTGAGGTGCGAATGGATGCTGAAGTCGCCGATGCGATGCAGCAGGTGCTTGCCGCGGCTCACCACCTCGTGCACGATCTCGCCGCTGAGGTCGACTGTCGCGAAGGCGGGAACGCGCAGGTCGCAGCCGGTCAGCTCGGTGCCGGCCAGCGCGGCGTTGAGGTTGTGCGCGCTCAGCCAGACGGTATCTCCCTCGGGCACGGTCAGGCCCTCAGTCGCAGGCCGCTGGGATTCGGGCCGAAGCCGGCGCGCTGCAGCGAGTCGCCGAGTGGGGTGCCGATGGAGAACTCGCCGTCGACCTTCTCGATGCTGAGCTTGCCGATGCGGCCGCGCACCACCTCGGCGAGGGCGACGGCGGCGGGGTCGAGCTGGTCCTCGGTCGAGCCGAAGGTGAGCACGGTCTTGCCGCCGCGCTCGACGTAGAGCACCAGCTGCCCGTCGACGAGAACCACGATCGCACCCGCCTTGCGGCCCGGCCGGTGCCCCTCGCCCTGCGGCCAGGGCAGCGCGGCGCCATAGGGGTTGGCCGGGTCGGTCGCAGCGAGCGTCACCACTGTCGGCTCCTCGGTCTCGCCGGGTGCGCGGCCGAAACTGCGCAGCCGGTCGACGGTCGGCCCGGTCGCGAACTGCGCGGCCCCGAGCCCCTCGACGAAGTAGCCGCGACGCGCCTTGCCCGACTCCTCGAAGCCGCTGAGCACCTTGTAGGCAAGCGCAAAGCCGCCCCGGATGCCCTCGCTCACGACCGACCCCCGGGTCACGACCCCGTGCCGCTCGAGCAGCAGCTCTCCCATCGCCTTGGCGCGCACGGTCGGATCGCTCACGGCGTCGGGAAGCAGCGACCAGCGTCCGCTCACGACCGGCAGCCCGGATTGCGCAACCGCCGTCGAGACGCGTGGCCGGTAGGCGCGGCTGCGCTGCGCGGATCGGGGCCTCGAGGCGGCCGGTGCCTTGCCGCCGAGGAAGGATCGCAGCGGAGCCAGGGTGTCGTTGGTGATCCAGCCCGCCCAGACGAGGTTCCAGAGGGCGAGCTGCAGGTCGCGGTCCAGGGGAGGTGTGCCGTCGGTGGCGAGAGTGGACTGCAGCTGGCGGAAGAAGTACGCACCCCCTCCGCTCAGGGCGCTCAGCACGCCGCGCTCCAGCTCGGTGAGGTCGCCGCTTGCGGCGTCACGATCGAGAGGGGAAGGGAGCGTGAGGGGAGCGGCATCCGCCAACTGCAGGGAGACCCAGCCGTCGCTGCCGGGCAGCACGCCGGCACCGGCCCAGACCACCTCGCCCGACAGGGTCAGTTCGTCGAGCCAGGCGGGGGTGTAGTCGCGCAGGCGGGCGGGCAGCACAAGCGACTCCCACGCGGAGGCGGGCAGGGAGACACCGGAAAGCTGGTCGATGACCTGGGCGAGACCGTCGATACCACGCAGCTTGGATCCCACGTTCTGCCAGGCCGGCAGGAAGCGCGCGAGCGTGGGGGCGTCGACCGGCTCGACCTCGTGGCGCAGGGCAGCGAGGGATCGGGAACGCAGGCGGCGCAGTACCTCGGCGTCGACCCACTCGCTGCCGGCTGCGCCCGGGCGGAACTCGCCCTCGACCACTCGGCGATCGGCGCCGAGCCGTCGCAATGCGTCGAGCACCACGGCGACGCCGAGACCCAGGCGGGTGGCGACCTCCTGCGCGGCGAACGGGCCGTGGGTGCGGGAGTAGCGGGAGACGAGGTCGCCGAGCGGGTCGGGCACCGGCTCGATGAACGCCGCGGGAACGCCGATCGGCAGCGGAACGCCGAGCGCGTCGCGCAGCCGCGCCGAGTCCTCGATCGCGGCCCAGCGCTCGGTGCCGGCGATGGTCACCCGCAGCACCCGGTTGGCGCCGGCCAGCTGTGCGAGTTGATCGAGTAGGCCGCCCGCGGCCGTATCGAGATCCGGCACCAACCTCTCGTCGATCTCCTGCACCGACAGCGGCCCGAGCACACGCACGAGATCAACGATGCCCTCAACCCCCTTGGCGCGGCGGTCGGGAGCGAGGCGCTGCAGCTCGAGCTCGGTCTGCTCGAGCACCTTCGGGTCGAGCAGCTCGCGCAGCTCCGCGCGACCGAGCAGTTCGGCGAGCAGCCCGGAGTCCAGCGAGAGAGCGGCGGCCCGGCGCTCGGCGAGCGGCGAGTCGCCCTCGTACATAAAGGCGGCAACGTAACCGAACAGCAGGGAGCGCGCGAAGGGCGAGGGCAGCTCGGTCTCGGTTTCTACGATCCGGATGCGACGGCTCGCGATATCCGCCGACAGTCGGGTCAGTGCGGGCAGATCGTAGACGTCCTGCAGCACCTCGCGGATCGTCTCGAGCACGATCGGGAAGCTCGGGAACTTGCGTGCGACATCCAGCAACTGGGAGGCACGCTGCCGCTGCTGCCAGAGCGGGGAGCGCTTGCCCGGGTTGTAGCGCGGCAGCAGCAGTGCCCGGGCTGCGCACTCGCGGAAACGGGAGGCGAACAGAGCGGACCCGCCGACCTCGGTCGTGACCAGGTCCTCCAGCTCGCCGGGCTCGAACACGAACAGCTCCGCGCCCGGAGGCTCGGCATCGGTGTCGGGGATGCGCACGATGACGCCGTCGTCGCTGGCCATGGCAGCGCCATCCATGCCGAGGCGCTCGCGCACCCGCGCACCCACGGCGAGAGCCCACGGGGCGTGCACCTGCATGCCGTACGGGGAGTGCAGGATCACGCGCCAGTCGCCGAGCTCATCCCGAAACCGTTCGACGACGAGAGTCGTGTCGGTCGGCACGTGCCCGGTCGCCGCCTGCTGTTCGCCGACGAAGGCCACGAGGTTGTTGACGGCGCGCTCGTCGAGGCCCACCTCGGCCAGTCGCGCCCGGGATTCGACGCTGGTGCCGGTCGCGACATCGCGCGTGAAGGCGCCGATCGCGGCGCCGAGTTCGTAGGGGCGGCCGAGGCCGTCGCCCTTCCAGAACGGCACCTTGCCGGGCTGCCCGAAGGCGGGGCTCACGAGCACCCGGTCGTGGGTGATGTCCTCAATGCGCCAGCTCGTCGCGCCGAGCGCGAAGATGTCGCCGACGCGCGACTCGTAGACCATCTCCTCGTCGAGCTCGCCGACGCGGCGTCCGCCGGTGGTGGCGGACTCGGTGCCCACCATGAACACCCCGAACAGGCCGCGATCCGGGATGGTGCCGCCGCTCGTCACCGCGAGGCGCTGCGCTCCGGGCCGGCCGGTGATGGTGTTGGCGACGCGATCCCAGATGATGCGGGGCCGCAGTTCGGCGAACTCGTCGCTCGGGTAGAGGCCGGCGAGCAGGTCCAGCGTTGCGGTGTACGCGCTGTACGGCAGGGTCGCGAACGGGGCGCTGCGGCGCACGAGCTCGTACCACTCGTCCACACCGAGCCCTTCGAGCGCGACGGCGGCGACGGTCTGCTGGGCGAGCACGTCGAGCGGGTTTGCGGGCACCGAGATCGACTCGATCTGGCCGCTCAGCATGCGCTCCGTTGCGACCGCGGTGTGAATGAGGTCAGCCCGGTGCTTGGGGAACAGCACCCCGCGCGAGACCTCACCGACCTGGTGCCCGGCGCGACCGACCCGCTGCAGCCCGCTCGCGACACTCGGTGGAGATTCGACCTGCACCACAAGATCGACGGCACCCATGTCGATTCCCAGTTCGAGGGATGACGTCGCCACCACACACCGCAACCGCCCGCTCTTGAGGTCGTCTTCGATGTCGGCCCGCTGCTCCTTCGACACGGAGCCGTGGTGCGCGCGGGCGAGGAGGGGCGGGGCGCCGGAGGTGGAGCCGGCCTGCGCCATCATCTGGGCTGGAAGTTTCGCTGATTGAGTAGCTCGCTCCGCGAGCGCGGTGGAGCTAGGAGCAGCGCGCAGCGATGCCGCGACCCCAGCGCCGACCGAGCCTGCGAGGGAGGGAACCTCGAGCGTGTTTTCGGGATCGGAGGCGCGCTCCGCATAAATCTCATTCAGCCGCGCCGTCAGCCGCTCGGCCAGCCGCCGAGAGTTCGCGAACACGATCGTGGATGTGTGCTCGAGGATCAGGTCGACGATGCTCTCCTCGACGTGAGGCCAGATCGATCCTTGGGGCGCATTGCCCGCGGATGACCCCTCGAGCACCGCGGTCGTGCCGAGCTCGGTCATGTCATCGACCGGGACGACGACCCGCAGGTCGAACGTCTTCTGCGCGGGCGGCGCGACGATCTTCACCGGGGATGAGCCGCCGAGGAAGCGCGCGACCTCCTCGATGGGTCGCACGGTCGCCGAGAGACCGATGCGCTGGGCCGGCTTCGGAAGCATGGCGTCGAGCCGCTCGAGCGAGAGGGCGAGGTGGCTGCCGCGCTTGGTCGCGGCAACGGCGTGGATCTCGTCGACGATGATCGTCTCGACGCCGAGCAGGGTCTCTTTTGCGGCGCTCGTGAGCATGAGGTACAGCGACTCGGGCGTGGTGATCAGGATGTCGGGGGGCGTGCGCGCGAGCATCCTTCTGTCTTGCGTCGTGGTGTCACCGGATCGCACCCCCACCGTTACGGGAGGCGCAGGCACGCCCAGCCGCGCGGCGGTCTGGGTCACCCCGACGAGCGGGGCGCGCAGGTTGCGCTCGACGTCGACGCCGAGAGCCTTGAGGGGGGAGATGTAGAGCACGCGCGTGCGATGCATCACGTTCTCGGGCGGGGGCGACGACGCCAGTCGATCGATGGCCCAGAGAAAGGCCGCGAGGGTCTTGCCCGATCCGGTCGGCGCGACGACGAGGGCGTGCGAGCCGGAGGACACCGCCTCCCACGCGCCGAGCTGCGCGGCGGTCGGTGCCGGGAACGCGCCGAGAAACCACTCACGCGTCGCGGGAGAGAATCGGTCGAGCACGGTGGCCATCGGTATATCTTCTCGTGAACCACCGACGCCGCGGGAGTGTCGGGGCAGGCTCCTAGGATGTCCCCATGAGCGAAGCGATAGTGGAATCCCTGCGCGCGTCCATCCTTGCCGCCGATGACGGCATCACTGAACACGTCAAGTGGAACGCCCCCAGCTTCGTGTTCAACGACACGGACCGGGTGACCATGCGCATGCACCCGAAGGGCGGGGTGCAGTTGATCTTCCACCGCGGGGCGAAGGTGCGCGACGACACGTCATCCTTCACTTTCGACGACCCGAGCGGGTTGCTGAAGTGGGCGACGCAGGATCGCGGCATCCTGATGGTCGATACCGAAGAGGATGCCGCGGCGAAGGCTCCCATCATCACCGACCTCGTGCGGCGCTGGGTGGCCGTCGACTGAGAGCGCACGGGTTTCACCCGGCGATGGGTCACAATGGAGCATGAGCTCCGTAGGCACCCCCGACCCGAACTCCGGCTGGCTTTCCGATGAGGAACTCGCCGAGACCCGCCGTCGACTTCCGCTGCTCTACGTCGAGGCGGTGCCGGTGCGTGTCGACGGCCTGGGCCGCGTCAATGAGGTCGGGATGCTGCTGCGCGCGTCAGCCGAGGGCTCCATCACCCGCACGCTGGTCTCGGGGCGCGTGATGTACGGCGAGACGATCCGTGACGCGCTGTTCCGTCACCTCGAAAAGGATCTCGGGCCGATGGCGTTCCCCCTGCTGCCCGCCTCACCGGTGCCGTTTCAGGTGGCGGAGTACTTTCCGTGGCCGGGCGCGAGCCAGTTCACCGACCACCGCCAGCACGCGGTCTCGCTGGCATACGTCATCCCGGTCACCGGAACGTGCGAGCCGCGCCAGGATGCGCTCGAGCTGACCTGGATGTCGCCGAAGGATGCCGCGTCAGACGGCATCGCCGCCGACATGGAGGGCGGTCGCGGCGCGCTTCTGCGCGCGGCTCTCGCCTCGGTGGGCGTGCTGCCGTAGCGCCTGCCTATCCGCTGAAGCGTTCCTCTTCGAGCGGTGCGCCGAACAGGCTGCCCTCGCGGGCGACGCTGTCGGGGTAGAACTTCGCCTTCTTGTAGAACTGCTGCGCCGGGCGATTGCCGGCCCACAGCCAGGTGTAGTGCGCCTGCACGGTCTTGAGCAGCTGGCGGGCGATGCCCTTGCGACGATATTCGGGATGCACGTAGAGGAAGTACAGCTCGACAGCCTCCTCGTATCCGGGCTCGCGACCGGGCCCGATACCGGCGAAGGCCACGACCGCGCCATCCACCTCGGCCACGTACTGCTCGTAGGCTCCGCCGCGGGCGACGAACTTGGCCCACAGTCCCGACATCATGGCGGGGCTCAGCTCGTCGAGCACGGCTGCGGGAAGGACCGTGGGATACAGCTCGCGCCAGCATCCCGAGTGGAGTGCGCCGAGCGTCTCGACGTCTGCGGGTTCTGCACGACGGATCTCAGCTGCCATGCGCTTCATCGTATAGTCCCGACCTCCGCCGCGAACCCCCCTGAACTGGTGGGCGAGGCGCCCGTCAGCGGATCATGCGGAGCTCGACGAGGTCTTCCCAGGAGGGCTCGACCTTGCGGGTGCCGTCGAAGTCGAAGCCGTTGCGGCGGTAGAAGCTGTGGGCCCGCGGGTTGAGCTCCGCGACCCAGAGCGAGGCGGGCTCATCGCCGATCACGGCGTCGAGCAGCTCGGCGCCCGAACCGGATCCGTGCTCGGTCGCGTACTGGTAGATCGCGTACACTTGGTGGGCGCGCGGGGCATCCTCGTCGACGGTGGCGCCGCTCATCGCGAAGCCGCGCAGCTCGCCGTCGACCTCGAGCACGGCGACCCTGTCGTCGGCGCGGGGCTCCCCCAGGGTGCGGATCCAACGCTCGCCGCGTGCGACCGGGTCGAGTTCGGCCAGAAACCCGGGGCTGAGGAAGTGCCCGTACGATTCGCGCCAACACTCGACGTGCACGCGGCCGAGCGCTGGGGCATCCCGAATCTCAGCGGGGCGGATGACGCGGCTCATGCTTCACGGTACCCCCGAGCCGGGCCGTTAACCCACAAGCGCCCGACCCCGAGAGGCCGAGCGCGTGTGCTGTGGTGCTATCGGAATGTGAAGTTCTAGCGGCCGCCGCTGCGACGACGTCCAGCGCCGCCGCCCTGGCTCATGCCGACGAGTCCGCCGACCTTGAGGCCGCCGCTCGACGCCTGGCCGGAGCCTGCCGCGCGCTGCTGCGAGCTGCGCTGCTGGCGTCCGCCGCCCTCGGCTGCGGGGCGACCCGAGCGGTCGGTGCGTGCCGGCTGGCCGTCGCGGTTGGCGCGCTTGCGCTGGGCGTTGGCGCCCTGCGAGCGTCCACCCTGCGACTGTCCGCGCGGCTGCTCGGCAGCGCGGGGTGCGGGGGTGACGTAGGCAGCCACGTCGCCGACGAGCTTGTCGACGGCGGGCGAGGATGCGGTGACCTGCTGCGGGGTGACCGTGATGGCCGCCTTGCGCAGGAGCGCTGCGGTGTCGCGACGCTGCTCGGGGAGAACGAGGGTGACGACCTCGCCTTCCTTGCCGGCGCGGGCGGTGCGGCCCGAGCGGTGCAGGTAGGCCTTGTGCTCCATGGGCGGGTCGACGTGGATCACGAGCTCGATGTCGTCCACGTGCACGCCGCGGGCTGCGACGTCGGTAGCGACGAGAACGCGAACCTCACCCGAGGCGAAGGCCGCGAGGTTGCGGTCACGCGCGGGCTGCGAGAGGTTGCCGTGCAGGTCGACCGAGGGGATGCCCGCGTCGGTCAGCTGGCGCGCCAGCTTCTTGGCGTGGTGCTTCGTACGCATGAAGAGGATGCGGCGACCCGTGCCCGAGGCGAGCTTGCGGATGAGCTCGTTCTTCTCGTTCACCGACGGCACCTCGAAGACGTGGTGGGTCATGGCGGAGACGTGTGAGGTGGCCTCGTCGACCGAGTGCAGCACCTCGTTGTGGAGGAAGCGCTTGACGAGCTTGTCCACTCCGTTGTCGAGCGTTGCGCTGAAGAGCAGGCGCTGGCCGGACTGCGGGGTCTTGTCCATGATCTTGGTGACGACGGGCAGGAAGCCGAGGTCGGCCATGTGGTCGGCCTCATCGAGCACGGTGATCTCGACGGCGTCGAGGGAGACGAAGCCCTGCTTCATGAGGTCTTCGAGGCGGCCGGGGCAGGCGACGACGATGTCGACACCGGCCTTGAGGGCCGCGACCTGGCGCTGCTGCGAGACGCCGCCGAAGATCGTGGTGCTCTTGAGGCCGTAGACCTCGGCGAGCGGCTCGATGACGGCGGAGATCTGGGTGGCCAGCTCACGGGTCGGTGCGAGCACCAGCGCGAGCGGGCGGCCCGGGCGGCGGTTGCCACCGGCGAGCTTGCCGCCGAGGCGGGTGACGAGCGGGATGGAGAAGGCGAGGGTCTTGCCGGAGCCGGTCTTGCCGCGTCCGAGCACGTCGCGACCACTCATGGTGTCGGCCAGTGTGTCGACCTGGATCGGGAACGCCTCGGTCTTGCCGAGCTCGGTGAGCTTCGCGACGAGGGGTGCGGGCACGCCGAGCGCGCCGAATGAGATGTCAGTCATTAAAGGGGTGGTGCCTTTCGGGCATCAGTGCACGGACCATTCGATCCGTACTGGTGGCGAGAGCGACGATGGTCGCAATCGATCGCCGGAGAAGATATCTACGAGCCGGTTCGTGCACTGGCGGGTGAAGGCACAGGAGCAGAGGAACGAGCGAGAAGAGGGAGCGTTCTACGACGCAGGAAGACCGTCATGGTCTTGCAAGTGGTTCCACTCTAGCAGAGCGGGCCTAGTGAGCGCCGGAATACCGCTCGCCGACGGGGATCTCGACCGCGACCGTGTTGCCCGGCTGGGCGAGCGGGCAGGCCCACGCGGGGTCGTAGGCGCAGGACGGGTTGTACGCGAAGTTGAAGTCGAGCACGAGCGTGTTGCCGGTCGCGCCGAGATCCGCGCCCTTCACCGTGTCGAGCAGGTAGCGCCCGCCGCCGTAGGTTCCGCCCGGTGAGCCGGCCAGCGCATCCTTGAGCGGCAGGAAGATGCCGCCACCGTACGATGCGAGGCGCCAGACGTCGAGGGTGCCGACCGAGGGCACATCCACGACACCGATCAGGTCGAACGGCACGATGCCGTCGGTGCCCGTCTCGACCTCCATGCGCCGCGACTCCACCGGCTGCAACTCGACCTCGAAGCGCCAGTCGCGATCGTAGGGCCGCACCGGCAGCCCGGTGAATTCAGCCAGATCCTCCGGCAGAAGGGGGGATGACGGGTGGGTCGCAAAGAGTCGGTCCCGTTCGCGGCGCCACAGGTCGTGCGCGGCGTAGAGGTCGGTCGCCTCCCGCACCTGGGCGTACATCGCGAACACCTGGCGTCGCCAGTCGGCTACCTCGAGAGCGGTCATGCTGCAACGCTACTAGCGCCAGGTGGGCGCGAGCTGGCTCATGCGGAACGCGCGCCACTGCCAGAACGCCCAGAAGACGGGCCAGAGCAGGGGGGTGATCGCGCCCGCCGAGAAGCGCAGCTGGTCGCGGTAGAGCGTGCGCCCGTCGCCCGAGTCGGCGACCGCCATGGTGTGTTCCCAGGCGGTGACGAGGGCGAGTGGTCCGCTGAGACCCTCGCCGGAGTCGCGCACCATGCGCACCTTTCCGCGGCGGAGGAAGGCGAGGTCGATGGTCTGCTCGCCCATCGGCAGCACGCCGAACGCGCGACCGAACAGGTGGTGCACGCCCTCGGGCCAGGTCTCGGGGAATCCCTGCGGCTCGAGCGAGACGAAAGTGGTGAGCGGCGACGAGACGGCACGGAATACCCGTGGGTTGCGGATCGCGCGCCACGCGGCATCCGGTTCACAATCGAGCACGAGTTTCAGGACGATGCGCATGCCCTCAGTCTGTGGCACGCGGTAGAACTGAGCCATGAGATTCTGGCTCGGAGTAGTGCAGCGTAACCACGTCGAGAAGGGCTCGGCGCTCAGAATCGTACAGACCAACCACGGCGCGAAGGCCGGGATCCTGCGGATGCAGCCCGGCGACGGCCTCGTCTTCTACTCGCCGAAGACCGCGCACCCCGAGGGCGCGCCACTCAGGGAGTTCACGGCTATCGGCACGATCGCCGAGGGCGATATCTGGCAGGCGACCGACGGCGACTTCCGTCCCTGGCGGCGTGCGGTGGATTACGACACCGCCGCTCACGCCACACCGATCGCGCCCCTGCTCGACGTGCTCGAGTTCACCCGCGGCAACAGCAACTGGGGTTTCCAGCTGCGGCGGGGCAACCTCGAGCTCTCACAGCACGACTTTGACGTGATCGCGAGGGAGATGGGCTCGGCTACGGTGAGAGAGTGAACGCAGCGCGCAACCAGACCCAGTACCAGGTCCGTTTCGACTGGGGGCTCGAGGGCGCGGCCGCCATCGTCCCCGGGGCGCACATCCTGATCTGGGTGGATGCGCTGCCTACCGCCGGGGCTCCCGATCCGCTCGTCGTCGAGACCGATGCGGCCGTCATTGTGGGAACGGTCGGCAACAGCGCCGCGCTCGCCGCGTGGGTGCTCGAGCGTCAGGCCGATCTCGGAGACCGGGTGATCATCTCCGTCGTCGCGGCCGGCGCCGACGATGGGCGTTTCGCCGTCGAAGACCTGCTCGCGGCCGGATCCGTGATCGATGCGATCATCGCCGTCGGCCTCGACTCGACATCCCCCGAGGCGGCGGCCGCGAGTGCCTCGTTCGGCGGACTGCGTCATGCGGTGTCCCACCTGCTGAGCGCGAGCGTCACCGGCAAGGAGCTTGCGGCCGCCGGCGAGCAGCAGGTGCTGGTCGAGGCACGTACGGCAAACGCGCAGCCGGGCATCCTCGTTATGAGGGAATTCAGCTTTCGGGCTTAGCGTTGTCCCGCACACGACCCTAAGGAGAATCATGAAGGCAGTACTCGGCGATGTGGTCATCGCAGAAGCCCCCAAAGAAGACCTCATCTCGATCGAGGGCAACTGGTACTTCCCGCCGTCGAGCGTGAAGAGCGAGTACCTCGAGCAGAGCCCCACCCCTTACACCTGCCCGTGGAAGGGCGAGTGCCAGTACTTCTCCGTCAAGGACGGCGACACGCTGCTGCAGGACCGCGCGTGGAGCTACCCCACTCCGTACCAGGGCGGCATCGACCGCGTCGGCAAGGACTTCGCGAACTACGTGGCCTTCTGGAAAGAAGTACAGGTCACCGAGTAACCGCTAGCTGCTGATCGTTTCTTCGGTCAGCACGGACTGCTGCGGGTGCAGCACACTGGCGACGATCGCCTCGATGGCGAACTGCGATGCACGACCGAGGTCGACCGCGGTCGGCTCGAGCAGCCACTGCACCTGCAGTCCGTCCATCACGGCGAGGATTGCGGCCGAGGCGTCGGCAATATTCGCGACGTTATCGACGCCGCGCTCCTCGCAGACGACCTGAAATGCGTGGGAAACCTCATCACGGAGGTTGCGGTAGCGGTTCTGGAAGAACTCGCGCCCCGGGTGGTCGTCGGTGACCGACTCGGCCGACAGTACGGCGTAGGCCTGCACGATGCCGATGCGCTGGGCGTTCAGGAAGGCCGTCTTCACGAGGTGGCGGAATAGCGCCAGGCCGTCAGGGATGTGCTGCCCCTCCAGGTGCGCCACGTCCGTCTCGTCACGGTGCTCGAGCACCTCGAGCAGCAGCTGGTCCTTCGACCCGAAGTGGTGCAGGATGCCCGCGTGCGTCATGCCGACCTGTTCGGCGATCTCCTGCAGGGTGCCCCCGGTATAACCCTTGGCCCCGAATATGTCGACCGAAGCATCGAGGATCTCGCGTCGGCGGATCAGGGTCTCAGGGCGTGACCGAGGCTGGTGACGGGTCTGGACCACAGCACTTCCTTTCATCAGGGACAAGAGTACGCAGGCCGCGGCGTGGAATGTGTCGCGGCGCTTGTTTTACTTGCTGACTGGATTGTAAGCTAAATTTTGCAATCACCCTCAGTGCTGAGGTGACACTCTTTCGTAGTGATACTCGGCGCAGAGATCCATTTCACGAAGGAGAAGCAATGAGGCTTAGAACCACCGTCGTCGCCGCAGGCATAGCCGCGGCCCTTCTCCTGTCCGGCTGTGCCGGGACAGGAGCACCCGAGTCGACCGGCAGCGGCGCGGCTCTCACCATCGCCAAGCCCGACGGAGCGATCACCACCGAGTCGCACAACCCGTACCTCGGCGACTCGTCCGCATCCAAGTACGCCTATGGCAAGGTCATCTTCGAAACCCTCGCCCTCGTGAATCCCACCGGCGACCTCGGCACCACGCCGTGGCTGGCCGAGAGCGTCGAATGGAACGACGACTACACCGAGCTCACGGTTGTGCCCCGCAGCGGCGTCAACTGGAGCGACGGCACCGAGTTCACCGCCGACGACATCGTCTTCACCTTCGACATGATCAAGTCCGGCAAGCTCACCGACACCGGTGGACTCAACATCACCGACATCGCCGTCGATGGTGACGCGGTTAAGATCACCTTTGGTCTCTCCAAATTCACCGCCCAGGCGCGCGTGCTGCACACGCCGATCGTGCCCGAGCACATCTGGAAGGACATCGCCGACCCGAACACCGATCCCCTCACCGGCGAAGGCCTCGCTGTCGGAACCGGACCCTACGTTCTCGACAACTGGTCGACCGAGTCCGTGTCGCTGACCGCCAACCCCGACTACTGGGGCGGCGAGCTCGCTGTTCCGCAGCTGAACTACGTCTCCTACGGTGACAACGCGGCCCTCACGACGGCACTCGTCTCCGGCGACGCCGACTGGGCGCAGGCCTTCATCCCGCAGATCGAGGACAGCTACCTCGCCGCCGACGAGAAGAACAACCTCCTCGTCTCGCCCACCGCGGGTGCCGGCACGCTGTTCATGAACCTGCAGGAGAAGCCGTTCAACAACGTGGCGCTGCGCCAGGCCCTCGCCTGGACGATCGACCGCCAGGCCTACGTCGATGTCGCCCGTGAAGGTGCCAGCTCGGTGGTCTGGAGCAAGACCGGTCTCGGCGATCTCCTCGACGACGAGGTGCTCCCCGAGTACAAGGACGACAACTACAAGGTCGACATCGAGAAGGCCCGGCAGGTCCTCACCGACGCCGGCTACACGTGGAAGTCGGAGAAGCTGATCGACCCCGACGGCGAGGCCGTCTCGTTCTCGATCTCCGTGCCCGCGGGCTGGAGTGACTGGAACACCGAGCAGGCGCTTCTCGCCGAAGAACTCAAGGAGGGCCTCGGCATCGACGTCAAGGTCGACCAGCCCGACTGGGGCGGCTGGGATGCCGCTCGCCAGGAAGGCACCTTCGACGCGATCATCCACTGGCTCGAGGACACCGGGAACGCCTACGGCCTGTACACCTCGACGATGGACCCCAAGTGGATCGTCGACAACAAGGCCCAGTTCAACTTCGGTCGCTTCGACGACCCGAAGGTGACCGAGGCGCTGAACACCTACGCCAACACCTCCTCCGACGAGGAGCGCAAGGCAGCCCTCGCCGTTATGGAGAAGGCGTTCGTCGATGAGGTCCCGGCCATCCCGCTGGGATCCCACCCGCTCCTGGGCGAGTACAACACGCGTAACTACGTGGGGTTCCCGACCGAGGACGACCAGTACGCATCGGCAGATCCGACCCAGCCCGGCATCGTCCAGATCCTGACGAAGCTGAAGCCCGGCAACTGATCCACAGCAGCAGGGCGGGTGTACCCCGTGCACCCGCCCTGTCTGCGCGCCAGCGACTGAAAGCGAACACCCAACGATGAGCGACGCCCTCCTTTCCGTAAACAACTTCTCCGTCATGTACGACGTCGAACCGCCGGTCGAGGCCGTGCGGAATGTCGACTTCACTCTGCGGCGGGGAGAGATCCTTGGCCTCGCGGGGGAGAGCGGCTGCGGCAAGACCACACTCGCCTACGGCATCCAGCGCCTGCTCAAGGCGCCGGCCGTGATCACGAGCGGCTCGGTCGTCTTCCACGACGGCTCGGGCGAAGACGTCGAGATCAGCCAGCTCGATGTCGAGGAGCTGCGTCGTTTCCGGTGGGACAAGATCTCGATGGTCTTCCAGGGCGCCATGAACGCGCTCAACCCGGTAGCGACGATCGGTTCACAACTCGAGGACGTCTACCAGGTGCACCGCCCGGCCATGTCGAAGTCGGAGCGTCGCGACGCCGTCGTCGAACTGCTCGAAATCGTCAAGGTGGGAGGCGAGCGCCGTCGCTCGTTCCCGCACGAACTCTCGGGCGGCATGCGCCAGCGCGTCATGATCGCCATGGCCCTCGCGCTCCGCCCCCAGCTCATGGTCATGGACGAGCCGACCACCGCGCTCGACGTGCTCGTACAGCGCGAGATCCTGCGCCAGATCTCCGAGCTGCGCCACAAGTTCGGCTTCTCGGTCATCTTCATCACCCATGACCTCCCGCTGCTGCTCGAGATCAGCGACCGCATCGCCATCATGCGCGAGGGCGAGATCGTGGAGATCAACACGGCAGAGCGCATCTGGTCCGACCCGCAGGACGACTACACGAAGAAGCTGCTGTCGTCGTTCCCCCGCCTCACCGGTGAGAAAGGACTGGTCTCACGATGAGCCTCCTCGAATTCGACGCCGTCACCAAGATCTATACGGTTCGCGGCGCGGGCCAGATCAAGGCTCTGGATGACGTCAGCTTCACCCTCGAATCCGGACAGACGATCGGCCTCGTGGGCCAGTCCGGCAGCGGCAAGTCCACGATCGCCAAGATCCTCACGCAGCTCGAGACGCCCTCAAGCGGCGAGGTTCGTATCGATGGCACTCCGATCCCGCGGCACGGCAGCGGACTGCGCTCCTACCGCCAGCAGCTGCGTATGGTCTTCCAGGACCCGTTCGCCTCGCTCAACCCGTACCACTCGGTGCGCCACCACGTGGAGCGCCCGTTGCGCCTCGACCGCGTGGTGCCCAAAGACGAGCTCGACGACGAGGTCGCCCGACTGCTCGGCCGTGTGCGCCTGCCGTACTCCATCGCCGAACGGCGTCCCCACGAACTCTCTGGCGGCCAGCGCCAGCGCGTCGCGATCGCGCGCGCCCTCGCCTCCCGCCCGAAATTCCTGGTGGCGGATGAACCGGTCTCGATGCTCGACGTGTCGATCCGGTTGGGCGTGCTGAACCTGCTCGCCGACCTGCAGCGCGAGGAGGGGCTGGGTGTGCTGTACATCACCCACGATCTCGCGACGGCCCGGCACTTCAGCAACGAGATCATCGTGCTCAACCAGGGGCGCATCGTGGAGAGCGGGTCGGCCGATGACGTCATCCTGCGCCCACAGCACCCGTACACACAGCAACTGAGAGCCGCGAGTCCCGACCCGGAGAAGTTCTTCGCGTCGATGTCCGGAAGCTCGTCCGGTACCGCGGGAGGCGACCGATGACCGCACTGCAGCCCCAGATCCCCACCGAGGAAGCACCGCTTCCCTCGGGAGATAACAACACCGACACCATCGATGCTCTCGAGGTCGGCACCACCGCGACGACCGCGAGCAAGGGACACTCGCGCATCCCTTGGCGGTTCCTCGGCGGTCGCGCGCTGTTCTACCTGTTCACCCTCTGGGCGGCGGTGACGATCAACTTCTTCCTGCCACGCATGATGAAGGGCGACGCCGTCTCGGCCTACCTCGCCCGCAACCGCAACATCAGCCCCGAGGCGGCCGACGGATTGCGCGCGCTGCTCGGGCTGGACACCGACAAGTCGCTCTTCGAGCAGTACATCGACTACTGGTCGCACCTGCTGCGTGGCGACCTGGGCGTCTCTCTCCTGCATGGACTGCGCCCGGTGGCCGAGGTCATCAGCCAGTCGCTCCCGTGGACCGTGGGGCTCGTCGGGTTCGCCACGATCGTCTCGTTCGCGATCGGCACGATCGGTGGCGCGATCGTCGGCTGGCGACGTGGCAGCAGACTCGACGCGCTGATCCCGATCACCACCTTCCTCAGCACGATCCCCTACTTCTGGCTGGGGCTGCTCGCGATCGCCGTGTTCTCGGTCAACCTCAGGTGGTTCCCGATCGGCAAGGCCTACGGGGTCGGGATGAGTCCGGAGTGGACTCTCGAGTTCATCGGGCAGGTGCTGCACCACGGCTTCCTGCCCGCGGTGACGATCATCATCGCCTCGCTCGGCGGCTGGATGCTCGGCATGCGCAACATGATGCTCACCGTGCTCGACGAGGACTACATCATGGTCGCGCAGGCCAAGGGAATGCCGAACCGCCGCGTGCTGTGGGGGTACGCGGCCCGCAATGCCGTGCTGCCGCAGGTGCAGAGCTTCGCGCTGTCGATCGGCTTCATCGTCGGCGGCACGATCGTGATGGAGATGGTCTTCAGCTACCCGGGGGTCGGCAAGCTGCTGCTCGACGCCACCAACGCCAAGGACTACGCGCTGATGCAGGGGGTCTTCCTCGTCATCACGCTCTCCGTACTCGTCGCGAATGTGCTCGCCGACGTCGCCTACGCGTTCCTCGATCCACGTACACGCCAGACGGGTGCCTAAGCCATGACCGCTCCACTGACCATCGTCCCGACCTCGACCGTGCGCCTGCGGTTCGGTTCCGCCTTCGCGATGTTCCGCAACCGCAAGTCGATCGCGGGTCTCGTCATCCTCGGCTTCTTTGTGCTCGTCGCGATCTTCGCGGACGTGCTCGCGCCCTACAGCCCGACCCAGCTCGACCCCGGCGCGCGGTTCTCGCCGCCGACCCCCGAGCACTGGCTCGGCACAACCCACATCGGCGAAGACGTTCTCAGCCAGGTGATCCACGGCACCCGCGGCGTGATCGTGGTCGGCTTCCTGGCCGCGATCATCGCGACGATCATCGCGATCGTGGTCGGCGTGATCTCCGGCTACCTCAGCGGCTGGCGGAGCGAGGGGCTCTCGGCTCTGACCAACGTCTTCCTCGTGATCCCGGGTCTTCCGCTGATCATCATCGTGGCCTCGATGTTCGAGGATCCGCCGCTGTGGGTCATCGCGGCCGTGCTCGGCCTCATCGGCTGGGCATGGGGCGCGCGAGTGCTGCGCGCGCAGACCATGTCGCTGCGCAATCGCGACTTCATCCAGGCGGCGCGCGCCAACGGCGAACCGCTGCACCGCATCATCACTGTCGAGATGCTGCCGAACCTGATGGCCCTCATCGCCGCGAGCTTCGTCGGCACGGTGACCGCCGCGATCCTCGGCCTCACCACACTGTCGTACATCGGCGTGATCCCGGTGACGACCTACAACTGGGGCACGATCCTCAACTGGGCCAGCGCCCAGGGCGCGTTCCGGCAGAACCAGTGGTGGTGGTACCTGCCCCCGGGCCTCTGCATCGCCGCCATCGGCGTCGCGCTCTCCCTCATCAACTTCGGCATCGACGAGTACGTCAACCCGCGCCTGCGCTCGGCGGGCGAGCGTGCGCGCGCCATGAAGAAGAAGGGTCTCAACATCAACGACACCGTGACCGCAGTGCGCACGACTCCGACGAACGAAGCCCGATGACCCTGCACACCGACCTCCTGCCCTATCTCGACGTCTCGCTGCCGACCTCGGTGCGCGTCGCCGACCTCGTCGGGCGCATGACGCTGCCCGAGAAGGTCGGCCAGATGATGCAGTTCGACGCCCGGGAGGACCTCGATCACATCGTGCTCGAGCGCTTCGCCGGGTCGATCCTGCACACGTCGCCCGAGCGGGTGCTGCGCGCCGCAGAACTCACACGCGAGACGCGATTGCGCATCCCGCTCATCGTCGGCGAGGACTGCATCCACGGTCACTCCTTCTGGGAGGGCGCGACGATCTTTCCGACGCAGCTCGGGATGGCGGCCACGTGGGATCCAGCCCTGGTCGAACGGGTCGCCCGGGTGACGGCCATCGAGGTGGCGGCCACGGGCATCCACTGGACCTTCTCACCCGTGCTGTGCGTCGCGCGCGATCTGCGCTGGGGCCGCATCGATGAGACCTTCGGCGAAGACCCGTTCCTCATCGGCGAACTCGCTGCGGCCATGGTGCGCGGCTACCAGGGCGATGGCCTTGGCGACACGACAGCTATTCTCGCCACGGCGAAGCACTTCGCCGGGTACTCCGAGACGCAGGGCGGGCGTGATGCGAGCGAGGCCGACATCTCCCACCGCAAGCTTCGCTCCTGGTTCCTGCCGCCGTTCGAGCGGGTGGCGCGGGCCGGCTGCGCGACGTTCATGATCGGCTACCAGACCACCGACGGTGTGCCGATCACGCTGAACAACTGGCTGCTGAACGACGTGCTGCGCGGCGAGTGGGGCTACACCGGCACCCTCATCACCGACTGGGACAACGTCGGCCGCATGGTGTGGGAGCAGAAGATCCAGCCCGACCACGCGCACGCAGCCGCGGCGGCGATCCGCGCGGGCAACGACATGGTCATGACGACCCCGGCGTTCTTCGAGGGTGCCCTGGATGCGGTTGCGCTCGGCCTGCTCGCGGAGACGGATCTCGACCGGGCGATCGAGCGCATCCTGACCCTCAAGTTCGACCTGGGGCTGTTCGAGAACCCGCGGATGCCCGACGACGAGCGCATCGGGGCGGTCATGGCCGCACCGGATCACACCGCCCTCAACCTCGAGGTCGCCCGGCGTTCGCTCGTGCTGCTGCGCAATGACGGCACCCTCCCCGTGGAAGGCGCGGCACGCCGGATCGCCGTGGTCGGCCCCCTCGCCGACGACGCTCAGACCCAGCTCGGCGACTGGGCCGGGTCCTCCGGCCAGGTCGACTGGCTCGACGACGGTCACCCGCGCGAGCAGATCAGCACCGTGCTCGACGGGCTGCGGCAGCTCGCACCCGCCGACTGGACCGTCACCCACGAGGTCGGTGCAGACATCCTCACCCTCGCCGACAATCCGGCCGGCGCACTTTTCCTCGACGGACAGCCCCGGCCGCAGATCGTGGTGCCGGCCGAGCCCGACGCGCAGCGGATCGCCGCGGCCGTTGCTGCCGCGCAGGATGCCGACGTGGTCGTCGCCGTTGTCGGTGATCGCATCGAACTGGTCGGGGAGGGCCGCTCGACCGCGACGCTCGAGCTCATCGGCGGGCAGCGGGCCCTGCTCGAGGCGCTCGCCGCGACCGGCACCCCGCTCGTCATCGTGCTTCTCGCCTCCAAGCCGCTTGTGTTGCCCGACGCCGTGCGCGACGCCTCACTCGTGTGGGTCGCCAACCCCGGCATGCAGGGTGGTCTCGCGATCGCCGAGCTTCTGCTCGGTCGCATCGAGCCCACCGGTCGGCTGCCGATCTCCTTCGCCGAGCACGTCGGCCAGCAGCCCACCTATTACAACCAGATCCGCGGCCAGCACGGCGACCGGTACGCAGATCTCACCCAGCGCCCGGCCTTCGCGTTCGGCGAGGGGCTCAGCTACACAACGGTCGAGTACGACCGGGCGGCCATCTCGACACCGAGGGTGACCGCCGGTGACACGGTGCGTGCCACTGTCCGCTTGCGCAACTCGGGCACCCGCCCTGCCCACGAGGTCGTGCAGGTCTACGTGCGCGACTGCGTCACCTCGGCCAGCTGGGCGGACAAGGAGCTCAAGGCCTACCGCCACGTCGACCTCGCGCCGGGGCAGTCGATCGTCGTCGAGCTGGAGGTCTCCGTTGCGGAGTGCACCATCGTCGATGCCGCAGGTAACCGTGTGGTCGAGCCCGGCGAGTTCGAGCTGCTCATCGGTCCGTCGTCTCGGGATGACGTACTGCACACGGTTGGTTTCACCGTCGTGGAGTAGTCTCCCCGTCATGAAGCTCGCGCGCGCGACCCCGATCCTTCTGCTTACCGTTGTGCTCGCGGGTTGCGCGACAGTGCCCGAACCCGACGACGAGGCACTCGACCGATTCGGCGCCGCGCTCGCCGAGGAGCTGCAGGGCATCGACGGTCTGCAGATGAACCCGCGAGCCGACGAGGGCGAGCTGATCGACCGGATCGCGGGCCTGTCGATTGTCAACGACGTCTTTCTCTCGGACGCCCCCTTCGAGACCGTTGCGGCCGCCGCGACGAGTGTGAGCAACGGCAACCAGACGGTGCTCGACAGCGCGGTGACCATCGACGACTGGGAGGTTCTCGACAACACAGCCGAAAGCGTCACCGTGTCGTACGACGTGCACTTCACGCGCTCCCTCCAGGAGCTGGATGGCGACGCGTGGGAAGAGGTCATCCCCTACGAGGTGACCTTCGACCAGAAGCTCAGCAGGGTGAACTCGATAGTGATCCGCGACCTCGGCTAAGCGGTTTTCGCACGATGTGCGCGCACCTTGGCGCGGTTGCCGCATCGCTGCATCGAGCACCAGCGGCGATTGTTCGAGCGGGACTCGTCGTAAAAGACGATCTGGCAGTCCGCTGCGGCGCACTCCCGGATCCGCTCCCGACCGTCATCGCCGAGCAGGTCGACGGCCTCGCGCGCGAGCTCGGACATCGCCTGGCCGACGCGGGCGCGGGTTCGTCCCGCCTGGCGGGTGCCACCCTCGAGTGCGGGCGGGATGTCGGGCGTCGCCGCGAACAGGTTGATGACGTCCACGTCTTCGCCGTCGGGCGCCGCCCCGCGACTCACGGCGGTCACGGCCCGGGCTATTGCGCCGCGCAGGCCGAGGGCGTCGGAGAACTCGCGGTCCGTGACATCCCGTGTCACCTCGTCGAAGCGGCCCTCGAACCAGCTGGCGAGGTCGGATGCCCCGTGCATGAGCTCCCACGCACTGCGTCCGTCGCCCATTCCGCCCGTGTAGGCGAAGTCGAGCGCCTGCGCTCCGGAGTCGAACCACCAGCGGTGACCGTCACGCGAGGTGAACCACTGGCCGGTCGGACGGACGGGCCCTGTCGCGTGTCGCATGGTAACCAGTATAGTTGGTTACATGGCACACGCAGAAGACACCACCGGCAAGACCAAGGACGCGGGCTGGGAGGTCGGCGTGCGCACGACGGTACCTGCAGACCTGCCCGCGGTCTGGGAGTTCCTCATGGGCGAAGGTGTCGCGCTGTGGCTCGGCGAGGTCACGCTCCCGCGCGAGAAGGGCAAGCCCTATAAGACCCGGGATGGCGTTTCGGGCGAGGTGCGCAGTTACGGCGAGAATGCGATGATCAGGCTCACGTGGCATCCCGAAGACTGGCCGCACCCGACGACGCTGCAGGTGCGCGTCAAGGAGGCCGTGACCGGCACGACCATCTCCTTCCACCACGAGAAGCTCGCCGACCGCAACGAACGCAAGATGATGCTCGGCCACTGGAAGCTCGTCGCCGAGCACGTGGCGGGCGAACTGGGAGCTAGCGCTTCTTCCAGGTGATCGCGTGGTCGAGGCTGAACCGCCTCGAGCACTTGCCGCAGGCGAGCATTCGCGTGGGCGCCCGGTAGCGGTAGTGCACGTGACCGGCCGGGCAGTGCCCGACCCACGGGGCGAACTCGTCGGCGATCGCACCGGAGTGCAGGCGCTTTCCCTCGTAACCGAGATCGGCCGCAACGGACTTCCACTTCGCCCCGTGGCCCGCGCGCGAACCCGCCATGGCGTGGGCGACCTCGTGAAGCAGCACCTGGTGGATCTCGTCGTCTTCGTAGCGGGCGGCGAGGTACTTCGATACCGAGATGCGCTTGTCGGTGTAGTTGCAGAGCCCCGCACGGGTCTTGGCGTTGTCGAAGCGGAAGCTCCAGCTGTCGTCGAGGTGCAGCGCGATGAGGGCAACGGCCCAGTGGCGCACGCGGTCGAGATCAGCCATTCGTTAAGGCTAGCCCGAGCGGGTGACTCCCCGCCGCGAGCGTCCACAGGACTCAGCCCTCGACGAGCTCGTTCAGCCGGTACTGCAGCAGCTGGTCGGCACCCTCGCGCTGGTCACCGTTGCCGTCGGTGTTGCTCGTGAGCAGCCACAGTGAGCCGTCCGGGCCCTCGGCGGCATGGCGGATGCGACCGTGCTCGCCCTCGAACCACGACACCGCGCTCACCCGGTCGCCGTCGAGGTAGAGCACCCAGACGCGTTCGCCGCGCAGAGCCGCGAGAAAGAAGGTGCCCTGCGTGTAGAGCAGCCCGCTCGGGCTCGCCTGGCTGGTCGGCCACTGGTAGAGCGGGTCGACGAATCCCTCGACCTCGCCGATGCCCTCGACGATCGGCCAGCCGTAGTTGGATCCGGCGTCGATGCGGTTGAACTCGTCCCAGGTGTTCTGTCCGAACTCGGCGGCGAATAACTGCCCCTCGTCGTCCCACGCGATGCCCTGCGGGTTGCGGTGACCGAGCGAGTACACGGGGGAGCCCTCGAACGGGTTGTCGGTGGGGATCGCGCCGTCCGGCTCGACCCGCAGGATCTTGCCGCCCAGCGAGTCGAGCGACTGTGCGCGATCCGGGTCGCCGGCGTCGCCCGCCGTGATGTACAGCATGCCGTCAGGCCCGAACGCGATTCGGCCGCCGTTGTGGTTGCCGGCCTTCGCCATCCCCTCGAGGATCACCTCGGGCTCGCCGATCGACCAGCCGTCGTCGTTCGAGAGCTCTGCCCGCAGCACCCGGTTGTCGTCGGCCGCGGTCGCGTAGTAGTAGAGGAACTGCTCCTCCGGGTCGACCGCGATACCCAGCAGGCCGCCCTCGCCGCCCGGCACCACGTCGTCGATGACGAGGTCGTCGCCGTACTCCCCATCGGGCTGCAGCTGTCGCACGAGAGCGGTATCCCGTTCACTGATCAGCGTGCTGCCATCGGACATACGCACCAGCGACCATGGCGTGGTGAGGTCGCTCGCGATGACCTCGGCGTCTCCCGCGGGCTGCACACCCTCGGCGTCTCCCGGGGCGAGGCCATTCGGGCCGGGGCCGGGTGCGGTACAGCCGGCCAGCAGGGCGACGACGGCAATGCCGATCAGAAGAGGATGACGCGTCACTCGGGCTCCCCCTCGGGAGCGACCTCCGCCGCGATGCGGTCGAGTTCTGCCTTCTGCAGGTCCGCTTTCTCCATGAATGACTCGGTGACGGCGATGGCGACCATCGAACTGTCGATCTGGTCGCTCGGCGCCTTCACCTGCACGCGCAGGGTGAGCGAGTCACGGAAATCGGCGCGGGCCGCCGTGTAGTCCTCGAGGTCGAAGTGCACCTTGCCGCGGTGCTGCAGGGCGAAGGACTCGGCGGTTGCCCAGCCGTGCGCGTGCGCCTCGACCACACAATCGCTCAGGTCGATGAGGGCGGCGTCGAGCTTGCCCTGGAACTGCAGCACCTGGGCGCGACGCACCCGTGCGCGCAGCAGCTCCTCGCGGTCACCCGTGAAGCGGGCCTGGCGCATGGCCTCATTGGCGATCGTCCAGGCCTCGTCGAGCCGGCCGAGGATACGCAGCAGGCCGACCTTCTCGTTGAGGGCCTCGCGGCTGCGCAGCTCGCCGAGTTCGGCGAGGCGCTCTTCGGCAGCCTCAGGGTCGAACCTCTCACGAAGGGTGATGAGGTCGTAGCCGAGAATGATGGTCACGAGAACTCCAGATGCGATAGTGCTTGGTTCAGAATAAGCGTTCCACCCCGAGAACGGGTGGCAGCGACTCAGTCGGAGCGGGGCTTGACCTGGAAGATGCTCTTCGAGGGGAGCGGCGAGGGTGCCGCGGTGGCGTCCGTGGTCACGGAGGCGCCGGCGATGAAGTCGCGCAGCTCCGTTCCGGCTACGAGCTTGGAGGGGTGCGGGCCGCCGGCGAGGAGCCGCGGCATCCACTCGAGGGGGAGCGGCGCGTTCGATCCGACGAGCACCACGTTGCCGAAGCGGCGGCCCTTGAGAATCGACGTCTCCGCGAGGGCCGCGACGTTGCCGGTGACCTCGAGCAGCGTTGCTGCCTGCGACCGCGCGAAGGCGAGCCCCGGGCCATCCGCCACATTCACCAGCACCACACCGCCGGGGCGCAGGAGCGTGCACGCCTCGCGGTAGAACTCGACGCTCGTGACGTGGGCCGGGGTGCGGGCGCCGCTGAAGATGTCGATGACGAGCAGGTCGGCGCTCTCGCGCAACCCTTCGGGCAGGCGGATCACGACGTCGCGCGCGTCGCCGTAGCGCACCCGGATCGACGCGGACTTCGGCCACGGGATGTGCGTGCGCACCAGGTCGACGAGGTCCTGTTCGAGCTCGATCACCTGCTGCCGCGAGCCCGGGCGGGTGGCCTCGACGTAACGGGGGATGGTGAGCGCGCCGGCGCCGAGGTGCACCGCGGTCAGCGGCTGCCCGGGCAGGCCGAGCTGGTCGATCACGTGCCCCATGCGCTGGATGTACTCGAAGAACAGCTGGCTGGGGTCGTCGGCGTTCACGTGCGACTGGGGTGTGCCGTCGACGACGAGGCTGAAGCTGCCCGGAACCCAGCGGTCGTCCTCGATGACGGCGCGGTAGCCGCTGAGCTTCAGGTCGATCGCGGCGATTTCTGTCACCCCCCGACCCTGCCACACCAACCGACGGAAAGTGCTCCACCCGCCGCCCGGTGGAGCACTTTTCGCGGGTTCGGGGCGACCTGTGCGTTGGCTCCAAAACCTTGCGGGTGTTCGGTTTGCGTGCGACCGTGGAATAACCAAGGAACAAGGGAGTTTCCATGCGCCGCGTCATCCGCACGTCCATCGCCATCGGCCTCGCCGCCGTTCTGGTCGCCCCACCGCTGTCTGCAAGCGCCGGCGGGGGTGGGTCCGGAGACCGGCAGCTTCAGAGATACGCGAAGGACACCTGGACGTCCCTCGCAGCAATGACCGACCCGGCGACCGGCCTCACCGCCGACAACATCGAGGGCGATCTCAGCGCACCCGCCGGCTACACGAGCCCCACCAACATCGGCGGCTACCTGTGGTCGACACTGGTCGCGCGTGACCTCGGCATCATTTCGAAGAAGGATGCCCGCGCTCGCCTTGCCGCAACGCTCTCCTCCCTTGAGACGATGGAGAAGCACGAACCGAGCGGCATGTTCTACAACTGGTACGCGCCGAGCGATGGCGCGAAACTCGTGACCTGGCCGAGCAGCGGGGACGTCGTGCACCCGTTCCTCTCCACCGTCGACAACGGCTGGCTTGCCACGGCGCTGCGCGTGGTCGCGGAGGGGGAGCCGCGCCTGTCATCCCGAGCACTGTCGCTCTACGACGACATGGACTTCGGATGGTTCCATGACCTCAATGCCCGCGAAGGGGTCAGCCTCAACCGCGGCGGCTTCTGGGTCGCGCCTCCCGGGGACGGCTGCGCCGTGCCGGACAATTACGGTTCCACCGGCGCCGACGTCTTCTACACCTGCCACTGGTACGACACCTCGGTGAGCGAGGCGCGCATCGCGACGTACATCGGCATCGCGAAGGGCGACATCCCGCCGACCGCGTACTACGGCACCTACCGCACCATGCCCGACAAGGGATGCGACTTCGGCTGGCAGGAGCAGAAGCCGACCGGCGTCACCCGCAACTACCTCGGTGTCGATGTCTACGAGGGCACCTATTCCTACGCGGGCATGAAGCTCGTTCCGGCCTGGGGCGGCAGCATGTTCGAAGCGCTGATGCCCGACCTCTTCGTGCCCGAGGCCGACTGGGGTCCGCGCTCGTGGGGTCTCAACCACCCGGCTACCGTGAAGGCGCAGATCCACCACGGCATGAAGGAGGCCGACTACGGCTACTGGGGCTTCTCGCCCGCGAGTGACCCGTTCGCCGAATACCGGGAGTACGGAGTCGAGGAGATCGGCATCTCCTCCGACGGCTACGGCAGTGACGTCGAGAAGACGAACGTCGACGTCGGCTACGAGGGCTGCCGCGAGGCGACCAATCCCTCGCCGGAGTTCGGTGACGGCGTGGTGACGCCGCACGCCGCGTTCCTCGCCCTGCCCTACAACAAGAAGGCCGTGCTCTCCAACCTGTCCGGCATCAAGAACACGCTCGGCGCCTACGGCCCCGGCGGCTTCTACGATGCGGTCGCGGTGGGCAGTGACACGGTTGCCGACCGCTACCTGAGCCTCGACCAGTCGATGATCATGGCCGCAATCGGCAATGAGCTTCTGGATGACCGGCTCAAGGACTACTTCGTCGACAAGTCCTTCAGCTCAGCGGTAAAGCCCCTCGTGAAGGCGCAGGTCTTCGGTACGAAGCTGCGCTGACCAAACAGCGAAAAGTGCTCCACCCGTGTCGGGTTGGAGCACTTTTTGCTGTTTCGGGTCAGGAGGCGGGCGTGAACTTCACGAGCTCGACCGTTGTCGCGCCGGCGCCGAACAGGCCGGGGATCTCGGTGCGCACCATGCCGGTGCCCTCCGCGAGCCAGGTCGTCGTGTCGACGGTGAACGTCTCCTCGCTGAGGGAGGGCACCGAGATCTCGATCGACTGCGCGAGCTTGCGGGACTCGAAGTCGCCGGCCTTGACCGTCACCGATTCGACCCCGGCTCCGGTGATCGTGAATGCGGCGCTCAGGTCGAGCGATACGCCCGCGGCCTCGGAGGTCAGCTCGATGGTTCCGGTCTTCGGTGTCGCGGCCTCGAACTCCTTGGTGCTCGGCCAGACGAGCTCGCCGCTCTTCACGGTCACCTTCGCGCCCGAGGTGTCGGGCAGCGACTGGTACGGCACGGTGAGCGAGCCGTCCTCGTGGAAGACGTACTCGACGTCCTGTTCGAAGTCGGGGTTCATGCCGTTCTCGTAATGGAAGGAGCGCGCGATGGTGGCGCGCACCTCGTCGCCGTCCTGCTCGACCTTCGTCATGGTCTCGGTGTAGGTGACGATACCCACCGGGTCCGGGTAGGTCGCGGTGTACTCCCACGCGTTGCCCTCTGCCACCGGGTAATAGGGGGAGAAGTCGGACAGGTCGCCGGTCGTGGAGGAGGAGTCCGGGGCATCCGGAGCATCTTTCACCGGGGCAGGGGATGAACACGCGGCCACGGTGGCGGCCAGCAGCAGGGCTGTGAGGGACAGGACGGAGGTGCGGATAACGGGGCGCATGGCCAGAACTTTACCGGGGCATACAGGTCTGTCGCGAAGCCGGAGCGGTACTTATAGCCGAATCGAGGATGCAGGTCAAGATTTTGGTAGACACGGCGCGTCATTCCGGACTAGAGTGGTTCTTTGCGCTCCCAGGTCATCCACGTCGTCATATTGCGGACAACGTGAGCGCCCCGAGTATAACGGCGGGGCGGATCTCATCGAGTTCCCTGCGAGCAAATTCATTACCGACAGTCGGTTTCTACCGGCATGAGGACCCGACGGGGTCCACGGAGGTTATTTCCTTGGCTGCTGCGCGCACTGCGTCCACCAAAAAGTCCACCAAGAACGGCCGCGCAGCATCGCGGCTTTCTTTCGCAAAGATTACTGACACCCTGACGGTTCCCGATCTGCTCGCTTTGCAGACCGAGAGCTTCGACTGGCTCGTCGGCAACGATGTCTGGAAGACGCGCACGGCGGAGGGTGTGGCCCAGGGCCGCACCGACCTCCCGTCACGCAGCGGCCTCGACGAGATCTTCGAGGAGATTTCTCCGATCGAGGACCTCGGCGAGACGATGCAGCTGTCGTTCACCGGACCGGAGCTCGAAGAGCCGAAGTACACGATCGATGAGTGCAAGGAGCGCGGCAAGACCTTCGCCGCACCGCTCTACGTGAACGCCGAGTTCATGAACCACCTCACCGGTGAGATCAAGACCCAGACGGTCTTCATGGGCGACTTCCCGCTCATGACCATCAAGGGAACCTTCATCATCAACGGCACCGAGCGTGTCGTCGTGTCCCAGCTCGTGCGCTCGCCCGGTGTCTACTTCGACCGCACCCCCGAGAAGCTGTCCGACAAGGACATCTACTCCGCTCGCATCATCCCGAGCCGCGGCGCATGGCTCGAGTTCGAGATCGACAAGCGCGACCAGGTCGGCGTGCGCATCGACCGCAAGCGCAAGCAGAGCGTGACCGTCTTCCTCAAGGCCCTCGGCCTCACGAGCGAGCAGATCCTCGAGGAGTTCAAGGGCTTCCCGTCGATCGAGCTGACCCTCGAGAAGGACAACATCCTCACCAAGGAAGAAGCCCTCAAGGACATCTACCGCAAGCTCCGTCCCGGAGAGCAGGTTGCCGCCGAGGCCGCCCGCGCCCTCCTCGACAACTTCTACTTCAACTCGAAGCGCTACGACCTCGCGAAGGTTGGTCGTTACAAGATCAACCGCAAGCTCGGTATCGATGCAGCCCTGACCGACTCGGTGCTCAGCATCGAGGACATCATCGCGACCATCAAGTACCTGGTCTCGCTGCACGACACGTCCGCCCCGAACGTCACCGTTCACGACAACGCTCTCGCGACTGTCAAGGGTGTCCGTGACGGCAAGAAGGTCGACATCCGCCTCGACGTGGACGACATCGACCACTTCGGCAATCGTCGCATCCGCGCGGTCGGCGAGCTCATCCAGAACCAGGTCCGCACCGGTCTGTCCCGCATGGAGCGCGTCGTTCGCGAGCGCATGACCACGCAGGACATCGAAGCGATCACCCCGCAGACCCTGATCAACGTGCGCCCCGTCGTCGCCGCGATCAAGGAGTTCTTCGGTACCTCGCAGCTCTCGCAGTTCATGGACCAGAACAACCCGCTCGCGGGTCTGACCCACAAGCGCCGCCTGTCGGCGCTTGGTCCGGGTGGTCTGTCGCGTGAGCGTGCAGGCGTCGAGGTGCGAGACGTTCACCCGTCGCACTACGGCCGCATGTGCCCCATCGAGACTCCGGAAGGCCCGAACATCGGCCTGATCGGTTCGCTCGCGTCGTTCGCACGCATCAACGCGTTCGGGTTCATCGAGACCCCGTACCGTCGCGTCGTGGGCGGCAAGGTCACCACCACGATCGACTACCTCACGGCGAGTGAAGAGGACGACTTCGTTGTCGCCCAGGCAAACGCACCGCTGACGGCAGACGCTCACTTCGCCGACCCCCGCGTGCTCGCACGTAAGAAGGGTGGCGAGGTCGACCTGATCCCGACCGAGCAGATCGGCTACATGGATGTCTCGCCGCGCCAGATGGTGTCGGTGGCAACGTCCCTTATCCCGTTCCTCGAGCACGACGATGCGAACCGCGCACTCATGGGTGCCAACATGCAGCGCCAGGCAGTTCCGCTGCTGCGCTCGGAGAGCCCGCTCGTCGGAACCGGTATGGAGGGCTTCGCGGCCATCGACGCCGGCGACGTGCTGACCGCCGAGAAGGCCGGTGTTGTCGCTGAGGTCTCCGCTGACTCCGTCACGATCCAGCTCGACGAGGGTGGAACGCAGGACTACTACCTGCGCAAGTTCGACCGCTCCAACCAGGGCACGTCGTACAACCACCGCGTCATCGTCAACGCCGGCGACCGTATCGAGGCCGGAGAGGTCATCGCTGATGGCCCCGCGACCGAGAACGGCGAGCTCGCACTCGGAAAGAACCTGCTCGTGGCATTCATGCCGTGGGAGGGTCACAACTTCGAGGACGCGATCATCCTGAGCCAGAACCTCGTGAAGGATGACGTTCTCTCGTCCATCCACATCGAGGAGTACGAGGTCGACGCGCGCGACACCAAGCTGGGCAAGGAGGAGATCACCCGTGACCTCCCCAACGTCTCGCCTGAGCTGCTCGCAGACCTCGACGAGCGCGGCATCATCCGCATCGGTGCAGAGGTTCGCCCCGGCGACATCCTCGTCGGAAAGGTCACGCCGAAGGGCGAGACCGAGCTTTCCGCCGAAGAGCGCCTGCTGCGCGCGATCTTCAACGAGAAGAGCCGCGAGGTGCGTGACACCTCGCTCAAGGTTCCTCACGGTGAAGAGGGCACGATCATCGCTGTCAAGGAGTTCTCCGCTGACAACGACGACGAGCTCGGCTCGGGTGTCAACCAGCGCGTCGTCGTGTACATCGCCCAGAAGCGCAAGATCACCGCGGGTGACAAGCTCGCCGGTCGTCACGGCAACAAGGGTGTCATCTCGAAGATCCTGCCCGTCGAAGACATGCCGTTCCTCGCGGATGGCACGCCCGTCGACATCATCCTGAACCCGCTCGGTATCCCGGGACGAATGAACTTCGGCCAGGTTCTCGAGACCCACCTCGGGTGGATCGCGAAGCAGGGATGGGAAGTCAAGGGCAGCCCGAAGTGGGCAGCCGGCATCCCGGAGCACGCTCTCAAGGCTGCACCGAACACCAAGGTCGCGACCCCGGTGTTCGACGGCGCCCTGGAGCAGGAGATCGAAGGTCTGCTCGACTCGACCACACTCACGCGTGACGGCGAGCGCATGATCGACTCCACCGGAAAGACCCGTCTGTTCGACGGTCGCTCCGGTGAGCCGTTCCCGCAGCCCATCTCGGTGGGCTACATGTACATCCTCAAGCTGCACCACCTTGTCGACGACAAGATCCACGCACGCTCGACGGGTCCGTACTCGATGATCACGCAGCAGCCGCTCGGTGGTAAGGCGCAGTTCGGTGGACAGCGCTTCGGTGAGATGGAGGTCTGGGCACTCGAGGCCTATGGCGCCGCTTACGCACTGCAGGAGCTGCTCACGATCAAGTCCGACGACATCCTCGGCCGCGTCAAGGTGTACGAGGCCATCGTCAAGGGCGAGAACATCCAGGAGCCCGGTATCCCCGAGAGCTTCAAGGTCCTCATCAAGGAGATGCAGTCACTCTGCCTGAACGTCGAAGTGCTTTCGGCCGACGGCTCGGTAGTGAACCTGCGCGACACGGATGACGAGGTCTTCCGCGCTGCGGAGGAGCTGGGCATCAACATCTCCACTCGGTTCGAGTCCTCGTCCATCGACGAGATCTAGACCGACCCGAGTTCGACGAACCTACAGTTTTTTTCGAAGAGAGAAGATAAATTGCTCGACGTTCACGCGTTTGACGAAATCAAGATCGGTCTCGCTACCGCTGACGACATCCGTCGTTGGTCGCATGGCGAGGTCAAGAAGCCCGAAACCATCAACTACCGCACGCTCAAGCCCGAGAAGGACGGCCTCTTCGGAGAGCAGATCTTCGGACCGAGCCGTGACTGGGAGTGCAGCTGCGGCAAGTACAAGCGAGTGCGCTTCAAGGGCATCGTTTGTGAGCGCTGTGGCGTAGAGGTCACGAAGTCGTCGGTGCGCCGCGAGCGCATGGGCCACATCGAGCTCGCCGCCCCGGTCACCCACATCTGGTACTTCAAGGGCGTTCCCTCGCGCCTCGGCTACCTGCTTGACATGGCGCCGAAGGACCTTGAAAAGGTCATCTACTTCGCCGCGTACATGATCATCTCGGTAGACGTGGATGCGCGTCACGAGGACATGCCCGGACTTGAGAACGAGCTCCGCCTCGAGATCAAGACCCTCGAGGGCCAGCGCGACGCTCGCATCGCCGACCGTCTCCAGAAGCTCGAGGAAGACCTCGAAGCTCTTGAGGCCGAAGGCGCCAAGAGCGACCAGAAGCGCCGCACGAAGGATGGCGCCGAGAAGGAGATGGGTCAGGCCCGCAAGTCGTTCGACGAGCAGATCGCCCAGCTCGAGCGTGTGTGGGATGACTTCCGCAACCTCAAGGTCGGCGACCTCAAGCCGGAAGACGCTGTCTTCCACGACCTCCAGGACCGTTTCGGAACGTACTTCGAAGCGTTCATGGGTGCCGAGGCCATCCAGAAGCGCCTGCAGGCCTTCGACCTGGCCAACGAGAGCGTTGACCTGCACGACCAGATCGCCAACGGCAAGGGCCAGAAGAAGATCCGCGCCATCAAGCGCCTCCGAGTGGTCAACTCCTTCCTGCAGACCGGCAACTCGCCGGCCGCCATGGTGCTCGAGGTCGTTCCGGTCATCCCGCCTGAGCTGCGCCCGATGGTTCAGCTCGACGGTGGCCGCTTCGCGACCTCCGACCTCAACGACCTCTACCGTCGTGTGATCAACCGCAACAACCGTCTCCGCCGCCTGCTCGACCTCGGTGCCCCCGAGATCATCGTGAACAACGAGAAGCGCATGCTGCAGGAGGCCGTTGACGCACTGTTCGACAACGGTCGTCGTGGACGCCCCGTCACCGGTACCGGCAACCGCGCCCTCAAGTCCCTGAGCGACATGCTCAAGGGAAAGCAGGGTCGTTTCCGCCAGAACCTGCTCGGAAAGCGCGTGGACTACTCCGGTCGTTCGGTCATCATCGTCGGTCCGCAGCTCAAGCTCCACCAGTGTGGTCTGCCCAAGCAGATGGCACTCGAGCTGTTCAAGCCGTTCGTGATCAAGCGCCTCATCGACCTCAGCCACGCTCAGAACATCAAGAGCGCCAAGCGTATGGTCGAGCGTTCACGCCCGCAGGTGTGGGACGTGCTCGAGGAGATCATCCGCGAGCGCCCCGTGCTGCTGAACCGCGCACCTACCCTTCACCGCCTGGGCATCCAGGCCTTCGAGCCTCAGCTCGTGGAGGGTAAGGCCATCCAGCTGCACCCGCTCGTGTGTGCCGCGTTCAACGCCGACTTCGACGGTGACCAGATGGCAGTCCACCTGCCGCTGTCCGTTGAGGCCCAGGCCGAGGCGCGCATCCTCATGCTCGCGTCGAACAACATCCTGAAGCCGTCTGACGGTCGCCCGGTGACCCTGCCCACACAGGACATGATCATCGGTCTGCACCACATGACGACCCTCAAGGAGGGTTCGGAGGGCGAAGGCCGTGCGTTCTCGTCGATCGCTGAAGCGATCCTCGCGTTCGACCAGCACTCGCTCGACCTCAATGCCAAGGTGCGCATCCGTCTCGAGAACCTCCACTTCGCCGAAGGCGATGCACCCGAGGGCTTCGAGCAGGGCAACGTTGTGCTGCAGTCGACCACCCTCGGTCGCGCACTCTTCAACGAGGCTCTGCCGAGCGACTACCCCTACGTAGAGGCAGTCGCCGACAAGGGACAGATCTCCGCGATCGTCAACGACCTCGCCGAGCGGTACCCCAAGGTGGAGGTCGCAGCAGCACTCGACCGCATCAAGGACGCCGGCTTCCACTGGGCGACCCGCTCGGGCGTCACCGTTGCGCTGTCCGACGTGCTCACGCCGCCGAACAAGCGCGAGATCATCGGTGGTTACGAGAAGCAGGCCGCCAAGGTTCAGTCGCAGTTCGAGAAGGGCCTCACGACCGACGCCGAGCGTCGCCAGGAGCTCATCGAGATCTGGAACAAGGCAACCGCCGAAGTCGCCAAGGCGATGGAAGACAACATGCCGGAGAACAACACCATCAACCGCATGGTCACCTCCGGTGCCCGCGGTAACTGGATGCAGGTTCGCCAGATCGCCGGTATGCGTGGACTCGTGTCGAACCCGAAGGGTGAGATCATCCCTCGCCCGATCATCTCCTCGTACCGCGAGGGACTGTCGGTCGCCGAGTACTTCATCGCAACCCACGGTGCCCGTAAGGGCCTCGCCGACACCGCGCTCCGCACGGCTGACTCGGGTTACCTCACGCGCCGTCTCGTTGACGTCTCGCAGGATGTCATCATCCGCGAAGACGACTGCGGCACCTCCAAGGGCCTCGACATGCCGATCGCCGCACAGGATGCCGCTGGCGCCTGGGTGCTCGACTCCAACGTCGAGAACTCGGTCTACGCACGCAGCCTCGCCGCTGATGCAGTGGACGCCAAGGGCAAGGTCATCGCCGAAGCCGGCGCCGACGTCGGAGACGTTCTGCTCGACACGCTGCTCGCAGCGGGAGTGCACAACATCAAGGTGCGTTCGGTGCTCACGTGTGAGTCCGCTGTCGGTGTGTGTGCCGTCTGCTACGGTCGCTCGCTCGCTACCGGCCTGCTCGTCGACATCGGTGAGGCCGTCGGTATCATCGCGGCCCAGTCGATCGGTGAGCCCGGAACGCAGCTCACGATGCGTACCTTCCACACCGGTGGTGTTGCATCCGCCGATGACATCACGCAGGGTCTGCCGCGCGTCACCGAGCTGTTCGAGGCTCGTACCCCCAAGGGTGCGTCCCCGATCGCCGAGGCCGCCGGTCGCATCACCATCGAGGACACGGACCGCAGCCGCAAGCTGATCCTGACCCCCGACAACGGTGACGAGCCCATCGCGTACCCGGTGCTCCGTCGTGCAACCCTCCTCATCGAGGATGGCCAGCACGTCGAGCTCGGACAGCAGCTCCACGTCGGCAACCTGGACCCGAAGGAAGTTCTTCGCGTCAAGGGTGTCCGTGCCGTGCAGCTGCACCTCGTCGATGGTGTGCAGGGCGTCTACCGCTCGCAGGGTGTTCCGATTCACGACAAGCACATCGAGGTCATCGTTCGCCAGATGCTCCGCAAGGTGACTGTCGTCGACCACGGTGACACCGGGCTGCTGCCGGGTGAGCTCGTCGATCGCCTGAAGTACAACGAGGTCAACCGCGCTGTACTGACCGAAGGTCGTGCAACCGCGTCCGCTCGACAGGAGATCCTCGGTATCACCAAGGCATCGCTCGCGACCGAGTCGTGGCTGTCGGCCGCGTCGTTCCAGGAGACCACGCGTGTTCTCACGCAGGCCGCCATGGAGGGCAAGTCCGACCCGCTGATGGGTCTCAAGGAGAACGTCATCATCGGAAAGCTCATCCCGGCCGGCACGGGTCTCCCGCGCTACCGCGATGTGTCCGTCGAGGCGACCGAAGAGGCAAAGGCCGAGCGCTACCCGAACCGCATCTTCACGGATGACTCGGTATTCAGCGAGTCCGACCTGAGCTTCGTCGACTTCGACACGTTCTCGTCAGACGACTACACGCCTGGCACGTACAACTAACAAGTAGTACCCACAACTGGGGCCCGGAGCATTCACTGCTCCGGGCCTCAGCTGTTCCTGCCCCGAGGTGCCCTCAGTTATAGTTGAGCCACGGCGCGACACGGGGGTAGCCGAATCCTTCTATGGACCCAGCGGTCTATGGGCAACACCTCCTTGTTCACGCCCAGTCGCAGAGCTGCGCGAGATCAGTACCGCCTAACCCAGGAGTCGCCGTGTCAACGAGGTTGCCCGCGCAGCCGCCGGTGCTCGCCGGGTACACATACTCGCGCCTGCTCGGCTCCGGTGGTTTCGCCGATGTCTACCTTTTCGAGCAGAACATGCCGAAGCGCTCGGTCGCGGTGAAGGTGCTGCTGCAGAACATCGTCGACGAGAGTGTGCTGCGCACATTCAATGCCGAGGCCGATTCGATGGCCAGGCTCAGCGCGCATCCCTCGATCCTCACGGTCTTCGACGCCTCGATCTCCTCCGACGGCCGGCCATTCCTCGTGATGGAACTGTGCAAGGCCTCGATGGGCGGCCGGTACCGCAAGGAGCAGCTCACTGTGAGCGAGGTGCTCAACATCGGCGTCAAGATCGCGAGCGCGCTCGAGACCGCCCACCGCACAGGTCTCCTGCACCGCGACATCAAGCCTTCCAACATCCTCATCACGAGTTTCGGCACCCCGGTACTCGCCGACTTCGGCATCGCCGGCTCGATCGCGAACGCCGACAACGACGAGGTCATCCTCATGTCGGTGCCGTGGAGCGCCCCCGAGGTCGTCGAGCTGCGGTCATCCGGCTCGATCGCCACCGAGGTCTGGGCGCTCGGCGCAACCCTCTACACGCTGCTCGCCGGCCGCTCTCCGTTCGAGGCAGATGGCGCCGGTGCGAACGAGCAGAAGCAGCTGAGCTCGCGCATCTCAAAGGCGAAGTTCGTTGCGATTGCGCGACCGGATGTCCCGGCGCGCCTTCAGCAGGCTCTCGCCCGTGCCCTCAGCCGCGACCCGGCGATGCGCCAGGCGTCGATGCTCGAGCTGGCCACGGAACTGCAGCACGTGCAGCACGAGCTCGGCCTGATGCCGACCCCGCTCGAGGTCGCGACCGACGACTGGATCGCCGCCGACGCCCCCGTCAACTTCGACAACGCCGTGCACCGCGGACCGGTGGTGTCGACCGTCGCCCAGAACTCCCGCCGTTCGACCGCGGTCAACACCGATGCCAACCGTCGCCGGCCCGACGACGAAGCTGTGCTGACCCAGGGTCCCGCCCGCGCCCGCAAGTCCCCGCTCGTGCCGCTGCTCTGGGTCGCCGGATCCGTTGTGGTGCTCGCCATCATCGCGATCGTCGGCGCCGTTGTGATCGGCGGCCTGTGATGGCCCGCATCAAGCGCGGCTTCGGCCTGAGCCGCAAGGCTCGCGTCTCCCTCATCAAGGGTGGCGCGACCGTGGCAATCGTCGGCCTGCTCGTGGGCGTCGCGGTCGTCGCCGAGGGCTTCGACGTCAAGCAGACACCCGTCAACGACAGCTCGATCTGGGCACTCCAGGTCGGCGAGGCCAACCGCTACGCGCGCATCAATACCGACCTGCGCGAGCTCGACACGGTGCGCAACGTCAAGGCGCCGAGCGACATCGTGCAGACCGCGAACTCGGTGCTGCTGCTCGCCGAGAACAACACCAAGGTCGCCGATGTCGACGCGAAGGCCGCCGAGGACATCGACGGCGAGTCGAGCGCGATGCGGGACACCCCGCCCGGAACCGCGAGTGTCACGACGACGGGAAGCCTCGTCGGCTACCTGACCGGCGACGGCAACGTCTACGTCGCCGACATCGACGAGGGCGCGGAGGCGAACCCGGTGTCGGTCGACCCCTACGCCGACGACGAGGTGCCCGAGGGCGAGGATCCGCGCCAGTACGTCTCCGACGCTATCGCCATCGGCACTGACGGCATGCTCTACTCCTACTCGAGCCTCGACGGCACGGTGCTGCGCTACGACACAAAAACTGGCGAGATCGTCGGGACCGACCAGGTTGAGGACGGCCCGACCGAGGTCGGCTCCACCCTCACCGTCGTGGGCTCCACCTGGGTGCTGCTCGACGTCGATGGCGACCAGGTGCTGACATCCGCCCTGGGCGCGGTCGACACCGACCTGACCGGTGCCGGCGTTCTTCAGGCGTCGGCGCAGGGCGGCGACCGGGTCTATATCGCCGGCTCGAACATCCTGATCTCGATCAATCTGGGCGATGGGTCGGTGACCGACGAGTTCGGCGGCGACGCGGCGCTCGGTGTGCCCGCCCAGCCGATGGCGAACGGCGACACGGTGCTCGCGGCCTGGCTCGACGGCCCCTCCGGAACCCTGTGGAGCAGCGATACCCGCGAGAGCACGCCCCTCGACTATGCGGGTGCCGAGCTGGCAACCGACCCGCAGCCGCAGTTCCGTGGCAACGGTGCGCGGTACATCCTCAACGACGTGCAGAGCGGCTGGGTCTGGACGGTTCCCGACGGCGAGCTCGTGCCCTCCTCGCAGGACTGGGCGCTCACCGAGACGCAGGAGGAGAACCTCGAAGAGGACACCGAGACCGCGACGGAGGTGACCGAGGCCAAGCCCCCGGTCGCCGTCAAGGACTCGTTCGGTGTTCGCTCCGGCGCCCTCGTGCAGTTGCCCGTGCTGCTCAACGACCACGACCCGAACGAAGACGTGCTGACCGTCGCGCCCGGCACGCTGAGCGCCCTGCCCGCGTCGTTCGGCAAGCTCAGCATCACCAACAACGACCAACAGGTCACGGTTCAGGTCGCCGATGGTGCGAAGGGATCGGCGACGTTCTCCTACGCCGTGACCGACGGCACCCGCGAGGGCGGGCTGACGTCCGCGCCGACCACCGTGACCCTGACCGTCAAAACCGACCAGACCGCGCCCGTGTGGTGTGGGGTTCTCGAGTGCCAGCAGGAGTGGCCGTCCGTCGAGGTTCTGCCCGGCGGCTCCGTGCGCGCCAATGTGTTGAGCGCGTGGGTCGACCCGCAGGGCGACGCCCTCTACGTGAAGTCGGTGCGCAAGGAGAAGCCGTCCGACCTCGGCAGCGTCGCCGCAACGCAGGACGGCAACATCGTCTTCCAGCACCCCAACGCGAGCTCCGCACAGGGCGGCGCGATCCCGGTAGTCGTGAGTGTCGCCGACGCGCGCGGCGGCATCACCGAGAAGACCCTCAACATCCAGGTCACGCCGACGCCGAGCCTTGTCGCCGTGCCGTTCGCCGTCACGACTATCGCGAACGAGCCGATCACCATCGACCCGACCGACCACGTCTCGGGCGTCAACGGCGGCATCACGATCACGTCCGCCAATACGGGGGCGGATGACGGCTCTCTCGTCTCCCTGAACGACGGCCGATCCACCTTCCAGTTCCAATCGCCGAACGCGGGCAGCTTCCTCGTCGCCTACACCCTCAAGGATGCGGCAAACGAAGCCTCGTCCATCGTGCGCGTCACCGTGCTCTCCGCCGACACGCAGGCCATCACCACCGCGCCGGTCACCGTATTCGTGCGGCCCAAGCTCGACTCCACCGTGGATGTGTTCTCGGCTGTATCCAACCCGGCTGGACGGGTGCTGCTGCTGAGCGAGGCCCTGCCGCGTGCGGCCAACGGCGCGGGTCTCGACGTCAACGTCGTCGATCACCGCCTGATCCGCGTCAAGGGTGAGACGGCCAGCGGCCAGCCCGGCGTGCTCGGCACGGTGCGTTACACGATCACCGACGGAACCAACACGGCCGGCGGCACGATCCAGGGCGAGGCCACGATCATCCAGCTCGCTACATCGAGCTCGCAGGCGCCGATCGCGCTCGACGACGCGGTGTCGGTGCGCGCCGGCAGCTATGTCGACGTGCCCGTGCTCGAGAACGACGTCGCGGCCGATGGCAACGCGATGGTGCTCAACCCCGACGCGCTCGAGAACTCGGCGAAGTCCGGATTCGCCTTCACCCGCGGCTCGGTCGTGCGTTACATCGCCCCCGAGAAGGAGGGCCGCTACGAGCTCTTCTACGGCGTCTACTCGGCCGGGACCCCCGCGGCCTCCGACATCGCGAAGATCAGCATCACGGTCGTGCCCCGCGGAGCGAACGGCGATCCTCAGCCGCGCACGCTGACCGGGCGTGTGCTCGCGGGGGAGACGGTCTCCATCCCGTTCGACGACTACGGTCTCGACCCCGACGGCGACGCCGTGCTGCTCGACGGAATCGAGAAGCAGCCGACGAGCGGCACCGCGACCATCGCCGCCGACGGCCAGTCCATCATCTACACGAGCGTTACGGGCTTCAAAGGCCCCGTCGAGTTCCAGTACCGCGTCAAGGACGAGGTGGGCAAGACGGCGACCGCGAGCGTGCGCGTCGGCGTGCTCGATGCGCAGTCCGACCCGAGCCCCGTCACCTTCAGCGACTACGTCGAGGTGCAGGTCGGCGACGACAAGAAGGTCTCCGTCTACCCCGCCGCGAACGACATCGACCCGGCGGGCAAGGATCTCACCCTGGTCGACGTGATTCCGGATGCCCGTGCGGGCAGCGAGGAAGCCGCAGCCCTCGACGCACTCATCGGCAGTGTCGACGAGTCGGGCGTTCTGCTGAACGCCGGCACCGAGCTCGGCACCAAGACATTCATCTACACGGTCGTCAACTCCACGGGCGATACCGGCATCGGCCTCATCGTTCTCAAGGTCGTGCCGCAGGCCGTTCCCGACCGGCCGCAGATCGCCGATACCTACGTAACTCTCGACCAGCGCGCGGGCTTCGCTGACGGCATCGACGTCGTTACCGGCAAGGTGAGCTGGCTCTCCGGTGAACTGAAGAAGCTCAAGCTGAGCTTCTACGGAGACCAGGGCGACCTCGAGATCGACGGCTGGAAGATCAGTGGCGCGCTGCCCGAGAAGTCGGCGGTCATCCCGTTCAAGCTCGAAGGCGACAACTTCTTCGGGGAGAAGGTGGCCTCGTACGGCTACCTGCACATCCCGGGCCGCGACGACATCATCCTCGCGCTGGCGAGCGGCGTCGGACCGCAGAACGTCAAGGAGAAGCTCTCGGTCGAGTTCGACCTCGACCGACTGATGGCGATTCCGCGCGACGAGACGCTCGTCGTCGCGCCGAAGGCGAAGATCACCACGACCGGCGCTCGCGCGGAGGCCACCTGCACGCTCGTCTCCGGCACGAAGGTGCGCTACGACGCGGGCAAGGGTGAGCCATGGGTCGATTCCTGTACCGTCTCGGTCAAGCTCCAGGGCCAGAAGAGCTACTCCGATGTGCTCGTGCCGATCGCCGTCGAACCCGAGATCGCCCAGCCCGAGCTGCGTCCCGCCTCGCTCACCGTGAGCCCGGCCGCCGGCCCCAGCACCTTCGACCTGCACAAGATGACCGTGTGGCGCGGCAAGGAGCGCTTCGACGAGGTCACCTACGCGATCGAGTACTCGGGCGACCAGTTCGAGATCAGCCTGGGCTCCGACAACCGCACGCTGACCGTCGAGTCATTCGACACCTCAAAGCCGGGCAAGACGGAGATCGTCAAGGTCATCCTCACCAGCCACGACGGCACCTCTGGCACCATCTCGGTCAAGGTCGGCCCCGCGCCGACCGCCCTTCCGCAGGGCGGCACCATCAACGAGACCTGCGTTGTGGGCAAGGCCGACTGCGTCGTGAACGTGATCGGTCGCGGCGGCGAGGTCAACGTCTACAAGAACACCCCGCTCAAGCTGGTCAAGGTCGAGTCCTCCTCCACCTGCGAGGGCGTCACATTCTCCGTGGCCGACAACTCCCGCATCCGCGCCGCCTATGCGCCCGACGTCACCGGCGCCAAGTGCCAGGTGCGGTTCGTCGTCGAAGACGCGCAGGGCAAGTTGAGTACGGATGACGGTCGCGGCACGTTCATCCTCGATCTGCACGGCTACCCGAAGACGCCCGACTCGGTCGAACAGGCCGCATTCGACGACGGCAGCATCCGCCTTCAGGTCAGCCCCGGCGCCTCGGCGTCGGCCTACCCCGACCTCACCGGCTTCGTGATCAAGACCGGACCGAAGAAGGTCGGCACCTGCACGACCGCGGGAGTCTGCACGCAGATCACCGGACTCACCAACGGCGAGAAGCTCACCTACAGTGCGTACGCGGTCAACTCCGCAGGCGAGTCGCTCGCACCCGTCACCACTCTCGCCTGGTCCTACGCGACCCCGGTGCTGGGCACCGTGGAGCGCACGCTCGTTTACCAGAACGGTGTGACGAGCCAGGACCGCGGATCGGTGAAGATCTCGATCACCGGATCCGACCCGACCGTCGTCTCCTACCGGGTGACCGGCAAGGACAACGTGCTGCCCCGCACCGGCGCGCTCACCGAAACCACTGTCTCGCTGCCGGTCGGTGGCCAGCAGGTCTCGGTCACGCCGATCAGCCAGTTCGAGATCCCCCGAGGACAGGGCGACGCGGGTGGAACGAACACGCAGACCATGCAGGTGGCCGGCCTGCCGAACATCACCGACTCGGGCGTCGTCAACTCGGCAGAGGATTCGCTCACCCTCGCGGGCACGGGCGTGAACGACAAGTTCAGCGCGAAGCCGCCGCAGAGCATCTTCATCGCCTACCGCGGCACGAAGCCCACCTGCTCGATCAACACGACGACCGGTGGCGAACTCGTCGCCACGGCGCCTGCCAACAGCTACCAGTCGACGACCTCGACCATCACCGTGCCGAAGAACCGCGAGTACGGCGTCTTCTTCTGCTACTCGAACGGCTTCGGTCTCGCTGTCGGCGACGTGAGCCGCGGCTTCCCGTACGACCAGCCCGACGCCCCGACCGGCTTCACCTACAAGGTGCGCGACGGCAGCGGCGACGGCAACTACCGCATCTCGATCCAGGACGCGCCCGCTGGCGAAGACGGCTTCTACATCAAGTACCGCGGCTACTCCGAGGGCAGCGGCGCCGACATCACCGGCAGCGCACCCGCGATCGGCGCCGCCTACTGCATCAACGTCTTCGGCTCCGAGCGCTGCTCGGGCCACGGAACGGTCAACCCGGTCGATGCGAACCGCTCGTGGCAGATCAGCGTGAACGTCTCGGGCGTCACCTGCGTGCGCCCGCGCCTCAGCGTGAACGTCGGCGGCGGCGCCGGCGGATCCGCAACGATCGACCAGGCGCGCTACGAGCGCGCGAACGGCGACTTCATCACGCCCGACGAGGGTGCGAACCCGCGCGATATCCCGCTCACGGCGGCCACGGTGCGGAACGTCGCGGGAACCATCAACTGGGGCGGTGCCAACTCCGGCCTGCAGCCGTACCAGTGGACGGCGAACTCCGAAACCGACTGCAGCTTCTAACCTCTACCCCACACCAAAGGAACACGAACCTCCATGCCGATCACCCCAGAACAGTCCGTGTGGTTCGCCGAGACCTTCACGAAGATGGTCGACAACGTCGAGCAGGCCGTGCTCGGCAAGAACCACGTGATCGAGCTGGTGCTCTCCGCGATGATCAGCGAGGGCCACATCCTGCTCGAGGACTTCCCAGGCACCGGCAAGACCTCGCTCGCTCGCGCCGTGTCGCAGACGGTGGATGGCACGAGCTCACGCATCCAGTTCACTCCCGACCTGCTGCCGGGCGATGTCACGGGCATCACCGTCTACGACCAGAAGAAGGGCGAGTTCGAATTCCACAACGGACCGATCTTCGCCAACGTCGTGCTCGCCGACGAGATCAACCGTGCGAGCGCCAAGACGCAGTCCGCCCTGCTCGAGGTCATGGAGGAGGGCCGGGTCACCGTCGACGGCAACTCGCGCCCCGTCGGCCTGCCGTTCCTCGTGATCGCCACCCAGAACCCGATCGAGCAGGCCGGAACCTACCGACTGCCCGAAGCTCAGCTCGACCGCTTTATGATCAAGACCTCGCTCGGCTACCCGGACCGCGCGGCCACCGTGCGCATCCTCGAGGCCACCGCAGACGTCAAGCAGGACCTCGCTCCGGTCGTCACCCCGCAGGTGCTGCTCGGCATGTCCGACCTCGCCCGCCAGGCCTACGTCAACCCGCTGCTGTTCGACTACATCTCGAGCATCGTCGAGGCGACCCGCACCGCCACACAGGTGCGCATGGGAGCGAGTGTGCGTGGCGCCCGCGCCCTCACCAAGGCCGCGAAGACCTGGGCCGTTGCGCACGGTCGCACCTACGTGACTCCGGATGACGTGAAGCTGCTCGCCGAGCCCGTTCTCTCGCACCGTCTCGTTCTCGATGCCGAGGCCGAGTTCGACGGCGTGACGGCGAACGCCGTTGTCGCGCAGATCGTGCTCGACATCGTGCCGCCGGCCCGAAACGATCTCGTGTGACGTTCGACACCCAGTCCCGCATCTCCCGGACGGTCGCCTCCACCGGCACCGCCACGCATACCCGTTACGTCACCAAGCGTGGCGGGGGCCGGTTCGTGTCGGTCGTCGTATGGGGACTCCGCGCCTGGCGCTGGTTCGCGCCCCGTTTTGTGAGTGCCATGCGCTGGGTCGGCAACACCGTGACGCCCGCCGGCTGGCTCGTGCTCGCCGCCCTGGTCGCCCTGCCGCTCGGCCTCATCTTCGGCTGGACCGAGGTCACCGTCGCCGGCTTCGTCGCGGTGCTGCTGCTGGTCGCCGCCGTGCCGTTCCTGTTCGGCGGCCACTCCTACGAAGTCGACCTCGACCTCACGACCGAGCGCGTCGTCGCCGGTGGAGAGGTCAACGGCGGGGTGAAGATCACCAACGTGTCCAAGCGCATCGCGCTTCCCGGGCGCATCGACATCCCGACCGGCAAGGGACTCGCCGACGTGCACGTGCCGTTGTTGCGCTCCGGCCACACCCACGAGGAACCGCTTGTCATCGCGACCCCGCGCCGCGGCGTGATCCGCGTCGGCCCGGTCACCTCGGTGCGCACCGATCCGCTGGGCATCCTCAAGCGCGAGGTCGCCTGGGTCGACCTGCACGACATCTTCGTGCACCCGCAGACGGCATCGATCCCGAGCACGAACGCGGGGTTCATCAAGGACCTCGAGGGCATGGCCTCGAACCAGGTCGTCGACTCCGACATCTCGTTCCACGCGATCCGCGAGTACGCGCAGGGTGACGCGCGCCGGCACATCCACTGGAAGTCCACCGCGAAGATGAACAAGCTCATGGTGCGCCAGTTCGAGGAGACGCGCCGCACGCGCCTCGCCCTCGTGCTGAGCCTCGACGAGTCCGAGTTTGCGAACGACGACGAGTTCGAGCTCGCCGTGAGCGTCGCCGGTTCGCTCGGTGTGCGCGCCATCCGTGACGCTCGCGACATCGCCGTCGTCGCGAGCGAGGAGATTCCCGAGTTCATCCGCGAGTCGGTGCAGTCGGTGCGCAGCCTCAACATCCTCAGCACACGCGGCCTGCTCGACGACCTGAGCACCGTCGAGTCCGGTGCGGCAGTCATGCCGATCGAGCAGGTCTGCTCGCTCGCGAGCCAGGTCGTGCACGACATGTCGATCGCCTTCGTGCTCTGCGGCTCGCTCGTCACCCCGCGTCGCCTGCAGTCCATCGCCGCGAAGTTCCCCACGAACGTCGCCGTCGTCGCCGTGGTCTGCGACCAGTCGGCCGAATCCTCGATGCGCAACCTGAGCGGGCTGAAGGTCATCACGATCGCTCTGCTCGACGACCTCAAGCAGCTGATGGCGAGGTCGGCGCGATGAGCGAACGCAGGCGCCGTGCGGCGACGAACGTGCGCAGCGAGGGCCGTTTCCTCGCAATCAATGCGGCGTTCCTGATCGGGATGATCGTGCTCGGCGCCGTCGCCGCGTGGCCGATCTACGAGACCCCCGCGTTTGTGATCCTGGTCGCGGTGAGCGTTGTGCTTGCCGCGGCGGTCGCCTTCACCGCGTTCATCCGCTCCTGGTCCTGGCTCACCGTTGTGCTGCTGACCCTCGGTGCCTACCTCGTGATCGGTGTGCCGCTCGCGGTGCCCGACGCCCTCGCGAGCCTCGGCGAACTGGTCGGCGGATTCCTCACGCTACTCACCGCCTCGGTCTTCGGCTGGAAGCAGCTCGTCACCGTCACCATCCCGGTCGGCACCTACCAGGGACTGCTCGTTCCCGCGCTCCTGGTCTTCCTATTCGGTACGGTCGGCGCGCTCTCGATCGCCTGGCGCGCGAAGAAGACCTACTGGATCGCCCTTCCGGTCGCCTTCGCGGTGCAGCTGTTCGGCCTCATCTTCGGCTCGGCCGTTCCCAGCGGATCCTCCACAATCGCCGGCCTTCCGCTGCTCGACCCGCGCGAACTCGCGCTCGGTCTCGCGAGCTTCCTGCTCGCCCTCGGCTTCCTGGTCTGGCGGGTGAGCTACGCGCGACGCGTTGCCGTCCGCCTCGCGCAGAGCGAGGGCGGTGTGCGCCAGGGCCGCTCCGGTCTGGGTGCGCTCGTGCGTCGCGTGAGCCTTGCGGTCGTCATCCTGCTCGTCTCTCTCGGTGCTTCCGCTGCGCTGCTGCCGGTCGTCGCCGCGACCAACGAGCGCGAGGTGCTGCGCACCACGATCGAGCCCGAGGTGCGCCTGCGCGACTACACGAGCCCGTTGTCGCAGTACCGCAGCTACTTCGACGAGCAGAGCTACGACTCCGAGTTGTTCACCGTCGAGGGGGAGCAGCCGGCCGGAACGCGACTGCGGCTCGCCGTGCTCAGCTACTACGACGGCGAGGTGTTCCGCGTCACCGACCCGAACGCCGACGACACGAACGAGAAGACGGCGTTCATCCGCATCCCGTATCGACTGAGCCCGGATGCTGGCGGCGGAAGCGAAGAGAAGGTCGCCGTCACCGTCGGCGACTATTCGGGTATCTGGATGCCCACCGTCGGGTCACTCGTGAGCGCGAGCTTCGAGGGCGCAGGATCCACCGCTCTCACCGAGGACTTCTTCTACAACGAGGCCACGTCATCCGCCGTCAATCTGGGTGTGCTCGCAAAGGGCGACAGCTATGTGATCGACGCGGTCGTGGGCGCTGGCACAGCCAGCCTGGGTGACCTCGTCGCCCCCGACTCGCGCGAGGGTCTCGTCGACGAGGCGCTGATTCCGAAGAGCCTCGTCAACTGGGTGCGCGCACAGGAGCTGTCGTCGAGCGGCTCCGGCCTGCAGGAGCTGATCGAGCGCCTGCGCGCCCGTGGCTACCTGAGCCACGGTCTCTCCGTCGGCGAGCCGGTGCCCGAGGGCGAGGCCGAGGAGGCCGAACCGCTCGCGCCGACCTGGGCCGACGACCTCGGCGACTACTCGTTCAAGCCGAGCTTCGCGGGCCACTCCGTCGGTCGCATCGACGAGCTGTTCACGTCGCTGCTCGAGAAGCAGAACTCCACCAACGACACCGCGGACACCCAGCTCGTTTCCGCGGTCGGTGACGACGAGCAGTTCGCCGTGGCCGCCGCACTCGTCGCGCAGCACCTCGGCTTCCCGGCGCGGGTGGTGCTCGGCTTCGCCCTCGACGACGTCGGGCAGACCGGCGAACCGCTGCCCGCCTGCGAGGCCGGCGTGTGCGAGGGCAAGAACCTGACCGCGTGGCTCGAGGTGCAGGGCGCGAGCGGCGAGTGGGCGACCGTGGATGTCACGCCGCAGCACAGCGACCCGCTCGACCCGGTCAACGAGAACCTGCGCGACCCCGAGAACTCGACCGAGGTCATCCAGGACTCGGCCACCGAGCAGCTTCCGCCCGACGCGAGCCCGAGCGGCGGCGACCAGCAGGACAACAGCGACGACGACAACGGCATCGACCTCGCCTGGCTCGCAGCGGTGCTGCGCATTGTCGGGCTTTCGCTGCTGGCGCTCCTCGTGCTGCTGTCTCCGTTCGTGACGATCCTCGTGGCGAAGGCCACCCGCCGCCGCGACCGCATGAAGGAGACGGTGCCCGAGAAGCGCATCGTCGGAGGGTGGGACGAGTACGTGGATGCCGCCCTCGACCACGGCCTTCCCGCGCCGACCACGCAGACCCGCACCGAACTCGCCCGCTCCTACGGCAGCCCACGCGGCGTGCAGCTCGCGCGCTTCGCCGACCGCGCGGTCTTCGACGCGACCGAGCCGGTGGACGCCGACGGCGACACCTTCTGGGAGATCGTCGAGGCCGAGCGCCTCGCCTTCTCGGCCGGGCTGACCCGTTGGCAACGACTCAGGGCGGCGCTCTCGCTGCGGTCGTTCACCAACTACCTGCGCTCTCAACTACCGACCACAAAACGATAAGGTAAGGCCACATGGACCCCACATACTCGGATTCGGCGGCAGTCGGTGCCGCGATCGTCTCCATGCTCGTGAGCGTGGTCATCTCGGCGGCGTTCTACGTGTGGCTGTCCCTCTCGCTGTCCAAGGTCTTCGTGAAGCTCGGCAAGCCGGCCTGGAAGGCGTGGGTTCCCTTCGTCAACTCGATGGTGATCCTCGAGCTGGGCGGCTACAACGCGCTCTGGGCGTTCGCCACCCTGCTGCCGATCGTGAACATCGTGGCCGCGATCTTCCTCTTCCTGTCGATCCACAAGATCAACGAGCGTTTCGGCAAGGGCATCGGTTTCACGATCCTCGCCATCGTGGCCTTGCCGGTCTGGGCGACGATCCTCGGTTTCGGTTCCGCGACTCCCGCCGGGGGAGCCGCGCAGCCGCTTCCGTATCGTTCCGGCATGACGGGCGGGATGCCCCCCGCTCTCCCCGGGCCGGTCGACCCGTACACCGCGAACCCCGTTTCCTCATCGCCCCCGCCGCCTGGTCCGCCCGCACCGCCGCAGTCCTCCATTCCCGGAAGCCTCCCGGCCCCGCCTCCGCCGCCCGCTCCCGCCTACGCGGCTCCCGCCCCGCCGCCCCCGCCCCCTGCGGCACCGAAGTACTCACCCCCGCCGCCGCCTCCCGTGGTGAGCGCCCCGCCGCCCCCGCCCGCTGTCATCGCACCTCCGCCCGCCCAGGTCGAGATCGTCATGCCGCCCGCCCTGGTCGAGCCGCCCACGCCTACTCCCGTCGTTCCTCCCGTCGCGCCGGCCGCCGACCCGTGGGCTCCGCCCGTGTCGTCGATACCCGGCATGACCGTCTCGCCGCCGCCCCCGGCACCCGCGCCGCCCGCTCCCGCGCCGGTCGTAGAGCCGGTCCCTGAGCCCGAGCCGGTTGCTCCGCTCGAGCCCGTACCGGAACCCGAACCGGTAGCGCCTCCCGAGCCGGTCGCCCCGCCCGCCGTGGTGCAGGCTCCCGCGGCGCCGGTCGCAGTCGCCTCACCGGCCCCCGTCACTGCTCCCGCGCCCGTAGTCGATGCCGCGGACCTGCCCGACTTCGACGACACGGTCATCGCGGGTCGACGCGTGCAGGGCTGGCTGCTCACCCCGGTCGGTGGCACCCCCATCCGCATCGAGGGCACGAGTGCTCTCATCGGCCGCAACCCGGCGGCCCGCGGCTCGGCCGCCGACGCGCAGCTCGTTCCCGTGCCGGACCCATCCAAAACCGTCTCGAAAACCCATGCCCTGATCACGCTCGCCGACGGCGTGTGGTCGATCATCGACCTGGCGTCGACGAACGGCGTGTACCTGCTCGACTCGGCGGGCGAGGAACTCGAGCTGCAGCCGAGCGTCTCGACGCCGCTCAGCGACACCTTCAAACTGGGGGAACAGACCTTCAGAATGCAGCCGGAGGCCTGACCATGTCATCGACCGACTCCGCGACAGCACCTGTGGCGCTTCACCTCGCCGTGGGTTCCGGCACGGATGTCGGCCTGCGCCGCAAGGTCAACGAGGATTCGCTGCTCGCGCAGCATCCCGTCTACATCGTCGCCGACGGAATGGGCGGCCACGAAGCGGGGGACAAGGCCAGCCAGGCCGTTGTGCTCGAGCTTTCGGGTCTCGTCGGCAAGGACGCGGTCACCCCCAACGAGCTCGCCGATTCGCTCGACCGTGCGCACGCCGCGGTGCGGGTCATCGCCGAGGGCACCTCGCGCGGTGCGGGCAGCACCCTCACCGGTGTGGTGATCTCCGACCAGGGCGGCCGTCCGCACTGGCTTGTCTTCAACATCGGCGACTCGCGCGTCTACCTGCTGCGCTCGGGCGACTTCGTGCAGCTCACCGTCGACCACTCCATCGCGCAGGAGATGATCGACGACGGCACCCTCGCCCGCGAGGACCTCGCGACCTACGCGGGACGCAACGTCATCACGAAGGCCGTCGGTGCCGACCACAGCGACGCCGACTTCTGGCTCTACCCGATCGTCACCGGCGACAGGCTCGTGCTGTGCTCCGACGGGCTCAGCGGTGAGGTCACCGACGAGGGCATCGCCGCACACCTCGTGGCAAACCTCGACCCGCAGGCCGCCGCCGATGCCCTCGTGGCCGACGCGCTCGCCCACGGTGGTCGCGACAACGTGACGGTTCTCGTGATCGATGCGATCGCCGGCGGCATCAGCGTCGATATCGAGGAGGCGACGATCGCCGCCGAAGCCCGACCCGCCGAGATCGACGACATGCTCGAGGACACCACGATCGAGCTCCCGCGAAGGGGCGGTCGTGGAGTCGTCTGAGTACCGCGCCGGACCCAACCCCACGATCATCGGGGCGAACGTCGTCGCGATGCTGGCCGGCCCCGGTGCCGGCAGCGCCTCCGCCTACATCTCCGCGGTGGTCGCCTCGGCCCGCGGCACCGAAGAAGTCGTCGCGGCCATTCTCGAGGCTCCCGGCACCAAGCGCCCCGACTTCGTCGTCGCGCAGTTCTTCGGACCCTCGGTGCGCGCGCAGTTCCGCGGTTCGCGCCTCGGCATCCGCGTGGTGCGCCGTGATGGCGGCCGCGTCGTCTACACCGGGCAGGATGTCGAGACCTGGGCGAGCCTCCTCGAGACCAGTTGCCTGACCGCCGAGCTGTTCGATACTGCTCCGGATGCCGCGACCTCCGCGTCCCGCATCGCTCTCCCCGGCTCGCTCTCCACCGCGAGCCTCACCTACTCATCTGAAGCGTCGGTCCTCCCCGAGGCCGTTGCCCTCGTCGCGCCGGAACCGGTCACCCGTCCGTCCGCGCTGCCCGAGCGCACGGTCGTCATCCCGGCCCGCAATTCGACGGCGGTGGCGACGCTCGAGTTCACCGACGGCAACCTGGTCGACGTCGACCGCACAGTCATCATCGGACGCAGCCCCCGTGCCGAGCGCTCGACCTCCGCGCTGCTGCCCACGCTCGTTCCCGTCGCGAGCCCGCGCCAGAAGATCTCGCGCACGCACCTCAAGGTCTCGGTCGACGGCACCCGGGTGGTGCTCGAGGATCTCGGCTCGAAGAACGGCACAGAGGTGACGGCGACGAACGGCATCGCGTTCCGCGTAATTCCGGGGGAGCCTGCCGAGCTCAGCGACGGCATGATCGTCGCGATCGGCGACCAGGTCGCGTTCAAGGTCGTGGCGCGCTCGTGACCGACCACGACGATCTTTTCGAAGAGACCATCGTGGTGCCGCGAAGCACTCCGCCGGCCGACGAGACCGTGATGGTGCAGCGCACCCAGCCGCCAGCCGACGAGACGGTGGTCGTGCAGCGCAGCGCCGTGCCCGATGACGAGACGATCATGGTGCAGCGCGAGGCGCCCGCGGACGAGACGGTGATGGTGCAGCGCGAGGCGCCCGCCGACGAGACGGTGATGGTGCGCCGCGAGGCGCCCGCCGATGAGACCGTCATGGTGCAGCGTGCCGCCCCGGCCGATGAGACGATCATGGTGCATCGGGATGCGCCCGCCGACGAGACGGTCGTTGCGCAACGCGGCGGCCCGGTCGAGGACTCCACGATCGTCACCCAGCGTCCGGCGAAGCCGAAGCCCGACATTCCGCGCGGGGATACCCCCATCACGGGCGGGCGCATCGCCTTCCAGCCGTCCCGGCTCGGCGAGGGGCAGCGCGAGAGCTACGGCATCCGCGCGACGGTCACCGACGTTCCGGTCGTGCGTGCGGATGTCTCCGCGCCGCCAATTGTGCGACGCTCCACCCGAACCGTCGAGCAGCTCGCGGCCGAGCAGGGCAGGGCGCGACGCTCGAGCGGACTGAGATTCGTGGTGGTCGGGGGCGTCATCCTCACCGTTCTGATCATTGCGGGGGTCGTCATCGGCGTTCTTCTGGCAACGAGCTGACGTATACCACCAGTCACACGAGTCACATGGCCCCCACGTGAGGGTGTAGTCAAGAGGCGACCGACGGGTTAGGTTGACTACCTAGAGTTATTCGTACTCATGGTTGCCGCGCCTGGGGGGCCCACGGCATCACTACTCGTGAGGAGAGCGCAATGGCAACCCTTACTGAGATCCTTATTCTTCGTGGCGTCGTCCCGATTGAAAACCTCGACTCGATTTCGGGTCAATGGGGTGAAGACGAGGATGCCGTGCGCTCGCTCGTCGAGAAGGGCATCGTCACCGAGGTGCAGCTCGCGTCAGCGCGCGCTGCCCAGGCCGAGCTTCCCTTCGTCGAACTCCTCGAGTTCCCCGTAGACCGCACCGCGGTATCCCTTGTGCCCGCGGCCATGTGCCGTCGCTACCAGGTGCTGCCCATCGGCGTGATCGGTGACATCCTCACCCTCGCCATGGTCGACCCCGGCGACGTCTTCGCGATCGACGACGTGCGTGCCGTCTCCCGCATGCAGGTCAAGGCCGTTGTCGCCGCACCCGGTGACCTCAAGACCGCCATCGACCGGTTCCACCGCGCCGACGGCGAACTGAGCGACCTCACCTCCGCGCTGGAGGAGGAGAGCAGTGGCACCGAGATGGTCATGGCGGGTGACGCCCCCATCGAGGACGACGCACCCATTGTGCGCTTCGTCAACCTGCTCATCAGTCAAGCCATCCAGGACAAGGCCTCCGATATCCACATCGAGCCCGGTGAGCACGAGATGCACGTGCGCTACCGCATCGACGGTGTGCTGCACGAGATGCAGTCCGCGCCGAAGGCCATTCAGAATGGCGTGACCTCGCGCCTCAAGATCATGAGCGACATCGACATCGCCGAGCGTCGCAAGCCCCAGGACGGCCGCATGTCGGTCAGCCACGGTGGCCGCAAGATCGACCTCCGCGTCGCCACCCTCCCCACCGTCTGGGGAGAGAAGGTGGTCATGCGAATCCTCGACAACACGTCGAGCTCGCTCGCCATGGAGAACCTGGCGCTGCTGCCGCGCAACGCCGAGGCGTACCGCAACTCGTACACCAAGCCGTACGGCATGATCCTCGTGACCGGCCCGACCGGTTCCGGCAAGTCCACGACGCTGTACACCACGCTCCAGACCGTCGCGAAGCCCGAGATCAACGTCATCACCGTCGAAGACCCGGTCGAGTTCCGGATGCCCGGAATCAACCAGGTGCAGGTGAACAACAAGGCCGGACTCACGTTCGCCAGTGCGCTGCGCTCGATCCTGCGATCCGACCCCGACGTCGTTCTCATCGGTGAGATCCGTGACCACGAGACGGCCCAGATCGCCATCGAAGCCTCGCTCACCGGTCACCTCGTGCTGTCCACGCTTCACACCAACGACGCGCCGAGCGCGATCACGCGACTCACCGAGATGGACATCGAGCCGTTCCTCGTGGGTTCCGCCCTCGACTCTGTCGTCGCTCAGCGCCTCGCCCGTCGCCTCTGCGACAGGTGCAAGCAGGCCTACAACCACGACCCGCACGAGCTGGCCGCGCTGCGGTTCGGCTACGACATCAGCATGCCGCTGCCGGTGCTCTACCGCCCCGTCGGCTGCACCAACTGCTCGAACACCGGATACCGCGGGCGCATCGCGCTGCACGAGGTCATGGTGGTCTCCGAGCAGATCGAGCGTCTCGCCGTCACCCGCGCCTCGGCTGCGGAGATCGGTCGCGTCGCCGTCAGTGAGGGAATGCTGACGCTCCGCCTTGACGGTTGGGCCAAGGTCCAGATGGGTATGACTTCGGTCGAAGAGATTATGAGAGTTGTCGTATGAACAAGCCCGTGTATGAGATCCCGATCGGCGACGGCGAGTCCTGGCCGGCACCCGTGCCGGGTACGGCTTCGCCTGCACCGGCCCAGACCGAGTTCGAGCGCTTCAACACGCCCGTCTCCTCGGGACCGGTGCACGACCTCGGTGGATACGACGCTCCCGGCGCCTCGCCCTTCGACGCGCTCCTGAACCCCTCGGCTCCTCCCGCGCCGTCGTACGCCTCGGCTCCGCCGCCCGCGTACCCCTCGGCCCCGGCCTTCCCGCCGCCGTCGTTCGACGCGTCCTTCCCGTCGATGCCGCCGCCCTCGGCGCCGCACGCCGCGCCCTCCGCACTCGAGGCGGCTCCCACCGCTGCGTTTGCGGCTCCCGCCTTCACCGCGCCGTTCCCGGTTCCCGCCTCAGCGGCGCCGGTTGCCGCCCCTCCGGTCGCAGCGCCTGTTGCAGCTCCTCAGCCCGACCTTGCAGCGGCTGCTGCCGCAGCCGCAGCCGTCGAGGCCGCTGCAGCCGCGACCCGCAACGGTCCTGCCCACAAGCTTCCCGAGGTCTCCACCGCGCCGGCTGCCGAGGCAGTCATCGACCTGTCACCGCAGGTCGGCGAGGGTGAAGAGGGCAGCGACCCCGACCTCGTCGCCGCGCTGAACGCCGTCGTCACGGCCCGCGCCTCCGACCTCCACGTCACTGCCAAGTCGACGCCCATGATCCGCGTCGACGGCGGCCTGCGCCCCGCACCCGGCATGGAGACCTGGGACTCTGAGAAGGTCGCCAAGGTGCTGCACAGCATCATGTCGCCCAAGAACCGCGAGATCTTCGAGGAGAAGCTCGAACTCGACTTCGCCTACCGCCTCTCGGACAGCGCGCGATTCCGCGTCAACGTCTACCAGCAGCGGCACTCGATGGGTGCGGCCTTCCGTCTTATCCCGACCGAGATCAAGCAGTTGTCCTCGCTCGGTATCCCCGAGAGCATCGCGCGCTTCGCGACCCTCGCCCGCGGACTCGTGCTCGTCACGGGCCCGACCGGTTCGGGAAAGTCCACAACTCTCGCGGCCCTCATCGACCTCGTCAACTCGACCCGTGCCGACCACATCGTGACGGTCGAAGACCCGATCGAGTTCATGCACACCAACAAGAAGTCGGTCGTCAACCAGCGCGAGGTCGGCGCCGACACCCACAGCTTCCAGAACGCGCTCAAGCACGTGCTGCGGCAGGACCCCGACGTCATCCTCATCGGTGAGCTTCGAGACCTCGAGACGATCTCGGTTGCCCTCACCGCCGCCGAGACCGGTCACCTCGTCTTCGCGACCCTGCACACGCAGGATGCCCCGCAAACGATCGACCGTGTCATCGACGTGTTCCCGCCGCACCAACAGGGCCAGGTGCGAGCCCAGCTCGCGGCAACCCTGCAGGGCGTGGTCTGTCAGACCCTCGTCAAGAAGATCGGAGGCGGCCGAGCGGTCGCCACCGAGGTGCTCATCACCACACCCGCCGTCGCGAACCTCATCCGTGAGGGCAAGACCTACCAGGTGCAGTCCGCCATGCAGGCCGGTCGTGAGCTCGGGATGCACACCATGGACCAGCACCTCGCCGACCTCGTGAACGCGGGCCAGATCAGCTACTCGGCAGCAGCCGAGAAGGTGCACGACGAAGAGGTGCTCAAGCGCCTCGTCACTCGCACGGGTGAGTCGAGCGCCGCAGCGGTCAACTTCGGCGACAGCTACTCGAGCGGCAACTGATGGCCACCGCAACGACCTCAGGGGTCCGGGCATTCGCGTACTCCGGTCGCGGTACCGACGGCAAAGTCGTCAAGGGCAAACTCGACGCTGCCTCTGAAGGCGCCGTTCTCGCCAAGCTCCGCACCCTCGGCATTACGCCTATCGAGGTCAAGGAGACCGCGGGCGGATCCGGGCTCAGCATGGAAATCAACGTCTCCTTCCTGGAGAAGCAGGTCGGGCTCAAGGATCTCGCCATCATGGCTCGCCAGATGGCGACGATGACCGCGTCGGGACTCTCGCTCATCCGAACGCTCACGATCCTCTCCGAGCAGACCGAGAACAAGATCCTCGGCAAGACCCTCGACACGGTGCGCAACGAGGTCGAGTCCGGACTCTCGCTCTCCGACTCGATGGCGCGCCAGAGCAAGATCTTCCCGCCGCTGATGGTCAACCTGGTTCGCGCGGGCGAGACCGGCGGTTTCCTCGAGAACGCGCTCGAATCGATCGCGGTGAGCAACGAGAAGGACGTCAAGCTCCGCTCGACCATCAAGTCCGCCCTGACCTACCCGGTAACCGTGCTCGCCCTCGCCTTCGTCGCCGTCATCGGCATGCTCATCTTCGTGGTGCCCGTGTTCGAGCAGATGTTCGCAAACCTCGGTGGCGAGCTGCCGCTGCCCACGCAGTTCCTCGTGATCCTCTCGAAGAACATGATCTGGGGCGGGCCGCTGCTGCTCGTGTTAATCGTCGGGTTCACCTTCTGGTGGCGCACCAACAAGAACAATCCCAAGGTGCTTGCGGTCATCGACCCCTGGAAACTGAAATTCCCGGTTTTCGGCGACCTGTTCAAGAAGGTCGCGATCGCGCGCTTCACTCGCAACTTCGGCACCATGATCGGCGCCGGCGTCCCCATTCTCCAGTCCCTCGCGATCGTCGGCGAGACCTCGGGCAACTACGTGATCGAGCGGGCGCTGGTGAAGGTCGGAGAGTCGGTCCGTGCCGGCAAGTCGATCTCCGGTCCTCTTGCGGAGGAGCCGGTGTTCCCGTCCATGGTCACCCAGATGATCTCTGTCGGCGAGGATTCCGGTTCACTCGAGACGATGCTCGAGAAGATCGCCGACTTCTACGACCAGGAGGTCGAGTCGACCGCCGAGCAGCTCACCGCGCTCATCGAGCCGCTCATGATCGCCGTCATCGGTGTCGTCATCGGTGGAATGATCGTCGCGCTCTACCTGCCGATCTTCAGCATCTTCGACCAGATCAAGTAGCGCGCCCCCTACTGGGGGCAGTAATCAGCGACATACCCCCACTTCGCGGGGTTACGGAGCAATGGTCAGTACAGCACGATGTGTGTGGGGGTCAGTTTCTTAATGGGGGCCACCTGTCCAAACACCAGTTTCACCTGACAGGAAAGAGATCGTAATGATCGCAACAATCAACAACTCAATCGCGAAGAAGCGCGAGAACGGCGAAAAGGGCTTCACGCTCATCGAGCTGCTCGTCGTTATCCTCATCATCGGCGTTCTGGCCGCGATCGCCATCCCGGCGTTCCTCAACCAGCGCCAGGGTGCATGGGCCTCGCAGGTCGAGTCCGACATCAAGAACGCGGCAATTGCAGCAACGCAGTTCTCGGTCGAGCACAACGGATCCTACGTTGACGGCGCCGACACCCTCGTGGGTGCGGTCTCCAACGGCACCGCCGCTTCGGTTCCCGCAGCATGGTCGGACGCTGGCTTCAACAGCACCGAGGACGTCACGCTGACGTTCGCACTCGACACCGCCAACCCGGGCGAGTACACCCTCACCGGTGGACACCTGCAGCGCACCGGCGACGTCTGGACCTACTCCAGCGCAACCGGCGTTATCGACGCTCCGTAAGTCTGAGCTAGCTCAGTGATGCTGGCCGCCGCGAGAGCGGCGGCCAGCATTTCCAATTGCACGAGTTCCACTACGATGGCAATGCCTGGGGGGAGGCGCACATGAAGCGACTGCGAGAACGACTGCTGGCCGAAGACGCCGGCTTCAGCCTTGCCGAGGTTGTCGTAGCGATGATGATCTTCGCCCTCGTCTCCACCGGCACGCTGTACACGATGATGGCGATGATGGAGCTCACACGCGACACCCGCGTGCGCCAGGTCGCCGTCAACCTTGCCGCCGAGGAGATCGACCGGGCCCGCGAGGTCGACAAGGTCGCCGACCTGGTGTCGTGGAACACCGACCCGGCCGTCGTCGGTGGCCTGTCTCTCGACGACCCGAACGATCCCAAGGATCGCAAGGGCGTCATCACCATCAACGGTGACAAATTCCACGTCAAGCGCACAGTGCAGTGGGTCTCCGACCCCGCCTCGAGCCTGCAGTGCGGCGCCTCTGCCTCGGGCACTTCCCTCCGCTACAAGCGCGTCAACGTCGAGGTGCGCTGGGACGGCATGAGGTCGCCCGAGAACCCGGTGCAGGCCGACACCGTCATCAACCCCCGCCAGCGCGTCAACGACCCGGCGAAGGGCTCGCTACTCATCTCCGTGCTCGACGCCAACGGCAACGGCGTTTCGGGAATCACCCCGGTCGTCAGCCCGGCTTCGGGCGTTGTCGCCCAGCCCACCGACATCGAGGGTTGCAGCTACCTCATCAACGTCACGCCGAACACGTACTCGATCACCCTGAGCAAGGCCGGCTACCTCGACGAGACCCAGAACGCATCGCCGTCGGCGACCGGAGTCATCGTCGACGCAGGCTTCACCAACTCCCGCAAGTTCCAGTTCGACCAGTCGGGCAAGTACACTCTGACTTTCCCTGCCGCGCGTCCTGCCACCTTCATGGCGTCGTTTATGACCGCCGAGCGCACGTTCGTACAAAATCTTCCGGCAAGCGGCGAGATGCCCATGTTCCCCGTCGCCTACCGCATCGTCGCGGGCGACGTTACCAAGTGCCCGGCCGCCGACCCGGCACGGTGGAGCACGGGCACCGACGGTCTGCTTCCCCCGGTCAATCTTGTGCCGAATGAGCCGGCCCCCTACGTCGTGTCCCCTGGTGGCAGCATTACCGTTCCGGTCGAGGCCGGTCAGCTCAGGGTTCCCTCTCTGCCCAATAACGGAGCGATCCGCGCCGTGTCATCTACATTCGTCGGTGTACCCGCCTGCACGACCGCGATGACGCTGAACTTCCCGGTCAACCAAAAGACGATCTCGCTTCCCTATGGCAACTGGAAGCTCAGCAACGTGGGATCCGGAACGTCCGCAATCCTGCCCACGGCCATCCAGCTGGTCTCTTATGGCCGGATCAATCTCGATGGCTCGGTTACCCTCGACCCGAGGACGGTCGGCTGATGCTCGCAATCTCGCAGAGACTCAAGCGCTCCGAATCAGGCTTCACTCTCATTGAGCTCATCGTGGCCATGGCGATCTTCGCCGTTGCCATGACCCTCATTGTCGGACTCTTCACTGGATTCACGACACGTTTCACCGAGCAGCGCGCGGCCACCGACAGCGCGGCGGTTGCTGCGCTCGGAATGAACGAACTCACCAAGGTGGTGCGAGCGGGAACGAAGATCAAGGTCAGGAACGCCGACCCGCTCGAGGCTTTTGTGTCCGCAACCGACAAGTCGATGGTGCTCTACGCCTACCTCGCGAGTGACGCGGCGCTCAGCGATGACACTCTGGGTTCCGCGCCCGTTCGAGTGCGCTTCTCGATCAGCGCGACCGGCGAGCTCACCGAGGAGCGTTGGGACGCGATACGGTCCGACGAGTACTGGACCTTCAGCGCTCTGCCCGCCAGCGCGGTGAAGCCTCGCGTCGTAGCGCGCAAGATCATCCTGCCGACCGCGGCTGCTGTACTCGCAGGCAATGCGTCCCATCTCTTCACTTATCTCGATGTCGACGGCAACCCCATCCCGACGCCGATCACCACCCGAGCCAAGGATATTCGTACCGTCAAGATCACCATGAGCGTGCAGGCAGACGTCACGTCGCGTGCCGATCCGGTGCAGATACAGAACCGGGTAGGACTACCCAACCTCGTCAGTTCACGAATGGGGAAAGACGGATGATGCGTCGACTAATGCGCAGGGTGCACTCAGAAGAGTCGGGCATCGCGCTGGTATCGGTAATCTCACTGAGCTCGATCCTGGCCCTGCTCGCCGTGGCGGGAATCGCCTTCTCCGTCTCGAGCTACACCAAGGCGCGCGATGACCAGGACTACAACGGCGCGCTGGCAGCAGCCTACGCCGCAGTTGAGGAGTACCAGAGCCGCCTGGCGAACAACCCCGCATACGTACGTTTTGGCAATCCAGCATCAAAATACACGTCTTACGTGAACCCGACGACGCCGAGCGACACCAGCGATATGAGCATCGTCTCGTTGCCCGCGACGACCAATCCCGCGTTCGGTGTGGGCAAGACCGGCACCTGGGCGGACGTGCCCGGTAGCAGTTCAAATGCGCAGTACCGCTATGAGGTCAACAACGCACACTACGACAGCGAGGGCACGCTCACGTTGCGTGCAACCGGTCGTGTGGGTAGCGAGACGCGCAGCATCGTCGCCGACCTCAAGCAGGACGGATTCGTCAACTACGTCTACTTCACCGACTTCGAGACGTCCGACCCTTACGACGTGACCAGCTCCTGTTACAAGTACGCGTGGGGGACCGGAACCGCACAGCGGCCCACGTCGTGCGGCGAGATCCAGTTCGGTGCCAACGACGTGCTCGACGGTGCGGTGCACTCGAACGACAAGATGGTGTTCTGTGGCGCCGAGTTCAAGGCGAAGGTCACCACCGAGTGGAACCCGGTCGGAACCAACGTGCGCTACAAGAAGGGTTCCGGCTGCGCCAACCCGAAGCCCGCGACCCTCGTTGTCGAGGCCAGTGAGCACATCGAGATGCCGAAGACGAACCTCGAGCTCAAGAAGGAGACGCGGTACGACCTCATCGCCTCCGACGTGCCGAACCCCGGTTGCCTCTACACCGGGCCGACGAGCATCGTGTTCAAGGACAACGGCGACATGGTCGTCAAGTCGCCGTGGACGAAGTTCACCCAGGTCGGTGCGGCACTCCCCGTCGCCAACCAGGGCCGCAACCTGATCGTTGGTGGCAAGTACGTCTGCGGCAACCCGACGGACCTCGCTTCCGCTGCCGGCGCGACTGTCAAGGTGCCCGACAACAACCTGATCTTCGTGCAGGATGTGCCCGCCCTCCGAGCGGGCAACGCCGCAGCGCAGGATCCGAACTACACCGTGAAGACGTCACCCCCGAACACCACCGTCAAGTGCGACGGCTACTACACCGGACCGACCAACAACCGCGTGTGGAACCGACCGAATAACGGCCTCGGCTACCCGATCCTCGGCGAGAATTACGCCAAGGAGACCGGCGCTCCCGCCAACGCCTACAAGTGCCAGTCGGGCGACCTCTTCCTCGAGGGAAAGCTCAAGGGCAAGCTGACCGTCGCGGCCCAGAACTTCGTTTACGTCGTCAACGACGTTACCTACAAGACGCCCGCAGACGACGTGCTCGGCATCGTCGGGCAGGAAGCCGTCGTCGTCTGGAACCCGTCGACCGGCGCGGCATCGAACGGGTGCATCACGACCGTCTCGGCGTCCATCCCGAACTCCTGTGACTCAGTAGCCAACGGCCGCACCATCCAGGGCGCCATCCTCTCGGTCGGACACACCTTCACGGTGCAGAACTATGCGTCGATCGGTGACCGTGGAAAGCTCAACCTGCTCGGGTCGATCGCGCAGAAGTTCCGCGGTCCGGTGGGAACCGGTGGAGATCCCGGAACGGGCTATGACAAGGTGTACAAGTACGACACGCGTTTCGTGAACATCGCACCGCCCAAGTTCCTCGCTCCGGCGAGCACCACATACGGCGTGAGCACCTGGAGCGAGATCAACCCCGTCTACAACTCGGACGGCACGTATAAATAATGTTGCTCGACCCTGCTTTCGCCGTCGCCGTTGTGGTTCTGACGGGCATCTTCGGCACGATCATCGGGTCGTTCCTCAACGTTGTGGTCTGGCGACTGCCGCGCGGCGAATCCCTCAGCCACCCCGGTAGCGCGTGCCCGAACTGCGGTCACCCGATTCGCTGGTGGGACAACATCCCGGTCGTTTCGTGGATTGTGCTGCGCGGAAAGTGCCGTGACTGCGGCGCCCCCATCTCGTCACGCTATGTGCTCGTCGAGACGGCGACCGGACTGTTCTTCGCCGGAATCGCTTTCTGGATTCTCAGCGGAGGCCTCGGCCTGGTCGAGCCGGTCGCGCTGATACTCGCCGGTGTCGCCTTCCTCTACCTCGCTTCGATCTCGGTCGCCCTGGCCCTCATCGACCTCGACACGCACACCCTGCCCAACCGCATTGTGCTGCCCTCCTACATCGTCGGCGCCGTGCTGATCGTCGCCGCGAGCCTCGTCGAAGGCGACCTCGGCTCGTTGATCCGCGCTGGCATCGGTCTTGCCGCGATGTTCGCCGCATACTTCCTCATGGCCATCGCGTACCCGGGCGGCATGGGATTCGGCGACGTCAAACTCGCCGGCGTTCTGGGGCTGTACCTGGCCTGGCTCGGCTGGGGCGAGCTCGCCATCGGATTCTTCGCCGCGTTCGTGCTCGGCGGCGTGTTCTCGCTCGTGCTGATCCTGGCGAAGAAGGCCAGCCGAAAGTCGGGTATCCCGTTCGGTCCGTGGATGCTGGTGGGCGCGTGGGTAGGAATTTTCGTCGGAGACGCCATTGCGCGCGGTTATCTGGCATTGTTTGGTCTGGCGTTGTGAACGTGCACATTGCGCGCCGCACGCAAGCGGGGGGATAAGGAAACACATGGTTCAGGGAATTGTCGGAGTCGACATCGGCAGCAACATGCTGCGCGCCGTCGAAGTCACGGATGCGGCGGGTTCGAAGCCCTCCATCCTCAGGTACCACGAGGTGCCCCTGCCGGAGGGCGCAGCCGCCAGCGGTGAGGTGCTCGAACTCAACACTGTGGCCACGGCCCTGCGGTCGCTGTGGACCACAGGCGGCTTCAAGAGCAAGGACGTTGTGCTCGGGATGGGCAACCAGCGCGTGCTCGCGCGTGACCTCACGGTTCCCAAGATGTCGCTCACCCAGATCCGCGAAGCTCTGCCCTTCCAGGTGCAGGACCTGCTTCTTGTGCCGGTCGCAGACGCGATCCTCGACTTCTACCCGATCTCCGAGGGACAGGGAGAGAATGGCCCGGTCGTCAACGGACTGCTCGTCGCGGCCGTCAAGCAGGCGGTGCTCGCGAACGTGCGCGCCGTCGAACTCGCCGGGCTCAACCCGGTAGGCGTGGACCTCATCCCGTTCGCACTCAACCGTGTGCACCTCCGTGGTCCGTCGGCTCGTGGCACAGTCGCCCTGATCGACGTCGGATCGACCACAACGAGCGTCATCATCTCGACCAACGGGATCCCGCAGTTCGTGCGCATCATCCCCGCCGGTGGCAATGAGATCAGCCGTGCACTCGCCACGCGCCTCGAGGTCAACCCCGTGCAGGCCGAGCAGATCAAGCGTGGCCTGGGACTCTCGACAGTCGGCGTCGCCGCTGAACACCGCGTGGCCGTCGAGACGATCTTCGAGTCGGCCAACCAGCTGCTCACGAGCCTCCGCAACACGCTCAGCTACTTCGTCAACGCACGCCAGCAGGAGGGGATCGGACGCATTCTGCTCTCCGGCGGAGGGTCGAGACTGCGCGGTTTCGATTCCGCGCTGTCCGAAGTCACCAAACTTCCGGTCTCGCTGAGTGCCGGCTTCGGTGAGGTGCCGGTCAGCAAGGCCGCCGCCAAGACAGAAGTGTCCATTGACAGCATGTCCGTCGCCCTCGGGCTCGCACTGGGGAGCAAGGCATGAGCGCCAAGGACTCCGGCCCCATCGTCTTCGGTGGTGTGCCCCGCATCGACTTCCTTCCGTTGGAGGTCAAGCAGCGCAAGGCCAACCGCCGTTCGCGCCGTTCCCTGATCGGCCTCGTGATCGTCGTTCTGGCCGCCTGCCTCGCCGGCTACGCGTTCTCCGCGTACCTGGCCATCCAGGGCCAGATGTCGCTCGTGGCAGAGCAGGCGAAGACCCAAGAGCTGCTCGAAGCCCAGACCGAGTTCATCGAGGCGAAGAATGCCGCCGACGCTCTCGCGGCTGCGACGAACGCTCGCCTGGTGGCGTCATCGCCCGAGATCCTCTGGAAGGCCTACTTCGCGGAGCTCGCGAAGACCATGCCGGGCAAGGCGACGATCCTGTCCTTCGCCGTCGATGCCCAGAATGTTCTCGAGCTGGACTTCGGTGGAGCCTCGACCGTCCCGCTCGAGAACCCGCGCATCGCGACCATCGAGTTCACCGTGCGCACCGCCACACTGCCCATTGCCGACAAGGTGATGATCAACCTGCGTGGCATGACCGGTTACGCGGACGCCGCCGCATCGACGATCCAGGCGGATGACGACGGTGGCTACATCATGAGCATCACGCTCAACGTCAACTCCGAGGCCTTCGAGCGTCGGTTCTTCCTGATGAACCTCGACGGCACTCCCAAGGATGGTGCAGTCGTGGTCGAAGAGGAAGAGGAGACCGCCGAGGAGGACGCGGCCGGCACGCCGACCAACACCCCGACACCGAATCCCACCAGCACCTCGACCGAGGATGAGGACTGATCATGAACTCGAACCGTATCTGGCTCTTCGGAGCAGTCGCCCTCATCCTCATCCTCCTGGCGGGAACATTCTTCCTCGGCGTCTCGCCGCAGTTGGAAGCCGTCGCGAAGTCCAACACCGAACGCGAGACCGTCGAATCCCAGAACCAGGTGCAGCAGGTGAAGCTTGCCGCGCTCAAGAAGCAGTTCGAACAGATCGACTCGCTTCGCGCTGATCTTGCCGCGATGCAGGCGCAGGTTCCGACCGGTGCCAATCTGTCCCCGTTGATCGGCCAGCTCGACAAGCTCACGCAGAAGCACAGCGTCGACGTCGAATCGGTGACCTTCTCGGACCCCTCCGCCTACATCGAGCCGATCCCGGTCACCACCGAGGACGCCGTTCCTGTCGAAACTGATCCTGAACTCGCCACCGCCATGATGAGCGTCAACGGCAGCAACTTCTTCATCATCCCGGTCGAGATCGCCGTAACCGGCAAATACAAGAACGTGATGGACTTCGTTGACAGCCTGCAGAAGGGCACCCGCCTCTTCCTCGTGCACGGCCTGAGCCTCGATGAGACGACCGTGGAACCGAACTCACCTGCCGAGATGACCATCTCCGGCCAGGTATTCGTTCTGCTCGACGGTGCGGGCGCTCCGCCCGTGCTCGACGCCGAGAGCACCACGACCGAAGAAGGCTAGTCGCCCGCCCGGCTTCCGCTCGGGCATCCGTTGGTAGAGTAATCACCGTTCTATCCGGATGCCCGAACGGGCCAGGAAGAGGAGCTCGCCATGGCTACCCACACGCCCGAACCCACCGAAGACGACAGCGAGCCCGTCATCGCGACGATCGACGAGACCGGGCAGGTCGAGGCCGTGCCGGACAGCCAGGTGGCAGTCGTCGACAGCTCCTACATCGATGCTCCGGATGCCCCGGCTCCCGCCCCCGGCCCGCAGATCGTCTACGTGACCGAGCCCAGCGCCCCCGTACGCAAGGGCAACCGCGGCCTCGGCTCCCTCATCGCCGTCGGAGCTGCGCTCGTCTACGGCGTGCTGCTCGCGATCGTGTTCCTCATCTACGCGTCTGCTGTCGTGGGACGCCCTACGTTCTCTCTTCTGGCCAGCCCCGCTCTCCTCATCCCGATTCTGCTGTTCGCAGTCGCGCTCGTTCTGCTCGTGCTGATCGTCAACCGCGCCGGCTGGTGGAGCTACGTCTTCGGCAGCGTTCTCGTGGCTCTCGCCGTGTACTTCGGCACGGCCGGAGCGCTCGCGCTTGCCAGTGGAATCGTGCTCGAGACGCCCGAAGGCGCCAGCCGTCTCTATGGTGAACTGCTGCTCAACCCGCCCGTGATCATCGCCGCGCTGCTCGCCCGCGAGGTCGCTGTCTGGGCCGGAGCGATCATCGGATCCCGCGGACGCCGGGTGCGCACCCGCAACGCCGAGGCGCGTGCCGCATTTGACGCCGAGAAGGCCGCTCGACGGGCCCAGGCGTAACCGTCGATCATTTGACCGGGGCCCCCAGCGGTACTAGTATTTTCTGGGTGTGCGCTTTGTCGTGCGCTCCCTGCGTGCCCGCGATCTGATCGCTCGTTCAGGGGGCCTCAATAGCCACACATCGGGTGCGTTCGACGAACGCCCCCCACGGCATACCTGGCCGGATCACAAGAACTCCCGTAATGGACAGTCTGCGTGCTCGGCCGGGTCCAGATGAACTCGACACTCTTCTATTACGAAGCGAGTCGAATGCTAATCACGACGCTGTCACCGTGCAGCAAATACAAGGAGTTACTTAGTGCCCACCATTCAGCAGCTGGTCCGCAAGGGTCGCAGCCCCAAGGTCGTCAAGACCAAGGCGCCTGCCCTCAAGGGCAACCCGCAGCAGCGCGGCGTTTGCACCCGCGTCTACACGACCACCCCGAAGAAGCCGAACTCGGCTCTCCGCAAGGTCGCCCGCGTCAAGCTTTCCAACGGAACCGAAGTCACCGCCTACATCCCCGGCGAAGGTCACAACCTTCAGGAGCACTCGATGGTGCTCATCCGCGGCGGTCGCGTAAAGGACCTCCCCGGCGTGCGTTACAAGATCGTGCGCGGCGCGCTCGACACCCAGGCCGTCAAGAACCGCAAGCAGGCTCGTAGCCTCTACGGAGCAAAAAAGGATAAGAAGTAATGCCTCGTAAAGGACCAGCACCGAAGCGTCCCGTAGTAGCGGACCCGGTCTACGGAGCCCCCATCGTCAGCCAGCTCGTCAACAAGATCCTTCTTGATGGCAAGAAGGGCCTCGCAGAGCGCATCGTCTACGGCGCGCTCGAAGGCGTATCGGCCAAGAACGGCCAGGACGCAGTCGTCACCCTCAAGAAGGCGCTCGACAACGTGCGCCCCACCCTCGAGGTCCGCAGCCGCCGCGTCGGTGGCTCGACGTACCAGGTCCCGGTCGAGGTCAAGCCTCACCGTGCCAACACCCTCGCCCTGCGCTGGCTCACGAGCTACGCAAAGGGACGTCGTGAGAAGACGATGACCGAGCGTCTCACCAACGAGATCCTCGACGCATCGAACGGTCTCGGCGCCGCTGTGAAGCGTCGCGAGGACACTCACAAGATGGCCGAGTCGAACAAGGCCTTCGCGCACTACCGCTGGTAACAGCTTCGAGCTGGTTGAGTAAGCCGCCCGCGGCTGTATCGAAACCTGGTTTCGATACGCGCTGGCGCGCTACTCAACCAGCTCAACCAGCAGCACCCCACCCACAACTTTTCGGAGGAACTCCGTGGCACAAGACGTGCTCACCGACCTGAACAAGGTCCGCAACATCGGCATCATGGCGCACATCGATGCTGGCAAGACCACGACGACCGAGCGCATCCTGTTCTACACGGGTGTCAACCACAAAATCGGCGAGACCCACGACGGCGCCTCGACCACCGACTGGATGGAGCAGGAGCAGGAGCGTGGCATCACGATCACCTCTGCGGCTGTTACGTGCTTCTGGGACAAGAACCAGATCAACATCATCGACACCCCCGGCCACGTGGACTTCACCGTCGAGGTGGAGCGCTCGCTCCGCGTTCTCGACGGCGCTGTCGCAGTGTTCGACGGCAAGGAGGGCGTTGAGCCCCAGTCCGAGACCGTCTGGCGCCAGGCCGACAAGTACGACGTTCCCCGCATCTGCTTCGTCAACAAGATGGACAAGCTGGGCGCTGACTTCTACTTCACCGTAGACACGATCATCAACAAGCTCGGAGCCAAGCCGCTGGTCATCCAGCTGCCCATCGGTTCCGAGAGCGCCTTCGTCGGCGTCGTCGACCTCGTCGAGATGCGTGCACTCGTGTGGCCCTCCGACTCCAAGGGTGACGTCACCATGGGAGCCAAGTACGAAGTCCAGGAGATCCCCGACGACCTCAAGGAGAAGGCTGCGGAGTACCGCCAGACCCTCCTCGAGACGGTCGCCGAGACCGATGACGCGCTGCTCGAGAAGTTCTTCGGCGGCGAAGAGTTGACCGTTGCTGAGATCAAGGCCGGCATCCGCAAGCTCACCGTGTCGAGCCAGATCTACCCGGTTCTCTGCGGATCCGCGTTCAAGAACCGCGGCGTCCAGCCGATGCTTGACGCTGTCGTCGACTACCTGCCGAGCCCGCTCGACGTGCCGGCAACCGAGGGCACAGACCCCCGCGACGAGGAGAAGGTCATCGAGCGTCACCCCGACGCTTCCGAGCCCTTCGCCGCACTCGCGTTCAAGGTCGCCGTTCACCCGTTCTTCGGTCGCCTCACCTTCATCCGCGTCTACTCGGGTCGTCTCGACTCAGGCGGACAGGTCGCCAACTCGACCAAGGGCAAGAAGGAGCGCATCGGCAAGATCTTCCAGATGCACGCCAACAAGGAGATCCCCGTCGACAGCGTGACCGCCGGTCACATCTACGCGGTCATCGGCCTGAAGGACACCACCACCGGTGACACCCTGACCGACCCGAACCACCAGATCGTTCTGGAGTCGATGACGTTCCCCGAGCCCGTCATCGAGGTTGCCATCGAGCCGAAGACCAAGGCCGACCAGGAGAAGCTGGGTATCGCTATCCAGAAGCTCGCTGAAGAGGACCCGACCTTCCGCACGGAGCAGAACCAGGACACCGGCCAGACGGTCATCAAGGGAATGGGCGAGCTTCACCTCGACATCCTCGTAGACCGCATGAAGCGCGAATTCAACGTTGAGGCAAACGTGGGCAAGCCCCAGGTCGCCTACCGCGAGACCATTCGCCGCATCGTCGACAAGCACGACTACACGCACAAGAAGCAGACCGGTGGATCCGGCCAGTTCGCGAAGGTGCAGATCTCTCTCGAGCCGATGGAAGTCACTCCCGAGAAGATCTACGAATTCGAGAACAAGGTCACCGGCGGTCGCATCCCGCGCGAGTACATCGGTTCCATCGACCAGGGTTTCCAGGCGTCGATGGCAGTTGGCGTTCTCGCCGGCTACCCCATGGTCGGCGTGAAGGGCATCATCCTCGATGGTGCCGCTCACGATGTCGACTCGTCAGAAATGGCGTTCAAGATCGCCGGTTCAATGGCATTCAAGGAAGCGGCCCGCAAGGCGCAGCCCGTGTTGCTCGAGCCGCTGATGGCCGTCGAGGTTCGTACCCCTGAGGAATACATGGGCGACGTCATCGGTGACCTCAACTCGCGTCGAGGACAGATCCAGTCAATGGAGGACGCCACCGGCGTCAAGGTCATCACCGCGAAAGTTCCGCTGTCCGAAATGTTCGGTTACGTGGGTGACCTGAGGTCCAAGACCTCCGGCCGCGCCGTGTACTCGATGACCTTCGACAGCTACTCCGAGGTGCCCCGCGCGGTCGCCGACGAGATCATCCAGAAGAACAAGGGCGAATAGCGCCCGTACACGCGGCCGTCCCGGCCCGAGTAACATAAATACACACCAATCCGCGAAGCATCCGATATTTCGGATGCCCAGCAACGAGTCCTGAGGAGGACCCACTGTGGCTAAGGCCAAGTTCGAGCGGAGCAAGCCGCACGTAAACATCGGAACCATCGGTCACGTTGACCACGGAAAGACCACGCTGACTGCAGCGATTTCCAAGGTCCTCGCCGACACGTTCCCGTCCGCAACCAACGTTCAGCGCGACTTCGCGTCGATCGACTCGGCGCCGGAAGAGCGCCAGCGCGGTATCACGATCAACATCTCGCACGTCGAGTACGAGACCGCGAAGCGCCACTACGCACACGTAGACGCTCCCGGCCACGCCGACTACATCAAGAACATGATCACCGGTGCCGCTCAGATGGACGGTGCAATCCTCGTGGTTGCAGCGACCGACGGTCCCATGGCGCAGACCCGCGAGCACGTTCTGCTCGCAAAGCAGGTCGGCGTGCCGTACCTGCTCGTCGCGCTCAACAAGTCCGACATGGTCGATGACGAAGAGATCCTTGAGCTCGTTGAGCTCGAGGTTCGCGAGCTGCTCTCGAGCCAGGGCTTCGACGGCGACGAGGCACCTGTTGTCCGCGTCTCCGGCCTGAAGGCCCTCGAGGGCGACGAGAAGTGGACCAAGTCCATCCTCGAGCTCATGGAAGCCGTTGACTCCTCCGTGCCCGACCCGGTGCGCGACAAGGACAAGCCCTTCCTCATGCCGATCGAGGACGTCTTCACGATCACCGGTCGTGGAACCGTCGTGACGGGCCGCGCCGAGCGTGGAACGCTCGCGATCAACTCGGACGTCGAGATCGTCGGAATCCGCCCGATCCAGAAGACCACGGTCACTGGTATCGAGATGTTCCACAAGCAGCTCGACGAGGCATGGGCCGGCGAGAACTGTGGTCTCCTGCTCCGTGGCACGAAGCGTGAAGATGTCGAGCGTGGCCAGGTTGTTGTCAAGCCCGGTTCCGTGACGCCTCACACCAACTTCGAGGGCACCGCCTACATCCTGTCCAAGGAAGAGGGCGGCCGTCACAACCCGTTCTTCACGAACTACCGCCCGCAGTTCTACTTCCGTACCACCGACGTCACCGGCGTCATCACGCTGCCCGAGGGCACCGAGATGGTTATGCCCGGCGACACGACCGACATGACCGTTGAGCTGATCCAGCCCATCGCCATGGAGGACGGCCTCCGCTTCGCTATCCGCGAGGGTGGCCGCACGGTCGGTGCAGGAACCGTTACGAAGATCATCAAGTAGTTCCGACTACTCGATAGCAGGGCCCGCGACTTCGGTTGCGGGCCCTGTTTCTGTTTAACCGGCCAATCAGGTTCGGGATGACGCGGCGCATGCTGTTCATGACGCCGACAGTTGCCCCTAGACCGCTCCGTCCGCCATACTCAAGGAAATCTTGATTTCTGGGGGGTCCAGCCGTGTCTTCACGTGTTCCTATTCGCATGCTCACGAGCCTTGCCGCGTTCGCGCTGATCGCGGGCACGCTGAGTGCGACCCCCGCCATTGCGGACGAGCCGACGCCGACGCCGACGGTTGTCGCGACCCCCGAGGCCGAGCCCACTGCCGAGCCGACAGGCGAGCCCACGGCGGAGCCGACCTCGGCCCCGACGCCCGAGGCCACCCGCGAGCCCGCGCCCCAGGCCACAGGAACGAAGAACGTCACTCTCGTCGGTCTGCTGACGCGCCTTACCGAGCACTCGGCGGGCGCCGCGACATCCCGAACCCTGTTCTTCAGCATCGCCGGCCAGGGTGACCTGCTCGTCGACCTGACGAAGATCGACCTCGGCGCCGAGAGCCCCACCGACGCCGCGCTGACCCTCGAGATCCCCGCGAGCCTCGACCTGGGCGAGTCGGACACCTCGGAGTTCGAGGCCCTCGAGACGTTCTTCCTCGCGAACGGGCCCATCCCGGCCGTCGACTACTCCACGGCCTCCGAGCAGAACGTCGCCGGCCGCATCAACCAGACGCCCGCTGCGACCGCAGTGCACAAGGTGTACACCGTACTGGTCACCCCCAAGAACTTCAACACGACGGCCCCCACGGCCGGACAGACTGTAGCCGGGACCCAGGCGCAGGTCGCGCAGGCGAGTGCCTTCTGGTCGGCTCAGTCGGGCGGCGTGGTGTCGTTCCAGTGGGCGGGTACCGTTCCCCACTACAAGAGCGCGTACAACTGCACGGTCGGTGGAACCGCCGAATCGGACGCGATCAATGCCGCAGGGCTCTGGAGCGAGGCGGCCGCGATCGCGAAGACCCAGCTCGGGTACAAGCCCGGCCCGAACGCGCACCTCGCGCTCTTCTTCCCCGAGCGCAGCGAAGCCCCGAGCAATACGACGTATTCGTGTGGCGGCGCAGCCGGACTCGCGCGCTATGGCCAGTCGATCAACACCGGCGGCCCCTCGTGGTCGATGGGAACCTCCTCGGCGTACTCCAAGTCGACCTTCACCCACGAGCTCGGTCACAACCTGACGCTTGGCCACGCCAACTGGGCCGACTGCACCTCCGCTACTCCGCAGCCGGGCTTCCTGGGAAGCGCGGGATGCAGCGTGTACGAGTACGGCGACGTCACCGACGTGATGGGTGGCGGCACGGTAGACGGAACAGGCGGTTCACTCTCAAGCCCGAATGCGATCCGAGCCGGACTGTGGTCGTCGACCGCTTACGCCTATGCGCCACCTGCCAGGGTCTCCACCTACACGCTCAACTCGGTGAGCTCGAACAGCGGGTTGCGCTCGGTGATCGTCGAAGACAACACCGGGTCCAACTACTTCGTCGAGTACCGCAACATGACGGGGGTCGATCAGCAGTACACCGTTTACGGCTGCCCCGTCTCGGCGAGCATGTATGACGCGTGCTCTTCCACGGCAGGCGTCCGGATCCTGCGCGCCGAACAGACCTACCGCGGCGAAATCACGGGAGGCGCCTACGTCAAGGGGCGCGCCGCCGACGGCACCACCCTCATCGGTCGCACGGTCAACGGCGTCAAGAAGGCCTCGTATACGGCTGGCGAGTTCTTCTCGACGGCGGGCATCACCATCACTGTGACCGCCGTCACCTCCACCACCGCAACCGTCACCGTCAAGCGCCCCGCGACGGCTCTTGCCGGTGGCGTGGTCAAGGTCACGCGTTCGGCGTTCACCGACAACTACTTCCGCGTCGGCGATGTCTTCACGGCACTCATCGGTGCCTCATGGGAGGCGGACTCCTACTCGTTCCAGTGGTTGCGCAACGGCAAGGCCATCAAGGGCGCGACGAAGACCTCGTACACCGTGTCGGCCGCCGACAAGGGCAAGGCGATCAAGCTGAAGGTCACCGGCAAGGTCGGCAAGAAGGTCAAGGTCACCACGGACCCGTCATCCGCCTATTCGGGATTCGGTCCGATTCGCGCGGGAGTGCTCGCGCAGGGCACCGTATCGATCAACTCGACCAACCCGACCTTCCTCGCGGCGCCCCTCGGCTGGGACACCCCGTCGACGGTGTTCTCGTACCAGTGGCTCCGTAACGGTGCCGCGATCAAGGGTGCGATCAAGGCGAGCTACACGCCCGCTGCCGCGGACTCGAACACCTCGCTGTCCGTGCGGGTGGTCGGCTCGAAGGCCGGCTTCAACAGCCTCGCGGCGACCTCGGCCGCCAGGAACTACACGACGGTTCTCACCGGTGGCACGGTCGGACTGACCGTCGGAGCACCTGGCATCGCGCGAGTGGGCGTCACCCTCTCGGCGACAAGCACGCAGACCTTCACGACCCAGTCGACCGGTGCACCCGTGGTCGGACCAGTGCTCTCGTACCAGTGGTACCGCAACGGCGTGGCGATCGCTGGGGGCACCAACAGCACCTACACGCTCGTCGCCGCGGACTACAACACCGTCACCACGGTCCGCGTGAGCGGTCGCAAGGCCGGTGACGCGGCCGTCGGCACGCTCTCGGCGCCGACGGTGAAGATTGCGAAGGGCGTTATCGCCGGCAACCTTGCCCTGCCCGTCGTCAGCAAGAACGTCATCCCGGAGCTGACTGCGGCGCTGCCCGCGGGCAGCGTCACCGAGGCGGGCGTGGTGATCGGGTACCAGTGGTATCGCGGCACCGCCAAGATCGCCAAGGCGACCAAGGCGACCTACAAGCCGACGGCCCTCGATGCACGCGCTGCGGTAAAGGTCGTCGTCACGATCACCAAGCTCAACTACACCCCGGTTGTGCTGCAGTCGGTCGCGAAGAACTACGGCATCCAGATCGTCGCTGTGCCCACGATCACGGGCCTGCGCCAGGTCGGCCGACCGCTCACGGTGCTGTCGCCGACGGGCACAGCGCTGTCGTTCACCACCGCCGACGGCGGAGTATCGCCGCTGCTGACCTACGTCTGGTACCGCGACGGAAAGGCCATCCCGGCCTCCAACAGCGCGACCTACGTCACGACGAACGCCGACTTCGGCAAGAAGCTTGTCGCCCGAGTGATCGCGATCAACCCGGGATACCTGACCTGGGATAGCCGGGCGGCAACCACGGCGAAGATCGGCAAGGGTACCTTCACCGGCAGCGCGGCGGCTCCCACCGTCACGGCCAACGGGCTGGTGCTCACCGGAGCGCTCACCGCCGGCAGCGTCAGTGAGACGGGCACCGTGCAGACATACCAGTGGTACCGCGGCTCGGCCAAGATCGCGAAGGCGACAAAGGCCAGCTTTACGTTGACGGCAGCCGACTACGGCAAGACAGTGTTCCTGCGCATCGTTGTGGCCAAGAAGAACTACGTGAGCAAGGCGTACGACTCGGTCGCGCGTAACTACTCGGTGACCCCGAACACCCCGCTTCCGGTCATCGCCGGAAACCTCTCGACGGCCACGACTGTCACCGTCCCGGGGCGCAGCTACTCGGTGAATGGAACCGGAGTCTCGCCGATGGTGGACTACCAGTGGCTGCGCAACGGCAAGCCGATCGTCGGTGCAACGGCAGCGGCCTACGCGCTCACCGCCGAGAAGGGCAACTCGATATCGGTGCGCGTCACCGCCGTGTTCGCCGGTGCGTTGACGTCGGTGTCGACGAGCGCGGCGACGCAGAAGATCGGTGACAACTACCTCGCCGGCGGCACCAGCACCACACCGGTGGGGATCACCCGAAGCGCGGGCGTCTCCCTGCTGACCTCCGCCGATTCGCAGATCACGGAACCCGATGTCGTTCGCGCGTACCAGTGGTACCGCAGTGGTGTCGCGATCCCGAAGGCCACCGCGGCCACCTACACGCCGGTCGCCGCGGACTACGGCAAGGGCATCTGGGTGCGGATCATCTACACCAAGCCCAACTACACGACCGTGGTGCGGTACTCCGCGACCGTCGAGGTGTCGGTGATTGCCTCCGCGAAGCCGGTGATCAGCTCGTCACTGCCGAAGCGCGGTAAGCCCGTGACGGTCTCGACCCCGACATTCAGCGGCCCCGGCGGGGGAGACATCCCCGTCACCGTCAGCTACCAGTGGTACCGCAGCGGCAAGAAGATCGTGGGAGCGACTCTCGCGACCTACAAGCCCGTGAGTGCGGACAAGGGCAAGAAGCTCACGGCTCGTGTGGTCGCGACCAGCCCCGGCCTCGTCGCCGCGGTGCTCACGAGCGCCGCCACCAGGGCGATCAAGTAGCCGAACGGTCATGAGGCCTCGCGACACGAGTCGCGAGGCCTCACCCCGTTAAAGTGGATCCATGGCCCGGCTCCCCGCAGAACACAGTTTCACGGCGGGCCTGCTGATGCTCACGGCCTCCACCGGCATCATCGACGCCGCGAGCTACCTCGCGCTCGACCGGGTGTTCACCGGCAACATGACCGGCAACGTGCTGTTCATCGGCTTCGCGCTGGTTGGCGTCGCGGGAATCCCGTTGCTGAACAACGTCATCGCGCTCCTCGGCTTCGTCGTGGGATCGATCGTCAGCGGCCGGATCATCGGGCGGGGTCACCGGAAGGGGCTGCCCGCGACATCCGCAGCAACTCTCGCCGTCGCCGCGGTGATCATCGTCGCGCTGGGGCTCGCACTCGTCTTCGTCGGTGACCTGCCCGAGTGGGCGCTGCTCGTGGTGACCTTCGTTCTCGCGAGCACCATGGGCGCCCAGGTCTCCGCGGTCAAACCGATCGGTAATAGCGACGTCACCACGATCGTGGTCACCAACACCGTCGCGAACCTCGCTCGCGACAGCCGCCTCGGCGGTGGCAGGGGACAGGCCTGGCTTCCCCGCCTGCTGGCGGTCGTCGCGATGGGACTCGGCGCGGCAATCGGCGCCGGCCTCATCCAGCTCTTCGGCGGAGGTGCGGCCCTGCTCGCGGCGGCCGCTGTCTTCGCGGCGGGCACGGGCATCCTCGTCGCAACGAACCGCCGGTAGAACTGCGCGGTGCCCCCGGTTCGGGGCGTAGCAGACGCTTCGTCGCCTTCGGGACAATGGTGCAACCGCACAACGGCCTTGGGGGTCCCCGACGTGACTGTTCACGCCACGCTTCGACGCGTCGCCCTGCTCGTGAGCGGGGTCCTCGTGATGGGCACCGTGGGCATCCTGCCGGCCCAGGCCGCGCCAACGACGCGCGTGGTCACCCTGTCGGGTGCGATCGCCCAGATCTCCGATCAGGATGACGCCTCCCTCGAACGCGCCTTCCGCGTGACCGGCCGCGGCTACCTCGCGCTCGATTTCGCGGCCGAGCCGGCCGCGCTCGAGCTGTCAGGCCCGATCAGCGTGCAGGTGACGGTTCCGAAGACCCTCGCCCTGGGCGCCACCCCGGAGTCCGAGTTCCAGGCGCTGCAGGACTTCTCGCAGGGCGCGAAACTGCGCGTGGCCGCGTTGGTCTCCTCCGATGGCGTCGGCGCGATGATCAACACGGTGCCCGCGACACCTGGCATCCACTCCGTGTACGCCGTGCTCGTCACGCCGGCCAACGTCTCCGGCACAGCACCCGGCGCGGGACAGACCGTGGCGGGCGTCCAGGCGGCGGTCGACTACGTCGACGGCTTCTGGCTCGGCGAGTCCGGCAATCGCGTCGGCTTCGAGCTCGCCGGCACCGTGCCGCACTACAAGAGCGCCTACAGCTGCGCGTCGATCGCGGGCAGTCTCTCGATGTGGAATGAGGCAGAGGCGAGAGCGCGAACCCAGCTCGACTACCTGCCCGGCGAGAACACCCACCTGTCCCTGATCTTCCCCGACAGCGCGCAGGGCTGCAGCGGCGGTGGGCTCGGTGACGTCGGCACGTCGATCAACTCGGGCGGACGCACCTGGAGCCTCGGCAGCGACACGGCGCAGGGTAGGCGCATCCTCGCCCACGAACTGGGCCACAACCTCTCGTTCGGTCACGCCAACTGGCTGGACTGCTTCGAATCGGAGCCGTACCTCGGCGCCTCGGGCTTCGACGCGGACTGCTCCAACGTCGAGTACGGCGACCAGTTCGACACGATGGGCGGCAGCGTCGGGGGCAAGACGGGCGGATCCGTCTCGAGCCCCAACGCCATTCGCTCGGGCCTCTGGACCTCGGCCGACTACAGCGTCGCCCCGACCGGCAGCACCACCTACACCCTCGAGTCCCTGGGATCGAACGCGGGCAAGCGCGCGGTGGTCGTGGAGGACAGCCTCGGACTCAACTACTTCGTCGAGTTTCGTACCTTCACCGGCGACGACGCCCAGTTCTCGGGTGGAGCGGGCAATTGTGCGTCTGGCGCCGGATGTGTTCCGTCCACGCCGGGTGTGCGCATCCTGACTCTCGAGAAGAAGCTGGTGAACGGCACTACAACCTTCAAGGGCCTGTGGGGTGACGACACCCACCTGCTCGGCCGGACGGTCGGCGGCGCGAAGCTGCGCGACTACAAGCAGGCCGACGTCTTCCGCAGCCAGTCGACCGGCGGGGTGACTGTCACGGTCGACCAGGTCGGCCCGACGACGGCAACGGTCACGGTGAACCGCCCGACGAACGGCCTCACGGCGGACGCGACCAACGGCAACCCCTACGACGTCGACGACCCGAAGGGTGCGTGGATCGCCCGCACCCACGGGGGTTTCGACAACTACTGGCGCGTCGGCGACACCCTGACCGCGCTGCTCGGTGACGCGTGGGTGGCGGAGAGCTACTCCTTCCAGTGGTACCGCTGGCCCTCTGGCGCGAACGGCGCTGTCGCGATCGCGGGCGCGACCGACCAGAGCTATACGCTGCTCCCGGAGGACAAGGGTTCGGTGCGGGTCATCGTCACCGGCGCGGTCGGTGCGAGCTCGAGCAGTGTCACGCTTCCCGACGTCACGTACACCGGCTTCGCCGTGAAGGAGGGCATTCTCGTCCAGGGATCGGTGTCGATCTCCCAGGCGTCATCCACCCTGACCGCGAAGCTCAAGAACTGGACGACAGCCGGCGCGAGCTACAGCTACGAGTGGTACCGCGGCGCGACGGTTATCCCGGGCGCGACCGGGGCGACCTACCAGCGGGTGGCGGCAGACAGCGGCCACGCCCTCAGGGTGCGGGTCACGGCGAGCCGGCCCGGTTTCGCCTCGCTCACCGCCGAGTCCGCTGCGGTGGCGGATGACGCTCCTGCCCCGACCGAGAACCCCGCCATCACGGCGACCCTCTCGCCGATCGCGCTGAGCGCCGCCTTCCCCGCCATCACGTCGACCGGTGCCGTGACCACCCAGCAGTGGCTGCGGGGCGACTCCCCGATCGCGGGAGCGACGAAGACGACCTACGCCCCGGTCGCAGCCGACGTGGGCACGCGCCTGAAGCTCGTTGTCACGACCACGCGCCCGGGGCTCGACGCGCTGGTGCGTTCCTCCGCCCCTGTCTCCTATGCGACGGATGACGTTGCCCTCCCGCTCGTCACCGGAACCCCGCGCCTCGGTTCGACCCTCACCGCTACCGCACCGACCTACACGCTCGAGGGTGAGACCGTCGAAGCTCCCGTCCGCCGGTTCCAGTGGTACCGCAGCGGTGCCGCGATCGCCGGGGCTGCCGCGCAGACCTACACGCTCGCGGCCCTCGACGTGGCGAAGACGATCACCGTGCGGTCGACCGGTCGCGCCCCCGACGGCACGGTGACGGTCTCGGCGCTGTCGGTGAAGACGCCGGTCATCGCCAAACGCCTGATTGCCGGGACACTCGCCGTGCCGCAGGTAACCCAGAAGAAACTCGTGCTCTCGGCGGCTCTTCCCGCGGCCAGCGTCACCGAGAGTGGTGTGCTGCGCTCCTGGCAGTGGCTGCGCAACGGAGTAGTGATCAAGAAGGCCACCAAGCCGACGTTCACTCTCACCGCTGCCGACCGCAACAAGGTCATCTCGGCTCGCGTGACCCTGAGCAAGACCAACTACGCGACGACGGTGCTCGTCTCGGCCGTGACGAACTACACCGTCACCGCTTCGGCGCCGATCGTGCTCAGCGGCACGGCGAAGATCGGCGGGGGAGTGCTCACAGTGAATGAGCCCAGCTACTCGCTCAAGGCCCTCCCTGTCACGCCGACCGTGACCCGCACCTGGTACCGCAATGGCGTGAAGTTCACAAACGCTGGAACCAGCTACACGATCAAGCCGAGCGACTTCGGAAAGTCGATCAGGGTCACGGTGACGGCGACCGCCGCGGGATCTCTCAGCTACTCGGCCTCGACGCCGAAGCGCGTGATCGGCAAGGGCGAGCTGACCGGCACACTGGCCGTGCCGACCATGGGCCGGGTGGCAGGCAGCCTGGTCCTCACGGCGATCCCCGCCCACACGACCAACCAGGCTTCTGCCACGAGCTGGCAGTGGCTGCGCAACGGCGTCGTCATCAAGGGCGCGACGGGCAAGGCCTACAAGCTCACGATGCTCGACCGCAATAAGACGGTCGGACCGCGTGCCGTCGTGACTCGCAAGAATTACGCGACGGTGGTGCTGACCGCCGTTCCTTTCAACTACACACTGCAGGCAGAGACCGTGCCGGTTGTCACGGGGACGGTCCGCGTCGCGTTGCCGGTCACGGTCAGCTCGGTGGATTACTCGAGCCTGGATTGGCCGGTCGCGGCACCCGTGCGCAGCTACCAGTGGCTGCGGGCCGGGGTCGTCATCCCGAAGGCGACCGGCGCGAGCTACACGCCGGTGGCCGCAGACAAGGGCAAGCTGCTCTCCGTGCGCGTGATGGCGACGTTCGCGGGTCTCCTGCCCTCCATCGTTGTTACTCCGGCCGTGCTCGTGGCGCCCGGGGTGCCCGTGGTCCCGTCGACTCCGCTTCCGCAGCTGACCACCAACGCCGTGGTCGGCGCGACGCTTTCGATCGCGCCGCGGGAGTACAGCGAGAACGCGGCCGCCGCCTACCAGTGGCTGCGAAATGGCGTGGCCATCCCGAAGGCGACGGCCTCGAGCTACCTGCTGGTCACGTCAGATCGCGGCACAGCGATCTCGGTGCGGGTCACGGCGTCGGCGGCGGGCTTCCTGCCCTCGGTCAGCACAAGCGCCGCAACCCTGCCAGTCGGGCTGTTCACGTTCGGTGACGAGGCGATCGCTGCGCCGGTGCAGGTGAGCGCGGTCGGCGCGGGCTACGTGGTGGGGGACACCGGGATCGGTGCCCCGGCGGTCAAGGCGTTCCAGTGGTACCGCAACGGGACGGCGATCGCCAAGGCGACGAAGGCGGGCTATACGCCGGTTGCAGCGGACGCGGGCAAGACACTCACCGTGCGCGTGATCCACACCCGGCTGAACTACACAACGGTGGTCAAGTGGGCGAGTACTGATTCGTTCTCCGAATAGCCCCGTTTGCCTTGCAGGTAAGGGTTGACTAACCTACGAGGGCAGCATCCCGACTCCTCTCAGAAACTCAGCCATGTACCGCCGCGCCTCGGCCTCTCTCGCCCTCGGGCCCCTCGCTATCGCAGCGAACGCGAGATGATGACGACTCCGGATGCCCCGGCCCCCCTCGTTCGTCCACGCCCCGCCCGCACGGCTCTCCTCATCTCGGGGCTCACGATCGGCGTCGTCATCACCGCCCTCGTGTCGGTGGGGAGCGGCCAGCTCAGCATCAGCCCGCTCGAGGTGCTGTCGATCCTGCTGGGTTCGGTCGGGATCGACCTCGGCATCGTGACCGAGCACCCGAACGCGGAGGCCGCGCTCTGGACGATTCGCCTGCCGCGCGTGGTCATGTCGCTTGTGATCGGTGCCGCGCTCGCCGTGGCCGGAATGCTCATGCAGGCGATCTTCGGCAATCCGCTCGCCGAGCCGGGCGTCGTCGGCGTCTCGAGCGGTGCAGCTCTGGGCGCGTGCTCGGCGATCGTCTTCGGCCTCAGCTTCTTCGGCGAGTGGACGACAGCGGTGCTCGCCTTCGGGGCTGGGCTCATCACCACGCTCGTCGTCTACGTCTTCTCGCGGTCCCGCGGCAAGACGGAGGTCGTGACACTCATCCTCACCGGAATCGCCGTCAACGCATTCTGTGGTGCCGGCCTCGCCTTCCTGACCTTCATCGGTGACACCGCGGCCCGCGAGCAGATCGTGTTCTGGCAGCTCGGCAGCCTCAACGGCAGCCGCTGGGTGCAGGTCGCCGTGGTCGTGCCGTGCGTGCTGATCGGAGTCGCGGCGTCCTTCGTGCTGGTGCGCCGCCTCGACCTGCTCGCCCTCGGCGAGAAGTCGGCCCGACACCTGGGCGTGAACGTCGAGGCGCTGCGCATCGTCGCGATCGTGCTCGTCGCCCTGTTGGTCGGTGCGGCGGTCGCCTTCGCCGGCATCATCGGATTCGTGGGGCTCGTAGTGCCGCACCTCATGCGCATGATCATCGGCCCGGCCCACCTGCCGCTGCTCGTCACCAGCACTCTCGGTGGAGCCCTGCTGCTGATGCTGGCCGACCTGTTCGCGCGCACCGCCATCACCTACGCAGACCTGCCGATCGGTATGCTCACCTCCCTCGTCGGCGGACCCTTCTTCTTCTGGCTCCTCCGCCGCACCCGCAAACGGTCGGGGGGCTGGGCATGAGCCGCCGGCTGGTTCTGCCCGAGCGCATCGCGCTGGGCGATGTCGCCCTGAGCGCGCGGGGCGTGAGCGTGGCGATCGACGGCACCACGATCCTCGACGGGGTCGACCTCGACGTCATTGCGGGCGAGGTGCTCGCCCTCGTCGGGCCGAACGGTGCCGGCAAGTCGACGCTGCTCGGCGTGATCGCCGGGGACGAGAAGTCGAGCGGACAGATCGAGCTGGCGGGGCATCCCCTCTCGCACTGGACGATCGCTGAACTGGCCCGACACCGCGCGGTGCTGCAGCAGGAGAACCTGCTGTCCTTTCCGTTCACCGTGCTCGAGGTCGTCGAGATGGGCCGCGCCCCGTGGTCGAGAAGCGCGCTCGAAGACGAGGATGACGACGCCGTGCTCGACGCCATGACAGCGACAGCCGTCACCGGCTTCGCCCCGCGGCACTTCCCGACCCTGTCGGGCGGCGAACGCGCGCGGGTATCCCTCGCGCGGGTGCTCGCCCAGCGCACCGGAATCGTCATGCTCGACGAGCCCACCGCGGCCCTCGACCTGCGCCACCAGGAGGACGTGCTGCGCGTCGCCCGGGAGCGCGCCGCCGCCGGGGACGCCGTGGTCGTTGTACTGCACGATCTCAACCTCGCGGCCGCCTACGCGGACCGCATCGCCCTGCTCGAGCGCGGCCGCCTGCGCGCCGTCGGAGCGCCGGCAGTCGTGCTCACCGCCGAGCTCATCAGCGACGTGTACCAGTACCCCGTGAACGTCATCCAGCTGCCGACCGGCGAATCGCTCGTTGTGCCGCTGCGCGCCCGAAAATAAGCGGATAACGCGGGCGCGCGTGCAACACGCCGAGCGCGACACGCCCGGGTTGCAGCATGCCCGAGAATGTGGCAAACTCGTCTAGTTCAACATTTCACCGCCAGCGTGCGCGTGAATCACTTCCAGGCAGTGCATAGCGGGTCTCCAAGGGGCCGGCGCTAGGCCGCGGGAAGCAGAGCCGAAGTTTCAACCCCTCCCGAAAGTAACGCGTCTAGAACTATGCGCGTGCTCGGGCGAGGTGATGACAGCAACGTTTGACACATAAACAGTGGTGCGACAGCAGAAGTGCTCGAGCTAACACCAGCATCCAATAGCAACTGTGCCTTCGAAAGAAGGCGGAGCGGCCATGATGCATTACAGAGAGAGAGTTCGACATGGCGGGACAGAAGATCCGCATTCGACTTAAGTCGTATGACCACGCAGGTCTCGACGCATCGGCACGCAAGATCGTCGACACGGTAACCCGTGCAGGCGCGACTGTCGTCGGCCCGGTGCCGCTGCCGACCGAGAAGAACGTGGTTGTAGTAATCCGTTCGCCTCACAAGTACAAGGACAGCCGCGAGCACTTCGAGAAGCGCACCCACAAGCGTCTGATCGACATCATCGACCCGACGCCCAAGGCCGTCGACTCGCTTATGCGTCTCGACCTGCCGGCCGACGTCAACATCGAGATCAAGCTCTAGGGAGGCGACTGATGGCAAACAACAACACTTCCACCAAGGGTCTCCTGGGCAAGAAGCTCGGCATGACGCAGGTCTGGGACGAGAACAACAAGCTCATCCCCGTCACCGTCGTTGAGATCACCCCCAACGTCGTCACGCAGGTTCGCTCTCCCGAGGTCGACGGCTACAGCGCCGTGCAGATCGCTTACGGCCAGATCGACCCCCGCAAGGCGAACAAGCCGGCAACCGGCCACTTCGACAAGGCAGGCGTTACGCCTCGCCGTCACCTCACCGAGGTCCGCACCGCGGACGCAGCTGACTACAGCCTCGGCCAGGAGATCGCAGTGGACATCTTCGCCGCAGGCCAGCTTGTCGACGTCGTCGGCACGAGCAAGGGCAAGGGATTCGCCGGTGTTATGAAGCGTCACAACTTCAAGGGTGTCTCCTCCTCGCACGGTTCGCACCGCAACCACCGCAAGCCCGGCTCGATCGGTGCCTCCTCGACCCCCAGCCGTGTCTTCAAGGGCATGCGCATGGCCGGCCGTATGGGTGGCGACCGCGTCACTGTCCTGAACCTCAAGGTTCACGCCGTCGACCTCGAGAAGGGTCTCATCCTGGTCAAGGGTGCAGTTCCCGGTGCTCGTGGCCGCATCGTCTTCGTCCGCAACGCAGTGAAGGGAGCGTAATCCTCATGGCTAACGTCTCACTTGACGTAATCGATGCCTCGGGCAAGAAGGTCGACTCCGTCGAACTTCCCGCCGAGATCTTCGACGTCCAGACCAACGTCCCGCTTATCCACCAGGTCGTCGTCGCGCAGCGCGCAGCGGCTCGCCAGGGTACGCACAACACGCTTCGCCGCGGTGAAGTCTCCGGTGCCGGCCGCAAGCCGTTCAAGCAGAAGGGAACCGGTCGCGCTCGCCAGGGCTCGATCCGCGCTCCCCAGATGAAGGGTGGTGGAATCGTCCATGGACCCCACCCCCGCGACTACTCGCAGCGCACCCCCAAGAAGATGATCGCAGCAGCGCTCCGCGGAGCTCTCTCCGACCGCGCCCGCGGCGAGCGTCTCCACGTCGTCTCGCAGCTCGCCGTCGGCGAGGTGCCCTCGACCAAGGCCATCGCAGCTCTCTTCGCATCGATCTCGCCGAGCAAGAACGTGCTCGTCGTCATCGAGCGCGAAGATGAGATCAGCTACAAGAGCGTTCGTAACCTCAGCACCGTTCACGTGCTGCCCTACGACCAGCTCAACGCCTACGACGTGATCGTCAGCGACGACATCGTGTACACGAAGGGTGCGTTCGACGCATTCGTCGCGTTCAACACGAAGTCGACCAGCAACAAGGAAGAGGTCAGCGCATGACCATCGAAACGAACAAGGACCCGCGGGACATCATCCTCTCGCCCGTCGTCTCCGAGAAGAGCTACAGCCTGATCGATGACGGCAAGTACACCTTCGTTGTGGACCCCCGTGCGAACAAGACGGAGATCAAGCTCGCTATCGAGAAGATCTTCAACGTCAAGGTCGACTCGGTCAACACGCTCAACCGCACGGGCAAGACCCGCCGTACCAAGTTCGGACTCGGAAAGCGCAAGGACACCAAGCGTGCCATTGTGACCCTGAAGTCCGGTTCCATCGACATCTTCACGGCTGTCGGCTAGGGACTCAGGAGATAACTCATGGCTATTCGCAAGTACAAGCCCACAACGCCCGGTCGCCGCGGTTCATCCGTCGCCGACTTCGCAGAGATCACCCGGTCAACGCCGGAGAAGTCGCTGCTGCGTCCGCTGCCCAAGACCGGTGGTCGTAACAACGCCGGTCGCATCACGACCCGTCACATCGGTGGTGGCCACAAGCGCCAGTACCGCATCATTGACTTCAAGCGCAATGACAAAGACGGCGTGAACGCCAAGGTCGCCCACATCGAGTACGACCCCAACCGCACGGCGCGCATCGCGCTGCTGCATTACGTTGACGGTACGAAGCGCTACATCATCGCTCCGAACAAGCTCAACCAGGGCGACATCATCGAGTCGGGTCCCGCGGCTGACATCAAGCCGGGTAACAACCTTCCGCTGAAGAACATCCCGGTCGGAACCGTCATCCACGCGATCGAGCTCCGCCCCGGTGGAGGCGCCAAGATGGCCCGCTCCGCCGGTGCATCGGTTCGTCTCGTCGCCAAGGACGGCCCCTACGCGCAGCTTCGCCTGCCGTCGGGTGAAATCCGCAACGTTGACGTGCGTAACCGCGCGACGATCGGCGAGGTCGGCAACGCCGAGCAGTCGAACATCAACTGGGGTAAGGCCGGCCGCATGCGCTGGAAGGGCGTTCGCCCGACCGTCCGTGGTGTTGCCATGAACCCGGTCGACCACCCCCACGGTGGTGGTGAGGGTAAGACGTCCGGTGGACGTCACCCCGTCAGCCCCTGGGGCCAGAAGGAAGGCCGTACGCGTAAGCGCAACCTTCCCAGCGACAAGCTCATTGTTCGCCGACGCAACGTCGGCAAGAAGCGCAAGTAGGAGACGTAGAGATGCCACGCAGTTTGAAGAAGGGCCCCTTCGTCGACGACCACCTGCTTCAGAAGGTTGTCAAGGCGAACGAGGCCAGCAGCAAGAACGTGATCAAGACCTGGTCGCGCCGTTCGATGATCGTTCCGATCATGCTCGGCCACACCATTGCGGTGCACGACGGCCGCAAGCACATCCCGGTCTTCGTTACCGAATCCATGGTGGGCCACAAGCTCGGCGAGTTCTCGCCCACCCGTACCTTCCGCGGCCACGTGAAGGATGACAAGAAGGGTCGCCGCCGCTAGCGCGGGGCGTAAGGAGGAGAGAGAAATGGTTGAATCCATCGCTCGCGTGAAGCACATTCGCGTCACCGCCACCAAAGCTCGTCGCGTCGTCAACCTGATCCGCGGCAAGCAGGCAATCGAGGCACTGGCAATCCTGAAGTTCGCACCCCAGGGTGCGAGCGAGCCCGTCTACAAGCTCGTCGAAGCAGCAATCGCGAACGCTCGCGTCAAGGCTGATGCTTCGAACAGCTTCTTCGACGAGCAGGACCTGTTCGTTTCGCAGGCATTCGTTGACGAAGGTACGACCCTCAAGCGGTTCCAGCCGCGTGCACAGGGTCGCGCCTTCCAGATCCTCAAGCGCACGAGCCACATCACGATCGTCCTGGCTACGCCGGACGAGTTCGCTGGTGCGGCTTCGGCCGGCGCCAAGAAGGCAGGAAAGAAGTAATGGGCCAGAAAGTAAATCCGTACGGCTTCCGCCTCGGTATCACCACCGACCACGTGTCGCGTTGGTTCTCCGACAGCACGAAGGCCGGCCAGCGTTACAGCGACTACGTCGCCGAGGACATCAAGATCCGTAACCTGCTCAAGACCTCGCTTGACCGCGCTGGTGTTGCACGCATCGAGATCGAGCGCACCCGTGACCGTGTCCGCGTGGACATCCACACGGCGCGTCCCGGAATCGTCATCGGACGCCGTGGAGCAGAGGCCGAGCGCATCCGTGCCGACCTCGAGAAGCTCTCGGGCAAGCAGATCCAGCTCAACATCCTCGAGGTCAAGAACCCCGAGGCTGAGGCTCAGCTCGTTGCCCAGGGCATCGCGGAGCAGCTCTCCGCTCGTGTGGCCTTCCGCCGCGCGATGCGTAAGGGCCTGCAGGGCGCACAGCGCACCGCGAGCGTCAAGGGTGTCCGTATCCAGGTCTCCGGTCGACTGGGTGGCGCAGAAATGAGCCGCTCGGAGTTCTACCGCGAAGGTCGTGTGCCGCTGCACACGCTCCGCGCGAACATCGACTACGGCTTCTACGAAGCCAAGACCACCTTCGGCCGCATCGGCGTGAAGGTCTGGATCTACAAGGGTGACATCACCAACAAGGAGCTTGCTCGCGAGCAGGCCAGCCAGAAGTCGACGCGCCCCGAGCGTCGTGACGACCGCCGTGATGGCGGAGACCGTCGCGACAGCCGTGCGCCCCGCGCTGCAGCAGCCCCCAAGGCTGACGCACCGGTCGCAGCAGCAGGAGTTGAGGCATAACAATGTTGATTCCACGTAAGGTCAAGCACCGCAAGCAGCACCACCCCGGTCGCTCCGGTCACGCCACTGGCGGAACCGTTGTGTCGTTCGGTGAGTACGGCATCCAGGCGCTGACCCCCGCATACGTCACGAACCGCCAGATCGAGGCGGCTCGTATCGCAATGACCCGTCACATCAAGCGTGGTGGAAAGGTGTGGATCAACATCTACCCCGACCGCCCGCTGACCAAGAAGCCCGCCGAAACCCGCATGGGTTCCGGTAAGGGTTCACCCGAGTGGTGGGTCGCGAACGTCAAGCCGGGCCGCGTGCTCTTCGAACTGAGCGGTGTCAATGAGACAGTCGCTCGCGAGGCACTCACCCGAGCAATTCACAAGCTGCCCCTCAAGGCACGCATCATCAAGCGCGAGGAGGGCGACGCATAATGGCGATCGGATCCAAGGAGCTCGCCTCAGTCGAGCTCGACACTTTCGAAGACGCACGCCTGGTCGACGAACTCAAGAAGGCCAAGGAAGAGCTGTTCAACCTGCGCTTCCAGTCGGCAACCGGACAGCTCGAGAGCCACGGCCGCCTGCGCGCCGTGAAGCGCGACATTGCCCGTATCTACACGGTTCTCCGTGAGCGCGAGCTGGGCATTCGTGCCACGCCCGTTGCAGTCGAGGCACCGGCCAAGGCCGCAAAGAAGACCACCAAGAAGGATGCAGCAGCTGCTGAGTCCACCGATGACACGAAGGAGGCGTAAGTCTCATGGCAAAGATTGAAGAGAAGGCCGAGACCGCCGAGCTCGCTCGCGGTTACCGCAAGTCGCGTCGTGGCTACGTCACGAGCGACAAGATGGACAAGACAGTCGTCGTCGAGGTTGAGGACCGCGTCAAGCACCCCCTCTATGGCAAGGTCATCCGTCGCACGTCCAAGGTCAAGGCACACGATGAGGCCAACGCGGCCGGCATCGGCGACCTCGTCCTCATCAGCGAGACTCGTCCGCTCAGCGCCACGAAGCGCTGGCGCATCGTCGAGATCCTCGAGAAGGCCAAGTAGTCGCCCCGGCGTCTACTTAGGAATAAGGACACAGAATGCTTCAGCAGGAATCACGAGTCAAGGTTGCCGACAACACCGGCGCCAAGGAACTCCTCACCATCCGCGTTCTCGGTGGCTCAGGCCGTCGTTACGCGGGACTCGGTGACGTCATCGTCGCGACCGTCAAGGACGCGATCCCCGGTGGAAACGTCAAGAAGGGTGATGTCGTCAAGGCGGTCATCGTCCGAGTCATCAAGCAGACGCGCCGTCCCGACGGCTCGTACATCAAGTTCGACGAGAACGCCGCAGTGATCCTGAAGGCTGACGGAGACCCCCGCGGTACCCGCATCTTCGGACCGGTTGGTCGTGAGCTTCGCGACAAGAAGTTCATGAAGATCATCTCGCTGGCACCGGAGGTCATTTAGTCATGGCAAACATCAAGAAGGGTGACCTGGTTCAGGTCATCACCGGCCGCACCCAGGCCCGTGGCGGAAGCCGCGGCAAGCAGGGTCGTGTCATCGAGGTCTTCGCCGAGAAGAACCGCGTGATCGTGGAGGGTGTCAACTTCGTCACCAAGCACTCTCGCGTCGGCCAGACCCAGCGCGGCACCAAGACCGGCGGCATCGAGACCTTCGAAGCCCCCATCCACGTTTCCAACGTTGCACTCGTCGACCCCGACTCGAAGAAGCCGACCCGCGTCGGTTTCCGCGAAGAGGTCGTCGAGAAGGACGGCGTCAAGCGCACCGTCCGCATCCGTTACGCCAAGAAGTCAGGTAAGGACCTGTAATGACCGACACCGCAGTAGCTGGCAAAATCCAGCCGCGCCTCAAGCAGAAGTACCGCGATGAGATTGCTCCGCAGCTCAAGAAGGACTTCGGCTTCACGAACGTGCACCAGGTTCCCGGACTCGTCAAGGTAGTTGTCAACACCGGTGTCGGTGAGGCAGCCCGCGACGGCAAGATCATCGACGGTGCCATCAAGGACCTCGTTGCGATCACCGGCCAGAAGCCGCAGGTCACCCTTGCCCGCAAGTCCATCGCGCAGTTCAAGCTCCGCGAGGGCCAGGCCATCGGCGCACACGTCACCCTCCGCGGCGACCGTGCGTGGGAGTTCCTCGACCGTCTGATCTCGCTGGCGCTTCCGCGTATCCGCGACTTCCGCGGCCTGAGCCCCAAGCAGTTCGACGGCAACGGCAACTACACGTTCGGCCTCACGGAGCAGTCCATGTTCCACGAGATCGACCAGGACAAGATCGACCGCGTGCGTGGCTTCGACATCACTGTCGTCACCACCGCGAAGAACAACGACGAGGGGCGCGCGCTGCTCAAGGCGCTCGGCTTCCCGTTCGTTACGGAAGACAAGTAACAACCCACCAGTAACACCGATCGACCAGGTCGGCCCTCATGTAATGAGTGTCGAAACCGGGCGAGACTAGGAATATCAACTCATGACAATGACAGATCCGGTAGCAGACCTGCTCACCAGACTGCGCAATGCGAACTCGGCGTACCACGACAGCGTGTCACTGCCGAACAGCAAGCTCAAGGCGCACATCGCCGACATCCTCAAGACCGAGGGTTTCATCACGTCGTGGAAGGTCGAAGACGCTCGCGTCGGACAGACCCTCACCATCGACCTCAAGTACGGCCCCAACCGCGAGCGCTCCATCGTGGGCATCAAGCGCGTGTCCAAGCCCGGTCTTCGCGTCTACGCGAAGTCGACCGAGATCCCTCGTGTTCTCGGCGGACTCGGTGTCGCCATCCTGTCCACCTCCTCCGGTCTGCTCACCGACCGCCAGGCTTCCTCGAAGGGCGTAGGTGGGGAAGTCCTCGCCTACGTGTGGTAATCCGTCATGTCACGTATTGGAAGACTTCCGATCGACGTCCCCGCGGGCGTCGACATCAAGATCGACGGCTCAGCCGTCACCGTCAAGGGCCCGAAGGGTGAGCTTTCGCTCACCGTCGCCAGCCCCATCGAGGTCAAGCTGGAAGACGGACAGGTGCTCGTCACCCGTCCCGACGACGAGCGCGCATCGCGTTCGCTCCACGGCCTGACCCGCACCCTGATCTCGAACCAGATCGTCGGCGTGACCGAGGGTTACTCCAAGGGTCTCGAGGTCGTCGGCACCGGTTACCGTGTCGCCGCCAAGGGTGAGTCCCTCGAGTTCGCACTCGGCTTCTCGCACTCGATCACCGTCGACCCGCCCGCAGGCATCAGCTTCGCGGTCGAGGGAAACACCAAGGTCACGGTTCTCGGCATCGACAAGCAGGCCGTCGGCGAAGTCGCGGCCAACATTCGTAAGTTGCGCAAGCCAGAGCCCTACAAGGGCAAGGGCGTGCGTTACGCAGGCGAGGTAGTCCGCCGCAAGGCCGGAAAGTCAGGTAAGTAATCATGGGTCTCGGAACTAGAGGCAAGAGCAAGTCGGCAGCCAAGGCTCGCCGTCACACGCGACTGCGCAAGAAGGTCGTCGGCACCGAGCTGCGTCCGCGCCTCGTCGTCACGCGCAGCGCCCGTCACGTATTCGTCCAGGTCGTCGACGACAGCAAGGGTTTCACCCTCGCATCGGCATCGACCCTCGAAGCTGACATGCGCACCTTCGACGGCGACAAGACCGCCAAGGCACGCAAGGTCGGCGAACTCGTCGCAGAGCGCGCCAAGGCCGCCGGCGTCGAAGCCGTTGTATTTGACCGTGGCGGCAGCAAGTACGCAGGACGCGTAGCTGCAATCGCCGAGGGAGCTCGAGAGGGTGGATTGAACCTGTGAGCGACGCAACCAACAAGGAGCAGGACGTGACGTCCGAAGTAACCACCGAGGCTGCGGCCACGACCGAGACCGCAGCGGCAACCACCGCTGACGCCCCGGCCACCGACCTCACGAACGAGCCCCGCGAGGCTCGCCGTGGCGGTCGCGAGCGCAACCCCAACCGCGAGCGTGGCAACAGCCGCGACGCCGAGAAGAGCCAGTTCCTGGAGAAGGTTGTCACCATCAACCGCGTCTCCAAAGTCGTCAAGGGTGGTCGTCGCTTCAGCTTCACCGCTCTCGTCGTCGTCGGAGACGGCAACGGCATGGTCGGCGTCGGCTACGGCAAGGCACGCGAAGTCCCCACGGCCATCTCGAAGGGCGTCGAAGAAGCCAAGAAGAACTTCTTCCGCGTTCCCCGCGTCGGTGCGACGATCCCCCACCCCGTCCAGGGTGAGGCCGCCGCAGGCGTTGTCCTCCTTCGTCCGGCTTCCGCCGGTACCGGTGTTATCGCCGGTGGACCGGTCCGCGCCGTACTCGAGTGCGCTGGCATCCATGACGTTCTGAGCAAGTCGCTTGGTTCGTCGAACACGATCAACATCGTGCACGCGACAGTCGCTGCCCTCAAGCAGCTCGAGGAGCCCCGTGCGGTCGCCGCACGTCGTGGCCTCGATGTCGAGCACGTTGTTCCGGCTCGCCTCCTGCGCGCCGAAGCAGAAGCTAAGGCAGGTGTCTGATGGCCGCAAACCTGAAGGTGACCCAGATCAAGTCCAAAATCAGTGAGAAGCAGAACCAGCGCGACACCCTGCGCAGCCTCGGGCTGCACCGCATCGGTGACGTAGTGGTTCGCGAAGACAACAAGCAGAACCGTGGCTATGTCCGCACCGTCGCTCACCTTGTCAAGGTCGAGGAGATTGACTAATGGCTGAAGAAAAGAAGGACGCCCCTAAGAAGGCGCCCGCTGCGAAGGCTGCTGCCGAGAAGGCTCCGGCCAAGGCTGCTGCCCCCAAGAAGGCCGCTGCCGACAAGGCTCCGGCCAAGGCTGCTGCCGACAAGGCACCCGCCACGAAGACGGCTGCTGCCGAGAAGGCTCCCGCCGCAAAGGCCCCCAAGGCTGCCGCTGCGAAGTCCGACGACACGAAGGCTGCCCCCAAGGCCGCTGCCCCTAAGAAGGCCGCTGCTGAGAAGGCTCCCGCCGCGAAGGCTGCCGACAAGGCTCCCGCCGCGAAGGCTGCTCCCAAGGCTGCTGCTGCGAAGTCCGACGACGTCGTTGCCGAGGCTCCCGCCAAGAAGGCTCCTGCCGCCAAGAGCGCCAAGACGCCCAAGGCTGATGTCGCCGTTCGCCCGCAGGTGCTCAAGGTCCACCACCTTCGTCCCGCTGAGGGCGCGAAGAAGGACCGCACCCGCGTTGGACGCGGTGAGGGCTCGAAGGGTAAGACCGCGGGCCGCGGTACCAAGGGAACGAAGGCTCGTTACCAGATGCGTGTCGGTTTCGAGGGTGGTGGCGTCAACTTCGTCATGCGCTCACCGAAGCTGCGCGGGTTCAAGAACCCGTTCCGTGTCGAGTACCAGGTCGTCAACCTCGAGAAGCTCGCCGAGCTCTACCCGAAGGGTGGGGATGTAACCATCCTCGACCTCGTGGCAAAGGGTGCCGTTCGCAAGAACGAGAAGGTCAAGGTTCTTGGCCAGGGTGACATTGCGGTTAAGCTGAACGTTGCAGTCGACAAGGTCTCGAGCTCAGCAGAGCAGAAGATCGTCGCAGCTGGCGGTTCAGTAAAGTAGTACCTGGCGCGTAAGCGCCACTGTGCCGCCCTAGCGGCTGCCAGTTCGGTTTCGAGTGGAGTTCCTGGAGAGATTCGGGAGCTCCACTCGCGCCGCTGGCCCCAATAAACCTGGAGGACCTCGTGTTTAGAGCCGTCGCGCGGATATTCCGCACGCCTGACTTGCGCAGGAAGATCGGGTTCACGCTCGGCATCGTCGCGCTGTTCCGCCTGGGATCCTTCATCCCGGCGCCGTTCGTCGACTTCATCAACGTGCAGGCCTGCCTCGCGGGCAACGCCGGCGCCTCGGGCCTCTACGAGCTCGTCAACCTCTTCAGCGGTGGTGCACTGCTGCAGCTGTCGGTCTTCGCGCTCGGCATCATGCCGTACATCACGGCCTCGATCATCGTGCAGCTGCTGCGCGTGGTCATCCCTCACTTCGACACCCTCTACAAGGAGGGCCAGACCGGCCAGGCGAAGCTGACGCAGTACACGCGTTACCTCACCATCGCGCTCGGCGTCCTGCAGTCGACCACCCTCATCACCGTCGCCCGTAGCGGCGCGCTGTTCCCGAGCAACTCGGGAACCCCCGCCTGCAGCGACCTGATCACCAATGAGGCGTGGTACGCCATCCTGCTCATGGTCATCACGATGACCGCCGGCACCGGCCTCATCATGTGGATGGGCGAGCTCATCACCGAGCGCGGCATCGGCAACGGCATGTCGCTCCTCATCTTCACGTCCATCGCGGCGACCTTCCCGAGCGCACTGTGGAGCATCCAGCTCTCCAAGGGCATCAACACGTTCATCCTCGTCATTGCCGTCGGTTTGGTGATCATGGCGGCCGTCGTCTTCGTCGAGCAATCACAGCGGCGCATCCCCGTGCAGTACGCGAAGCGTATGGTCGGTCGACGCACCTACGGCGGCAACAACACGTACATCCCGATCAAGGTCAACATGGCGGGCGTTGTGCCGGTCATCTTCGCCTCGTCGCTGCTGTACCTGCCCGCCCTCATCGCGCAGTTCAACCAGCCAGCCGTCGCCGGTGAGGCTCCTGCCGCATGGGTCACCTGGATCAACAACAACCTCGTATCGGGTGACAACCCGCTCTACATGGCCGTGTACTTCCTGCTCATCGTCGGCTTCACCTACTTCTACGTCGCTATCACCTTCAACCCCGAAGAGGTCGCCGACAACATGAAGAAGTACGGCGGGTTCATCCCCGGCATCCGTGCGGGTCGCCCGACGGCCGAGTACCTCGACTACGTGCTCACCCGCGTGACACTTCCCGGTTCGCTCTACCTCGGCCTGATCGCGCTCATCCCGCTCATCGCCCTGGCGACGGTCGGTGCCAACCAGAACTTCCCGTTCGGTGGCGCGAGCATCCTGATCATCGTCGGTGTCGGTCTTGAGACCGTCAAGCAGATCGACTCGCAGCTTCAGCAGAGGCACTACGAGGGCCTGCTCCGTTGACCCGGTTTTTGATTGTCGGTCCGCCCGGCGCCGGCAAGGGGACACAGTCCGCTCGCCTGACAGACACCTTCGGTATCCCCGCGATCGCCACGGGTGACATCTTCCGTGCCAACATCAAGAACCAGACGGAGCTCGGCCAGCAGGTCAAGGCCATCATCGACGCCGGGGACTACGTGCCCGACTCGCTGACGAACGACCTCGTGGCCCACCGCCTTCTCGAAGAGGATGCGGTCGACGGCTTCCTGCTCGACGGTTACCCGCGAACCCTCGACCAGTTGGGGTTCCTCGACGGCGTGCTCGCCAAGTCGGACACCGCACTCGACGCCGTGATCCAGCTCGTGGTCGACCCGAACGAGGTCGTCTCGCGACTGCTGAAGCGCGCCCACGAAGAGGGCCGCACCGATGACACCGAAGACACGATCCGCCACCGCCAGTCGCTGTATAAGCGAGAGACCGCGCCGCTGATCGCCGTCTACAAGGATCGCGGCCTGGTCATCGAGATCGATGCCCTCGGCGAGGTCGACGAGGTGGCCTCGCGCATCGCTGCAGCCCTCGCCGATCGCGGCATCGCGCTGCCTGACGCCGCTACCAAGTAGTTCGTGCGCTTCAACATCTACAAGTCACCCGCTGATCTGCGGGCGATGATCGCACCGGGTGTGCTGACCGCACTGGCTCTCGATGCCGTGCGCAGCGAGATCCGGGCCGGGATGACGACCCTCCAGCTCGACGCGATCGCGGAGAGGGTCATCCGCGACGGCGGTGGCGGGCCCAACTTCATGCTGGAACCGGGCTACCGCCACACGATCTGCGCCTCGGTGAACGAGGCGATCGTGCACGGAATCCCGAACGACCGCCCGCTCGAGCCGGGCGATCTGGTCTCGATCGACTGCGGTGCGATCGTCGACGGCTGGAACGGCGACTCTGCGTTCTCGATGGTCGTTCCCGGTGAAGCCGACAGTGAACGGGTCGCTGTGCGGCAGGCGCTGTCGGATGCCACGGAACGCTCTCTCTGGGCCGGCATCGCCGCGCTGGCTCAGGCCAGGCACCTCAACGACATCGGTGGTTTCATCGAAGACGTCATCGTGGATGCGAACCCAGGCTGGGGAATCATCGAGGACTACGTGGGGCACGGCATCGGCCGCTCCATGCACGAAGATCCGCCCGTGTTCAACTACCGGGTTCGCGACAAGGGCCCGAAGGTGAAGCCCGGGCTCGTCGTGGCGATCGAGCCGATGGTGACCGAGGGAACCATCGACTCGCACACCCTCGCCGACGACTGGACGGTCGTCACTGACGACGGTGGCTCCGCGGCGCACTGGGAGCACTCGATTGCCGTGCACGGCGGCGGCATCTGGGTGCTCACCGCGATCGACGGTGGCGCGGCAGGACTCGCGCCGTTCGGCGTTGTGCCGACGCCGGTCGCCTAGGCGTGCTCTATACACCTAAGTTGGCGAAACGCCCGGGAATGACCTAAGCTTGATCTTTGGTGTTTCTGGCCGCCTTTGGCGTGCCTGCGCAGCCTTCCGGCAACGTCGTACGGCGGCGCGAGAACACCACATCCCGCACGACCAGCAAACAACTTTTAGCGACGAAGAGGCAATGGCCAAAAAAGACGGTGTCATCGAAATCGAAGGCGCAGTAGTCGAAGCTCTGCCCAACGCAATGTTCCGCGTTGAGCTGACCAACGGCCACCGCGTTCTTGCCCACATCTCGGGCAAGATGCGCCAGCACTACATCCGCATCCTTCCCGAGGACCGCGTGATCGTGGAGCTGAGCCCGTACGACCTGACCCGCGGCCGGATCGTTTACCGGTACAAGTAACTACGCCGCTACAAGTAAGCCGCAAGGCGCTGCTGGAAAGTAACGGCCCCGGCAAATCGGGGCACGACGACAGCGAATACAAGGAAAACATCATGAAGGTAAACCCCAGCGTCAAGCCGATCTGCGACCACTGCAAGGTGATCCGTCGCAACGGAAACGTCATGGTCATCTGCAAGTCCAACCCGCGTCACAAGCAACGCCAGGGCTAACTCTCGGCTTCGCTCGACCTGGTCTCGACCATCGCAGACTGACAACTGAATAACGAAAACAGCAGTACCAAGAACCCTCCTCGGAGGCGGACACCCTGGGTTGAAGGCCCCGGCACCGGTACTGTCCACACCTTCACTCACTCACAGGAGAAGCCACCATGGCACGTCTAGCCGGCGTCGACATCCCGCGCGACAAGCGCGTAGAGGTCGCACTGACTTACATCTACGGTGTTGGCCGTACGAGGGCCCTCAAAACCCTCGCCGACACCTCAATCAGCGGGGAGATCCGAGTCAAGGATCTGACCGATGACCAGCTCATCGCCCTGCGCGACTACATCGAGCTGAACTTCAAGGTAGAGGGTGACCTCCGCCGTGAGGTCGCCGCCGACATTCGCCGCAAGGTCGAGATCGGCAGCTACCAGGGAATCCGCCACCGTCGCGGCCTGCCTGTCCACGGACAGCGCACCAAGACCAACGCTCGTACCCGCAAGGGCCCGAAGCGCACCGTCGCCGGCAAGAAGAAGGCCCGATAGACGCTGGGCTCACCCCCACGTCGTCGCCATACACGTTTTAGGAGAACACCATGGCAGCACCAAAATCGGCCGCTCGTAAGCCGCGTCGTAAAGAGAAGAAGAACATCGCGATCGGACAGGCTCACATCAAGAGCACGTTCAACAACACGATCGTGACCATCACCGACCCTACCGGCGCCGTCGTCAGCTGGGCCTCGTCGGGAACCGTCGGCTTCAAGGGATCGCGTAAGTCGACCCCCTACGCCGCACAGCTCTCCGCAGAGTCCGCAGCGCGCCAGGCGCAGGAGCACGGCATGAAGAAGGTTGACGTCTTCGTCAAGGGACCGGGATCGGGCCGCGAGACCGCGATCCGTTCACTCCAGGCCGCTGGCCTCGAGGTCGGCTCCATCAGCGACGTCACCCCGCAGGCGCACAACGGATGCCGCCCGCCCAAGCGCCGCCGCGTCTAACGCATCACCTTGATTGAGTGGGCGCGCCACTGGCGCGTCCACTCGACCAGTACAGCTTTTTCCTTCACATAACTCAACAACCGTCGGGCCAGCCACCCGACGCACCCCAGGTGTCATATAGCGGACACCTCGCCGAAAGGAATCACCGTGCTCATTGCACAGCGCCCCACTCTTGCCGAAGAGAACATCTCCGAGTTCCGTTCGCGGTTCGTCATCGAGCCGCTTGAGCCCGGTTTCGGTTACACGCTCGGAAACTCCCTTCGCCGTACCCTCTTGTCATCCATCCCCGGTGCCGCTGTAACCAGCATCCGCATCGATGGTGTGCTGCACGAGTTCAGCACCGTTCCCGGTGTGAAGGAAGACGTCACCGAGGTCATCCTGAACATCAAGGGCCTCGTCGTCTCGAGCGAGCACGACGAGCCGATCACCGCCTACCTGCGCAAGCAGGGTGCCGGCCAGGTCACGGCCGCCGACATCTCCGCACCTGCCGGTGTAGAGATCCACAACCCCGAGCTCGTCATCGCCACCCTGAACGACAAGGCGAAGTTCGAACTCGAGTTGACGATCGAGCGTGGCCGCGGCTACGTCTCGGCGACCCAGAACCGCAGCGAGTTCAGCGAAGCCGGCCAGATCCCGGTCGACTCGATCTACTCGCCCGTGCTCAAGGTGACCTACCGCGTCGAGGCAACTCGTGCCGGTGAGCGCACCGACTTCGACCGCCTTGTCGTCGACGTGGAGACGAAGCCGGCCATCTCGCCGCGCGACGCCATTGCATCGGCCGGTCGCACCCTCACCGAGCTGTTCGGCCTCGCACGCGAGCTGAACACTGCGGCCGAGGGAATCGAGATCGGCCCGGCACCCGTCGACGCCGTGCTCTCGAGCGAGCTCAGCATGCCGATCGAAGACCTCGACCTGTCCGTGCGCAGCTACAACTGCCTCAAGCGCGAGGGCATCAACACCGTGAGCGAACTCGTCGCCCTGTCGGAGACGCAGCTCATGAACATCCGCAACTTCGGACAGAAGTCGGTGGATGAGGTCAAGGACAAGCTCGTCGAGATGGGACTCAGCCTCAAGGATTCGGTTCCCGGATTCGACGGCGCCCACTTCTACGGCGGATACGACGACGAAGAGCCCACTGCCTAGGTCGTCGTTCCCGACAACCTGACTTCTTATCTAAGAGAGAAAAAACAATGCCTACACCCACCAAGGGACCGCGCCTCGGCGGCGGACCGGCGCATGAGCGCCTCATGCTCGCGAACCTCGCAGCTGCCCTGTTCACCCACAAGAGCATCAAGACCACGGAGACGAAGGCCAAGCGCCTGCGTCCCGTCGCGGAGCGCCTCGTGACGTTCGCCAAGAAGGGCGACCTGCACAACCGCCGCCGCGCGCTGTCGATCATCGGTGACAAGAACGTCATCCATGAGCTCTTCACGGAGATCGCGCCGCTCGTTGCGGACCGCGAGGGTGGCTACACGCGCATCACCAAGCTCGGCTTCCGCAAGGGAGACAACGCTTCGATGGTGCAGATCGAGCTCGTTCTCGAGCCCGTTGCTCCCAAGCCGAAGTCGGCCAAGAAGTCCGCAGCGACCGAGAAGGCAGCGCCCGCCGCAGCCGCCCCGGCTCCCGCCGAGGACGAGGCCGTAGCGGACGACGCAGCAGTCGAAGAGACCCCTGCCGAGACCGTGACCGAGTCTGAGGTTGCCGCCGACGAGGCTGTTGCAGCCGACGAGGACGCAGCCAAGTAGTACTGCTTTTCAGGTAAAGCCCCGCTCCCCGGAGCGGGGCTTTACTGTTTAACGCATGACCGAGACACCCCTCAGCTCCCGTGTGACAGCGCCGTCCACCCTCGACCTTCCGGTCAGCAACGGCTACGAGTGGCGGCCCGCGACCAGCGCCGACGTCGACGCGATAACCGACTGCGCGCGGGCGAGCAGCCTCGTCGATCATCCGAACTACATCATTCCCCGCGACGACATCGAGGAGGAGTTCGAGCACAGCTACGTCGATCCCACCGTCGACTCGATCGTGGCCGTCACGCCCGATGGGCGCATCGACGCCTGGGGCTTCGTGACACTCAGCCCCGGGCAGGAGACGCTCGTGCGCTCGATCCTGTTCGGAGGGGTTCGGCCCGAGTCCCGCGGTAACGGGTTGGGCCGACGTCTGGTCGCCTGGCAGGAGGGGCGCGGGATGCAGCAGCTCGCGACGTCCTCAAAGCCACTGCCGGGCTGGCTCATGGCGTACGCCGAGACGCGCGCGCCGTCCGCGATCTCGACCCTCGAGCGCGCTGGATTCGCGATCAGCCGCTACTACCTCGAGCTGCGTCGCGACCTCTCCGAGCCGATCGCCGAACGACCGCTCGCCGAAGGACTCGACCTCACGACCTGGAAGCCCGAGTTCGACGAGGCTGTGCGTGACGCCCGCAACGATTCGTTCCGCGACCACTGGGGCAGCCAGTCCACCAACGAGGAGCAGTGGCGGTCCTATGCGACCAGCCAGCACACGCGACGCGACCTCTCCGTCGTCGCGCTCACGGCCGGGGGTGAGGTGGCCGGCTTCGTGCTGACCTCGGTGACCGAGGAGGACTGGGCCGGCCAGGGCTTCTCCTCCGGCTACATCGGGCTCGTCGGGGTGCGTCGCGCGTGGCGAGGCAAGGGCATCGCTCCGAGCCTGCTTGCCTCGGCGATGGACCTGATGCGGGATGCCGGCCTCGAGATGGCCGTTCTCGACGTCGACGCCGAGAACCCGAGTGGAGCGCTCGGGCTGTACGAGGCCGTCGGTTTCGCCGAGTCGAACCGCAGCGTCAATCTCCTTAAGACGTTCTAGACCAGTTGACCGCTAAGCCGGGCGGGGGGTGAGCCCGTAGTCGTTGGTGCCGAGCAGCGGGGGAAGTTCGGCGAGGCGTTGCAGCGCATCCCGGATCGCGCCCGCGTAGATCTTTCCGCCGGTCGGCCCACCGGGGTGCACCTGGTCCCGGGAGAGCACATCGAGTCGGGGCTGGATGGCGTCGTGCCAGTTCGCGAGCTCCACGGTGCGCTGCTGCTGGGCGTAGCGCGAGACGATCTCGTTGACCTCGGGCACCCAGCCGCGCGGCGCCTGCACGTTCACGAGAACGAGCTGCACCTTGGGGCCGATGATCGACTTGACCTCTTCGATGGTCTTCAGGTCGATCGGCCCATTGGTGCCGAGGCCGAGCACAAGGATCGGACGCATCTTGCCTCGCTTGACCAGGCCGCGCACGATCTCGGGCGCCTGCGACATCTGGCGGGATACGACGGCGTCGATCAGGATTCCCGGGAACGTCTCCTGCACGGTCGGCGTCGCAGCGAGCATCACCGAGTCGCCGACGGCGACGATCTGCTCACCGCCCGGCAGTGCTGCGGGCGCGGGCTCTGTGGCGGGCCCGGTCGGTTCGGGTGTCGGAGTCTCGCCGATGGCCTCCTGTCCGGCCTCGATCTGCGACTGCGCGACACCGGCTGCGGGTGCCGTCACCACGGCGGCGGCGCTCAGGCCTCCGAGCGCGATGGTCAGCACCGCTAAAGCGGAGGCCCCGAGGGCGGCAGGCCGACGGATGCCCAGCGCACCCCGCCACCGTCGCACGGTACCCCGCAGCCCGCCCCTGCGGATCGGGGTTTCGACGTACCGGTAGGAGAGCGTCGCCGCGGCCACGGTGAGCACGAGCGCGATGCCGCCGAGCAGCCAGGCTCCGGCGGGTTCACGCTCCCAGCCCGGGATCGCCGCCGACACGAGAACGAAGACGGGCCAGTGCCAGAGGTAGAGGCCGTAGGAGCGCTCGCCGATCCAGCGCAGGGGACGGGCGTCGAGCAGGCGAGCGAGGGGTGCTCCCGGCACCACGGCTCCCGCGATGGCAACGGCGGTGAGCAGGGCGACGAGGGCGAGTCCGCCGAAGTAGCTGATCGGTTCATCCGCCGACATCAACACCGAGAGCGCGATGAGGGCGAGGATTGCGACCGAGCCGAGAGTGGGCAGCCACAGGCGTGAAGCGCGCGACCACTCGAGCTCGCGCGGCGACCAGGCGGTGTTGAGCAGGGCGAGCAGCGCACCGATCGCGAGACCGAAACTGTGGGTGTCGGTGCCGTAGTAGACCCGCGTCGCGTCGAACGTCGCGCCGAGCACCCCGCTGTGCAGCAAACCCATCGCGAGAGCGGATGCCGCAGCCACCCCGCCCACGATGGCCAGCCTCCAGCGGGGCTTCGCGAGCGCTACCAGCCCGAGCACCACGATCGGCCACAGCAGGTAGAACTGCTCCTCGACCGCGAGAGACCACAGGTTGCGGAACAGCTCGGGCGTCGTCGCGTCGAAGTAGCTCGCGCCGCCGGCGAGAGCGAGCCAGTTGTAGCTGAAGGTTAGGGCGCCCAGCAGTTGCGCGCCAAGGCCCACGAGCACGTCACCCCCGACGAAGAAGGCGGCGCTGCAGCAGACCAGCAGCAGAACCACGAGTGCGGGGAGCAAGCGCCGGGCGCGCCGACGCCAGAAGTCCGACAGGGAGATGCGCCCCGTCGACTCCTTCTCGCGCAGCAGCAGGCCGGTGATGAGGAAGCCGCTGATCACGAAGAAGATGTCGACGCCGATGTAGCCGCCCTCGAGCGCGCCGGGAGTCAGGTGGTAGAGGATCACGAGGGTGACGGCGAGGGCGCGCAGCCCGTCGAGTCCGGGCAGGCGGCTGCTCACGGCGGCGAGCGGCGGGGCAGTTTTCGCAGGCCGTGCTGGGGAGCGGGGCTTGGTCGGTGTCATGGGTCGGTCGTCCCAGCCTAGACTCGCAGCGTGAGTGAGCACGCTACTACCCGCTTGCGGCTGGACATCGCCTACGACGGCACCGACTTCCTCGGCTGGTCGAAGCAGCCGGGGCTGCGCACCGTGCAGGGAGAACTCGAGGCGAACCTCGCGATCCTCCTGCGGCGGTCGGGGCTGAAGCCCGTCATCCACGTCGCCGGGCGCACCGATGCCGGCGTGCACGCGCTTGCCCAGGTCGCCCACGTCGACCTCAACGACGAGCAGCTGCGCAGCCTCGACACGAGGCGCGGCAAGGGCGACCCGGTCGCCGGCGCGAACCTGCTCGCGAAGCGGCTCAACGGCATCGCCGGGCTCGATACCGACGTGCACGTCATCCGGTCGTCTGTCGCGCCCGAGGGGTTCGACGCCCGCTTCTCGGCGACCTGGCGCCGCTACGAGTACCGCATCGCCGACGCGACGGCACCCCGAAACCCGCTGCTGCGCAACCACACGCTCTGGCACCCCTCCGTGCTCGACGTCGACGCGATGGCCGCCGCCGCCGCCTCGCTCACCGGCCTGCACGACTGGGCGAGCTACTGCAAACCGCGCGAGGGCGCGACGACGATCCGCAACCTGCAGGAGTTCACCTGGCGGCGCCTCGACGACGGCCTGATGGTCGCGCACGTGCGGGCGGACGCGTTCTGCCACTCCATGGTGCGCGCCCTCGTCGGGGCGAGCGTCGCCGTGGGGGAGGGCAAGCTACGAATAGAGGATGTCGTCGACCTGCGCGACGCCCACGAACGCACCGCGGCCTTCAAGGTGATGCCCGCGAAGGGACTCGCGCTCGCCGAGGTGGGCTACCCGGCCGACTCTGAGATGGGCGCGCGGGCCGAACTGACCCGCCAGCGCCGGGACCCGGCAGCCCTGCGTTTGACCGAACGGCCGGAAGCCGACTAACATAGACCCTTGGTGTCCACGCCCCTGTGCGCGACATCCGATCATGAGCCCTCCACCGGTTCGATTCTCCCCACATCGTGCGGACAATCTCCACGGAGCGGGATTCACGAACACCTCACTCGATCAAGAAGGCAGTACAACTGTGACTCGTACTTATTCACCCAAGTTGGAAGATGTCCAGCGCGACTGGCTCATCATCGACGCAGAGAACATCGTTCTCGGCCGTCTCGCCAGCCACGTTGCAGCGCTCCTGCGCGGCAAGCACAAGCCGACCTTTGCTCCTCACATGGACATGGGCGACTTCGTCATCATCATCAACGCCGAGAAGGTCGCACTGACCGGCTCCAAGCTGCTGCAGAAGAAGGCGTACCGCCACTCGGGTTACCCGGGCGGACTCACGGCGACGACCTACGCGGAGCTGCTCGAGAAGCACCCGACCCGCGCCGTCGAGAAGGCCGTCCGTGGAATGCTCCCGAAGAACTCGATCGGTCGCGCTCAGCTCACGAAGCTCAAGGTCTACACGGGTACCGAGCACCCTCACGCTGCACAGCAGCCGAAGACGTACACCCTTTCCCAGGTCGCTCAGTAGCGCCGGCTTAGAAACTTTAAGGACTAACTACCGTGGCCCAGATCTCAGACATCATCGAAGAAGCTCCCGAGAGCTACTCGACCGAAACCCCCGCAGAGAGCGCCCCCAAGGCACCCCGCGCGGTTCTCAACGTTCCCGGCGCAGCCGTTGGACGTCGTAAGCAGGCCATCGCCCGCGTGCGCATCAAGCCCGGAGCCGGTTCGTTCACCGTCAACGGCCGCACGCTCGAGGACTACTTCCCCAACAAGCTTCACCAGCAGCTCATCAACGACCCGTTCAAGGTCCTCGACCTGCTCGGCAGCTACGACGTGATCGCCAAGATCACCGGAGGTGGCCCCTCCGGCCAGGCAGGCGCACTGCGTCTCGCCATCGCGCGTTCGCTCAACGAGATCGACCGTGAGAACAACCGCCCGGCACTCAAGAAGGCCGGCTTCCTGACTCGTGACCCCCGTGTCATCGAGCGCAAGAAGGCCGGTCTCAAGAAGGCTCGTAAGGCTTCCCAGTTCTCGAAGCGCTAACCAGCGCTTCTTAGCTGGCAGTCAGGATGCCACGGCTATTCGGCACCGACGGAGTTCGGGGTCTTGCAAACAGCGACCTGACGGTCGAGCTCGCTCTCGGGCTTGCTCAGTCGGCTGCCGTAGTACTCGGCAAAGGACGTCACGCTGACGGTCGGCGCGCCTCGGGGCGCCGACCTGTCGCGGTCCTCGCTCGTGACCCCCGGGTCTCGGGCGAGTTCATTGGCGCGGCGGTCGCTGCCGGCCTCGCAAGCTCCGGCGTGGACATCTACGACGCGGGCGTCATCCCGACTCCCGCTGCTGCGTTCCTCGTCGCGGACTTCAAGGCCGACTTCGGCGTGATGATCTCCGCCTCGCACAATCCGGCGCCCGATAACGGCATCAAGTTCTTCGCCGTCGGCGGCACCAAGCTCCCCGACATCGTCGAGGATCGCATCGAGGCCGCCCTTGCACAGAAGAAGCTCGCGCCCACCGGAGTGGAGGTCGGACGCATCCGTCGCTTCGCCGACGCCGAGGACCGATACGTCGTTCACTTGCTGTCGACGCTCCCTCAGCGCCTCGACGGAATTCACGTCGTGCTCGACTGCGCCCACGGCGCTGCCGCCGGCGTGTCGCCCCAGGTCTTCACCGACGCAGGCGCGACGGTCACGGTCATCGGCGCGGATCCCGACGGCTACAACATCAACGACGGGGTCGGCTCGACCTACCTCGATCAGTTGTCTGCGGCCGTCCTCGAGCACGGGGCCGACGTCGGCATCGCGCACGACGGTGACGCCGACCGCTGCCTCGCCGTCGACCGTGACGGCAATGTCGTCGACGGTGACCAGATCATGGCCATCCTCGCCGTCTCGATGAAGGAACGCGGCCTGCTCGCGCACGACACCCTCGTCGCGACGGTCATGAGCAATCTCGGTCTCAAGCTCGCCATGGCGGAGCACGGCATCTCGCTCGTGCAGACCGCGGTCGGCGACCGCTACGTGCTCGAAGCTCTCAACGAACACGGCTACAGCCTTGGTGGTGAGCAGTCCGGTCACGTCATCATGAGCGACCACGCCACCACGGGTGACGGCATCCTCACCGGCCTGCAGCTGCTCGCCGAGATGGCCCGCACCGGCAAGACCCTCGCCGAGCTCGCCGCGGTGATGACGGTCTTCCCGCAGGTCATGATCAACGTCAAGGGCATCGACCACCACGGCCTGAAAGACAACCAGGTCATCGCCGAGGCGGTGCGTGTTGCCGAGTCTGAACTGGGCGAGACCGGCCGGGTGCTGCTGCGTCCCTCGGGCACCGAGCCGATGGTTCGAGTCATGGTCGAAGCCTCCGACCAGGCGACGGCGGATGCCACGGCGCACCGCCTCGCCGAGATCGTGCGCGAGCAGCTCAAGCACTGATTTCCCGTTTGCCCTAGCGCAACACGCCGGTTCCACTGATACTGGTTTCGGGGTACAACGTTTTTTCGGGGGACAAACTCTTATGCTTTCAGCGCGCGCACGCTCATTCGGGCGTTCCATCGTCACCATTCTCGCCGTCGTCGCGGTCACGGCAGGACTGTCACTGACGGCTCCGGCACAGTCCGCGAGCGCCGCGAGCACGACCCTGTGCACCGGTTACGCCCAGTGCACGGCGCTTGGGATGTCGAACCACGGCTACTCGACCCGCTCGGGCAACTCCTACTGGAGGATGTACGGCGGCCACAACTGCACCAACTACGCCGCCTACATGATGGTGAGCGCGGGCATGGCCAACGTACGCCCCTGGACGAACGCGACCGGCAACGCGAGCGGATGGGGCGTGGGCTACAAGAAGGCGACGAACCAGACGCCGACCGTCGGCTCCATCGCCTGGTGGACGCCCAACTCGGGTCACGTCGCCTACGTCGAGGCGGTCATCTCCCCGACCGAGATCCTCATCTCCGAGGACAGCTGGGGAGGCGACTTCCACTGGCGGCACCTCACCAAGGCGAACGGCGGGTGGCCCGAGGGCTTCATCCACTTCAAGGACGCCTCCGGCGTCGGATCCGTTCCGGAGTTCCGCGGCAAGGCCTCGACGACCACGGTGTACACCGACTCGAGCAAGGCGAATCTCGCGGACACGACGGTGATGAAGCCGGGCACGACCGCATGGGTCGACATGAAGTTCGTCAACACGGGTCGTACGGCCTGGACCGGGCTCTCCCTTGCCACGCAGGCTCCGAACGATCACGACTCCGTGCTCGCACAGGGTTGGACTGCAGCGAATCGGGCCGCCGTGCAGAGCGAGGCGATCGTCAGTCCGGGGCGCACCGCGAGCTTCGGGTTCTCGATCCGCATCCCCACGGGGCTGGCCGATGGCACCCCGGTCGTGGAGAACTTCGCACCCGTGCTCGCCGATGGCACCCGGGTCATCGCTGCGGCAGGCAAGCTGAGCGTCGTGGCGGATTCGCGCAACCTGTTCACCACCAAGCCGACACCGACGATCAGCGGACTGCCCAGGGAGGGCCAGGTGCTGAGCGCAGCCGCGGGAAGCTGGAAGCCGAACGGCGCGACCTACAAGTACACGTGGATGCGTGATGGCGCCGCCATCGCCGGGGCAACCGCCCCCACCTTCGCGCTGAGCGCGACGGATGTCGGACGCAAGATCTCGGTGAAGGTCACCGCCTCCGCCAACCGCTACCTGTCGACGGCGAAGACCTCGGTCAGCACGGCCCCCATCGCCAGCACCCGCCCTGCGACCATCGCGCTCGGTGACCGCTGGAAGGTCAACAGCCAGATCGTCTCGCCCAACGGCCGTTACCGGGTGGTGCTCAGCTCGAAGGGCGTGCTCGTGCTGCAGGACCGCCTCAAGGGAACCAACCTCTGGAAGAGCAAGAGTGCCGGGGTGGGCGCCACCATGCACATGCTGCCCAACGGCACCTTCGCCGCGTACAACAAGAAGGGCAAGCTCGTCTGGAGCACGAAGTCCCACAAGAACGGCGTCACGCAGGGCATCGTCACCGACAACGGGTCCTTCCGCATGATGACCACGCCGGGCAAGTACGTCTGGATCGTTCGCTAGCGTCAACCGCTGCATCCTGACCCGTTCTGAGCAACGATTGCTCAGGCCGGTACTACGCTGTCGCTGCGACGATGAACGCAGGGCCGAACGGTCCGCGGAAGAGGGTGAGCATGAGCATCTACGACCAGGTCGGCGGCCAGGCAGTGGTCAAGTCGGCCGTGACGGTGTTCTACAACCGTGTGCTCGACGACGAGAGTCTCGCGCGGTGGTTCGATGGCGTAGACCTCTCCCGGCTCAAGGCCCACCAGCGCGCCTTCCTCACCGCGGCACTCGACGGACCCGAGATCTTCACGGGGCGCGACCTTGCGACAGCTCACGCACACATGGCGATTACGGATGACGCGTTCAGCACGATCATCGAACATCTCGTCACGGCGCTCACCGACCTCGGTATCGACCAGACCGCCATCGCTGCTGTCGGCGTGCGCCTGCAGGGACTGCGCAGCGCGATCGTCACGGCCTAGAGACCGGTCAGCTCGCTCCGCCGGCGGATGCCGAGCTTCGCGTAACTCGCCTGCAGGTGGTTGTTCACCGTGCGCGGGGAGAGGAAGAGACGTTCCGCGATCTCCACGCTGCTCAGCCCCTGCGCGGCGAGGGCGGCGATCTCCCGCTCGCGCTTGGTGAGCGGTTCGGTCGAGTCGGCGAACTGCAGCAGGGGAGTCGACGCTCCCTCGCACTGGGCGGAGAGGGCATCCGCGCGCTGCTGGAGCGCCGCCGCCTGCCGGGCTGACCCGTCGCGACGGGACGCCGCGGCGGCCGACGCGAAGCATTCTGCGGCGAACAGCAGGTGGCCCGAGGCCTCCCAGGTCTCCCCGGCGGCCTCGAGCATCTCGATGCCCGCCGCCGATTCCGCCGCAGAGTGCGCGTGCTGCGCGCGCACCAGCGGGCTGTCGCCGTTCGCGGCGAGTTCGGCGAGAAGAGGGGTCGCTGCAGCCGCCGCACCGAGCCGGGAGGCGGAGTGGGCGAGAGATGCCGCGAGCACGTAGTGACCGCGAGCCTTCGTCGCCCTGGCTGCGGCGATGAGCCCCGACGCTGCAGTCGCACGGTCGCCCGAGACGGCTTCGAGCCAGAGCATGGCCAGCGTCGCGTTGGAGTGCTTCTCGATGAACTCGGCGGGCAGGGTCGCGAGCACCGCTGCCGCATCGCCCGTGTTGCCCTGCGCGGCGAGGGTCGCGGCGAGCAGGGCACGGGCCTGGTCGCGGTAGGCGATCGGTCCGCGGGCCTGTGCGCCGCTGATCACATCCCGAAGCCAGCGTGCCGCGGTGTCGAGACGGCCGGCCGCCAGGAAACAGCGGCCCAGCATCAGTTCGTTGTAGCGGATGGCGAGCTCGTCGTCGTGGCCGATCGCGTCGTGCAGCGACTCGAGGGTGAGCGACGTCGCCTCGCGCACGTCACCGGTCTGCAGCAGCACGGTGGAGAGCACCATTAGCGCTCGGCGCCGGGCGAACGCCGGGCGCTCGGCCGTCGACGCGTAGTCGACCGCGGCGCGGGCCTGCTCGAGCGCTTCCGCCGAGCGGCCGAGGGCGGAGAGCGGAAGGGCGGTGGAAAGCGCGAGAATCGCGGCGGCCGTCTCCGGCGAATCGCTCGCCGGTGCCGCCTCGACGAGGGTCTCGGCGGCGAGGTCCGCCTCCTCGAGGTTCAGCAGCAGCACGGCGCGGGAGAGCGCGAGCGAGCTCGCGAGCGTCGGGTGCCGCACGATGACCTCGTCGAGCACGGCGAGCCCCAGCGAGTTGCCGAGTGCCTCGCCCGCGTAGGTGCTCGCGCGTGCCGTCGCGATGTGGCCGGTGAGCTGCAGGTCGGTCGGTTCGGCCTGGTCGGCGATCGCCGCGCGTTCGAGCAGCGCGAGGGCCTCGGTGTTGCGGCCGAGGGTCCACATCGCCTCGCCCTGCAGAAACAGCATCTCGGCGGCCGGGGCTCCCGCCGAGACCGCGGCTGCCGCGAGGCGGGCGACGGCCACCTGGTCCTGGGCGATGAGCGCGAGGTGAGCGGCTCGAACGAGCAGCTCGGGCGACGAGGGGGATCCGGCATCGAGCCGCCAGGTGGCGACGCGCAGCTCGTCGTCGGGCGTGAGCGGGCGACGGGACACGATGTCCGCCTGGTCGAGCAGCAGGTCGATGACCCGCAGTCGGGAGAGGGATGCGCGCACCGCGCTCACGTACTGCGGATGCGCGAGGCTGAGCAGCAGGGCGCCTGCGAGCTCCTGCACAACGACGACGCCCGCCCGCTCCAGGCGCACAACGGCGGCTCGAGCGCCATCGCCCTCGAGATCGTTCAGGTGGATCGGCTGGCACACCGCGAGCCGCTCCACGATCTCCGTCTCGGCCGGCTCGAGGTGACGCAGCCGCGACCGGATGAGGTCGTGCAGGGCGGGGGTTCCGATCGGATCCCCGACCAGCTGCCAGATGCCCTCGTTGGGCGCGAGGTGACCGTCGTCGACGGCACCGGTCACGAGTTCGCGCAGGAACAGCGGGTTGCCCGCCGACAGGCGCTGCAGCTCGACGACCGAGCGGTGCGCGACCCGCGCCCCCAGCACCCCGGTCAGCAGCAGCTCGCAGTGCTCGACGCTGAGCGGCGGAACGTCGATGCGCACCGCGGAGGCGCTCGTCCACATCGAGAGGATCGCGTCGGGCAGCGGCTCGCCGCTGCGCACGGTGACGATGAGCTGCAACACCCGGGCGCTCAGGAGCTGGGTGATGAGCCCGATCGAGAGGCTGTCGAGCTGCGGGATGTCGTCGACCACCATGACCGTCCGGCGTCCGGCGGCAATCCGCTCGACGGCCCGCCGCGCCTGCGCGAACAGGGCGAGCGGTTCACTCGCGATCGCACCGAAGTCGGCGAGGTCGGCAGCGAGCAGGGGCGTCAGGGCTCCGAGGGGGATGCCCGCGATGGCCGCGCTTGCGGTGACCGGGAGCACGTGCCATCCCTCGGCCGACAGCGCCGCTGATGCCTCTGCTGCCAGTCGCGACTTGCCGGCGCCGGAGGGTCCCGACAGGATCACCACCGACGAGCCGGCAGAGCGCAGTGACGCGGTCGCACGATGGGCGAGACCGTCGGGGTCGGCAAACTGCCACTGGCGGTGAAGCCCGTCGTTGCCGCGCATTTCGCCCCCGTCCGTGACCGTGATCGAGAGCATATCGGCCCGCGGGGCGCCACGGCCGGGTCACCTGAGTAATTGACACAGCAATGTTGAGTACCGGATGCCCATCCGCCCGCTCCCCGTCGCCGCGAGAGTGAATGCAGCGCCGAAATCCCGGCGCGCTCCCCAACCAGAAAGACACCACCATGAACATCCTCAAGAGCTTCAAGGACATGGGCGCGATGCTGAACGCCGCACCCGACATGATCGACTCCGCCAACCAGATGGCGGCACAGGCCCGCGAGATGCAGGCCCAGGCCGCAGCCGCTCCGGTGCCGGTCGCCGCGGCTCCTGCCGCCGAGAACCTCGCGCCGATCGCCGGTGTCGACATCCAGCTCTACGTCACCATCTCTAAGGGCGTCGCCGTCTACAACTACGACGCCGCGATGCTGCCCTCGATCGCCGCAGCCCACGGTGTGAACGCCGCCGACTGGCAGCTCGCGCAGGACGGCTGGGGCGCGCGACTGCGCACCGACGCCGGCGTCGCCTCCCTCTTCAACTCGCTCTACACGGCGGTCTGATCATGGGACTACTCGACAGCTACCGCCGGCTCACGGCGATGACCAACGAGATGGATGCCACCAACGACGTCTCAGCCCGCCTTGCCGAGGCACAGCAGAAGATGAAGTCGGCGAGCGCCACGATGGCGGCCATGAACGCCCAGCAGGCCGCGGCAGCGGATCCGACCTCGGCTTCGCGCCGGGTGCCGGCGACGGCCATCGTCACCTCGGCGGTAGCCGGCGGGATGCAGGTCAACTCGAGTGTGCTCGTCGAACTCGCACTGCTCGTGATGGTGCCGGGCGGCGCTCCCGTGCCCGCCTCGACCAGCACCCTGGTTCCGCAGCTGCAGCTCGGCCGTCTCGGCCAGGGCGCGAGTGTGAATGTCACCATCGACCCGAGGCACCCCTCGAGTGTGCAGGTGGTGTGGTAATCCCGCTCAGATCTTGCGGAGCAGCACGCTGCTCACCGCGTGGTTCGAGTCCTTGCGCAGCACGAGCGAGGCGCGGGCGCGGGTCGGAAGGATGTTGTTCACGAGGTTCGGCTCGTTGATGCGCTTCCAGATGTCCTGCGCCCTCGCCTCCGCCTCCGCGGTGCTCAGCTCCGCGAAGCGGTGGAAGTAGGAGCGTGGGTTGGTGAACGCGCCCTGCTGCAGACGCAGGAAGCGGTCCGAATACCAGCGGGCGATGTCGGCAGTACGGGCATCCACATAGACGGTGAAATCGAACAGGTCGCTGACCGCCAGTCGGTGGCCCGCCGTCGCCGGCTGCAGAACGTTCAGTCCCTCGACGATGAGCACGTCGGGCTGGCGCACCACGATCTCGGCGTCCTTCACGATGTCGTAGTGCAGGTGCGAGTAGAAGGGGGACCGCACCTCCTTCGCACCGCTCTTCACCTGGCTGACGAAACGCAGCAGCGCACGGCGGTCGTACGACTCCGGAAAGCCCTTGCGTTCCATCAGGCCGCGGCGCTCGAGCTCGGCGTTCGGGTAGAGGAACCCGTCGGTCGTGATGAGCTCGACGCGGGGAGTGTCGTCCCAACGGGCCAGCAGTTCGCGCAGCAGTCGCGCGATCGTCGACTTGCCGACCGCGACGGAGCCCGCGACGCCGATGACAAAGGGTGTGCTGCGGGATGTCGGTTCCACGACCCCCGCCGCGCCGAGGAACTCCGTGGTCGAGCGGTGCAGGTTGCGCGCGCCGGAGGCGTAGAGCGAGAGCAGGCGGCTGAGCGGCAGGTAGACCTCGCTCACCTCGCGAAGGTCGAGCAGGTCGCCGAGACCGCGCAGCTGCACGAGTTCCGTCTCACTGAGCGGCAGTCTCGTCGAGGGCGCGAGAGCGGCCCATTCGCTGCGATCGATCTCGAGGAATGGGGAGGAGAAGCCATTCGACACGGCGGACTCGGACATCCCGACAAGCCTAATGCGCGGCCGTCGTGCGGCAGTGTCACGCAGGGAGCGCCCAGTTACCGTAAAATCATCTCTCATGTGTGGAATTGTGGGATACGTCGGAGATAACAAGAGTCTCGAAGTGCTGCTCGGGGGCCTCAAGCGCCTCGAATACCGTGGCTACGACTCTGCGGGAGTCGCGGTCATCGACCCCGACGGTCATATCGAGACGCGCAAGCGCTCGGGCAAGCTGCAGGTTCTCGTCGACAACCTCGAGTCCGACCCGATCCGCAACGGGTCGACCGGAATCGGCCACACCCGCTGGGCCACCCACGGTGGACCCACCGACCAGAACGCTCACCCGCAGCTCGGTGACAACGGCAAGCTCGCCCTGATCCACAACGGCATCATCGAGAACTTCTGGGCCCTCAAGGAGGAGCTGCTCGCCGAAGGCGAGACCTTCACGAGCGACACCGACTCCGAGGTCGCGGCCCTGCTCGTCGGCCGTGAGTACCGCGAGACCGGTGACCTCACCGAGTCGCTGCGACGCGTAGTCGCCCGTCTGCACGGCGCCTTCACCCTGCTCGTTATGCACGAGGAGCAGCCCGGCGTCGTCGTCGGCGCTCGCCGCAACTCCCCGCTCGTCATCGGACTCGGCGACGGTGAGAACTTCCTCGGCTCCGACGTCGCTGCCTTCGTGGAGTTCACCCGTCGCGCCGTGGCCATCGGCCAGGACCAGATCGTCACGATCCGCCCCGACTCCGTCGTCGTCACCGACTTCGACGGCCAGCCGGTCGAGACCGAGGAGTTCGACATTGCGTGGGACGCCTCCGCCGCGGAGAAGGGTGGCTGGTCGAGCTTCATGGCCAAGGAGATCAGCGAGGAGCCCGAGGCCGTCGCCAAGACCCTGCTCGGCCGCATCACCGACGGCACGGTTCACCTCAGCGAGCTCGACCCGATCGGCGACGAGGTGCTCGCGAACGTCGACCGCATCATCGTCATCGCCTGCGGCACGGCCGCCTACGCCGGAATGCTCGGCAAGTACGCGATCGAGAAGTGGTCGCGCATTCCCGTCGAGGTCGAGCTCTCGCACGAGTTCCGCTACCGCGACCCGATCCTCAACGAACGCACGCTCGTCGTCTCGATCAGCCAGTCCGGCGAGACCATGGACACGCTGATGGCCGTCAAGTACGCGACAGCCGCCAGCGCCCAGGTGCTCTCGATCTGCAACACGCAGGGCGCCACCATCCCGCGCGAGTCGCACGCGGTCATCTACACGCATGCCGGCCCCGAGGTCGCTGTCGCATCGACCAAGGCGTTCGTCGCCCAGGTCACCGCGCTCTACCTGCTCGGCCTGCACCTCGCGAAGTCGCGCGGCACGCTCACCGCCGAGGAGATCGCCGAGAACGCCGCAGAACTGCAGGCGATCCCGGCCAAGATCGACGAGGTGCTCGTCGTCTCCCAGTCGATCAAGCAGCTGGCGCACTGGATGACGGACACGCAGTCCGTGCTCTTCCTGGGCCGAAACGTCGGATACCCGGTTGCCCTCGAGGGTGCACTCAAGCTCAAGGAGCTCGCCTACATCCACGCCGAGGGTTTCGCCGCCGGCGAGCTGAAGCACGGACCGATCGCGCTCATCGAGCCCGGCCAGATCGTCTTCGTCGTGGTGCCGAGCCCGCGCGACCCGAACTCGCTGCACCCCAAGGTCGTCTCCAACATCCAGGAGATCCGCGCCCGCGGCGCTCGCGTCATCGCGATCGCGGAGAAGGGTGACGCCGCCGTGCTGCCCTTCGCCGACGAGGTCATCCCGATCCCGCTCGCGGGTTCGCTGTTCGAGCCCCTGCTCGCGGTCGTGCCGCTGCACATCTTCGGCATGGAGCTCGCTGCCGCCAAGGGCCTCGACGTCGACCAGCCGCGCAACCTGGCCAAGTCCGTCACCGTCGAGTAATTCACTCCCGGTGAACTGGTGATCGTCGGCATCGGCGTTGACGTCGTGGACCTTGCGCGCTTCGAGCGCGCGCTGTCCCGTACGCCGGCTCTGGCGCCACGACTCTTCACCGACGACGAGCGAGACGGTCGCGCCCTGCGCTCCCTCGCGGGCCGCTTCGCCGCCAAGGAGGCCTTTATGAAGGCGCTCGGGGTATCGACGGGTGTGCGCTGGCACGACATGCGCGTCGTCTCCGACGAGCACGGCAACCCCTCGCTGCACCTGTCCGGCGCCGCCGCGACCCTCGCCGAGGAACGCGGCATCACCCGCGTTCACCTCTCCATGTCGCACGACGCCGGGGTGGCCATCGCCTACGTGGTGGCCGAGTCGTGAGCGGGCTGCGCACCGCCCGTATCGACCTCGCCGCGATCAGTCGCAACGTCGAGACCCTGCGCGGCGCGATCGGCACCGCGCACACCATGGTCGTCGTCAAGGCCAACGGTTACGGCCACGGCGCCGTCGAGTCCGCCCGTGCCGCCCTCGATGGCGGCGCCGACTGGTTCGGGGTCGTCGACTTCGACGAGGCGCTCGCCCTGCGCGACGCGGGTATCGACGCTCCACTGCTCGCCTGGCTTCACGGCGGCGAGGCCGACTTCGAATCCGCAATCGCCGAGCGCATCGACATCGGAGTGCACTCGGTCGAGCAGCTCGAGCGGGTGGCCGGGGCATCCGGAACCGCGCACGTGCACATCAAGGTGGATTCCGGGCTCGGCCGGGGCGGCGTGAGCGAGGACGACTGCGGCGAGCTCTTCGCAGCCGCGGTGGCCGCCGAGAAGCGTGGCGACCTGCGGGTGCGTGGCTTCTTCAGCCATCTCGCGGGTGCGGACGACGCGACCCAGGTCGCGCGCTTCGAGCGGATGCTCGGTGCCGCGCGGGCCGCCGGCCTCGACCCCGAGCTCGTCCACCTCGCCGCGACCGGTGGTGCCCTGCACCTGCCGGAGTCCCGCTTCGACATGGTGCGCATCGGCATCGGCGCCTACGGGATCTCCCCGTTCGTGACGCCCGTCGAGCTGCCCCTCACCCCCGCGATGGAGCTGAGCGGTGAGATCGTCTCTGCTAAACGGGTGCCTGCAGGCAGCGGCGTCTCCTACGACCACACCTACGTCACCGACCGCGAGACGACGCTCGTGCTCGTCCCGCTCGGCTACGCCGACGGGGTACCGCGCCACGCGTCGGGTGCCGGCCAGGTGCTTATCAACGGCGCAATCTACCCGGTCGCTGGCCGCGTCGCGATGGACCAGTTCGTGGTCGACGTCGGCGATGCCGCCGTGAAGGCCGGAGACCGTGCCGTGCTGTTCGGTGACCCCGCGACCGGTGCCCCGTCCGTTCAGGCCTGGGCGGATGCCGCGGGCTCGATCGGTTACGAGATCGTCGCGCGCATCGGCTCGCGTGTGCAGCGCGAGTACAGCGCATGACGACCCTGACCATTCCGACCCCGGACGCGATGCGCGAGCTGGGCGCGCTGCTCGCCGCGCAGCTCCGGGCGGGGGATCTCGTGACCCTCAACGGCGAACTCGGCGCGGGCAAGACCACCCTGACGCGCGGCCTCGGTGCGGCGCTCGGCGTGCGCGGCGCCGTGACCAGCCCGACCTTCGTGCTGGCGCGCACCCACCCGCGCGAATCGGGTGCTCCGCTCGTTCACGTTGATGCCTACCGGCTCGCGACGGCCATCGAGCTGGACGACCTCGACATCGACTTCGCCGCCTCTATCGTTGTGGTCGAATGGGGAGCGGGCAAGCTCGACGGCATCACCGACGACTGGCTGCAGCTCGACATCGTGAGACCCATCGGCGGAATCGAATCCGAAGAGGGTGTGGAACCTCGCACGGTCACCATCACAGGCCACGGCGCACGGTGGAGCGATCTAGGCTGGCTCAGTGCTCCTCGCCATTGATACCTCCGCCGGCACCAGCGTCGCGATCGTCGACCGCGATGCCGGGGTGCTCGCCGAACACTCCTCCGACGACACGCGTCGGCACGCCGAGGTCATCGACGGGCTCATCATCGCCTGCCTTGAGCAGTCCGGCATCGCCGTAACCGCCTTGTCCGGTGTCGCGGTCGGTATGGGCCCAGGCCCGTTCACCGGGCTGCGGGTCGGCATCGCCGCCGCGCGGGCCTTCGCTTTCGGGGCGGGCAAACCGGTGGTCCCTGTGGTCAGCCACGACGCCATCGCTTTCGGGATCACCGAGCCCACCCTCGTCGTTACCGACGCGCGCCGCCGCGAGGTGTACTGGAGCGCGTACTCGGGTTCCGATGAACAGGGGCTTCCAATCCGCACCCAGGGGCCTGAGCTCGCTCGCCCCGACGACCTGGCCACGGCCGTCGACGGATTCGCCGGGTACCGACGGCTCGACGCGGCCGTTGTGTCCGGGGCATCCATCGGCCTGCTGGCCGAAGGCCTCTACCTGCACGGACGTCCCTTCGCGGGCAACGAAGCGATGTATCTGCGCTCGCCCGACGTGACGATGTCCGCCGGCCCCAAGCGGGTGACGGCATGAGCTGGGAGCTGCGCCGCGCGAACGCCGACGACCTCGACGCGATCATGGCGATCGAGACCTCGGTCTTCGAGAACGACGCCTGGTCGGCCGAGAACATGGCCGCGGAACTCGCGAGCCGGCACACCTACTACCTCGTCGCGTCGCGGGTGGGTGTCGAGGCGTACGCCGGGCTGTTCGCGCCGCGCGGCAGCGAGCAGGCCGATATCCAGACCATCGCCGTGGGGGAGTCCGCCCGTCGCCAGGGACTCGGACGGGTGCTCATGCAGACCCTCATCGGGGAGGCCCGCGAGCGGGGAGCCACCGAGATGTTCCTCGACGTGCGCGCCGACAACCCCGGTGCCTCGGCGCTCTACGAGTCGCTCGGCTTCGAGCCGATCGCCGTGCGCGCCGGCTACTACCAGCCCGACAACGTCGACGCGGTGGTCATGAGACTGCACATCCCGACCCCTGAGACGGAAACAGCATGAGCGGACCCTTTGTGCTCGACCCGAGAGAAGCAACTCGCATCAGACCGCCTCTCGTGCTCGGGATCGAGACCAGCTGCGACGAGACCGGCATCGGCATCGTGCGCGGCACCGAGCTGCTCGCCAATGTGATCTCCTCCTCGATGGACGAGCACGCCCGCTACGGGGGCGTTGTGCCCGAGGTCGCCGCGCGCGCCCACCTCGAAGCGCTTGTGCCCGCGCTCGAAGCCGCACTCGCCGAGGCGAACGTGACTCTTGAGGAGCTCGACGCGATAGCGGTCACGAGCGGGCCGGGACTCTCCGGTGCGCTGATGGTCGGCGTTGGAGCGGCCAAGGCGCTCGCTGTCTCGCTCGACAAACCGCTCTACGCGGTGAACCACCTGGTCGGTCACGTGGGTGCAGATGCACTCGACGCCGACCCGCTCGACTACCCGACCATCGCCCTGCTCGTCTCGGGCGGGCACACCTCGCTGCTGCTCGTGCGCGACCTGGTCTCCGACGTCGAGCTGCTCGGCGAGACCATCGACGATGCCGCGGGCGAGGCATTCGACAAGGTCGCGCGCCTGCTCGGCCTGCCGTATCCGGGCGGGCCGCAGATCGACCGCGTGGCCGAGGGCGGCAACCCGAAGGCCATCCGATTTCCTCGCGGACTCAGCCACGCCAAAGACATGGACGAGCACCGCTACGACTTCTCCTTCTCGGGGCTGAAGACCGCCGTCGCCCGCTGGGTCGAGCAGAAGCGCGACGCGAACGAAGAAGTGCCGATGGCGGATGTCGCGGCCAGCTTCCGCGAATCCGTAGCCGACATCCTGCTCACCAAGGCCCTCGCGGCCTGCGCGGACTACGGTGTGCCGCGCCTGCTCCTCGGCGGCGGAGTCGTGGCCAACGCGCGGGTGCGGCAACTCGCGACGCAGCGCTGCGACGAGGCCGGGATCGAGCTGCGCATCCCGCCCCTCTCGCTCTGCACCGACAACGGCGCGATGATCGCGGCGCTCGGCGCGCAGCTCATCAGTGCCGGACATGCGCCCTCCGCGCCGGGCTTCGGGGCAGACTCGACACTGCCCGTCACCAGCATTCAGGCCTGACGCGCGGCGCAACACGGGGGCAGGGGACGTTGACTATCCCTCGTCTGGGTGCCACTATTGCACCGCCTATTCATTCGCACATCGAGGAGCATCACACCACATGTCTGACACCACGCCGCCGCCCTACGTTCCGGAGCCCACCCCCTACGCCGCACCGGTTGCCGCAGGAAAGACGAACACGCTCGCGATCGTCTCGCTCGTGACCTCGCTCGTCGGCATCGGCCTCGCCGGCGTCATCACGGGTCACATCTCCCTCGGCCAGATCAAGCGCACCGGTGAGTCGGGCCACGGCCTCGCGCTCGCCGGCCTCATCATCGGCTACATCGGTATCGCCTTCGGCGTTATCCTCACCATCTTCTGGATCGGCCTCTTCATCGCCGCCGCAAACAGCAACAGCTACACCGGTTACTAAACCTCAGGTTGTTTGAACTGTGGACTCACGCGCTAGCGTGAGTCCACAGGCATTTAACGCGAGGAGCAGGCCATGGCAGCGAAGAAGAAGAGCGAAGACGTTCCCCCGATCCCCGTCGCGCCCGATGCGAGCCCCGCGGCCGTAGCGCCCGAGGTGCCTGAAACTCCGGCAGCACCCGTCGTTCCCGAGGCCCCCGAGGCCCCGCAGGTCGCCGCCGGACCGCCACCCGCACCTGCCGCCGTCACCCCGGAGTTCGAGCCGCGCCCGAACCCGTACGCGGCGCCGGCAGCGCCCTACGGTGCTCCCGCCGCACCGCCCTATGGCGCCCCCGCGCAGCCCAACCCCTACGCGGTCACGCAGAACTACGACTACACGACCGGAACCTACGTCACCACGCCGGTGCAGCCGCAGGGCCTGAGCATCGCCTCGATGGTCACCGGCATCGTCGCTGTGCTGCTCACCTTCGCGTCGTTCGGCTTCATTCCCGGTGTTGTGGCCGTTGTGCTCGGCCACCTCGCCCAGAAGCGCCAGCCGCAGGCTCGGGCGATGTGGATCACCGGCCTCATCACCGGTTACATCGCCGCGGGTCTCGGAATCCTCACCGGCCTCTTCTGGCTCGCGATCATCCTGATCATCCCCGGTGCGGCGATGTGGGGCGACTTCTCCTAGAGGCGGTCCGCCAAAATCGCTATCCGCTTGCCCGCCGCGCGGGTGAGGATGAGGGTCGCGGATCCCGCACCCTTGAGCGACAGACGCTTGCGCAGCTGGGCGGGATCCACGTCGATGCCGCGCTTCTTGATCTCAAGGGTGCCGATGCCGCGCGCGCTGAGCAGCTGCTTGAGCCGCCGCTCGTCGTAGGGAAGTGTCTCGGCGACCCGGAAGCCTTGCGCGAACGGCGTGACGTCTGCGGTGTGTGAGGTGATCCAGGCGATCTGGTCGTCGAGCATTCGTGCGCCCAGTGAGCGGGCGAGGTCGCCGATCAGGCGGGCCCGGATGACGGCACCGTCCGGCTCGTAGAGGAACTCGCCGAGGTCCCCGGTGTCCGCGTCGGGCGAGTCACGCTCGGCCGTGAGCTCGGCTGTGCCGTGCGCCCCGATGACGAGGGCCGCCCGACCCACGCCCGGTCGGGCCACGGCGCCGAACCAGACGCCGACCTCGACGACATCCCGATCCACCGACACCCACTGCGCCTCGGTGCCGGGCGGAATGAGGTCGCGGTCAATGCCCGGCCCGAGCTTGACGCCCGCGGGCATCCGCTCTCCCAGTCCGAAGGCGAAGTCGAGGGAGGGCGACCAGTCGGCCGGATTGGATAGCCGCTTGCTGTCGTTGCGGCGCGCGGGGTCGAGGTAGACGCCGTCGAATTCGGCGAGTTCGACCGACTCGGCGTCGCCGTTGACGACCGTCGCGTTCGGCCAGCCGGCCAGGTTGTAGGCGGCGATCGCCGCGGTGACCTCATCCCGCTCGACGGCGGTCACCTCGAGGTCGATGGCGGCGAGCGCGAGGGCGTCTGCGCCGATGCCGCTGCCGAGATCGGCGATGCGGGTGAGGCCGGCATCGCGGAAGCGCCCCGCGTGCATCGCGGCGACGCGCAGCCGCGTTGCCTGCTCGAGCCCGGCCTCGGTGAACAGCATCCTCTCGGCAAATGGGCCGAATTTTGAGGATGCTCGTGCGCGCAGTCGGGCCTGGCTGAGAACGGCGGCCACGAGCCCGGGGGAGTGCCCGGCCTTGCGTAGGTCGGCGACCATTCGCACGACGTCTGCGGTGGTCTCATAGGGCGGCAGCGAGTCGAGCAGCCCGAGGCCCTCGACCGATAACAGTTCGCGTAGCTCCGATGCCTCCATGCCCCCCATTCTCCCGTGTTTCGCCCGCAGCGATCCTCTGGCACTCGGATTGCACGAGTGCTAACCGCCCGGTACAGTTGTTCTGGCACTCTCGTACCGAGTGTGCCAACCAAAGATTTCTAGTTTCAGAAAGAGGTGGACCGTGTCGGTCTCCATCAAGCCGCTCGAGGATCGCATCGTCATCAAGCAGGTCGAGGCAGAAACAACAACTGCTTCCGGACTCGTCATCCCCGACACCGCGAAGGAAAAGCCCCAGGAGGGTGAAGTCGTCGCCGTCGGCCCCGGTCGCATCGACGACAACGGAAACCGCATCCCCCTCGACATCGTCGTGGGCGACAAGGTCATCTACTCCAAGTACGGCGGAACCGAGGTGAAGTACGGCGGAGAAGACCTCCTCGTGCTCTCCGCTCGCGACGTGCTCGCCGTTGTGGTTCGCTAAGCAGCCAACCCGCAACGAATTACTGCCAGAACGCCCGGTGACCTCGGTCACCGGGCGTTCTGCCGTTCGCCGCGGGCCTAGTCTGAAGCGGTGCCCCTGAAACCCGCTCCCTCCAGCATGGGCGCGGGTCTCGCCTACGCGATCGCCGCGTACGGCCTCTGGGGCTTCCTGCCCGTCTTCTTCGTGCTGCTGTCACCTTCGTCCGCCCCCGAGATCGTCGCCTGGCGCATCGTGCTGTCGGTGGTCTTCTGCCTGGTGCTTCTCACTGTGACGAGAGGATGGCCCGCGCTCATCACCATCGTGCGGGACACCCGAACCACGCTCATCCTCGGCGGCGCCGGTGTGCTGATCCTGGTCAACTGGGGCGTGTACGTGTTCGCCACGCTGACCGGGCATGTGGTGGAGGCCGCACTCGGCTACTTCACCAACCCGATCGTGACGGTGCTGCTCGGCGTGTTCGTGCTGCGCGAGAAGCTGCGCCCGCTGCAGTGGGTCTCGATCGGCATCAGCGCCGTCGCCGTGCTCGTGCTCGCCGTGAATTACGGGCAGTTCCCGTGGATCGCGCTCATCCTCGCATTCTCATTCGGCCTGTACGGCCTGGTCAAGAAGCAGGTCGGCGGGCGAGTGGATGCGATCAGCGGGCTCACCATCGAGACGGCCTGGCTCGCGCCGTTCGCCTCGGTCGTGCTCATCGTCATTGCCGCGAACGGCGCGCTCACCACCGGTAACTCGGGAATTCCGCACCTGCTGCTTATGATGAGCGCCGGCGTCATCACCGCCGTTCCCCTGCTGCTCTTCGCGGCAGGTGCCCGGCGACTGCCGCTCAGCTACATGGGGCTGACCCAGTACCTCGCCCCGGTGCTGCAGCTGATCATCGGCGTGTTCGTGCTGCACGAGGACATGCCGTTCGCGCGCTGGCTCGGCTTCGGACTTGTCTGGGTCGCCCTCATCGTGCTCACCATCGACATGTTCACCGCGGGTCGGGGTCCTCGTCGCGCCTCCCTCGAGCGACCCTGACGCGACGGTAGGGTGCCCGGTATGCGGCGATCCCTTGCTCTCGGACTGGTGCTCGCCACAGGCCTTGGCGGCTGCTCGCTGCTCGCCCCCGAGCCCGCGCCGACTCCCGAGCAGACCTTCGCCATCACGGGCGACGGCGTGCTGCGCATCGGCACCCTGTTCGGCCTCACCGGCGCGAATGCCGCAACGGGTGGCGCGATGGTTGCGGGCGTCGAGCTCGCGGTGCGGGACATCAACCTCGCGGGTGGTGTGAACGGCGTGCCGGTCGAACTGTTCCACCGCAACTCGGCGGACGACGCGACCGGCGACCCCGCCGGCGTCTCCTCCGTCTCGCTCGCCGCCCTGCTCGAGCGTGGCGTCGACGTCATCATCGGGCCGTCCTCGGCGGCGGTCGCCACGGCGCTCCTGCCCGCTGCCGGAGACGTCCCCCTCATCTCACCCTCCGCCCAAGTCACCACAGCCGGACTGTTCAGCACTGCGCCCACGTCGGCCGGCGAGGCGAAGACGCTCAGCGTCGCTCTCAAGGATGCGGGGGCAAAGGCGGTTGCCGTTGTCCATCCGCAGGGCGTCGACGGTGTCGCCCTGAAGAAGCCCACCGACGTTCCCTACCCGGCCGGCGCCGTAGACCCGGCAGCGGTCACCGCGGCGATCGCCGATGCTGACGCCGTGGTGCTGTCCGGTGCGCCGGCGGATGTCGCGGCCCTCGCCCCCGCCCTCCTCGCGTCGGGGCTCTCTCCCGCCCAGCTCTGGTTCACTCGCGACTCCGCGGGGTCGTACTCCGACCTCCTCCCTGGCGGAGCGCTCCTCGGCGCGCACGCGATCATCGCCGGCGCCACCCCCGATGCCGCGTTCGTGGCGGCGCTGCGCCAGTCCGACCCTGGCGTCGCGTCGGTGCGGTACGCGGCGGAGGCCTACGACGCCACGGTGCTCGCGGCTCTTGCCGCAGTCGCGGCCGGGGATGACGGTGCGGCAGCCATCGCTCGAGGGCTCCGGCCGGTCTCGAGTGGGGGCATCCCGTGCACCAGTTTCGGCGAGTGCATCGACACGCTCGCCTCCCGCGACGACGTGGACTACAACGGCCTCTCCGGGCGGGTCGGCATCACCGAGAGTGGGGGAGTCGGGGCCGGCACTCACGCACTGTTCGAGTACACCGAGGCCAACAGACTCGTCTCCGCCGCGAAATAGGCAGAAATGCACCCCGTACAGGGGGCACCGGGTGACGCACAAGGTAACGATTGGGGCGCGTTACAGGGCTGTAACACGAACGTATTGTGCAGGAGCCCTTTGGGCCGTAGCTTGACATAACGGCCGTGCGCCAAGCACTGTCGTGTCCCAACACATTCAAGAGAAATGCAAGGAGCAACATGAGCGCATTCGCGAAGGCCCCGGCCTCCCGCTCACGCACCCTGAAGTCAGTCCTCGGCGGCATTGCCGTCGTTGGCGTTAGCGCACTCGTTCTGAGTGGCTGCGCCTCGACTCCTGAAGAGACGACCACCCCCGAAGGTCCCCGCGACCTGACGCTGAAGATCGGTACGGCTCTGCCCGTCACCGGCAACCTCGCATTCCTCGGCCCGCCCGAGATCGCGGGAGTCGGCCTTGCCGCCAAGGAGATCAACGAGGCCAATGTGGGTATCACCATCGAGGTCACCTACGGTGACTCGGGTGACGCTGACAACAAGGCGTACGCGACTGAAGTTCCCCGCCTCCTGAGCGCTGGCGTCTCCGCCATCATCGGTGCGGCATCTTCGGGAACCTCGAAGCTCTTCATCGATGACGTGACCGGCGCTGGAGTCATCCAGTTCTCCCCGGCCAACACCTCCGCAGACTTCACGACCTGGGACGACGACGGCCTCTACTGGCGTACCGCCCCCTCCGACGTGCTGCAGGGTGAAGTCCTCGGTAACCTCATCGCCGAAGACGGCAACGAGACCCTCGGAATCATCTACCTCAACGACTCCTACGGCACCGGCCTGAAGGACTACACGTCAAAGGCGTTCACCGCAGCTGACGGCGAAGTTGTCGCAGAGGCGTCGTACAACACCGGCGACACCTCGTTCGACGCACAGATCAGCGCAGTGACGGCGGCTAACCCCGACGCTATCGCGCTCATCGCGTTCGAAGAGACGAAGACCATCGTTCCGGCTCTCTCGGGCTTCCCGGCCGACAAGCTCTACTTCGTCGACGGAAACCTCTCGGACTACAGCGCCGACTTCGAGCCCGGCACCCTTGAGGGTGCACAGGGAACCCTCCCGGGTCTCGACACCGCCGACCTCGGTGACTTCACCGACCGTCTGCAGGCGTTCGTGAAGGAAGAGGGCGAAGACGAGCTCAAGGACTACAGCTACGCAGCCGAGTCCTACGACGCAGTCATCCTTCTCGCACTCGCCGCGCTCGAGGCCAACTCGGTCGAGGGCAAGGACATCGCTGCGAAGCTCCAGGAAGTCTCTGGCGGTGCCGGTGAAGGCGACAAGGCAACCGACTTCGCGTCGGCAGCCCAGATCATCCTCGATGGTGGAACCGTTGACTACGACGGCAACTCCGGCCCGGTCACGTTCGACGAGAACGGCGACCCGACCGAGGCAACGATCGGTATCTACAAGTACGGCAACGACAACAAGTACGCGCGCACCAACTAGTCACTGGTTGATCCGCCTGTAGTCGAACTGCACGGAAGCCCCCGGCCGCAAGGTCGGGGGCTTTCTGCGTGCCCGGGCTGGTGGCGCGCGCGAATGAGCCGGTTTCGGGCGTTCGAGCCCGCCTTGGCACCCTCATTCGCCCGAAACCTCGTCAGGTGCGGGATGACACTGAGCTCACTCGCGCGTTTTGACTGGGTGTGAGGGCGCTCAGGCAGCCAGAACGCCTCACTCGCGGGTTCGGGGGCGTGAGCCCGCCTTGGAGAGCCCCACAGTCGCGAGTCAGGGGTGGGGAGAGCCGGGGCATCCCGCGCCACATGCCCCGCGAGCCCCGTCAGGCGCCCGAACTACGCACACGCCCCCGGAGACAGCAGAACGGCCCCGGGCGAACCCGAGGCCGTTCAGCGGTGCGTAGAGCGCTTAGGCGGCGTCCTCGCCGAGCGTACCGAGGTACAGCGAGATCACCTTGGGGTCGTTGAGCAGGTCGCGGCCGGGACCGGTGTACGCGTCCTTGCCCTGGTCGAGCACGTAGCCGCGGTCGCAGATCTGCAGGCAGCGGCGAGCGTTCTGCTCCACCATGATGCAGGTCACGCCGGCCTGGTTGATCTCCGAGACGCGGATGAACGCCTCGTCCTGGCGCACCGGCGACAGTCCGGCAGACGGCTCGTCGAGCAGCAGCACCTGAGGGTCCATCATGAGTGCGCGGCCCATGGCGACCATCTGGCGCTCACCACCGGAGAGCGATCCGGCGCGCTGCTTGAGGCGCTTGCCCAGTTCGCTGAAGATGCCGGTCACGAAATCGAGGCGTTCCGCGTAGATCTTGGGGTTCTGGTAGAGCCCCATCTGCAGGTTCTCCTCGATCGACAGGCTCGGGAACACGTTGTTGTTCTGCGGCACGAAGCCGACACCGCGACCGACGAGCTTGTTGGCGGGGAGCCCGGTGATCTCGTCACCGTTCAGCAGAATCTGACCGCCACGGATCTTGACCTGGCCGAAGATGGCCTTGAGCAGCGTCGACTTGCCGGCGCCGTTCGGGCCGATGATGCCGATGAGCTCACCCTTTGCGGCCGTGAGGGAACACTCGTTGAGAATGTTGACTCCCGGCAGGTACCCGGCCGTGATGTTCTTCACATCGACGACGAGGGGGGCTGCTGGTGTGACGATGCTCACTGGTTTGCCTCTTTCTTCGCAGTCCTCTTGGACACCTTGACCTCGGGCTCGACCTCGTCGGCCTCTGCAGCGCCGGCGGCGGTGATCTCCTCGGCGGTGATCGCGGGAGCGTCACCGGTCGCCTTGACGCGACCCGTGACGACACCGAGGTCGGTGTCGATGTGGGCGCCCAGGTAGGCGTCGATCACCGCGGGGTCCTTCATCACGATGTCGGGCGGTCCCTCGGAGACGACGCGACCCTCAGCCATCACGATGACCCAGTCGGCGATGTGGCTGACCATCTGCATGTCATGCTCGACAAACAGTACGGTCATGCCCTGTGTCTTCAGGTCGAGGATGTGGTCGAGCAGGCTCTGGGTGAGCGCGGGGTTCACGCCCGCCATCGGCTCGTCCAGCATCACGAGTGAGGGCTGGCTCATGAGCGCGCGTGCCATCTCGAGCAGCTTGCGCTGTCCACCGGAAAGTCCGGCAGCGAAGTCCTCGCTCTTGGCGTCGAGCTTGAACTTCTCGAGCAGCACGGCGGCGCGTGCCTCGATCTCGCGCTCCTGGCGGCTCCAGAGGAAGGGGAACATGCTCTCGAACAGGTTCTCGCCGAGCTGGCCGGTCGCCCCGAGCTTCATGTTGTCACGCACGGTCAGCAGACCGAGGGCCTTGGTCAGCTGGAAGGTGCGAACCATTCCCCTGCGCGACACCTTGAACGCCGGCACTCCGCCGATGGAGGTGAGCACACGCTCATCCTTCAGCTCGGTATAGACGAGGTCGGCGAGGGCGAAGACGCCGGTTCCTGCGACCTTGTCCGCGACACCGCGCTGCTTGCCCGACTTGTCCCACTGCACCGAGAGGCTGAGCAGGATGTAGGTGATGAGCGTGAAGCCGAGCACCTCGAAGACCAGGAAGCGCAGGATGGCGCGCCCCCAGCCGATCGGGAGACCGGGGTTGGTGGTGACTGAGAGCACCCGAAGGCCGAGCGCGCGCTTGCCGATCGTCTCGCCGCGAGTGGCGACGAGGCTGATCTGGTAGGCGGCGAATCCGAGCACTGCGGCAGCGGAAATCAGCCCGAAGAACGCGATGACGCCGGGAGAGTTCGCCTGCAGTGCGCCGACGAAGATGCCCGACGCGATGCCGACGACCAGGACACCGAGCACGGTGTCGATGAGGCGAGCGAAGAAACGTGTCTGCAGGTCCGCTGGACTAATGGATGAGACATCCACCGTCTTGGGAACCGTCGACAGCGTCCACTCGCCCGTGTTCGGCTTGTCGAAACCGGTGAGGAGGTTGAACAGCGTCGTCTTGCCGGCACCGTTCGGCCCGATGAGCGCGGTGATCGCGCCACGGGGGATCTCAAGGTGCTCGACGTCCACGGCCTTGAGGCCACCGAACGTGCGGGTGATGTTGTTGGCGACGATGATCGGGTCGACCTTCGCCACACCGGGCTTGATCTCGCCCGAGTGGAGTCCGGTCGTCTTGACCGGGGTGCCGGTGCTGGGGAGCGAGTTACTTGACAAAGGTCAGCTCCTTCTTGTTTCCGAAGATGCCCTGGGGCCTGAATATCACGATGAGCATAAGCGCGACCCCGACAAGGATGAAGCGCAGCACCTGCGACTGGATGGTGGTCATGAACGGCAGCGCACCGACCTGCACGAGGGCGGGCAGCACATTCGACAGGAACGCCATGATCACCCAGAAGATGATGGAACCCGCGATCGGGCCGAAGACCGTCGCAGCACCACCCAGCAGGAGGATCGTGTAGAGGAAGAAGGTGAGGCTCGTCACGTAGACGCTCGGCACCACTGCGGAGGGAAGCGCGAGCACCACTCCACCGAGGGCACCCATGGCGCCACCGATGATGAGCGACTGCATCTTGTAGGCGAAGACGTTCTTGCCGAGGGCGCGAACCGCGTCCTCGTCTTCACGGATTCCCTTGATGACGCGACCCCACGGGCTGCGCATAAGCGCGAAGACCACGAGGGCGGCGATGACGACGAGCGCGAAGCCGAAGATGCGCACCCACCACTGGTTCTCGTTGTAGATCCACGGGCCGAAGCCGTAGAGACCATCGGGGATCGGGTTGGCCGCGCGGAAGCTCGCGTGGTAGTTGCCGAGTCCGTCAGCCGAGTTGGTGTACTCGTCGAAGGCCTGCGTTGTGAACAGCAGTCGAACGATTTCCGCAGCGGCGATCGTCACGATGGCGAGGTAGTCGGCGCGCAGTCTCAGCGTCGGGATACCGAGCACGAAGGCGAAGATCACCGAAGCGCCAAGACCGACGAGGATTCCGATCCACCACGGCAGGCCGAAGCTCAGGATCGAGATCGCGTAGCCGTAGGCACCGAGGGCCATGAAGCCGGCCTGACCGAAGTTCAGGAGGCCCGTGTAGCCGAAGTGCACGGCGAGACCCAGGGCAGCCAGCGCGTAGGCGATGGTCTCCGGGCTGATCAGCCAGGCGGCCGTGTTCGAGAGAATTGATACCCAATCCATGTTTCTTGCCTAACCTATTCTCTCGCGGCGACCGAGGATGCCCTGCGGACGCACCAGCAACACGAGGATGAGCACGACGAGTGCGCCCACGTACTTGAGGTCGGACGGAATCCAGAGCGTCGAGATCTCGACGAGCATTCCGACGACGAGGGATCCGACGAGCGCACCGAAGGCCGTGCCGAGTCCGCCGAGGGTGATTGCGGCGAAGATGAGGAGCAGGATGCCCGCACCCATGTCCCACTTGATGCCCGGGCGGAAGTAGGCCCACAGGATTCCGGACAGACCCGCGAGGGCGGATGCCAGGACCCAGACGATACGGATCACGCGGTCGACGTCGATGCCGCTCGCGGCTGCGAGTGACACGTTGTCTGAGATGGCGCGGGTCGCCTTGCCGATGCGGGTGTTGACGAGCCACCAGGCCACGCCGAGCAGCACCACAACGCTGACGACCATGCTCACCATGTCGGTGACGGTCAGTGCGACCGAGCCGAACAGTGTGATCTCAGCGGCCCCGGCTCCGGGGAGCTGGTATGTGCCACCACCGATGAAGTACTGGAACACGTAGCGCAGGGCGAGGGAGAGGCCGATGCTCACGATCATGAGCTGGACTATTCCGACACCCTTTTTGCGCAGGGGTCTCCACAGGCCGGCATCGAGCACCAGTCCGAACAGTCCGCTCAGCACCACCGCCACGGGGATCGCGACGAAGACGGGCCAGCTCCAGAACACGCTGAACAGCAGGGCCATCACGGCACCGAAGGTCACGAGCTCGGCGTGGGCGAAGTTCGACAGTCCGGTAGTACCGAACACGAGCGAGGCGCCGATGGCGGCGAGAGCCAGCATCAGGCCGAAGTTGAGGCCGTTGACCGCGCGGTCGACGAACTGGTCGAAGAAGCTGACGGTGACGCGCACTCCCTCACCGAGGAAGAAGTTGACCGTCTTGTTCTTGGTCAGTCCGAACTCGGCGTCGACAACGGCTTCGCCCTCGACGACGACAACGCCGTCGGGAAGGCTGTCTTCCACGAGGGTGATCTCGTATTCGCCCTTCTCGGGCACGCCGATACGCCACTTGCCGTCTTCATCGGTCACGACTTCGGCGTTGTAGCCGCCGCCTGAGACCTTGATGAGAACGTCGCCGACAGGCTCGCTGTCGTACTTCACGTTGCCGGCGAATATGTAGTCATATTCGTCGGTACCGACCTCGTCGGCATGTGCCGGCGACCCGATCGACGTCAGGGCGAATATGCCAAACAGGGCAGCGAATATGACCACGAGCAGGGTAGACCTGCGCTGGTGAGTCCTTCGAGCGACTTCCACGGAACCTCCAAGACGAGACCAGCCGAGACTTGCTATCTCGCGGGTTCTGGCGCAGCGTCGGCATTGACGATACTGGTGATTTGTGTCACCCATGTTTCGAGCAGCACAAATCCGGTATCGCTAATTATGCGTGCGGAATAGGAGAAGGTCTAACGCGTTAACATGGTGTACCGGTATCCAGTGGCGCATCCGGGTTAAATAGACACTTCTTTTGCCCAGGAGACTCATGGACCAGCCTGACCCTTTCGGTTTCATCGGACTTACCTACGATGACGTGATGCTCCTTCCGGGACACACCGATGTGATTCCCAGCGAGGCCGATACGACCTCGCGCCTGACCCGCCGCATCACGGTCTCCTCCCCTCTCCTGTCCGCGGCGATGGACACGGTCACCGAGTCGCGAATGGCGATCGCGATGGCCCGCAACGGCGGCATCGGCGTTCTGCACCGCAACCTCTCCATCGAGGAGCAGGCGGCGCACGTCGACAAGGTCAAGCGCAGCGAGTCCGGCATGATCACCAACCCCGTCACCACCACCCCCGATGCGACGGTCGCCGAGGTGGACGCGCTCTGCGGCCAGTTCCGCGTCTCCGGCCTCCCGGTCGTCGAGGCAGACGGTCGCCTCGTGGGCATCATCACGAACCGCGACATGCGCTTCGTCTCCGACTTCGAGAAGCACACCACCCTCGTACGTGACGTCATGACGACGAACGGGCTTATCACCGCCCCGGTCGGTGTGGGTTCGGATGTCGCGATCTCCCTGTTCGCCCAGCACAAGATCGAGAAGCTCCCGTTGGTCGACGGCGCAGGTATCCTGCGTGGCCTGATCACCGTCAAGGATTTCGACAAGAGCGAGAAGTATCCGAACGCAACCAAGGACAGCGAGGGCCGCTTGCGCGTCGCTGCAGCCATCGGCTTCTTCGGTGATGCCTGGGATCGCGCGGTTGCGCTCAACGAGGCCGGCGTCGACGCGATCGTCGTCGATACCGCCAACGGCGACTCGGCCGGCGTGCTCGACATGATCCGCCGCATGAAGTCAGAGCCCTCGTTCGCTCACATCGACGTGATCGGCGGCAACGTCGCAACGCGCTCCGGCGCCCAGGCGCTCATCGACGCGGGCGCCGACGCCATCAAGGTGGGCGTAGGCCCCGGCTCGATCTGCACGACCCGGGTTGTGGCCGGTGTCGGTGTTCCCCAGGTGACCGCGGTGTACGAGGCATCCCTCGCCGCACGCGAGGTTGGCGTTCCGGTGATCGCGGACGGCGGCCTGCAGTACTCCGGTGACATCGCCAAGGCGCTCGTCGCCGGCGCGGACACCGTCATGCTGGGGTCACTCCTCGCCGGCTGTGACGAGAGCCCCGGGGACCTCGTCTTCGTCAACGGCAAGCAGTTCAAGAACTACCGCGGAATGGGCTCGCTCGGCGCGCTGCAGACCCGCGGCAAGAAGACGTCGTACTCTCGCGACCGCTATTTCCAGGCGGATGTCCCGTCGGACGAGCAGCTGATCGCCGAAGGCATCGAGGGCCAGGTTCCGTACCGCGGACCGCTCTCCGCCGTCGCGTACCAGCTGCTCGGCGGCCTGCGCCAGTCGATGTTCTACACGGGTGCCCGCACGATCACCGAGCTCAAGAACAAGGGCAAGTTCGTGCGCATCACCGCGGCCGGTCTCAAGGAGAGCCACCCGCACGACATCCAGATGACGGTCGCGGCACCTAACTACTCGCGCTAATTTTGCGTACGGCTTCACCGAGCACATCGGGCGAGCACGCGAGGTTGAGCCGCGCGAAGCCGCTGGCCCCGAAGTCCGGGCCGGAGGCGAGCGCGACACCGCGCTCGAGCGCGAGACGCGCGGGGTCCGCGCCCCACGGGGCCGGGAACCCGAGCCAGGCGAGGTAGCCCGCCGCGGGCGGGCGGAATGTGACATCCGGAAGCTGCTCCGACAGCAGGGTTGCGAGCAGCGCACTGCTGGCCTCGATGGCGGCGATCGTGCCGTCGAGCCACTCGTCACCCTGCTCGAACGCCGCGACGGAGGCGTGCAGGCCGAGGATGCTGGTGCGCCACAGTACCTCCTCGGTCATCGAGTCGAGCAGGGCAAGCGGTCGTAGGCCGTCGGCGACCAGCACGGCACACTTGACCCCGGCGAGGTTGAAGGCCTTGCTCGCGCTCGTGACGGTGATGCCCGTGGCCCGCGCGGCGTCCGACACGTCGAGCCACGGTGTGAAGAGTGCCGTCGAGTGAGTGAGCGGCGCGTGGATCTCGTCGCTGATCACCGTCACGCCGTACTTCGCGGCAAGTTCGGCGACGGCCGCAAGGGTCTCGCGGGAGTGCACGAGGCCGAGCGGGTTGTGCGGATTGCACAGCAGGTAGGCGGTGGCGCCCGCCGCGAACGCGCGGTCGAGGCCGGCGAGGTCGATAGCGTCGCCGCGCAGGGGCACGTCGACGACGACCCCGCCTGCTTCGACCGGCAGCGCGAAGAACGGCGGGTACACGGGGGAGTTGATCACCACCGCTTCGCCGGGGCTGATCGCCTGGCGCAGCGACTCGACGATCGCGACGCTCACGTCGGTGGTCGTGCGTACGTTCGCGGGATCCACCGTCCAGCCCCAGCGGCGGGACGCGAAGCCCGCGAATGCCGCGCCGACGGGGAGCGGCGAGCCGACATATCCCGTGTCGGAGGCTCGGATGCGGTCGATCATCGCCTCGGCCACCACGGGTGCGAGCGGGTAGTCCATCTCGGCGACGAACAGCGGCAGCACGTCGGCGGGGTACGTCGTCCACTTCTCGCTCGTGCGCGTGCGGAGGAGGTCGAGGGAGTCGGCGGAAACGTCCATGACTCCAGCATCGCAGGCCACCGATAGTCTTAGGGGTGTGAGTGATATCGAGATCGGCCGCTCCAAGCGAGCCCGCCGTGCCTACGCCTTCGACGACATCGCGATCGTGCCCAGTCGGCGCACCCGCGACCCGCACGACGTCTCGGTGACCTGGACCATCGACGCATACACCTTCGACATCCCGGTGCTCGCCGCACCGATGGACTCGGTGGTGAGCCCCGCAACGGCGATCACGATGGGCCGCCTCGGCGGACTTGGAGTGCTCGACCTCGAAGGGCTGTGGACGCGCTACGACGACCCCGAGCCGCTGCTCGCCGAGATCCGCGGGCTCGCGCCCGAAGACGCGACCAAGCGCATGCAGCAGATCTACGCCGAGCCGATCAAGCCCGAACTCGTCACCGCCCGCCTCGCCGAGATCCGCGCCTCCGGCGTTCCGGTTGCCGGCGCGCTCAGCCCACAGCGCACGCAGGAGCTCTACAAGACCGTTGTCGACGCCGGAGTCGACCTGTTCGTGATCCGCGGCACCACGGTGAGCGCCGAGCACGTCAGCAAGAACGTGGAACCGCTCAACCTCAAGGAGTTCATCTACGAACTCGACGTTCCCGTCATCGTGGGCGGCGCATCCACCTACACGGCTGCCCTGCACCTCATGCGCACGGGCGCGGCGGGTGTACTGGTGGGCTTCGGCGGCGGTGCCGCATCCACGACCCGCGCCTCGCTCGGCATTCACGCCCCGATGGCAACTGCCGTGGCGGATGTCGCGGGCGCACGTCGCGACTACCTCGACGAGTCCGGCGGCCGCTACGTGCACGTCATCGCCGACGGGGGTCTCGGAACCAGCGGAGACATCGTCAAGGCGATCTCGATGGGCGCAGACGCCGTCATGCTCGGTTCGACCCTCGCCCGCGCGACCGACGCCCCCGGCGGCGGCTGGCACTGGGGTGCCGAAGCGCACCACTCCGAGCTTCCGCGCGGCAACCGGGTCGAGGTCGGCACGCTGGCTCCGCTCGAAGAAATTCTTTTCGGCCCGTCCACAGTTGCAGATGGCAGGGTTAACCTCATCGGCGCACTCCGCCGGTCGATGGCGACAACCGGATACTCAGACCTCAAGGAATTCCAGCGGGTCGAAGTGGTCGTCGCACCGTACAACGGCAGCTAATAGCTAAGGAAGCTCTTATGGCCAGGCTCAAGACAGTCACCCGTTCCTCCAAGCTCGGGCCCGATGAGCGGTCAGCCGCCATCGAGGCGCTCAAGAGCAAAGAGCTCGACATCCTCGTCGTCGGCGGAGGCATCGTCGGCACCGGTTCCGCACTGGATGCCGTGACCCGTGGCCTGTCGGTCGGCATGGTCGAGGCCCGCGACTGGGCCTCGGGCACCTCGAGCCGATCGTCGAAGCTCGTGCACGGCGGCATCCGCTACCTCGAACAGCTCGACTTCCGCCTCGTGCGTGAGGCGCTCATCGAGCGGGGCCTCCTGCTGCAGCGCATCGCGCCGCACTTGGTGAAGCCGGTCAAGTTCCTCTACCCGCTCACCAAGCCGGTCTACGAACGCATGTACATCGGCGCCGGCATGCTCCTCTACGACCTCTTCTCCTACACGGGTGGCCGCCCACCCGGAGTTCCCCACCACCGCCACCTCTCCAAGCGCCAGATGCTGCGCGCCGCCCCCAGCCTCGCCAACGATGCATTCATCGGCGGACTCACCTACTACGACGCACAGGTGGACGATGCACGGTACGTGGCATCCCTCGCCCGCACCGCATCGTTCTACGGTGCGCACGTGGCATCCCGAATTCGTGTCGAAGGGTTCATCAAGGTCGGCCAGCGCGTCGTCGGAGTGAACGCCCACGACCTCGAGACGGGCGAGAAGTTCGAGATCCGCGCGCGCCAGGTCGTCAACGCGACCGGCGTCTGGACCGACGACACCCAGTCCATGGTCGGCGAACGCGGGCAGTTCAAGGTTCGCGCGTCGAAAGGTGTGCACCTCGTGGTGCCGCGCGATCGGTTCCAGTCGAAGCTGGGCCTGCTGCTGCGCACCGAGAAGAGCGTGCTGTTCGTTATCCCGTGGGGTCGCCATTGGCTGATCGGCACGACCGACACCGACTGGAACCTCGACAAGGCGCATCCGGCGGCAACGGCCGCGGACATCGACTACATCCTCGAGCACGTGAACAAGGTGCTCGCCGTCAAGCTGACCCGGGATGACGTCGAAGGCGTATTCGCCGGGTTGCGGCCGCTGCTCTCCGGTGAGTCGGACGAGACCTCCAAGCTCAGCCGGGAGCATATCGTCGCGCACACCGTGCCCGGTCTCGTCGTGGTTGCGGGCGGCAAGTGGACGACGTACCGCATCATGGCCAAGGACGCCATCGATGAGGCAGCCGCCGCGCTCGACGGCAAGGTGCCCGAGAGCGCGACCGAAGACATCGCGCTGCTCGGCGCCGAGGGCTACCAGGCCGCGTGGAACAAGCGGGCCAAGATCGCCCGCGCCTTCGACGTGCACAAGGTGCGCATCGAGCACCTGCTCAATCGCTACGGCGTGATGACGGACGAGCTGCTCGACCTGATCCGCGAGCGCCCCGAACTCAAGGAGCCCCTGCCCGGCGCAGACGACTACATCGGCGCAGAGGTCGTGTACGCGGCGACCCACGAGGGTGCCCTGCACCTTGAGGACGTGCTCGCGCGGCGCACCCGCATCTCAATCGAGGCCTGGGATCGCGGCGTCTCCGCCGCCCCCGTCGCCGCGGCCCTCATGGGTGCGGAACTCGGCTGGGATGCGGCCCGCATCGAGAAAGAGATCAACAACTACCTCAAGCGGGTGGCTGCCGAGCTCGAGAGCCAGACGCAGCCCGACGACGCCTCCGCCGATCGCGTGCGGCTCGAGGCGCCTGACATCGTCGCGACGAAGTAGGGGCTCCCGTTCGAGGCGTCTCGCGGCTTAGGCACCAAGACCAACCCCCACTGACGAGTTTTCGGACAGAAGACCTCCTATCGGAACCGTCATTCGTCCGGAAACTCGTCATCGGGTGAGCCCGTAGCGTCTCAACTCGGCGGCGAGAGCCTGGCGGTCGTTGACGAGCTTCCAACCGAGCCGAACGAAGCCTCGACTTACGCGGCGGAGGCGATCCTCCCTGGCTTTCTCGCGCATGAGGATGTCGCGAAGTGTGAGACCAGTCTGAAAGAGTCGCCGGGCTCCGTATTTCGACACACCGTCAAACTCTCCGATGAGTCCGAGGTCCCTCCAGTAGAAGTCGACGAATCCGATCGACCCCAGCTCGTCAAAGAATTCCACCTGCAGTTCGGGAGCGGGTAAGCGCAGAGCATGGAACTGCACTCGGCCGAGCGACTCGCCGGGCGATCCGGACAGCGCCGTTGAGAACTCGATCGCGCGTCGCGCCTGAACCGCTCCGCGATACGGAAGTAGTTCATCAAGTTCAGTGAGGATCATCGACTGAGCGACGGTCGTCATTCCGAACCGGGGTTCCCCACGAGTGGGAACGCGTTGAGCGCAATCCAGCATTGCAACGGACCTCGCGAAGGGTGATGTGCACGCCATGTCGATGACGGTCCGAGCGAGTGACGTCACAGTGACCTCATTGATGACCGTCGAGTGAGTGTCCAACCCCAGGCCGTGACGCCGGATCGCTCTTCGGGAGTTCCCGCCCGTGGTCGCTCCGATGAGTTCGTGCGCATAGCCTGGCCACGGACCGATCGATGGCAGTCGCCAGAGCGCTGCCGCTGAGTCGTGCGAGAATTGCGCACCCGGTCGCGACCGAAGCGCGTGAGCCCGCACCAGCACTCGATAGCGGTCGTCCAGATCGAGCCCGTCCCACTGCGAACTCAGGATGTAGACCCCTGTCGTAACGCGCCGATACGCGCCGCCATCGCGCGCGCGTCGCAACCGGCGGTCGGACCCGAGCCGTTGCGTTTCGGCATGGGTGAAGAGCGGAGGTAGGGCATCCATGATCCGATCATGCGGAGCGGGGTCCGAGTCTGGAGGGCCGTGGCATCCAAACGTTTAACACTTCTCGTTCGACCCCAATGGGAAGGACATGACGCCGATGACGAGGGTTCGGGCAAAGGACGCGAAACGTACACACTCATTCGTCCGAAAACCGGTCACGCCCGCGCGACGAAACCACAGCGCGAGGCACTGCGCGGCCAGCGAACACGGGAACCCGGCGCTGGGGCGCTCGATAGACTGGATCAATGGTCGACGTACGCAGAGTCAAACTCCCCGGTGTCGGTGTGCTGCACACCTTCGTAACCGATGACGGCGGCAAGGTCGGCGTCATCACCCACCGGTCCGGCCACAGTGACCTGATCTCGTTCTCCGACTCCGAGGACGGCTCCGACGCGAGCAAGGTCAGCCTGCGACTGGACGAGGACGAGGCGCACACCCTCGCCGAACTCCTCGGCGGCACGCGGATCACCGAGTCGCTGAGCAGCCTCGACCAGATCCCCGGACTCACCATCGACTGGTTCACCGTCGACTACGAAGACCACATCGCGGGGCAGCAGCTCGGCAACCTCGCGAGCCGCGGCGTCGTCGGCCTGACCGTCGTCGCCGTTGTGCGCGGCGAGTCCGCGAACCCGGCCCCTGCCGACGACTTCAAGGTCTTCCCGGGCGACACCCTCGTGGTGGCGGGGTCTCCCGAGAAGGTCGCGAAGGCCTTCACGTTCTATCGCACCGGTGAGCTCAAGGCGAAGGCGCCTGTCGATTCCCCGCCGGGAGGTTAGTCGTGCACCTCGGTGAAGAACTCCTCGTTCTTGGCCTTCTGTTCGTCATCGCCTACGTTCTCGGCCGGGTCGGCAAGCTCATCGGTCTGCCCGCTATCCCGATCTACATGCTGGTGGGTCTCGTCGCGAGCCCGAACTCGCAGTTCTTCCCACTCAACTTCGAGTCGGCCGACGTGGAGCTCGTCGCTGTCTTCGGCCTCATCCTGCTGCTGTTCAGCCTCGGCCTCGAGTTCGACCAGGACGAGTTCTACGGCAACGCGGGCGCCCTGTTCGTCTCGGGCGGCACACGCCTGCTGATCAACATGGCGGCCGGCTTCGCGCTCGGGATGTGGATCGGCTGGGGAACACGTGAGGCCCTGATCATCGCGGGCATGACGGCCGCGTCATCCAGTGCCATCATCACGAAGCTGCTGATCGAACTGCGTCGCCTCGCCAACCGCGAGACGCCGACAATCCTGGGCATCATGGTGCTCGAGGACGTCTTCATCGCCGTCTACCTCGCGATCGTGTCCGTCATCCTCAGTGGCGAACAGGATGTCTGGGCCATCGTTCTGCAGCTGGCCATCTCGTTCACCTTCCTCATCGTGATGTTCATGGTCGCGCGCTGGGGAGGCAGGTTTGTCTCGCGTCTGGTCAACACACGTGACGATGAGCTGTTCACGATCCTGTTCTTCGGGCTCGCGGTCGCCTTCGGCGGCATCGGCGAGCTGCTCGGGGTATCCGACGCGATCGGCGCGTTCCTGGTCGGGCTGGTGCTGGGTGCGACGCGCTTCCGGGCGAGGATCGAACAGCTCGCGCTGCCGCTGCGCGACGTGTTCGGCGCGTTCTTCTTCCTCAACTTCGGGCTCGCGCTCGACATCTCCACGTTCGGCTCCGTTCTCGTGCCGGTCGGTGTCGCGGTGCTGATGACCCTGCTCGTGAACACCGCAGGCGGCCAGCTCATCGCCTGGCAGACCAAGCTCACGCGCGCGGAGGGTTTCAACACGAGCGCGATGCTGCAGAACCGCGGCGAGTTCGCGTTGATCCTCGCAACGCTGGCCACCGCCTCGGGGCTCGACCCGAGGCTCACGCCGTTCGCCGGCCTCTATGTGCTCATCATGGCGATCATCGGTCCGATCATCGCCGTCAACTCGAATGCGATCGGCGGGGCGATCTTCCGCACCAAGAAGAAGGTCGCGCGCCCGAGTCGCGAGGCGGACGAGAACATCGCCCTCGTCGAGGCCGCGCTCGCCGGCGAGCCGATAGCGGCGACTGACGACGACCTGTTCGAGCCGCAGCCCGTCGAGCCCGCTCGCGTCGACCCCCTCATCGAGCAGGCCATGCAGCAGTCGGATGAGCTCACCACGCGCAAGAGAGACCCGGAGTACTAGACAGATGTGGCAAGTCGCGCGCAGGCCGCGCTGGATCGGCATGCTGTTCGTGTGCCTCGCGGTAGCGGCCGGGTTCGCGCTGCTCGGGCAGTGGCAGCTGTCGCGCGGCGTCGAGACGGCCACCGTGGTCGAGCGGGAGACTGAGACGACGGTGCCGCTCGAGTCGATCGCCGAGCCCGCGAGCACGATCTCGTCGAGCGCCGCAGGGCAGCGTGTCAGCACGACCGGCGCCCTGGTGCCCGGCGACGGCGTGGTGCTCGAGGGCCGGTTCAACGACGGCGTCGAAGGCTTCTGGGTGACCGGGCACGCACTGACCGAGAGCGGGGTGTCTATCGCCGTTGCACTCGGCTGGGTCGCCGATCGCGCGGACGCGGCATCCGCTCTCAAGGATTTCACCACGAGCGAGCGAGACCTGACCGGCCGCTACGTCGCGACCGAACCGCCCGCCGAAGACGACTTCGAGGCGGGGGAGCAGAAGTCGATGTCGGTGGCCGCCCTCATCAACCAGTGGGCGGACGCGCCGGCTTCCGTCTATGGGGGTTACCTGGTTCTGGATGACGCCCCCGCGGGCCTCGACGCCATCGATTCGCCGGTACCGAGCGCCGAGGTCACGCTGAACTGGCTCAACGTGTTCTACGCGATCGAGTGGGCGGTCTTCGCGGTCTTCGCCGTGTTCCTGTGGTTCCGGCTGGTCAGGGACGAGTGGGAGCGCGAGCAGGAGGACGCGGAGCTCGAACTAAACTAGGACCATGCCCGCAACCCCCCGGCGTTCCGACGCACCGCGCATCCGCTCGGCCCTCAAGCTCTACAAGGTCACCTCGATCATCACGGGCTCGTTCCTGCTGTTGCTTGTCCTCATGATGGTGTTCCGCTACGGGCCGAAGATCTGGGGCGGCATCGGCGTCGACATCGAACTGGGCGGGCCCTACGGCTTCCTTGCCCTTACCCCGCAGGCCCTCATCACCGGGGTGAACCTGTCCACGGTGATCCTCATCGTGCACGGCTGGTTCTACGTGCTCTACCTGTTCAGCGACTTCCGCCTGTGGAGCCTTGCGCGCTGGCCGTTCAGCCGGTTCCTCTTCGTCGCACTCGGCGGGGTCATTCCCTTTTCCTCCTTCTTCATCGAGAAGCGCATCCACGCTCAGACCGTGACGCAACTCGAACAACTCGAGACCCCCAAGCCTGCGGAGGCCACAGCGTGAGCAATGAAACAGCACAGCAGCCCGTTCTCGTCGTCGACTTCGGCGCGCAGTACGCCCAGCTGATCGCGCGTCGCGTGCGCGAGGCGAGCGTCTACTCCGAGATCGTGCCGCACACCATCACCGCGGCCGAGGTGCAGGCGATGAACCCGTCCGGCATCGTGCTGAGCGGTGGCCCGTCCAGCGTGTACGAGACCGGCTCACCGACGCTCGACCCCGGCATCCTTCAGCTCGGCATCCCCGTGCTGGGCATCTGCTACGGCTTCCAGGTCATGGCGCAGCAGCTCGGTGGCGAGGTCAGCAACACCGGCCTCCGCGAATACGGTGCGACGGATGTCACGCTCGCCCCGGGCGACTCGACGCTGCTCAGCGGCCAGCCCGCAGCCCAGACCACCTGGATGAGTCACGGCGACTCGGTCTCCAAAGCTCCCGAAGGGTTCGCGGTGCTCGCCTCGAGTGCCTCGACCCCCGTAGCCGCTTTCGCGAGTGATGAGCGTCGCCTGTACGGGGTGCAGTGGCATCCCGAAGTCAAGCATTCGGAGTTCGGTCAGAACGTGCTCGAGAATTTCCTGCACACCGCGGCCGGGATCCCCGCCGACTGGAACTCGAGCAACGTCATCGAGGAGCAGGTCGCCCGCATCCAGGCACAGGTCGGCACCGGCCGCGTCATCGTCGGCCTCTCCGGTGGCGTCGACTCAGCCGTCGCTGCCGCCATCGTGCACAAGGCCGTCGGTGACCAGCTGACCGCGATCTTCGTCGACCACGGCCTGCTCCGCCAGGACGAACGTCGACAGGTCGAAGAGGATTACGTCGCCTCCACCGGAGTGCGCCTCATCACCGTCGATGCCGTCGACCAGTTCCTCGATGCACTCGCCGGCGTGACCGACCCCGAGCAGAAGCGCAAGATCATCGGCCGCGAGTTCATCCGCAGCTTCGAGGCCGCCGCCGAGGCGCTGGTGCTCGAAGCGCAGGGAGACGGGGCGTCGATCGACTTCCTCGTGCAGGGCACTCTCTACCCCGACGTCGTCGAATCCGGTGGAGGCACCGGCACCGCCAACATCAAGAGCCACCACAACGTGGGCGGCCTGCCCGAAGACCTGCAGTTCACGCTCGTCGAGCCGCTTCGTACGCTCTTCAAGGACGAGGTGCGCGCCATCGGCCGCGAACTCGGACTGCCCGAGGTCATCGTCTCCCGCCAGCCGTTTCCGGGGCCAGGCCTCGGCATCCGCATCGTGGGCGAGGTTACCCGTGAGCGTCTCGAGCTGCTCCGCAAGGCGGACGCGATCGCCCGCGATGAGCTGACCAACGCCGGCCTCGACGGTGAAATCTGGCAGTGCCCCGTCGTGCTGCTCGCCGATGTGCGGTCGGTCGGCGTGCAGGGCGACGGTCGCACCTACGGACACCCCATCGTGCTGCGCCCCGTCTCCAGCGAAGACGCCATGACCGCCGACTGGACGCGCCTGCCCTACGACGTGCTCGCCCGCATCTCCAATCGGATCACCAACGAAGTGGCCGGGGTCAACAGGGTCGTACTCGATGTCACGTCGAAGCCGCCGGGGACTATCGAGTGGGAGTGATCGGATCTGTGCGGTGCTGATTTCCAGCTCAGACATCGAGAGTTCTGACCGGCCGAAAAGCGTGGCCGATCAGAACTCTCGAAACTCGCGAGGAAATCAACACCCCACAGATCCTGTGGGCGCAAGAAATGCGGCCGCAAAAGGTCTTCTCGTGGGGGTGCTGTTCGGCGTCATTCTTGGCGTGGGTGGGGCCGCGCTCGATACGGTTTTTGTGCTTCGCACGGGTCGGCTCTCGATGGGGATGCTTATCGTTGGCGCTGCGTGGTTCCTGCTTAATTCCGGGGTCGTCTGGGGGTTGCTCGCCTTTGTCGCAGGGCGGTTGTCGCGCCGTTCCGGCATCGCTGCGCTCGCCGGTGTCGTCAGCCTTATTGCCGCCGTGGGTTCGTATTACGGGTATGGGCTGACTTTCGGAGATCGGGTCTGGGGGCTGCAGCCGCTGCTTCCCGTCATCACCCGGTGGACACTCGCTGCAGTACTGCTCGGGGCCACTGTCGGGTTTTTAGGGGCGCTGTCACGGCGAGCCGGGAAGCTCGCATACGTCGGGATCGCGACGCCGGTCATCCTCGCCCTCGGTGCCCTGTACCTCGGCTACCGGGACTACGGGCTCAACGGCACGGTCATCGGCGCGAACCTCTTTGTGGTCGCCGCGTGCCTGCTGGCGTGCGGGATCATGATCTGGCGCCGCGAGCGGATCCACTCGATCGTGGAATGACAAACGCCGCGCCCCTCGGGGGACGCGGCGTTTGTGATGAGAAACCTAGCGACGCAGGATTGCGATGAGGCGCAGGATCTCGAGGTACAGCCAGACGACGGTGACCATGATGCCGAAGGCGGCCTGCCATCCGTAGACGCGGGGTGCGCCACGCTCGACACCGGTCTTGATGCTCGTGAAGTCGAGCACGAGCGAGTATGCGGCCATGAACACCACGAGGATGCCGAGCCAGAAGCCGAGTGGCATGCCGAGGAACATGGTGTCGCGCAGGCCGAACTGGCTGTCGGTGACGCCGGTGAGCATCAGCACGAGGTTGACGAGCGAGAACGCCGCGTAGCCGACCATTGCGACCAGGAAGATCTGCGTTGCGCGCTTCGACGCGCGCACCTTGCCGTTCATGAACAGCACCAGCGTCACGCCGACGACGGCGAGCGTGCCGAAGACAGCCTGCACGACGATGCCGTCGTACTGGGTCTCGAAGATGCGCGAGATGCCACCGACGAAGACACCCTCGAAGGCCGCGTAGGCGAGAATGAGGCCGCGCGACGGCTGCTTCTTGAAGATGTTGACGAGGGCGAGCACGAATCCGACGATGGCTGCGGGGATGGCGAGGATCGGCACGATCCAGCCGACCACGGCACCGACCAGCAGGATTCCGAAGGAGATCGCGATCTTGACGATCGTGTCCTCGTAGGTCATGCGGTCGGTCTCGACGGGCGTCGCGGACGGGCGGCCGTACATCTCCGAGATCTCGTCGGGCGTCGGCGGGCGGCGGAGCTCGGCGGCCTTCGTCGGGTTGTTCGAGAATGCGGCTGAGTTGCTGAAGGCGGGGTTCGAGCTGGCGGATGCCATGGTCGCGTACTCCTTGGGTTCGGGGCGCGTTGTGCGTCCACTACCGATTTTAGGGGAGCGGGCGGGCGCACTGCTGGGGGAATGCCGTGGGATAGCCCCCAACCGCTAGCGTTAAGCCGTGAGCACAACGCCCCGCACCCTCGTCATCGCCCACCGCGGCGCGAGTGGGTACCGGCCCGAGCACACGCGCAGCGCCTACGAGCTCGCGTTCACCCTCGGGGCCGACGCAGTCGAACCCGACATCGTTGCGACCCGGGATGGCGTGCTCGTGTTGCGGCACGAGAACGAGATCAGCGGCACAACGAATGTCGCGGCGCATCCCGAATTCGCATCCCGCAAGACCACGAAACACATCGAGGGCGTGAAACTCACGGGCTGGTTCACCGAGGACTTCACCTGGGAGGAACTGCGCACGCTGCGCGCCGTCGAACGCCTGCCCCAGGTGCGCCAGGCCGGCTCGAGCTTCGACGGCACCGAGCGGATCCTGCGCCTCACCGACCTGCTGGCGATCATCGACCGGGCATCGGCGGCGCGCGGCCGCAGCCTCGTGATGGTCGCCGAGATCAAGCACGCCACCTACTTCGAGTCGATCGGGCTGCCGCTCGACGAGCTGTTCGCGCGGGAGATCCGCGGCTGGGCGACCGAGGAGAACCTCATCGTCGAGTGCTTCGAGCAGACGGTGCTCACGAAGATCCGCGAGCGGGGTATCCCGGGCAGGCTCGTCTTTCTCGCCGAAGCAGCCGGAGCGCCCGCGGACCTCGTCGCCCGGGACGGCAAGAAGGCGCGCAGTTACGCCGACCACCTCACCGATGAGGGGCTCGCGCAACTCGCCGAGAGCGTCGACGGCGTCAGCGTGGACAAGAAGCTCGCCTTCTCCCGGGATCACGCCGGCCACGTCACGGGCCCCTCCGACTTTGTCGAGCGCGCCCACGCGGCCGGGTTGCTCGCGTTCTGCTGGACGCTGCGCGCCGAGAACCGTTTTCTCTCCAAGAACTTCCGTCGCGGATCGAACGCCTCCGACTGGGGCAACTGGTCGAAGGAGTTCGAGATCGTGCTGCGCAGCGGCATGGACGGCGTCTTCGCCGACCAGCCCGACCTCGCCCTCGCGGTGCGCAGGCGGGTAGAGGCGCAGCGCCGCAAGGCGGAGAAGGCGGCGCTGGGGACACCAGCGGCGAGCGTCACACCCCCCGCCTAGAATTGGCAGGACATGTCGACAGTTCTGCACCCACTCATTCCCGACGAACCGCCCCGCGACGGCGGGTTCAACGACGCGCTGCTCGACGGGCTCAACCCGCGCCAGCGTGAGGCGGTCGAGTACCGCGGCTCCGCCCTGCTCATCATCGCCGGCGCCGGCTCTGGAAAGACGAGTGTGCTCACGCGCCGCATCGCCGGCCTGCTGCAGAGCCGCGAGGCCTGGCCGAGCCAGATCCTCGCCATTACCTTCACCAACAAGGCGGCGGCGGAGATGCGCGAGCGGGTCGGCGCGCTCGTCGGCCAGCAGGCGGAAGGTATGTGGATCTCGACCTTCCACTCCGCGTGTGTACGCATCCTGCGACGCGAGGCCGAAAACTTCGGCTTCACCAAGAGCTTCACCATTTATGACTCCGCCGACAGCCGCGCGCTCATCAAGCGGATCATCAAGGAGCTCGACGCCGACACGTTCGGGTTCACCGTCAGCCAGGCATCAGGCAAGATCTCGAAACTCAAGAACGAGCTCATGGACGTCGAGAGCTACGCGCGCGGTGCGAACTTCAACGACCCGAACGAGGTGATGTTCCTCGAGATCTTCCGCCGTTACACGCAGGAGCTCGCGCGGGCCAACGCCTTCGACTTCGACGACCTGATCGGGCAGACGGTCTACCTGTTCCGTGCTTTCCCGCAGGTCGCGGCCCTCTACCAGCGCCGCTTCCGTCACCTGCTCGTCGACGAGTACCAGGACACCAACCACGCGCAGTACGCGCTGATCCGCGAGCTCACCAAGCCGGTCAAGCAGGGCGACCTTCCGCTCGACCTGCAGGGCAAGGGCAGCCTCGAGCCCGCGTCGCTGACCGTCGTCGGCGACAGCGACCAGTCGATCTACGCGTTCCGCGGGGCCGATATCCGCAACATCGTGGAATTCGAACGAGACTTTCCCCGCTCGAAGACGATCCTGCTCGAGCAGAACTACCGCTCGACGCAGAACATCCTCGATGCCGCCAATGCCGTCATCTCCAACAACTTCGACCGCAAAGACAAAAAGCTCTTCACCACGATCGGCGCGGGCGAGAAGATCACCGGTTTCACCGGGTACTCCGGTCACGACGAGGCCCAGTTCGTCGCCGACGAGATCACCAAGCTGCGAGATGAAGGCATCGCCTACAAGGACATCGCCGTCTTCTATCGCACCAATGCCCAGACCCGTGCGCTCGAGGAGATCTTCATCCGCTCCGCGCTGCCATACCGGGTGCTCGGCGGAACCAAGTTCTACGAACGCGCTGAGATCAAAGACGCGATGGCCTACCTCATCACGGTTGCCAACCCGGCCGACCCGCTTGCTCTTCGCCGCATCATGAACACCCCGAAGCGTGGCATCGGACCGGCGACCGAGACCGCGCTGCAGTCCTGGGCCGACGACCACGACGTGAGCCTGCGCGAGGCCATGCGGCACGCCGACGAGCTGGGCCTCGGCCCGAAGGTGACCGGGGCGATCCTCGGGTTGACCGCCGCCCTCGACGAGGTGCAGCTGACCGTCGACACGGCCAAGCCGTCCGACATTCTCGCCGAGCTGCTGAAGAAGTCCGGGTATGTGGAGGCGCTGCGCGCATCCCGAGACCCGCAGGATGAAGCGCGCGCCGAGAACGTGGAAGAGCTGCTCGCCGTCACCAAGGAATTCAGCAAGAACAACCCCGAGGGCACCCTGCTCGACTTTCTCACCGAAGTGTCACTGGTAGCGGCCGCCGATGACCTGGACGACACGAGCGGAACCGTCTCGCTCATGACCCTGCACACGGCGAAGGGTCTTGAGTACGAGGCGGTGTTCCTGACCGGCGTCGAAGAAGACCTGTTGCCGCACCGCATGTCGGCGAACGAGCCCGGCGGTCCCGCCGAAGAGCGGCGTCTGTTCTACGTCGGCATCACCCGCGCCCGGCAGCGCCTGTACCTCTCGCTTGCCATGACGCGCGCGCAGTTCGGTGACGTCAACGTCGCCATGCCGAGCCGGTACCTGCAAGAGATCCCGGCAGACCTCATCGACTGGAAGCAGTCGCCCGGCATGGCCAACAGCCGCGGCGGTACCCAGCCGCGCGCGCTCAACGCTCGCCGCGACGGCTCGTCGTGGGGCACGTCACTGCGCGAGGCGGCGGGACTCCCGCCCGCACCGGTGCGTGAGAAAACCGTGTGGGCGAGCGAGGTGACCGGCAAGGTCCGGGATAACGGCGACCTCACACTCGCGGCCGGCGACCGCATCCGGCACACCGACTTCGGTGAGGGCCGCGTGATGGAGGTCACCGGCGAGGGCGCCAAGCGCGTTGCCGCCGTGCAGTTCGACACGGCCGGTCGCAAACGTCTGCTGATCAAGATAGCTCCGATCGAGAAGCTGTAGACAGCTCGGTCTATCGCCTCGTTTGGGGTAAGACGAAATTTGCTCGACCCCGTGGGAGCGCTCCCGCGACTGCTATCTTCTTGGCTACCGGCGACGAGGCCGGGAAAGAGAAGGTGCACTATGGTCGGGGGAGACCACAAGGTAGCCGGTGCGTTCGTTGCACTCGCTCTAGTGACCGTCACGGCGCTCAGCGGTTGCGCTAACGAAGCAGTGGCCAGCGTCAAGGGGGATTTCCCCGATGTGACTCTCGCGGCGAGCAAGTCGCCCGTGCAGTTCCTGCGCAACGATGCGGCGAGCCGCATCCCCACGGCCGTGATCGACAATGTCGAGGAAGCCATCGACGAATCGGTCGCGTGCTTCGACGAGGTGAAGGACCCGCAGGGACTCATCCGCTCCTGGCACTCCTCGGCCCTCGTGACCGTCGAGAGCGGCAGCGCGTGGCGGATCGAGTCGATCGTCGACAACCTGATCGCCTCGTTCACCGAGCAGGAGTGGACTGCCCGCTCGCTCGGCGAGACCGCGGACTTCCGCAGCAGCCTGCTCACGAGCAAAGGATCGATGGCCGAGATCCAGATCATCGGCGAACGGCCCGATCCCGACCAGAGTACGACGTCGACAGCGGAAGTGGTCAAACAGGTCACCGTGGAGATCCAGGTTCATGGACCGTGCGTGCGCACGGAGGGTCCAAAATCCGACGACGTGAAGAAGCTCGAAACGCCCTGACCCCCGCACTGGGGCCGGGTTCTATGTGACGACTCTGTTACGTCCATTCACCCTGCGTTCATCCCCTGATAGCTTCAAATGATCGGGGGGATGCCGCATCGCCCGCCACAGGCGGATAGGATGCGCGCTCGCAACACTGCAGGGGTTACGACATGTCGACTGGCTTCACACAACGGGTATTGGCGGCGCTCGCAACAGTCGCTGTAGCGAGCCTGGCACTGACCGGATGCTCCGACACCGCAGACGGCGAGAAAGCCGAGCTGACGCTTGCGGAGACCAAGTCGCCCGCCCAGCTGCTGCGGAACGAGGCCGCGACCCGCGTGCCCGAGACGGTCATCGACGAGGTTCTGAAGTCGCAGGACTTCTCGTCCGCGTGCCAGACCGCTGAGACCGACCCCGAGGGCCTGCTGCGCCAGTGGGACTCGACGGTGCGTCTCGCCGTCAACGCCGACAACGGCTCCCGCACAAAGGAGATCCTCGACGAGCTCGCCAACTCCTTCGTCGAGCAGGACTGGGAACTCGGCCAGTTCGGCGGCAGTTCGATCCTCGAGCTCACGAGCCCCGACTCTCCCTCTGTTATGCACCTCTCCATGGTTAAGGCCGACGAGGAGACCGGTGAGGGCGGGGTCATCCAGATCACCTCGAGCGGACCGTGCGTCACCACGGGCGGCGAGAACTCGCCCGAGGTCGTCAACCTCGAGGAGCGCGGCTAACCGCGAAGTTCATCCGTCATCCACTGAATGGATGATCGGTTCGGGTGATCGGGCGTTTCACGGCGCCCGTCAACCTGCTAAGTTCGGCACGCAATTAAACACAACACACAGGGGTGAAACATGGTCGGTGGGGACCGAACACGAGCGTTCGCGGGGGTCGCGATCGCAGCAATTTCCATACTTATGCTGGCGGGCTGCGCAGAGAGCTCCGGCGGCAGCGGGTCGAGCATCACGCTCGCCCAGACGAAGTCGCCGACGCAGCTGCTGCGCAATGAGACGGCATCACGCGTGCCGACGGCGGTCATCGCCGAGGTCGCGTCGAGCGAAGACACCTCCATTCGCTGCAAGACCGAGAAGGCCGACCCCAAGGGCCTCATGCGCTCCTGGAAGTCGACGGTCACCATCAACGTCGAGTCGGGCAGCGCCTGGCGTACCAAGGCCGTCGTCGACGAGATGGCAGCATCCCTCGTGACGGACGGGTGGGAGGCCTCGAAGGGCTTCGACTCTGCCGTGCAGGTGACCCTGCTCACCAGCGAGCAGTCGGCGGTCGGTATCGAGCTCGGTGCAAACCAGCCCGAGGAGGGCTCCGACAAGGGCGCGACCATCTACGTCTCCACGACTGGCCCGTGCGTCGCGACGGCCGGTGAGGACTCGACGGAGATCCGCGATCTCGAGGGCCAGGGCGACTAGGCGGGCACTCACCTGCGGCTGCCCCGAAAGGGGGGAGCCGCAAAAACCCTGCCGTTCCCTCGTGGCCACCTCGGGTTCACTCAGCGCACTTAGCCTGCTCCGGGCGCCGTCAGTTAGACGGCACAAGGGGGATAAGTCATGTGGGGTCAACTTCGTACTGTCGCACTGTGGGGCGCGGCAGCGACGGTCATCGCGCTCGCCGGATGCGCGAGCGTGGGGTCGGCCGGCAGCATCGAGGGCGCCAGTGACGATGTGACCCTTGCGCAGTCCAAGTCGCCCGTGCAGCTGTTGCGCAATGAGGCGGCGTCCCGCCTGCCGAGCATCGTGCTTCTGGATGTCGCGGAGACCACCGACACGTCGGTCTCCTGCAGTGACGCCGACGCCGACCCCGATGGTCGCGCGCGCTCCTGGACGAGCGGCCTCACGGTTCACGTCGCGAACTCACGGGCCGCGAGTGTGCCGAATGTCGTCAGTGACCTCACCGACAGCTTCCTCGAGCAGGACTGGACGGTGAGCGAGGAGGGCGAGGGTTCGGTCGTGCTCGCGAACGCGGGTTCCGCCGTGGTCATCGAGCTGGCCACCGCCGCGCGCGAGGGCAACGAGAACGCGACGATCCGCATCACGACCTCCGGCCCGTGTGTGCTGACAGACGGTGCAGAATCCGACGAGGTCAAGGCCCTCGAGGGTGAGCTGTAAGACTGCCCCCGGGCGGAACGGGTAGAGTGTTTGGTGGCCAAAGTCTCTCGATGTCGAACTATCTCGATGTCGAGACAGGATGCCTTCCCCAGCACAACCAACCGTGATTGAGAGAGCCACGTGGATCTTTTCGAGTACCAGGCGAGGGACCTCTTCGAGTCCTACGGAGTTCCTGTACTTGCCGGCCTGATCGCCGACACCCCCGAAGAAGCGAAGGCCGCAGCTGAGAAGCTCGGTGGAACAGTCGTCGTCAAGGCGCAGGTGAAGGTCGGCGGCCGCGGCAAGGCCGGCGGCGTCAAGGTGGTCCACAATCCGGATGACGCGTTCACCGCAGCCGAGGCTATCCTGGGCCTCGACATCAAGGGTCACTTCGTCAAGCGCGTCATGATCGCGGCCGGTGCCCGCATCGCGCAGGAGTTCTACTTCTCCGTGCTGCTCGACCGCTCGAACCGCTCCTTCCTCTCGATGACGTCGGTCGAGGGTGGCATGGAGATCGAGGAGCTCGCCGTCGAACGCCCCGAGGCCCTCGCCCGCATCGAGGTCAACGCCCTCGAGGGCATCACGCTCGAGAAGGCGACCGAGATCGCCATCGCGGCCAGCTTCCCTGAAGAGCTCGTCGGCAAGGTGGCCCCGGTCATCGTCAAGCTGTACGACGTCTTCACGGGTGAGGACGCGACGCTCGTCGAGGTCAACCCGCTTGTGCTCACCGAAGACGGCGAGGTCGTCGCCCTCGACGGCAAGGTCACTCTCGACGAGAACGCCGGCTTCCGTCACGAGAACCACGAGGCACTCGAGGACAAGGCCGGAGCCGACCCGCTCGAGGCCAAGGCCAAGGCGCTCGACCTCAACTACGTGAAGCTCGACGGCGAGGTGGGAATCATCGGCAACGGTGCCGGCCTCGTGATGTCGACACTCGATGTCGTCTCCTACGCCGGTGAGCGTCACGGCGGCGTGAAGCCCGCCAACTTCCTCGACATCGGTGGTGGAGCCTCCGCCGAGGTCATGGCGGCCGGGCTGGACGTCATCCTCAACGACCCTCAGGTCAAGAGTGTGTTCGTCAACGTCTTCGGTGGAATCACTGCGTGTGACGCGGTTGCCAACGGCATCGTCGGGGCGCTCGCCACGCTGGGCGACACGGCGACCAAGCCGCTCGTCGTTCGTCTCGACGGCAACAACGTCGTCGAAGGTCGCCAGATCCTGGCCGACCGCAACCACCCGCTCGTCACCGTCGTCGACACCATGGACGAGGCCGCCGACAAGGCCGCCGAACTCGCCCACGCTGCAGCCTAAGGAAAAGGACCAGAAACATGTCGATCTTCCTCGACGAGAACTCCGTCATCATCGTCCAGGGCCTCACCGGCTCCGAGGGCACCAAGCACGCCGGTCGTATGCTCGCGAGCGGCTCGAAGATCGTCGGCGGTGTCAACCCGCGCAAGGCGGGAACGACCGTCACGATCGAGGGCACCGAGCTGCCGATCTTCGGATCGGTCGCCGACGCCATGGCCGCAACCGGCGCCAACGTCTCCGTCATCTTCGTGCCGCCGGCCTTCGCCAAGGCTGCAGTGCTCGAGGCCGTCGACGCCGAGATCGCCCTCGCCATCGTCATCACCGAAGGCATCCCGATCCACGACTCCGCGGAGTTCTGGGCGTACGCGACCTCGAAGGGCAACACGACCCAGATCATCGGGCCGAACTGCCCCGGCATCATCAGCCCCGGCAAGTCGAACGCGGGAATCATCCCGTCGACGATCACCGAGGCCGGCCCGATCGGCCTCGTCTCCAAGTCGGGCACCCTGACCTACCAGATGATGTTCGAGCTGCGCGACCTCGGCTTCTCGACCGCCATCGGCATCGGCGGCGACCCGATCATCGGCACCACCCACATCGACGCCCTCAGGGCGTTCGAGGCGGACCCCGAGACCAAGGCGATCGTCATGATCGGTGAGATCGGTGGCGACGCTGAGGAGCGCGCGGCCGCTTTCATCCAGGCCAACGTCACCAAGCCGGTCGTCGCCTACGTCGCGGGCTTCACCGCCCCCGAGGGCAAGACCATGGGCCACGCCGGTGCGATCGTCTCCGACGGTGCCGGCACCGCGCAGGGTAAGAAGGAGGCCCTCGAGGCTGCTGGCGTTCGCGTCGGCAAGACCCCGAGCGAGACCGCCTCGATCATGCGTGAGGTCTTCGCTTCTCTGTAACCCGTGTTCGAGAGTGGGGGAGGACTTCGGTCCTCCCCTTCTCCCGTTAACCGGCACAATTGCAGGATGACGCTCCGCCCGGCCCTCGCGACGACTCTCGCCCTCGCCCTCACGGTGACGCTCGCGGGCTGCATCGCCCCCGCCGCGCCAACCCCGGAGCCCGAGGTGAGCGATGGACTCGCGCCCTTCTTCGAGCAGGGGGTCGACTGGACCGAGTGCGGTGAGGGTGTCGACTGCGCAACGATCGTGGCTCCGCTCGACTGGGAACACCCGGCCATGGGCTCCATCGAGCTGGCCGTGTCACGCATCGCGGCGACCGGTACCGCGAGGGGCTCGCTGCTGGTGAACCCGGGCGGCCCCGGGGGATCGGGATTCGATTTCGTTCGGGACAGCATTCGGTACGTGGCATCCGCTGACCTGATGGAGGAGTTCGACCTTGTCGGCTGGGATCCGCGGGGTGTGGGGCGCTCAAGCGCGGTCGAGTGCCTTGACGGCGCAGCGATGGACGAGCTGCTGTTCGGGCAGTGGGACAACGCATACGAAACGAAAGCATGGGTGACCGAGCTGGAGGCGGCGGAGGCCGAGTACGCGGCTGCCTGCGCGCGCAACACCGGACCGCTGCTCGAGTTCGTCGACAGCGGCTCGACGGCCCGCGACATGAACCTGCTGCGCGCGCTGCTCGGCGACGAGAAGCTCAACTACCTGGGCTTCTCCTACGGCACGTTCTTCGGCACGATGTTCGCCGAGCTGTTTCCGGAGCGGGTCGGCCGGCTCGTGCTCGACGGTGCCCTCGACCCGTCTATTGGCGCCCTCGACTGGTTCGCCGTGCAGATGAAGGGCTTCGACGACGCCCTCGTCGCCTACCTCGCCTTCTGCGTCGGGCAGGGAAACTGCCCGCTCGGCGGGACCGAGGCGGCGGCGCGATCCACCTTCACGAACCTGCTCGACACGGTCGACGCGAAGGGCATCGAGTCGGCTGACGGGCGCGCCCTCGACTCGGCGACCCTCGGCTTCGCGATTGCCGCAGCCCTCTACTCGGAGGAGAACTGGCCGGCGCTCACGAGCATGTTCGAGGAGGTCGCCGTGGGGGAGTCGTTCATCGCCTTCCAGTTCGCCGACTCCTACTACGGCCGCGGTGGAACCGCCGAGTACGACAACAACTCCTTCGACGTGTACACCGCGACGCTGTGCCTCGACGACGATTTCCAGGGCGACGAGTACGACGTGCGCTCGGGCCTCGATGCAATCGATGCAGCCGCTCCTCTGGTCGGCGGCTACTTCGCCTTCGACGACTACGCCCATGTCGAGGCGGCGTGTACTGCCTGGCCTTACGCTCCGAAGAAACAGCCCGGAATGTACGACGCAGCGGGTGCCGACCCGATCCTCGTGATCGGCACAACCAACGACCCAGCGACGCCCTACGCGTGGGCGAAGTCACTTGCCGGCCAGCTGGAGAGCGGTGTGCTCGTGACGTTCAACGGCGAGGGCCACACCGCCTACGGCCGCAGCAACGGCTGCATCGTCGAGACGGTCGACGCCTACTTCATCGATGGCACGGTGCCTACAAGCGATCCGAATTGCTGACGTACTCGTAGCGGAAGTCGCCCGTGTACTCGAACCAGTCGCCGAGCACGGGGGAGGAGAGCACGGCCGAGACCCGCTGCCCGTTCTCGACCGATTGTTCGATGAGGCGGATGCGGGCCAGCCGCGGCAGCGCGACCCGCAGCCGACCCAGGTTCAGCCACAGCCGACCCGTGCGCAGGTGCAGCGCCCCCTCGACGACCTCGAGCTCGAGCTGCGCTTCCAGCTCGCTATGGCGGCCGAGGAAGTCGTGCAGCGCGCCGCCGACGATGCGCATCTCGTCCTGCATCACCCGCGTGCGGCCCGGGAAGTCGAAAGTGCGCCAGCCGCGCAGGGCATCACCTGCGGGTGTGTTGGTGACGGTGAACGGAATCCCGCGCCCGAATTCGGGGAACAGGATGCGGCGCCAGGCCAGCACCGCGAGTACCGGCCGCAGCCAGCGCCTGCTCGAGCCGGCCACCTCGTAGACGCCGGTGCCGCGACCCACTGTGCCGGCGGGTGGCAGCGCGAAGTAGGCGCGGAGGCCGGGGGAGAGTCGATCGATATCGTCGCCGAGGGCGCGTTGCCACACGGACTCTTCGGTCATGCGGTCATCATGACACGTGGGGTCAGGCCGAGCCTCGTCCGGCCGCCTTCTCGAGGTCGCGCCGCGAGCGCAGCCCGAGTTTTGCCAGCGAGTTGGCGATGTGGTGCTCGACTGTCTTCACCGAGACGTGCATGGCCGCCGCGATCTCGCGGTTGAGCATGCCCTCCGATGCGAGCAGCGAGGTGTCGTGCTCGCGCGGGGTCAGGGTGCTCCAGCCCTCCAGTGCGGCCACGCCGTCCTCGGTCGGGGCCGCGCCCGTCAGGTACACGGTGGCGCCGAGCCGGGTGAACAGGCGGGTGGCGTCGCGGGCGGCGGCGGTGGCATGCCCACTTTCACCGTTCGCTTCGAGAGCGCCGGCCAGCGACTTCAGGGCGAGGGCGTGCGGGAAGGGGCTCGTCGACTCGTCGCCCGCGGCGAGCGCCGCACGGTAGGCGGCGATGGCCTCGGGCAGGTCGCCCTGCGCCTCGGCGAGCATGCCGTGGAGCCAACCGGTGTAGCCGAAGCTCTTGGAGCCGGGCTCGCTCTCGAGCAGGCGGATCACGGAACTCGCTCGCTCGTAGGAGCCCAGGGAGATGAGCGCCTCGGCGTGCATCGCGCGCCAGCCGGTGTAGCCGGTCGACGTGAGGCCGAGCGCGAGGGAGCCCTCGAGCATGGGGCTCAGGGCGTGCACCACGGCGTGCGGGTGCCCGCCGACGCGCTCCACGACCGCAGCCGCGATGGCCGCCGCGGCGGTGTGCTGCGGAAGGGGTCGTTCGACACCGAGCCGCCGGGCGATGCGCACGGAGCGCTCCGCGAAATCCAGCTCGCCCGAGTGTGCCGACATCATCGCGATGGCGCCGTGAGCGAGCACGTCGTGGTTGCCGTTGCGGCTCGCCGTGGTGTGCGCGAGCACAGCCTGGGCGTCGAGCATCGCGTCATCCCACTGGCCGAGTGCGAAGTTGACGTGCGATCGAAGAGCCAGACCGAGCGGGATGATGTGCAGCGCATTGCTCGACCTCGCGGCCTCGACGGCGGTCGTCACCGTGCGCAGGGCCCGAGCCGTGTCGCCGCGGTAGAACTCCCGCTGGGCGTAGATGGTGAGTGCGTCGGCGCGTTCGGGGCGGGTCGCGGGCAGTGCGAGCACGGACGCGAGTGCGACGTCGGAGTCGTCGACGGCGCCGGCGATCCAGAGCGAGAAGCCGAGGGTGATGCGCAGCCGGGCCTCTGCGGGGGAGGGCACGCCGCCCTCCTCGAGGCCGAGGCGGGAGAGCGCGGTCGCGCTTGTCGTGATCGCGGCGGGAAGGTCGACAGCCGCAAGCTGCAGGCTCGCGACGACTGCGGCGGTGAACAGTCCACCGGTGCCGAGCGCGTCGTCATCGGACGGGTACTCGTCGAGGGCTGCCGTCACGAGCGAGAGGGACTCGGGGAAGTCGCCGAGCAGGTAGCCGATCCCGCCGAGAACCACCTGGCGGGCCAGGCTCGGCGCGCAGCGGGCTACGCTCGGCGCGAGCGTGCTCGCGAGCTCAGCGTCATCCGAATAAAAAGCAAGGACGCACGCGTACAGCAGCCGGCGTTCGCGCTCGGCCGCACCGCTCGTCACGCCGCTTGCGCGACTGAACATGCGTGCCGCCTCGGGATACTGCCCTGCGGCCTCGTGGCGCACGCCCTCTGCCTCGAGTTCGGCGGCGAGGGAATCGTTGGTGTGCTCGGTCGAGGAGAGCAGGTGCTCGAGGCGCCGGGTGCCCGTCATCGACTCGGCGATCGCGGCGTGGAGCCTGCGGGCCTTCGCCGTGTCGAGCGAACGTCGGATGCCCTCGCGCACGCGCACCGACTTCAGAGTCAGTTCGCGCTGGCCCTCCTGGTTGAACACCTCGAGGTGCCCGGATGCCGAGGCGTCATCGAAGGAGAGCTGCACACCCGCGCGCATGGCGATCTCGACCAGCGCGGAGATGGAGATCGGGGTGCCGATCAAGGCGAGGAGCTCGAGCATCGCCCGCCCCTCCTTGCTGACCGTCGCGAGGTCGCGCCTGAGGGCGGGATCGAAGTCGGCAGGAACGGGGAGTGATCGCGGCACCGAGACGTAGAGGCGCTGGCCGAGTTGCTCGAACGCGGCCACGAGGTGCTGGGGGTTGCCGTCGGTGAGTTCGGCGAGCAGGTGCGCGCGGGTGATCTCGAGCGCCGAGATACCGCGTTCGCCGGCGAGCTCGATCACCTGCTGGGTGCCCAACGGTCCGAGGCTGAGCACGCTGCCGCGGTCGGGGCGACTGCTGCCCGGGCTGAGACGCTCGATCAGCCGTGATTCTCCGGTGCGACCGGCGATCACCACGAGCAGCTTCGACGTGCGGAGGGCATCCAGCTGCTTGGCGGTTCGGGTGACGACGGCCGGCTCGAGCCACTGGGCGTCATCGATGACGACGAGGGTCGGCTCGGATGCAAACTTGGGCACGGTGTTGGTGACGGTGAAATCGCGCAGGGCGGCGACCAGTTCGTTGATCAGCCAGGTCTTGCCGATGCCCGGCTCGCCCTCGAGCGTCACGACGGTGGCGTGCCCGGCGCGCGCCCGGTCAGCGGCTGCGGCCAGCGCCGTCCGCTCTCGAAGCCGATCTACCACGTGTTCCCCCTGCGCCCCTCGTCGGGCGCACAAACCCAGACTACCCAGTATCAAAACCCTAGGGTTTTACCCTTAACATTCGGGGTCGCGAGACCTTCAGACTGGTGCCGCACCACCCGAATGTTCCCCGCTCCGCCGGACCCGCCATCCCCCCGTACGCGGAGCTCCGGCGGGGCAGGTGAACTGCGGAGCCGGGCCCCGGTACGCTCGCACGGGTATGAACCGCCCACTCACAGCCCTCTTCGCAGCCTTCGAGGCCTCCCTCGTCGTTGCGATCGGCATCGTCATCCCGCTCGCACCGCTCACGGTGCTCTGGGGTGCGCAATTCGGCTTCGCCGGTGACTGGACGACGTTCTGGCGCGCCTCCGTCGACATCTGGCTGCTCGGCCACGGTGCAGACGTTCGCATGACGCTCGACCCGACCGTGGCGGCGACCCTCGGCCTTGCGGGGGCGGATGCCGCGTTCCCCGTGACCATCGCAATCCTCGGGTTCGGCGGGCTCACGCTGCTGCTCGGCGTGCGCGCCGGTCGCCGCGTGTCAGAGACCCGCTTCCGGCTCCTCGGAGAGCTCGTCGCCGTCGGAACTTTCGCCGGGCTGTCGACGCTCGCGACCCTGAGCGTGCTGCACCCCTTCGCCCGCCCGTCGATCGTGCAGGGAATCCTTCTGCCCACCGCCGTGTTCGGGGTCGGGATCCTCATCGGGTCACTGCGCACCCAGCGCGCGGCCGGCGACGACTCCGGCAGCTCGATCAGGGACTGGGTGAACGACTGGCACCCGACTGTGCGCTCCGTGGTCGAGGTCGGCCTGCGCGGGGGAGTGGCTGCCGTCGCCGCCGTCATCGCGGTCGCGAGTCTCGCGGTCGCCGTGCTGCTCGCGGCCAACTACGCCGGGATCGTCGCCCTCTACGAGAGCCTGCACAGTGAGGTGCTCGGCGGTATCGCGCTTACCGGCGCACAGCTCGCGTTCCTGCCCAACGTCGTCATTTGGGCCGCGTCCTGGTTCGTCGGGCCCGGCTTCGCGATCGGCGCCGGATCGGCCGTGAGCCCGCTCGGCACCACCCTCGGGCCGCTGCCGGTGATCCCCATGCTCGGTGCCCTGCCCGCGGGCGACCTCGCCTACGGGTTCCTCGGACTGCTTGTGCCGATCGTGGCCGGGTTCTTGGCGGGAGCCCTTCTCCGGCCTCGGCTCTTCCGCACCGACTGGCGCTCGAGCCTCGCCGCCGGCGCGAGCATCGGCGTTGTCGCCGGTGTGCTGCTCGGCCTTCTCGCGTGGTTCTCCTCGGGCGCGGCGGGACCGGGGCGGCTCGCTGTCGTGGGGCCGGATCCTCTCGCCGTCGGCCTGTGGGCTGCGCTCGAGGTGGGCATCGCGGCGACCATCGGCCTATTCGCCGCCAGCCACCTGAAGTCACCTGTCGCCGAGAAGGCGGAACGCGCCGACCGGTAGGCTTGCACCCGTGCTTTCGGTGGTTGTTCTGATCTCTGGCGGTGGGTCGAACCTCCGCGCTCTCCTCGACGCCTCGCAGGATGCCGAGTTCCCCGCCCGCATCGTCGCCATCGGCGCCGACCGCGACGCAACCGGCTTCGCCCACGCCGAGGCGTACGGCATTCCGACCTTCTCGGTCGCCCTGTCGAACTACCAGAATCGGGATGAGTGGGGCGATGCCCTCGTCGAGCAGATCCAGGTCTGGCAGCCCGACCTCGTGGTGCTGAGCGGGTTCATGAAGCTCCTGCCGCCGCGCGCGGTCAACGCACTCGCTCCCGCCCTGCTGAACACGCACCCCGCGTACCTGCCCGAGTTTCCCGGAGCGCACGGTGTGCGCGACGCCATCGAAGCCGGTGCGAGCCAGACCGGCGCGAGCGTCATCATCGTCGACAACGGCGTGGACAGCGGCCCCATCCTCGCGCAGGAGCGCATCCCCGTGCGTGTGGACGACACCGAAGCGACGCTGCACGAGCGCATCAAGCCGGTCGAGCGCCGGCTCCTCATCCAGACCATTCTCGACATCGCGAATGGACACATCGATCTCAAGGAGTTCGCAACCGCATGAGCGGCCCCACCCACGACCCAGCCCTGTACCGCCCGCGCGACGTCGTCACCATCCGGCGCGCGCTCGTCTCCGTGAGTGACAAGACCGGGCTCATCGAGCTCGCGACGGCGCTCGCCGAGGCCGGCGTCGAGATCGTCTCCACCGGTGGATCGGCCGCGGCCATCGCGGCAGCCGGCATCCCGGTTGTGCAGGTTGGTGACGTCACCGGCTACCCGGAGTCGCTCGACGGTCGTGTGCGCACCCTGCACCCCGTGATCCACTCCGGACTGCTTGCCGACCTGCGCCTCGAGTCGCACCAGACCGAGCTTGCCGCTCAGGGCATCAAGCCGTTCGAGCTCGTCGTCTCGAACCTGTATCCCTTCGTCGAGACGATCGCCGCGGGCGTCACCGGTGACGACGCGATCGAGCAGATCGACATCGGGGGACCGGCCATGGTGCGCGCCTCGGCCAAGAACCACGCGAATGTCGCGATCGTGACATCCCCCGCTTCATACCCCCAGATTCTCAAGGCGCTCTCGATCGGCGGCACCACGCTCAAGCAGCGTCGCCGTCTCGCGGCCGAGGCCTTCGCGCACACGGCGGCCTACGACGCGGCGGTGGCGGCGTGGTTCTCTGATTCGGTGGTCGAGCCTGCCGAGACCGGGTCGAGCGAAGCCGAGGCATTCTCCGTCTCCGCAACCCTCAAGAACGTGCTGCGCTACGGCGAGAACTCGCACCAGACGGCTGCTCTCTACGTGCGCGACAACGCCGCGGGCATCGCCCAGGCCGAGCAGTTGCACGGCAAGGAGATGTCGTACAACAACTTCGTCGATGCGGACGCCGCCGTGCGCGCCGCCTACGACTTCGACGAGCCCGCCGTTGCGATTATCAAGCACGCGAACCCGTGCGGCATCGCCGTCGCGCGTGGTGCGGGTGACGCGATCCTCTCCGCCCACGCCCGCGCTCACGCGTGCGACCCGGTCTCGGCGTTCGGAGGAGTGATCGCCGCGAACCGCCCCATCACGCTGGCCGCCGCAGAGTCGATCAAGGACATCTTCACCGAGGTCGTTGTCGCCCCCGGCTTCGATCCGGATGCCCTCGCGCTGCTCTCGACGAAGAAGAACCTGCGCTTGCTGACGCTTCCCGAGGGCTTCACGCGCGAGACGCAGGAGTTCAAGCAGATCTCCGGTGGTGTGCTCGTGCAGTCGGTCGACACCTATGACGAGTTCGACTCGTCCACCTGGACGCTCGCGACCGGCGAGGAGGCGGACGCCGCCACCCGCGCCGACCTCGAGTTCGCCTGGCGTGCCGTGCGCGCGGTCAAGTCGAACGCGATCCTGCTCGCCCACGACGGCGCCTCGGTCGGCGTCGGCATGGGCCAGGTCAACCGCGTGGACTCCTGCCACCTCGCCGTTACGCGCGCGGGCGACCGTGCTGCGGGCAGCGTTGCCGCCTCGGACGCGTTCTTCCCGTTCGCCGATGGCCTCGAGATCCTGCTGGCCGCGGGCGTCAAGGCCGTGGTTCAGCCCGGCGGCTCCGTGCGCGACCAGGAAGTCATCGACGCGGCGAAGGCCGCGGGCGTCACGATGTACTTCACGGGCGAGCGCCACTTCTTCCACTGATCGGAGGTCGGGGACACACGGCCCCGACCCCTCTACTCGATCAGCTCGGATTCCTCATCCAGCGCGCCGCCGGCAAACTGCGACATGTAGAGCTTGTAGAAGGCACCCTTTCGGGCGAGCAGCTGCTCGTGGTCGCCCTGCTCGACGATGCGTCCCTCCTCCATCACGAGGATGGTGTGGGCGTCCTTGATGGTCGACAGACGGTGCGCGATCACGAACGACGTACGATCGGTGCGGAGCGCCGCCATGGCGTGCTGCACCAGCAGCTCGGTGCGGGTGTCGACCGATGAGGTCGCCTCGTCGAGGATGAGCAGCGAGGGGTTCGCGATGAACGCGCGCGCGATAGTGATGAGCTGGCGTTCGCCGGCCGACACGCTTCCGCCGTCCGCATCGAGCACGGTGTCGTAGCCTTCGGGCAGCTGGCGCACGAAGCGATCGACCATGGTGGCCTGGGCCGCTGCGATGACCTCGTCGTCCGTTGCATCCAGTCGCCCGTAGCGGATGTTCTCGCGGATGGTGCCCTCGAACAGCACGGCATCCTGCAGCACCATGCCGACCTGCGACCGCAGCTCGGCGCGCGACAGCGAGGTGGTGCTCACACCATCGAGCAGGATGCGCCCACCGGTCAGCTCGTAGAACCGCATCACGAGGTTGACGAGGGTGGTCTTGCCGGCGCCGGTCGGGCCGACGATCGCGACCGTGTGCCCGGGCTCGGCCGAGAACGACAGGTTCTGGATCAGCGGCACATCTTCGCTGTAGCTGAAGGACACGTTCTCGAACTCGACGTGGCCGTTGGTGCGCTCGGGAAGGTGGGTGCCCGTCTCCTCGGCGAGTTCCTCCTCCGCGTCGAGCAGCTCGAAGGTGCGCTCGGCGGACGCCACGCCCGACTGCAGCATGTTCGCGAGCCCGGCGATCTGCGTGATCGGCTGGGTGAACTCGCGCGAGTACTGGATGAACGCCGTCGCGTCACCGAGGGTCAGCTGTCCGGATGCCACGCGCAGGCCGCCGACGACGGCGATCAGCACGTACGACAGGTACGAGACGAACGTCATCGCCGGCATGATCGTGCCCGACATGAACTGCGCGCCGAACGAGGCGTCGTACAGCTTGTCGTTGCGGGCGTCGAACTCCTCGAGCATCTCCTTGTCGCGGCCGAAGACGCGCACGATCTCCTGGCCGGAGAAGGTCTCCTCGATGTGGCCGTTGAGTGATCCGGTGTTCTTCCACTGCGCGGCGAACAGCTTCTGCGAACGCACACCGATGAACCCTGCGATCGCGCCGGAGAGCGGCAGCGCGATGAGGGCGATGAGGGCGAGCTGCCACGAGACGATGAACATCATCGCCGTGATGCCGATGACGGTCAGCAGCGACTGCACGATCTGCGAGAAGGCCTGCTGCAGCGCGGCCTGCACGTTGTCGACGTCGTTGGTGACGCGCGACATGACGTCACCGCGCTGGCGGGTGTCGAAGTAGCGCAGCGGCAAGCGGTTCAGCTTCTCTTCGATGTCCTGGCGCAGGTTGAACACGATGCGCATGACCAGCCCGTTGAGGATGAAGCCCTGCCACCACATGAGCACCGAGGCAACGGTGTACATGCCGAGCACCACGAGGATTAGGCCACCCAGCGCCATGAAGTCGATGCCCTGCCCGGGTACGACATTGGTGCCCTCGAGCAGGTCGGCGAACTGGTCGTTGCCCTGCGCACGAGCGCCCGAGATGACCTCGGCGAGCGTGACCCCGGCCGGCAGCTGCGCACCGAGCACACCGTTGAAGATCACGTCCATGGCCTGGCCGAGGATCTTCGGCGCGATGACGGTGAGAATGACCGAGAGGATGACGAGAAGCACGACAAACCCGAACTTCGCCCTCTCCGGTCGCAGCAGCCCGAAGAGGCGCTTGGCCGACGGCCAGAAGTGCTGGGCCTTCTTCGCGGGCGGGCCGTCGCCGAACATACCGCCGTCGGCCTCGGTGGGCTCGTAGGCGACCTCGAGTTCGTCGACCTCCTCGACTACTGGGGTGTTCTTCTTCGCCATGATCAGACCGCCTCTACCGTCAACTGGGATTCCACGATCTCGCGGTAGGTCTCGCTGCTCTCGAGGAGCTCGTCGTGGGTGCCTGAGCCGACCAGTACTCCGTCGTCGAGCACGAGGATCTGGTCCGCATCACGGATGGTGGACACCCGCTGCGCGACGATGATCACCGTGGCGTCACCGGTTGCCTCGCTGAGCCCGGCACGCAGCCGGGCGTCGGTTGCGACATCCAGTGCAGAGAAGGAATCGTCGAACAGGTAGATGCGGGGCTGGGCCACGAGTGCCCGCGCGATGCACAGGCGCTGGCGCTGGCCACCGGACACGTTGGTGCCGCCCTGCGCGATCGGATCGAGCAGCTGTTTCGTCTTCTCGCGCACGAAGTCCTCGCCCTGAGCGACCCGCAGGAAGTGCCAGAGCTCCTCGTCGCTCGCCTCCTCGCGACCGAAGCGCAGGTTGGAGGCGATGGTGCCGGAGAACAGGTACGGCTTCTGGGAGACGAGACCCACGACGCTCGAGACCTGCGCGCGGGTGAGGGCGGAGACCGGAACGCCGTCGATGGTCACCGAGCCCTGCTGCGGGTCGTAGAGGCGGGGGATGAGGTTCACGAGAGAGGTCTTGCCGGCACCGGTCGAACCCACGATGGCCGTCGTCGTTCCGGGCAGCGCGGTGAACGACACGTTGTCGAGTACGGGACGCTCTGCCCCGGGGTAGCCGAAGGTGACGTTCGAGAACTCGAGGCGGCCGGCGGTCGGGGTCTTGACGGTCGGCTCGTCGGTGACCTTCTGACTCGACTCGGTGGTGAGCACCTCGTCGATGCGTTCGGCGCAGACAATGGCGCGCGGGATCATCATCACCATAAACACGCCCATCATGACCGCGGACAGGATCTGCAGGAGGTACTGCAGGAACGCGGTGAGTGAGCCGATCTGGATATCGCCCTGGTCGACCCGGTGACCGCCGAACCAGAGCACGGCGGCTGTGGCGAGGTGCAGGATCATCATGATCAGCGGGAACATCAGCACGAACAAATTGCCGACCTTGACGCTCGTCTCGGTGAGCCGCTCGTTGGCCGTGCGGTAGCGCTGGGATTCGAACGGCTCGCGAACGAACGCGCGCACGACTCGGATGCCGAGGATCTGCTCGCGCAGCACGCCGTTGATGCCGTCGATGCGCTCCTGCATAAGGCGGAACAGCGGCATCAGCAGGAATACGAGGAAGCCGACCACGGCGAACAGCACCGGTACGGATACCCAGACCAGCCAGGACAGACCCGCGTCTTCGCGCAACGCCATGATGATGCCGCCGATGCACATGATCGGGGTGGAGACCATGAAGTTGAGGGCCATCAGCACGAGCATCTGCACCTGCTGCACGTCATTCGTGCCGCGCGTGATCAGGGTTGCCGTGCCGAACCGGCCGAGCTCGAGGGCGCCGAGCGAGTCGACCCGGCGGTAGATCTCGCGGCGCAGGTCGCGGCCGACCGCCATGGCCGTGCGCGCGCCGAAGTAGATGCCGCCGATCGCCGTCACCACCTGGATGACGCAGACGCCGAGCATCATGCCGCCGATACTCCAGATGAGGTCGGTGTTGCCGGTCGAGACGCCCTCGTCGATGATGCGGGCGTTGAGGCTGGGCAGGTAGAGCGCGGCCATCGTGGAGACGAGCTGCAGCACGAAGACTCCGACGATCCAACCCGTATACGGGCGGGTGTGCCGGAAGATGAGAGAGGCCAGGATCATGTTGAGTTCCCCACGAGCAGATGTGGACATCGTTTACATCCACGAGTATGCCACCTGCCACCGACGGAGGCACCTGCCCGGGTTACGCACGACCCGCCTGTAATAGGGTCGCAGCATGACAACACAGCTCACCCTGCTCCGCCGCTTCGTCGCGTCGCTCCTCACGGCACTCGTTGTGGCGGTCACGGCGCACGTCGGCACGCTGTTCGCCTACTCGGTCGCGGGCAGCTTCGGCGCCGAGGCCCTCGGACAGGCGCACGACTACTTCCTTCCGGCCAGCATCTTCGTCTTCCTGCTCACCTTCATCCTCGCCGCCGTCGGTGCGTTCCGGTTCTGGTACACGAAGCTCGCCGCCGCGCTCGCCGTCGCCGTGGTCGCGCCGATCGCCGGCACGCTCGTGACGGCGGCCCTTATCGGGTCGCCCGTCGTGGCCGAGCAGTTCGAGGCACTCTTCGGCACCCTCGGCGGTCTCAACCTCGCCCTCGCCCTGTTCTCCGCGATCGCGGTCTTCACCCTCGGCGGCCGCACCTGGGACGCGGTCGTCGGCGCGCGTTCGACCCTCGAGAAGACCGAACGCCGCACCGTGCTGGTGCGCCTGCCCTCCCCATCCCTCGCCGAGGGCCTCGTGACCCACATCGAGCGCACCCCCGTCGACACCGACCTCGCCGACGCGCAGTGGGACGCCTACGTCGGCGCCCTCGCCGACAACGGCTTCGAGGCCGTCGAAGTGGACTCGACCGGCGACTTCGCCGATGGCGTCTTCGTCGAGGACACCGTGGTGGTCTTCGGCAACACCGCCGTCATCACCAACCCGGGCGCGGAGAGCCGCACCGGCGAGATCGAGGCGACCGAAGAGGCCGTGCGCGCCCTGCGCCTCGACGTCGCCCACATCGAGGCACCCGGCACCCTCGAGGGCGGCGACGTCCTCAAGGTCGGCACGACCGTCTACGTCGGGCGCGGTGGTCGCACCAACGCCGAAGGCATCCGGCAGCTGCGCGTCATCCTCTCGCCCCTCGGTTACTCGGTCGTCGCAGTGCCCGTCACGAAGGCCCTGCACCTGAAGACCGCGGTGACTGCGCTTCCGGATGGCACGGTCATCGGCTTCCCGCCGCTGGTCGACGATCCCACACTCTTCGACCGCTTCCTCGCGGTGCCGGAAGCCCACGGCACGGCGGTCGTCGTGCTCGGGCCGGACGCGGTACTCATGTCGGCCGCGGCTCCCAAGACCGCAGCGCTGCTCGAGGACCTCGGGTATCGCGTGGTCACCGTCGACATCAGCGAGTTCGAGAAGCTCGAGGGCTGCGTCACCTGCCTGTCGGTGCGGCTTCGCTAGTAGTAGAACCGACTTCGCAGGCTCAGTCGGCGCTGGGGTCGCATAATCGCTGGCGCGATTGTTCATAGCTCCACCGCGCTCAATCAGCAAAGATGTTCATCGTTGCCGAACGCTCAGCATTCGGTCTAGTCTGGAAGGCTGCCCCGGCACCGGCACTCCCGCCCTCCATTTCGGTCGTCCCGAACGATCGCGCTCCACCACATTGGATTCACGCATGTCTTCAGCGTCGACCACAGCAGGTCGCAAAAAGCCCAAGGGTCCCGGAACCATTTCCGCGATCGCCCGCCTCTACCCCTACGCAAAACCGGCCATGCCGCGCATCTACCTCGGCATGGTCTCCGCGCTGCTCGCCGGCATCGTCGCGCTGCTCATTCCGCAGGTGCTTCGCCAGCTCGTCGACGGTCCGCTGCAGACGGGTGACTCGAGCCAGATCTGGCCGGCCTTCGCCATCGTGCTCGGCCTCGGTGTGCTCGAGGCGATCATGATCGCCCTGCGTCGCTGGTTCGTGCTGACCCCGGGCACCCACATCGAGGCACGTATGCGCAACGCGCTGTACGCGAAGCTGCAGGACCTCCCGGTGAGCTTCCACGACCGCTGGCCGAGTGGCCAGCTGCTGTCCCGCGCTGTGAGCGACCTCAACCTCATCCGGCGCTGGATCTCGTTCGGCCTCGTTCTGCTCATCGTCAACGTGGTCACGATCCTCGTGGGCTTCGTCTTCCTGATCAACATCTCGTGGATCCTCGGCGTCGTCTTCATGATCTGCTCGATCCCGCTCTGGATCTACGGCTACGTCTTCGAGAACAAGTACTCGGTCGTCGCCCGCCGCAGCCAGGACCAGGCCGGCGACCTCGCCACCACGGTCGAGGAGTCGGTGCACGGCATCCGCGTGCTCAAGGCCTTCGGTCGCGGCAAGCATGCCCTGCGCGGCTTCTCGCGCCAGGCCGAAGACCTGCGCGGCACCGAGATCGAGAAGGCCCGCGCGATCGCGGGCATCTGGCTCTGGCTACTGCTTGTTCCGGATGTCACGTTCGCCCTGTCCCTCCTCGGCGGTGTCTGGCTGGCCGTCGACGGGCAGATCTCGGTCGGCGAGCTCGTCGCGTTCTTCGCGACCGCTACGGTGCTGCGGTTCCCGGTCGAGTCGATCGGCTTCCTGCTCTCGATGACCTTCGACACCCGCACCGCGGCCGACCGGTTCTTCGAGGTCATGGACAGCGAGAACACGATCACCGACCCGGAGAACCCGAAGACCGTCACCCACGCCGAGGGCCGCCTGGTCTTCGACAACGTGCACTTCCGCTACCAGGACGCCTCGGCCGAATACGCCGACCTGCTCGACGGCATCGAGCTCGAGCTCGAGCCCGGCGAGACGATGGCGATCGTCGGTCTCACCGGCTCCGGCAAGTCCACGCTCACCGCGCTCACCACTCGCCTGTACGACGTCACGGGCGGATCGATTCGCATCGACGGTGTCGACGTGCGCGACCTGACCCGGGCCGAGCTGCGAACGCACCTCGCGATGGCGTTCGAAGACGCGACCCTGTTCTCGGCGTCGGTGCGGGATAACGTTCTGCTCGGACGACCCGAGTCGACCGAGGAGGAGCTCATCGAGGCACTGAGCATCGCGCAGGCCGATTTCGTGTACGACCTGCCCGAAGGACTCGACACCAAGGTCGGCGAGGAGGGGCTCAGCCTCTCCGGTGGCCAGCGCCAACGGCTCGCCCTCGCGCGCGCCGTCGCCGCGAAGCCGTCGGTCCTTGTGCTCGACGACCCGCTCTCGGCGCTCGACGTCGACACGGAGGCACTCGTCGAAGCGGCCCTGCGCAAGGTTCTCGCCTCGACGACGGCGCTGATCGTGGCGCACCGGCCATCCACCGTCATGCTGGCGGATCGGGTCGCGCTGCTCGAGAACGGCCGCATCACCGCGGTCGGCAAGCACTCCGAGCTGCTCACCTCGAGCGAGCACTACAGGTTCGTGATCTCGAGCCTCGAAGACGAAGTCAAACGCGAAGATCGTGAACGGGAGGTGGGAGCGTGAGCGTCACAGGAGTAGAGGGTGAAGAGCGCAACGACTTCAACAAGGCGGAGAGCAAGCAGATTCGGGAGCGGTCGCTGCGCCTGCTCGGTTCGTTGCTGAGCCCGGTGCGCGCGCAGGTCATCCTGACCCTCGTTGTCGTCATCGTGAGCACCGCCGCACAGGTCGCCGGCCCCGCGTTGATTGCGATCGGCATCGACCAGGGACTGCCTGCGCTGCGCGACGAGCTCGACTGGATGCCGCTCGGCGTCACGGTCGCGCTATTCCTGATCGCGGGTATCGCGGGAGCCGGGCTCATCGCGTGGTACACCGTGCTGACCGCCAAGATCAGCCAGGCGATTTTGCTCGACCTGCGCAAGCGGGTGTTCCTGCACACGCAGCGACTGAGCCTCGAGTTCCACGAGAGCTACACGTCGGGCCGTATCATCGCGCGCCAGACGAGTGACCTCGACGCGATCCGCGAACTGCTCGACTCGGGTGTCAACCAGCTCGTGCAGGGCGCGCTCTACATGCTGTTCATCGGCATCGCGATGTTCTCCGTCGACTGGGTGAGCGGTCTTGTGCTGTTCGGCGCGCTGATCCCGCTTGCCGTGCTCACGCGTTGGTTCCAGCTGCGCTCGCAGACGCTGTTCCGCAAGACACGCGTCGCCTCGGCACGCCTTATCGTGCAGTTCGTGGAGACCATGACCGGCATCCGCGCCGTCAAGGCGTTCCGCAAGGAGAAGCGCAACGAAGACGAATTCGGCGACCTGGTCGAGGACTACCGCTTCGTCAACGCGCGTGTGATCCAGCTGTTCGGGATCTTCGACCCCGGGCTCGTGCTGATCGGAAACGTCGCGCTCGCCGTGGTGCTGCTCGTCGGCGGCCTGCGGGTCGCCGACAACGGTCTCGCGATCGGCGCGCTGCTCGCCGCGCTGCTGTACACGCGCCAGTTCTTCGCCCCCGCGCAGGAGATGGCCATGTTCTACAACTCGTACCAGTCGGCCGCGGCCGCGCTCGAGAAGATCTCGGGCGTGCTCGAGGAGATGCCGAGCGTTCCCGACCCGACCGATCCGATCGACCTGTGGGAGGCGAAGGGTGCCGTGCGCTTCGACGGTGTCGAGTTCGCGTACAAGAAGGACCGGGTGATCCTGCCCGAGTTCGACCTCGACATCCCATCCGGGCAGACGATCGCGCTCGTCGGGTCCACGGGAGCCGGCAAGTCGACACTCGCGAAACTCGTCTCGCGGTTCTACGACCCGAGCCAGGGCGCCGTGACCCTCGATGGCATCGACCTGCGGCAGTTGCATCCCAAGGATCTGCGTCGTGCCATCGTGATGGTGACTCAGGAGGCATACCTGTTCTCGGGCACGGTCGCCGAGAACATCGCGCTCGGCAACCCGGACGCGTCGCGCGAGGAGATCGTCGCGGCGGCCAAGGCGGTCGGCGCGCACGAGTTCATCGAGTCGCTGCCCGGCGGGTACGACACCGACGTGAACAAGCGCGGCGGGCGGGTCTCGGCCGGCCAGCGCCAGCTGCTGTCATTCGCGCGTGCGTTCCTCGCCGACCCGGTCGTTCTGATTCTGGATGAGGCCACCGCCTCGCTCGATATCCCCTCGGAACGACTCGTGCAGGAGGGTCTCACGACCCTGCTCGCCGACCGCACGGCGATCATCATCGCGCACCGTCTCTCGACGGTTGCGATCGCCGACCGCGTGCTCGTAATGGAGCACGGGATCATCGTGGAAGACGGAACCCCCCGCGACCTCATCGCCGGCACCGGCCGCTTCGCGCAGCTGCACGCCGCGTGGCGCGAGTCACTCGTCTAGTTCGTCACTTGCCGCAAACGGCCCGTGTGCTCTCCAGCGCACGGGCCGTTTGTGGCAAATCGGGGCGATTCGAGTCAGACCCGGAACCCGTACGTCACGCCGTCGACCTCGAAGACCTGGAAGTCGGGGGCGCAGACGAGTCCGTCGGTCGGAATCTCCTCGGGCCACCACTCGGTGTCCATGGGCGGCGTGCCGGAGAGCACCCCCGGCGTGCACAGCTCGGTGTCGAGCGGCGTCTCCGCCTCGAACGCGTAGAGCTTGCCGGTGCTGCTCGTCTGGGTGCGAATGTGCAGGTCGGTCGCATCGTGCGGGATGAAGTCAGCCGGCACAAAGGCGAGGTCGCCCCTGGCGGGCGCGTCGGCCCAGCTGTCGTAGCTGAGCTCCTTCTCGTGGGTGGCCAGCTCCTCGACGAACGAGCAGCCGGAGAGCGACACGGTGAGAACGGCGGCGGCGCCGAGGGCGAGTGCGGTCCTCACGAGAGGAGTGATCCGATGGCGGTGATGATGACGAGTGCGAGTCCGAGCAGGGGAGCCGAGACGAGTACGGGAGTGCTGAAGGTGTCCATGTACCCATTCCAGCGACCCGACCGCGTGCCGTCGTCGGCCCCGAGGCTTGCGGGGATACCTCAGACGGATGATTCGCTGTGGAGGAGAGGATGACGCCGAGCTATGGCGTGTGCCGCGCCGCAGCGAGATCCACGCGGAAGACGTCACCCGACCAGCGCAACGGCGTGCCCTCTGCCCGGAAGTGCTCGAGGGCGCGAGCCTCATGATCCGCGGCGGGATGGCCGGAGGCGCGCACGACCCGCCACCACGGGACATCGGCCCCGTAGTACGCCATGACCTGCCCCACCGCGCGCGCCGCGCGGGAGCCGAGGGCGGACGCCACGTCGCCGTACGTCATGACCGCGCCATCCGGAATCGACTCGACAACCTCGAGCACACGGGACACGAAGTCCTCGGAAGGCCCGGGAGGCATCAGAGCTCGAGCGCGCCGATGCTCTCGCCGTACTGGGTCTCACCGATGACCTTGAAGCCGACGCGCAAAAAGAAGTCTTCCGGGCCGTCTTCGCCGGGCTCCCAGATCACGGTGAGCTGCGTGAAGCCGCGCGAACGGGCCTCGTCGGCCAGCGCCCAGATGGCGAACTTGCCGATGCCCATGCCCTGGGCATCGGCCGCGACGTTGACGCGCCAGACGCAGCTGCGGAACTCGGGCTGCGCGTTCTCGGGGTCGAAATTGCCGCGGATGAAGCCCACGACCTCATCACCGTCGAGCACCACGCGCGGCCACGACGTGAGCGGATTGATGTACGCATCCGCAATCGCGTAGGAGGTCGGTGTGACGAACGCTTCCTGGCCGGGGCGGAGCGTGAGGCCGTTGGCCGCCACGATCGTGCTCGCCGACAGCTCTTCCAGCCTGAGTTCACCCATGTCGAACAGGCTAACCCGCTCGGGCGGCACGGGGGTAGTCGGAGAGGACTACCCGAGAGCGAACTCTCTCGATGTCAAGATACTTTCGTCACGCGGTAAGCTGTCCGTGGCCAATCGGGCCGTCGAATGGAGAGACAGTTGTCGAAGATCAAGGTTGAAGGAACGGTCGTCGAACTCGACGGCGACGAGATGACGCGCATCATCTGGCAGAAGATCAAGGACACCCTGATCCACCCCTATCTCGACATCAACCTCGAGTACTACGACCTCGGCATCGAGCACCGCGACGCGACCGATGACCAGGTCACGATCGACGCAGCGCACGCCATTCAGAAGCACGGCGTCGGCGTCAAGTGCGCGACCATCACCCCCGACGAGGCACGCGTGGAGGAGTTCGGCCTCAAGAAGATGTGGAAGAGCCCGAACGGCACGATCCGCAACATCCTCGGCGGCGTGATCTTCCGCGAGCCGATCATCATCTCGAACATCCCGCGCCTCGTGCCGGGCTGGAACAAGCCGATCATCATCGGCCGCCACGCCTTCGGCGACCAGTACCGCGCCACCGACTTCCGCTTTGCCGGCAAGGGAAAGCTGACTGTCGAATTCACGCCTGAGGATGGGTCTGAGCCCCTCAAGTTCGAGGTTTACGATGCTCCCGGCGACGGCATCGCGCAGGTGCAGTACAACCTTGACGAGTCCATCATCGACTTCGCGCGCGCCTCGCTCAACTACGGCCTCTCACGCAACTACCCCGTGTACCTCTCGACGAAGAACACGATCCTCAAGGCCTACGACGGTCGCTTCAAGGACATCTTCGAGGAGGTCTTCCAGGCCGAGTTCAAGGAGAAGTTCGATGCTGCCGGACTCACCTACGAGCACCGTCTCATCGACGACATGGTCGCCTCGGCCATGAAGTGGGAGGGCGGCTACGTCTGGGCCTGCAAGAACTACGACGGGGACGTGCAGTCCGACACCGTGGCGCAGGGCTTCGGCTCGCTCGGCCTGATGACGTCGGTGCTGTCCGTTCCGGACGGCTCGGTTGTCGAGGCCGAGGCAGCGCACGGTACGGTCACGCGCCACTACCGCCAGCACCAGGCCGGCAAGCCCACGTCGACCAACCCGATCGCCTCGATCTACGCCTGGACCCGCGGTCTCGCGCACCGCGCGAAGCTCGACGACAACCCGGCGCTCGCCGAATTCGCGAACACCCTCGAAGACGTCGTCATCAAGTCGGTCGAGGCCGGCCACATGACGAAGGACCTCGCGCTCCTGGTCGGTCCCGACCAGAAGTGGGAGACCACGGAGGAGTTCCTTGACACGCTCGACAAGAAACTCGCGTCGCGTCTCGCGTAAGCAGGACACATAACGAAGGCCCCGGTGGATTCCACCGGGGCCTTCGTCGTAGGTGCGGAGACTACGCGGAGCAGGTGGTCTGCAGCGGCGTCACGGCGTCGGCGACGGCTGCTGCCGAGTCGGAGACGGCGTTGATGTCAGCGTTCTCGGGGTCGGCCGCGTACTCGCCGATCGCGTCGCTGAAGTCGGTGATGGATCCGGCCGCGGCGTCTGCCGGGCCCTTGACGTCGGAGTTGGTGATCTTGGCGACGGCGGTCTCGAAGTCGTCAGCGGCGGACTTCATGCCATCGGCTGCTGCTTCCGGGTCGGCCTGCAGGTCGCCGACGCTGTCGGAGAGTGCCGTGTTGACCTCGAGCAGACCGTCCTTGAGAATCGTGCAGGCTTCGAGCTTGCTCTGGCCGCCGGCACAGCCGGTGAGGAGCATCAGTGAAATGGCGGCGCCAGCGATTACGGACGACGTGCGAGCTGTGAGCTTCAAGAGGACTCCCTGTTTTGTGAGTAGAACTTCCCAAATCTATCGGAACTAGACCGTGCGGTCTGCCGTCGCCGGTGAACTTTTCGCATCGATTGTGCGGAGGCCGGGTCATCCATCGTTTATAACGAATCGATAACATTGCCCCCCACTCGGGGGTCAGTTCGGCTCCGGACGGTGGAAGTTAGAGATCGTGTGCAGCCCGAACTGCCGAGCAGAGTCCGTCCGAACCCAAAAGGAACACCTGTGAAAAGTAGTCACGGCCGCACAACGGCCCGTTCGTTTCTCGCAACAATCAGCGCCGCAGCCCTCGTGGCCAGCGCTCTCGTCGTCGGCTCCGCATCGCTAGCGAGCGCCGCCCCGACCGCCCCGGGCCAGATCGGCCAGACCAGCTTCAAGCCGGGTCGCTACATCGTGACCCTCGCCGACAGTTCAGTCGCCACCTACGACGGTGGCATCCAGGGCTACTCCGCGACGAAGCCCGACGAGGGCGACCAGCTCAACGCGCGCAAGGCCCCGGTCACCAAGTACAAGGACTACCTCGCCGACCAGCAGAAGGCTGTGGCCAAGTCCGCGGGCGTCACCATCGACGCGTCATACACGATGGCGTTCAACGGATTCTCTGCAGACCTCACCGCGGCGCAGGCCGCCGAGCTCGTCGCGAACCGCAACGTGCTCACCATTTCGCCCGACGAGATCAAGCAGGTGACCACGACCTCGACCGCCTTCCTCGGCCTCGAGGGTGAGGGCGGCGTCTGGGAGAGCATCGGAGGAGCCGAGAAGGCCGGGGAGGGAGTGGTTCTCGGTGTCCTCGACACCGGTATCGCCCCCGAGAACCCCGCGTTCTCGGGATCCCCGCTCGGCACCACTGCTGGAACGGAGCCGTACCTCTCCGGCGCGAACACGATCTCGTACAAGCGCGGCGACGGCGGAACCTTCACCGGCACCTGCCAGACCGGAACACAGTTCACGGCCGCCGACTGCTCGACCAAGATCATCAGCGCGCGGTACTTCGTCGAAGGCTTTACGACCGCCCGCCTCGGCGACGAGACCACCGGCACAGGCGAGTTCGTCTCCCCACGTGACGGCGACGGCCACGGTTCGCACACCGCGAGCACCGCGGCCGGCAACGTCGACACCGCCGCGACCGTCGACGGCGTCGACTTCGGCAACATCACCGGCGTGGCCCCCGCTACCAAGATCGCTGTCTACAAGGTCTGCTGGTCGGGCAAGGACCCGGCCGTGCGCACGGATGACGGTTGCACGACGACCGACCTCCTCGCCGGCATCGACCAGGCCGTCACCGACGGCGTCGACGTCATCAACTACTCGATCGGTGGGGGAGCCGCCGAGACCACCTACTCCGCAACCGACGACGCGTTCCTCGGAGCGGCAGCAGCCGGCATCTTCGTGGCGGCCTCGGCCGGCAACGACGGCCCCGACGCCTCCACCCTCGACAACGCGTCGCCGTGGATCACCACGGTTGCCGCGTCGACGATCCCCGGCTACGAGGCCACGGCTACGCTCGGCGACGGTCAGGCCTTCGCCGGTGCATCCATCTCGGTCGATCTCGACCCGGCTGCCGCACCCGTGGAGGGCGCGCTCATCAACTCGACGAGCATCGCCGCCGCAGGCACGGCCGGAGCCCAGGCCAACCTGTGTGGTCCGGGCACGCTCGACGCGACACTCACCGAGCCCACGATCGTGGTCTGTGAGCGCGGCGTCTTCGACCGGGTCGCCAAGTCGGCCGAGGTGAAGCGCGTCGGCGGCATCGGAATGATCCTGGTGAACATCACGCCCGGTTCGATCGATTCGGATGTGCACTCCGTGCCGACCGTTCACCTCGACGCGATGTACCACGACCAGGTTGTCGCCTACGCGGCCACCGAGGGCGCAACGGCATCGCTCAAGACGGGCAACTCGACGGCCTACACGCCGCCGGTTCCCGTCGTCGCCGGATTCTCCTCGCGGGGACCCGTGCTCGCCGACGGCAGCGACCTGCTCAAGCCGGACATCTCGGCTCCGGGCGTCGCGATCCTCGCGGCCGGACCCAACCAGGAGACGACCGACCCGAGCTACGAGTTCCTCAGCGGAACCTCGATGGCGGCACCGCACATCGCCGGACTCGCGGCCCTCTACCTCGGGGAGCGTCCGAACGCGACGCCCGCCGAGATCAAGTCGGCCATGATGACGACCGCGTACAACACGGTCGACGCCGATGGGGAGCCGGTCACTGACCCATTCGCCCAGGGTGCCGGTCACGTGGATCCGACGAAGTTCTTCAACCCGGGACTGCTCTACCTCAACGATGTCTATGACTGGGCCGCATACCTGCAGGCACTCGGTTACGACTTCGGGGTGGATCCGGTGGACCCGAGCAACCTGAACCTCGCCTCGATCGCCATCGGTGCCCTCACAGCGCCGGAGAAGATCACCCGCACGGTGACCGCGACGACCGCGGGAACCTACACGGCAGCGATCCAGGGCCTCGAGGGCGTGAACGCCGTCGTCGAACCGGCCACGTTCACCGTGGCGGCTGGTGAAGAGAAGGAGTTCACCGTCACGTTCACGCGAACGGATGCTGCTCTCGACGCGTTCGCCACCGGTTCGCTGACCTGGACGAGCGGCAGCACGGTAGTGCGCAGCCCGATCGCGGTGCAGCCCGTGACGATCGTCGCCCCCTCCGACGTCGAGGGAACCGGCGTGACCGGCTCCGTCGATGTGACGGTGACCCCGGGTGGCAACGGGGACATCCCGCTCAGCACAACGGGTCTCTCGCAGGGTGTGCTTGCGCCGGACGCAACCGGAACCGACCCCGAGCACTCGGGAACCGGTGACCCGGTCTCCGTTCCGGAGCCGGTCGAATACGAGGTCAGCGTTCCGGCCGGAGCCGAGCTCGCTCGCTTCGACCTCGACGCGATCACCGACACCGCCGACCTCGACCTGGTGGTGTACCTGCTGAACGCTGCGGGGGCTCCCGTGGCGGGCTGGCAGTCGGCGACCGGGTCTGCGGACGAGCGAGTGGACATCCCGTCACCGACCGCAGGCAACTACCTCGTGCTCGTGGACGTCTACGCGGGAACCACCGCATGGGATCTCGTGACGACCTCGATTGTGCCCGGCGGCGCACCGCTCGCCCTCGAGCCGGCGGTTCTCGCCGGCCAGCAGGGAGTGCCGGTCACCTACACGGCCTCGTGGGCCGACCTCAACGAGTTCTCGTACTACCTCGGACTCGTCGAGTACGGCGACACCGGTGCCTACACCGTGGTCGACGTGACGACCGGTGAGGACATCGAGCCCGGCACACCGATCAACACGGCACCGCCGACGATCACCGGAACCCCCGAGGTGGGTAAGAAGCTCACCGCGACACCGGGTAGCTGGGACACCGAGGGGCTCACCTTCGCGTACCAGTGGCAGGCGGACGGCGTGAACATCGCCAAGGCGACCAAGGCGACCTACACGGTCAAGAAGGCCGACCAGGGCAAGACGCTCACCGTCGTGGTCACCGCCACGAAGGGGGACCTGCCCCCGGGCAGCGCGACCTCCGCTGGAGTGACGGTCAAGTTCGTCTCCACGACCAAGCTGAGCGTCACGAAGAACGTGCTCTTCTCCTGGCAGCGCACCACGGCGAAGATCACCGTGAAGGCCGGGGATGCCCCTGCCACCGGTGCCGTGAGCCTCACGGTCAACGGCAAGCCGGTCGCGGCGACGCTCAACCTGGCCGCGAACGGCACGGTCAGCTACGAGCTGCCGAAGCTCAAGGCCGGTGTCTACCTCCTCAAGGCGAGCTTCGCCGGCTCGGACACGGTAGCGGGATCGTCAAGCTCGACCCAGGTGGTGTGGGTGGTCTTCTAACCTCCCTCCCCACCGAACGACGGATGACGGCGGCGCTCTGCGCGCGCCGTCATTCGTCGTGTCCGCAACCGATAATTACGCGATTCACCAGCATATTTCGGGTTTGTTAATGATCCTGCCTAACTCCTTGACGTAGGCGGCACTACGCACGTAGATTCCCCTTCAACCCCGAACCGACCCACTCCCTGTATCGCCGGTTCGAGGACAGGCACCCCGCGCGATCTGGAAAGCGCGGGGCGCTCGCCCGAGCCGGCCACCGCCGCCTCGGTTACAAAAATCGGGAATGGACAATCATGAAGAGATCAACACGACTCGGCGCGGTGATCGCGACGGCGGCCGTCGCATCCCTCACTCTCGCGTCCTGCGGCTTCGGCAACACCGGCGGAGCATCGGGTGACGGTGAGAGCATCGACCTGCTCGTCCCCTCCTACTCGGACGGCACTCAGGCGCTCTGGGAGAAGGTCATCGACGGCTTCGAGGATGCCAACCCCGGCATCACCGTCAACCTCGAGGTGCAGTCCTGGGACAACCTCAATGACGTGGTCACCACGAAGGTGCAGGGCGGCAAGGCCCCCGACATCATGAACGGCGGACCGTTCGCGGGCTTCGCAGCCGACGGCCTGCTCTACCCGGCCGAAGACGTGGTCTCGGCAGACACGCTCGCCGATTTCCAGGAGTCGTTCTCCGACAACGCCTCCGTCGACGGCGTGCAGTACGGCCTACCGCTCATCGCTTCGGCCCGCACACTGTTCGTCAACAACGCCCTGCTCGAAGAGGCCGGGGTCAGCAACCCGCCCACCACCTGGGACGAGCTGCTCGACGCGGCGACCAAGGTCTCCGACATCGGGGGAGGCGTGTACGGCTACGGCCTGCCGCTCGGCTCCGAGGAGGCCCAGGCCGAGAGCGCCATCTGGTTCTACGGCGGTGGCGGCGGATTCGGTGACGAGAAGGACATCACCATCGACACCCCCGAGAACCTCGAGGCTGCCGAATTCATCCAGAAGATGGTGGATGCGGGCGCCACCCAGCCCGACGCCGGTGCGACCGACCGCACCCCGCTGATCGATGTCTTCGTGCAGGGCAAGATCGGCATGATCGAGGCCCTTCCGCCCACCGTCGCGCAGATCGAGGCCGACAACCCCGACCTCGACTACTCGCTCGTGCCCATCCCGACAAAGGACGGCGAGCCCTTCACGCTCGGCGTCGCGGACCACATGATGGCATTCGACAATGGCGACGACAAGCAGGAGGCGATCACCGCTTTCCTCGACTACCTGTTCTCGACCGACGTCTACGTCGACTGGGTCACAACCGAGAAGTTCCTGCCCACGACGGTCTCCGGTGGTGAGGCGCTCGCCGCCGACGAGGCTCTCGCCCCGTTCCTCGAGGCACTGCCGAACGCGGCCTTCTACCCGAGCACCAACCCGAAGTGGTCGGCGACCGACGGCGCGTTCAAGAGCCTCGTCGGGCAGCTCGCCCAGGGCAAGGACGCGAAAGCCGTTCTGGCCGAGATCCAGGCCAAGGTCGACGAGGGATAGTGACGGCGTCCCCTGTGGGACGCACCTCCCCGGCGGGAGCGACGGCTGACCGTCGCCCCCGCCGCAGGGAGGGCACGTCCCTGCGCGACCTCGCGATCGCGCTTCCCTGGATCGCCCCGGCGCTCCTGCTCATCCTCGGCGTCGTCATCTTCCCGGCAGGGGTGATGTTCTACAACTCGACGCGGGACATCAGCCAGTCCGGCGTCGACCGCGGCGGCGTCGGCTTCGAGAACTTTCAGTCGCTACTCGACTTCGCCCCGATCTGGGGCGTGCTCGCGCGCACCCTGCTCTGGGTCGTGGTCGTCGTGACGCTCACGGTGCTGCTCTCGCTCGCCCTCGCGCAACTGCTCGACAAGGCCTTCCCCGGCCGGCAGCTTGTGCGCATGGCGGTCATCATCCCGTGGGCGGCCAGCGTGGTGATGACGACGCTGGTGGTCTACTACGGGCTCGACCCGTTCTACGGAATCATCAACGAAGTGCTGGTCAATATCGGTGTGCTCGACGCCCCCTACGGCTGGACGAAGAACGCGCCATCCGCCTTCGCCTGGTCGATAGCGATCGCCGTGTTCGTCTCGCTGCCGTTCACCACCTACACGATCCTCGCCGGGCTCCAGACGGTTCCCGCCGATGTGCTCGAAGCTGCCCGAATGGATGGCGCGGGCCGCACGCGCACGTACTTCTCGGTCATCCTGCCTCAGCTTCGCTCCGCGCTCGCCGTCGCCATCCTCATCAACATCATCAACGTGTTCAACTCGCTCCCGATCCTCAAGGTGATGACCGGCTCCATCCCCGGCTATGAGGCGGACACGATCATGACGCTGATCTTCAAGTACATCCAGACCGACCATCGCATCGACGTCGCGAGCGCGCTCAGCGTCGTCGGATTCCTCATAGTGCTCGCGATCGTCGCCGTCTATGTGCGTGTGGTCAAGCCGATGCGGGAGGTGTGACCGTGAGCACAGCGAGAGTTCGCAGGTACACGGCCGACCAGGTGCCGATCGGCACGGTCATCCTGCGTATGGTCGTCGGCCTGCTGGTGCTGCTGTTCTTCGTCGCCCCGTACGTGGTGATGCTGGTCAGTTCGCTCAAATCGAAGCGCGAGATTCTGCAGGTGCCGCCGACGTTCCTGCCCGAGGAATGGCACCCCGAGAACTACCTCACGATGTGGTCGACGCCCGAGACGCCGCTCGTGCAGAACCTCATCTCGACGATCATCATCGCGGTCAGTGCGACGCTGCTCGTGCTCGCCGTCGCGCTGCCGGCGGCGTACTACACGGCGCGGTTCCGGTTTCCCGGACGCATGGTGTTCCTGTTCCTGGTGATCGTGACGCAGATGCTGCAGCCGGCGGTGCTGACGTCGGGTCTGTTCCGGGAGTTCCAGTTCCTCGGCATCAGCGACACCTGGTTCGCGATGATCCTCATCAATGCGGCCTTCAACCTCTCGTTCGCCGTGTGGATCATGCACAGCTTCTTCGCGGGTGTGCCCAAAGAGGTGGATGAGGCCGCGCAGCTCGACGGCGCCGGACGCTGGACGGTCCTCACGAGAATCAACCTGCCGCTCGTCTGGCCCGGAATCGTCACGGCGATCGTGTTCACCTTCGTCTCCTGCTGGAACGAGTTCGCCGCCTCGCTCGTCATCCTCTCCACTGCTGGAAACCAGCCGCTGTCCGTCGCCCTCACCAAGTTCGTCGGGCAGTACGCCACCAGCTGGCACTACGTGTTCGGGGTGTCGATTGTCGCGATCGTGCCGGTCGTTGTGCTGTTCATGCTGATCGAGAAGCGGCTGGTCGGCGGGCTCACTGCCGGCAGCGTGAAATAGCGCGCGGGCTAGTAGCCGCTGAAGTAGTCGGTGGTTACGCGTCGGGCCTTCTCCGTGCGGAGGGCCTGGCGCACTCCCGTGACGAGCGCGGGCGGGCCGGAGACGAAGGCGTGGCGGTCGGCGAGATCCGGCACCGCCTCGCGCAGCAGGTCGGCGTCGATGCGGCGGCTGCCGAGGTACTCCCAGCCCTCAGGCAGCGCGACGGGAGGTTCGGGGCACACGACGAGCACGCGCGCGCCGCTCGCGGTGAGCTGCTCGGCGTAGACGAGTTCTTCGCCCGCAGCCACGGCGTAGATGACCACGATGTCGCGCTGCTCACCGGCCGAGGTCGCGTGCGCGAGCTGGCTCGCGAACGGCGTGACGCCGATGCCGCCCGCGACGAGGAGCACGGGCACGGCGGGGTCGCTCGGGAGCAGGAAGTCCCCGCCGACCGAGGTCGCGTAGACGCGTTCGCCGGGTTCGAGAGCGAGCATCGCCGTCTTGAAACTGCTCGAGCGCGGGCTCACCTTGATGGCGATGCTCACGGGAGCGCCCTCGCCCGGCGCGGAGGAGATGCTGAAGATGCGACGCTGGCCGCGGATGTCGGCGCTCGCGTGCGGGATCCCGAGCTCCATGTACTGTCCCGGGTGGAAGAACACGGGCCGCGACGGCTGGAAGCTGAACTCCCACGAGGTCGGGGTGAGCTGGGTCTTCTCGAGCAGGATGAGCCGCAGGCCGCGGCGCTGGCCGACGAGGAACGCGAAGAGGTTGCCGATCACGAGGGCGAGCTGCGGGCTGGAGTAGACGGCGAGCAGGTTGAACGGCACCGCGAACAGCAGCGCGACGATGACGGCGAGGGCGAGCTGCTGCATCCTGCGCGGCGGAAGGGTCAGGGGCTCGCTCAGCATAAAGCCCGCGAAGAACACGGTCGACGTACCCAGGATGGCGAGGCTCAGCCCGTCGGGAACGGTGAGGCCGCGGGTCAGCGACAGCACCACGTCGATGACGAGCACCGTGCCGATGAAGGTCAGCCCCATCGCCAAGCGGCGGGTGCGATAGAGGATGAGCAAGGCGCCGATCGCGACGAGGGGGAGCATCGCCGGGCTGCTCACCCACCATCCGCTGAAGGTGAGGCCCGTGGCGGTCACGAGCACGGCGCCGATGGCAGCGGGGTTGAAGATGTGGCGTCCGCGCACCGCGAGCAGGTACTTGGAGGCGCTCGCGAGGAACGCGGCCAGGGCGAGGATCAGGAGGCTCTCGACGGAGAGCTCCGGGCGCAGGATGAACAGCAGCAGCAGGCCGGTGATGGCCGCCGACTCGAGATGCGCTTTGGCGCCGAACGCCCGGCCGAATGCCCAGCTCGACCCCACGCTCACGCCGACCGAGACGGCCCAGCTGGCGAGGATCGCGAGCGGCGCATATGGCAGCACCCCGAGAAGAGACAGCACGAGCGAGAGCGCGAAAAGTGCGATGAGCAGCCCCAGCACCAGCTTGTACATGGTGACGGCGCCGAGGAATCCGCTGGCTTTTCTCATAGGAACAATTCTCCCTGCAGGTGGGGCGAGTGCTCGACTCGACCGGTCGAGAACATCCGAACCCACTCGAACGGCCCCAGGGCCGAGAAGGAGTCCGCCGGGGCGAAGAACAGGCCGGTCGCGAGACCGTCGGCGAGCAGCCCGGTCGGAGCGACGACCCAGGTCGCGATGACGTTGCTGGTCGGAAGCCCGGTCGTCGCGTCGATCACGTGGTGCAGCCCGTCTCCCCACGCTCGGCGGTTCGAGGCCGAGGCGGCGAGAGCCTGGTTGCCGACGAGGGCGATCCCGATCGCCTTTGTGGCGTCAAGAGGATGTTCCAGCCCGACCCGGGTGTGTTCCGAGCCCGCGTGCGCGAGGTCGCCGCTCGCGTCCACCACGAACTCGGTGTGGCCGGCCTCGCGCAGGAGGGCGGCAACGAGATCCACGAGGTAGCCCTTGCCTGCGGCGCCGACGTCGAGCGTGACGGGTCGGAGTGCGCTGAGGGACTCGCCGTCCCAGGCGAGCGCTGAGCTCCACTCGGGGGCGGGGCCGCGCTCGCCGCTGTCACGGAGGGTGTACGCGCTGTTGTACCCGAGCCGCTCGAGTGATCGACCGACGAGCGGGCTGACCGCGCCATCCGTCGCCTCATACAGCGCACGATAGACGTCGAGCAGCGCACCCGCCTCGGGCGGCAGCCGGTAGACGCCCGGCTCGCGCGCGATGCGGGAGACGAGTGAGTCGTCACGGAACCGCGACCAGGTGCGATCGAAGCTCTCGATGCGTGCGTCGATGGCCGCCGCGAGCTCAGGGTCGACGGGTTCGGCCGTCTCGATGCTCCACGGCGCCCCGATGGCCTCGAAGGCCAGCCGGTGGGGGAGCCTAGGCGAGGGCGTCAGCCTTGATCGCATCGAGGGCCTTCATAAAGCCGCCGCTGGTGAGGGATGACCCGGCCACGCGGTCGACGGAGATCTCATCGATGTCCTTGCCCACGACCTCGGCCGCAATGCCGTCGATGAACTGTCCCTGGTACTCGCGGGACTCGGGTGCCTGGCCGTGGCCGACGACCTGAACGTCGGTGACGGTGTCGTCCGCGAGGGTGATGGTGACATCGACGGTCTCGATGCCGTTGGGGGACTGGTAGTCGCCCGAGGCCTCGTACGTGCCGTCGGCGTAGGGGGCGTCGCTCGCGCTGCCGGTGTCGGTGCCCGCGTCGGAGCCGGTGTCGGTGGGGGTCGCGGCGGCGGCGCAACCGGTCACCGTGCCGAGGAGGGAGACGGCGGCCAGAACGGCGAACGTGGTCTTTTTCGTCGAGGTCTTCATGGGGTCGCTTCCTGTTGCGGGAGTGATGGGTGACTTGTCACCAAGCATGCCCGACCCGCGAAGAATTAGCTTTGGTTCCCCTGTGAGAGACCTGTGGATGCGCGGCCCCTGCCCCGGAATCCCGGGTGAGTGGCCGCTCGAGATGAAGGTTTCCTAATGTCGAGCCGGGGTAGACAGGGGTGGTCGGCACGGATTTCGGATGCGTTTCGTCATGTAACGAGTATGTAAAGCGTCCAAACAAACCTTGCGGTAAAGTTTGTTCGTAAGGTTTACTAACAAACATGACTGCATCGGAAGTGCAGCGAAGCGCTTCCGTCGGAACTCCGGTGAACCCACCGGCAGCCCCGGCGAACGGCTTCGCGACAAGCGCAACGGCTAGCTACGCCGCGGGGAGAGCCCGAGGGTACTCGACGGGCCGCGCTCTGCGCCCCAGCACCAAGGTGCTTCCCGAACACGCTCGTGGCCACAACCGGGCCCTCGTGCTGCAGACTCTGTACGCCGAAGGCCAGCAGAGCCGCGCCGACATCGCCCGCGAGACCGGCCTCACTCGCGTCACCATCTCCGACCTGGTCGCCGACCTCATCCTCGAGGGCCTCGTCGTCGAGACCGGCCAGCGTGAAGACGCCCGCCCCGGCAAGCCGGCCACCCTCCTCGACCTCAACCGCGAGGCGTTCCAGATCATCGGCATCGACCTGAGCGCCTACGAGACGTTCCGCGGTGCGGTGCTCGACCTCGACGGGCAGATCCTCGAGCGCGCCGAACTTCCCCTCGCCGGTGCGACGGGCGAGGATGCAACAGCAACCGTCATCGCACTCGTCGAGTCCCTCGTGGCCCGGGCTACCCTCCCCGTGCTGGGTGTGGGTGTCGGGTCGCCCGGTGTTGTGGATCTCGCGGGCGTAGTGCTCAGCGCCCCTAACCTCGGCTGGAGCGACGAACCCCTGCAGCAGATCCTCGCCGCACGGTTCGGTGTGCCGGTGCTTGTGAGCAACGATGCCAACGCCGCAGCCCTCGCTGAGCACTCCTTCGGTGACGCCAATGCGGACATGATGCTCATCAAGGTCGGCCACGGTGTCGGAGCCGGACTGCTTCTCGACGGCACACCGCTGTTCGGCAGCCGCTTCGCCGCGGGCGAGATCGGGCACGTCGTCGTCGGAACTGACGGCGGCGCCGAATGCGTGTGCGGCAAGCACGGCTGCCTCGAGACGTGGCTGGCAACGCCGCGGCTGCGCGCGGCGCTCGCCGCGGCATCCTCAGAGACAGAACAGAACACGATTCTTCGGGAAGCGGGGCAGCGCCTCGGCATTGCCCTCGCACCCGTGGTCGGAGCGCTCAACCTCGCAGAGGTTGTGCTCAGCGGTCCGACCGAACTACTTGATGGCCCGCTTGCAGAGGCGACTATCGAGACACTCCGCGCGAGGACGATGGCCGAGTTCCATGGCGATCTCACTCTTCGGATGACAACGCTCGGTGAGGACATAGTCATGCGCGGCGCAGCCGTCATGGTCCTCTCCGGTCAACTCGGGGTCTCCTGACCCCAGCACCAAGGGGTGTCCGACACGAGTCGCGGCACCATCGCCCTAGGAAAGGAATGCAACAAGATGAGGAAACTCAGCTTCGCAGCACTCGGTGTCGTCGCTGCCATCGCTCTCGCTGGTTGTGCCGGCGGAGGAGCTCCGGCAGAGTCGGAGACCGGTGACATTCGCGTCTGGCTCGTCGGAACCGACACGCCGCAGGATGCCCGCGACTACCTGAAGACCACGTTCGAGAAGGAGAACCCCGGTTCGACCCTCACGATCGAGGAGCAGGCCTGGCCCGGACTCGTCGACCTTCTGACCACGAACCTCTCGGGTAGCGACAGCCCCGACGTGGTCGAGGTCGGAAACACGCAGGCGGCGGCGTTCACGTCGGCCGGCGCGTTCCTCGACCTGACCGACGACTACGAAGACCTCGGCGGCGACGACCTGCTGCCCGGCTTCGTCGAGGCCGGCTCGTACGACGGAAAGTTCTACGCGGCACCGCTGTACTCCGGCGCTCGCCTGGTCTTCTACAAGAAGGATGCGCTCGCAGCCGCCGGTCTTGAGGTGCCGACGACGCTCGACGAGTACATCTCCAACGGTGAGACGCTCGCCACCAAGAACCCGGGCAAGTCCGGAATCTGGTGGCCCGGACAGGACTGGTACAACGCCCTCCCGTACATCTGGGAGAACGGTGGCGACATCGCCACGTTCAAGGATGGCGAATGGACAGCCGGCTTCTCCTCCGAGGGATCCATCAAGGGTCTCGAGCAGGTTCAGGAAGTCATGATCAAGGCCTCGAAGGCTGCGAAGGATGGCAAGGAGGACAACCCCCAGGTCGACTTCTGTGAGGGCAAGTCCATCCAGCTCTCCGCGCCGTCGTGGGTCAAGTGGTCGATTCTCGCTCCTGCTGACGCAGAAGCACCCGGCTGCCCCGACCAGGAGAAGAACCTCGGCGTCTACGCCCTCCCGGGCGTCGACGGAGGAGCCGCACAGGTCTTCGCCGGTGGATCGAACATCGCCGTCTCGGCCAAGTCGGCTCACCCGACCCTCGCCAAGAAGGCACTTGCCATCATCCTGAGCGACGAGTTCCAGACGATCTACGGCAAGGGCGGACTCGTTCCGGCCAAGCTGTCGCTCGCCGACACCCTCGGCACCGACGAGGTCGCCCAGGCGATCTCGGCCGCCGCCGGCAACGCTCGCCTCACCCCGGCTTCGCCGAAGTGGGCTGAGGTCGAGGCATCCGGAGTCCTGACCGACTTCTTCGTGCAGATCGCTCAGGGCGGAGACGTCAAGGAGCTCGCCGAGGGACTCGACAAGAGCATCAACGAGATCCTCAACGGCTAATAACAGCCAGTGAGAAACAGGGTGCCCGGCGTGACCGTGCATGGTCGCGCCGGGCACCCTGCTCTTTGCCCATCGCCCTAGGAAAGAACTCGGGGCACCCCCAATCTTAACGGAGCACACCATGACCACGATCGGCAAGACAGCGGTGACTGTGCCGAGCGGAGTCGACGGAGAGCACATCGTTGCCCCGACTCCCACGCCGGCCCCGGCGAACCGCCGACGCCGTCGCCAGGGGCGACTCACCCCCTACATGCTGCTGGTTCCGTCGCTCGTCATCCTCGCGGTGGTCGTCGGCTGGCCGCTCATCCAGCTCTTCATCATGTCGTTCCAGGAGTACGGGCGCGCCCAGGTCTTCGGCGCTCCCGCCCCGTTCGTCGGCTTCGACAACTACGTCGAGATTCTGAACGACGGCAAGTTCTGGAACGTGCTCATCCGCAGCCTGCTGTTCTGCCTCGTGGCAGTCACACTGACCATGGTGCTCGGAACGCTCATCGCGCTGCTCATGACGAAGCTCAGCAAGTTCTTCCGCCTGCTCGTCTCGGTCGGGCTCCTGCTCGCCTGGGCCATGCCCGCCCTCACCGCGACCATCGTCTGGGGCTGGATGTTCGACACCAGCCACGGCGTCGTCAACTACGTCTTTACCGAACTGCTGGGGCTCGACTACATCGGGCACTCCTGGCTCATCGATCCGCTCAGCTTCTACCTCGTGCTCACGATCATCGTCGTCTGGGGAGCCGTGCCCTTCGTGGCGCTCACCGTCTACGCCGGCCTGACCCAGGTGCCCGAGGAGGTCATCGAGGCCGCGCAGCTGGACGGCGCGAGCGGCTTCAAGCGCTTCACCCTCATCGTGTTCCCCTACCTCCGCTCGATCTTCCTCGTGGTCTTCATCCTCCAGGTGATCTGGGACCTGCGCGTCTTCACCCAGGTGTTCGCGCTGCAGGGCATCGGCGGCATCCGGGAACAGACCTCGACACTCGGTGTGTACATCTACCAGACCTCGCTCGCCAACGGTGAGTACGGCACGGGTGGCGCCATCGCCGTCATCACGGTGATCATCCTCATGGCGATCTCCTTCTACTACGTCCGTCAGACCATCAAGGAGGAAGTGTGAGCGCCACCACCGCCACCCCCGCCCGCGTCATCAGCCGCAAGCGCGTCGTCAGCGCCCCCAAGCGCGTTCTCTCCACGGTTCTCAGCACCGCTGCGGTGGGCATCTTCATCCTCTCGGTGTTCCCCGTCTACTGGATGGTGCAGACGTCGTTCCAGCCGACGAGCGACATCATCGGCTCTCGCGTGCAGTTCTGGCCCGAGAACTTCACGCTGCGCAACTACAACACCGTGCTGTTCGACACCACGCGCTCGGAGTTTCTGCCGGCGCTCGGCAACTCGCTGATGGTCACGATCATCGTGGTCATCGTTGCGCTGATCTTCGCGTTCCTCGCGTCGCTGGCCGTCACGCGCTTCCGGTTCAAGAGCCGTAAGGGCTTCATCCTCGCGATCCTGATCGTTCAGATGATCCCCGGTGAGGCAATGATCGTCGCCACCTACCGCCTGCTCGACGGCTGGTCACTGCTCAACACGATCGCCGGTCTCTCGATCGTTTACATCGCGACCGTGCTGCCGTTCACCATCTGGACCCTGCGCGGCTTCGTCGACGGCGTTCCGATCGACCTCGAGGAAGCCGGCATGATCGACGGCCTCTCCCGCGCCGGCGCCTTCTGGAAGATCACCTTCCCGCTGCTCGCCCCCGGGCTCGTCGCGACCGGTGTGTTCGCCTTCATCCAGGCCTGGAACGAGTTCCTGCTCGCGCTCGTCGTGAACTCGAGACCCGAGATGATGACCCTGCCGGTCTGGCTGCGCACGTTCCAGATCGCGAACGGCACCACCAACTGGGGCGGCATCATGGCCGGCTCCACGCTCATGGCGATCCCCGTGATCATCTTCTTCCTCATCGTGCAGGGGCGAATGAGCTCGGGCCTCGTGAGCGGGGCGGTGAAGGGATGACCCCTTCGACAAACGCTGCCGCGGTCCTGCTCCCCGGCTTCGTCGGCACGGAGCTTCCCGAATGGCTGGCTGCGCGACTGCGCAACGGCCTAGCCGGAGTGTGCATCTTCGGCAACAATATTGAGTCGCGCGAGCAATTGCGCGAGCTCACCGGAGCGATCCGCGAGGCGAATCCAGATTCCCTCATCGCGATCGACGAGGAGGGCGGTGATGTAACCCGGCTGTACTACGACCAGGGATCTCCGTACCCGGGCAACGCCCTCCTCGGTCGCATCAACGACCTCGACTACACCGAGCAGGTGGCCCGCCAGGTCGGCTGGGAACTGCGTCTCGCCGGTGTGAACCTCAATTTTGCTCCGGATGTCGACATCAACTCGAACGCGGACAATCCGGTCATCGGGGTGCGCAGCTTCGGCAGCGACGCGGCCCTCGTCGCGGCCCACAGCGCCGCATGGGTGCGTGGGCACGAGTCGACGGGTGTCGCAGTGAGCGCAAAGCACTTCCCGGGCCACGGCGACACAGCCCAGGACTCGCACCTCGCCCTGCCCGTCGTCGACCTGCCGCTGTCTGCCCTTCGAGAGCGCGAACTCGCGCCCTTCGAGGCGGTCGTCGCGGCCGGTGCGCGCACCGTCATGACCTCGCACATCCTTCTTCCACAGGTCGATCCGAGCGGCCCCGCGACCTTCTCGCGCATCGTCCTCGAAGACCTCCTGCGCCGCGACCTCGGCTTCGACGGCGTGATCGTGAGCGACGCCCTCGACATGGCGGGGGCGAGCGGCGAGGTCGGTATCCCTGAGGCCGCCGTGCTCGCGATCGCCGCGGGTTGCGACCTGCTCTGCATCGGCACGGACAACACCGACGAGCAGCTCGACGCGATCGAACACGCGCTGCAGACGGCGGTGAGCACGGGTCGCCTGACGTCCGCGCGGCTTGAGGATGCAGCTTCCCGCAACATCGCCCTCGCGCGCGAGCTCGCGGCTCAGGCCGACGCGCTCCCGATCCCTGCGACCACCGCCGACGAGCCCAGCTTCGACCTCGAGCGCAGCGCCGCCGCGTTCGACGTGCGCGCGGGAGTGAGCGTTGAACACGACCGCACTCTCGTCGCCCTGCAGACCGTCGCCAACATCGCGATCGGGGTCGCGCCGTGGGGTCCGCGCTTCGATGCGCGCACCGGCTCGGGCGAGGAGCTGGCCGCGACCGGCGGACAACTCGTGCTCGTCGGCAAGGACAACCACCGGCACGCCTGGGTGCGCGACCTCATCGACCGCGAGCGGCAAGCGAACCCGTCAGTGCTCGTCGTCGACATGGGCTGGCCCGACGACTCCCGCGCCTACGCCGACGTCGCCACCTTCGGAGCGTCGCGGCACGCGGGCGCAGCCCTCGAGGCCTGGCTGGAAAGGGAAGCGCGGTGAGGGTCGGCATCGACATCGGCGGCACCAAGACGGAGGCCGTGCTGCTCGCGGATGACGGCAGCATCGCCCAGAAGCTGCGGCTGCCGACCGGTTGGGGTCCCGCAGCTGTGCTCGAGAGCACGGTCGAGGCTGTCACCGGGTTGGTGTCGGCGGCGGGCATCCGGTTCGAACACCTGTCGACCGTGGGGGTCGGCATTCCCGGCGCCGTCGACTCGCGCGCCGGGCGCGTGACGCACGCCCTCAACCTCGGGGTCGAGCACCTCGACCTCGGCGCTGAGCTGTCGCACCGCTTCGCCACCCCCGTGCGCGTCGAGAATGACGTGAATGCTGCCGCGCTCGGTGCGTTCCACCTGCTCGACCTGCCCGCCGATTCGTCGATGGGCTACCTCAATCTCGGCACCGGTCTCGCCGCGGGGCTGGTGCTCGGCGGTTCCCTCTGGCGCGGTTCGCGTGGTGCGGCCGGCGAGATCGGCCACATCCTCGTCGACCCCCTCGGCCCGCTCGACCTGGACGGCCAGCCCGGCGGGCTCGAGGTCATGGCCTCGGGTTCGGGCATCGCCCGGCAGTGGGCGACCGGCGAGGACAACGCGGTCAGTGCGGTGCTGGATGCCGCGGACGCCGGTGACGCGCGAGCGCTCGAGATCCGCCGCCGCCTGTTCGAGGGTGTCGCGACCTCGGTGCGGATCCTTGTGCTGACCGTGGATGTGGAACTCGTGGTCATCGGCGGCGGTATCAGCCACCTGGGCGACCGCGTGCTGGGCGGCGTCACGGCGATCCTCGACACGTGGGCCGCCAGCTCGCCGTTCATCGATTCGCTCGGGCTGCCCGAGCGCCTGCGCCGCCTGCCCGAGGGCTCGCCGGTTGCGGCGCTCGGTGCCGCCTATCTGGGAGCTCCTCGTGGCTGAAGTCGTCATCGTTCCGTCCGCTGCGGAGGCCGGCGAGATCGCCGCAGACGCGATCGCGGCACAGGTCTCGTCCCGTGCCGATTCCGTGCTGGGGCTGGCCACCGGCTCGACACCGCTCACCACGTGGAAGGCGCTCGCGGCCCTCTCTCTGGACCTCTCTCGCGTGCGCGGCTTCGCGCTCGACGAGTATGTCGGGCTGCCGGCGGGTCATCCCGAAAACTATCGCTCGGTCATCACGCGCGAGGTGGTGGAGCCGCTCGGCCTCACGCCGTCGCTCGTACGGGTGCCCGGCGATGACGGCCCGGCGCAGGGCGCGGGGGAGCGCTACGAGGACGCGATCGTGGCGGCCGGCGGCGTCGACCTGCAGATCCTGGGGATCGGTCGCACCGGCCACATCGGCTTCAACGAGCCCGGGTCGTCCCTCGCGTCGCTGACGCGCGTGAAGACTCTCACCCAGCAGACCCGCATCGACAACGCGCGATTCTTTCCTTCTCTTGAGGATGTCCCGACCCACTGCATCACGCAGGGACTCGGCACCATCCTGCGCGCCCGGCACCTCGTGCTGCTCGCGTTCGGCTCGGCGAAGGCCGCGGCCGTAGCGGCTGCCCTCGAGGGTGCGGTCTCGGCGGGCACGCCGGGCTCTGTGGTGCAGCTGCACCCGCGGGTCACGGTGATCCTGGACGAGGATGCCGCGGCCGACCTCGAGCACGCCGACTACTACCGCTACGCCTGGGACAACCGGTTCGACTGGGAGCGCTGGAGCTAGGAGAATCGCGCCGCCGCCAAGACCACGCCGAGGAGGCTAGAGCCGCGACCCCGCCACCCAGACCTCGTCGACGGCCAGGTCGTCAGAGAGCACCACGAAGTCCGCGGGGTAGTCGGCGGCGAGCATCCCGAACCGGTCGGAGAGGCCGATGGCGCGAGCCGGTGTCGAGCTGAGGGCCGCGACGACCGCAGCCGGGGCGATGCTGGTGCGGTCGAGGGCGATGCGCAGTGCTGCATCCTGCGTGAGCGTCGAACCGGCGATCGTCGAGGTGCCGCGCAACACCGCGAGCCCGTTCACGACACTGACGGTGAGGGAGCCGAGGGTGTAGTCGCCATCCGTCGAGCCGGCCGCTGCCATCGCGTCGGTGACCAGCGCGATGCGGCCAGGGGCGGCGGTGAACGCCAATGCAGCGACATCGGGATGCACGTGCTGCCCGTCCAGGATGATCTCGAGCGTCACCCGCTCATCCTCGAACGCGGCCACGACCGGTCCGGGCGCGCGGTGGTGGATGCCCGGCATGGCGTTGAACGCGTGCGTGAGCATCGACGCGCCGCGGTCGAACGCTTCGCGAGCGAGGTCGTATGAGGCTTCGGTGTGCCCGATCGCAACGGTGACTCCGGCCGCGACGAACGCGTCGATGGCCTCCATCGCACCCGGCAGCTCCGGGGCGAGTGTCACCAGACGGAGGGTGCCGTCGGCTGCAGCCAGCAGGTCATCGATGTCGGAGAGCGAAGGGTCGCGCAGGAAGTCGAGGTTGTGGGCGCCACGGCGATCCGCGGCGAGGAACGGCCCCTCGAGGTGCGAGCCGAGCACGGTCGGATCAGTCCTGCTCAGCTCGGCGATGGTCGCGAGCGAGGTGCGCAGGGTCGCGAGCGGGTTCGCCACGAGGCTCACGAGCGAGCGGGTCGTGCCGTGCGCGCGGTGGACGGCGACGCCCGCACGCATCTCGTCCGGTCCACTGTCGTAGCCGTGACCGCCCGCGCCGTGCGCGTGCAGGTCGATGAAGCCGGGGGTGACGACTCGGCCACCGAGGTCGACGCGAGCTGTGGCATCCGGAGCATCACCGGAGCCGGTGGACACAAAGTGCCCCGCGTCGACGAGCAGCCAGAGGGGCTCGCCGTAGATCGTCCGGGCGTTCTCGAACAGTACAGTCACGTGCCCAGCGTAGTGACGCCGGGCACGCAAATCGCGAAGGCTATCCGCGCTGGAACAGGCTGTACCACTGGTGAGCGACGCCGCCGCTCGAGGCGGTGACGTCGCAATACACAACGATGCTCCAACCGTGGTTCGTGTACCACTCGGCCGAGGTCACGCACTTCGCCTTCGACGTGTAGTACTCGTTGGTGTGCACGACCGCGGAGGCGGGCATGGCCACGGAGACCGCGAGGGCCGTTCCGAAGACGAGAGCGGTGGCGGTGCGGACGAGGGAGCGCTTAACCTGAGTCATACCCAGTACCCTACTGGGTCTACCCCTGTACGGGGGTCACAGGGTTAGCGCAGGGAGACCTCGGCACCCACGTTCGCATTGAAGACGAGTACGGCGATGAGGCAGAACGGGTAGAGCCACATCACGAACGGGGTCGCCCTGAAGACGGCCCGCTCCATCGCGCCCGAGCCGGGAGCGATGTTCCACTCCCGGTAGAAGCGCAGGCCGAATGCCCATGCCGTCGTCACGAGTGCCGCGACCACGACGACGAACGTCGCGTGAACCGACGCATCGAAGACTGTCGACGCCAGGGCGTTGTCGCCGAGGATGACGCCCAGCTGCTCCACGAACTCGTTGTGGGCGCGATTTGACCCACGACGGGGTGGGCGATTGAGGAAGACCGCTACGACCATTCCCGCGACCGCGAGCATCAACAGGACAGTCGACCACCATCGTCGCGCGAACAGGTGCAGCACGAGCGCTCCCGCGAAGACGACGAGCGTGGCCGTTTCGGCCAGGAACACCAGTCGGTAGACCAGCGCGTGGTCGGTCGTCCCACCCAGCAGGGTCTGGAAGATGACGTACCGGTGGGCCGTCGTGGCAATGCCCACCCCGACGTAGGCGAGAAGCATGAGCACCGTGCCGACGACGGCACGACGCGAGGGTGCGCCCCGACTCACTTGAAGATGATGGTGCGCGCACTGTCGAGCAGCACGCGATCCTCCGAGAACCACTTGACGGCCTGCGTGAGTGTGCGGCTTTCCTCGTCCTGGCCGATCGCCACGAGCTCGGCGGGCGTGCGCGAATGGTCGACACGAACGACGTTCTGCTCGATGATCGGACCCTCGTCGAGGTCGCTCGTCACAAAGTGCGCCGTCGCGCCGATGAGCTTCACGCCGCGCGCATGCGCCTGCTTGTAGGGGTTCGCGCCCTTGAAGCCGGGCAGGAAGGAGTGATGGATGTTGATGATCTTCCCCGACAGTGCGGCACACAGTTCGGGTGACAGAATCTGCATGTAGCGCGCGAGCACCACGAGCTCGATGTCGTGCTCCTCGACCACCTCGAGCACCCGCTGCTCGAAGGCGAGCTTCTGCCCCGCGGAGACAACGGGGTGGTGCTCGAACGGAACGTCGTAGAACGCGGCAAGCGAGCCGAGGTCGCCATGGTTGCTGAGCACGAGCGGTACCTCCACGGTGAGCTGCCCGGCGCGCTGCCGGTAGAGCAGGTCGTTGAGGCAGTGCCCGGCCTTGGAGACCAGCACGAGCGTGCGCAACGGGCGGCCGACCACGTCGAGAGTCCAGTCCATTCCGTAGCGCTCGATCACCGGGGCGAGCGCCGCCTCGAAGTCGGTTCGGGATACCCCGGACTCGACCTGCAGGCGCATGAAGAAGGTGCCGGTGTCGTCACTGGAGAACTGCTGCGACTCGGTGATGTTGCCACCGGCCTCGACGATCGCGCCGCTGATGGCGTGGACGATGCCCGACCGGTCTTCGCAGACGAGGGTGAGGATCCAGTGCGTTGAGTTCTCGGACACGATTCCAGAGTAGTGGGCGGCGGCTACGCTGGAATGATGTCGAAGACGCAGGCAGAGCAGCCGTTCCCCTGGGTGGGACTGCTGACTCTCGCCGGCGCCATCTTCGTCTCGGTCACCAGCGAGTTCCTGCCCACCGGCCTGCTGCCCGAGATGGCGGAAGAGCTCGACGTGAGCCTCTCGACGGTCGGCTACCTGGTCACGATCTTCGCCGCGACCGTTGTGATCGCCACAACGCCTCTCGCCGCGCTGACCCGCCGCTACTCGCGCAAGTCGCTCGTGGTCGTTGTGCTGCTGGTCATCGCCCTCGCCAACACGCTCGCCGCGGTGGCACCCAGCTACGAGATCCTCGTCGGTGCGCGCATCCTCGGTGGGCTCGCGCACGGCCTGTTCTGGGCGGTCGTCGCCGCCTACTCGGCGCACCTCGTGCCGAAGCACCAGCTAGGCCGTGCCGTCGCGATCACGGCGGGCGGCGGATCCGCGGCCTTTGTACTGGGTGTTCCGGTCGGCACCGCGCTCGGTCACGCCCTCGGCTGGCGGGCGGCGTTCCTGATCATCGCGGGCGTCGTCGCCGTGCTCGCGATCGTCGTGATCCGCTACCTGCCACCGGTAAACCACCATGTTCCGCTGCGCACCGGGGAGATCGCGCTGCCGCTGCGCAAGGACAAGAGCCTCGGCGGGGTGCTCGTGCTGTGCGTCGTCATCCTCTTCATTCTGGGCGGACAGAACCTGTTCTCGACCTACATCGCACCGTGGCTGATCGACGTGGGCGGGTTCGAGCCCGACGTTGTGCCGTTTATGCTCTTCCTCTTCGGTGGTGCCGGAGCCGTCGGCCTCGTGCTGGCGGGCCTCGTGACCGACCGCTACCCGCGCCGGGGACTCGTGGGTGCTGGCATCCTGGTGATGATCTCGGTTCTGGTGCTCGCCCTCGCCTCCGCCAACCAGGTGGTCGTCGTCGCGGCATTCATCGTCTGGGGCGTGTCGTTCGGCGGTCTGCCGGCGATGCTGCAGACCCGGATGCTGCACACCGCCTCGTTCCGCATGCGCGACCTCGCCGCCGCCCTGCAGACCACGGCCTTCAACTTCGGGATCGGCGCGGGTGCGCTCGTCGGCGGACTGGTGCTCGAGGGCGTCGGACTCGCGACGCTTCCCCTGTTCGAGATCGCGCTCCTGCTCGCCGGGGTTGTGGTGTTCCTCGGCTTCGACGCGCTGCGGGCCGCACGGGCGAGGCGGGCCACCCCGGCCTGATCCGGCGCGGTCGGGTACTCTGGAAAGGTTGCCGGAGCGGCAACCCGCGGACGGCGATACGTTCCCACCCAAGCATCGAACGGAGATCGTCCCTCATGGGCGTCCCCACCTCTACTCCCTTCAAGTTCCCCTACGCCGGCCTCTTCACCCTCGCCGTCGCCATCTTCCTGAGTGTCACGATCGAGATGCTGCCTACCGGGCTCCTGCCCGAGATGAGCCGCGAACTCGGCGTGAGCGAGTCGCTTATCGGCCTCACCGTCACGGTGTTCGCCTTCACGGTCGTGCTCACGAGCACCTCCCTCGTCGCCCTCACCCGGCGCTTCTCACGGCACACCCTCGTGATCGCGGTGCTCGTGGTGCTGGCGGTGAGCGCGGTGTTCACGGCTGTCGCTCCGAGTTACGAATGGCTCGTTGCATCCAGAATTCTGGGCGGATTGGCGCACGGGCTGTTCTGGTCGGTCGTCGGGGCGTACTCCGCGTACCTCGTGCCGACCGAGTACATCGGCCGCGCGGTCTCGATCACCCTGGGCGGCGGATCCCTCGCGTTCGTGCTCGGCGTTCCGCTCGGCACGGCTCTCGGTCACGCGTTCGGCTGGCGGCTGTCGTTCGGCATCCTCGCCGCGCTCATCGTGGTGGGGGCCGCGTTCGTCTACGTCTTCCTGCCGCGGGTCGACAACGCAACGGCCAGCGGTCGGGTCAGCACAGCTACCGGGGGCATCGAGGTCCTGACCAAGGAACACCGCCTCGCGGCCCCGCCCCGTCGAGACCACTCGGTGCTCGCGGTCGTCTTCGTGTGCATCATCACGGCGACGGTCATGGTCGGCCAGTACAGCTTCTACACCTACTTCGCCCCGTTCTTCGTGCGTCAGGTCGGCATCGACGAGGCCTCGGTGAGTGGCGCCCTGTTCTTCTACGGCATCGTCGGCGCGCTCTCGCTGGTACTCGTCGCCCTGTGGCTCGGACGCCGCCCGCGCGCAAGCCTCATCGTCGGCATGATCGGGCTGTTCGCGGCGATCCTCACCCTCGCGCTGGTGCCGTCGTACTTCCCGGCGGCCGTCGCGGCGACGGTCGTCTGGGCGCTCACGATGGGCGTGCTGCCCCCGCTGTTGCAGACCCGCCTCCTGCACGCGACCTCTGCGCGTATCCGTGATGCCGCGAGCGCGTTCTACACCACCGCCTTCAACGTCGGTATCGGCGGAGGAGCCCTTGTCGGCGCCATCACGCTCGACACGCTGGGCCTCGAGTACCTGCCGTTCGTGTACGCGGGGATCGTGGCGCTCGCCCTCGCTCTGGTGCTCATCTCCGACGCGATCCTCGGCAGAAGGGCCGCAAACAAGCACTAGAACTGAGCGTTCTGCGCTTTTGCTTGCCCTCGCGGTGCCGCTCCCTCCACGATTACCTCACGCACCCGGGGGGATGCAGCATCCTTCGACGGTGCTGACCGGCGCGCTCGCCCGAGACCGCGCCTTCGGCTGAGCGAAGAGGCGCATTCATGAACAGGTTCACCCGTCCCATCTCCCTCCTGGCGGCCGCAGCGGCCGTCATCGCCCTGAGCGGGTGCGGCGGCAGTTCGCCCGGCGCGACGACTCTCGACAAGAACGCCGACGTCACCATCACCTGGTGGACCGGCCAGGACGAGGCCGCCCACAAGACGCTCGAGAGCCTCGCCGAGGAGTTCGAGAAGGAGCACCCGAACGTCACGATCGATCTGTCGCCGGGGGCGTCATCCACCGAGGAATTGCTGCAGAAGATGCTCGCCTCGTTCTCCGGGTACAACTACCCGGACATCTCGTACGCCTTCGGGTCGTGGTCGAGCCAGCTCGAGGGATCGAACCGCACCCTCGACATCACCGAGCGGGTTCAGGATGACGCCATCGGATGGGACGAGTTCTCGGACTCAGCCCGCCAGACGGTGCAGCCAACGGGGGAGAAGACAATCGGCTTCCCCGCGATCGTCGACAACCTCTCGCTCATCTACAACAAGACGGTCTTCGACGCGGCAGGCGTCGACTACCCGACCGAGGACTGGTCGTGGGCGGATTTCCGCTCGGCGGCCAAGCGCCTGACCGACCCCGCGACCAACACCTACGGCTACGGCTACTCGGTGCAGGGAACCGAGGAGACGACCTGGCAGTTCTGGCCGCACCTGTGGCAGGCGGGCGGCAGCATCCTCTCCGAGGATGGCACATCGGTCGAGTTCGACTCAGAGGCCGGCATCAACGCGCTTACCTTCCTGCGCGGAATGGCGGTCGACGACAAGAGCGTGTACCTCGACCAGACCGACACGAAGGCCGGCCAGCTCTTCGCCGCCGACCGCATCGGCATGATCACCTCGGGGCCGTGGCAGCTCTACGACCTCAAGGCCGCGGGCACCTCGTACGGTGTGGTGCAGCTGCCGGGAACCGGCGACGACCACCAGACCGTCTCCGGCCCCGACATCTGGGCCCTGTTCGACCACCAGGACAAGAACCGCGAGTACTGGGCTTTCGAGTTCACGCACTGGCTCACCTCAGCCGAACAGGACCAGCGGTGGAACGTGGCCATCGGCAACCTGCCGCTGCGCACCTCCGAGCTGTCCTCCGACGCCTTCGCGGAGAAGGTGAAGGAGTACCCCGGCCTCGAGGTGATGGCCGCCAACTCGCTCAATGCGAAGACCGCGCGCCCCACCATCAAGGGCTACGTGTGGATCTCCGAGTCCATCGGGCACGCCATCTCCGAGGTGCTGCAGGGCAAGGGCGATCCGAAGTCCGCTCTTGAGGCCGCCGCCGAGGAGGCGAACGGCCAGCTCAAGTAGATTTGCCGCATGACCTCACACCCGGACATCGTCGTCGTCGGCTCCATCAACCAGGACTATTTCGCCTACGTCGACGATTTCCCAGGGGCCGGCGCGACGATCCTCGCCAACGACGGGGCCTCGGGCCTCGGGGGCAAAGGAGCGAATCAGGCGATCGCGGCGCGACTCCTCGGTGCTCGGGTGGCTTTCGTTGGGGCCGTCGGCGGCGATGCCGCGGGCACCGGTGCGCTCGCGGCACTCGAGGCTGACGGGGTCGATGTGACGGGCATCCGAATTCTGAATGCCACGGGCACCGGCGCCGCCTACATCACGGTCAACGGCGCGGGTGAGAACACGATCATCGTGCACAGTGGCGCGAATGCGAGGGTTTCGGCGGATGACGTCCTCTCGCTGGGCGCCTCGGCCGTGGTGCTCGCGCAGGGGGAGCTGCCGGGTGCGGCGATCGACGCTGCCGCGCGCGCGGCGCTCGCCACGGGCGCCCGCTTCGTGCTCAATCTCGCGCCGGTGGTCGAGGTCGACCTCGACACCCTCGCGACCGCCGACCCGCTCATCGTGAACGAGGGCGAGGCCGCCGAGTTGCTCGGTGACTACAGCGACGACCTCGCGGGCGACCTCGCCGCGCGCTTCGGCATCTCGGTCGTCGTCACGCTGGGATCACGCGGAGCCGCCGTGTCCACACCTGGTCGATCCTGGATCGAGCCCTCACCGGTGCCCTCGGCGGTCGTCGACACCACGGGTGCGGGCGACGCGTTCGTCGGAGCGCTCGCGGCCGCGCTCGCCGCTGGGCGGGATCTCGCCTTCGCCGTGCGCGTGGGAGCCGCGGCCGGGTCGCACGCCGTCGAGTCGGCAGGCACCACGACGTCGTATGCGCGCGGGGTCAGTCTCGACGAGCTCGCTAGTTGACTTCTACGACCAGCACACTCACGCCGGCCGCCCGGATCTCGTCGAGCGCCGCCGGGTCCGCGGAGGAGTCGGTGACCAGCAGGTTGACCTGTTCGATCGTCGCGACCTGGGCGAGCGCGAGCCGGCCGATCTTTGAGCCGTCCGCGACGACGATCACCCGCTGCGCGTGGGTGACCATGGCGTGATTGGTGCGCGCCTCGGTCTCGTCGTGGGTCGTGACCCCGCCCTCCGCAGTGATGCCGTCCGTGCCGAGGATGGCGGTGCCGAGGTTGATCGCGTTGAAGGTGTTCTCGGCGAGCACGCCGACGAGTTCAAGTGATTCGGGTCGCAGGATGCCGCCGGTCATTACGACCTTGAGCTGCGGAAACGTGGTGACCAGCTGGGCGATCGTGAGCGAATTGGTCACGATGGTGAGTTCATTGTGCTGCGCGAGCGCCCGGGCGACGTTGGCCGCGGTCGAGCCGCCGCTGAGGGCGACGGCGTAGCGCTGCTGCGGGATGATGTCCGCGACAGCTCGGGCGATGGCACGCTTCGCGTCCGAGAACCGGGTGTCACGCAGGTTGACGGGCAGCTCGTTGCGGGAGTCGATCAGGCGCGCGCCGCCGTGGGTGCGCACGATGAGGCGCTGGTCGGCGAGATCCGCGAGATCCCGTCGCGCGGTAGCGGGGGAGATGGCGAGGGTCTCGGCGAGGTCGGACAGTCCGACGGTGCCGCGCTCGCTGAGCACATCGAGGATGGCGATCATGCGGCGCGACCGTTTGCCGGATGCGGCAGGTGTGCTCCGGGCATCGATGCTCGTGCTCATCCCAGCTTCCCCCTCGTGAATCGCGCAGTACGAATGCTCATTATGAGCTAAATCGCTCATTCTCTTGCGCGGAATGATCATTTCCTTCGATGATCATTGCATGACTCGCGTTGTATTTATAGGGGCCGGAAGCGTCGTCTTCACCAGGCAGCTCGTCACGGACCTCCTGCGCTTTCCCGACCTCCCCACGATCGACCTCGTGCTGCACGATGTGGACGCCGAGCGCCTCGACGTCGCGCGCGGAACCGCGGAGCAGGTCTCGCGCCGCCTGGGCCGTCCCGTCAACCTGACGGCGACCCTCGACCGCAGGGCTGCGCTCGACGGTGCCGACTTCGTGGTGAACATGGTGCAGGTGGGCGGGATCGCGGCCACCAAGGTGGACCTCGAGCTGCCGGCATCCTTCGGACTGCGACAGACGATCGGTGACACAACCGGCATCGGCGGCGTGTTCCGCGCGCTGCGCACTTTCCCCGTGCTGTCGCAGCTCGCCCGCGACCTGCAGGAGCTGGCACCGAACGCGTACTTCCTCAACTACACGAACCCGATGGCGATGAACATCTGGTGGCTCTCCGTGGTGTCACCCCAGCTCAAGGCGGTCGGCCTCTGCCACAGCGTCTACTGGACGGTGAACGATCTCAACGACCTGCTCGATGTACCGCTCGAGGAGACGCACTACCGCGCCGCCGGAGTCAACCACCAGGCCTGGCTCTACGAGTGGACGCACAACGGCCAGGATCTCTACCCGCTGCTGCGCGAGAAGATCGCCTCCGACCCGGAGCTCGAGCGTCGCGTGCGCGTCGAGATCTTCCGCCGCGTCGGCTACTACCCGACCGAGACGAGCGAGCACTCCTCCGAGTACCTGTCCTGGTTCCTGCGCTCCGACGAGCAGATCGAGCGATTCCGCCTCAAGCCGCTCGAGTACGTGGGCATCAGCGAGGAGAACGTGCTCGAGTTCGAGACGGCTAAGACGGCACTCGCCGCCGGCACCGACATCGAGCTGCACGAGGAGGGTGACGCGGCCGAGTACGCGCCTCAGGTCATCCACTCGATCCTCACCAACACCGAGCGCGAGATCCATGCCAACGTCGTCAACCGCGGCCTCATCTCGAATCTTCCGGATGGCGCGGTCGTCGAGGTGCCTACCACGGTCGACGCCGCAGGCATCCGACCGATCGCCGTCGGCGCCATTCCCACCCAGGGCGCGGCCCACAACCGCACCTACCTGTCCGTCGCGGAGCTCACGATCGAGGCGGCCCTCACCGGCAACCGCGACCTCGTGCGCCAGGCCATGCTCGTCGACCCGAACGCGAGCTCGACCCTGACGCCGGCAAAGCTGTGGGAACTCACGGACGCCATGTTCGACGCCCACCAGGCCGTGCTGCCCCGATCCCTCGGCGGCGACGTCGAGCTCTGGCTGCCGTGAGCCTCGCCCGCACCGCCGACCTGATCTCGGACGCCGCCGCGCGCGGACGCTCGGTTGCGGCGTTCAACGTGATCACCCTCGAACACGCGGAGGCGATCATCGATGGCGCTGCGGGAGCGGGGTCGGGCGTCATCCTGCAGTTCAGTCAGAATGCCGTGCGCTTTCACGGCGGCAATCCGCGCCCACTGCTGCTCGCCTGCAGGGAGCTGGCGTCGACCGCGTCGGTGCCCGTTTCGCTGCACCTCGACCACATTGACGACCCCGCGCTCATCGATCTCGGCATCGCGATCGCGGCCGACGTCGGCCTCAGCTCGATCATGGTGGACGCCTCGAAACTCGACTACGACGGCAACGTCGCGGCAACGGCATCCGCAGCCCGGCGCGCGCAGGCCGCCGGACTCTGGGTCGAGGCCGAGCTCGGTGAGATCGGGGGCAAGGATGGCGCACACGCGCCGGGCGTGCGCACGGATCCCGCGCAGGCTGTCGCTTTCGTCGCCGCCACGGGTGTCGACGGGCTCGCGGTCGCCGTCGGCAGCTCCCACGCCATGCGCGACCGCTCCGCTGCCCTCGACCTTGCGCTGATCGGCGTGCTGGCCGCAGCCGTGCCGGTGCCGCTTGTGCTGCACGGGTCCTCCGGGGTGTCGGATGACGCGCTCTCCGCAGCCGTCAGCGCGGGCATCCGCAAGGTGAACATCGGCACCGCCCTCAACCTGGCCGGGATGGCCGCGCTGCGGTCCGTGCTCACTGCCGACCCCTCGCTCGTGGATCCCCGTCCGGGCGCCCGCGCCTCCCGCGACGCGATGGCGGAGACCGTGGCGAGGTTCTGCGCGGCGCTCGCCTGACGCCGACGCTGGTTGAGTAGGCCGCCCGCGGCCGTATCGAAATCTGAGTTGCGCTCAACCGGGTTTCGATACGGCGCTGGAGCGCCTACTCAACCTGCGATATGTCAGAGGCCGAGCACGCGCCGCGCGTTGCCGCGGTAGACCGCCTCAAGGGTGGGCTCGTCGAGGTGCAGCGCGGAGACCGTCCAGCGGCCCTGCGGCGGGATGGGGTCGCCGGGCGCATATTCGAAGGCCTCGTCCGCCGTCTCGAGGAAGCGGAAGTGCAGCCGGAACTGCTCGGGCGAGGCCGGATAGATGTCGGTGCCGAACAGTACCCGGTCGGGGAACCGCTCGAGCAGCTGCCGGAACCGCCGCGGCTGCCGACCCAGCTCAGCCATGCGGCCGCCGATGTCGATCGTGTAGTTGGGGGCCGTGGCGAGCAGGGCTTCGACCCGGTCGAGGTCCTCGGCGGCGCATCCCGCGTGGGCGCCAATGAAGGTTGTGCCGGGGCAGGAGGCGACCAGGGTGGCGTGCGCGTCGAGCAGGCGGTCGAAGGTCGGGTGAACGGAGCGATCGCCGAACCACCACTCCTCCACCTGCAGCAGCTCGTCGAGCCGCTCGTTGTGCTCGTCGAGGGGTTCGAAGAAGGCCTTGGGGTCTGCGGTGTGGATGAGCACGGGCATCCCGAGCTCGCCGGCGTGCTGCACGACCGAGATGACGCGCGGGTCGTCGGGCAGGATGAGCGAGCCGTCCGCGTCGCGGATTGTGAGACCCAGGTTCTTCCAGATCTTGACGCCCCTGGCGCCGCGCGAGTGGCTGTCGTCGAGGGATGCGCGCAGCTCGGCCACGCCATCCCGTGTCGCCAGCAGAGCCCAGTCGAGCTGGCAGAAGGTAAGAAAGCGGCCGGGGTGTGCCCGGTCGTAGCGTTCGACGTTGGCGCTCACCTCATCGCCCCACATACCGTCGAGGTTGACGATCGTCTCGACCCCGCAGGAGTCCATCACGGCGATGAGGGCCGAGACGTCGGGGATCATCCACGCGCCGTCGCTCAGCCAACGTCCGAGGTGGTTGTGCACGTCGATCGCGGGGAACCGCGGCCTCTCGATCGGGGTGGCGGGCAGCTCCAGCTGCGAGCGCGGCGCCCACTCGGTGACGGGCATGGTGCGCAGGGTTTCCCACGATGGTCGCACGGCAACTCCTCTATTGGTGATCAATCCAAATGATCAGTTTGCACAGTTTTCTTGTCAAACGATCACTTCAGAGCCACCATTGCACCACAACTTGCATCACACGGAAACCCCCTCGGCAAGATGATCAAACGGAGAGAGCAGAATGTCGATCACCGCGACAGAAATCGCCACCCAGCCCGCAATGTGGCGTGAAGCGCTCGAAGGCGTCGATCACGCTCGCGAGCTGCTGGCTGGTCCGGGCGAGCGTGTGCTCGTCATCGGCTGCGGCACTTCGGCGTTCGTCGCCGAGTCGCTCGCCTGGCTGCGCGAGAGCGCGGCCCTCGGCGAGACCGACGCCGCCTACGCCTCCGAGCCGCGCGCCTGGCGCGACTACGACCGCGTGATCGCCCTGACCCGCTCCGGCACCACGAGTGAGGTCGTCGCCGCGCTCGAGTCGCTCCCGGTCGGCGTGCGCAAGGTCGTCGTGACCGGCGTCGCCGACTCTCCTGCCGCTCTGCTGGCGGATGACGTGCTGCTGCTCGACTTCGCCGACGAGAAGTCGGTCATGCAGACGCGGTTCCCGACTACATTCCTGATCCTCGCCCGCGCCGCATTTGGTCTCAGCGTTGACGGCCTTCCCGAGCAGCTCGAGGCCGCGCTCGCCGAAGAGCTCCCGCTCGACGCCGGAAGCTACGACCACTTCGTGTACCTCGGCACCGGCTGGACCTACGGTCTCGCCCAGGAGGCCGCACTGAAGATCCGCGAGGCCGCGCAGGCGTGGTCCGAGTCCTACCCCGTGCTTGACTACCGCCACGGTCCGCTGGCCGTCGCCCACGAGGGTTCGCTGGTCTGGATGTTCGGGGTCGCCGATGAGCGCCTGGCCGACGAGATCCGCGCAACCGGTGCCCGCGTCATCCTCGGATCACACGATCCGCTGGTGGAGCTCGTCCAGGCCCAGCGCCTGGCGGTCGCGCTCGCCGCACACCGCGGTCTCGACCCGGATAGCCCGCGTCACCTGACCCGCTCGATCATCCTCGCCTGACCGTCCCGCCCCACAAGCACCTTTCTTTGCCCATATAAGTAGCCAAGGAGTTCTGATGCACAGGTTCACAGCAGCACGACCGATCGCCGCAGTCGCGGCCGTCGCCGCGGTCATCGCCCTCTCGGGGTGTGGCGCCAGCCAGCAGGGCGCGACGACGCTCGACAAGGACGCCAAGGTCGAGCTGACCTGGTGGACCGGCCAGAGCGAGCAGGCGCAGACGATGCTTGAGGATCTCGCCGCCGAGTTCGAGAAGGATCACCCGAATGTAACGATCGACGTCTCGCCCGGATCCTCCTCCACCGAGGAGCTGCTGCAGAAGATCTCGGCCGGCTTCGCGGGCGGCAGCTACCCCGACATCTCCTACGCGTTCGGCTCCTGGGCCAGCCAGCTCGAGTCGTCGGGCCGCACGCTCGACATCACCGAGCAGGTCACGGACCCCGAGGTCAAGTGGGACGAGTTCTCCGAGTCGGCCCGCGGCACCGTGCAGCCGACCGGCGAGAAGACGATCGGCTTCCCGGCGATCGTCGACAACCTCTCTCTCATCTACAACAAGACGGTGTTCGACGAGGCCGGGGTCGAGTACCCGACCGAGGACTGGAGCTGGGACGACTTCCGCGAGGCTGCGGACGACCTGACCGACGAGAGCACCAACACCTACGGCTACGCGTATTCGGTCTCCGGATCCGAGGAGACCGTATGGCAGTTCTGGCCGCACCTCTGGCAGGAGGGTGGCGACATCCTCGACGACGAGGGCCTGGCCGCATTCGACTCCGAGGCCGGCGTGCGCGCACTGACCCTGTTGCAGGAGATGGCGATCGACGACAAGAGCATCTACCTCGACCAGACGGACACCAAGTTCGCCCAGCTGTTCGCGAGCGACCGGATCGGCATGATGACGTCGGGCCCGTGGCAGCTCTACGACCTCAACACGGCCAAGACCGACTACGGCGTTGTGCAGCTTCCCGGCACGGACGGCGACCACCAGACCGTCTCCGGCCCCGACATCTGGGCGCTGTTCGACCACAAGGACAAGAACCGCGAGTACTGGTCGTACGAGTTCACCAAGTGGCTGACCTCCGCCGAGCAGGACGAGCGCTGGAACGTCGCGATCGGCAACCTGCCGCTGCGCTCCTCCGAGGTCGACTCGGACGCGTTCAAGGAGCAGGTCGAGGCCTACCCCGGACTCGATGTTATGGCCGCGAACAACGAGAACGCGATCAACGTGCGCCCGACCATCAAGGGCTACGTTGGGCTATCCGAGTCGATCGGAAATGCAATCTCCGAGGTGCTGCAGGGCCAGGGCGAGCCGAAGGCCGCCCTCGAGGAAGCCGCAGAAAAAGCCAACACCACCCTCAAGTAACACACCAACCAGACGGGTACGACGATGATGACGACTGCTGAGCGAGCAACTGCCACGAGGGGCCCAAAGCCCGCCCAGCGGTCGCGTCGTCGTCTGGTCGAGGACCTGGGCGGATGGCTGTTCGTCCTCCCGGCCTCGATCCTCGTTCTCGGGCTCTCGATCTTCCCGGCCGCGTGGGCCTTCATCCTCTCCCTGCAGAAGTGGGATGGGTTCAGCGAACCCGAGTTCGTCGGCGGCGAGCAGTACGCCCGGCTGATCACGGACGACGACTTCCACGCCGCGATCCTGCACACCGGGGTCTACACCGCGCTGTTCGTTCCGATGTCGGTACTGGCCGGGCTGTTCCTGGCCGTGGCGCTCAACCGCAAGATTCGGTTCATCGGGTTCTATCGCACGGCCATCTTCGTGCCGTTCGTCGCTTCGGCTGCCGCGACGGGCATCCTCTCGACCTATCTGTTCAATCCGCAGTTCGGACTCGTCAACAACGTGCTGCGGGTGATCGGGCTGCCGCAGCAGAAGTGGCTCGAAGACCAGCACCAGGCCATGTTCGTGATCGCCCTGATGTCGCTCTGGGGGCAGGCGGCGTTCACCACGGTCATCTACCTTGCGGCGCTGCAGGATGTCTCTCCCGAACTTCTCGAGGCCGCCCGCCTTGACGGCGCGAACGCCTGGCAGTCGTTCTGGTCGGTGAGCTGGCCGGCCCTGCGCCCCGTCACTGTGTTCGTCGGCATCTGGCAGACCATCGGCGCGATACAACTCTTCGACCTCGTCTTCACCACGACGAGGGGCGGACCACTCGACGCGACGAAGACGATCGTCTACTACCTGTGGGAGCAGGCGTTCCGGCGCCTCGACTTCGGCTACGGATCCGCGGTCGCCTATGCCCTGTTCTTCATCACCCTCGCCATCACCATCGGCGTTGTCATCTACTCGCGTCGTCGCGGCATGGAGGCCTTCTAATGACTGTGCTCGAGACGAAGCCCGTCGCCACCGCTCCCGTGGCCACCGACGCGCCGGCCGTGCCGAGGCGTCGCAAGCGCCGTCGCCCGAGCGGCTGGCACCTGTTCCTCATCCCCGTCGCATTCCTGTTCCTGCTGCCGTTCGTGCAGATGTTCATGGCCTCGGTGTCGCCCGCGGAGGAGCTCGTGAGCTTCCCGCCGCCGTTCATCCCCTCGCGCATCGACTTCGGCGGATTCGTGGGACTCTTCTCCGATACGCCCATCCTGCGCTGGATGCTCAACACGGTGATCGTCTCGACCGTCGCCATTGCGTCGCACCTCGTGCTGTGTTCGCTCGCCGGCTACGGGTTCGCCCGCCTCAAGTTCCGCGGCCGCACCTTCGGCATCCTGGCCATCCTCGGCACGATCATGATCCCGACGCAGCTGCTGATGATCCCGACCTACATCCTGTTCGCCCGTCTCGGCATCATCGACGGGCTGGGGGCGGCGATCGTGCCGTGGCTCGCCTCGGCGTTCGGTATCTTCCTCATGCGGCAGTTCTTCCTCTCGCTGCCGCCCGAGCTCGAGGAGGCCGGCATGATCGACGGCGCCAATCGCTGGCAGGTGTTTATGCAGATCATCCTGCCGCTCGCCAAGCCCGCGCTCGCGACCCTCGCGATCTTCACGCTGCTCAACTCATGGAACGACCTGGTCTGGCCGCTCATCGCGATCAACAACCAGGACTGGTTCACGCTGCAGCTCGGCATCGCGAACTTCCAGGGCACCCGCCGCACGCAGTGGACCCTGCTCATGGCCGCGAACGTCGTCGCGACCCTGCCGCTCATCATCTTCTTCCTATTCGCCCAGAAACAGTTCGTCGCGACGATGACGTTGTCGGGCCTGCGCGGATGACCGGCTCGCCCTACCCCGTCCTCGTCGTCGGGGATGCCAACGTCGATCTCGTGCTGCGCGGCGACGTGGTGCCGCGCTTCGGCCAGGCGGAACAGCTCCTCGACGGCGCCGAGCTCGTGCTCGGCGGCAGTGCCTCCATCGTCGCGTCGGGCCTAGCCCGGCTCGGGGTGCCGACCTGGCTGGCGGCCGTCGTCGGCGATGACGAGTTCGGCCGCTTCACCCGCAGCGCGCTCGGCAAGTCGGGCGTGCAGCTGGACGCCGTGCGCGTCGACCCGATCAACCCGACCGGCATCTCGGTCATCCTGTCGGCGCCCGACGATCGCGCCATCCTCACCCTCGCCGGCACCATACCCATGCTGACGAAGGATGACGTGCTGGCTGCACTCGAGGTCTCGCAGGCTCGCTGGGTGCACTTCGCCTCGCCCTTCCTGATGCCCGCGTTCACCGGCGTGCTGCCCGAGCTGCTCACGGAACTCAGGGTGCGCGGCGTCGGCGTGAGCCTCGACACCAACTGGGACCCGACCGAGGACTGGGCGGGTCTCGAAGGAGTGCTCCCGCTCGTCGATGTGCTGCTGCCCAACCGCACCGAGCTCGAGGCGATCGCCGGCGTGTTCGGGGTGACGCCCGAGGGGCTCGTTGACGTCGGAACACGCGTGGTCGTCAAGGACGGTGCCGACGGCGGATGGTCGCTCGAGGCCGGCGGATCGGTGGTGCGGGCGCCGGGCATCCGTCTCGATGTCGTCGACACGACCGGCGCGGGCGACAGCTTCGATGCGGGTTACCTCGCCGCGATCGCCCACGGCGTGGAGGTCGAGGAGACCCGTCTGCGCTGGGCGACGGTCGCCGGCTCGCTCTCGACTCGAGCGTCCGGCGGCACCGGCGCGCAGGCCGGCCTCGACGAGCTGCGCGAGCACCTTTGATGATCACCGTTCTGCTCCTCAGCCCCTCGCTCGACGTGACCTACCGGGTCGCTGAGGTCACGGTCGGGGAGATCCATCGTCCGCGCGAGGTGCTTCGATTTCCTGGTGGTAAGGGACTCAACCTCGCGCGGGCCGCAACCCGCCTCGGTGCCTCGGCGCGCGTCGTGGCTCCGCTCGGGGGGCATGTCGGCGCGCTCGTGAGCTCCCTCGCCGAGGCTGCGGGCGTGGCCGTGCTCGCCGTGCCCGTCGCGGGCGAGACGCGCAGCTGCGTGACCGTGGCCGGCGACGACGGCCGCCTCACCGAGTTCTACGAGTCGGCCGCGCCGTTGCATCCCTCAGAGGTCGACGAGATACGGCAGGCGATAGGCGGTCTTGACGGTGGTGCGGGATGGACCGCGCTCTCCGGCAGCGTGCCGACCGGGGTGCCCCTGCACGAGCTCGTCGACATGCTGCGTGCCCGAGCGGAAGCGGGCGACCGCATCGCCCTCGACACCCACGGCGCGGCGCTCGACACCCTGGTCTCCGAGCTGCGCCCGCAGCTGGTCAAGGTGAACCGGTTCGAGGCGAGCGAGCTGCTGGGTGTTTCTGCGCCGGCTCGCGAGCTGGCGACGCTGTTGCGCGAGCGCTCGGGCGGCACGGTGATCGTCACCGACGGTGCCGAGGGCTCAGTCGCGGTGGACGAGGACGGCGCGTGGCGCGCGACACTCGAGTTCCGCGGGGCGTTCCCCGTGGGATCCGGCGACAGCTACCTCGGCGGCCTGCTCGCCGTGCTCGACCGCGGGGGCTCGCTCGGCGAAGCACTCGCGGTTGCGACCGGTGCGGCCGCGGCGAATGCCGCCATCCCGGGTGCCGGCGAATTCTCGCTCGAGCACGCGAATGACCTCGCCGACCGAACCGTTGTGAAGCAGTTGTGAAGCGCATCCTGGGCGCGGCCCTGACCCTGACCCTGCTCGGCACCCTCGCCGCCTGCACAACGGAGGCTCCCGTGAACCCACCCGCTGCCGACTCGGACGGCCCGGACTTCGAGTTCGTCGACGCCGGACCTTCGGGTGTCACCGTCGCCGAGGGGGACGACTGGTCGCTGCCCGACTGGGTGCGGCCCGCTCCGAACTCCGGCTACTTTTCGGAGGACGCGTCGGAGAAGGATCGGGTGTTCGTGCGCTCGGTCGACTTCAGTTGGAAACAGCTGCAGCCGAAGAAAGGCGGTGCGCTCGACACGACCTCCACCGGTGACGCGCAGGGGATGAGCTTCGCGTCGTTCGACGACCAGCTCGCCCAGGACGGCGCCTTCTGGATGCGCATCTTCGCGAGCGGCGAGAACTGGGCGCCCGAGTGGGTGCAGGAGGACTGCGGCGTCTCGACTTATGGCCCCGACTACGACGGTGAGAAGCACCTGCCGATCTGGGACGAGTGCGTCTGGGGTCACCTCATGGACACCTACCGCAGCGTCTTCGTCGACGGCGGTCTCGCGGCCGACCCGCGTCTCAAGTTCGTCTACGTGCCCGGTGCGTTCACCTGGGCCGAGTACGACTACGAGATGATCGGCGCCGCGTTCGACTCGGGCGATCTCGATTTCGCGACCTACAAGAAGTGGTACGACCACGCCTGGACCGATCTCGTCGACCTGTTCGGCGAGAACTCGAACAAGCTCGTCTTCACCGGCGAAGACTATCCGTTCGGCCCGTTCGGCGAGCAGGACGACCTGCTCTCAGCCCAGGCCGTCGACGCCGGCATGGGCGTGCGCACCGGCATCACCGAACTCTCCAACTTCCACCTGAGCGAGGCGCCGTCATACGGCTCCCGCATCCTGCCGAACGGCCACATGGTCATCGACGAGTCGCTTCCCGTGCACGACGGCACCCGCGTCGTCGCGACCGAGAACGAGTGCTACAACGACTGCGGCTACGAGACCGACGACCCCTACTACGCCGTGCGGCAGTCGAATCTCAAGGCGCTGCAACTGCGCATGAATTGGATCTATATCGTGCCCGGCCCCTCGTACTCGGCCGAGTTCCCGGAGCACTGGGACTGGGTGCGGCTGTCGATGGGCCAGAAGGCTGACACCTCGCCTGACGCGTGGGCCGCCCTTCGCGACGCCGAGGACCGCTACTGGACGAACAACGAGCTCGGCCGCTTCGCCGACCCCGAGGCGTGGCCGACCCTGCCGTGGGTGCGCAACCTCGAGCGCTGGCTCGTGCAGGTCGACGAGCCCGGCTCCGTCGCGCACCGCTCCGACGCGGATGTGCACACCGAGGTGTTCGAGTCCGACAACGGCATCGCCCACGAGGGTCTCAGCACCTCGGTCGCCGATGGCGACACCGGCTTCGTGTTCGACGTCGACGAGCGGTTCCGGGATGCCGCGGGCTCCAGCCCCCTCATCGCCAAGATCACCTTCCTCGACGAGGGCAGCGGAACCTTCACGGTCGACACCGACAGCGGCGCCTCTGTCCCGGTGCCGCGCGGCGCAACCGGAGGGTGGGTGACGGCTACCGTCGCGCTGCCCGACGGCGCGACATCCCGACTGCGCATTTCACTCGCGGACGGCGCCGATGACCTCACGGTGCGCTTCGTGCGCGTCGTCCGCACCGAGGGCTGACCCAAACTAATCACTCCGAGTGATCAAATCGCTCAACAAAATGTTCATTTGTTGTGCCTCGACCCCAGAAGGGGTCACTATCGACCAACTTCACGCGACGCAGCGAGATGTCGCTTCTCCGAGTCGCCCGTGCACGTCGAGAGGAAGAACACATCATGAACAGCAGCCCCCAACGCAGCGTTCCGCGCCGCGCGCTCACCGGCATCACCGCCGCGATCGGTGTCTCGGTGCTCATCGCCGGTTGTGCCGCCGGCCCCGCTGGAACGACGGGCGGTGACTACACCCCGCCGGACAAGGACCTGAAGGCCGAGATCACGTACGCGTTCTGGGACGCCACCCAGCAGGACGCGATTCAGGCCAACGTCGACGCGTTCAACGAGGAGTACCCGAACATCGACGTCAACCTCGACGTCACACCGTGGGAGGGCTACTGGACGAAGGTGCAGACCCAGGCCACGAGCAACACGCTGCCGGACCTGTTCTGGCTGAACGGCCCCAACTTCCAGCTCTACGCCTCGAACGACAAGATCGAGCCGATCACCTCCCTCGTTGACGGCGATTACATCGACACCGCGAATTACCCCGAGTCACTCGTCGACCTGTACAACCTCGACGGCACCCAGTACGGGGTTCCCAAGGACTTCGACACGATCGCGCTCTGGTACAACAAGGACATCCTCGCTCAGGCCGGTGTCGAGGAGCCGACCGCCGACTGGACCTGGGACGACCTCGCCGAGGCCGCCGAGACCGTCTCGACGAAGCTCGAGGACAAGGGCATCTACGGGGTCGCCGCAGGTATGGACGGCCAGACGACCTACTACAACACCATCTTCCAGGCCGGTGGCGAGGTCATCACCGCCGACGGAGTATCGGGATACGACGAGGCCGCGACGCAGGACGGCCTGCAGGTCTGGACCGACCTGATCGCGAGCGGTGCATCTCCGTCCATTCCGCAGCTGACCGACACCCCGGCCGACCAGTGGTTCACCTCCGGCAAGGTCGGCATGTTCTACAGCGGCAGCTGGTCGCGCGGTGCGATCGGCGATTCGCCCGTCAAGGACGTGGTGGATGTGGCCCCACTGCCGCAGGGCAAGGAGCAGGCCACCGTCATCCACGGTGTATCCAACGTGGTGGCCGCGAGCAGCAAGAACAAGCAGGCAGCACAGGCACTGCAGGCGTTCCTCGCGAGCGAGGCGGCACAGAAGCAGCAGGGTGACATGGGCGCGGTCATCCCGGCCTTCAATGGCACGCAGGCCGCCTTTGCCGAGTCGTACCCGGGCGTGAACCTGCAGGTGTTCCTCGACGCGACTGAGTACGCGAAGCCGCTCCCGGTGTCGAAGAACAGCGCCGCGTGGAATGCCCTCGAGACCAAACTGCTGCCGGATGTGTTCTCCGGAGCGACGAAGGTCGCGGACGTCAGCAAGGATCTCGCCGCCCAGATGACCGCGCTGCTCGCCAAGGAGTAACCATCTCCGTCGAGACCCGCCTCCGTCCCGTCCCCGGCGACGCGCTACCCGAGCGCGTCGCCCAGGACAGGGCGGAGGCGCACGCTCGCAAACGGGACGGACTGTGGCCCTGGCTGTTCGTGCTCCCGCTGCTGAGCGGCATCGCGCTGTTCTACCTCTGGCCCATCCTGCAGACGTTTTACTACTCATTCACCGAATGGGGTGTCTTCGGGGGATCCGAGTGGACGGGCGTCGACAACTACGTGCGGCTTGTCTCCGACCCGCAACTGTACGTCGCGCTCGGCAACACCTTGCTCTATACGGGGATCGTGCTGCTGGGCATCCCGATCGCGGTATATCTCGCGAACCTGCTCAACCTGCCGGGCCTGCGATTCGCGAGCCTCTACCGGGTGCTGTTCTTCCTCCCGTACGTCGCGATGCCGACCGCGATCGCCATGGTCTGGCGCATTATCTTCAATGGCGATTTCGGGATAGTGAACTACCTGCTCTCGCTCGTCGGCATCGACGGCCCGTACTGGGTCAGCTCGCCCGGTATCGCCATCGTCGCCGTGGCGATCGTCGGACTGTGGTCGTCGCTCGGCTTCTCGATGATCGTGCTCGGCGCGGGTCTCAAGAGTATCGCGATCGAGTACTACGAGGCGGCCGAGCTGGATGGTGCGTCCCGCTGGAGACAGTTCACCTCGATCACCGTGCCGCTGCTCAGCCCCAGCATCTTCTTCGTCACCATCATCACGGTGATCTCGAGCTTCCAGCTCTTCGACCTGCTCTACGCGATCCTCGGCAGCCAGAACGCGGTGCTGCCGAAGAGCCTCTCGCTCGTCTACCTGTTCTACGAAGCCGGCTTCATCACGAACGAGAAGGGCTACGCGGCCGCGATCGCCATGGTCATCTTCGTGCTCATCGGCCTCGTGACCCTGCTGCAGTTCCGCCTGCAGAAGCGGTGGGTGAGCGTTGACTGAGGCAGCCGTGCGCACCCGTCGTCGCGCTCGCCGTGGTGGATCCCACGCCTGGGCGCACATCGTGCTCGGCGTCGGCGGGTTCCTGATGGCGTTCCCGTTCCTCTGGCAGATCATCATGTCCCTCTCCACCAACGCGGAGGTGCAGAGCGTCGTGCCGACGTTCTGGCCGGCCGAGATTCAGTGGGAGAACTACGCGACGGTGTTCGAGCGCCTGCCATTCCTCTCTCAGCTGCGTACTTCGATCGTCATCACGATCATCCGGTGTATCGCCCAGATCGCGCTTTGCACGCTCGCCGGCTATGCCTTCGCGAGGATGCACTTCCGAGGCCGCGCGCTGGTGCTCGCCCTCGTGCTCTCGATCCTCATGATCCCGTCGCAGGTGTACCTCATCTCGCAGTACCAGATCGTGCAGGGCTTCGGCTGGCTGAACACCATCGCGGGAATCGTGGCCCCGGGACTCTTCAGCGCCTTCGGCACGTTCCTCATGCGCACGGCGTTCCTCAACCTGCCGACCGAGCTGGAGGAGGCCGCGCGCCTCGATGGCGCGTCACCGGTGCGCACGTTCTGGAGTGTGATGCTGCCGCTCGCGCTGCCGAGCATCAGTGTGCTCGCCATCACGAGCGCCCTCTGGTCGTGGAACGAGCTGCTCTGGCCGCTCGTCATCTCCACCTACCAGGAGCAGATGCCGCTCGCCGCAGGGCTCGCGACGCTGGTCAGCGACAAGAGCAACACGAACTATCCCGTGATCATGGCGGCCAGCATGATGGCGATGGCGCCGATCCTCATCCTCTTCATCGTGCTGCAGCGGAGGGTGATCGACGGTCTCGCGTTCAGCGGTCTGAAGTAGGCAGCCAGTCGACCTCGGGCGCGCGGAAGTAGTGCGTGCCGGCCGCGTCGAGGTGGCGGGCGAAGGCGGCGAGGCGCGGGGCGAGCTCGTCGAAGGGGGCCGTGCGCGGCGACCAGGCGATCTCCGCGATCGCGGCGATGCGGGGGAAGGCGAGCCACTCGACATCCTCGATGGTGGGGAGCGTCTCCGTCCAGATCGGCGCTTCCAGCCCCAGGATGTGCGACTCGGCGAGGTCCGGGATGATCGCGAGCGGGTCCCAGGATGCGGCCTCCTCGAGCGACGTCACACCGCGCGCCCAGTCGACTCCGACGCGGCTGTCGTCCGCGTACTTCATGTCGAGGTAGGCGACGTCGGCGGGGGAGAAGATGACGCTGCCGCCCTGCTCCACGAAGGACGTCGTCGAGGCCGCCGAGTCGTCCTCCGGCGTCGTGAAGCCCCAGTACTGGCCGACGGTTCCTCGAGGAAGGGCGCGGCTGCGCCCAAGCTCGTGCCAGCCAATCACCGTCTTGCCGTGGCTCGCAGCGAGGGCTGCAGCGCGCTCGGCGAAGTAGAGGAAGTCCTCGTCGGTGGTGGACAGCGATTCGTCCCCACCGAGATGCAGGTACGGCCCGGGCGTGATCGCCGAGACCTGGCGGAAAACGTCATCCAGAAATAGATAGGTCTCCTCGCTGCGGATCGCGAGCGAGCTGAAGCCGACCTCGACACCCTCATACGGTTCGTAGCTGCCGCCGCCGAGCGAGGGGTAAGCGACCAGCGCCGCATTGGTGTGGCCGGGCACGTCGATCTCGGGCACGATCGTCACGAAGCGGCTGGCCGCGTACTCCACGATCTCCGTGTAGTCGGCCTGCGTGTAGAAGCCGCCCGGGTCGCCGTTCACCGCGGTCGAGGCGCCGATGGCGGTGAGCTCGGGCCAACCGTCGATCTCGAGGCGCCAGCCCTGGTCGTCGGTGAGGTGCAGGTGCAGGTAGTTCAGCTTGAGCTGTGCGATTGCGTCTATGTAGCGCTTCACGTCCGCCACGGGGAAGAAGTGCCGCGCGACATCGAGCATCGCCCCACGGTAGGCGAAGCGCGGTGCATCGCTGATCGTGACCGGAAGCCCCTCGGGCAGCAGCTGGCGCAGGCTCTGTGCGCCGTAGAACAGGCCGCTCGGGTCATCCGCCGAGATGGTCACGGCATCCACGTCGATGGCCAGGTCGTAGGCTCCGACCCGCTCGCCCGGTGTGATCGTGAGTTGGATGACACTGCTCCCCGCCTCGTCCCCCTCGACCACCGGCAGCTCGAGCAGGTTGCCGAGGTAGCGCGCGACGGGCTCCGCCCCGCTCCCGTGGAACTGCACGCGGGTCGCGGGGCCGAGGCCGAACGCCGCACCCAATCCGGGAGTGGAGCTGACAGGTGCCGGAACGATCAAGGTCATGGGCCACAACCCTAGGCGAGCAGCGCACAATGGAACAGTGACCGCGCTCGCCGACCTCCTCGCCGAGGCCATCGCCGACCTCGAGGGCTTGCCCGACGAATCGCTCGGCGTCTGGAGGCAGTCGCGGGGGATCGGACGGCTGCGCGCCGCGCCCACCCTGCAGCCCGCCGGACGCGCCTGGCGACTGGGGGTGCTGCTCATCGACCGGCAGGGCAACCTCTACGCGACCGGCGAGGTGACCCGGGCGATCGAGCCGCAGATCGCCGTCACCAGTCGCACGCTGCTCGCGGAGGAGCGCCGCGAGATCCGCCGCGCCGCCGCACGCGGCAAGTTTCCGGAAGGCGAGGTCGTGAACCACTCGTACACGCCGATCGACGTCGACGAGTTGGCACGAGCCGGGGCATCCGGACCACTTCTGATTTCGGACGGCATCGTGCGAGTGCGCTGGAAGGCGGGAGACGGAACAAGGCCGCTCGACGCCTACCTGCGCGAGCGGATCGGACTGCTGCGCGAGGGCTGAGGCTGCTATCCTGAACGGGTTGCAACTGGCGTTCAGGTGGGCAACCACCGGGGAGCAACTATGTGCTTATGCACTACACGATTTGGCCGTTCGCCTGGGCCAACCGGATACCTTTGTTCTATCCGTCTGAGTGTCTAGGAGAGCCAGTGTCTTCCACCTTCAATTCCCCCACGTCTTCTTTCAATTCACCCTTGGCTGAAGTCGATCCCGAGATCGCGGCGGTGCTCGAGCAGGAGCTCGGCCGCCAGCGCGGAACCCTCGAGATGATCGCGAGCGAGAACTTCGTGCCACGCGCCGTGCTCGAGTCGCAGGGCTCGGTGCTCACCAACAAGTACGCCGAGGGCTACCCCGGACGCCGTTACTACGGCGGATGCGAATTCGTGGACGTCGCCGAGTCGCTCGCCATCTTCCGCGCGAAGAGCCTGTTCGGTGCCGCGTACGCGAACGTGCAGCCGCACTCCGGAGCCTCCGCCAACGCGGCAGTGCTCGCGGCCATCGCCAGCCCCGGCGACAAGATCCTCGGCCTCGAGCTCGCTCACGGCGGACACCTCACCCACGGCATGAAGCTCAACTTCTCCGGCAAGCTGTACGAGGCGCACGCCTACGGCGTCGACCCGCAGAGCTACCTCGTCGACATGGACGTCGTGCGCGAGAAGGCCCTCGAGCTGCGCCCGCAGGTGCTCATCGCCGGGTGGAGCGCCTACCCCCGCCAGCTCGACTTTGCGGCGTTCCGCGCCATCGCCGACGAGGTCGGCGCCACCCTGTGGGTCGACATGGCACACTTCGCCGGTCTCGTCGCGGCGGGCCTCCACCCGAACCCCGTGCAGCACGCCCACGTGACCTCGTCGACGGTGCACAAGACCATCGGCGGTCCGCGCTCGGGCTTCATCCTGAACAACGACCTTGAGCTTCAGAAGAAGATCAACTCGAACGTCTTCCCCGGCCAGCAGGGCGGACCGCTGATGCACGTCATCGCGGCGAAAGCCACGGCGTTCAAGCTCGCCGGCGAGCCCGAATTCAAGGACCGCCAGGAGCGCACCATCCGCGGCGCGCAGATTCTCGCCGAGCGCCTCACCGCGCCCGACGCCAAGGAAGCCGGCATCGACGTGCTGACCGGTGGCACCGACGTGCACCTCGTGCTCGTCGACCTGCGCAACTCGGCCATCCACGGCCAGGACGCCGAAGACATCCTGCACTCGGTCGGCATCACGGTGAACCGCAACGCGGTTCCCTTCGACCCGCGCCCGCCGATGACCCCCTCGGGCGTGCGCATCGGAACTCCCGCGCTCGCGACCCGTGGCTTCGGCGATGCCGAGTTCACCGAGGTGGCCGACATCATCGCCACCGCGCTGAAGCCTGCCCCGGATGTCGCGGCTCTCCGCGACCGTGTACTCAAGCTCACGGATGGGTTCCCGCTGTACGAGGGCCTGACGTCGCCGGGCTCCTGGAAGTGACGGCTATGCTCCTCGATGGGGTCGCGACCGCGACCGCCGTCAAGCAGGAACTCGCGAGCCGCATCGCCGCCCTCAAGTCGCACGGCGTCACGCCGGGACTCGGCACGCTGCTGGTCGGGGAGGATCCCGGATCCCTCTCCTATGTCGCGGGCAAGCACCGCGACTGCGCGGAGGTCGGCATCGAGTCGATCCGCATCGACCTGCCGGCCGACGCCAGCGAAGCCGATGTGCGGGCGGCGATCGTCTCCCTCAACGAGAACCCGGCGGTGACGGGATACATCATCCAGTTGCCGCTGCCGGCAGGCATCAACGAGAACGCGATGCTCGAGCTCATGGATCCCGCGAAGGACGCCGACGGCCTGCACCCGACCAACCTCGGGAAGCTCGTGCTCGGAGTACTCGGTGAGCTGGATTCGCCGCTGCCCTGCACGCCGGCCGGCATCGTCGAGATGCTCGGTCGCTACGGGGTGTCCATCCCGGGCAAGCACGTTGTGGTGGTCGGTCGCGGTCTTACCGTCGGCCGCCCGTTGGGTCTGCTTCTGACCCGCAAGGGTCTGGATGCGACCGTCACGCTCACCCACTCCCGCACCGTCGACCTCGAGTCGGAGGTGCGCCGCGCGGACATCATCGTCGCGGCGGTCGGCGTTCCCGGGTTGATCAAGCCCGAGTGGATCAAGCCCGGCGCGGCCGTGCTGGACGTCGGAATCACGCGCGTCGTGAACCCGGAGACCGGCAAGGCGCGCCTCGTCGGAGACGTCGATCCCGGTGTGCGTGAGGTCGCGGCGTTCCTGTCCCCGGTTCCCGGTGGCGTGGGGCCGATGACGCGCGCGATGCTGCTCAAGAACGTGGTCGAGGCGGCGGAGCGCCTGTAGTGCAGGTTCTTGGGCAGACGGTGGACGACCAGACCCGGTGCGTGCACTGGAGCGGCCCCACCGACGTCGTCGCCTTGCGCTTCGCCTGCTGCGACGCGTACTACCCGTGCTCCGAGTGCCACGATTCGGCGGGGCATCCAGCGGCACTCTGGCCGCGGTCGCGCTTCGGTGAACCCGCGGTGCTGTGCGGGGTGTGCCGTCACGAGCTGACCGTGGACGAGTATCTCGCGGCATCCGCCTGCCCGCACTGCTCGGCTGCTTTTAATCCGGGATGCGCCCTGCACCATCACCTGTACTTCGAAGGGTTCTCGCGTGGCTGATCACCCCTCGGTCGCCCGAGTTGTCTCGGCGCTGCGTGCCGCCGGTGCAGAGGGCGAGCCACGCTGGTTCGACGACGGGGTGCGCACAGCAGCCGAGGCCGCGGCGGCGCTCGGGGTATCCGTCGGCGCGATCGCGAACTCTCTCGTGTTCACCCTCGACGGCGCACCCATCCTCGTGATGACCTCGGGCGCGCACCGCGTCGACACGGCCTGGCTGGGAACCCGGCTCGGCGGTGTCATCAAGCGCGCGGACGCGTCCCTGGTGCTGTCGGCCACCGGCCAGACGATCGGCGGGGTTTCTCCGGTCGGACATCCCGAACCACTGCCGACCTGGGTGGACTCGGCGCTCGCCGAATTTGATGTGCTCTGGGCGGCGGCCGGGCATTCGCACGCGGTGTACCCGACGACGTTCGAGGAGCTCGTGCGTGTCACGGATGGAACGGTGACCGCGGTAGAGCCGGACTGATCGGACCGGTTTCGATACGCTCGCTGGCGCTCGCTACTCAACCAGCGGTAGGGCGACTCAACCTGCGATCAGGTCAGCGCCGCATCGATCAGGGTGACCGCTGCATCGCGCGCGTAGCCCGCAGCGGCAGGATCGCCGGCGATGGCTGCCGTGGTCTGGGCGCCCTCCGCGAGGATCGCGAGCTGCTGCCCGAGCGCCTCGGTCGCCCCCGCCTCGACGGCGAGCCGCACCACGTACTGCTGGAAGTCGAGCTTGTGATCGCGAACGAGAGTGGCGATGCGCGGGGACGCCGCCCCGATCTCGCCGAACGTGTTGATGAAGACGCAGCCGCGATAGTCGTCGTCGCTGAACCAGCGGCCCAGGTAGTCGTAGACCGCGAGCAGGCGGTCGCGAGGCGTGGTCGCGGATGCCGCGGCCTGCTCGATATCGCCCACCCAGGTGCCGTGCATGGAGTTCAGCACCTCTTCGACGATCGCCTCCTTCGACGGGAACAGCTGGTACAGGCGCTTGAGCCCGATGCCCGACTCGGAGCTGAGCGCGTCCATGCCGACGGCGGAGATCCCGCGCGCGTAGTACAACCGTGTCGCCGTCTCGAGCGCGCGCGAGCGTGCCTGCGTCTCGGAGAGCACGGGGGGTCGGGGCTGGCGAGCCGCGGTCGGGGAGCTGGTGGACATGAGCTGTTTCCTTGGTGGTGAGATGGCGCATTCACAATTCTTCGAATAGGGGTTGCGGTGAAAACGATCGTTATCTAGTGTAGAGGACAAGCGGGGAAAACGATCGTTTTCCTGAGATTCGAAGGAGCAAGGACCATGGCATTCGTTACAGTCGGCCAGGAGAACAGCACAAACATCGACCTCTACTACGAGGACCATGGAACCGGCCAGCCGGTGCTCCTGATCCACGGCTACCCGCTCGACGGGCGCTCGTGGGAGAAGCAGACCGCCGCCCTGCTGGAGGCCGGCTACCGCGTCATCGCCTACGACCGCCGCGGCTTCGGGCTCTCGAGCAAGCCGACGATCGGCTACGACTACGACACCTTCGCCGCCGACCTCAACGCTGTCATCGAGACGCTTGACCTGAACGATGTTGCCCTCGTCGGCTTCTCGATGGGCACCGGCGAGGTCGGTCGTTACCTCGGCACCTACGGCTCGAAGCGCGTTGCGAAGGCCGCCTTCCTCGCGTCGCTCGAACCGTTCCTGCTGCAGACCGATGACAACCCCACCGGCGTTCCCTCCGACGTCTTCGAGGGCATCGAGAAGGCTGCGACCGAGGACCGCTACGCCTGGTTCAAGGACTTCTACTCGAACTTCTACAACCTCGACGAGAACCTGGGATCCCGCATCAGCCAGGCCGTCGTCGACGCCAGCTGGAACGTCGCCGTCACCTCAGCGCCGATCGCGGCCGTCGGCGTGGTGCAGAGCTGGCTGACCGACTTCCGCGCCGATATCGAGAAGGTGGATGTCCCGGCCCTCATCCTGCACGGAACGGCGGACCGCATCCTGCCTATCGACTCAACGGCTCGCGAGTTCACCAAGCGCCTGCCCGACGCTGAGTACGTCGAGATCGAAGGTGCCCCGCACGGCCTCCTCTGGACGCACGCCGCCGAGGTGAACGCCGCACTGCTCGGGTTCCTCGCCAAGTAAGCCCCGCTGGATTGATTCGCACGTTTCGGCTGGCTTCCCTTACGGGCAAGCGGCCGAAACGTGCGAATCGGGGTCTTAGTTCTCGCGGCCGGCGCCATCCGAGGCTGCGACCACGAAAGTGACGGGCTGGCCGAAACCGTGCTCCGCGAAGGCGCCGTCGATCGCGACCTGGATGCGCGACACCCCGCCCGAGGGCACGAGGGCGATGGCGGAGCCGCCGAAGCCGCCACCCGTCATCCGGGCGCCGATAGCGCCGTTCGCCTGCGCGGTCTCGACCGCGAGGTCCAGCTCTGGCACCGAGATCTCGAAGTCATCGCGCATCGACGCGTGCGAGGCATCCAGCAGGTCGCCGATAGCGGCGGGTCCCTCATCGCGCAGGGCGCGCACGGTGTCGAGCACCCGCTGGTTCTCCGTCACGATGTGCCGCACGCGGCGGAAGGTCTCGTCATCCAGCATCTCGCGGGCGCGGGGCAGGTCATCCACCGACACATCGCGCAGGGACGAGACGCCGAGAACCGCAGCGCCCTTCTCGCAGGATGCCCGGCGCTCCGCATAACCGCCGGTGGCGTGATCGTGCGATACCCCGGTGTCGATGATCAGCAGCTCGAGCCCGGCCGCGGCGAAGCCGAGGTCGATCAGCTCGGACTCCAGCGAGCGACAGTCGAGGAACACGGCGGCGTCAGCGCGACCCAGCAGTGAGGCGGACTGGTCCATGATCCCGGTCGGGGCACCCACCGCCTTGTTCTCGGCGAGCTGCCCCACCTTTGCGAGAGTCGGGCGATCGAAGCCGAGTTGCCACACATCGTTCAGGGCTACGGCGACCGCCGACTCGATCGCTGCCGAAGACGATAGGCCGGCGCCCACGGGCACCACGGAGTCGATGTAGATGTCCACTCCCGGCACCGCCGCGAGATCCGCGCCGAACTCGCCGAGCGCCCAGGCCACACCGAACGGGTACGCTGACCAGCCCGCGAGGGCGTCGGGCGCCAGAGAAGAGAGGGGGATCTCCGCCACCTCATCGGCGAACGAGCTGGCGATGCGCAGCACGGCGTCATCCCGCGTGCCCAAGGCGAGCACCGTGCGGCGGTTGATCGCGAACGGCAGCACGAAGCCCTCGTTGTAGTCGGTGTGCTCGCCGATCAGGTTCACACGACCCGGAGCCGACCAGACGCCCTGCGGCGCGTACCCGAACAGCTGCTCGAAGTCGAAGCGGACGTCGTCTCTAATGTCAGTCATGCGCGGGCAATGCCTTCCCTGATAAATGCTGCTGAGGCCTCCGGCGTCACGTCGCCGATCCACGCTCCCATCGCCGCTTCGGAGCCGGCGAGGTACTTGAGTTTGTTGTCCGCCCGGCGCGGCGAGGTCAGCTGCAGCATAAGACGGATCTCGGAGCGGGCAACGTTCACCGGAGCCTGGTGCCAGGCCGCGATGTACGGCGTCGGCGTCGGGTACAACGCGTCGACCCCCCGCAATAATTTCAAGTACAGGTCAGCGAGTTCGTCGCGCTCCTCCGCAGAGGTGGCCGCGAAGTCGGGCACGTGCCGGTGCGGCAGCATGTGCACCTCGATCGGCCAACGTGCCGCGAACGGCACAAAGGCCGTCCAGTGCTCGCCGGAGAGCACGACGCGCTCCGATGAGCGCTCGCTCGCCAGGATGTCCTCGAACAGGGTCGGCACGGCGGCGACCGACTCGACCAGGCGCTGGGTGCGCGGCGTGACGTAGGGGTAGGAGTAGATCTGGCCGTGCGGGTGCAGCAGCGTCACGCCGATCGCCTCGCCGCGGTTCTCGAACGGGAACACCTGCTCGACACCGGGCAGCGCGGAGAGGAACGCGGTGCGATCCGCCCAGGCCTCGATGATCGTGCGGGCGCGGCTGGGCGTCTGCGACCCGAACGAGCCCTCGTGATCGGGGCTGAAGCACACCACCTCGCAGCGTCCGAATGACGGTGCCGTGCGGTTCAGGGCGAGGCCCGAGAGGTCGAGCGAGCCGACCTCCGGACCGAAGGAGGGGGAGCGGTTTTCGAACACCGCCACGTCGTAGTTGCTCGGCACCTCAGAGGGGTTCGCCGGGGTCGTCGGCGCGAGCGGATCCTGGTCGGCCGGTGGCAGGAAGGCGCGGTTCTGGCGAGCCGCGGCGATCGAGATCCATTCGCCCGTGAGCACGTCCTGGCGCATGGTGGCGGTGTCAGGGCGGGGATCGAGGAGCCGGGCATCCAGAGCACGAGCGCCGGTCAGGGTCGAGTCGGCATCGTTGTAGTAGATGAGTTCGCGGCCGTCAGCAAGCGTCGTCGATTCCGAGGTGATGGGCATCCAATTACGATATCGAAAATGGTACTTTCAATTGTGAAAGCTTTTGAAAGGGTGGATGACGCGGCTCCCGCCCTCGCCCGCCGCGACCGCGTGCTGCGCATGATCACCGAGCGCGGGTTTCTGCGGGTGACCGATGCGGCTCTCGAACTCGGAGTGAGCGGAGTCACCGTGCGGTCGGATCTCGCCGCACTCGAGGCCGCAGGCAGTGTCATCCGCGTGCACGGTGGCGCGATGCCGCGGTCGCAGGGGCTCGGGGAGCAGTCGTTCGAGGCGTCCCTCGAAGAGCACGCGGCCGCCAAGCGCGCGATCGGGCGCCGGGCAGCCGGGCTCGTGCAGCGCGGGCAGAGTGTGCTGCTCGACGTGGGCACCACGGCCCTCGCGGTCGCGCACGCGCTCGTGGAGCGTCGCGACCTCGACGACGTGCTCGTGGTCACCAACGGGCTCACCATCGCGCTCGCCCTGGAGGCGGCGATGCCCCGCTTCACCGTCGTCGTGACCGGCGGCACCCTCCGCCCGCTGCAGCACTCGCTCGTGAATCCGTTCGCCTCGCCGTTCCTCGAAACGCTGCGCGCCGACCTCGCGTTCATCGGCTGTAACGGCGTCGACCCGGATCGCGGCGTCACCAACGTGAACCTCCCCGAGGCCGAGGTGAAGCGCCGTATGGTGCTCTCCGCCGAGCGCCCCATCCTCGTCGCCGACGCGTCGAAGCTCGGTCGGGCGCGGCTCGGCAGCGTGGGACCGATCTCCGACTTCGACACACTCGTCACGGCGAGCGACGCCCCACCCGAGATCGTCACCCGCCTGCGACTCGCCGGTCTTAGCGTCGTACTTGCTGACGATTAGGAGTTGCTGACGATTGGGGCCTCGCGTTTTCAGGGCCGGGCGATAGGGTGCGCTTTATGAGCATTGATGCGGAATTCCTGAGCGATTGGATGGCGAAACAGCGCTGGTACTCGGCGAAAGGCCGCTCACCGCAGTTGCGCGTCAAGGGAACCCTGCTCGACGAGATCGACGGTGTGCAGGTCACGAGCTATCTGCTCATCGATGAGGCGTCCGCCAGGCCGGTGCTCTACCACGTGCCCGTCACCACCCGTGATGAGCCGCTCGCCGGGCTCGAGAACTCGCTCATCGGTGAGGTCGACGGTCGCTTCCACTACGACGGTCCGCACGATCCCGCCTACGCCAAGAGCCTGCTGCGCGCAATCGGCGAGAACCGCGAGCTCACCGGCCACGACTCGACCGCGCGGGGGCATGCGCTGTCGAGCCCGGGGCGCATCCTCTCGTCGAGGGTGCTGTCGGGCGAGCAGTCGAATACCTCGATCATCTGCGACCTCGAGGGCGGTTCGGTGCCCTCGGTCATTGCGAAGGTGTTCCGCGTGCTGCACCACGGCGAGAATCCGGATGTCACGACCCAGGCCGCGCTGACCTCCGCCGGTTCCCATCGCGTGCCCACGTCATTCGGGTCGCTCGAGGCGAGCTGGCCCGACTCGGGCCGGGAGGACGGACGAGCCATTGGCCACCTCGCCTTCGTGCAGGAGTTCCTGCCCGGACTCGACGACGCCTGGCGGGTTGCACTCAGCGCTGCGGCCGCGGGCGAGGACTTCACTGAGCAGGCGTACGGTCTGGGCGTCGCGACCGCCGAGGTGCACGCCACCCTCGCCGAGGCGCTGCCCACTGTCGAGGCCGGACCGGACGAGATCGAGGGCGCCATGGTGAGCATGCGCCGTCGCATCGACTCGGCCGCTCGCGAGGTGCCGCGCGTCGCCCCCTTCGCCGACCGCATCCGCGAGATTTACGCAAGCGTCGAGAAGGGCGCATGGCCGCGGCTGCAGCGCATCCACGGCGACTACCACCTCGGCCAGACGCTGTCGTCGCCCGAACTCGGCTGGGTGCTGCTCGATTTCGAGGGCGAGCCGATGCGGCCCATGCCCGAGCGGTCGCGCCCCGATTCGATTCTGCGCGACGTCGCCGGGATGTTGCGCTCGTTCGACTACGTGGCCGGCGCCCTCGAGCACAACAACCCCCCGGTCGATGCTCGCGCCTGGGCGTCCGCGGCCCGCAAGTCGTTTGTCGACGGCTACAACGCGACGGCGGGTGTCGACATCCGCGAGCAGCGCGCCCTGCTCGACGCCTTCGAGATCGACAAGGCCGTCTACGAGTCGCTGTACGAGGCGCGCAACCGGCCCGACTGGCTGGACATCCCGCTCGCGGCGATCGAGCGGCTCGTAGCTCGCTCGACCGCCTGACCCCGCCATACTTGGGGACATGACTTCTGCTCAGCCTCCGCTCGTTGTTCACATCGATCGGGCGAAGGCCGCGAAACTGCGCAAGCGGGAGCGGACCGTTCGCTACGTCGGGGGCGCGGTGCAGATTCTGTTCGGCCTGCTGTTCCTCGGCGTGATCGCCAGTTTCGTCATTCCGAGCATCGATGTCGTCAACCTCGGATCGATCGTGCTGAGTTTCGGCTTTGCGGTAGTCATCTCGGTCGCGCTCATCGCCCTCGGCATCGCGTCCTTCGTCTACGTGGCCAAGAAGGACGACGCGTACTGGTCCGCCGAGAACCTCCCTCTGACGGCGTTCACCGTGCACGAGAACGGGCTGACCCTGCCCGACCTCGACGGTGGCGGGAGCTTCGAGATCCCGTGGGAGTGGGTGAAGGGGGATGAGCGTGAAGTACGCGATGATCCGGTTCCGAGTGGACCCCGCCGCACTGCCGGCGAAGTACTGCGGCCAGTACGCGTTCGGACGCACAATGCTCGACCAGGTGCCGCAGACGATCAGCACAGCGATGCGGGTGCTCAGCGGCGGACGGGTGTCGTGACCGAGTATCTCGAGGTGCGCGTCGACAAGGCGAAGATCGCCCGATGGCGTACAAGCGAACGGCGCAGCAAGCGGGTGTCCGCCTACCTCTCGATCGCGCTGGGCCTGTTGCTTGTCGGCAGCTCGGCCGTGTTCGCCATCTACTTCGCGCAGAACGCTCCCGAGAGCGTGCAGTGGGTCTACGTGCTGTTCGCCCTCGAGTTCGTCGCGGGCCTGTACCAGTTCTGGGTCGCCCGCCGCGAGTTCCGCGCGATCGCCGCAAAAGCCGCCTACTGGGACAGCGATGATCTGCCGGATGTCGCGTTCCGCCTCGACACCGCAGGCATCGAGCTGCGCGATCCCGCCGACGCGCACCCGATCCTCGTGCCCTGGGCCGCCGTTCGGGGTCTACGGGCGAACGCCCTGATGCTGACCTTCTCGGTCGAACGGGGAATGTTGCCGGCCCGGTACCGCAACCGCATCCAGTTCGGGCTAGCCGTGCTCGACACTCCGCTCCACACGATCCGCGCCGCCAGCCGCGACTTGAGCGGCGGCACGGTCGGTTAGCTGCTGGATAGGCTTGCACTATGCGTGCTCCCACCGGTCAGCAGTTCACCCTCACCCGCGGCACGTCTCGCGCAATCATCACCGAGCTGGCAGCGGGCATCCGTCACTTCTCGATCGACGGCGTGGACCTGACCGAGCCCTTCGATGAGCAGGATGGCCCGCCCATGGGCTGCGGCATCGTCCTGGTCCCGTGGCCCAACCGCATCGCCGAGGGCGCATGGTCACTCGACGGCAAGCGCCAGCAGCTCGACCTCACGGATCCCGGCCGCAAGCAGGCCACCCACGGCCTGCTGCGCAACACTCCCTACCGGGTCGCCGAGCAGAGCGAGTCGGCCATCACGCTGTCGGCGGGAGTGTTCCCGCAGCACGGCTACCCGTTTCTGCTCGACACGAGCGTGCGCTACGAGCTCGTCGACGGCGGTCTCGCGGTGACGCACACACTGTTCAACGCGGGTACGGCGAAGGCGCCCGTGGCGATCGGCGCCCATCCCTACTTCCGTATCGGGGATGTTCCTTCCGCAGATCTCACGCTGACCGTCGGCGCGTCCACCCGCTTCTCGATGAACGACCTGCTGCTTCCGGTCGACGAGGTGCCCGTCGACGGCGACTTCGACCTGCGCGGCGGTCGTGTGCTCGGCGAGATCGACCTCAACGTGACGCTCGGCGGGCTTCCGGCGGGCGAGACCAGCAGCGTGCTCAGCGCGCCAGACGGTCGCAGCCTCGAGGTCTGGCAGGACGAGAGCTTCGGATACCTGCAGGTCTACACGCCGCGCGACTTCCCCAAGGATGGCGGCACCGGCGTCGCCGTCGCCCTCGAGCCGATGACCGCCGCGCCCGACGCGTTCAACAGCGGCAAGGGCCTGCGTTGGCTGGAGCCCGGGGAGACCTGGGTCGCCCGCTGGGGCGTGCGGTACGCCGCGTGAGCGCGCCCGCCTCCGCAGCCACCCTCCGCAAGTGGCGCAGGTACCTCGCGGACGAGCGCGCGGAGGCCGCCGTGTACCGGGACCTTGCGAGCCGACGCCAGGGGGAGGAGCGGGACATCCTGCTCGCCCTCGCAGACGCGGAGGCCCGCCACGAGTCGCACTGGCTCGGACTGCTCGGCGATCGGGTCGGTCGCCCACAGCGCGGGGATATCCGCACGCGTATGCTCGGTTGGCTCGCCCGTCGCTTCGGATCGGTCTTCGTTCTCGCGCTCGCCCAGCGTGCCGAGGCGCGATCGCCCTATGAGGATGACGTCGACGCGACCGCGACCATGGCGGCCGACGAGCAGATCCACGAGGAGGTCGTGCGTGCCCTCGCCGCCCGCGGGCGCCAGCGGTTGTCGGGCACGTTCCGGGCGGCGGTGTTCGGTGCGAACGACGGGCTCGTGAGCAACCTTGCGCTGGTGCTCGGCATCGGCGCGACCGGGGTGTCGACTCCCGTCATCCTCGCCACCGGCATTGCCGGCCTGCTCGCGGGCGCCCTCTCGATGGGCGCCGGCGAGTTCGTCTCGGTGCGTTCGCAGCGGGAACTGCTCGCGGCATCGAACCCCAACCCCGACGCGCAGAAGGCGCTCGAGTTTCTCGACGTCGACGCCAACGAACTCTCGCTCGTCTACCGCGCTCGCGGCATGAGCGAGGAGGAGTCGAAGGCGCACGCCGCCGAGGTCATGCGCGACCTCAGCATCGAGCGCCCCGCGGATGCGGTCGCTGAGCACGAGGAGATCGGCTCGGCGATGGGCGCGGCCGTCTCGAGCTTCCTGTTCTTTGCCTCGGGCGCGATCATCCCCGTGCTGCCCTACCTGTTCGGCGCGACCGGGTTCTCCGCGGTCATCATCGCGGCTGCCCTCGTGGGCATCGCGCTGCTCGGCACCGGTGCCGTCGTCGGGCTGCTCTCGGGCGGACCGCCCCTGCTGCGTGCCCTGCGGCAGCTCGCGATCGGCTTCGGAGCCGCAGGCGCGACCTATCTGCTCGGGCTGCTGTTCGGCACGAGCATCGGTTAGAGCGCAGCCGCTAGGCGAAAGGTGTAGGCGTCGCCATCAGCGTCAGGGTGACCAGGCCGATGGCCATCGCCAGGATCGAGAGCAGTCGGCGCAGGCCGCGACGCTGACCTTCGAAGAATCCGACGAACCCCGCGAAGATCGCGATGGCGCTCAGGTTGAGGGTGAGTGTGAGTTGCCCGCCGAGTCCGGCGACCAGCGCGGCGAGGGCGAAGCCGAACGCCCATGTGCCGATGAGGTTGCGGCGGCGGCCCTCGGCCGGGTCGCTCGGGGTCGCTGTTGAGTCGCTCATTCGCGCACTATCTCACAGCGACCTGATCAGCGGCTCACCCTTCCACCGTTGGGCGGGCCGGGGTTGCCGTAAGTCGACAGCAGGTTGTTGTGGGCGGCGGCGCACGCGGCGCGCAGGCTCCGGAAATAGCCGATCAGCTGCCGGTCCTCGCTCTTCTCCGCCCAGGTCACGGCGCGGTAGCCTGCCTCCCCGCGGATCCGCAGCAGCCGGATCACCCCGTAGCAGCGGCCGCGCCCCTCGTCCACCATCAACCACGTGCCCGGCTCGCCCTCGACAGCTGCGAGCACGGGATGCCACCCGCTCACGTGACCGGATCTCGCACGCTCGGCTGCCGCCGCACCATCCACAACAGCATGCTGCATGGCCATTCTCGACTCCTCGCCCCTCGAGCAGCCGGCCCTGCATGTCGCTCCAGCCTAGGACGAGGCCCCGACCTCAGCTAGCGCTGCCCTCGGCTAGCGGCGGTCGAGGTGGATGCCGGCGAGCATGCACCGCACGGAGCCTCCGGCCAGTTCGATGGTCGGCACGTCCAGTGGCACGAGCCGCGCGTACTGCTCGATGGTCCCGATCTGCGCGGGATCGAGGCTGCGGTACGCCCGCGACGACAGCGCGAGCACCCGGCCGGCGCTCCCACGCAGCTCGATCGCGTTGCCCGCAAAGTTGCGCACCTGGTCTTCACGCAGGGTGATGATCTCGCGGCCGGGTGCCGCGATGCGGTCGAGCACCTGCTGGCGGCGACGCTCATCGGTCAGCAGCTCGGCACCGATCAGGGCGAAGTCGGTCGCGATGCACATCAGGACATTGGTGTGGTAGATCCGCACTGCGTCGCTGTCGGCAGCATCGAAGACCATCGGCTCGTAGCCGAAGTTGGTGCAGAAGCGCTCGAGGGCGATGGGGTCCGCGCGGTTGGAGCGCGCCGCGTAGGCGATGCGCGAGGCGTGGTCGAGGACCATGGCACCCGTGCCCTCGAGGAACACATCGTCGTACTCGAGCCCCGAATAGTCGATGACGTCCTGCACGCGGTAGTCGTGCTTCAGCAACTCGATGACGTCACTGCGCCGCTCGGTGCGCCGACTGGGGGAGTGCATGGGGTAGATCGCAACGTGTCCGCCCGAGTGGGTCGAGAACCAGTTGTTCGGAAACACGCTGTCGGGGGTAGTCGTGTCCTCGTCCTCGAAGAGGTGCACGGTGATCCCGGCGTCGGCCAGCGCGACACTCGCGGCCGTGACCTCGCGGTACGCCTCGGCTGCGAGCAGGCGTGAATCGTCGGCCGGGACATCCACCTGGAATGCATTGTCGGCAGCGGTCGCCGGGTTCGGGGTGAAGTGGTGCGGCCGGATCATGACGACCGCGGAGGGCGCCTGCATCAGGCAGGGACGGGGGCGTTGCTGCCCGCGACGAGGCCGAACAGGTCTTTTGGGTCGTCGGGGTCGACGACGAGGTCGATGTCGCGCGCGAAGGCTGTGCCGACGATGCTGTCGCGCAGGTAGCGCAGCATGGTGAAGTCCTCGATGGCGAACCCGACCGAGTCGAAGACGGTGATCTGATCTCTGGATGACCGGCCCGCCGCGTCCCCGGTGATGACGTTCCACAGCTCGGTGACGGGAAAGTCGGGGGACACCTGCTGCAACTCGCCCTCGATGCGGGTCTGCGGGGTGAATTCGACGAAGACGCTGCCTGGCACGAGGATGGTGGCGTCGAGCTCCGTCTTGCCGGGGCAGTCGCCGCCGATCGCGTTGAGGTGCTGGCCGGGCTGAACCATGTCGGCGGTCACGATCGTGGCGTTCGCCTTGTCGGCCGTGCAGGTGGTGACGATGTGCGCGCCGTCGACCGCCTCGGCCGCGCTCGCCGCGGTGTGGATCTCGAAGCCCAGCGGCTCGAGGTTGCGGCGCAGCTTGGCGACGGCCGCAGGATCGGTGTCGAACACGCGCAGAGTGTTGATCCCCAGAACGGTGCGGAAAGCGATGGCCTGGAACTCGGCCTGCGTGCCGGTTCCGATGAGGGCCATGGTCGTCGCATCGGGGCGGGCCAGGTACTTCGCGGCCAGAACGGATGTCGCGGCGGTGCGCAGCGCGGTGAGCACCGTCATCTCGGCTACGAGCAGGGGGTAACCGCTGGCGACGTCGGCGAGCACGCCGAAGGCCGTCACGGTCTGGAGTCCGCGAAGCGGGTTGGCGGGGTGCCCGTTGACGTACTTGAACGCATAGAGCTCGCCGTCGCTCGTCGGCATCAGCTCGATGACCCCGACATCGGAGTGACTCGCGACCCGCGGAGCCTTCTCGAACGCGGGCCAGCGGCGGAAGTCCGCCTCGAGGTACTCGACCATTCCCTCGAGGATCGTCTCGAGGCTCGTCGCCTGCACCCACTTCACGACATCGGTCACGCCTGCGAATAGCACCATTGCACCAGCGTAGATATCGGCATTGTGCAGCCACAATCGCAATCACCGATCATTTAGTGGTACCAAATTTGCAGTCTGCTCGGTCAGAAGTACACTCTGATCATGGACGATCTCGATCGACGGCTCATTGCGCTACTGCGAGTGGATGGCAGGGCCCCCGTGTCCACGCTCGCGAGCCAGCTCGCGGTGACCAGGGCGACGGTCACCCACCGCATCGACCGACTGGTGAGCTCAGGTGTCGCGCTCGGGTTCTCGATCCGGATCCGCGAAGAGCTCGACCCGGACACGATCCGCGCCATGACGCTCATCGAGGTGGAGGGGCGGTCGACGGACGACGTCATCCGCAAGCTGCGTGGTTTTGCGGAAGTGCATGCCCTGCACACGACCAACGGCGGCTGGGATCTCGTGGCCGAGCTGCGCTGCGAGAGCCTCACGGCGTTCGACCGGCTCCTCGGCCAGATCAGGTCGATCGAGGGTGTCGTCAACAGCGAGACGAGCCTGCTGCTGAGTTCGGTGCTGCGGTAGTGCTCGCCAATGTCGGTGCGCGGGAGTAGCCTCCCCGCATGAACGATGTCGTCGATTATCTGCTGAGCGGTGACCCTGCGATTCGCTGGCAGACCCTGCGAGATCTCACCGACGCGCCGCCGGCCGCGATTGCGGAGGCACGGGCCGAGGTCGCGATGTCGGGATGGGGTGCGCGGCTTCTCGGCGAGCAGGCGGAAGACGGTCGCTGGGATGGCGGCACCTACCGCCCCGGCTGGGTCGATGACGAGAAACCGTTCTTCGACGCCTGGACGGCCACCCACTTCTCCCTGCAGTCGCTGGTGGAATACGGCGTTGACCCCGCGGCCGAGCCGGTGCGCGTCGCGATCGACCGGGTCGCACGCCAAGTGACCTGGCAGTACCACGACACGGGCTACTTCGAGGGGGAGACCGAGTCGTGCATCAACGGGATCGCCCTCGCCATCGGCGGCTACTTCGGGCAGGACTCATCGCGCATCGTGCAGACCCTCCTCGCCGGCCAGCACGCCGACGGTGGCTGGAACTGCTGGAGCGAGGAGGAGCCCGGAGCTCCCTCGTCGTTTCACTCCACTCTCGCGGCGCTCGAAGGGTTGTTCGCGGTTCCCGATCCGTCCGAGGAGGTCACCGCTGCGCGTCTTCGCGGGGAGGAGTACCTGCTCGAGCGCGGACTGCTCTGGCGGGTCTCCGACGGCGAGTTGACGGATGTGCGCTTCACGCTGCTCGCCTCGCCCGTGCGCTGGTATTACGACGTTCTGCGCGCGCTGGATTACTTCCGGCTCGCGCGCCCCGAGCGGGACCCGCGGCTCGGTCGCGCGATCGACCTGCTGCGCGCCAAGCAGTTGCCGAACGGAATGTTCCCGCTCGAGTACCACCACGAGGGGCCGACCCTGTTCGAGCTCGAGGCGGAAGGCGAGGGCCACCCGAGCCGCTGGGTCACCCTGCGCGCGCTGCGCGTGCTGCGCTGGTGGGAGGACGCCGCGCCCGTGGCGCTGACCCCCTAGTCGCGCGCTGGGCCGCCCCGACCCCAGCGTTCTGGTCCCAAATGCAGGACCGTTTTCCGCTAGTGCGGAAGCTCAAGGGTGGCTGGCGGTCGTGAGCCGTTTCATCCTGCATTTGGGAACACAGTACGGGCGGGACGAGTCAGGCCGGCGTGCCCAGCGTGAGCACGCCGTCGACTCGACGGGGGATCGCGAGGAAGTCGTCGCGCAGCTCGACCGGCAGCAGTTCGGCGGGAGCCCCCTGCCATGCGAGCGGGCGCAGGAAGCGACGGATCGCCGTGACGCCGACCGAGGTGTGGGCGCTGTTCGTCGCGGGCCAGGGGCCGCCGTGGTGCTGGCCCCAGGAGACGCGCACGCCTGTCGGGTAGCCGTTGAACACCAGCCGGCCGGCGCGATCCTCGAGGTCGGCGACGAGCGGAGCGAGTGCGTCCCACTCATCGTCCTCGGCGTGCACGGTGGCGGTGAGCGAGTCGGGTACGCCCGTCAACGCAGTCGTTACCTCGGCGATGTCGTCGTACAGGGCGACGACGAGCAGCGGTCCGAACGCCTCCTCGGCGACGGCGTCGGTGACGTCGGCCGCGTCGATCGCGAGCACGGCGGGGGTGAGGGTGAAGCCGTCGTCGCCCGAGTGCGGCTCGACGAGCGAGGTCGCGCGACCATCGGCGATGAGACGCCCGCGGATATCGCCGAACGCGTCGAGAATGCGCGAATTGAGCAGAGGTTGCGCGGCGGCGGCGGAAGCCTTCGCGACGATCGCGTCGACCAGGCCGGTTGCGCCCCGCGGCAGGAACGCGATGCCGGGCTTGGTGCAGAGCTGGCCGGCGGATCCGGTGAAGGAGAGGAACAGGCCGTCGGCGAGGGCCTCCGCCCGCGCGTCGACGGCACCCTGCGAGATGATGAGCGGATTGAGGCTGCTGAGCTCGCCGTAGAACGGGATCGGCCGCTCGCGCTTCTCGATGATGGCTAGCAGGATGCGCCCGGTCGCAAGGGATCCGGTGAAGCCGACGGCGGCGACGGCGGGGTCCGCGACGAGGGTCGCGCCGGCCTCCTGGCCATAGACGATGCCGATGGTTCCGGCGGGGGCGCCGTAGGCGAGCGCCGCAGCGTTGAGCGCCTCGAAGGATGCCTTCGAGGTGAGCGGGTGCGAGCCGTGCGCCTTGGCGATCACGGGGTTTCCGGCCGCGAGGGCCGACGCGGTGTCGCCGCCCGCAACCGAGAATGCGAACGGGAAGTTGCTGGAGCCGAAGACCGCAACCGGTCCGATCGGCACGAGCATGCGCCGGATGTCCGGGCCGGGTCCCATAGGCGTGTCGCCTGCCCGGTCGATCGTCGCTTCGAGGTAGCCGCCCTCTTCGATCGCCTCGGCGAACAGCCGCAACTGGAACGCGGAGCGCGTGAGTTCCACGTCGAGTCGGGGCGAGGCCGCGAGTCCTGTCTCGGCCGAGGCCGTGGCGGTGAGGTTCGCGCGGTCGGCCTCGAGGCCGTCGGCGAGGGCGCGCAGCAGGCCGGCCCGCCACTCGCGGGTCGAGGTGCGCAGCACGTGGAAGGCGGCCGTTGCGGCAGCCGTGATCTCGGCGACGTTGGTCGTCGCGGAAATTCCGGTGTCGGTGACGGTGCCGGTCGCGGGATTGGTCGAGGTGAGGGTCATGAGCGTGCTCCTGTGTTGAGTAGGCCGCGGACGGCGAGGCTGGTCATCAGCGCGTGAACGCCGTACTCCCACGGCTCGACGTCCTCGGTGTGCTTGACGCGATTGACCAGGGTGCCGAGGGCGGGGGATCCGATGCGGACCACGTCGTCGATGTGGTGGGTGAAGCCGTGGCCAGGTGTGTCACGGTCGGCGGTCGGGGCGAACATCGTGCCGAGGTACAGCACGAGGCCGTCAGGGTACTGGTGCTTCGCACTGAGCGCCTGGGCAGCCAGGTCGGCGGGGTCGCGGCTGATCTGGGCGAGGTGCGATTCCCCGTGCATCACAAATCCGTCGGCGCCCTCGACGCGCAGGGTCACGGTCTCGGCGCGCAGCACATCCAGGTCGAAGTCCGCGTCGAACAAGCGTATGAACGGGCCGACCGCAGCGGATGCGTTGTTGTCCTTCGCCTGCCCGAGCAGCAGGGCGGAGCGCCCCTCGATGTCGCGCAGGTTGACGTCGTTGCCGAGCGTTGCGCCGACGATGCGACCGGTGGAGTCGATGACGAGCACAACCTCGGGCTCGGGGTTGTTCCACTCCGAGTCGGAGCGGATGCCCACGTCGATACCGCTGCCGACCGTGGCGAGCACGGGCGCCTTGGTGAAGATCTCGGCGTCCGGGCCGATGCCGACCTCGAGGTACTGGCTCCAGAGGCCCTGTTCGACGAGCACTCTCTTGAGGTTCATGGCTTCCGGGGACCCGGGGACGAGGTCGTTCAGGTCGCTGCCGAGCGCCGCGAGCACCTGCGCGCGGATGTCTTCGGCGGCGTCCGCCTCGCCGCGGGCCTTCTCCTCGATGATGCGCTCGAGCATCGACACGGGGAAGGTGACACCTGCAGCCTTGACGACCTGCAGGTCGATGGGGGAGAGCAGCCAGGGCTTCGACGCATCCCGCGAGTCGGCTGCCGTGTTGGCGAGGAGCTCGTCGACGGTCGCCAGGGTCGGGCCGGTGGCGGCAGCGACGCTCGCGGCCGGATCCACGCTCTCGGTGACGTCGCGCATCGTCGGGAAGGTGCGGCTGATGTCGTGTGCCGCACCATCGCGGATGGCGACGACGATCGGGCCGCCGGCCGCGGCATCCCACACCCGACCGACGAGGGTCGCCCGCTCGGCGTCGAGAGGCAGCGCGGCGGGGGCGCCGCCGGTCCAGTCAGTCATGGTGCTCCTTGGGTTGTGGTTCAGCGACGGTGGAAGACGCCGGGCCGCTTCTCGGCAAAGGCCGCGCGTCCCTCGTCGGCGTCGGCGGTGGCGAAGGTGATGCCCTGCAGTTCGCGCTCGTAGGCGACGGCCTGGGCCAGCGGCAGGTTGTAGGCGGCGGTGAGGTTGGCCTTCGCGGTCTCGGCCGCGATCGGCGGACGGCTCGCGATGGTCGCCGCGAGCTCGAGCGCGCGCGGCAGCAGTTCGGCGGGTTCGAGCACCTCGCTCACCAGCCCCCAGGCGAGCGCACGGGCCGCATCGATCGAGTCGCCGGTCATGGTCATCAGAGCCGTGTTGCTCGCGCCGATCGAGTTTGCGAGCAGCGCGGTCATGCCGCCGCCGCCGATCCAGCCGAGCTTGATCTCGGGGGCTGCGAATGTCGCGGTCGCCGACGCGATGCGGATGTCGCAGGTCAGTGCCGTCTCGAGGCCGCCGCCGAGGGCGTAGCCGTTGATTGCGGCGATGATCGGCTTGCGGAGTTCGCGCAGCGCGTCGCAGTAGTCGCGGCGATTGCGGAAGTCCCACGGCGTCTCGTACGAATCCAGGGTACGGATGTCACTGCCCGCGCAGAACGCGCGCTCGCCGGCACCGGTGAGCACAATCGCGCGCACCTCGTCGGCGTCGTTCGCCCAGGCCGCGAAGGCCTCGAGGGCCGACGACATCTCGGGTGTGACCGAGTTGAGCTTCTCGGGGCGACTGATGGTGACGAGCGCGACGGCGCCGTCAAGGGACACGGTGATGTTCTCAGAAGATGACGCGAATGCGATCACGAGCGGGCCTCCCGGTAGGTGGATGCAAGCAGGTCGATGGTTGCGGGGTCGGTGATGCCGTCGCGGATGATCTGCGACGCAGTCGACTGGAATGGGATGTAGCCGGGGAAGCGCGGACGCACCCAGGACTGCTCGATCGTCTCGAGGGTCTGCGAGTAGAAGCTGCCCGCGGCTTTGTCCACCGCAGCATCAGTCCACGCGGAGCGTGCGCTCGGCTGCCCTGAATGCTGCGGGATGAAACCACTCTGGCTCTCGGCGGAGAGCAGCCAGCGCAGGTGGTCGAGCAGCTCGGGGCTCGGCTCGCTGCGGCGGGTCACGGCGATGCCGGTGCCGCCGATCGTGGAGCCGAGTCGCTCGCCGGCAGGCGGGGCACCGAACGCGACTCGCGGCGAGTACGTGACGTAGCCGTAGACGAGAGGCACGTAGGTGAGCTCGTCCGTGGAGCTCATCAGCTCCAGCAGGCCGATCGGGTTCAGTCCGTGGGTGGCCGCGGGCGCGCGGCTCGCGAACTCGGCGAGGATCTCGAGCGCTTCGACGGCGACCGAGCGCTCGAAGAACTCGTCGCCGAGGTCACCGCCGAGGGACACGGCGATCGAGCACAGGCTGAGGAAGGCGTGCGGGCCGGCCAGGCTTGGCGCGATCGGGACATCGAGGGCGAGCGCGTCAGTCCACGAGACAGGGGCGTCGGCCAGCAGGTCGGGGCGGCGGGCGGAGACCTGAGTTGCGGCATCGAGCGGCAGCGCCCAGGTATGACCGTCGACCGTGTACGACGCGAAACTCGGGCCAACCGCGTCGGCGGCGAAGCCGGCGAGCTCGGCGGGGGAGAAGAGTTCATCCAGAGGCCGCAGGCAATCGACGGCAAGGGCATCGCCAAGGTGCGGGTGGTCCAGCACGATCAGGTCGTAGCGCTCGGCGAGTTCGTCGATCGGGCTCGACTCGAATCCCTCGAGGGAGTGCACGTCCCAGGAGAGGTCGGCGAAGGGGGCCGCCTGCAGGGCTTCGCGGCCGCGGGGGTGGTCCCAGGTGAGTCCGAGAAAGCGCGTCATTCTCCCGCTACCGCACCCGACTCGAACAGTCCCTCGATGCGCTCGGCGCTGACACCGAGCTCGGCGAGCACCTCGCGGCTGTGCTGGCCCACGAGGGGAGCGCCGCGATCGATGCGGGGCGGGGTGGCCGAAAACTTGTACGGGAAGCCGGGCGTCTTGACGCGGCCCTCGGTGGGGTGGTCGTATTCGACGAAGGTGCCATTGTGGGCGATCTGCGGGTCGTCGACGAGGTCCTGGTAGCCGTAGACGGGGCCTGCCCAGATTCCGACCGCGAGCAGCTTCTCGAGCCAGTTCGCGGTGGTGTCGGTGTGCAGTCGGGCTTCGGTCTTCTCGTACAGCTCGTCGCGGCGGGTCCAGCCGTCGACCTCGGGCACCATGCCGGCGAAGCTCGGTTCGCCGATCACATTGCCCAGGGTCTCGAGGTCGGCGAAGCCGAGCGCGAGGTAGCCGTCACTCGTCGCGAATATGCCGTACGGGGCGCGGATATAGACGTGCGCGTTCGGCTGCTCACCGCGCTGCTGGGGCACCTTGCCCACGGTGAAAACCGAGAGCTCCTGCATCTGCAGGGTGGTCAGGGCGTCGAGCATGTTGACGGTGACCAGCTGGCCCTCGCCGGTGCGCTCGCGGTGCAGCAGTGCAGCCAGAACACCTTCGAACGCGGTGGATGCCGTAATCGCGTCAGCGAGGTACTGCCCGGCGGGACTCGGCGGCTCGCCGTTGCGTCCGGCCGAGAGCATCGCGCCCGACATGGCCTGGAGCAGCAGGTCCTGGCCCGGGCGGTCCTTGTACGGGCCGTCCTCGCCGTAGCCCGAGATGGACACGTAGACGATCGACGGGTTGATCGCCTTGAGCGATTCGTAATCCACACCGAGTCGAGCGGCGACGCCGGGTCGGTAGTTCTGCAGGAAGACGTCGGAGGTCGCAACGAGCTCCTTCAGCACGTCCTTGCCGTCCGAGGACTTCAGGTCAATGGCGAGCGAGCGCTTGTTGCGGTTCAGGGACAGGAACGAGACGTTGATCTTGTTGCCGTTCGCGCCGCCGGCGGAGGCGAAACGCTGCCACTCACCCGCGGTCGGCTCGACCTTGATCACGTCGGCGCCGAGGTCGCCGAGGCGCTGGGCCGCGAAGGGCCCCGCCATGGCGATCGTGCAATCGAGCACCCGGTATCCGGTGAGCACTCCGCGGGGTTCTGACACTGTTTCTCCTGAGTCAGTCATGGACGCGTACCTCGGCACCATCGGCGGCCGAGGAGCGCAGAAGCCCCTCGATGAGCTCGACGGAGCGCGCAGCGACATCCACTGTGCTGTTGTTCTGAGTGCTCGCACCCGTGATGAGTTCAACGAATCGCACCGGGGGCACGAGGCACTCGTACTCGCCCTCGCTGGCCGGGATATCGACATTGATGTTCTCGCCGTCGTAGCGGCTGAGCGAGACCCGCTCGCGCTCGACGTCGATCATGAGCACACCCTCGGTGCCGAAGATGCGCAGGTCGACCTGGTACTTGTCGCCGTCGGCGAGGGTGGCCGCGCCCGAGAGCGAACCGAGCGCGCCGTTGTCGAAGCGGATGACCGCTGCGTCGAACAGGTCGACGGCGGAGCCTGCGTTCGCCACGCGTCCCGCGACGGTCGCCGCGCGCATGCCGGTGAGCCAGAAGAACAGGGCCGAGGAGTGTGAGACCTGCCCGTGGGCGTAACCGCCGCCGTGCTTCGGGTCGGCCCAGGTGCTCAGCTCGGGCTTGGTGTCCGAGTCCCAGCGCTCGAGCATGTGGGTGGGGTCGCCGCCGAACAGTCCCCGCGTGGGTGATGCCATGTGGCAGAGCGCGAACTGGATGTCGCCGACCAGCCCCGCGTCGAGGATGCGCTTGGCCTCGACAGTGAACGGCTTGTAGTTCCATCCGTAGGGGACGAGGAAGTGGGTGCCCGCACGCTCGACCGACTCGGCGAGGCTCCACGCCTCATCGGCACGTAGCGTCATCGGCTTCTCGCACAGCACGTGCAGGCCGCGTTCGAGGGCGCGGGTGGCGACGTCGAAGTGCAGGTCGTGCGGGGTGGTGATGACCACGGCGTCGAGGCCCGAGTCGAGCAGCTCGTCGACCGACTCGGTCGCCAGGCCGAAGCCGAACTTGTCGCGCACGTCGCCGAGACCCGGGCCGAGGCCGCAGACTCCGACGAGCTCGACGTCCTCACGGTTGGCGAGCAGCGGGAAGTGATTACTCGTCGCCCACCAGCCCGCGCCGACCGCGCCGATGCGCACGCGGCTCATGCGCGTGCCCAAACACGCCGGCCGTCGCGCGAGGAGACAGTTGCCGCCCCGCGAGCGACGAGGCGTTCGAGATTTCCGGTGACGGGGAAGATCAGGTACTCGCTCGCCAAGGCGTCCCACGGGCCGACACTCGGCGCTATGCGGTGGATGATCTCGAGCGTGCTCTGCCCGGTTTCGTCGAGGGCCGCGGTGATCGCGACATCCAGAGTCTCGGTGTATTCGGCCGACTCGTCGAGGAAGGCACCAACGGCCGCGCCCTCGTAGACCGGGTAGTGCGCGGTAAGCAGCAGCTCGGCGTCGAACGCGCGGAACTGCTCGATGCTCGCGAGGTACGGGTCGGTGTCGCGGTAGGTCGGCGGGAAGGCCGGCTCGCCGTCGGCGCCCGGCACGGTGGTGCCGAGGGTCGCGTCGGCGATGAGGAGGGCGGAGTTGGCGGCATCCCAGAGCGAGAGATGGCCGTCGCTGTGACCGGGGGTGTGCAGAACCCGGATGACGCGATCACCGAGATCGAACTCCTCGCCACCGTTCAGCGGGCGCGCGATCGGCGTCACGGCCGCAACGTCACGGATGTACGCGGTCAGCTCGGGGGCATCTTCGAAACCGTCGTCGTCGCGGAACTCGGCGTAGCGCTGCTCGATCAGCACCTCGAGATCTTCAGCGAGCGGCACGTCGAGCGCACCGGCCATGATCTCGACGTGCGGGGCGGCAGCCAGGATGGCGGCGTTGCCTCCGGTGTGGTCCCAGTCGCAGTGCGAGCTGACCACCCAGGAGAGTTTCGCCAGGTCGAAGCCGATGGTCTCGAGGTAGGGCAGCAGGGTCTCGCGAACACTCTCGGTGATGCCGGTGTCGAACAGCAGCGCGCGTTCGGAGCCCACGAGCAGGTACATCGCAATGAAGCGCTCGCCGAGGGGCGCCTGGATGCGGTGGAGTCCGGGGCGCAGCTCCATCAGCTGGTACCCGTCGGCCGGGTGCGGTAACGCGTCATGATCAATCGCCTTTGATGAGTGCACGGTCAGCGGAAGCCAATCCGCAAACAGCATACATCACACGATTGATTCGAGGGATTACGTTCGCACAACCACGTTCTTCGGCGGTGACCCGTCGAGCAGCAGCGCTACCTGCTCCCGTACGAGCCGGTCCATGCGCCGACTCATCGACCCGACATCGCCGCCGACGTGAGGGCTGATGAGCACTCCGGGCAACGTCCACAGCGCGTGTTCGGGCGGGAGCGGTTCTGGATCCGTCACGTCCATCGCGGCACGAACCCGGCCCGCGGTCACTGCGCGCGTGAGCGCCGCGGTGTCGACGACCGGGCCGCGGGCGACGTTCACGAGCAGCGCGCCGGGGGCCATCGCTGCAAGGAATGAGTCGTCCACCAAGCCCCTGGTCGAGTCGTCGAGCGGCACTGCGAGCACCACGATGTCCGCCTTGGGCAGCAGTTCGTCGACGTCGTCCCAGGCGTGCACGGTTCCAAGGTCGTCGGTGCGGGCGCTGCGCCCGACCCGCAGCAGCTCGACGTCGAACGGGGCTAGCCGCAGCGCGACCTGCCGGCCGACACCACCCGTGCCGAGTAGCAGGACCGTCTGCATCGCGAGCCCCGGGTAGCGCTCGTGCGCCCACTCGCCGTCACGTGCTGCCGTCACGAACTCCGGGATGCCGCGCTGGCTCGCGAGGATGAGGGCGAGCGCGAGCTCACCGGTCGCTGCCTCGTGCACGTCGACGGCGTTGCAGTAGACGTTGCCGGCGGGGAGGTGATCCGCGACCCCGTCGTAGCCGAGCATCTGCGCCTGCACGACTGCGGCGTCCTGCCCGGCCAGCCCGCCGAGCGAGGGGGCACCGATCATGTACGGCAGCACCAGCAGGTCGAACCGTCGATCGGAGGGCGGCGAGCCAAGTGCCCAGACGACGAGTTCAACGCCGGGCGGGGGAGGGCTCAACCGATCCCGCATCGCCGCATCGGGCACGGCGACCAGCAGGTCAGGCATCGCGGGGGAGTTTGCGGCGCTCCCAGGCGCGCGTGATGTGGTCGCGCATGGCTGCGGAGGCCTTGTCCGGGTCGCCCGCCTCGATGGCGTCGAGCACAAGCGCGTGCTCCTGCAGGGTGAGCGCGTATGCATCGGGGCCGGGCGCGCCGTGGAAGCGCTGGTTGTCGCTCGCGCGCTGCACGAGCGTGCGCGCGATCGCCTTGGCGAGAGCGTTGCCCGACTTGCTCATGATGAGCGAGTGGAAGTCCTTGTCCGCCTCGGGGAACACCTCGGGGTTGTCAGAGGCGCGACGCATGGCCTCAAGAGACTCGCGGATCTCCTCGAGATCGGCGGGGCTGCGGTTGGTCGCGACCGCCGCAGACATCGCGGACTCGAGTTCGCTGCGCACCACGGCGAGCTCGTCGAGGATGCCGAGGGTCTGGTCGTTCTCGATCATGGTCGAGATAACGACCTTGTCGAGGATGTTCCACTCCGAGGAGGAGCTGACCTCGGTGCCGCGGCCCTGGCCGACGGTGACCATGCCCTTCTCCTCGAGCCTTTTGACCGACTCGCGGATGACCGTGCGGCTCACACCGAAGTGAGCGGCGAGCTCGCCTTCGGGCGGCAGCAGCTGGCCGGCGGCGACCGACCCGGTCACGATCATGGCGACGAGATCGTGCACGACCTGCACTCCGAGACGGGCGGCCGGTGCCCGCTTCACGGCGCCACTGAAGACGGCGGAAGGGTCGGAGGCGTGCGGGAGTGACATGCGAACCATTGTAGGGAGCGGGCGGCGTGGGGCAATGCATTCACATCTGGGAGGCTTGTGGAACCGGGGCCACCTCGCGGATTGCGAATACGTCACATGTATGATCTACTAACCCCGACGCCTAATTAGGCGCTCAGTCGTCAACGACGTCGACAAGAAAAGGACGCGAAATGGCATCACAGCACCGCCGCTTCACTGGCACTCTCGCCCTCACAGCAGGACTCGCAGTAGTGGGACTGCTGGCCGGATGCTCGGCAGACGCCGGCCCGACCTCGGACAACGGCTTCGGATTCGCCGCCGCTGAGCAGGATCCGGACAGCTCCATCACCGTATGGGTGGACGCCGCGCGCGAACCCATCGCCAACGCTTTCAAGGAAGCGAACCCCGACACTCCGATCTCGATCGAGACCTACGACGGCAATGCCGGCGGCAGCGACTCGTTCAAGACCAAGATCGCGCTCTTCGACCAGTCCGGTGAGGGCTGGCCAGATGTGGTCTTCTCGACCCAGACGAACGACACCTCGTGGGCCGCCAAGGAGCTCAACGGCACTCAGGCCTTCGCCGCACCGCTCAACAAGGGTGTCCTCGACGACGACTTCCTCGAGGGCTTCACCGCGGGAGCGAACGACCCGATGACCGTCGATGACGCCGTCTACGGACTCCGCAACGACCTCGCCCCCGTAGTGCTCTGGTACAACCAGAAGCTCCTCGACCAGTTCGGCTACGACATCCCGACCACGTGGGAAGAATACGAAGCCCTCAGCGATGACCTCGCCGCCGACCACCCCGGATACATCCTCGGCTCGGTGGGCGACAGCTTCGTCGGAACCTACGTCTACTACTGGGGTGCACAGGCACCGATCTTCCAGCTCAAGGGCGACACGTTCTCGACCGACTTCGCCGACGACCACTCCACCCGTATGACCGATCTGCTCGACCACATGGTCGACAACGGCACGCTCATCCAGGACAGCGTCTTCAGCGCCGGATTCGTGGACTACGCCGACAAGCTCGTCGCAACCCCCGGACCGGCCTGGTACTCGGGTGCTGTCTTCCAGAACCCGGATAACCTGAACGTGCCGGCCGGCGAGATCGGTGCAGCGGCTCCGCTCTACTGGGATGGCGAAGACAAGGTGACCGGCAACGTGGGTGGTGGCGTCTGGTACGCATCGAGCCACTCCAAGAACCTCGACGCCGTCTCCGACTTCCTCGAGTTCGCCATCAGCTCCGACAAGGCCATCGAGCTCGCCTCCGGCCTGCCGGCCTACACCGACGCGTCCGACGCGTGGCTCGCCACGCAGGCAGAGGGCGGCTACTTCGTCGGAGACTTCGAGGGAAGCGTCAACACCGCCGCCGGAAGCGTCTGGAACGGATGGGGCTTCCCGAGCTTCAGCCCCGAGACGGCCTACGCCAGCGTTGTGGTTCCCGGCCTCGCCGCAGGCAAGTCCTTCGCCGAACTCGTCCCCGCGTGGGAGACCGAGATCAAGAACCAGGCCCAGGTCTCGGGCTACACGGTCAAGTAAGGACTGCTCTCATTTCAACCAGCACTACGACCCGGCCTGTTGCCGACTCCTCACGGGGTCGGCAGCAGGCCCCGTCGGGTCGTCGCCGCCCCGACCGGTCCCAGACGATCATGGGCTACACCTTCTCGAGCGGGTACACCGTCCTGCTCCTGGCCTTCGGTGTGCTCCCCACCCTCTACGCGATCTTCCTCGCCTTCACCAAGGGCGGCGCGTTCGTCGGCTTCGACAACTTCGCCAAGGTGTTCGGCGACTATCGCTTCTTCCCCGCGGTGCAGCACGTGGCGATCTACCTGGTCGTCTACCTGGTCTGCCTCACGCTGTTCGTGGTGCTGCTCGCTCTCGTCGTTCATGCGATCAAGGTGCGCTGGATCTCCACCAGCATCCGCTTCCTCTACTACATCCCCGGTGCACTGGCCGGAGCGTCGAGCGTTCTGCTCTGGCTGTTCCTGCTCGACCCGAGCGTGTCGCCGGTGGCATTCCTGCTCAAGGCGATGGGCCTCGAGTCGTTTGTGCAGACCGTCTCGATCGACAACCTCCCGGTGATCTTCACCGTCATCGCGTTCTGGACGGGCGCGGGTGGCTGGATCGTCATCATGTACGGCGCCCTCAACAACATCAGCAATGACGTGATGGAGGCCGCGCGCATCGACGGCGCCGGTCCGATCAACACGGCTCGCTACATCCAGATCCCGATGCTACGTAAGTGGATCTCCTACATGGGCATCATGTCGCTCGCCGCCGGCACCCAGTTGTTCGTCGAGCCGCGAGTCTTGTCCCAGGCCAGCAAGGGCGTTGTTCCGCCCGACTACTCGCTGAACCAGCTCGCCTACCTGTTCGCATTCCGTCAGGGCGACTTCAACGGCTCTGCCGCCATCTCCCTCATCCTGCTCGTGGTCGCCGTCGGTCTCGCTGCATTCTTCGTCTTCCGTGGAGGCCTCTTTGAGCGCGACTAATCTGACCGAGACGCCGGAGGTCACGGCGGTTCGCGACAAGGACATCTCACCCGGCCGTTGGCTCGGGCGTGCACTCGCCTTCAGCGTCACGGGTCTCTTCCTCGTCTTCTTCGCCCTGCCGATCGTCTGGCTGCTGCTCGCCCCGACGAAGACCGCGCGCGAGCTGCTGCTGAACAACCCGTTCAGCTTCGGAGCGTTCTCAACTCTCGCCGACAACTGGAATCAGCTCACCGGTTTCCAGAACGGCATCATCTTCACCTGGCTCGGCAACTCGGCGTTCTACACGGGCGCCGCGCTCATCATCGCGCTCGTCGTGACGATCCCTGCCGGCTACGCCCTCGCCATGACGGACTTCAAGCTGCGTCGGCCGCTGCTGATCCTGACCCTCATCGTGATGCTCATCCCGAACACGGCGCTGGTGCTGCCGATCTTCCTCGAGCTGAGCGCGGTAAAGCTGATCGGTTCGCCGCTGGCCGTCATCCTGCCATTCTCGTTCTTCCCGTTCGGCGTCTACCTGACCTACATCTACTTCTCGACGGCGGTCTCCAAGGACCTCCTCGACGCGGCGCGCATCGACGGCGCCGGCGAGCTGCGGGTGTTCTGGAAGATCGCCATGCCGCTCGCGACGCCGGTGATCGCCCTCGTCGGATTCTTCAACCTCACCGGCAACTGGAACAACTACTTCCTCCCGTTCGTCACCGAACCGGGGCGTAAGTCGCCCGTGCAGGTGGGGCTCGCCGAGCTGCTCTCCAACGTGCCACTCTTCAACCCGACCTCTGCGGGATCGGTGACCATCGACCTGCCCGTGCTCGCGCTCGCGACCCTGGTCTCGATCGCGCCCGTGCTCATCATCTTCCTGTTCTCGCAGCGCTTCCTGGTGACCGGCATGACCGCCGGCGGCACCAAGGAATGACGGCCGTCGCACCGCTCCGGTTCGGGATGGCGGCGCGCCTCCGCCCCGAGAAGCGGGTGGAGTATCTCGACCTGCACGCGGCCGCATGGCCGGGCGTGGAGGCGATGATCACCGAGTGCGGCATCCGGAACTTCACGATCTATGTGCTGGGCGACGTGATCTTCGGCTACTACGAATATGTCGGAGACGACTTCGAGGCTGACCAGGCGAAGATGGCGGCGGACCCCGAGACGCAGCAGTGGTGGGCGCGCACGGCGCCCTGCCAGCTGCCGTTCGAGCCCGACGCGGCCGAGCCGAACTGGCAGATCATGACCGAGGCCTGGCACCTCGACTGAACTGGACTTTCTGCTTATTCAGCGACGAGGCGCAGGCCGGCCCGCTGGGACCGCACGTGAGGCCCGTCATGGGTGATCCACGGCGCGGTGAGCTGGTTGGCGATGATCGCGTCCTCGTCGATCGAGATGCCCGAACCGGGCTGGTCGCCGAGCACAATGCCGCCGTCGGCGTACTCCTCCGAGATGGTGACGCCGAACGGTGCGCCGATGTCCTGCACCTCCGCAGACAGGTGATTCGGGATGGCCGCCGCGGCGTGGCCGACGGCCGGGTTCGCCGTGAGGCCCACCGGGCTCATCGGCAGGTGTCGCGAGTGTGCCGCGTACGCGACCCGGAGGAAGTGCGTGATTCCCCACACCGCACCCGTCTGCACGATATCGATGGCACCCTCGTCGAAGAGCGGGGTGAACTGCTCGAGACCGGTGAGATTCTCGCCGGTCGCGACGGCGGCCTTGATGCTCGAGCTGAGGCGGGCGTGGCCCGTTGCATCCCAGCGACGCAGCGGCTCCTCGATCCAGGTGAGGTCGAGCTGCTCCTCGATCGCCGAGACGTAGCGCACGGCCTGCTTGAGATTCCAGGACTCGTTCGAGTCGAGCATCAGGGCCGGGCGGGAGGTGTTGCGCCCCAGCTCGTCGGCGATGATGCGCAGGCGGCGGATGTCGGTGTCGACGTCCCGCCCGCCCTTGAGCTTGCCGGCGGTGAAGCCGCGCTCGGACATGGAGCGGTAGAAGGTCGCGAGCGCCTCGTCGTCGAGCGCGATGTCGAGGCCGGATGCATAGCCGGGCACAAAGCGATCGCGGGCACCGAGCAGGCGCCACAGCGGTTCCCCCGCGGCCTTCGCCTTGAGGTCCCAGAGCGCGGCGTCCAGGGTGCCGATGCCGCCGAAGACCGCGCCTGAGTGGCCGGACTTGAAGACCTGGGAGAGCATGCGGTCGTAGAGCGCGTTGACGCTGCGCGGATCCTCGCCTTCGATGGCGGGGAAGAGGGTGTCGATTCCGCTGTCGGACCCGATGCCGACGCCGGTGATGCCGATGTCGGTCTCGAGCAGCACGACGGGCACCTCGGTGACCCCGGATCCGATGAATCCGTTGACGTCACCCACGGGGCGGCCCCAGTCGCGGTAGGTGCGCAGGCAGCGGTAACCGGTGATCTTCATATCGTCCTTGATGCGTAGCAATTTCCGGAAAGTTCAAACAACATACATCATATGTCATTGACGTATGATTGTCCCCAGGGTCTCGAATCGGTGGGACACGTTCAAGGAGGAACTGTGAAACTGGCACGTCTGGGCGACCCGGGAAGCGAAATCCCGGTACTGCTTCACGAAGACCGCTATCTCGATCTGCGCGGAGTCGTCACCGACATCAACGCTGACGCCCTGTCGAACGAGGGGCTCGCGAGAATCGCCGCATCCGTCGACTCGCTCCCCGAGCTCGCCGACGCTGCATCCCTTCGGGTCGGCGCCCCGGTCGTGCGCCCGAGCGCGATCATCTGCGTGGGTCTCAACTACGCGGCTCATGCCGCCGAGTCCGGCGCACAGCCGCCGGCGTCGCCCGTGATCTTCCTCAAGACGCCGAACACGGTCGGTGGCCCCAACGACATCGTCGACATTCCCCGCAAGAGCTCGAAGACCGACTGGGAGGTCGAGCTCGCCGTGGTGATCGGCGAACGCGCTCTCTACCTCGACTCGCCCGTTGACTCGCGCAAGCACATCGCCGGCTACACGGTCGCCAACGACCTCTCCGAGCGGGAGTTCCAGATCGAGGTATCGGGCGGACAGTGGAGCAAAGGCAAGTCGGCTCCCGGCTTCAGCCCCCTCGGCCCGTATCTCGTCACGGCCGACGAGGTCGACTCGACCGACCTGCGCCTGCGCAGCTGGGTCAATGGCGAGATCCGACAGGATTCGTCGACCGCAGACCTCATCTTCAACGTCGACTTCATCGTCTGGCACCTGAGCCAGTTCCTCGCTCTCGAGGCCGGGGATGTCATCATGACGGGGACGCCCGAAGGCGTCGCGCTGTCGGGACGCTTCCCGTACCTCACGGAAGGCGACGTCGTGGAGATCGAGATCGAGGGACTCGGCCGCCAGCGCCAGGTCATGGGCCAGGCATGAGCGGCGACTTCGACGGCCTCGTAGCGGTCGTCACCGGCGGTGCTGCCGGAATCGGTGCCGCGGTCGTGACACGCCTGCTCGAGGGCGGCGCGCGCGTGGCCATCCTCGACCTGAACATCGACGGCGCGAACCCGTCGGCCTTGGCCGTGAAGGCGGATGTGTCCGATCTGGCCTCCGTCACCGCGGCAATCGAGTCGGTCGCCTCCGAGCTCGGCGGCATCGACATCGTGGTGAACAACGCGGGCATCGGTGCCCAGGGCTCTGTCGAGACCGTCGACGAGGCGGAGTGGGCCCGGGTGTTCAGCATCAACGTCACCGGAATGGCCCGTGTTGCGAGCGCGGCGCTGCCGTACCTGCGCGCGTCGTCGAACGCGGCGATCGTCAATACGTCATCCATCGCCGCCACGGCGGGACTTCCGTTGCGAGCCCTGTACAGCGCGTCGAAGGGCGCGGTGCTGTCCCTGACCCGCGCAATGGCCGCCGACCACCTGCGCGAGGGCATCCGCGTCAATGCGGTCAACCCGGGAACCGCCGACACCCCGTGGGTGGGCCGACTGCTCAGCTCGGCCAGCGATCCGTCCGCCGAGCGGGCTGCCCTTGCCGCGCGCCAGCCGCACGGGCGCCTCGTCGACCCGATCGAGATCGCCGAAGCCATCGCCTACCTCGCGAACCCGCGCAACAAGTCGACCACCGGCACGAGCATCGCCGTCGACGGCGGTATGCAGGAACTCCGTCTGCGCCCGATCGCGGACTGATGACCATTCTCGACGCGCACGCCCACCTCTGGCAGCGTGCGCGCACGCCCCAGGACTGGATCGACCCCGCGTCGATGCCGGCGATCGACCGGGACTTCTGGGTCGACGACCTCATCGCCCTGCAGTCGGCCGCGGGGATCGACGGCACGATCCTCGTGCAGTCGGTCAACACCGCCCAGGAGACGCTCGACCTGCTGGCCGCCGCCTCTCACCCGTCCGTGGTCGGCGTCGTGGGATGGATCGAGCTCGAGGGCGATGTCGCGGGCCAGCTCGCCTCGCTCCGCGCGCTGCCCGGCGGCGAGAAGCTCGTCGGCATCCGGCATCTGGCGCACGTCGATCCCGATCCCTCGTGGCTGACGCGGCCGACCGTCGATCTCGACGCCCTCGATGTTCCCTTCGACCTCGTGGTGCACGCGCCGCAGCTGAAGTCGGCGGCCGCCGCCGCTGCAGCACATCCCTCGGTCACGTTCGTTCTGGATCACCTCGGCAACCCACCGATCGCGAGCTCCGACCTGGCCGCCTGGCGTCGCGACCTCGCCCTGCTCGCCGAGCTGCCGAATGTGGTCACCAAGCTTTCCGGCATCACGCTGCAGACGAACTGGAGCGACTGGACCATCGACGACCTGCGCGGGTCGGTCGAGTACGCGCTCGACCTGTTCGGTGCGCAGCGTCTGCTGTTCGGAACCGACTGGCCGCTGCTGCTGCTCGCATCGAAAGCGCCGAGCTGGATCGAGATCGTGCGCGAGCTCATCCCCACCGAACACCATGCCGCCGTGCTCGGTGGAAACGCTGCCCGCGTCTACCTGGGGGATCAGCATGCGTGACCGGCTGGTTCACGGCACCGACATCCGGCTCACCGAAATCGCCTTCGGGGGAGCGTCGCTCGGCAACCTCTACTCGGTGACCAGCGACGAGGACGCCGCGGCCAGCGTGGCGCAGGCGTGGGAGAGCGGCATCCGCTACTTCGACACAGCCCCGCACTACGGCCTCGGCCTCTCGGAGCGTCGCCTCGGCGCAGCGCTGTCGTCGCACGCGCGCGGCGACTACGTGATCTCCTCCAAGGTCGGGCGCCTGATCGTGCCGAACGAGAACCCGACGGAGTTTGACGACGACGGCTTCATCGTGCCCGGGGATCTACGGCGCGAATGGGACTTCACGCGGGACGGCGTCCTGCGATCGGTCGAGGCCTCGCTCGCGCGTCTCGACACCGACTACATCGACATCCTCTACCTGCACGACCCCGACGCGAGTGAGATTCCGGATGCCGCGGCCACGGGTGCCGCGGCGCTCATCGAGTTGCGCGACCAGGGCGTGGTGCGTGCCGTCGGCATCGGATCCAACTCCGCCTCCGCGGTTGCGCAGCTCTTCCGCGAGTCGGACGTCGACCTCGCCATGCTCGCCGGCCGCTACACGCTGCTCGAGCAGCGCGGGGCTGATGAGGTCTTCGAGGCGGCGGGGGAGAAGTCGATCGTCGCGGTCGGCGTCTTCAACTCGGGGCTGCTCTCGGCCGACCGACCGAAACCCACGGCGATGTACAACTATCTGCCGGCAACGGCAGACGTGATCGCTCGGGCCAATCGCCTCGCCGATAGTGCCGAATCGCACGGCGCAACGCTACCGCAGGCTGCCCTGGCCTTCCCACTGCGCAACTCGCAGGTGGTCAGCATCGCCATCGGGATGCGCAACGCACAGCAGGTGACGTCGAACGTCGAACTGTACGAGCGCGGGGTCAATGAGGCGGCGTGGGCCGAGCTCGAGGCTCAGACCTTGTAGAAGGAGTGCTGCGCGTCTTCGAGCGTCGGGAAGTTGCCGAGGCCGCGACCACGGTGAGTCGTTGCCGTGAAGCCCTCGGGCTCGCGGTGCTCGACCATGCCGATGAAGACGCCGCGATAGCGGCCGATCCAGACGGCGGACTTGACCGCGTCAGTCTCGGTCCACTCGACGTCGGTGGTGGTGGGTGCGGTGATCGTGGTGCTCATGATGGGGTCCTTATCGCTTGTAGAAGGGCAGGTCAGGCGACGTTCGCGCCGCCCCGGCGGTAGGCCGGGCGCGTGATTCGGGAGATGAGGGAGAGGGGTCCGGACAGAACGCCGGTTCGGTTGTCGATCGGCGTTCCGGCCGCGAGCGCGAGCTTGGCGAGTGGGATGCTCGTGGCGGTTCCGACCGCGCGGCCGGTGGCGTCGGTCACGACGAAGCGCCCGTCGGCGAACTCGATCATGCCGGCGTAGTCACCTTGGGTTGAGGCGACCCAGAGTCCGGCATCGGGGCTCGACCACACGACGGCTTGCGAGCCTCGGGTGGGAGCTGCGGGGGTGATCATGCTGTCCTGTTCGTTAGCTGAACTATTAGTTAGTTTGTCTAGTATTAATGTACAGAAATTGTTTTTCCTCGCAATTGGTTGACTTTTTGCGAAGCCGGGATATAACCGTCAATTCGCCAAACAACTTGTTAGTTGAACTAGCATTGCGAAATGGCCGAACCGGAACAGCACGTCGAAACGCGCTACTGGTTTCCCGAGAACTCGGAAAAACAGCGCAGTGTCGCGGTTCTCGACGCGATGCGCACCTATCGTGCGGCCGAGACGGCCATGCAGCGTCGCACCCAGACCTCGATGGGCATGGGAGAGAACGACCTCCTCGCCCTCCGCTACGTGATCATGGCGCAGCGCGACGGCAGGTCGATCGGCCCGAAGGAACTGACGCGCTATCTTGGCATCTCCAGCGCTTCGACCACTGTGCTGCTCGACCGACTCGAGCGCAGCGGACAGATGCGTCGCGAGAACAGCCCCTTCGATCGTCGGGCTCTCATCCTCGTTCCCACCGCGACCACGGACGCCGAGGTGCAGGCCGCCCTCGGGGAGGTTCCCGAGCGCATGGTCGAGGTGGCGAATACGCTCAGCCACGAGCAGGCGCTGACCGTCATCCAGTTTCTCGAGAACATGCGTTCGGCGGTAGACGAAATCGACTCGCACGTCGTCACCGGGAGCAGTGCTCCGCAGGCGTGACGCCTTTTCGTGCGCTCACGGGTGATCCGGCGGACGTCATCCACGCTCTGCTGAACTACCGTGCAGCCGAGGAATCGATGCGCCTGCGCGCCGGCGTCGCCATGGGCATAGGCGCGACGGACCTGCGCGCGCTGCGATTCCTGCTCAGGGCGCAGAATGACGCCCGTTCTGTGTCGGGCCGCGAGCTCGGCGACCACCTCAGCATGAGCTCGGCCTCGGTCACCTCGCTGCTTGACCGGCTCACGAAGAGCGGACACGTGCTGCGCACCCAGGATCCCGCCGATCGTCGCAGCAACCTGGTCACCGCGACGGCCGACTCAGACGACGAGGTGCGCGGCACACTTGGTGCGATGCATGCGCGCATGATCGCGGTCGCCCGCAGCCTGAGTGACGAGGATGCCGCCCTCGTGACCGGCTTCCTCGCGTCGATGACCGCCGCGGTGGACGTCGTCGACCTCGCCGCCCCCGCGGTCTGAGCGCTGACGCGGATCGGCCCGCGCCGGGGGATAACGACAACACACACGGTGGGCCCCGCGGGGCTCGAACCCGCGACCCGCGGATTAAAAGTCCGATGCTCTACCAACTGAGCTAGAGGCCCGCGCATTAAATGTAGCGTGTACTGATGACCGATGAGTTCCATAAGCCGACGCAGTACTCCGGCGACAAGTTCGACACCTTCGAAGGTGGCGAGGATCCCGCGGTCATCATGCGCATCGCGCATGACTCCGCGCACGCGCTCGTCGACCGCGCGCGCGACACCGACGATCCCGCCGTCGTCGAGCGCCTGGTCGCCTACACCGACCAGCACGGCGTCGACGCGCTCGCCGAGCTGTGGGCACGGTCGAGCCCCAAGAGCCTCCCCGGCGCGCTCTGGCGCATCTACTTGATCCGTGTTCTCATTCGACAGGACCCGGATGCAACGAGCTACCTGTTCCAACGGGGCTCCGAGGTGCTCGCCACCATCGATGCCGCTGTTGCGGGTGCCCCGATGCCCACCGGACCCGAGGAGATCACGGCTCTCGCGGACCAGATCCTCAGGGGACTCTTCACGGGCGACTTCGCCGTGGCGCTCGATCGGGCCGCGGCGTTCAGCCGGGTGATGTCCGCCGGGGCCACGAGCATTGCGGATGACGCCGACGTCACCACACCGCAGCGTGGATCCGAGCTGACGACGAGGGCCCTGCGCTTCACCGAGATGGGCGAGGACCTCACGGCTGCCGCGCGGCTGCATCGGGCCGGGTCGCTCGAGTAGGGACATCCCGAACAATCAGCGCTCAGCGAACCTGAGGGTGCGGGCCGCACGGGTATGTAAAATAAACGAGCCGGGCCGCAGTAACCCCGGGCTCCACTAATAGCCGCTTCGAGCGGCCTTGCGCCGAGAGGCGTTCTGCGGCCCGGCATTTCTGCACCCGGGCGCGAATGAACAAGGCGCCGAATGTAACGGTTGCCAGAAAAGATTGCCGACTAGAGCAATCCTTAACGGGGAGTGCCCCGAACTACTGACATGCTTAAGCTCGTGACTCGCGAGACCGACAGCAACCCGGACATCTTCGAAGGTGCTGCAACGCCAGATCAACTTTTGGCGCGCGTGGCGACTGGTGACCAGGCTGCGTTCGGCCTGCTGTACGACCAGATGGCTCCGCGGGTACTGGGACTCGTGAAGCGGCTACTGCGTGACCATGCGCAGTCTGAGGAAGTGACGCAAGAGATCTTCCTCGAGATCTGGCAGTCGGCAACGCGATACGACTCGAGCAAGGGCGCCGCAGTCGGATGGATCATGACGATGGCGCACCGCAGGGCGGTCGACCGCGTGAGGGCTTCACAGTCCTCTCGTGATCGGGACGTCAAGATCGGTATCAGGGATTTCAATCCTGTCTATGACAACGTGTCGCAGACAGTCGAAACGCGCATCGAGCACGAGAGGGTGGAAAAAGCCATGTTGCGACTCACTGAATTACAACGCCAGGCGGTCTCCCTCGCGTACTACGGCGGATACAGCCACAGCGAGGTAGCCGAGCTGCTGAGCGTGCCCATCGGCACGGTCAAGACCCGCGTACGAGACGGCATGATCCGCCTGCGCGATGAACTGGGGGTGGCGTCATGAGCAAGCACTCGAACGACGACAACTTCACACCCGATGTCACTGACATCTCGGGTGCCTACGCACTCAATGCGGTCAACCCCGCTGAGCGTGACGCCTTCGAGGCGACCCTCCCGAACGCCCAGTCGACTCTCAATGAGGTCACCGAACTGAAGGACACCGCCGTGTTGCTCGGTCTCGCCGTTGATCCAGTGGTTCCGTCCGCTGGGCTCAAGCTCAACCTGATGGCCCAGATTGCCCAGACTCCGCAGCTGTCGCCCGTGGTTGCGCCCGTTGCATCCATTCGACCGGATGTCACGCGCTTCAGTACCCCGACCGAGACAAAGGCCCAGTCCCGCTGGTTCTCCCGCACGGTGCTCACGATGACGTCGGTGGCTGCAGCCGCAGCGCTGCTCATCGGGGGAGGCGTGCTCGTCAACTCGGTCGTCGTGCCGGCCCAGCAGCAGGCTGCGGCCGAGCAGGAGCTCAACGCCATCAAGGCGGCCGAGGACTCGCAGCAGGCTGTCGCCGAGGTCGCCGGTGGTGGCACCGCGACGCTCGTCTGGTCCAACCAGCAGGCATCCGCTGCGCTTATCGTGGACGGCCTCGCGCCGCTTCCCGACGACAAGGTCTACGAGCTCTGGTACATCGGCGAGAGCGGCCCGCGCGCTGCGGGAACGTTCACCGTCGACGAGTCGGGCGAGACCTGGCGTGTGCTCGAGGGCGACATGCAGGCCGGCGACCTCGTCGGTGTGACCATCGAACCCAAGGGCGGCTCCGAGCAGCCCACGACCGACCCGATCGTCGGTATCCAGGCGTAAGAGGTTCCCGGGCTGAGATCCTCAGCCAGACAGCAAAGAAGGCGCATCCGGGGGGATGCGCCTTCTTTGTGTATGTCTTGGTGCGGACTATCCGAACTTCCCCGAAACGTAATCCTCGGTCGCCTGGACGGAGGGCTTCGAGAACATGGTCGCAGTGTCGTCGTACTCGATGAGCTTGCCCGGCTTGCCGGTTCCCGCGATGTTGAAGAAGGCGGTGCGGTCGGAAACGCGCGAGGCCTGCTGCATGTTGTGGGTCACGATGACGATCGTGTAGTCCTTCTTGAGCTCCTCGATGAGGTCCTCGATGGCGAGCGTCGAGATCGGGTCGAGGGCCGAGCACGGCTCGTCCATGAGGATGACCTCGGGCGAGACCGCGATGGTGCGCGCGATGCAGAGACGCTGCTGCTGTCCACCGGAGAGTCCGGAGCCGGGCAGGTTCAGGCGGTCCTTCACCTCGTTCCACAGGTTTGCGCCCTGCAGCGACTGCTCAACCAGGTCATCGGCCTCGGTCTTGGTGATGCGCTTGTTGTTGAGGCGCACACCGGCGAGAACGTTCTCGCGGATCGACATCGTGGGGAACGGGTTGGGACGCTGGAATACCATCCCGACCTGGCGACGCACGAGCACGGGGTCGACGCCGGGTCCATAGAGGTCATTGCCGTCGATCAGAACCTCACCCTCGACGCGCGCGCCGGGGATGACCTCGTGCATACGGTTCAGCGTGCGGAGGAACGTCGACTTGCCGCAACCGCTGGGGCCGATGAAGGCCGTGACGGTGCGGGGCTCGATCGTGAGGGTGACCTCTTCCACAGCCTTGAACTTGCTGTAGTAGACGTTGAGGTCGTTGACTTCAATGCGCTTGGACACGGGTTTCCTTTACGTTGCAGGTCGCTTAGCGGCCGAGCTTGGGGGAGAAGATCTTGGCGATGAGTCGCGCGATGAGGTTGAGCGCCATCACGATGAGGATCAGTGTGAGTGCAGCCGCCCAGGAGCGCTCGATGTAGGGGGCGACGACCACACCGGGGTTCTGGAACTGCGTGTAGAGGAACACCGGCAGCGACATCATCTGATTCTTGAACAGGTCGTAGTTCATGCTGGCCGTGAAGCCGGCGATGATGAGCAGCGGGGCCGTTTCGCCGATGACGCGCGAGATGGCGAGCGTGACGCCCGTGGTGATTCCGGCAATCGAGGTCGGGATGACGATCTTCAGAATGGTCAGCCATTTGGGCACGCCGAGTGCGTACGACGCCTCGCGCAGCTCGTTGGGAACCAGCTTGAGCATCTCCTCGCTCGAGCGCACCACGACCGGGATCATGAGGAGCGACAACGCGACGGCGCCACCGAATCCGAAACGGATGGCCGGGTTGTCGAGAACCAGCGAGAAGAACGCGAAGGCGAACAGGCCGGCAACGATCGACGGGATGCCCGTCATCACGTCCACGAAGAAGGTGATTGCGCGGGCCAGGGCGCCGCGTCCGTACTCGACGAGGTAGATCGCGGTGAGGAGCCCGATGGGCACCGAGATCAGCGTCGCCATTCCCGTGATGAGCAGGGTTCCGGTGATGGCGTGCAGGCCACCGCCTCCCTCGCCGACGACGTTGCGCATGGACTCGGAGAAGAACTGGATGTCGAAGCGCGGCAGGCCGTTGATGACCACCGTGTAGAGCAGGGAGACGAGCGGCAGCAGGGCGACGATGAAGGCCGTGGCGACGAGCGAGGTGACCAGGCGGTTGGTGGCCTGTCGCGATCCCTCGACGAGGCGCGCTACGACGTAGAGGATCACGTCGAAGAAGATCGTTCCGACGAAGATGGCGAGCACCGGGTTGAACTCGCTGCCGTCGGCGGCGGCGACCATCGCGAAGATGATGCCGAACACGACCCAGCTCGCTCCGAGCAGGGCCCAGGGCACCCACTTGGGAAGGCGCCCCGTGGTGAGCGAGTTGACGATTCCGGTTTCGGCGACGGCGGTCATCAGTTAGCTCCCGAGAAAGCCTTGCGGCGGTTGATGACGAAGCGCGCTATCGAGTTGATGATGAGCGTGATCACAAAGAGGATCAAGCCCGTCGCGATGAGGGCGTTGACGCCGAGGCCGTGTGCCTCAGGGAAGTTGAGGGCGATGTTGCCCGCGATGGTGGGGGAGTTCTCGGGGCCGGTCAGCACGAAGGTGATGAGCACACCCGGTGAGAGCACCATGGCGACGACCATCGTCTCGCCGAGGGCTCGGCCGAGGCCGAGCATGGCGGCCGAGATGATGCCGGGGCGACCGAAGGGCAGCACGGCGATCTTGATCATCTCCCAGCGTGTGGCTCCGAGGGCCAGTGCGGCCTCTTCGTGCAGCACGGGGGTCTGCAGGAAGACCTCGCGGGTGACGGCGGTGATGATCGGCAGGATCATCACGGCGAGCACGATGGCCACGGTGAGGATGGTCTTGCCGGTGCCCGAGACGGGCGGAGCGAACAGCGGGAACCAGCCGACGTTCTCGACGAGCCACTGGTAGAGCGGTGTGATCGCGGGGGCCAGGACACCGATGCCCCAGAGGCCGAAGACGACCGAGGGAACGGCAGCCAGCAGGTCGATGATGTAGCCGAGGCCCTGGGCGATGCGGCGCGGCGCGTAGTGCGAGATGAAGAGCGCGATACCGAGGGCGACCGGGAGGGCCATCAGGAGGGCGAGGAACGCCGACCAGACGGTTCCGAAGGCGAGGGGACCGACGAATTCCCAGAAGCTGCTGGGCGAGCCCTTGAGATCGGCCGGGTCTGCCACGAGGGCGGGGATGCTCTGCGCGAGCAGGAAGATTGCAACGGCGGCCAGGGCGGCGAGAATGACGATCCCGGCCGTGAGGGTGCTGCCGGTGAAGATCCTGTCGCCAAGTCGGAGCTTGGCTCGCGGCGACGCTTGTGCAGTCGTCATTCCTGGTCCTGGGGCCCGTCTGTCAGGGGAGGGTGGGGGTGGAACTCAGTCTGTCGGGCCGCGAGCCGCTGTGCAATCACAGCGGCCGCGACCCGACAGGCCAGAGGGTGTTACTTGATGGCTTCGAGAGCCGTTGCAACCTTGGCCGAGTAGTCAGCCGAGAGCGGTGCAGCGCCGGCAGCGGACGCGGCGACTGCCTGGCCCTCTTCGCCGGTGATGTAGCTCAGGTACGCCTTGACCAGTTCGCCGGTTCCCTCTTCGGTGTACTCGCCGCACGCGATTGCGTAGGAGACGAGGACGAGCGGGTACTGGCTCGGGTCATCCGTGTTGCGGTCGAGCTTGATCGCGAGGTCGGTCGCGTCGCGGCCCTCGACGAGGGGCGAGCCCTCGACGACTGCGGCAGCGGCCTCAGCGGTGTAGGCGACGAACTCGTCGCCAACCTTGATCGATGCGACACCGAGGTCGCCGGCAGCCGAAGCGTCCGCGTAACCGATGGTGTTCACGCCGTTGGTGACTGCGGAGACGACTCCGGCGGTCTTGGCAGCAGCCTCGCCACCGTAGGGGAACGCGTCAGCGGCCTCTTCGGTCCAGACCTCGGGAGCAACCTTGCCGAGGTAGTCGGCGAAGTTCTTGGTGGTACCCGAGTCGTCCGAGCGGTGCACGGCGGTGATCGTGGCGGAGGGCAGTTCAGCGTCCTCGTTGAGCGCAACGATGGCTGCGTCATCCCACTTCGTGATGTCGCCCTTGAAGATCTTGGCGAGCGTCGCGGCGTCGAGGTTGAGGGTGTCGAGGCCCTCTACGTTGAAGATAACCGCGATGGGGGAGATGTAGACGGGGACCTCTACGTAGCCGGCCTCGGGAACGCAACCGGCGAAGCCGCCCGCGATCTCCTCGTCGCTGAGCGACGAGTCGGTGCCTGCGAAGCCGATGCCGCCGGCGATGAACGCCTCGCGGCCGGCGCCCGAACCCTCGGGTGCGTAGTTGATGGTGACGCCGGTGTTGGCGGTCTGGAAGCCCTGAGCCCAGGCCTCCTGTGCTGCGCCCTGCGACGATGCGCCGACGCCGTTGATGGTGCCGGTGAGGTCGGAGACGGGAGCCTCGGGGTCAGCGGTCTCGTTTGCTGCGCACGAGGAGAGGAGCATGGAGCCTGCAATGGCGAGGACAGCGATGCTGCCGAAACGCCCGAACTTCGATGAAGCCGTGTTCACGTTGGGGAACCCTTCGAATGTGATTTCAGGATGTGGGCCGGTGCCGACCCAGAAAGCACGCTACGTCCGCGGGTTAACCAGCGTCGTCCCGAAAGGTGAACGGCAGGTAAACGAGGCCCCAACTGCTGGGGTTTTGGCTACCCGTGGGTCTCGATTGCCACTATGCCGCTTGATGACGGGTTCTCCCGCGAGATGTGCAGCACCGTGTAGCCGCCGGTATCGAGCATCGTGGAGTGCTCGAGGTCGCGATCCCAGAGCGTATTGGTCTGTTTCGCGATTTCGGCGATGATCTCGGGAAGCACCGGTCCGTGACTGCAGAGCACCGTCGTCTTCTGCTTGCGGATGCGCTTTCCGACCACTGTGCCGACAGCAGACGTGCCGCTCTCGAAGGCGTCCTGGCTGATCTCATCGGTCGCAATGACGCCCAGCCCGGTATGGCCGGCGAGCGGGGCGATGGTGGACAGGCAGCGCACGGCTGTGCTGCTCACGAGCTTCTCGGGCGCGAACGCGGCGAGCCCCGTGGCCAGGGACTGCGCCTGCTCGGTGCCGCGCTGCAGCAGGGGGCGGGTGGCGTCCGGGCCATCCCAGCTCGACGGGGAGACCGTCTTGCCGTGGCGCAGCGCGACGATCGCGAAGGTGCGCGCGCGACCGGCCTTGAGGCGCTCGGCGAAACGATCGATCACGTCGATGTCGTGCGCGTAGGTCAGTTTCTTGCGCGCCTTGCCGAGGGTCGCCCACTCGAGTGCGGCGATCTCGCTGTTCGGGGTGAACTTCGCGAGCTGCAGGGCGTGATCGTCGACCTCGCACGACCAGTAGTAGACGATCTTCTCGCGACCGCTCGGCAGCGTGTACTCGACGGTTCCGAGCGGGGCGCCAAGACTCACGCCCAGGCCCGTTTCCTCGAGGATCTCGCGCACGGCGGTCTGCGGGAGTGTCTCGCCCGGGTCGAGTTTGCCCTTAGGCAGCGAGACGTCCGCGTGGCCCGCTCGATGCACGAGCAGAATTCTCGCCTTGCCGTCGACGAGTCGCCAGCACACGGCGCCGGCCGCGAGCACGGGCTGCGTGCCCAGAGTCACCGGTTGTTGCCCTGACGCTTTCGCTGCGAGATGCGCTTCATAAGCACATTCTGCATGTCCTGCAGCGGCTCGCCGGACTCCGCGACGGAGTGCCGTGTCCATTCACCCGATTCGTCGAGCCACCAGGAGGAGGTCTCGTCGGAGAGCGCGAGCTCGAACAGGCTGTCGATGTGCGCGAGCTGCTCGGGCGCGGTGAGCCGCACGAGGGCCTCGACGCGACGGTCGAGGTTGCGATGCATCATGTCGGCGCTGCCGATGAAGGTCTGCGGGTCGCCCGCGTTGACGAAGGAGAAGACGCGCGCGTGCTCGAGATAACGACCGAGGATCGACCGCACGCGGATGTTCTCGCTCAGGCCCGGCTGCCCCGGCTTGATGGCGCAGATGCCGCGCACCACGAGGTCGATCGGAACGCCCGCGTTGCTCGCCCGGTAGAGCGCGTCGATGATGGCCTCATCCACAATCGAGTTCAGTTTGATGCGGATGCCCGACTCGAGTCCGGCCCTCGCATTCTCCGTCTCCTGGTTGATGCGCTTGAGCAGTCCTTTGCGCAGGTGGAGGGGGGCGACCAGCAGCCGCTTGAACTTCTTCTCGATCGCGTAGCCCGAGAGCTCGTTGAACAGGCGGGTGAGGTCCTTGCCGACGGTGTCGCTCGCGGTGAGCAGCCCGAGGTCTTCGTAGATGCGGCTCGTCTTGGGGTTGTAGTTGCCGGTGCCGATGTGGCTGTAGTGCTTCAGTACACCGCGCTCCTGGCGCACCACGAGGGCGAGCTTGCAGTGCGTCTTGAGTCCGACGAGTCCGTAGACGACGTGCACGCCGGCCTTCTCGAGCTTGCGCGCCCAGGAGATGTTGGCGGTTTCGTCGAAGCGCGCCTTGATCTCGACGAGCGCGAGCACGGCCTTGCCAGCCTGTGCGGCGGCGATGAGGGCCTCGACAATGGGGCTGTCTCCGCTCGTGCGGTACAGGGTCTGCTTGATGGCGAGTACGTTCGGGTCGGCGGCGGCCTGCTCGAGGAAGGTCTGCACGCTCGTCGAGAACGATTCGTAAGGGTGGTGCAGCAGGATGTCCTGGCGCGAGATCGAGTCGAAGATGTTCGGCGGCGTGTTCGGCTCGACCGGCAGCAGGTTCACGCTCGTGGTGGGCACGTGCTTGGGGTAGCTGAGACCGGGGCGGTCGATGCGGGTGAGCTGGAACAGTCCACCCATGTCGAGCGGGGCGGGGAGGCGGTAGACCTCCTGCTCGGTGATGTCGAGTTCGCTCATGAGCAGCCCGAGGGTGACCTGGTCCATGTCGTCCGTGATCTCGAGGCGGATGGGCGGGCCGAACCGGCGGCTCAGCAGCTGCTTCTCGAGCGCCTGGATCAGGTTCTCCGACTCGTCCTCCTCGACGTCGAGGTCCTCGTTGCGGGTGACGCGGAACTCGTGGTGCTCGAGGATCTCCATCCCGGGAAAGAGCTCTTCGAGGTGGTTCGAGATCAGGTCTTCGATCGGGATGAACCGGAGTCGGCCCGATCCGTCATTCGGAAGCTGCACAAAACGAGGCAGCACGGTCGGCACCTTGAGGCGGGCGAACTCGACCTTGCTGGTCTTGGGATTACGCACCCGGATCGACAGGTTGAGCGAGAGTCCGGAGATGTAGGGGAACGGGTGCGCCGGGTCGACGGCGAGCGGCATGAGCACGGGGAAGATCTGGTTCGAGAAGATCTCGTCGACGCGCGAGCGGTCGCTCTCCTCGAGGTCTGCCCACGTCTCGATGTGGATATTCGCCTCGTCGAGATCGGGCTTCACGAGGTCGCGGAAGGCCGCGGCATGACGGTTCTGCAACTCGTGCGCCTTGGCGCTCACGAGGGCGAGCACCTCGCCGGGAGGAGTTCCGACGTTGGTCGGCACGGCGAGCCCGGTCTCGATGCGGCGCTTGAGGCCGGCGACGCGCACCATGAAGAACTCGTCGAGGTTGCTCGCGAAGATGGCGAGGAAGTTGGCACGTTCGAGCAGCGGCGTCGCGGGGTCCTCGGCCAGTTCGAGCACCCGCTGGTTGAAGGCGAGCCAGCTCAGCTCGCGGTCGAGGAAGCGGTCGAGGGGCAGCGTGCCGTCATCGATGCTCGACGACTCATCGAGGTCGTACTCGTCGAGGGTGTCCGTCGAGTCCGAGCCGCCGCCGAGAAGGTTGTCACTGTCCATTCGCCAATCCTGCCACCGATCGGTGAACGAGCGATTAACGCGGCAGGGTTTGGCGGATCAGCCCCGCGTCGCGCAGGTACAGCTCGGCATGCGCGGCCGCGTCTGCATTGTGCTCGGGATGTGCCAGCGTCCACGCGGCCAGATCCTCGAGGCGCAGCACGACCTGCGCGAGCAGGTGCTCCCGGTCGAACTCGGCCCCGTACTGCTCGAGGAGCCGGTCGAGTCGGGCGTCCGCTTCCGCTCGTGGCCCGCCCGGCTCGGAGCTGAGCGGCACAAGCCGGTAGGCCAGGTAGGCGAGGTCCCACGCGCGGGCGCCGGGGCTCGCCATGTCCCAGTCGATGACCCCGGTCATCCTCTCGCCCTCGAAAGCGAAGTTGTACGGCGCGAAGTCGTTGTGGCAGATGACCTCGGCGGGCTCGTGGCTCGGCTGGCGCCAGACGGCGTCGGTGCGGTCAAAGTCGACGGTGGCGTCGTGGAAGTTGCGGAGCATCCACGCGGAGGTGTCGAGGGTCTGCTCGGACCAGACGTGCTCGGGCAGCGGATAGTTCGGTACGTCCCCGGGGAGGAAGCCGAGAATCTCCTGTTCGCCCTCCGAGCCGCGCGGCTCGGGAACCCAGTCGATGCCGCGGTCGCGCACATGTTCGAGCAGTCGGTGGATCGTGGGCGTCCACGGGCCGGACCCGCGGAGGACGGTATCGCCACGCCGGGTCACCGGGGTGGAGTTGCCGCCGATGAGGGGCGTGTCAGGGAGCGCTGACGGGAGCGGGAAATCGCTCATTCTCGTCTTCGTACACGTTGAAGCGGTATCCGACGTTGCGCACCGTGCCGATGAGCGACTCGAGGTCGCCGAGCTTCGCGCGCAGGCGGCGCACGTGCACGTCGACCGTGCGGGTGCCGCCGAAGTAGTCGTAGCCCCAGACCTCGCTGAGCAGCTGTTCGCGGGTGAAGACGCGCGACGGGTGGGTGGCGAGGAAGCGCAGGAGCTCGAATTCCTTGAAGGTCAGGTCGAGCGGCTTGCCGTGAACCTTCGCCGAATAGCTGGCCTCGTCGATGACGACGCCCGAGGCGTGGATCTTGCTGCTGGACTTGTCCTGCGCCTGGCGGCCGATCGCGAGCCGGATGCGGGCGTCTGCTTCAGCGGGGCCGGCGTTCTCGAGGAGAACGTCATCCACACCCCAATCGGCACTGACAGCGGTCAGGCCGCCCTCGGTGAGTACCAGGATGATCGGCACGGTGACACCGGTGGTATGCAGGATCTTGCACAGCGACTTGGCGCTCGCGAGGTCGAATCGCGCGTCGACGAAGATGAGGTCGCACGCGGGCGCGGTGATGAGCGATGCCGGCTCGGCGGGAATCTGCCTCGTTTTATGGCTGAGTAGCCCCAATGCGGGAAGGACTTCGCTGTCACCCGCAGAGGTCAGGATGAGCAGCTGCGCCACGGGTCCTCCAAAGTGCGTTCTGACAGTCTACCGAGTGTCACGTACGCCCCCGGTAACATTGGCCCGTGACCCTCAAGCTCGCCAGCGTGATCCCGGTGTGGATCCTCGCCATCATCGGCGCCATTCTGGTGGCCACTCTCGCCGATCGCACCTCGCACGCGAACGGCTTCTTCGCGGGCGCCGGCGGGTATCTCGACTGGCTCGGGATCGTGTTCGCGATTCTCGTCATCCTCACCTTCGTGGTGCAGCTGCTCATCCAGCGCTCGGAGGGTTTCGTATCGCGGGTGGTTGCCAGCATCGTGGGCTCGCTGCTCATCCTCGCGGTCGCGACCGCGTTTCTCGTCTTTCTTCCCCACTGATTGCCCGGCGGCGAGCGGTTCGAGCGGTTAGGCTGGAGTCATGATTCTCGCCCTGGAACTCTTCTTCACCGGACTGCTCATCCTGGCGAGCCTGGCGATCGCGTACACGTCGGTCGTGGTGCTCTACAACCTCTTCCGCGGCCAGCGCTGAGCGCACCCCGGCGCAGCCGACAATGATTGATCTTCCCGCCCACCTGCCCTCTGAGCTGGTGCCCCTGTCCTGGCTCATCGGACTGTGGGAGGGAACCGGCGTCGTCCACTACAAGGTGGGGGATGAGATCGTCGAACGCGAGTTCGGCCACCGCCTGAGCTTTTCGCACGACGGTCTTCCGTACCTCAACTACACCTCGTACACGTGGTCGCTCGATGAAGAACTCACCCCGCATGCGACCGAGAGCGGCTACTGGCGTCTCGCCCGTCCCGCCGAGGACGGCGACCAGGGCCCCGGCATGTTGCCTGGCGTCGGCCCGCGGCCGTACAACACCGCCGAATCCGTCGAGACGCTGCGCAACGCGGCGGGCGGTTTCGACATCGAGGTCTCGATCGTCCACCCGCGCGGTGTCAGTGAGCTCTACCTCGGCCAGGTCAAGGGTCCGCGCATCGACCTCGCGACCGATGCGGTTATGCGCACCGCGACCGCCAAGGAGTACACGGCAGCCACCCGGCTGTACGGCCTCGTCGAGGGAAAGCTGCTCTGGGCCTGGGACATCGCGGCCCTCGGTCAGGACCTCCGCACCCACTCGTCAGGAACCCTCTCCCGTGTCGAATGAATTCGAGACCCTCCCCGGAGCCGTCGGTTCCCCGCCGCAGCATTACGGCAACCCGCTCGGCGAGCAGAAGGCTCTCGCTGCAGGCACCGCGGTCGTCGACCTGTCGCACCGCGCCGTCATCAGCCTCACCGGTCCCGACCGCCTGAGCTGGCTTGACTCGCTGACCTCGCAGTCGGTCGCACGCCTCGCGGCCGGTGAGTCGAGCGAGACCCTGCAGCTCGACCCGAACGGTCACGTCGAGTTCGCCGTGCGCCTGCTCGATGACGGGGATGCCGCGTGGCTCCTGGTCGACGCCGAAGAGGCCGAACCGTTGCTCACCTGGCTCACGCGCATGAGGTTCATGAAGCAGGTCGAGATCGCCGACCGGTCTGCGGAGTTCGCGACCATCGGATCACTCGGGACTCCGGCGCTAGCACCCGCCGTCTCGCACGGTGTGCCTCTCGTCTGGCGCGACCCGTGGGCGGCCGTCGTCGCCGGAGGGCACCAGTACGCCCTCACCGCCGCGCACCCTGCCGCCGACTGGACCTACAGTGAGATGCTCATCGAGCGTTCCCGTTTGGCCGAGGCCGCCGCGCTTCCCGTCGCCGGCCTGCTCGCCCTCGAAGCGCTGCGCATCGCCGCGTGGCGTCCGCGCTTCGCGACCGAGGTGGACGAGAAGACGATCCCGCACGAACTGGACTGGCTGCGCTCCGCTGTGCACCTGTCGAAGGGCTGCTACCGCGGCCAGGAGACGGTCGCCAAGGTGCACAACCTCGGTCACCCTCCGCGTCGGCTTGTACTGCTGCACCTCGACGGCTCCGACGGTGTGCTGCCCGTCGCGGGTGACATCGTCGCGACGCCCGAGAAGGACGTCGGGCACGTGACGAGTGCCGCCCTGCACTACGAGTTGGGGCCGATCGCGCTTGCCGTGGTGAAGCGCTCGGTCGACCCCGCCGCCCCGCTCGCCGTCTCCACGGACGGCATCCGCATCTCCGCGGCGCAGGAGACCATCGTTCCCACGGATGCCGGCGCCGAGGCCGACATTCCCCGCCTGCCCCGCCTCGGCGCAGTTCCCCGCACCCGCTGATCATGGCCGAGGGCACGCAGGCCGCGCGGCTGCGGAAACTCGAGCGCAACATCCGCCGCCGTCTCGATGCGCGGGTCGCGCTTCGCCGCGCCTGGGCTTCGGCTCCTGCCGCCCTGCAGATCGTCGTGGCCGCTACCGCCGCCTATGCCGTCGCCCACTACGGTCTGGGCCACGCGGTGCCGCTCGTTGCGGTGACGGTGACGATCTCGGCGCTGGGCTTTGCCCGGGATGCCCGTCCGCGCCGGGTGCTGGAGTCGGTGATCGGCATCCTCGTCGGCATCGCACTGGCCGAGGTGCTGCTGCTCGTCGTCGGCCAGGGCATCTGGCAGACCTCGCTCGTGCTGCTCGCGACCCTGCTCGTTGCGCGACTCGTGTCGCCGAGCAATGCGTTCGCTGTCGCCGCGGGCGTGCAGTCGATGCTCGTGATGCTGCTGCCGGCGCCCGACGGGGGCGTGTTCGTGCGCAGCCTCGACGGGCTGATCGGCGGGGTGATGGCGCTCGTGGTGACGGCGCTGATCCCGCGGGATCCCCGTCGCATCGCCCTCGCCGACAGCCGCACCCTGCACTCGATTCTGAATGAGTCGCTCGCCACGGTCGTGACGGCTCTCGAGCGGGCGGACGAACCGGCCGCCTCTCTGGCGCTGGAGCGCCTACGTCGCACCCAGGCGGTCATCGACGAGTCGGGGGCCTCGCTCGAGACGGCGATCGCCGTGAGTCGCATCTCCCCGTTCCTGCGACGGCACCTGCCCGCGCTGCGCCAGCAGGAGCGCGTGAACACGGGGCTCGACCTCGCCGCCCGCCATCTAAGGGTGATCACCCGACGCATCGATTTCCTGGTTCGGGATGGCGTTCCCCGCCCCGAGCTCGCGTCGCTGGTGCGCCGCGTCGGGGAGGGGCTCGCCGGGCTGCCGCACTCCCGGGATGTGCTCACCGATCTCGCCCGTGAGCTGGATCCCGACGTCTGCCTCCCCGGTGCGGACATGACGGACACGATCGTTGTACACCTGCTGCGGCCGCTTGTCGTGGATCTGCTGGTCGCCGCCGGACTCACGCTGGATGAGGCGCGGGCGATGCTGCCGCGGGTCTAACTCCAGGCGAACCCTCGCGGCGCGACCGCATCCCACGCGACGGTGAGCTCGCCGAGGCGCGAGCGAGCGCGGGAGGAGAGCACGGGCCATCCCGAAGCCTTCAGGGTCTCGACCGTGGCGATCCAGCGCTGCGACGGGCCGTAGACGCCGAGTGGCGCGTGCACCTGCCACGCCCGGTCGAGCGCGAGCATCAACTCGTGCACCGGTTCGCCGGGCACGTTGCGGTGGATGAGCACCTTCGGCAGCCGCTCCGCGACGATGGACGGCTTCTCCACGCTGGCGAGGTGCAGGGCGATGGTCAGGCTCGCGGGGCCGGCGGACGTGACATCCACCCAGCTGGCGACGCGGCCGACTTCGCTGCAGGTCCCCTCGACGAGCAGGCCGCCGGGCTGCAGGCGGTCGACCATGCGGTGCCAATTGTCGAGCACCTGCGACTCGTCGTACTGCCGCAGCACGTTCAGGGCCCGGATGACGGCTGCCTTCCGCCCGTTCGCCAACGGAACCTCGAACCCGCCCAGCCGAAAACTGACTCCCGGCTTGGCACTGCGTGAGGCGAGGGCGACACGCGCCGGGTCGATCTCGATACCCACCACTTCGACGTCGGGGCGCACCTTCGCGAGGCGGTCGAACAGTTCGAGGCTGGTGGTGGCGGATGCCCCGTAGCCGAGATCCACCACGAGCGGGTCGTCGGCTCGCCTGAGCGCGGGGGATGCCGCGATCCAGCGGTCGACGCGACGCAACCGGTTGGTGCCGGTGGTTCCACGGGTGATCTCGCCGATGGGCATGGATCAAGTATCGGTGATCGAGCGCAGTCGAGATCGGGCCGAGCGGAGCCGAGGCCTAAACTATTTGCATGACGTACACGCTGATCCTCCTCCGCCATGGCAACTCCGACTGGAACCAGAAGAACCTCTTCACCGGATGGGTGGACGTGCGTCTCAGCGACCAGGGCGTCACCGAGGCGAAGCGTGCGGGCGAGCTGCTCGCGGCGTCGGGCCTCAAGCCGACGATCCTCTATACGAGCGTGCTGACCCGCGCGATCCAGACCGCGAACCTCGCGCTCGAGACCGCCGACCGCCTGTGGATCCCGGTCAAGCGCTCCTGGCGCCTCAACGAGCGCCACTACGGCTCGCTGCAGGGCCTCGACAAGGCGGAGACCCTCGCCACCTACGGCGAGGAGAAGTTCATGACCTGGCGTCGCAGCTTCGACGTGCCGCCGCCCGAGCTCGAGGACGACGCCGAGTACAGCCAGGTGCACGACGAGCGCTACGCGGGCATCGACGGCGAGATCCCCCGCACCGAGAGCCTCAAGATCGTTATCGACCGCATGCTTCCCTATTGGGAGAGCGACATCATCCCGTCGCTGAAGAACGGCGACACCGTGCTCGTGACCGCGCACGGCAACTCGCTGCGCGCCCTCATCAAGCACCTTGACGGCATTTCGGATGACGCCATTGCTGAACTCAACGTCCCCACCGGAATCCCGCTCGTCTACGAGCTCGACGACAACTTCGTGCCGACCAAGCCGGCCGTGTACCTCGACCCCGAGGCTGCGGCAGCGGGCGCGGCTGCGGTCGCCGCGCAGGGTAAAAAGTAACCCCTAGGGAAGAGGGTTTAGCGCGTCGTACTCGCGGAACGAACGGTTCACGGCGACGATCAGCAGCACGAGGCTCATGATCACGAGCCCTCCGAGCAGCGAGGGCAGCCAGAGCAGGGTCGTCGCGGCGATGAGTCCGACCCAGGCGTCACCGACGCGCGGGCCGCCCGTGACGACGACGATAAAGACGCCCTGCATGCGTCCGCGCATCGCATCCGGAACAGCCGACTGCAGCATCGAGGTGCGGAATACCGCACTGATGTTGTCCGCACCGCCCGCGCCGGCGAGGGCGAGGGAAGCGAAGATCAACGCGGGCAGGTTCGCGGATGCGAAAGAGTCGGTGATCGATCCTGACGCGGAGGAGCCGAGCGGCAGCAGTACAAGACCGAACAGCGCCATGAACCCGCCGTAGGCGACGACCGCATTCCGGATGGCGCGTCCGTGCCAGCGCACCTGGCCGAGGCGCCCAGAGAAGACCGAGCTCAAAAACGCACCGACTGCGAACGACGCCGTCAGCACGGCTACCGTGATCGCGCCGCCGCCGATGACCAGGGCGCCGACCGCCGGGAAGATGACCCGGGGCATCCCGAACGTCATGGCGACGATGTCGATGAGGAACGACGACCGGATGTTCGGCGCGCGCCTCAGGAACGTGAAGCCCTGCAGCACGGCCGAGAAGCCGGGGCGCTGAGTGCCGCCCTCCGGAAGGATTGCGGGGAGGGTGATCAGCCCCACGAAGGCGGCGAGGAAGAGGACTGCGTCGACGGTGTACGTCCACTGCACGCCGACGGTGGAGACGAGCGCCCCCGCGAGGGCCGGGCCGAGGGCGATCGCGGCGCCGAATCCGATGCCGTTGAGTGCGGAAGCCGCGGGCAGCAGGCGCGCATCGATGAGTCGCGGCACGATCGCCGAACGGGTGGTGCCGACGATGGTCGTCGCGACGGCGTTGATCGTGGTGAGGGCGTAGTACATCCAAAGGGTGTCGACGTGCAGCCAGGCGAGCGTCGCGAGACCGATGACCGAGAGCCAGGCAGCGGTCTCGGCAATGAGTGCAACGATGCGTCGGTCGAAGCTGTCGGCCAGGAGGCCGCCATAGATGCCGGCGAGGATCATCGGCAGAAGTCCGACCACGCCGACGAGGGCCACGGCCGAGGTCGAGCTGGTGAGCTGGAACACGTGCAGACCGACCGCGACGACGGTCATCTGCCCGCCGATGTTGGCGATGTTCGTGCCGAGCCACAGTCGGAAGAATGCGGGACTCTCGCGGAACGGGGTCAGGTCGACGAAGTGGCTGCGGCGGGGGACGACGACGGGCTCGGTGGGTGGAGTACTCATGCGGTGATCCAGCCTACGCGCGCGGCGGTCAGGCTCGTACAGCTCCGCAGGAGATCTCGTCGGACGTCTTCCCGAAAATCCTGCGGAACTGCTCAGTCCGCCGCATCTCCCGCGGAGCGGCTGCGTTTCTCAGGAGATTGGAGCCGGGAGGGTCAGCTCACACCGGGGTCAACCGATCGCTCGACCCCACCCTCGGTGAGTTCATCGTTCGCCTCGACGGCCGACGCGCCGCCCAGTTCTTCAGGGACGGGGTCGACGGGCGTCGGAGCGTCCGGGGGAGTGGGGTCCTCGTGCGCCGGCGCTATCGAGGGGGCCTCGTCGGGGCTGGGGGTGAAACCGGGAGCCTGGGGATCGGACATGGGATTTCCTTTCGTCCCTGCCCAGCCAACGCCTGTATCGCTCCGAATTCAAGGCGGTTCAGCGAGTGTGGAGCTTAGGAGGGGGCGACTACCCAGTCACCGGTCGCGAGGTACTGCACCTTCTTGGCGATCGAGACCGCGTGGTCGGCGAAGCGCTCGTGGTAGCGCGAGGCGAGGGTCGAGTCGACGGTGTCGATCGCCGCACCCTTCCAGGTCTCGCCGAGCACCTTGTCGAAGACGCTGAGGTGCAGTTCGTCGATGCGGTCGTCGTCGTTGCGGATCTCCTCGGCGAGGCGCACGTCCTCCGTCTTGAGCAGTTCGACCAGCTTGTTGGCGATGGCGACGTCGAGCGCGCCCAGCTCCTGGAAGGTTCCGCGGAGGCTCTTCGGAACGACCTTGTCGGGGAAGCGGTAGCGCGCGAGCTGCGCGATGTGCTCCGACATGTCGCCCATGCGCTCGAGGGACGCGCTGATGCGCAGGGCCGAGACGACGATGCGCAGGTCGCGGGCGACCGGCTGCTGGCGGGCGAGGATGTTGATGGCGAGCTCGTCGAGCTCGAGGGCCGCGAGGTCGATCTTGTCGTCGTCGGCGATGACGGTCTCGGCGAGCGAGACGTTCGACTCGTTGAAGGCCTGGGTGGCGTTCTGGATGGATACAGCGACGAGAGTTGCAATCTCTACGAGGCGCTCCTGCACCTCGGCCAGTTCCTGCTGAAACACTTCGCGCATGTTCGAATCCTTATATTTTCTGCGGATCTGATTCCGCGTGGTTGCCTCTGCAGTCCGGGTTCACACTGCCCCGCCGAGGTTAACAAAGGGTGTTGGGCACCTGAACAGTCCGCAACGTGACGCGGCTGTTTACCCTCGGCAGTGAGGCCGTCTCTCAAGTTGAAACTAATCTAGTCGCTATGGACTCCACTTGGCTGGTGCCGCTGTCGCTGGCCTTTGGCCTCTTCGTCGGCGCCGGTACCGTCATCATTACCGTTGTGGCGGCTCGTCGTGGACAGCGTGCGGTGGATGTCGTCAGCTCGAGTGTCCCGGACGGAATCGACCAGGTGCTCGACGCCCTCGAGTCGGCGGGCGTGGTGCTCGACCCCTCGAACAACGTCATCAAGGCCAGCCCCGGAGCGCTCGCTTTCGGCCTTGTGTACAACGGATCGCTGGTTCATCCCGAACTCATCAAGCTCGTCGACAAGGTGCGCCGCAAGGGCAAGACCATCGTCGAGGAGCTGCACCTCGCGCGCGGTCCCTTCGGTGATGCCAACATCTACCTCTTTGTGCGGGTGGCCCGACTGGGCGCGCGGTACGTGCTCGTACTCGCCGAGGACCGCACCGAGTCGTATCGGCTCGACGAGGTGCGCCGCGACTTCGTCGCCAACATCAGCCACGAACTCAAGACCCCGATCGGCGCGGTGAGCCTGCTCGCCGAGGCAATGGCCGAGGCCTCCGATGACGCCGTGCAGGTGCGCAAATTCGCGAAGCGTCTCACCAAGGAGTCGGAGCGGCTTACCCGCATCACGCGCGAGATCATCGAGCTGTCGCGCCTGCAGGCAGCCGACGTGCTCACCAAGCCCGACCTCGTCGATATCGACCACGTCGTCGCGATAGCCATCGACCAGAACCGGGTTGCCGCCGATTCGCGCCGCGTCAACCTCGTGAGCGGCGGGGACGCGGGCGCCGAGGTCTACGGCGACGAACCGCTGCTCGCCGTCGCGCTGCACAACCTCGTCGCCAACGCGATCCAGTACTCGGCGAAGGGGTCACGCGTCGGCGTCGGCGTGAGCCACGAAGACGGCATCGTCGAGATCGCGGTCACCGACCAGGGGGTCGGCATCCCCGAAGAGGATCTGGACCGCGTCTTCGAGCGTTTCTATCGGATCGACCCCGCGCGCAGCCGCCACACCGGCGGTTCGGGGCTCGGCCTGAGCATCGTCAAGCACGTCGTGCAGAATCACGGCGGCGACGTTCGTGTTTGGTCGCAGCCGGGAAGCGGCTCGACGTTCACCATCCGCCTGCCGGAGGCCTCCTCCGCAAGCGCAGCCAGTCTGGGAGAAGAACAGTGACCCGCATTCTCATCGTCGAAGACGAGGCCTCGCTGAGCGAGCCTCTTGCCTACTTGCTCGGTCGGGAGGGCTACGAGACCACGATTGCCGCGGACGGCCTCACCGCCGTCGCTGAGTTCGACAAGAACGGTGCCGACCTGGTGCTGCTCGACCTCATGCTTCCCGGGCTGCCGGGCACCGAGGTGTGCCGTGAGATCCGCACGCGGTCGAGTGTGCCGATCATCATGCTGACGGCCAAGGACAGCGAAGTGGATGTCGTTGTGGGGCTCGAGCTCGGCGCCGACGACTACGTCACGAAGCCGTACTCGACCCGCGAGCTCCTCGCCCGCATCCGCGCCGTGCTGCGTCGTCGCTTCGAGCCGGAGGGCGACGACGAGTCGATCCTCGAGGCCGGAAGCGTGCGCATGGACGTCGAGAAGCACTCGGTCACCGTCGACGGTGAGATCACCGCGATGCCGCTCAAGGAGTTCGAGCTTCTCGAGTTCCTGCTGCGCAACGCGGGACGTGTGCTCACGCGCGGCCAGCTGATCGACCGCGTCTGGGGCTCCGACTACTTCGGCGACACCAAGACCCTCGACGTGCACATCAAGCGCATCCGCTCGCGTATCGAGTCGGTTCCGTCGGAGCCGACGATGCTCGTGACGGTGCGCGGCCTCGGCTACCGCTTCGAGGCGTAGGCGTAGGCGCTTCGAGCCGTAGGCGCTTCGGCGTCGGCCGGGCCTGACGGCGCTACGGCGCCGGCGTCTCGGTCGGGATCGGGGTGCCGGTCGGCTCGGGCGTCGGCATCTCGCCGGGCGCGAGGTCGCTGTACTCGAAGGTGGGCTCGAGGATCGGCACCTTGAGCGACAGGCCCTCTTCGCTGCCGTACTGCAGGTAGACGTCGTACAGGCCGCCGAGCGTGGTGTCCACGTCGCGCAGCACGAGCTGCTCGTCGCCGTCGCCACCGAGGTGAACCGTGGTGCCGGCCGCGATGCCGATGGTCACCGTGGTCTTCTTGCCGTCCGCCGTCGCGTACTGCAGCTTCACGTTGATGTTCTCGTCGCTGTTATTGACGAAGTTGCCAAGGAGGGACACCGACGTGCCGTCCTCGGAGATGCCGAGGAGGTTGAGCACCTTGACGTCGCCGACCGTTCCCTGCACGCCGTCGCTCGGGGCGTACTCGATCAGCGTCGCCTGCGTTGCGAAGAACGTGCATCCGCTCGTTCCGAGCATCAGGGCCGCGGCGATGGACAGGGCTGCTGCACGGCGTGCAATCACTGGAGCCTCCAGAAAGTAAGAGAACGGCCACGAATAGGCGGTCGAAACCGCTGGAGCCTGCTCCCGATTCTAGCCTGAGACGGCAGGACGGCTGGGCAGCCGACCCGGGCTGCCGTGAGGGCCCTGTGATAAACTGGGTTCCTTCGAAAGGACCCGCATTCATGTTGTTTGAGGTCGGCGAGACGGTCGTTTATCCCCACCACGGTGCAGCAACAATCACCGAAGTGAAGACGCGGATGATCAAGGGCGAAGAGAAGCTGTACCTCAAGCTCAACGTCACCCAGGGGGACCTCGTCATCGAAGTTCCCGCAGAGAATGTCGACCTCGTCGGTGTGCGCGACGTAATCGGACAGGACGGCCTGGACCGCGTCTTCGATGTGCTGCGCGCGCCGTTCACCGAAGAACCCACCAACTGGAGCCGCCGCTACAAGGCCAACCTCGAGAAGCTCGCTTCGGGAGACGTGATCAAGGTCTCCGAGGTGGTTCGCGATCTCTGGCGCCGCGACCAGGACCGCGGCCTGTCCGCCGGAGAGAAGCGCATGCTCGCCAAGGCCCGCCAGATCCTCACCTCAGAGCTCGCGCTCGCCGAGAAGACCGACGAGGAGAAGGCAGCCAGCCTCCTCGACGAAGTGCTCGCGTCCTAAGCGCACTCGGTGACACTCGGAAGCACAACCCCATCCCCGTCCGTCCTTTCGGTGGCGATCATCATCGTCGCCGCAGGCAGTGGAACCCGGCTCGGCGCGACGGAGCCCAAGGCCTTCGTCGACGTCGCGGGGCGCACGATCCTGGAGCGCGCGCTGCGCTCCGCCCTGTCCATCGCCGAGCCCGCGCAAATCGTCGTCGTGGCACCGGCCGAGCGACTCGAGCAGGCGAACACGATCGTCGCGCGGGCGGCGGGGGCGGCATCCTCTTCTCTCACCGTGGTGAGCGGCGGGGACACCCGGCAGCAGTCCGTGGCCGCGGGGCTCGCCGTGCTGGGCGACGGCATCGAGATCGTGCTCGTGCACGATTCGGCACGATCGCTCACGCCGCCGACTCTTATCGAGGCGGTCATCGCCGGGGTGCGGTCGAGTGGCAATGGCGTCATCCCGGGCCTGCCGGTGGCTGACACGATCAAACAGGTCGACTGGATGGGCTCGGTCGAACGCACCGTCGACCGTGCACCCCTGGTCGCCGTGCAGACGCCTCAGGGCTTTCCGCGTGCGGCACTGGTCGACGCCTACAAGACTGCGAGCGATGATTTCACGGATGACGCGGCGCTCGTCGCAGCGGCTGGACTCGCGGTGACCGTGATCGACGGCGACCCCCTCGCATTCAAGATCACCACCCCGTGGGACCTGGCGCGCGCGGAATCGCTTGTGGCAGCGTCACCGGCGGCGCCGAGCTGGCGCACGGGTGTCGGCATCGACGTGCACTCCTTCGACGCGGATGCCCCGCTCTGGCTGGGCGGCCTGCACTGGCCCGGGGAGCCCGGTCTCGCCGGACACAGCGACGGCGACGCCCTCGCGCACGCGGTCTGCGATTCGCTGCTCTCCGCTGCCGGGCTCGGCGACATCGGCGCAACGTTCGGCACCGACGACCCGCGCTTCGAGAACGCCCATGGCGACGTGTTCCTCACCGCAACGGTCGAGCTGGTGCGCGCCGCGGGATTCGAGATCGGCAACGTCTCGGTTCAGCTGGTCGGCAACCGCCCCAAGGTCGCCCCCCGTCGCGCCGAGATGGAGGCGCACCTCAGCGAGGTGCTCGGTGCTCCGGTGAGCGTGTCCGCGACCACCACCGATGGGCTCGGATTCACCGGGCGCGGTGAGGGTATCAGCGCCGTAGCGACAGCACTGGTGTATAAACCGTAAACTTGCCCGGTGACTGTTCGGCTCTATGACACCAGAACGCAGGCCATCGCCGACTTCGCACCCCTCGTGCCCGGCCAGGTGGGCCTGTACGTCTGTGGTCCCACGGTGCAGTCGAGCCCGCACATCGGGCACCTGCGCTCCGCTCTCGTCTACGACCTCTGGCGTCGCTGGTTGACCTACCGCGGGCTCACCGTGACCCTCGTGCGCAACGTCACCGACATCGACGACAAGATTCTGGCCAACGCTTCCGACTCGGAGGAGTGGTGGGCTCTCGCCTACCGCTATGAGCTCGAGTTCAGCGACAGTTACCGGCGCCTCGGCATCCTGCCGCCGACCTACGAGCCGCGCGCGACGGCGAGCGTGACCCAGATGCAGGACATCATCCAGCGCCTCATCGACCGCGGTCACGCGTACCAGGCCGAAGACGGTTCCGGCGACGTCTACTTCGACACGGCCTCCTGGCCCAGCTACGGCGAGCTCACCAACCAGAAGCCCGCCGACATGGTCGCAGCGGGAGACGCCGACCCGCGCGGCAAACGCGCCCCGCAGGACTTCGCGCTCTGGAAGGGTTACAAGTCGACCGAGCCGGTCTCGGCAAAGTGGGAATCCCCGTGGGGCGATGGGCGACCCGGCTGGCACATCGAGTGCTCGGCCATGAGCTCGCGCTACCTCGGCCCGCACTTCGACATCCACGGCGGCGGACTGGACCTGCGCTTCCCGCACCACGAGAACGAGCTCGCCCAGTCCAGTGCTGCGGGTGACGGTTTCGCCAACTACTGGGTGCACAACGGACTCGTGAACGTCAACGGCCAGAAGATGTCGAAGTCGCTCGGCAACTCCATCTACGCTGCCGAGTTCCTCGACCTCGCCCGCCCGCTCGTGGTGCGTTACTACCTGGGCTCCGCTCACTACCGCTCCACCATCGACTACCACGACGGCGCGCTGGTCGAGGCAGAGGCAGCACTGGAGCGCATCGAGACCTTCCTCGACCGGGCGGCCCGCCGCCTCGAGGGAACACGTTTCCTGGCCGAGGGTGCGCAGGTCATCCCGAACGAATTCGGCGAAGCGATGGATGACGACCTTGCCGTGCCGCAGGCGATCGCCGTGCTGCACGACCGGGTGCGCGCGGGCAACGCGGCGCTCGACAATGAAGATCTGGGAGCCGCGGCCAGCATCCGCGGTGAAGTGCTCGCCATGACCGAGATTCTCGGTATCAATCCGGATGCGCCCGAGTGGCGCCCTGCCGGCTCAGACTCGGCGGAACGCGCGCTCGGCGCGCTCGTCGAAAAACTCATCGAAGACCGGGCGACGGCGCGGGCGGAACGCGATTTCGCTGCAGCCGACCGAATTCGTGACGAACTAGCGGCCGCAGGCATTACGGTCGAAGACACCCCCACCGGGGCACATTGGAGTATCAACTCGTGAAGAATCCAGGCAACAAGCCACGCGCCGGCGCAGTGCGCAAGGGACGCAAAGGCCCGCAGGTAGGTTCCGGCGGCCAGGGTCGCCAGGCGCTCGAGGGCAAGAAGCCCACGCCGAAGGCCGTCGACCGCCCATACCACCCGGCAGGCAAGCGCAAGGCTGCGGCCGACCGTTTCGAGGCATCGGGCGGACGCCGCAAGGTCGGCCAGCCCGACGGCGCACCCCTGCCCCCGCGCCAGCAGCAGCGCAAGGCGAAGTCGAGCGACGAGGTCGAGGTCGTGACCGGCCGCAACTCGGTGCTCGAGGCCCTGCGCGCCAAGATCCCGGCGACCACCCTCTACGTGGCGACGCGCATCGAGTACGACGACCGCGTGAAGGAGGTCATGAAGCTCGCGACGAGCCGTGGCATCCCGATTCTCGAAGTGATGCGCCCCGAGCTCGACCGCCTCGCCGGATTCGACTCGGTGCACCAGGGCCTCGCTCTCAAGGTTCCGCCGTACGAGTACGCGCACCCGATGGAGCTGCTCGAGAAGGTCATCTCGCAGGGCAAGGTTCCGCTGCTGGTGGCCCTCGACGGCATCACCGACCCGCGCAACCTCGGTGCGATCATCCGCTCGGTCGCCGCGTTCGGTGGCCAGGGTGTCATCGTTCCGCAGCGTCGCTCGGTCGGACTCACCGCATCGGCGTGGAAGACCTCGGCCGGTGCCGCGGCCCGCACGCCCGTCGCCATGGCCTCGAACCTGAACCAGACGATCAAGGCCTACAAGGATGCCGGCGTCTTCGTGCTCGGCCTCGACGGCGGCGGGGACGTCTCGCTGCCCGAGATCCAGCTCGCGAAGCGCCCCGTGCTCATCGTCGTCGGCAGCGAGGGCAAGGGGCTGTCGCGCCTCGTCACCGAGAACTGCGACGCGATCGTGTCGATCCCGATCAACGCCTCGACGGAGTCGCTCAACGCTGGCATCGCCGCCTCGGTGACGCTGTACCAGATCGCGACACTGCGGGCCGCGAAGAAGTAGTTTTCACGTCTGAGCCGGTTTCGGCGGAATGAGCTCGCCATGGCGGACTCGAACCGCCGAAACCGGCTCTTTCTCGTTACGGCGCGACGAGCTCGCGTGCGTCGAGAGCCACCGGGCTGGCCGCCTCGAGGGCGTCGAGCAGGTCCTCGTAGAGGTCATCCACGTGCTCGAGCCCGATCGAGAGCCGCACGATGCCGGCACCGGGCCGCGCCGACGCCTCAACCGGCCGGTGGGTGAGCGACGCGGGGTGCTGCACGAGCGAGTCGATGCCGCCGAGCGAGACCGCGTGCGTGATGAGCGAGCATGCTTCGGTGAACCGGGCAGCGGCCTCGTATCCACCCAGGTCGAGGGCGATGAGCGAGCCCGCCCCCTCCGTCTGGCGTCCGATGAGCCCCGACGGATCCTGCCCGGGCAGCCCCGGGTAGAGCACGCGCGCGATCGCCGGGTGGCCGACAAGGCGTGAGGCGAGCAGCCCCGCCGTCGCCTGTTGCGCCCGAACCCGAAGTGGCAGGGTGCGCAGCCCGCGGTGCAGGAGATAGGCGGCCATGGGATGCAACAGCCCGCCGGTCAGCGCGCGCACCTGTCGAAGGCGCACCACCCATTCCGCGTTCGTCGCCACAACCCCGCCCATCACGTCACCGTGGCCTCCGAGGTACTTGGTCGCGCTGTGCAGCGAGATGGCCGCGCCCAGCTCGAGTGGGCGCTGCAGCACGGGAGTCGCGAAAGTGTTGTCGACCAGCACGGGCACGGAGCCCGCGGCATCCACCACAGCACGGATGTCGGTCAGTTCGAGCGTCGGGTTCGCGGGCGACTCGAGAATGACGAGCCCGGTGTCGTCTCGAATAGCGGATGCCACCTGTTCGGCCGTCACCCAGGTCACCGAGGTGCCCATGAGCCCCGTGGCGAGCACGTGGTCGGAACCGCCGTACAGCGGACGCAGCGCGACGACGTGCGGCTTGCCCGCCGTGACCGAGGCGAGCAGGCACGCGGTCAGCGCGGCCATGCCGGTGGAGAACGCGACGGACCCCTCTGAGCCCTCCAGCTCGGACATCGCGTCTTCGAACCGCGCAACGCCCGGCTGCCAGAGCCGCTGGTACACGGCGGAATCGCCGGGCACGAGGTCGCCGCCCATCGCCAGGTTCTCGTAGGAGTCGCCGCCCGACTCGACGCCACCGAGCGGACTCGTCGCCGAGAAGTCGATCGGCGGCACATGAAGCCCGGCTGCGCGCAGCCCCTTCATTCCGGCATGCACGGCTCGGGTTTCGATGCGGGCGTCGTTGATCATGGGGCTACCGAACCAGAATCCGCGACCGAGCTCAATTGATCTTCAAGAAAGTATCGAAATCAATGCTGAAATCGTAGAATCTGCGTATGGATGAGATTGATAAGGCTTTGCTCAAGGCGGTCGTCGCGAACGCCCGGATCTCGGGCTCCGCGCTCGCCGCCTCGATCGGGATCGCCGAGTCGACGGTCTCGCTGCGACTCAAACGCCTCACCGAGGCCGGCTACATCCGCGGCTACCACGCCGACCTCGACGTCGCCGCGATCGGCTCCACCATCCAGGCCCTCATCGCCGTGCGGCTCGGTCGGCTGGTGCGCGAGGACGCCGAGGCGTTCCGCCGCACAGCCGTGGGCTGGCCCGGAGTACTCGCGCTGTTCCACATGGGCGGTGCCGACGACTACCTACTGCACGTCGCGGCCCGCAACGCACCCGACCTGCGCGACTTCGTGCTGCGCTACCTGGCGGCGCATCCCGCCGTCGCGCACACCGAGACCAACATCATCTTCGAGCACGTGCCGGGGGAGGGCCTCGGCCACCTGCTGGCTTAGACCTTTGTGCGCCAGTCCTCTTCGTCGACGATCTCGTTCTGCGTGGTGATCGCACCGGTCGCCGGATCGATGACGGTTCGCTCGTCGCGGCGGTGGCGCAGCACGTTCTCGACGTAGCTGCTCACGGCCTCGGCGAGGGGCACATCCCGTTTCTCGTTCTGCGACATGTACCAGCGGTGGTCGAGCAACTGGTGGAACACCTCGGCCGGCTCGAGCTTGCCCTTCAGTTCGTTCGGGATGGCCCGGCTCACCGGCTCGAACACGCGGGCAACCCACTCGTGGGCCACCACCTCTTCATCGAGGCTCTTCTTGTCAAACGTGGCGATGTAGGAGTCGAGGTCGTTCAGCAGGCGGCGAGCCTGGTTCTCCTGCGCGTCGAGGCCGGTGAGGCGGAGCAGGCGACGCGAGTGGTGACCGGCATCCACCACCTTCGGTTGGATGCGCACCTTGGTGCCTGTTTCGTCGGTCTTGATGGCGAGTTCCTCGATGTCGAAGCCGAGCGAGTTGAGGCGCATGACCCGCTCGTTGATGCGCCAGCGCTCGCTCTGGTCGAACTGCTCGGAGCCGGTGAGCTCCTTCCAGAGCATGCGGTACTGGGCGACGATGCCGTCGGCGATGGCCACGGAGTCGACGTCTTCGGCGAAGCGCCCGCCGGACTGCAGGTCGAGCAGCTCGCCGGCGATGTTGACGCGGGCGATCTCGAGGTCGTTCTCGCGCTGTCCGTTCGAGAGGCCGTCGTAGAGCTGGCCGGTCTCCGCGTCGACGAGGTAGGCGGCGAAGGATCCCGCGTCGCGGCGGAACAGAGTGTTGGAGAGCGAGACGTCGCCCCAGAAGAAGCCGGCGATGTGCAGGCGCACGAGAAGCACGGCGAGGGCGTCGACGAGACGGGTCGCGGTGTCGGGGCGAAGGGCCTGGGAGAAGAGCGCGCGATACGGCAGGGAGAACTTGAGGTGACGCGTGACCAGCACGGACTCGAGCGCCTCGGCGTCATCGGCCGTCCTGTTCGTGATGACCGCGACCGGGTCGACGCAGGGGATGTCGAGCCGCTGAAGAGTGCGCAGGAGGTCGTACTCGCGCTTGGCGAGCTCGGCGGAGGTCTCCTTGATGGCGACGACATAGCCGCTGAGGTTCACGAAGCGCACGAGGTGGCGCGAGATGCCCTTGGGCAGCGCCGCGATGACCTCGTCGGGCCAGACCTCGAGGGGCAGGTTCCACGGCAGGTCGAGAAGGTTGGGGTCGACCGTCGCCGCCGTGATGTTCAGTGAGCCGCTCATGCAATCATTCTTTCGTTAACGCGAGAGTGGGCGGCGCGAAATGCGCCGCCCACTCCGGTACAGCGTGAATTAGGCGGAGATGGCCTTCTTGGTCAGGCGCAGGCCCGACTCGGTGTCGAACACGTGCACGTGGTTCGGCTCCGGGAGGATGAAGACCTTGTCGCCGGCGTTCGGGTGCGCGCGGCCGTCGACGCGGGCGACGATGTCGACGCGGTTGCCGTCGATGTCGGTGTGGCCGTAGAGGTAACCGTCGGCGCCGAGTTCTTCGACGAGGTCGACGTCGACGGGGAGGCCCTCGCCGGTGGTCGAGACCTTGACGTCTTCGGGGCGGATTCCGATGGTGACCTTGCTGCTCGATGCGCCGCCGAGGGTCTCGCGGTCGACGGCCGCGGTGGCGGTGCCGAACTTGAGGCCACCGTCGACGACGTCAGCGTCGAACAGGTTCATGGCCGGGCTGCCGATGAAGCCGGCGACGAACACGTTCTGCGGTGCCTCGTACAGGTCGCGGGGCGTTCCGACCTGCTGCAGCACGCCATCCTTGAGCACGGCGATGCGGTCACCCATGGTGAGCGCCTCGGTCTGGTCGTGGGTGACGTAGACGGTGGTGACACCGAGACGACGCTGCAGCGATGCGATCTGCGTACGCGTCTGCACGCGCAGCTTGGCGTCGAGGTTGGAGAGCGGCTCGTCCATGAGGAAGACCTGGGGCTGGCGAACGATCGCGCGACCCATGGCAACGCGCTGGCGCTGGCCACCGGAGAGCGCCTTCGGCTTGCGGCCGAGGTAAGGCTCCAGGTCGAGCAGCTTGGCAGCCTCGAGCACGCGGGTGGCGCGCTCGTCCTTGTTGATGCCGGCGATCTTGAGCGCGAAGCCCATGTTCTCGGCGACCGTCATGTGCGGGTACAGCGCGTAGTTCTGGAAGACCATGGCGATGTCACGGTCCTTCGGGGGAACGTCGGTGACGTTGCGGTCGCCGATCAGGATGTTGCCCTCGTTGACCTCTTCGAGGCCGGCGAGCATACGCAGGGAGGTGGACTTGCCACAACCGGAGGGGCCGACGAGGACGAGGAATTCGCCGTCTGCGACCTGCAGGTCGAGGGCGTCGACTGCGGGGCGGGTGGAACCCGGGTAGAGACGGGTTGCCTTGTCAAAAGTGACTGATGCCATGACTATTAATGCTCCTTCACCGGCAGGTACGTGCCGGACGATCCGTAGTGAATGGAATGGCGGCGGTAAACCGCCACGGTCATTATGTCACCTAGTCTTGTTCAGCGGCAGTGTAGGAGTCTCCCAGACTGCCCTCGTACTCTTACTGAGGCGCTGTCTCGATTCGCGCCGACACCCGAAACGACTTTCCAGTGAGGTTCCATGACCTACGGCATTCCAGGCCGTGACAGCCTGAGCAAGAACGAGCGCCGCGAGGCCGCACGCGAAAAGGCGAAGGCACTGCGCGACTCACAGCGCAAGAAGGACAAGCGCACCCGGCTGTTCATCCAGGGCGGCGTTCTCATCGCTCTGGTCGCCGTCGTCGCAGCGGTCGCCATCGTGCTCATGGTCACGATCAACAAGCCCGCGAGCCCCGGTCCCCGAAACATGCTGAGCGATGGGATCCTCATCGGCGAGGACTTCGTCGCCAAGCCGACCGCAGGTCTGCAGCCCGGACAGACCCCCGAGCCGAACGAGCGGGACGAGACATCCGAAGTCATCTCCATCCAGCTCTACATCGATTACTTCTGCCCCGTCTGCGGTGCGTTCGAGAAGGCCAACGGCGAGCAGATCTCGGCCTGGGTCGAGTCGGGTGCTGCCACCGTCGAGATCTTCCCGTACGCGATCACCGACAGCGTCTCGCAGGGCACCAAGTACGCCACACGCTCGGCGAACGCCGCGGCCTGTGTTGCCGACGAATCGCCCGACCAGTACTTCGCCTTCCACCAGGTGTTGTACGACGACCGCCCCGATGAGGGAACCCCCGGCCTGACCGACGAGCAACTGATCAAGCTGACGAAGGATGCCGGGGTCAAGAACGAGAAGAAGGTCGCCAGCTGCATCCAGGGCCAGACCTTCTCGAGCTGGGTCGCCGACGCGCGCACGCGCCACCGCAACGGCCCGATCCCCGGGGCGAACATCGACTTCATCGAGGGCACCCCGACGGCGATCGTGAACGGTGTTAAATACACCGGACCCCTGAATGACGCCGAGGCGTTCTCCGCGTTCGTGCTGCAGATGGCGAACACGAGCTTCAACGAGAACTCGACGTCGACGCCGACCCCGACCCCCACGCCGACCGTCAAGGAGTAGGCTACGGCAGATCCACGGTCGCGCCGAGGGCGCCTGTTCGGTCGTCAACCCTCAGGTTCGGCCGCGCGGCACGAGGCAGGATAGAACCATGCGAGCAACCCTGATCTACGGCGCCGGAGACGTGCGCATCGAGAATGTCCCTGACTCCGTCATCCAGCAGCCGACCGACGCCGTGGTGCGTGTGTTGGCCGCCTGCATCTGCGGCAGCGACCTGCACCCGTACCACTCGATGAAGCCCACCGAGAAGGGCCGCACGATCGGTCACGAGTTCGTCGGAGTCATCGAGGATGTCGGCGCGGATGTCACGACTCTCGCCAGGGGCGACGTCGTGATCGCGCCCTTCGCGTGGTCAGACGGGACCTGCGTGTTCTGCCAGGAGGGACTGCAGACCTCGTGCCTGCACGGCGGATTCTGGAATGCGAACGGCGTCGGGGGAGGACAGGCCGAGGCGGTGCGGGTTCCGCAGGCCGACGGCACCCTCGTCAAGGTGGATGTGCCCGAGGACTCCCCGCTGCTGCCCTCGCTCCTCACCCTCTCCGATGTATACGGCACCGGGTATCACGCGGCGCTCAAGGCCGAAGTTGGTCCCGGCTCGATCGTGACAGTCATCGGCGATGGTGCGGTCGGCCTGATGGCTGTGCTCTCCGCGCGTCGCCTGGGGGCGGAGCAGGTCATCCTCATGGGACGCCACACGGTGCGCACCGACCTCGGGATCGATTTCGGGGCGACCCACGTCGTCGCCGAGCGCGGCGAAGAGGGCATCGCCCTCGTGCGCGAACTCACCGGCGGGCTCGGCAGCCACGCCGTGCTCGAGGCGGTCGGCTACCGCGAGGCCTACGACCAGGCGCTTGGCGTTGTGCGGCCGGGCGGCGTCATCTCCCGTGTCGGCATGCCGCAGTACACCGACGCACCCATCGGCATGGCGAGCCTGTTCGGCCGCAACATCCGCCTCGCGGGGGGCCCGGCGCCGGTGCGCGCCTACATCGAGGAGCTGCTGCCCGACGTGCTCGACGGCACCGTCGATCCCGGTCGCGTCTTCGACAGCACGATCGGGCTCGACGAGGTCCCCGATGGCTACCGCGCGATGGACGAACGGCGCGCCCTCAAGGTGCTGGTGAAGCCATAGCGATCGTCAGCTGGATGGCGCGCACCCTCCAGCCCGCAGATCGGGCCGAGGCATTGGCCGCGCTCAGCGCACACGAGCAGGGACGGCTCGACGCCACTCCTCGCCATAAGCAGGACGACTTCCTTGCCGGGCGACTGCTGTTGCGCCGCCTGGTCACTGAGCTGACTGGTGATGCAGACGTCGAGATCGTGGCCAAGTGTCCCGATTGCGGCGGTCCACACGGTCAGCCCACAGTGCCGGATTCGACGGTGTGGCTCAGCCTCTCGCACGGCGTTGACGCGGTGGTGGCAGCGGCGAGTCTGGAGGGAAGGGTAGGTGTGGATGTCGAACGCCTGGACCAGCCCGAGGCGCTTGAGGCTATCCGTTCGCTCACCGGCGAGGCGACGACGCAGCGCTGGACGCGCGTTGAGGCGATCCTCAAGGCCGACGGACGCGGTCTGCGCGTCGACCCGTCGCAGGTGGTCATCGAGGGCGACACAGGATGGGTGCGCGGCGAGGCGACCCGTTACGCCCTCGAGGAGCGCGAGCTGGCCCCAGGCCTCCGAGCCAGCCTCGCCGCAGAGTTCTAGAGCCGCGGCAGCGCCGTGCCGACCAGCCAGGCGTCGAACAGCGCATCGAGCGGGGTCGCGCTAAACGTGGCCGCCAGGGTGCGGAAGTCGACGGTCGTGGCCGTCGCGAGGTGGTGCTGCGCCGTCCAGGTTCGCAGCAGGTCGAAGAACGACTCGTCGCCGAGCGACAGGCGCAGCGCGTGCAGGGTGAGGGCGCCGCGCTTGTAGACACGGTCGTCGAACATGTCCTTGGGGCCGGGATCGCCGAGCACGAGATCCACCGGCCGCGCGGCCAGCACCCGACGGAACTGCCGCGCGAGGGTATCGGCACTCGGCCCGCCCTTGCGCTCCGACCAGAGCCACTCCGAGTAGCAGGCGAAGCCCTCATTGAGCCAGATGTCCCGCCATTCGGTGAGCCCGACGCTGTTGCCGAACCACTGGTGCGCGAGTTCGTGCGCGACGAGGCGTTCGGCCCCACCGTTGCCGTCCGCGTGGTTCGCCCCAAAGGTCGCGAGTCCCTGGGATTCGAGCGGAATCTCGAGGTCATCCGCCGTCACCACGATCGTGTAGCTGCCGAACGGATACGGCCCGAACAGCTCCTCGAAGGTGGTCATCATCGCGCCGACGGGGGAGAAGTCGGCGAGCACGCGCGCCTGTATCGCGGGCGGGTAGGCGAGCACACCGGGCACCGAGCCGAACTGGGTGGGGGTGCGCTCATAGCGTCCGAGCTGCAGGGTCGCGAGATAGGTGGCGGTCGGCTCGACCTGCACGTAGCGCCAGTGGCCGCGGCCGGCGGCGACGCGGTGGTCTTCGAGCAGGCCGTTGCAGACGACGGTGTAGGCCTGCTCCGTTGCGACCCGGATGTCATAGCTCGCCTTGTCCGCGACGTCATCGTTGCACGGGAACCAGGAGGGCGCGCCCGTGGGCTGAGCCGCGACCAGAACGCCATCCTCGAGTTCTTCCCAACCGACCGGACCCCACGGGCTGGGACGAGGAATCGGGGCACCGGCGTAGTCGATCGTGAGCACAAACGTCGTGTCGGCGGCGATCGGTGCCGCTGGCGTGATGGTCAGCTTGTTGGCGGTCTGCGTGAATCGCACGCTGCGGGACCCCTGCAGCTTCACCTTGCTCACCTGCAGCCGGGAGAGGTCGAGGGTGAGCTTCGACAGCTGCGTGGTGGACGTTGCGGTCACGATCGCTGTGCCGTCGAGGCGGTTGGTGGCGACCTTGTAGCGCAGATCGAGCGCGTACGAGTCGACGCCGTAGCCGATGTTGGGCGGGCCGGGAACGTAGCGGTCGCCGGCGGGCTTCGACGACGTCAAGAGTTCTTCGCGTGGTAGTCCGCGAACGTCACCTCACGCCACGGACCGATCGGGTTGCCGCTCCAGCGGCTGCCGACCGGCACCAGTTCCCCGCGCATGACCAGCGAGGCCGGACCGACCGTGCCGTGCTCGCCGATGCGTGCTGCGGGCAGGATGACGCTGTGCGGCCCGAGTGTTGCGCCTGCATCGAGCGTCACGGTGTCCATGCTCATGATTCGATCATGGAACAGGTGTGTTTGTACAACGCAGCCGCGATTGACTGTGGATCCGTCGCCAAGTCGCGCGAGGTCGGCTTCGGGCAGCCAGTAGGTGTCGCACCACACTCCGCGGCCGATGGATGCGCCGAGGCTGCGCAGCCACACGTTCAGCGCGGGGGTGCCCAGGGCGGCCTGCGCGAACCATGGGGCCGCGACCATCTCGACGAAGGTGTCGGCCACCTCGCTGCGCCAGACGAACGAAGACCAGAGCGGGTGCTCGGCCACGCGGATGCGTCCGACGATGATCCACTTGGCGGCTGTGCTGATGGCTGCGGCGACGGCTCCAGCGCCGAGCATGACCAGTCCGCTGAGCAGGGCCGCGACGATCGCCCCGAAGGTGACGGTCAGCACCCCGAGCGTGAACAGCACGCCGAGTCCGATCGCGCAGGTGACGATGACCGGGATGACGCGCCCCAGCTCCCAGAAAATCCGGGCCGCGCGGAGCCCTGCGTGCGGGCGGAAGGTGCGCCCCTCATCCGCGACGGCGACCGTGCGGCGCAGGCGTACGGCGGGGGAGCCGAGCCACGACGACCCGGCCTTCGACTTCGCGGGTGCCGCCGAGAGCACGGCCACGAGGCCGTCCTTCGGCACGGCGTGACCGCCCGCGGCCATGCCCGAGTTGCCGAGGAAGGCGCGCTTGCCGATGTCGGATCTTCCCAGCCGCAGCCAGCCGCCGCCGAGTTCGTAGCCGCCGATCATGGTGTCGTCGGCGAGAAACGCGCCATCGCGGATGGTGGTGAGGGAGGGGATGAGCAGCACGGTCGAGGCCTCGACGTCACGGCCGACCTTCGCACCGAGCATCCGCAGCCAGACCGGGGTGAACAGGCTCGCGTAGAGCGGGAACAGCACGGTTCGCGAGAGGTCGAGCACACGCTCGGTGCTCCAGACCTGCCAGCCGATGCGGCTGCGCACGGGATACGTTCCCTCGCGCAGGCCGATGCTGAGCAGACGCACGGCGACCACCACGAGTCCGGCAAGCACCACGCCTGCGAGCACCGTGCCGGGAACCAGCGCGCCGAGGGCGCGCCAGAGCACGTCGGAGGCCGTGACCGAATCGCGGATTGCCGCGACTACAACGATGCCGCCGCTCAGCAGCGCGACGACGGGCAGCAGCGAGAGTCCGACCGACGACGCGGCGAACGCGGCGAGCCAGCGGCGACCGCGCGGTGGGCGCTGCTCGGGCCACCAGCCTGTGCTGCGGCCCTGGCGCTGGGCGGGGGAGCCGGCCCAGAGCTGGCCGGCGGGCACGCGCCCGAACACCGCGGAGCCGGGCGCGATCTCGGCATGCTTGCCGACCCGGGTGCCGGGCAGCAGGGTGCTGCGCGCCCCGATCGAGGAGTGCGCGCCGATGCGGATCGCGCCGATGCGGAGGATGTCGCCGTCGATCCAGTAGCCCGAGAGGTCGACCTCGGGTTCGATGGAGGCGCCGTAGCCGACCGTGAGCATGCCGGTGATCGGCGGCAGGGTGTGCAGGTCCACCTCGTGGTCGATCTTCGCGCCGAGCGCGCGGGCGTAGTACGTAATCCATGGCGCACCGGCCAGGCTGACCGCCCCGACCAGTTGGGCCGCCTGCTCGGCCAGCCACAGGCGCAGGTGCACGCTGCCACCGCGCGGGTAGTCGCCCGCGCGCAGTCCGACGAGCAGCACCCGCGCGCAGGCGACCGCGATGGCCATGCGTCCGAGCGGCGTCGCGAACAGCACGAAGCTCGGGATGAGCACCCAGAGGAACACGGTCGGCAGCACGTCGAACCCGCCGAGCGGCACAAGGACCGCGCCCGCGACGAGCAGGTAGACGAGCCAGCGCACACCGCTCAGCACGTAGAGCGGCACACCGAGAATCGTCTGTAGCCACTGCATGCGTCGCGGGGTCGGCGTGACGTGATGGAACTCGCGCGGCTCGGCGTCCTCGGGGCGGATGCGGGCGGCAAGGGCATCCACCATGGCGCCGAGGCGGGGGTGGGTGTAGATCTCGGCGACGGTGAACTCGGGATCGAGTTCGCGGATGCGGGCGACGAGCTGCGCGGCCGCGAGCGAGCTGCCGCCGAGGTCGAAGAAGTTGGCCGAAAGGTCGGTGACCGGGATACCGAGCACCGCCTGCCACTGTTGGGCGAGGCGCTCCGCTGCGGGTTCGAGACCGGATGCCGCGGCCTCGACGCCCTCGAGCGGCCACGGCAGGGCGGCGCGGTCCACCTTGCCCGAGGTGCGCACGGGGAGTTCGTCGATCACGGCGAGCAGGGGAACGAGCGCCGCGGGCAGCTGCTCGCGCAGCTCGACGATCGCGGCCGCCCGGTTGAAGGCGTCCGTCACGGCGAGATAGCCGACGAGCACCTGGTTGCCGGCCTCGGTGGTGCGCACTGCCGCCGCGGCGCCGGAGACGCCGGGGAGGTCCTGCAGTGCGGCCTCGATCTCGCCGAGCTCGATGCGACGCCCACCGACCTTGACCTGGTCGTCGGCGCGGCCCTGGAAGACGAGTCCCTCGGAGTCGAAACGCACGAGGTCGCCGCTACGGTAGGCGCGCGCCCAGCCGAGCTGCTCGTGGGGTGCGTACTTCTCGGCGTCTTTCGCGGGGTCGAGGTAGCGTGCGAGACCGACGCCGCCGATGATCAGCTCGCCTACCTCGCCCTCGGTGACAGGGTTGCCCTCGGCGTCGACGACGGCGAGATCCCAGCCGTCGAGGGGAAGGCCGATGCGCACGGGAGCGGAGCCATCCATCAGGGCGGCACAGGCGACGACGGTAGCTTCGGTCGGGCCGTAGGTGTTCCAGACCTCGCGGCCGTCGACGGCCAGGCGCTCGGCGAGCTCGGGCGGGCAGGCCTCGCCGCCGAAGATGAGCAGGCGCACGTTCTCGAGCGACTCGGCCGGCCAGAGTGATGCGAGGGTCGGCACGGTCGAGACGACCGTGATGCCGCGGGCGGTGAGCCAGGGGCCGAGGTCCATGCCGCTGCGCACGAGGGAACGCGGTGCGGGAACGAGGCACGCCCCGTTGCGCCAGGCCAGCCACATCTCCTCGCAGGAGGCGTCGAAGGCGACCGAGAGGCCGGCGAGCACGCGGTCGGTCGGGCCGAGGGGCTCGGTGGCGAGGAAGAGGCGGGCCTCGGCGTCGACGAAGGCGGCCGCCGAACGGTGGCTCACGGCGACACCCTTGGGGGTACCGGTGGATCCGGAGGTGAAGATGACCCAGGCGTCATCCTCGGGGCGCGGCGGCTGCACGATCGAGTTGGAGGCTGTGCTCGGGTGCGGGGGAGCGCCCGCGAACAGGCCGGAGTCGTCGACGTCGCTGAACACCACGCTGAGGTCCTGGGTGGAGAGGCGGAAGGCGCCGTCGCCCGTGATGACGCCCCGCACGGCCGCCTCGCCGAAAACGAGGTCCGCGCGCTCCTCGGGGTCGTCCGCGTCGACCGGCACGTAGGCGGCGCCCGCGGCCATGATGCCAAGGATCGAGATGTAGAGGTCGCGGGAGCCGGAGGGCATCCGGATGCCCACCCGGTCGCCTCGGCGCACCCCCGCCGCATTCAGGCGAGCGGCGGTGCGGATGACGCGTGCCATGAGTTCGCGGTAGCTCAGGGCACCCGAACCGTCATCCAGCGCCGACGCGTCGGGATGCCGTGCCGTGCTCTCGCGCAGTACGTCGAGCAGGGTGCGGGGCTCGGGCGCTCGGTCGAACGCGCTCAGGATTCCGGTCACGGCAGAAGAATCATCGAGGCAAGCACGACCCCATCATGAGGCGCGCAATCAAACGGGAGGTAAACGCCGATCAGGCTTTGTTCTTGGCGAGCTTCTTGAGGCGCTTCTTCGCGGCCCGCTCGGTGAGGATGGAGAGGTAGTCGCGAACGGGTCGTCCGGCGAGTGCGGTGAACTCCTCGCGCACCACCTCGTCGATCAGTTCGCGCGGGATGTCCTCGTTCTTCTCGACCAGGCGATCCACAACCTGGTGCATGACATCTTCATCGTTCATCTCGGTCGTCATGGTCTGAGCCTGTCCCGGTCATGTGTCTTGCGTCGAAAAACTCGTCGAACTCCCAGTTAGCGCAGTGCCGCCAGCAGCTGTGCCTTGGTCATGCGGGAGTAACCGGTGACTCCGGTTTCGCGAGCGCGGGTGCGGAGAGCGACGACTGTCCACTTGTCGGTGGGTGTGCCGAGCGTGGCGAGGGAGGGGGATTTCGCCGGAGCGGCCTTGGGGGCAGCCTGTGCAGGAGCCTTGGCGGCGGCGGTCTTCGGCGCGACCGGTTTGATGGGAGCCGCGACCTCGGCCTTTTCGGCGGGTGTGGCTGCACGTTCCGGCTGCACCTTTGCAGCCTTCTTCGCCTTCTTGTCCTTGCGCGCCTGCTTCTCGGCGTCCTTCTTGGCCTTCTCCTTGGCGGCCGCGGCATCCTTCTTCGCGCGCTTCTTCGCCTTCTCGGCGGCGGCCTTGGCGGCTTCCTTCGCCTTCTTGACCTCGGCCTTCGCCGCCTTCCTGGCCTTCTCGGCGATCTTGGCGGTCTTCTTCGCGAGCTTGTCGTCCGCGGTCGAATCGCTCTTGCTGCTCTTCTTCGCCTTGCTGGATGCCATGATCTGCCCTTTCGAAGCCATGCCGGTTCGCTAGGGCGATCCTAGCGAGGCCGCCTTCGGCGTTGGTGACTGCGGGATGACGCCCGAGTGAACGCGTGCGCACGATTCGCGCGCAATTGGTGCGTTTCACCACCCCAGTTCACTCCGTGTTCGCCTCGATCCGCGACCATGGGCCCCATGCTGGCGATGACGGGGACACTGAGGATCGATGCGTCGACCTTCGACCGTCGCCTGCGCCGCTATCGGTCGATACCACTCAGCGCCTCGCAGCGCGTGGTGCTCATCCCGCCGATCGGGTCATTCCTCATCGACTGGGACCTCTCCGCAATCCGTCTGCACGTGCGCGCCGGCAGCCAGTGGGAAGCCAACGAGGTCATCGAGCAGCTCAACGAGGAACTGAAGCGGCGTCTGGCCGGTTTGCCCTGCCTCGAGTGGGAGCAATCGGCCTAGCTCACGCCGTGAGGATCTTCACGCGCGTCAGCGCGTAGGCACCATACGCGAACAGGATCGTGATGGCCGCGATCGCGAGCGCGTACAACGCCACCGTGCCGTAGCCGTTCGCCGGATCGAGGAACGGGTACGGCACCCAGCCGTCGGTCGCGCCGCGGATGACCACAACGACGAGCCACACGACCGGGTAGATGAGCATGAGCCACAGCTTCGCGAAAGGCAGCTTCGGTTTGTCGCCGAACAGGATCCAGTCGAGTCCGGCATAGATCGGGATGATGATGTGCAGGATGTCGTTCGACCATTGCAGGTTGAACGAACCCGCGAGGTCCTGGCCGGCGAGAAGCGTGTTGTAGACGATGCCCACGATGACCATTACGACGGCGGCGAGGGCGCGCAGGTAGATGACCCACTGCGGCTGCGTGATGCCCCGCAGGAGGAAATACGCCGAGGCGAGGAACGCGATCGCGGCGATGATGTTGCTCTGGATCGTGAAGAACCCGAAGAAGTTGAACGGGTTGATCGTGGTGAGCGACGACGACTTCAGAAACTGGCCGACGATCGCGACCACGATCGCCCCTCCGGCGAGGATGCGCAGTGCGGCGAACAGGTTCTTCATGGTGGCTCCTCCGACCGGAACCCCAGCAGCCCCGTGCTCGGAAGCCTAGCGGTCAGCCTTCGACGACGAGCCCGAAGTGGTCGGCGAACAAAGGCGCGAGCTCTGCAAGCTGGTCGTGGCTGACCGTCGCACCCTTGAGGCCCGGCAGCCCGACGATGCGCGAGATCTCGGCTCCGCGCAGGTCCACATGAGTCAGGGTGCTGTTGGTGAGATCGAGAGTGCCGATCGTTGTGCCGCCGAACGCCATGCGGGTGATCTTCGAGCCGGAGACATCCAGTTCATCGATGGTGCAGGCGGTGAACAGCACGTCGGCGAGTATCGAGGTGCGCAGGTTCACGAAGCCGAGCTTGCTTCCGGCGACGCTCACCGAGCTGAAGTTCGACTCGTAGAGCTCGGCGGATCCGATGCGGGAGCCGTCGATAGTCACGTCGCGCAGGCTCAGGCGGGCCGCGATGAGAACCGGCGCGTTCAGGCGGGCAATCGCCGTGTCGGTGAGGGTGGCCGCGCGCAGCATCGTCTCGTTGGCCTGCAGCCCGTCGAAGACGCAGCTCTCGAGGGTTATGCCGGTGAGATCGCGTCCCTCGAGGTCTGCTGCCGTGAAGCGCATAGCGTCGAAGCTGTAGTGCGCGCGAAGGACGTCGGTGTCGCCCTCGGGCAGCACGCCGTGATTCAGGGTCGCGATGCGGGGCGGGAGCGTGCTGCTGGGGGAAGGCATCCGTCAATCGTAGGCGCGCGCATGGGCGGTTATCAGCTGCTGCTTTACAGTCTGATCTGGACACATTGTTCAGTGCTGACTGTATAGTCAGCGCATGCTGACCATTGATGCGCGACTCGACGTGATGAACCGACTCGGCCGTGCCCTGGCCGATCCGACACGCAGCCGGATCCTGCTGAGCCTCCTCGAGCAGCCCGGTTACCCCGCCGAACTCGCCCGCGATCTCGAGCTGACCCGCAGCAACGTGTCCAACCATCTCGCGTGCCTCCGGGGATGCGGGATCGTTGCGGCCGTGCCCGAGGGTCGCCAGACGCGGTACGAGATCGCCGACGCGCATCTCGCCCGGTCGTTGGGCGCCTTGGTCGACGTCGTGCTTGCGGTGGACGAGGGCGAAGAGTGCTCGATCGTGGACTGCGAGTGCTGCGCGTGACCCCCGCGCGCAAGCTCGTTCTGCAGAACCGGATCCGCTGGGTGGTTGCGGCGACCATCGCCTACAACGTGATCGAGGCGGTCATCGCGCTGGTCGCGGGTACGGTGGCGTCATCCAGTGCCCTGATCGCCTTTGGCCTTGATTCGATCGTCGAGGTGCTTTCGGCGGCGGCCGTGGCCTGGCAGTTCTCGGCGAGGGATCCGGAGAGTCGCGAGAAGACCGCGCTCAGGGTGATCGCTTTCTCCTTCTTCGCGCTCGCTGCCTACGTTCTCGTCGACACCGCGCTGTCGTTGTTCGGCGGCATCGAGGCCGAGCCCAGCCCGGTGGGCATCGTGCTTGCGGCGGTCAGCCTTGTGATCATGCCGGTGCTCAGCTGGTTCGAGCGTCGTACGGGTCGCGAGTTGGGATCCGCGTCTGCGGTCGCGGACTCGAAGCAGACGCTGCTCTGCGCCTACCTCTCGGCAGCGCTGCTCATCGGGCTGCTGCTGAACTCGCTGCTCGGCTGGGCATGGGCCGATGGAGTCGCAGCCGTCATCATCGCGGGGTGGGCGATCAAGGAGGGCATCGAGGCCTGGCGCGGTGACGCGTGCGCCGTGCCGATCACGGCGCTCACCGGCGAGCGAGAGATCGAGCACGACCACCACCACTAGCGACGGTAGAAAGCCTCCTGGGCGGCCTCGAGCGTCTCGAAGTTTCCGAGACCGCGGCCGAGACGGGTGGTGGCGGTATAGCCCTCGAGGTCGCGCTCCTCGATCATGCCGACGAAGGTGCCTTGGTAGCGGCCGATCCAGACGGCCGGAGCCACAACATCGGTGACGATCCAGTCGAGCTCCTGGCGGTGCGCGGAGGGGGTGGTTGCGGACTCGGGCGTATCCAGCAGGTCAGTCATTTTCTCTCCGAAAGGTGATAGGTGGGCGACGGCAAAATTACCGGAAAGCCGCCGATCCGCCGCATTTGGGAGGGGGGTTGCGGAGTGCATTGCGGCATGACAATATGCCTGCCGTTTTCGATGCGTTTGTATCGCTCTCTAGGCGAACTGCCGCACGGCACGCCAGCCGGGATCGAGCTCGTGCGCCTTCTTCGCAGCGTCGCCGGCGCGGAACCTGTCAATCAGGTCGCGCGAATTCTGGTCTTCGGAATCCGAGTAGAGATGGAAGGTGCGGGCGCCCCGGGTCGACACCATGGCGACGAGAACCGCGCGGCCACCGAGGGTGGCGACGAGCTCATCCTCGTAGCTGCCCACCTCCTCGAGTCCTTCAGGGGTCGGGAGTCCGTCGCTCTGCGCCGCATAGGGCAGGCGGATCTCCGAGTGCAGGTCGAGCAGCGGTCGGTCGATCCATCGCAGGGGCCGGATGACCGACACCAGCACCGGCTTTCCGCGGCGGTCGGTGGCACCCATCACCACCCACTCGCCCTCCGTCTGCCGGGACTCGAGATCGGTGACGATGTCGAGCAGTTCGCCGAGCGGCCTGCTGCCCTCGGGTTCGGTGTCAGTCGGCTCGATGACGCCGAGCCAGCGGGTCACGTCATCCTCACCCAGCAACCAGTCGAGAAAGAGGAACGTGACCTGCGCGCCGCCCTGCCTGCGCATTGCCGGGAACTGCGGGTGGAACACCGTCACGTCGATCTTCTGCGAGTCCTCGTCGACCACCGCGACGACGCGCGCCTCGGCGAAGTCCAGCTGCGCGCCGTCGATGTTGATCGCGGCGTCGAGCACCGACGCGTCACGCCGTCTGGCCGCGGCGAACTCCCACGTCGGATTTGCGGCCGGCGCTCCCCGAAGCCATCGCTCGGCGAGCGGACGAAGTTCGGCGATGCCGCCCGACGTCACGATCAGTGCGTGTTCGGCAACTCGACCTTTGGCGGTCTCCCACTGCAGGCCCGGATCGATCGCCGAGACCATCGCCGCGATGTCGGTAATGAGCTCGCCGTACTCGCCCGTGGGGATGGCCTTGGTGAATCGGCTTTGTCCTTTGGCGTTCCACCACTCCCAGAAGTCGGAGATCGGGTGCGTCGTGGCAGGTTTCTCGCGCTTGCTGAAGAGGCCCATCGCAGAAGTGTGGCACGCGCCACGTGGCCGCGCGAGAATTCTCCTCAGTCGAGCGAGCCGCCCACGAGCGTGAGGTCGACCTCGGTCGCGAGGGTTGCCCGCACGATCGCCGTGACGGCCGCGACCATGTCGGCGATCTCCATCGAGGGGCGGTCGGTTCCCACGGCCTGGTCGGTGCAAAAGGGCACGTGCACAAACCCACCACGCGCTTCGGGATGCCCCGCCTCAAGCTCGTGCATCAACAGGTAGAACAGGTGATTGCAGGTGTAGGTGCCGGCCGTCTGGGAGACCACGGCAGGGATGCCGAGTGCGGATACGGCTGCAACCGCCGCCTTGATGGGCAGCGAGCTGAAGTAGGCGGCCGGGCCGCCGGCGACGATCGGCTCATCGATCGGCTGGAACCCGCTGTTGTCGGGGATGCGCGCGTCATCCACGTTGATCGCCACCCGCTCCACCTGGATGGTCTCGGCGCCGCCCGCCTGCCCGACGCAGATGATCACGTCCGGGCGCGTCTCGCGGATCGCGTTCCGTAGCGCGTCGCCGACCACATCGAAGGCGACGGGCAGTTCGCGGGTGTGGATCACGGCGTCGCCCATCCAGTGCTCGCGCACTTTCTGCACGGTCGTCCATGACGGGTTGGTGGTCTCCCCGCCGAAGGGCTCGAAGCCGGTGAGCAGAACCGAGGTCATGCGGCAACGCTACGCGATGGCTTCGCTCAGCACCGCGAAATCCGCGTCGCTGAATGCGATGAGGGTGACCGCTTCGAGCGGCGATTCGGGATGCGCCTCGAGCCACGCGCGGATCGTGCGCACCGCGACAGCCGAGGCCTCCGCGATCGGGTACCCGTACACGCCGGTCGAGATCGCGGGGAAGGCGATGGACGTGTACCCGGTAGCCAGGTCGAGGCTGTTGCGGTAGCAGGCTGCGAGGAGGTCGGCATCTGTCAGGGCACCCGAGTAGACCGGCCCGACCGCGTGGACGATCTTCTTCGCGCTCGTGATGCCATAGGCGTCGGTCATCTTCGCCTCGCCCGTGTTGGCTCCGCCGAGGGTGCGGCATTCGGCGAGGAGCTCCGGTCCGGCTGCGCGGTGGATCGCACCGTCGACACCGCCGCCGCCGAGAAGGCTCGAGTTGGCGGCGTTGACGATGACGTCGCTCGGGTAGCGGGTGATGTCGCCCTGGTGGGCGATGAGTTGGGTCACGTGGAAACCCCTAACGAGGCAAGCAGCGCGAGTTTCTCCTCCGAGGAACTGCCTGCGTCGGGGTGATAGATGACGAGCATCATGCTGTCGGTGCCGCTCACGAGCAGCTTCTCGCGATTGAGCTGCAGTGCTCCGACGACCGGGTGCTCGAATCGCATCGCGGCGCTCGCGCGGGGTGCCACGTCGTGCCGCGCCCAGAGCTGGCTGAACTGTGGACTGGCGATCGATAGTTCACCGACGAGTTCGATGAATCGCGGGTCGTCGGTGTTGGTGCCGACCGACTGGCGGAATCCGGCGACCAGGTAGCGGATGGCCTGCTCCCAGTCGGGAAAGAAGTCACGCTCCGCCGGGTCGAGGAAGAAGTCGCGAAGTCGGTTGTGGCCGACACCGAAGCGCGGGGAGAGCGCGGTGGCCAGCGGATTGGCGGCGAGTACATCCAGATAACGGCCCTCGACGAAGGCGGGGAAGGGGAGACCGGCGATCAGCGCGACGGTACTCGCGGGTGCGGTCTCCGTGCGGGGACGTCGCACTCGCCGCGGCTTGTCGCTGGCGAGGTCGAGCAGATAGCCGGTGGTGAGCTCGTCGAGCTGCAGCACCCGGGCGATGGACTCGAGAACCTGCGCCGAGGGGTTGCGGTCGCGGCCCTGCTCGAGGCGCAGGTAGTAGTCGGCACTTATCCCGGAAAGCATCGCCACCTCTTCGCGACGCAGCCCGGCCACCCGTCGTACGCCGAGCACCGGAATGCCGGCCCGCTCGGGCGAAACGAGTTCGCGGCGGGCGCGCAGGAATGCACCCAGCGGGTTCGACTCGTCACTCATGTCCTTCACACTAAACCGCCGCGGGCACCACTCCCATGGTCCTGCCACTCCTAGGGTCGACGGGACGCTGGCTCCTCTCTTCACCAGGCGCGAGGGTGGACCCATGACCACACACAACGTTCTTGTCACCGGCGGCTCCGGCTTCATCGCGGGCCACGTCATTCTGCAACTGCTCGAACAGGGCCACGGGGTGCGGGCCACGCTCCGTTCGCGCACGAAGGAGGCGAGCGTGCGCGCCATCCTGGCCGAGTCCGGGATGACGCAGGGCGACAACCTGTCCTTCGTCGAGGCCGACCTGCTGGCGGACGACGGTTGGGCTGCTGCCGTCGAGGGAGTCGACTATGTGCTTCACGTCGCGAGTCCCGTGCTGCCGGGGCGCGTCGAGAACGAGGATGACGTCATCCGCCCCGCCCGCGAGGGAACCCTGCGCGTTCTGCGTGCAGCCCGCGCCGCCGGCGTGAAGCGCCTCGTGCTCACCTCGGCCTTCCACGCGGTGAGCTGGGGGCACGCGCACTCCGACCACATCTTCACCGAGGCCGACTGGACGGTGCTCGACGGCCCCGGCGTCGACGCGTACGGTCGTGCAAAGACTCTTGCCGAGCGTGCCGCCTGGGACCTGGTTGAGGCGGCGGGCGGCATCGAACTCACGACGATGCTGCCGGTCGCGGTTATGGGGCCGGTCATGGGCGCCGACGTCTCAGGCGCCAACCACATCGTGCAGCGGATGCTGAACGGCGGGCTGCCCGCGTTCCCCGACCTGTACATTCCGATCGTCGATGTTCGGGATGTCGCTGCGGCTCACATTGCCGCCATGACGGCGCCCGGGGCCGCGGGCCAGCGCTTCCTCATCTCCAACGGACCGGCCCTCGCGATGAAGCAGATCGGGGCGGGGATCCGTGCCGCCGTCGGGGATGCGGCCGCCAAAGTACCGACGCGTGCCATGCCCTCGCTCGTGATCCGCATCGGCGCGCTGTTCAACCAGGAGTTCCGCGGTACCGTGCCCGACCTCGGCTACTCGAAGAAGACGTCGAACGAGAGGGCGCGCACTGAGCTGGGCTGGACGCCGCGTCCCGCCGAGCAGGCGATCGCGGCCGCCGCACAGAGCATGATCACGAAAGGTCTGGCGGGCTGAGGCGCGGTGCCCCTCCGCAGGAGTTTTCGCCGGACGGCATCCCGAATCGCCTGCTGAGGTGCTCGTCGGCCGAAATCTCCTGCGGAGTCGCAGTGCCTGCGCGGCCGTCGACGAGCCGAGGCGTTAGGTACCCGTCCGATGCGACAGCCGATCGTGCGCAGTCCTGCTTCCAGGCGGGTATCACGGTCCCGCGCGACTAATGCCGCTGGCCCCCGAATCCGCACTCGCCGTTGCCACGCCTCCGCACAGGTCAGACGGTGCGGCCGGCATCCACCCGCGCGGTGAAATCAAGCAGTGCCGCCGCGAGAGCTTCGGGTGCCTCCTGCGCGACGAGGTGGCCCATTCCCTCCAGTCGGACCGCCGTGACCTCGCCCGCGCTCACCGCGCGGAAGGTCTGCTCGGTGAAGGGATAGCTCATGGCGTCGATCGTGAGCACCGGGACATCCAGAGGCTGCTTCTCGGCGAGAGCCTTCACGGCACCGTTGTCTGCGAACAGGGACTGGTAGAGCCCCGCCGTTCCGCGCCATCCATTCGGGCGAGCGTAGACGCGGGCGAACTCGTCGAGGTCCGCGTCACTGATCGCACCTTCGGTCGCGGACATCATCGGGATGGCCCAGCCGGCGAGCAGGTCGCGTTCGTGCCCGGCGAGCAACAGCTCCGGGATGCCCGGCGCTCCAAGGAACCCGACGTGCCAGGATCCGCCGTGGTTGACGTCGGCCAGCGACTCGAGCCCGAAGCCGGGCAGGGTTGATTCGATGGCGGTGAGGCTGAGGACGTCATCCCGATGTGTGGCAGCGAAACGGAAGCCGACCCCGCCGCTGATGTCCTGCGTCAGCAGGTGTACGGCACCCAGCCCGAGGTGGCTGACGAGGTGCGCGAGATCCTCGGCCGAGGTGGCCTCATCGTAGCTGCCGTCTCCGCTGCCGGAATCGCCGAATCCGCGAAGGTCGACGGCGATCACCCGATGCGTCGCGGCCAGCATCGGGATGAGCGAGCGGAACGCCCACCAGCTTTCGGGCCAGCCGTGCACAAGAAGGATGGGTGAACCGGAATCGCCGGCGGTCACGTAGTGCAGCTGGGTGTCGTTGATCTCGACGCGATGGTGGATGACGCCGGAGATGGTGGCGCCGAGGGGGCTGACGATGGTCATAAAGCTCCTTTATTGGACAACTAGGTTGTCCAGTAACAATAGACAACACGGTTGTCTAAGTCAAGGAGCGGCCTACACTTGACCCATGTCTCGATCCGGCGCCGATCTCGCCCTGCTGATGCTCTCCGGCTTCCGTACGATGGCGGATCGAGCGACCGTCGAGTTGGCGAATCGCGGCTACGAAGATGTGCGAACGGTGCACGATTTCGCGCTAAGCGCGATCATGACCGGCGCCGACAGCGCATCAGAACTCGGGCGCCGCATGGCCGTGAGCAAGCAGGCCGCGGCCAAGACCATTGCGGCACTCGAGGAGCGGGGGTACGTCTCTCGCGAACCCGACGATTCCGATAGGCGCCGCGTGCGAATTCAGGTCACCGCGCGTGGGTTGGCGATGCGCGCTGAGGGGGAGGCGATCTTCGATGAGATGCGTGCGCAGTGGGAAACCCAGGTCGGCGTGAAGGCTCTCGCTGATCTCGAGACAACCCTGCGCCAGCTCGTGGGAGACGCAGCCATCAGGCTCGACGAGCCCGGTTCGGACGCGCGCGACGCCGAGTGACTTGCCATTCCGGCAACACCGCTGGTGGTTCGGGATGCCCCTGCCGCAAGCTGGCCGCATGACTCACGCCCACGACCCCTTCGACCGCGCCTACTGGGAAGAACGCTACGGCGCCCCCGGCCTCACGTGGACCGGTAAGCCCAACGCCGTGCTCGTTGATGAGGCGACCTCCCTGAAGCCCGGACGAGCCCTCGACATCGGAAGCGGCGAGGGCGGCGACGCCCTCTGGCTCGCCGGCCTCGGTTGGGCGGTCACGGGCGTCGACATCTCCCAGAACGCACTCGACAAGGCACGAGGCCGGGCAGAGGAAGTCGGCCTCGCCGTGACCTGGGAGCAGCACGATCTCACGGAGTGGACTCCCGAGCCGCAGACCTTCGACCTGGTGACCGCGCACTTTATGCACCTCGCGGATCCAGCTCGGAGCGTGCTGTTCCGGGCGCTCGCCGCGGCTGTTGCGCCGGGCGGCACCCTGCTCATCGTCGGGCACGATGTGACCGGGCACGATGAGCACCGCGACCACATGGCCCACCTGATGTTCGGCGTCGACGACGTGCTCGCAGCGATCGATGGCGAGGGGTTGCGGGTCCACGTCGCCGAATCGCGAGCCCGCCGTGAGGGCGAGTTGCGCGACATCGTTGTGCGGGCGACCCGCTGACGCTTGACAGGCAAGCACACACTTGCCTATTGTGAACGCCATGGGTGATGTCTTCAAGGCGCTCGCCGATTCGACCCGGCGCACGATTCTCGATGAACTCGCCGAGAAAGACGGCCAGTCGCTGTTCGAGATCTGCACGCGCCTGGTCATGCGTCACAACAGCACCCTGACCCGGCAGGCGATCTCGCAGCACCTGGCTGTGCTCGAAGACGCCGACCTGGTGCGGAGCGAACGTCAGGGCCGCACAAAGATCCACCATCTGAATACCGAACCGCTGCGTTCGATCGCCGAGCGCTGGCCCAGCTAGGAGAAGATCATGATCAGAATCAATGTCACCAGCGTGTGGGTCGACGACCAGTCGAAGGCGCTGGCGTTCTACACCGAGAAGCTCGGCTTCGTCGTCAAGAACGACATCCCGCTGGGCACCCACCGCTGGCTCACGGTCGTCGGTGCGGGTGAGCCGGACGGCGTCGAGCTGCTGCTCGAGCCTGACGAGCATCCCGCATCGAAAGCTGCGAAGAAGGCGTTCGTCGAGGACGGCGTGCCCTTCACGTCCTTTGCTGTGGATGACGTCACCGTCGCCCACAAGGACCTCGTCGCCAAGGGCGTGCGGTTCACTCAGCCGCCCACCAACATGGGCCCGGTCACCACAGCCGTGCTTGACGACACCTGTGGCAACCTGATCCAGTTGGCGAGCATGAACTAGCGGACCGATCTGCGCTCGTAGAGCACCATCGACCAGACGTAGCCGGCGATAGTCAGTAACACGGCCCAGCCGACCGCGAACAGGACGCTCGAGCCGAGGTCCGTGCCGAGCAGCAGCCCGCGCACGCTCTCGATGAACGGCGTGAAGGGCTGGTACTCGGCGAACCACTGCAGGCCACCCGGCATCGAAGCCGTCGGCACAAAGCCGCTGCCGAGCAGGGGCAGGATCGTGAGGATCAGCGGCAGGTTGCTCGCCGTCTCAACGGTCTTCGCCTGCATGCCCATGGCGACGCCGATCCAGCTGACCGCGAACGAGATCAGAGCGAGCACGCCGAGCGCTGCCAGCCAGTCGATCGGTGACGCCGTGGGCCGGAAGCCGATCAGCAGCCCGACGCCCAGCACGAGGGCGACCGCGATGATCGCCTGGATGGTGTTGCCGAGCACGTGCCCGGCCAGCACCGACGCGCGCGAGATTGCCATGGTGCGGAACCGCGCCGTGATCCCCTCCGTCATGTCCATGGCGACGGTGATGGCCGCGCCGGCAGCGGTGCCCGCGATGGTGATCATCAGGATGCCGGGCATCACGTAGGCGAGGTAGGCATCCCGACCGCCGGCCGGGTCGACGCCGGGCAGCCCGGCGCCGAGGGTGCCGCCGAACACGAAGACGGTCAGCAGCAGCACCACGACCGGTCCGAGAATGGTGAACAGCGACAGCCCGGGATACCGGATCACGTGCAGCAGGTTGCGGTTCAGCATCGTGACGGCGTCGGCGATCACGTGCGAGCGGGTGGGTAGGGCGATGGTGGTCATGAGTTCGTTCCCTTCGTGTCAGATCCGGTCAGGGCGAAGAAGACGTCGTCCAGGTCGGGGGTGTGGATGCTCAGGTCGTCGACATCCAAACGGGCGGCAGCGAGGCGGTCCAGTACGGAACGCAGCGCCTCCACCCCGCCGTCGCTCGGCACGCTGAGCGTGAGTGACGCGTCATCACGGGTCGAGCCGTCGAGCAGGTCGGCTGCGGTGGCGAGGGCCGCGGCATCCGCGAATTGCAGCTGGATGTGCCCACCGGGCACAAGGCGCTTGAGTTCTGCGGGTGTGCCCTCGGCGACGATGCGGCCGCCGTCGAGCACGGCGATGCGGTCGGCGAGCTGGTCGGCCTCCTCGAGTTGCTGCGTGGTGAGGAGCACGGTTGTGCCGTCGGCGACGAGGCCGCGCACGATGTCCCACATGGTGTGCCGGCTGCGCGGGTCGAGGCCCGTCGTCGGCTCATCGAGGAAGATCACGCTGGGCGTGGATACCAGGGTCATGGCGAGGTCGAGGCGCCGCTGCATCCCGCCGGAATAGGTGGCGAGAGGTTTGCGGGCGGCTTCGACCAGGTCGAATTGTTCGAGCAGCTCGGCGACCCGCGCCTTCGAGCCTTTCGCGCCGAGGTGGCGCAGCCGGGCCATGAGCAACAGGTTCTCTTCGCCGGTGAGCAGGGTGTCGACCGCAGAGAACTGGCCGGTGAGGCCGATCGCGGCGCGAACGGCGCCCGGTTCACGCACGACGTCGAAGCCGTTGACGCGCGCGGTGCCGTCGTCTGGTCGTACGAGCGTGCTGAGGATGTTGACGGTGGTCGTCTTGCCTGCGCCGTTCGGGCCGAGCAGGGCGGTGACCGTACCGGCTCGCACCGTGAGGTCGACGCCGTCAAGCACGGTCTTCGTGCCGTAGGACTTGCGGAGGCTCTGTACCTCGATCATGAGTTCTTCCTTTCCAGGGTCGTTGAGCGCGTGACGGTGATGTCGCCGAACTCCGTGCGCGCTCGCACAGAGACGGCTTCCTCCGAGTCGCCGGGTGCGGCGTCACCGGAGAGCTCATTGCGCACCCGGCCTTCCTTGGAGGAGAGGTCGAGCCAGGTGGGGACGCCTTCGAGCACCCCGATGGTGATGGCGCCGAATCCGCTCTCGAGCTGCAGGGAGCCGGCCGAGGCCTCGCGCACCTGGATGCTGCCGAACGCGGTTTTCGCGGCGACGCCCGCATGGGCGGTTCCGATCTCGAGGTCGCCGTACGAGAGCTTCGCCTCGACGTCACCGCCGGACTCGCCGATCGAGATCGAGCCGTGCGAGGCCTTGAGCACCGCGTCGCCGCTGACCGAGCGGATGCGGATCGCTCCGTGGTCGGCGGTCACCTCGGCGCTGCCGTTGGCCGTTCCAATGTCGGCCGTGCCGTGGCCGGCGCGCACCCAGAGGTCGCCGGTGCTCTCGAGATCGACAGCGCCGGTTGACGCCTTGATGCGGGTCGCGCCGAGACGGCCGCGGGAGCGCACCCAGCCGACCGCGATCTCCGCGGTCAGGCGGGAGTCGAACGGCAACTCGATGGTGAGATCGATCGACTCGGTGGGGCCGATCCAGCTGAGGCGAGGCTTGGGGCCGTGCACGGTGAGGCGCTCGCCGTCGAACTCGATACGCGTCTCGTTCGCCCCGCGCACGTCGACCGGCTTGTCCGGGTTGGTCGGTGTAGCGATGACGACGGTATCGGTGCGGTCGCTGGCGGTGACGGTGATCGCCCCGACCGGCAGGTTGATGGCGAGGTCGATGGGGGTTGGTGTTTCGAATCTGGGCATGGCGAAGCATTCCTTTCTATGAACGTGAGTTGTGGAGGAGGGGAGGGGTTGAGCGTGTTACCTGGCCCAGCCGGCGAAGTTGTCGCCGGTGCGGAGAGTCTTCTGTGTCGAACGTCGTTGCTTCGGGTGCACGGCCGCCGCGACCGCGCGTACCAGCCAGGTGTTGACGGAGAGGCCGTCGGCGGCCGCTGCGTCATCCACCTGCGCCTTCAACGCGTCGGGCAGGCGAAGTGTGGTTCGGGATGTGCTCGCGTCGTCGAGGTTCACCGTCGGGGGGGCGTCCACCTCGGGTATCGCCTGGAGGACGACGAACTCGACCTCGCGGCCTCGGATGCGCATATCGACGGATCCGGGTGCCAGGTCTCGTGTGATCTCCCCGGCCGCGGCCGAAAGTGCCTCGAGCAGCACGAGTCGCGTGGCGGCATCAAGGCCGGCCGCGAGGCGCTCGGCGACGACACGCGTCTCGTCGGTGCCGTTCTCGGCGGAGCTCACGAGCTGCCGCTGCAGCTCACTGACGTACGTTCCCAGTTCCATGACTCCATAGTGACACCACAGTGGTGTCATGTCAAGCACAAGTGGTGTCAGGCCGTTGAGACCGTGCCGCGACCGGACTACCGTCGAAGCAGACAAGCCGAGGAGGACACGATGACGTCGACCCCACCCGTTGTGGACATGGACACCTGGAGGGCCACACGCGCCGAGCTGCTCTCGCGCGAGAAGGCCCACACGCACGAGGGTGATGCCATCGCGGCGGCCCGGCGGCGTATGCCGATGGTCGAGTTCGACGGAACGACCGAGGTGGTCGGGCCGGATGGCCCCATCCCGTTCATCGATCTGTTCGAAGGGCGCGACGAGCTCATTGTCTACAAGCACATGTGGCATGACGGCGCGCCCCACCAGGGGCAGTGCGAGGGCTGCACGACCACGGCCTGGTCGCTGCAGGACGCCGCCTATCTGAACGCGCGCGGCGTCTCCTTCGCGATCGTGACGCCGGGTACGTGGGATGAGGTCGCGCCCTACATTGAGTTCATGGGCTACAAGCAGCCTTGGTATTCGGTGCGGGGTCTGGATGCGCCCATCGGCCACAACATGGGCACCATGACGAGTTACCTGCGCGACGGCGACCGGGTGTTCATGACCTACGGGATCACGGGCCGCGGCAACGAGGTCTTCAACCCCTCGATGGCGCTGCTCGACATGACCGTCTACGGTCGTCGCGAAGCCTGGCAGGACAACCCCGTGGGCTGGCCGGAGGGAAACCACGCCTGCTGGTACTGGCGCACCGACGCGGCCGGCAATCCGGCGGGGGAAACGAGCCGGCCGGTGCCGCAATGGACCCGACCCGGCGCGACGCCTGTGGAGACGCTCGGGCGCACCGGGCACATGCCCGAGTGAACCGACAGGACAACCATGCCGATTGAGCTGTTCCGTGCGACCGTCGCCGAGCTGACCGAGGTGCTCGACGCGCTGCGCGGCTGGCAGCGGGACCGCTTGCCGATGCAGCTGCACCCCGGTGACCTCGGCTGGCAGTGGAGATTCGGCGCGGAGAACGTCTCGGAGGCCGTGCGTGTCTGGCGGGGCGATAGCATTCGCGCGGTCGGGTTCCTTGACGGCCCGGGCCTCGTGCGGCTGGCAATCGCGCCGGAGGCTCAGGGTGATGAACTCCTCATCGCGCGGATCGTCGACGACCTCGCGGTGATCCTGCCGGAGGGCGATGCGTCGGTCGAAGCGCGCTGCGGAGCGCCGTTGGCCGACACGCTCACCGCCGCAGGCTGGACGCTCGACGAGCCGTGGACCCCGCTCGAGCGTGACCTGGCGAACCCCGTGCCGGCCTCCGGCCTACGCATCGAAGTGGTCGGTACGGAGTTGGCGGAACTGAGAGCCGCCGTTCACCGGTCGGCGTTCGAGGGCTCGGTCTTCACCGCTGAGCGCTGGCAGATACTGGCAACCGGGCCCGCCTACGCCGACGCCCGCTGCGTCCTGGCATTCGACGAGCAGGGCGCCGCGGTCGCCGCCGCCACGGTCTGGTCGGCCGGCGTTGGGCGTCCCGGCCTGCTCGAACCGGTCGGCGTGCACGCCGACCACCGGGGCAGAGGCCACGGCACGGCGATCACCCTCGCCGCGGCCGCAGCGCTCCGGGAGATGGGTGCCTCAAGCGCCGTCGTCTGCACCCCGAGCGCCAACGTCGGGGCCGTGGCGACCTATGTTGCGGCCGGCTTCGAGCGTTCTACCGAGGTGCGTGACTTCCGTCGCCCGGCCTGAGCGAGTAGACCTGAAGGCAAGCAGACGGGAGAACCATGAGCGAGATCATTGTGCAGACCTTCCTCACCCTCGACGGCGTAGCGCAGGCGCCGGGCGAGCCGGATGAGGATCGCGAGGGCGGCTTCGAGCACGGCGGCTGGCAGGGCGCGAGTGGCATCGACGATCTCATCGCCGAGTGGGAGTCGAGGACCGAGGCGCTGCTGCTCGGACGCAAGACCTACGACATCTGGTCGAAGGCCTGGGCGGTCTGGCCCGAGGACGCGCCCGGCCAGATGGGCGAGCTGACCCGCACCTACAACCGCGTGCCCAAGTATGTGGCTACCCGCACGCTCACCGAGCTCGCCTGGAAGAATTCGCGAATTGTGGATGACGTTCCCTCCACCGTGGCCGCACTGCGTGCCGAGCCGGGCGGCGAGATCCGCGTCTGGGGGAGTCTCGACCTGATCCGCACCCTCGCCGAGCACGACCTCGTGGACGAGTACCGGCTGGTGCGCTACCCGCTGGTGCTGGGTTCGGGCAAGAAGCTGTTCGGTGACGGATTCCCGTCCACGAACCTGTCGCTCACGGAGAGCTTCACCGCGGAGTCCGGCGTCGTTGTGAGCATCTACCGGAGAGCGACCTGACTTCGTGCGACCCTAGCTCCATGGACATCGAGGTGACGCCGGCGCTGACGATCCCCGACCCCGAACTGCAGTGGAAGTTCTCGCGCTCTTCCGGGCCGGGCGGCCAGCACGTCAATACTTCATCCAGTCGCGTGCAATTGAGCTGGAGCATCGTCGACTCGACTGTGCTGACAGACGAGCAGCGCGACTTGCTGCTCACCAAGCTCGGCCGTCGCATGGTCGCCGGCGCGATCACGGTCACCGTGCAGGAGCAGCGCTCGCAATTGCGCAATCGTGAGACTGCTCTCGACACGCTCGCCGCGATCGTTCGGGATGCGCTTGCGCCTCCCGGACCCATCCGTCGCGCGACGCGACCCACCCGGGGATCCGCCCGCCGCCACGCGGCCGCGAAACAAGCCCGTTCTGCGACGAAGCAACAGCGGCAGCGGCCCCGGGATGACTAACGCAGCGAGTCGGCGAGCGTGCGTTCGACGAGGGTGCGGAGCCATCGATGCGCGTCGTCGTTGTCGTGGCGTCGATGCCAGCTGACCGAAGCTTCGGACGAGGGGAGCGTGAACGGCAGCGGTCGGATGCGGACGGTGCTGGGTAGTGGGTCTCGCAAACGGGCCGGCAGGATCGTCACGGAGTCGGTCGCGGCGACCACGGCGAGGGCGGCGGCCACGGTGGCCACGGTCGCCTGCACTGTTCGGGTGAGTCCGTGCGCAGCGAGCTGGTCGTCGACAGGTCCAAGCGCGCGGCCGCGGCGGGACACGGCGATGTGGGTTGCCGCCGCGACGGCAGTCAGGCTCGGCTTCGGCACGTCGAGGGTACTGCCACGCCTGACCACAAGAACCATTTCGTCAGCGCCGATCACACGAGTGATCACCGCTGGCGACTCCTGAGGCGGGCTGCCTACGTCGAGGTCGATCTCGCGCAGGCCGGTGTGCCTGTCGACCGTTGGATTCTCGCTCACCAATCGCAGGCTTGCGAGAGGTGCTTTCGCGCCGAACTCCGCCAGGAGCTTTGGCGCAAGGGACGTGAGCAGGGCGTCGTGACAGCGCACCACGAAGGTGCGACGCAAGGACGCGAGTTCCACGACGGCTTGTGGCTCGAGCACGGCGTGGGCGCGGGCGACGAGCTCGCGAACTTCATCGCGCATGGCCAGGGCGCGCTCCGTGGGCACCATTTCGCGCCCGTCGCGTACCAGGAGGGGATCGCCGGTGACCGATCTCAGTCGCCCGAGGATACGACTCACGGCGGGAGGAGTGAGGTGCAGGTGCGCCGCGGCATCCTGCACGCTGCGATGTTCGAGCAAAGCGTCGAGGCCTGTGAGCAAATTCAAATCCACATGACTCAGGGTAATGCTTCTGCTTACAAAAGTGCACTGGACTCATGTTGCCGCGAAATCTAACGTGGATGACATCCCACCAAAAAGGAGTGCACCATGGAGATCAACGACCAAACCGTCGCGGCCGTAGCGGCGATCGCAAAGAACGCAGGCCAGCGCCTGCTCGACGTCTTCTCGCCAGACGCCCGGCCCGTCGACAGGGACGAGCTTCAGCGCGTCGCTGCGCGCAACGAGCAGGTTTCAGCAGACGGACTGCGGGATGCCCTGCATGAACTGCGTCCCGACGCGAGGTTCATCGACGGAGACCTGGAGACGACGGCGTTGCCCGATAGCGGCGAGTGGTGGGCGATCGACAACGCCGAGGGGAGCGTGAATCATGTGCACGGCCTGGCCGAATGGGGCGTGAGCATCGCCCTGATCGTCGACCGTCGAGTGGAGTTGGCTGTCTTCCGCCAACCCATCGGCGACCTCACCTATACGGCTCGGCGCGGGTTTGGCTCGTGGCTCAACGGCAGCCGCCTGACAGTTGCCCAGAAGAACGACCTGGACATCGCGATCGTTGGGACCGGTCAGGCCGAGGCCCGCCAGGTCGCCACTTATGCGCACATCGGTCGCTCCATCGAAACGATGCTGGAGCACGCTTTCCTCGTGCGCGCCACTGTGCCCTCCACGTTCCCGATGCTTCTGATCGCGGCCGGCAACATGGATGCTTTCTGGCAGTACGAGCCGGTGCTGCCGGGGGTAGCTGCTGGATCTCTGCTTATCTCCGAGGCCGGGGGATTGGTGACGACTATCGACGGTGGCCCATGGGCACCCGGCGCGAGCACCATCGCCGTCGGGTCTCCCGCTGTGCACGCAGCCCTGATCTCGGTGCTCGCGGTGGGCGCATGACCGTCGTGGTGCTGGGCGCGAGCGGCGGTACCGGTCGCGAACTCGTCGCGCAGGCTCTCGCTCGCGGTCTGCAGGTTCGCGCGCTGGTGCGCAATCCCGAAGCGGCGGCCTTCGCAGCGCATCCGCTCCTCGACGTGGTGAGAGCCGATGTGCACAGGGCTGAGCAGATCGCCGACTCTGTCGGGCCGGGCGATGTGCTGGTCTCGGGCCTCGGTGTCGCACGTCGATCCGAGGCGGGCACACTCACGGCCGGGGCGACGGCGGTCGTGAATGCTCACCCCGCCCGTATTGTCTGGCTCGGCGCGATGGGCACAGGCGCATCGCAGCCTGCGGTCAGCGCGCCCATCGGGTGGATGCTCCGCACAGGTTTCGGGCCCGAGTACGGCGACAAGGTCGCGGCCGATGAAGCGGTACTGGCCGCAGGTGGTGTCGTCGTGCACTCCGGTCCGCTGAGCGACAAGCCCGACGACCAGGCGGTCGCTCTTGCGCCGCTGTCGACCATGCCTCGCCAGTTCTTCCCGGCTGGGGCGTCTCGAGCGGGCATCGCCCGTCTGATGCTCGACATCGCAACGGGGACGCTGTTCGAGCCCGGACTTCTCGCGGTCAGACCCCGCTGATCCGGGATGCCGTAGTCGTCATGGTCAGTTCGCGGGCGCCATCCACGTCGACCAGTTCAAGCACGACCGTGACCGCGGCGAGCTCGTCGAGGTTATGCAGGTGTGTTCCGCCACAGGGGATGTTGGTGGTGCCCGCGCTCAGCTCGCACACCCAGGTGCGGCGGGCGGAGAGCTCAGGGGCATCCCGAGCGATATGGATCGTGCCACCGGCACTTCGCCACTGCTCGAGCAGGTCGTTGGCTCGCTGCTGGACAGCGGGCAGGTCGTCGAGCGCGGCCGGGGTGAAGCCCTTGCGACGCAGCGACTTACCGATGCGATAGACGTCGATTGAGGAGTTCGGGTGAATGCGCGAGGTCTCGATTGCCAGCGCGTCGAAGCCGGGGTTGCCCAGCGCGTCTTTCTGCACGGGCTTGGTCCAGGCGTCGGCGAGGGCGGCATCCAGGGCGAGGGATGCGAGGTGGCACGCGGTGTGCCCGGCCGAGAGGGCGGTGCGGCGCTCGGCGTCGACGCGGGTCTCGACGACTGCGCCGACCGCCGGAGCCGGCCCGTCGATGATGTGGGCGACTACGAAAATCCAGCCCTCGGTGCCGCCGCGAACGGGCAGGTCGCGGCCGAGGTAGAGCACACCCTCGTTGATACCGCCGGTGACCGCGTCGGCGAGCGGGTACACGTCATCCCCGTTGACAAGGTCGCCGAAGTCGGCGGGCTGGTCCGGCCACGCCGTGTCGACGGGATGCACCGCTGTCGCGTCGAGCAGAACCGCCGCCCGTCCGTCCGCGAGTTCCTCGACGTGCACAACGGTGCCGGTCGAGGTGGTCGCGCCGTCGGGGTAGCTGACGATCGTGTCGGAGGTGGGGAAGGGCATTCGGCTGGTCCGTTCAACGTGAGGAGTGCCTCGAGCCTAACTGTCCCTTTTCACCGACCAGCCCGATGTGTACAGTGTTCACATAACCGAGAGGATGTGCCGTGACCAAGTACCTGATTTCGTTCCCGAGTGGCGTGATGGAGGTCGCCGACGGCGACTGGGACAACATCGTGCGTGAGTCGCACGAGGTCATTGAGGAGGCGAAGGCCGCCGGCGCCTACGTCTTCGGCGGCGGCATCAACGAAGACGTCGACGCCGTGTTGGTGAGCGCCGACGGTTCACTCTCGACCGACACCTACCCGCGCACCAAGACCCTCCATGGCGGGATGACGGTGCTCGAACTCCCGAACCGCGAGGCCGCCGAGCGCTGGGCCGCGAAGATCGCGAAGGCCTGCCGTTGCCCGCAGGAACTGATCGAATTCATGTACGACCCCGCTTCGTAGCTATCGGGCGGCTCGAGCCTCGGCATCGGTTTCGAGCGCGTCGAGCACTTCGTTCAACTCGGGCAGCAGGTCGGTCACGTTTTCGGGCTCTCCGAACGCGGCGAGCTGCAGCTCGGAGAGCGCTACATACGCCTGCTCCTCGACTGCGGGCGAAAGATCGGCCTCTTCCACCTCGTCGATGAACACGGGAAGGCCCTTGATGAACTCGGCAGCGAGTTCGGGCGTCTCGGTGGTCAAGCCACGCGCCCACTCGATTCCGCTGGGCAGGTCTTCCATGTACGAGAAAGAGAACCCGTAATCAATCGAGGGGTCATTGAGCGGTCTGGGTTCCAGGCTGCAACCCGTGAGCGCAACGAGGGCGACAACGCCGATTGCTAAAAGCCTCTTCATGGCGCCGAGCCTAGCGACGCACGCTTCGCTCGGCCACACCCCCATTGGGTGGGTACGCCATGTTTGCATTCCCGCTCCGCCTCGTGGTTGCACCAGCTCTCGAACTCATCGATGACAGCGATCGGGCTGAAGGCGAGGTTGAAGTAGCTCATGGGTTCACGTTAGGGGTCGACTAGTTCACCCGTTAGGAGTCGTGCCCATCTATCGGCCGGAGCGCGAGACTCGACTACACGACGCAACTAGAGCCTTGCGGTCGAAGCCGCCGCGGCCTCACTGGTCGACACGCGCTTGCGAACCTCTCTGAGCACAATCTGCTCAGGGCACACGGTCGACAGGAAGTCGCCAACAGAGAGTGCCAGACGTTCGCTCACCAGCGAGTACAGAATGCGGTTGGCGTCGCGACGCTCGGTCACCAGACCTGCCTGTCGAAGCACACCGAGGTGTCGAGAGATGGTTGGGCCTGACGTTTTGAAGCGCCCGGCGATCTCGCCAGCCGCGAGTTCGCCGTCCTTGAGGTCCTGAAGGATCTGGCGCCGGGTGGGATGCGCCAGCGCGGCAAAGATGTCACTCGCTGTATCTGCCATATTTGCAATATAGCACCATTGCTATATAGAGTCTCCGTAAATAGCCATTTAGCGAAATAGGCAAGGAGCGAATAATGCGTGTCGCAATCACCGGAGGAACCGGCTTCGTCGGCGGGCACCTCGCCGCGCGACTCGACCAGTCGCAGACGGTCGTCATCTCTCGCCGAACGGGCATCGACGTCGAGAACGAGGTTGCACTCGCCGCAGCCTTCGCGGGATGCGACGTCGTCGTGCATGCCGCCGGGATCAACCGTGAGATTGGGGACCAAACATTCCAGCGGGTTCACGTTGACGGAACGCGCTCGATGATTGCTGCGGCACAGCGAGCGGGCATCAAGCGGATCGTGATGGTGAGCTTTCTGCGTGCTCGTCCGGACTGCGGGTCGGGATACCACGAGACAAAGTGGGCAGCTGAAGAATTGATCCGTGAGTCCGGCATCGATCACACGATCCTGAAGGCGTCCATGATGTACGGGCACGGTGATCACATGGTCGACCACGTCAGCCGAGCGGTGAAGACCTGGCCGGTGTTTGCCACGGTTGGATACCGCGAACGCATGGTGCGACCGATTCCCATCGAGGACTTCGTCGATGTGCTTGTGGCTGCTACTGAAGGGCGAATCGCAGAACCAACTGTGGCCGTCATGGGAGCCGAAGAGTTGCCGCTGGGTGACGCGGTCCGGCGCATCGCTCGCATCGTCGGGCGGAAGCCGCTCTTCGTGGCCGTGCCAGTCTGGTCGATCAGAATCCTCGCCCAGCTAACGGAATGGGCGATGGTCGTGCCATTGGTCGCCAAGGCGCAGGCGCAGATGCTTGCGGAAGGTGTCAATAAGCCGGCGCCGTGGGCTCCTGAACTTCCAGAGGACATTCGGCCGTCGCACCTTTTCACTGACGAGAGCATCCGGGCGGCGCTACCCGCCGAAGGACGATTCGGGTGGAGTGATCTCCGCGTCGCGATCTGGTTCCGAAGGTGGCGGGGATTTCGCGCCGCCTGACACCGCAGCAGCTATGCGCGTCGGAACAGGCGACGAATGAAGAACTTGATGTCCGTGTCGATGCTGAGCGTGAGGGAGGCCGGTCGAACCCGGTCATCTTTCGGGCGGGCCCAATTTCAGACGCCAACTAGTTGGCTTCTGAACCTGAGCCCCCTGTCGGATTCGAACCGACGACCCCCGCTTTACAAGAGCGGTGCTCTGGCCAACTGAGCTAAGGGGGCGAGATCGTGCGATCCAATAATAGTCAGTCGTGCGAGACGGCCAGCGCAACGCCGAAACCGACCAGGGCCGAACCGGTGACACCGTCGATCGAGCGCTGCACCACCGGGCGGTCCAGCCAGCGTCGCACCGCATGCGCCCCGAAAATGATCAGCGCGAACCACGCCGCCGTCTCCACGCCGTGCACCCCCGCCAGCAGCACGCCCATCAGAAGCTCGTTGACCGATTCGGGCAGGAACTGCGGCAGCACCGCCACATAGAACGCTCCCACCTTCGGGTTCAGCAGGTTTGTCAGCAGTCCCTTGCCGAACGACCCCCACCAGTGGCGGGGGAGCGATCCGACAGAAGAGTCAGCGGCGGCACGCGGACGAATGACGCGAGTCCACAGCATCCTCAACCCCAGAAAAATCATGTAGCCGGCACCCACGATCTTGAGAACCGAGAACGCGACTTCGGATGCGCGCAGCAACGCCGCCAAACCGACGGCCGCAGCGACGCCCCATACAAAAGCTCCGCTGATGATTCCGAGGGAGGTTGCGATGGCGAGGCGACGACCCTGCACGAGTGCGGACCGCAGCACGAGTGCGCTGTCGAGGCCCGGCGTGATCGTGAGCAGCGCGGCGACGACCGCGAAAGAGAGCAGCGCGCTGGTCATGGTCATGCGTGTCCTCCGGTTCGCCTAGCGTTGTACCGATGTCATCTTCCCTTACCGATCACCACATTCCGACGCGCGGCGCCGTCGCCCTCGGCGTGGCGCTCGCCGTCGTGTTCGGCGCGGGCGTCGCCACCCAGTCCCGCATCAACGGCGAGCTCGGACGCCAGCTCGGCGACGGCTACCTCGCAGCGGTGATTTCGTTCGGCGGGGGACTCGTCATCCTCTTCATCGCGATGCTGTTCATGCCGACCGGGCGAGCGGGATTCCGCACCATCACCGGTCTGCTGCGCCGCCGCGAAGTGCCCTGGTACTACGTCGCCGGTGGAGCGGCCGGCGCGTTCCTCGTGCTGTCGCAGGGGCTCGCCGCCGCCATCCTCGGGGTTGCCCTCTTCACCGTCGCCATCGTGTCCGGCCAGACCCTCAGCGGCCTCATCATTGACCGCCGCGGGCTCGGCACCATGCGCCCCAAAGCGCTCACCGCCACGCGCGTCGTCGGGTCAGTGCTCACGCTGATCGCGGTCGGCATCGCGGTGTCGGCGCAGGTCGTCGGCGACATCCCGCTCTGGATGCTCGTGATGCCCTTCATCGCCGGCATCGGCATCGGCTGGCAGCAGGCCGTCAACGGGCAGGTGCGGGTGCACTCCGGATCCGCGCTCACCGCCACGTTCAACAATTTCGTCGTCGGCTTCACCGTGCTCGTCATTGCGGCGCTGATCCACGCGAGCATCGCGGGCTGGCCGACCGAAGCACCGACCGACTGGTGGCTCTACCTCGGCGGACCCATCGGCGTCATCTTCATCGCCGGCGCCGCCATCGTCGTGCGCACCACCGGCGTGCTGCTGCTCGGACTCGGCACCATCGCCGGCCAGCTCGTCACCAGCCTGTTGCTCGACGTCATCGTGCCGCCGGAGGGCCACGAGGTCGTCGCGACCACCGTGCTCGGCACGCTGCTCACCCTCGTCGCCGTCGCGATCGCGGCGCTGCCCAGCAGAAGAGTTACAGCGGCGAAATAGCCCGCGACGGGTTGAACTTGTCCTTCTTCTCCGGCTTGCGCTTCTCCGGCTTGCCGCCGACATAGAGCCAGCCGAGCAGCTTCTCGTTGTGCGCCAGCCCGTGCATCTTGGCAACCGGCTTCGAGCGCGTGTGGATGCCGGTGCGCCAGAACACGCCCCAGCCCGCGTCATCCAGCAGCAGTGAGAGCGTGTGAGCGACTCCGGATGCCACTGCCTCCTGCTCCCACTCCGGCACCTTGAACGACGGCTTGTAGACGCCGACGACCGCAATAAGAAGGGATGCGCGCAGCGGCTTCTCGCCGAGCTTCGCGGCCTCCTTGCCGTCGACCCCGGCAGAGGCAGCGAGTGCCGCTCCGAGAGCCAGACGATCGTCACCGCGCAGCTCAATAAGACGCCACGGACGCATCGACCCGTGATCGGCAACGGAAGCGGCGGCGGCCACGAGGGGCAGCAGCTCCTCGTGGGTCGGCGCGACCTCGGTGACCTTGGAGTACGACTGGCGGTTACGAACGGCGTCGAGAATCGACAATCAGTTTTCCTTGAAGTCGAGGGAGAGCGAGTTCATGCAGTAGCGGTCACCGGTCGGGGTGCCGAAGCCATCGGGGAACACGTGGCCGAGGTGCGAACCGCACGTGGCACAACGCACCTCGGTGCGCTCCATGCCGAGCGAGTTGTCGACGATGAGCTCGACAGCGTCAGGGTTCACCGACTCGTAGAAGCTGGGCCAGCCGCATCCCGAATCGAATTTGGTGCCGCTCTTGAAGAGTTCGGCGTTGCAGGCCGCACACGTGTAGGTGCCGGCGCGGCTCTCGTCGAGCAGCTCGCCGGTCCAGGCGCGCTCGGTGCCGGCCTCGCGAAGAACCGCGTACTGCTCGGGGCCGAGCTCGGCACGCCACTCATCTTCAGTCTTCTCGACCTTGTACGTCATCGGTTTCTCCTTCGCGCGAAGCACATCTCGTAACAGCTTAAACTCGTGCGCATGCCCGAATGTTCCGTATCCCGCAAGATGTGGGCTGATCTCAGCCTGACCGAGCTCTACTCGATTCTCAAACTGCGAACGGATGTGTTCTTCGTCGAGCAGAAGATCGATGAGGAGGAACTCGACTGGCGCGACGCCGAGCCGACCACCGAGCACTGGTGGATCGCCGGGGAGGGCAACGCCACGGCGTCCTACCTGCGCACGATCGTCGACGCCGAGCCGGAGCACCTCGACGCCGTGCGTCTCATCGGGCGCGTCGTCACCGATCCCGCGAGCCGGGGCCAGGGTCTCTCGAGCGTCCTATTGAAGGCGGTCATCGAGACGTACGGCCACGAGCCGATGCTGCTGCATGCCCAGGAGTACATCGCGCCGCTCTACGCGAAGTTCGGCTTCGAAGCGTTCGGTGACGTGTTCGTCGAGGCGGGCATCCCGCACATCTCCATGTACCGAGCCGCGACTTCTTAGGCTGCCCTAAGCAATATTTTGACAGGACAGGGCTGTCACCTCTAGGGTCAAAAGTAAGCTTAGCCTTAGCTAACGCAGCCCTCTTCTCTGGAGCACAATCACCCGTGAGCACCCTCTCTGCCCTGTCGTCGCGCGCGCGCACCGTCGTCGCCTCGCTGATCACCGCCCTGCTCGTCGTCGGAGGCATCTCTCTTGCCCCTACTGCAGCCATCGCTGCTGACGCTCCCACGATCTCGGTGTCGAAGTCGACGGGCCTCAACCCGCTCGGCGACACCATCACGGTCACGGGCACGGGGTTCCTTCCCAGCACGGACACCAACGGCGCGCGCCCGCCGCTCGCGGGCAAGTTCTCCGGCGCGTACGTCGTTTTCGGCAAGTACCCGGACAACTGGAAGCCGAGCGCGGGTGTCTCATCGAGCCTGCGTAAGAATGGCGCGACCAAGTGGGCCGTGCTCGCTGAAGACGTCGAGACCATCGGTGGTGCTGCGGGCGGCGCCGTCACGCTCAACGCCGACGGATCCTTCACTGCCGAGATCACCGTGGCGAAAGGCTTCACGGGCGAGCCCGCGACCGGAAACTACGGCATCTACACCTACGGCGGATCCGGTGCTGTCGTCCCCGCCTTCGAGACCTTCACGCCGATCAGCTTCCAGGCGCCGCCCGCCGTCACCGTTTCCAAGACCAGCAACATCAGCCCCGCCGGTGAGACGATCACCGTGACGGGCACCGGTTTCGTGCCCGGTGTGAGCACCTCCGGCACGCGCCCACCGCTCGCGGGCAAGTTCTCCGGCGCGTACGCCGTCTTCGGCAAATACCCGGACGCCTGGAAGCCCAGTGCGGGAGTCTCGAGCACGCTGCGCAAGAACGGCGCCACCAAGTGGGCCGTGCCCGCCGAGGACCTCGCGACGATCGGCGGCGCCGGAGCCGGTGCGGTCACCCTGAACGCCGACGGCTCGTTCACCGCTGAACTGCTCGTCAAGCCAGGCTTCACCGGGGAGCCCGCAACGGGCAACTACGGCATCTACACCTACGGCGGATCCGGTGCGACCGCTCCCGCCTTCGAGACGTTCACCCCGATCAGCTTCTCGGCCGCTCCCACCATCGTCGTTTCGAAGACGACCGGCCTCGAGGCGCTCGGGGAGACGATCACCGTTACCGGCTACAACTTCCTGCCCGACGGGACCGTTTCCAACGGAACTCGCCCGCCCCTGCTGAACACTTTCTCCGGCGCATATGCCGTCTACGGCAAGTACCCGGACGCCTGGAAGCCGAGCGCGGGAGTCTCCTCCGCGCTGCGCAAGAACGGTGCCACCAAGTGGGCCGTGCCCGCCGCTGACGTCGAGACGATCGGCGGGGCCGCGGGCGGCGCCGTAACCCTGAACCCCGACGGATCCTTTACCGCCGAGATCACCGTCGCCAAGGGATTCACGGGCGAGCCCGCGACCGGCACCTACGGCATCTACACCTACGGCGGATCCGGGGCGGTGGTCCCCGCGTTCGAGACCTTCACCCCGATCGCGTTCAAGGCACCGCCGGCTGTCACCGTTTCCAAGACGAGCAACATCAGTCCCGCCGGTGAGACGATCACCGTGACCGGCACCGGGTTCGTTCCCGGTGTGAACACCACGGGGACCCGTCCGCCGCTGCTGAACACGTTCTCGGGTGCCTACGCCGTGTTCGCGAAGTACCCGGACGCCTGGAAGCCCAGCGCCGGCGTGGCGAGCTCACTGCGCAAGAACGGCTCCGCCAAGTGGGCCGTCCTCGCGGAAGACGTGACCCCGATCGGTGGGGCTGCGGCCGGTGCCGTCATCCTGAACCCGGATGGCACGTTCACCGCCGAGCTCACGGTCAAGAAGGGTTATGCGAACGAGCCCCTCATCGGCAACTACGGCATCTACACCTACGGGGGGTCGGGTGCCCTGGCTCCCGCCTTCGAGACCTTCACGCCGATCAGCTTCTCGACGGCGCCGACACTTGGCGTCTCGAAGACGACCGGCCTCAACCCCGAGGGCGAGACGGTCACCGTCACCGGCTACAACTTCCTGCCCGACGGCACGGTCACCAACGGCACGCGCCCGCCGCTCGCGGGCAGCTTCGCCGGTGCGTATGCGGTCTTCGCGAAGTACCCGGAGAACTGGAAGCCCAGCGCCGGTGTGGCGAGCGCACTGCGCAAGAACGGTTCTGCCAAGTGGGCCGTGCCCGCCGAGTCGTTCGACGCGGTCGGGGGTGCCAACGCTGGCGCGGTGACACTCGACCCCGACGGCAGCTTCACCGCCGAAGTCCTGGTCAAGCCCGGCTACACGGGCGAGCCCGCCATCGGTAACTACGGCATCTACTCCTACGGAGGATCCGGCGCGACAGTCGCCGCGTTCGAGACCTACACGCCGATCTCATTCGCGGCAGCCGTCAGCACCGCCACGACAATCACCGTCACGCCGAGCACCCTCGTCGAGGGCGGCACCGCGACACTCAGCGCGCAGGTCTCCCCGGTCGCCGCGGGTTCGGTTGTCTTCACGAGCGGCGCATCCACCCTCGCCACAGTGCCGACCAACCTCTCCGGCGTCGCGACCTTCGATGTCGCCCCGCTGCCGGTCGGTGACGTCAGCTACACCGCGACGTTCGTGCCGAACAGCGTGCTGCTGTTCTCCGGCTCCGCCGACACGGAGGCCGTGACCATCGCGCCGAAGACCGTCGGCGCGGGTTCCCTCAGCTGGGGCATCAAGCAGTCGTTCCGGGATTACGTCACCGGCACAATCGCCAAGGGATCCATCCTCACCACCGGGGTCACCTCGACCGGCGGCTCATTCGGCTTCGGCCAGACGACCGGCGGAACGTGGACCGAGCTCACCGGCCTCGGCAGCTCGAACTACTCCGGATCCGTGCGCTTCATCGGCCACAACGGCCTGCTCGACGTGAGCATCGCGAACCCCACCGTGCGCATCGAGAGCGCGTCGAGCGCAACGCTACTGGTGAGCGTCAACGGTGGGCAGCCCATCGAGTTCGCGACGATGGACCTGAGTGCGGGCATCCGCTCGACACCGAACAACGCGGTGCGCTACGCCGAGGTTCCCGCCGTGCTGACCGCCGCCGGTGCCGCCGTCTTCGCCTACAACGGCCAGGCCTTCTACCCGGCCGGCACGGCGATCGACCCGCTCAGCTTCACGATCGGCACCGCGGGCACCACACCCGTGCCGCCGACCGCCGTCACCCCGAAGATCACGCTGGCCACCTCTCCCGCCTCGAGCGTCTTCGTGGGCAAGCCCGTCACGCTTCGCGCCTCGGTTGCGCCGACCGCGGCCGGAATCGTGTACTTCCGCAACGGCTCCACCGCCCTCGGCTCGGCCGCGGTCAACGCGTCCGGCCTCGCGACTCTCACGCTGCCGTCGCTTGCGGCAGGCAGCTACAGCTTCACCGCCGCGTTCGCCCCAACCGATGTCGAGCGATTTACGACCGCCAGCTCTTCGGCTATCGGTTTCACGGTCAACAAGCTCGTCGTGTCCCAGCCGGGTTCGCTCACCTGGGGCGTCAAGGCGAGCCTGCGCGACTACGTGCTGGGCGGCGGCTCGATCGCCACCTCGGCGGGCGCCGGGACATCCGGTGGCGCATTCATCTTCCCGCAGGCGGGTGGCACGTTCGATCACGCGACAGCGACCGGTTCGGCCGGCTACTCCGGTCGCGTCACCTTCGACTACCCCGCGCACAAGTTCTCGATCGGCCTGTCGAACCCGCGCGTTGCGATCACCTCGGCTTCCAACGGACTTCTGATTGCGGATGTCACGTTCAACGGTTCCACGACGAGCGGCGTCACGTTCGCCAACCTCCGTTTCGGCGCCGCCAACCACACGACCGTCGGCGCGACCACCACGTTCAGCAACGTGACCGCGTCGCTGACCGCGGCGGGTGCCGCGACCTTCGCCGGCTTCTACCAGGCTGGTGACGCCCTCGACCCGATGAGCTTCGTGATCGGAAAGGCGTCCTCAGGGTTTTCCGGTTCGTCGCAGGACTCTGAGGAAGAGGAGTGGGTCGCCCCGCTCACGCCGCCCGCCACGACCGGCATCGAGTCCGCCTCCTCGGAATACGAAGTCGGCGCAACCTTCACCGGCCGCGCCTCCGGGTTCCAGCCCAACGAGGAGGACATCCGGGTCGTTCTGTACTCGACGCCGGTGATCCTGGCCGAGGGCATCGTTGCGGATCCCGCGGGTGTGGTGCGTTGGTCCGGCACGCTTCCGGCAGGCCTTGAGGGTGAGCATACGGTGACGTTCCAGGGGTCGGTGAGCCGGGGCATCCCGATCACCATCACGGCACCCGAGGTCACCACGCTCGAGGGTTGCGACGTGCAGGATGCCGCAATCACCTGGGGCTTCAAGGAGTCGTTCCGCTCGTACATCAGCGGCTCGATCGCGAACGGCGAGTGGACTGTCGCCGATGGCGCCACGTACGCCGTGCCCAACTTCGGCTTCGCGGACGGCACCGGCATCTACAACGCGGGCTCCGGCGGGGGGCTCGTCACCTTCGAGGGGTCGATCCGCTTCACCGGTCACGACGGCCTGCTCGACACCACGGTGAGCAACCCGCAGTTCAAACTGATCTCCGCTTCGTCGGCGGTCCTGTTGCTCGACATCTCCGGCGAGACGCAGGATGGCGCGACCGTCGATGCCGCCGGCGTCGAGTTCGTCACGCTCGACCTGGCTGCCGCAACGGTCACGAACGAGAACGGGATCGTGACCATCACGGACGCACCCACCGAGCTCACCACCGCCGGATCCGACGCGTTCGGCACCTACGACGCCGGGGAGCCGTTCGACGCGCTGACCGTGTCGTTCTCGACTCCGGCCGACTGTGCAGTGGCTGCTCCCGCCGAGCCGAGCACTGTGGAGGACGGCCCGATCACGGACGATGCCCCGAACTTGTCCTGGCTGCTGTGGCTGATCGTCCCGTTCGTGCTGATCGGCGGGATCGTGGTGCCGATGGTTGTGTGGCGTCGTCGCCAGCTGAAGCAGAGGTGATCTCGCTGGTTGAGTAGGCCGCCCGCGGCCGTATCGAAACCCGGTTGCGCTCAACTCGATTTCGATACGGCTGCTCCTTCGTCGCGGCCTACTCAATCGACGACTGCCAGAATGGCCACATGTCCGAGACCGCCGACTGGTACACGCGCTTCGCGACTCTTGAGGCGCACGGCCAGTCGGCGATCTACGAGGAGTGGGCGCACGGCGTCGCTGCCGACCCCGCCCTGCTGGAGCTGATCGAGCAGCTGCCGCGCCTGCGCCGCCAGCCCAACCTCATCTTCGGCGTCTCGCGTTTCCTGGGCGCCCCGGTCGGCCCCTACGGGCCGTGGCGGGACTGGACGGTCGCCCACTGGACGTCTGTGTACAACGATGCCCTGGTGCGGCTGACCCAGACCAATGAGGCCCGGCGCTGTGCGGTGCTGCTCGCGGCGCTGGCGCGCATCCCCGGTCCGCTTGCGCTGCTAGAGGTCGGCGCCTCGGCCGGTCTCTGCCTCTTCCCGGACCGCTACAGCTATCGGTTCGGTGATGGCGAGCTGTTGCATCCTCTCGACGGACCAAGCGCGGTGCTGCTCGAGTGCGACAGCTCCGGTCCGATCATCGAGCGGATGCCGCGAGTCGCGTGGCGCGCGGGCATCGACCTGAACCCGCTCGACGTCAACAGCGCCGAGGACTCCCGCTGGCTCGAGACCCTGGTCTGGCCGGAGCAGGCGGAACGTCGGGCGCGCCTTCTGGCCGCGATGGATATCGTGCGCGCCGACCCGCCTCTGCTCGTCCGCGGCGATGCGACCGACGCGCTCGCGGAGCTCGCGGCGCAGGCTCCCGCGGATGCCACCCTCGTCGTCATGACCAGCGGCACCCTCGTGTACCTGGTGCGGGCGGAGCGCGACCGGTTCGCCTCAGCCGTCGGGGCTCTGGGCGCGCGCTGGGTCTCGCTCGAGGCGGCGGGGCTCTTCCCGGCGCTGGCGGATCAGGTCGTTGCCGCGCGCGGGCCGCAGCTCGACGGAAAGTTCGCGCTCTCCCTCGACGACGATGTTCTCGCCCTCGCCGGCCCCCACGGCCAGTTCCTCGACTGGCTCTAGGGCCTCAGTCGGCGACCGGCGGTGCGTAGATGGCGCGGGCGAGGGCGTCGAGCACGTCCGCGGTGCGCGGTCCGAACGACAGGATCTCCCCGTCCGCCATGTCCACGATCCGCTTCTTCTGCCCGGCCGCGGTGAGGGCGATCGCAGGCTTATCGGCGAGCAGGCCGTCCACGCCGCCGACGCTCGACAGGCCGTCAGTCATCACGAGGATGAGGTCGGGATCCGCGGAGACGAGCGCTTCATCCGTGATCGGACGCATGCCCGTCCAGCCCATCTCGCCCGCCACGTCGCGACCGCCGAGGGACGTGATCAGTTCGTCCGCACCCGACTCAGAGCCGAACAGGTAGTAGATGCCGGCCGAGCCGCGCAGGTAGAGGAACACCATCCGAAGGGGGGCGGGCGGAGAAACCGCGGCGATCTCGGCCACCTTCGCGTCCAGCCCGGCGGCCAACGACTCGGCGAGCGACTCCCCGGCAGCGGGAGCACCCAGCGCGGACGCGACGTCGCGCGCCAGTTCCCCGACGCCGTCGAGGCTCGGCGTCCGCGATACGAACACCACGGGAATACCCGCGTCGCGCAACTGCAGGATCACGTCGATCGGGCCGATCGTGCCATCCGTGATCACCACTGTCGGCTCGAGAGCGAGCACCGCTTCACTGTTGATCGAATGCCCGCCATTCGTCACCACGGGCAGGTCCGCCGCCTGCGGGAACGTGCTCGACGTGTCACGGCCGACCACTGAATCGCCGAATCCCAGCCCGAAGACCGTCGCCGCGATCGACCCGGCGATATCCAGTGCGAGGATGCGCTCCGTCGACGACACGGTCACCTTCACATCGCCGTCCAGGTCGTGCGAGGTGACCGACACCGGCAACTGCTGCTGGGGAGGAGAGGAGGGGGCGTTGACGTCGGTCGCGGCCAGCACCGCCGTGGACGGTCCCTCGAACGAGAGCGGGTCGGCGAGCAGGTCCAGCTCGGCAAGCGGCAGATCGTAGTTCGCGGGCAGCTCCGGACCCTCGGGCGCGGTCGACGGCGCAGTGCTGCAACCCGCGAGGAGAAGTATCACCGCAGCAACGGACAGTGCGGAACGGAAGCGCATGGGGAGAGGGCCTAACAATCTGGGTAAGGCTATCCTAAATTATCCAGTCGAGTATCGCGACCTACGCGTTGCTATCGGGGGTCACGCAGTATCCCGGGCCTAGTATTGCCGGGACATAAGGGGGAGATAGTGGCAGCACAGCCCGACGCGCAGCACGCGATCGAGTCGCCCCTGCCCGGTCTCTCCGAGCGCGACGCGGCCATCCTCGACTTCGAGCGCGACTGGTGGCGGCACGCCGGCGCCAAGGAGGAGGCGATCCGTGAAGCCTTCGGACTCTCCGCCGCCCGGTATTATCAAGTGCTGAACGCCATAATCGACGTACCCGCCGCCGTGCGCCACGACCCCATGCTGGTCGGTCGCCTGCACAGGGCGCGCGAGGCCCGCACCACGGCCCGAGCAGCACGAGCGTTCACGAACCCCCGTACCGGAGATGGCGACGTCGCCTCCCACCCGTCCGAAACGACTGAGTAAGAGCTATGGCCACCTTCCCGAAAGACCAGTTCGACACGCTGCCCGAAGACCTCGCGCGCCAGGGCGCCCACCGTGCCCCCAAGAAGAAGGGCGGCGGCTGGGTTGGCTTCGCCTGGGCGGCACTCGCCACCGGTGTTCTCGTCGTCGGCGGTCTATACGGGCTCTCCCTCATCGACAGCACCATTCGCTTCGAAGTTCCCGGCATCACTGCGGGAGAAGAGGAAGTGACAACGCCCTCCGAGTCGGCGACCCCCGAGGTCCCCGCACTCACCGATCCCACGACGATCGACAAGGCCCGCAAGATCTCCATCACCGTGCTCAACGGCACCGAGACCGCAGGGCTGCAGACGGTTGCCGGCGACGCACTGAAGGCCCTCAAGTGGCCGATCGGTACTCGCACCACAGCATCACTGACCGACGTCGAGAAGACCTTCGTCTACTACAGCAACCCGGCCGATGAGGACATCGCCCGCGGACTCGTGCTGGCCCTCGGCATCGGAGAGATCCGCGAGAGTGCCGCCTTCATCGGAGCGCCCCTCACCATCGTGCTCGGCGACGACTACGCGGCGACGCAGTAGCCCATGACACGTCGCCGGAGCACCGCAGCCATCGCGGTCGTGGTGCTCGGCGCACTCATCCTCACCGGCTGCACGGAGGCCGGCCCGATGCCGGTGCCGACCCCCGAGTTCACCTCGACCTACGCACCCCCCGAAGCGATCACCATCGCGCCGCTCAGTGGTCGCCCGATTGCGGCGGGCACCGCAGTCAACCCGTCGATCGCGGCGAAGATCGACAACCACCCGGCTGCGCGCCCGCAGGTCGGTCTCGAGACGACCGACATCGTCTTCGAGGAACTCGTCGAGGGCGGCCTCACGCGCTACGTCGCGATCTGGCAGTCGAAGATCCCGGCGGAGCTCGGGCCGGTGCGCTCCATCCGCCCCATGGATCCCGACATCGTCTCCTCCTTCGGCGGCATCATCGCCTACTCGGGCGGGCAGTACCGTTTCGTCGAGCTGATGAAGGCCGCCCCCGTCTACAACGCGATCCACGGGCAGCGCGACACCGCCGACACGTTCTACCGCACGCCGACGAAGCGCGCTCCGCACAACGTGCTGGTCAAGGCGTCCGTCGTGGTCAAGCAGCACAGCGACCTGAAGCCTCCCGTGCAGCAGTTCGGGTACGCGGTCGACACCGCCACCTCGACGGCGGCGAAGGACGGCAAGCCGACCGCCCGCATCACGTTGAAGTTCGGCCAGGCGTCGACCCCGGTCTGGGCCTGGGATGCCAAGAGTTCCAACTGGCTGCGCTTCCAGACCGGGGGAGCGGTCGACACTGCCACCACCGGCAAGCAGCTTTCCGCCACAAACGTCGTCGTGCTGCGCGTGACCGTCGACAGCGGGCTCGGCGTTCCCAAGACGCAGCTCATCGGCAAGGGCGAGGGGTGGGTGTCGACGGGCGGGGCCACGGTGCACGCGTCATGGTCGAAGCGGTCACCGACGGCGCGCATCCGCCTCGTCGACGACAATGGCGCAGTCATTCGCCTGGCGCCCGGCAACACCTGGATCGAGATGGTGCCGTCCAGCGGCTCCGTGTCGTTTGCGCCACCCGCGAACTGAGCCGGCTCGCCTTGCACTCGCATAGGGCGAGTGCTAATTTTGTCTCTGGCACTCGTACACCCCGAGTGCTAAAGAATTCACGTTGTACGACGTCCGGGAGGGACGAGAAACACACATGGCAAAGATCATTGCTTTCAACGAAGAGGCCCGTCGCGGCCTCGAGCGCGGCCTGAACATCCTGGCCGACGCCGTCAAGGTCACCCTCGGCCCGCGCGGTCGCAACGTCGTTCTCGAGAAGAAGTGGGGCGCACCCACCATCACGAACGACGGTGTGTCCATCGCCAAGGAGATCGAACTCGACGACCCGTACGAGAAGATCGGTGCCGAGCTCGTCAAAGAGGTAGCGAAGAAGACGGATGACGTTGCCGGAGACGGCACGACCACGTCTGTCGTTCTCGCCCAGGCCCTCGTTCGCGAAGGACTCCGCAACGTCGCCGCAGGCGCCGACCCGATCAGCCTCAAGCGCGGTATCGAGAAGGCCACCGCTGCGGTCATCGAGGCGCTCATTGCCTCCGCCAAGGAGATCGAGACCAAGGAAGAGATCGCCGCAACTGCGTCCATCTCCGCCGGTGACCCCGAGATCGGCGCTCTCATCGCAGAGGCCATCGATAAGGTCGGCAAGGAAGGCGTCGTCACCGTCGAGGAGTCGAACACCTTCGGCACCGAGCTCGAGCTGACCGAGGGCATGCGCTTCGACAAGGGTTACCTGTCGGCATACTTCGTCACCGACCCCGAGCGCCAGGAAGCGGTCTTCGAAGACCCCTACATCCTGATCGTCAACGGCAAGATCTCGAACATCAAGGACCTGCTCCCCATCGTGGACAAGGTCATCCAGTCGGGCAAGCAGCTCCTCATCATCGCCGAGGACGTCGACGGAGAGGCTCTCGCGACCCTCGTCGTCAACAAGATCCGTGGCATCTTCAAGTCGGTCGCCGTCAAGGCTCCCGGCTTCGGTGACCGTCGCAAGGCGCAGCTGCAGGACATCGCCATCCTCACCGGTGGCCAGGTCATCTCCGAGGAGGTCGGACTCAAGCTTGAGAACGCCACCCTCGACCTGCTGGGACGCGCCCGCAAGGTCGTCATCACCAAGGACGAGACCACGATCATCGAGGGCACCGGCGACGCCGACGCCATCGCCGGTCGCGTCAAGCAGATCCGTGCCGAGATCGAGAACACCGATTCCGACTACGACCGCGAGAAGCTGCAGGAGCGCCTGGCCAAGCTGGCCGGTGGCGTTGCAGTCATCAAGGCCGGAGCCGCGACCGAGGTCGAGCTCAAGGAGCGCAAGCACCGCATCGAGGATGCAGTGCGTAACGCCAAGGCAGCAGTCGAAGAGGGCATCGTCGCCGGTGGTGGCGTTGCGCTCATCCAGGCCGGCAAGATCGCCTTCGAGTCGGACGCCGTCAAGAACCTCGTCGGCGACGAGGCCACAGGCGCGAACATCGTTCGCGTTGCCATCGATGCACCGCTCAAGCAGATCGCGCTCAACGCCGGTCTCGAGCCCGGTGTCGTCGCTGACAAGGTGCGTCACCTTCCCGTCGGCCAGGGCCTCAACGCCGCGACCGGTGAGTACGTCGACATGCTCGCAGCAGGCATCAATGACCCGGTGAAGGTAACGCGTTCCGCGCTGCTCAACGCCGCGTCGATCGCCGGCCTCTTCCTCACCACCGAGGCAGTCGTCGCCGAGAAGCCCGAGAAGAACCCCGCTCCGATGGGTGACCCGTCGGGTGGCATGGACTTCTAAGTCTGAGTAACGGAACGGGCGTCCTCCTTCGGGAGGGCGCCCGTTCTGCGTTTAACCATCGTGAGTTGCCGCAAGTCGCCCGTCGCGAGCGACCCGCATGGGCCGCTCGAGGTAACTCACCGCCCGAACAGCCGCGCGTTCGTCGCCTCGACGTCGGCGTAGCCCTGGCCGGCGTGGCCGAGGGCGGATCCGATGGCGCCGAGGTTCTCCTCCACGCGCTGCTGGGTGCCCCGCCACTCGGCGACCCCGGCCTGGAACGCGGCTGCCGCCGGACCGTTCCACTGCTGCTCGAGGGCGGTGAGCTGCCCGGTGAGTCCCGCAACCTCGGCGCGGATCCGCCCGATGGCGGCGTGCACCGATGACGAGCTGGTGAGTACTGCTTCGCTGTCTACCTGATACCTGGTCATGCGGCTGACGGTAGCCGGGACATCCCGCGCCCGGGCTGTTAGATGGGTGAGCTGGTGACAGCCGGCAGTTCCTGGCCGGGTTGAAGGAGAGGAAGCAGCACGCGGAATGTGGCTCCTCCGCCGGGCGTCTCCACGATCTGTACCTCGCCGTGGTGGGCCGCGACGATGCCCGCGACGATTGCAAGGCCGAGGCCGGAGCCGCCGGTGTCGCGGTTGCGCGAGGAGTCGGCACGCCAGAAGCGCTGGAAGATCTTGTCGCGAATCTGCGGCGGGATGCCCTCGCCGTGGTCGATGACCGAGAGGATTCCGAGGCTCGCGTTCTCGTCCACCTCCACGCCGATCTCGATCGGGCCGCCGGCGGGGGAGAAGCGAATCGCGTTGCCGATCAGGTTGGTGAGCACCTGGCGCAGCTTGTTCTCTTCGGCGAGCACGAGCACGTGCGCGCGTTCGACCAGCTCGGGAACCTCGACGGAGGCGTCGACCGGCTTGACCGGTCGGGCACGCAGCGACCGCAGGCGGGCGATGGTGGCCCCGGCGAATGCGATGGGGCTGGTGGCGCGACTGACCTGCCGCCCGGGCGTGCGAGGCGAGGATGCAGCGGACTCCGGCTCCACCACAGGCTCGGCCTCCGGCGGCTCGGGCTCCGGGTCGGGCTGCAGCGAGATGACGACGGTGACGGGTCGATCGGGTGCCGCGGCCATCGCGTCGAGGGAGGCGTCCCTGGCGATCGGCACGAGGTCCACCGCCGCGAGTTGCAGGGGCTTCGCCTCATCGATGCGCGCGAGCTCGAGCAGGTCGGCGACGAGCTCACCCATGCGGATCGCCTCCTTCTCGATGCGTTCCATGGCCTGGCCGACGTCTTCGGGTGTGGTGAGGGCCCCCATGCGGTACAGCTCGGCGTATCCGCGAACGGACACGAGGGGCGTGCGCAGTTCGTGGGAGGCGTCGCCGACGAAGCGCCGCATCTGGTCGATGGTCTTGGAGCGGTCGGCGAAGGCCCGGTCGATGCGGTTGAGCATCACGTTGAGGGAGCGGTTGAGGCGCCCGACCTCGGTGTTGGGCGTGGCGCCGGAGAGGCGCTGGCTGAAGTCCCCGGCCGCGAACCGGGCAGCCGTTGTCTCGACTTCCCGCAGGGGCGTGAACGTGGAGGTGACAAGGAGCCGCGTGAGGGCTGCGCCGACGACCACCACGGTGAGGCCGAAGAACAGGAAGATGGCGGCGAACCGGGCGATCGCGGCATCCGTCTCACCGAGGGAGAGGCCGACGGCGATGTTCGCGTACTGGCCGGATTGCACCATGGTGATCGGCCAGGTCTTGACCCGCCACTGAGCGGTGGTGGCGTCGCCCTTGACGGTGAAGATCTCGTCGTTGGAGGTCTTGAAGTTCTTGGAGACGTCGCTGTCGTTGGGTCGCGCGTTGGGCGAGCTGCGGTTGCTGCAGAGCACGTGGCCGGTCGAGTCGAGCACGGCCACGTAGTACGCGATCGGCAGCGAGGTGACGACGCACGAGACGCCCTCGGGGGAGTCGTCGAAGTCGATGACCGAGGCGTTGATGTTCGGGTAGAAGGCCTTGATCTTGACGTCGACCTCGTCGGTCAAATAGGTGCGCAGCACGTACATCGATCCGAGCCCGGCGGCCAGGAGCCCGAGGGTCAGCAGCAGCACGCTGACGCCCGTCATCTTGGTACGCAGAGAGATGGCGTTCCACCGTCGTTCCACGCGCTCGTGCATCAGCACGGCGACTCACACCTCACGAAATTAGACCCGTGCAGCCTTGAGCATGTATCCGAAGCCGCGCTTGGTCTGGATGACCGGCTCCTCGGAGAACTGGTCGAGCTTGCGACGAAGGTAGGAGATGTAGCTCTCAACGATTCCGGCGTCACCGTTGAAATCGTACTCCCACACGTGGTCGAGAATCTGTGCCTTCGACAGCACCCGGTTCGGGTTGAGCATGAGGTAGCGGAGAAGCTTGAATTCGGTGGGGCTGAGCTCGACCTGCTCGGTGCCGATGGTCACCTCGTGGGTGTCCTGGTCCATGGTGAGTTCGCCAGCACGGATGATCGCCTCTTCGTCATCCTGCATGGTGCGACGCAGGATGGCCTTGATGCGAGCCACGATCTCGTCGAGGCTGAACGGCTTGGTGACGTAGTCGTCGCCACCGACGGTGAGGCCGGTGATCTTGTCTTCGGTGTCGTCCTTGGCGGTGAGGAAGAGGATGGGGGCGGTGTAGCCGCTCGCCCGCAGTCGCTTCGTCACACCGAACCCGTTGATGTCGGGCAGCATCACGTCGAGGATGATGAGATCCGGCTCCTCCTCGAGCACTGCCGAGATGGCCTGCGCACCGTTCCCGACCGCACGAACCGCGAAACCCGCAAAGCGAAGGCTCGTGGTCAGAAGGTCGCGAATGTTCGGTTCGTCGTCAACGATCAGAATCTTGGGTCCGTCACTCATGCAGTAAGTATCTGCGTGTTGGCTGGACGTAATCTGTGAGCCGCAGCGGGGCGCTTTAGACCGCTGCGGCGTCCAGCGATTCGGCGTCGAGGATCGTGTAGCTGTAGCCCTGTTCGGCGAGGAAACGCTGGCGGTTCTGCGCGAAATCCTGGTCCACCGTGTCGCGCGCGACGAGTGTGTAGAAGTTGGCCTGCAGGCCGCTCTCCTTGGGGCGCAGCAGTCGACCTAGGCGCTGGGCCTCCTCCTGGCGGGAGCCGAACGAGCCGCTGACCTGGATTGCGACCGAGGCCTCGGGCAGGTCGATGGAGAAGTTGGCGACCTTCGACACCACAAGAACCTTGGTCTCGCCGGTGCGGAATGCCTCGTAGAGACGCTCGCGCTCGGCGATCGGGGTGGCTCCGGTGAGCGACGGGGCGCCCAGCGCATCCGCCAGCTGCTCGATCTGGTCCAGATACTGGCCGATCACGAGAATGCGCTCACCGGCGTGCTTGTCGACCAGCCGACGCACGACCGCGAGCTTGGCCGGGGCCGTCGCGGCGAGGCGGTAGCGCTCGTCGTCGGCGGAGGCCGCGTACTCGAGGCGCTCCATCTCGGGCAGGTCCACGCGCACCTCGAAGCACGAGGCGGGGGAGATGAAGCCCTGGGCTTCGATCTCCTTCCACGGGGCGTCGAAGCGCTTGGGGCCGATGAGGCTGAACACGTCGCCCTCACGACCGTCCTCGCGCACGAGGGTCGCGGTGAGGCCGAGGCGGCGGCGGGCCTGCAGTTCGGCGGTGAGCTTGAAGACGGGGGCCGGCAGCAGGTGCACCTCGTCGTAGATTACGAGTCCCCAGTCGAGCGCGTCCAGCAGGGCGAGGTGCGCGTACTCGCCTTTCCGCTTCGCGGTGAGGATCTGGTACGTCGCAATCGTGACCGGCTTCACCTCTTTGACCTGTCCGGAGTACTCGCCGATCTCGTCTTCGGTCAGCGACGTGCGCTTGAGCAGTTCGGCCCGCCACTGGCGCGCAGACACGGTGTTCGTGACGAGGATGAGAGTGGTCGTCTTTCCGACGGCCATCGCCCCGGCGCCGACGAGCGTCTTACCTGCGCCACAGGGCAGCACGACGACGCCCGAACCGTTGTCGAAGAAACTCGCCACGGCCTTGTTCTGATAGTCGCGAAGAGCCCAGCCGCCCGCGTTGTTGAGCGTGATGTCGTGCGGGGTGCCGGGGGTGTAGCCGGCGAGGTCCTCGGCTGGCCAGCCGAGCTTCAGCAGCTCCTGCTTGAGCTGGCCGCGAGCCCACGGCTGCATGACGAACGTGTTGGGGCCGCGCTTCTCGAAGAGCAGCGACGCGACCTTGCGCGCGCGGGAGATCTCCGAGAGCACTGCGGCGTCGGTGGCGGTGAGCGTCAGGACGCCATCCTCATCACGCTCGATGACCAGGCGACCGTAGCGGCCGACCGTCTCGGTGATGTCGACCGAGACACTCTGCGGGATCGCAAAGCGCGAGTACTTGGTCAGCGTCGCGAGCATGTCCTCGGCGGTGTGGCCGGCGGCGCGTGCGTTCCACAGTCCCAGTCGCGTGATGCGATAGGTGTGGATGTGCTCGGGCGCCCGCTCCAGCTCCGCGAAGACGGAAAGGTCGTGCCGGGCGTCGTCAGCGTCGGGGTGCGCCACCTCGAGGAGCACAGTCCTGTCGCTCTGCACGATCAGAGGACCATTGGGTGCTTCCGTCGAATTCACCTCGACAGTTTAGTCGGGGCGCATGTGCGAGTGCTGGCTGTGGTCGCTAGTCGGGGCTGCCGACCGCGGTGATGCGGGTGAGGGGGAGCGTGCGCTCGATGTCGGCGATGCGGTCGAGGGCGCGCAGTCGGCCGCCCGCGACGCTCGTCGGCTGCACCGTGTACGTGACGGTGGAGCCGTCCTGTACGGTGACCGCGACGGTCACGGTCAGCTTCGCCCGGATAGCCACATCCAGCTGGTGCGCGAGCCAGTCCGTGCCGGACTCGCCGGGCTGGTCCCGGGTGAGCAGGCGCAGCCTCTCCACCAGCACGAGGGCTGCGTCGGGGGCTGTCGGCCTGAGCTGCCTCGCTGTGCGGCCGCGTTCGAGCGCGATGATCGTGGCATCCTCGTTCTCAGCGGCGACCGGGTAACGGGCGTCGTTCAGCGCCCAGAAGACCGTTGCGGGATCGAACCGGCTGGTGAGCCGGCCCGACGCGTCGGCCTGCAGGCCCAGACCGGCCAGCGCGTGGTCGACCTTCACGGTGCGCAGCAGCGTCTCATCAGGCGAGCGGATGTAACTGCGCGCAACACGCCCATTGGTGTCCTCGGCCTCGCTCACAACCCCTACCCGCAGCAGCCCGTAGCGCGTCGCGCTCTCGGCCACGAGGTAGGCGAGCGGCTGCGGGATTCCGGTCAGGGCGAGCGTCTCGAAGAACGCCGTGATGCTCTCGGCTGTCTCGCCGGCCGCGAGCGCCCGGTTGAGGCTCGCGGGAGAAACCCGGTAACTGGTGGCGAGGGCGCGGCTCTCGACCGTTGCCATGGTGCGCAGGTGCGCGTCGAGGCGCGGCTCGAGGGGGCCGGGGGAGACGATGGAGAGGTCGTGCTGCAGGTAGACCTGGCTGACCTCGCGCGGGAACAGCGGCGTCATGGCTTTCGCGGCAGCTTCGGCGCCGGCCGCGAGCAGGGCGGAGCCTGGGGTGCTCGGCACCTGGCCGGCCACGATGCCGAGCAGGGTCGCGGCGTTGGTGTGGGTAATGACACGGTCGCGCATCCAGTCGCCGCCGGCCGGGTAGAGCCAGTCGAGGTAATCCTCGAAGTGCTCGCCCCAGAGCGCGTGGGCGCGCCCGCCGAGCAGGCCGCGGATGTCGCTGGGCAGCCGCTCGAGCCAGGCGCCGGCGAGGCGGGCCCAACGGTCGGCGGTGGGCTGCAGCATCCAGTCGGCGGCGGCGACGGTCGGCAGCCAGAGCCCGCCTTCCAGCCCGATGAGTCCGGCGCGCTCGGCGATCGACTGCAGGGCCGGCACGTCTTCGAGTGCGACGGACGCGGCCTCCGCGAGGCGACGGGAGTCGGGCAGGGCGATTCCGCCGCGAGCGAGTTCGCGCGCCGGCTCGGTCTCGACGGCGGCGATGAGTTCGGCGATGGCGGTGGTTGTGCCGAAGGCCTTGTCGGCCGCGGCGGTGTCGGTGATCGCGGCATCCGTTCGGCTGACCGGTTCGAGGGCGGTGGGGGCAGGCTCGGCGAGCTCGTCGAGGGTGGGCAGCCCCTGTGCGGGCCAGGCGTCGAGGGCAACGGTGACCGCGTCGTAGAGGTACCAGGCACCGTCGACGTTGTCGATGAGGCCCTCGGCGTGCGCGTTGGCGAGGGTGGTTTCGGCGTCGGCGAGGCCGAGCTCGGCGGCGGTGGGACGCTCGGGTGCGCGCTGGGCGACGGCGGCTATGGCTGCGAGCGTGGGCCGGTCGAGGCGGGAGAGTGCGGTCTGTACCGACACTGGGTCGAGAAGCTTTTCGGCGAGGTCGAAGAAGTCCCGGATGCCTGCGTCCTTGACCTGCCGTGAGCGCAGCAGGTCCGCAAGCCCCTCGTCGCTCTCCAGGCGCAGCCGAGCTGCCAGCGCGAGGGCGGAGATGCTAGTTGCTGACATCCTTAGCCGCGCGTCCCCGTTTGATGACGCTCATAATGAGGAGCACAACGACAAGAGCGAAGCCGAGCGGGAGCCCGATTGCGGGGAGGGCGACGATGGTGGGGAAGACTCCCTCGGTGAGGTCGACTCCGGCAGCGGTCAACCCCAGCGTTGCGAAAATTGCCACAACGGACAGCAGAATAATGCCCGCGATCATAAAGGCGAGCACACGTTGGCTACGATTGATTTCTACTGGGGAGTTTTTTGCCACAGTGCAAGGATAGGGCCAACACGTTGGCGCCTGTTCTCCAGTGCACCATCCATGAGGGAGTAACCAAGATGCCTACCGGCAAGGTCAAGTTCTACGACGAGGAGAAGGGCTTCGGCTTCATCAGTTCTGATGACGGCCAGGAGGTCTTCCTGCACGCGTCCGCCCTGCCCGCAGGCACCACCGGCGTCAAGGCCGGAACGAAGCTCGAGTTCGGCATCGCCGACGGCAAGAAGGGTGCGCAGGCACTCTCTGTTCGTGTGCTCGAGGCTCCTCCGTCGCTCGCAAAGCTGAACCGGCGCTCCGCCGATGACATGGCGATCCACGTCGAGGATCTCGTGAAGGTGCTCGACGGCATCGGCTCGAACCTGAAGCGCGGACGCTACCCCGACAAGGCGCATGGCGCCAAGATCGCGCAGTTGCTGCGCAAGTTTGCAGATGAACTGGATGCCTAAGCCCCTGTCCGACGTCGCCCGCGACATGCTCCTCGAGATCACACCGGCGGACACGATCGGTGACTTCGTCTCCGAGGTCACCGAGGCTGAGGGCTCTGTCACTATCCAGTTCGAGTCGGCGCTCGCTGGATACCCCGGCTGGAAGTGGACGGTTTCGCTTGCCGTGCTGCCCGACACTGAGCCGACGGTGCTCGAGACCGAGCTGATCCCCGGCGACGGCGCCCTGCTCGCACCCGACTGGGTGCCGTGGAGCGATCGTCTCGCCGACTACAAGGCCGCGCAGGACGCTGCAGCTGTTTCCTCCGAGGATTCCGATTCTGATTCCGACGATTCCGACGACGATGAGGATGACGACGAGGACGACGACGACCTCAGCAGCGACGTCCTCCACGGCGGCGACCTCGATGGTGTCGACATCGACGCGCTCGCCTCCGAGGATGAAGATTCAGAGGATGAGGACGATTCCGACGCGTCGGATGACGATGACTCGGACGAGCTCGACGACGACTCCGACGACGACGACTCGGACGAGGACGACGATTCGGATGACTCCGACGATGACGACTCGGACGAGGACGACGATTCGGATGACTCCGACGACGACGATCCCGACGAGGGTTTCGCGGCCGAGCGCTAGCTAATTGTGGCCGCGGCGGTGTCTGCGGCCCGTGTAGGCCAGTCCGACGAGGCCGAGCGCGACTCCTGCGACGCAGGTCCACGCGACGATGGCGTTCCCGCCGGCGAACGGGTTGGACACAACCAATACGACGACACCCGCAACGACCCAGGCGATGAGTCCGACGGCGACGGCGAGACGGTCATCCGTCTTCGCCGGTATCGGATCATCCCGCCGCTCGGAATCCTTGAGCCACAATCTCATGCCCCGATCGTACCGGCACCCCCTGCCCGAAGGTGCCTGTGTCGCCGACCGCTACCTGGAATTGCGGCTATTCGGCGATTCTGGGTGCGCCACGCCCCAATTGCCGCACATTCAGCGGGGTCGGTGGTCGAGCGCAGTCGAGGCCGAAGGAGGGCTAGAGCCCCCCGACGACGTAGTCGATGGAGGAGATGAGGGCGCGAACGTCATCCGGATCAATGGCGGTGAAGGTGGCGACGCGCAGCTGGTTGCGTCCGAGCTTGCGGTACGGGTCGGTGTCCACGATGCCGTTCTCGCGCAGCGTCGAGGCGACGAGAGCCGCGTCGACGGAAGAGTCGAAGTCGATCGTCACCACGACCTGCGACCGGTGATCCACGTTCTCGACGAACGGCGTTGCGAACGACGACGCGGTGGCCCAGTCGTAGAGCAGTCCCGAGCTCTGGCGGGTGCGCGCGTCTGCCCAGGCGAGGCCGCCGGAGGCGTGGATCCAGTCGAGCTGGTTCTCGAGCAGCAGCAGCGTCGAGATCGCCGGGGTGTTCAGCGTCTGGTTGAGGCGCGAGTTGTCGACGGCATTCTTGAGCGAGAGGAACTCGGGAATGTAGCGACCCGAGGCTGCGATCTCCTCCACGCGGGCGAGAGCTGCGGGGGAGAAGAGGGCGAACCACAGGCCGCCATCCGAAGCAAAGTTCTTCTGGGGTGCGAAGTAGTAGACATCCGCCTCAGACGCATCGATGAGGATGCCACCGGCGGCCGACGTCGCGTCGATCACGGTCAGTGCGTCAGCCGAGACCCGGGTCACCGGCGCCTGCACGCCCGTGGAGGTCTCGTTCTGCGGCCAGGCGTACACGTCGATGCCGTCGAGAATCTCGACCTCGGCGCGCGAGCCGGCCGGCGCGTTGATCACGTGCGGCGCAGTGAGGAAGGGGGCCGAGGCGGCGCCCGCAAACTTGGAGCCGAACTCGCCGAAGGTCAGGTTCTCGCTGCGGTTCAGGATGAGTCCGAAGGCGGCGGCATCCCAGAAGGCGGTCGAGCCGCCGTTGCCGAGGATCACCTCGTAGCCGTCGGGGATCGTGAAGAGCGAGGCGAGCGAGGAACGTACGCGGCCGACCAGGTCCTTGACCGGCGCCTGCCGGTGGGAGGTGCCGAACAGCGAGGCCCCCGCACCCGCGAGGTAGGCGAGCTGTTCGGGGCGAACCTTGGAGGGGCCGCAGCCGAACCGTCCGTCGATGGGCAGGAGGTCGGAGGGGATGGTTATGGTCGCCATGGGGCAATTCTATTGTTTGCCCACCCGGTACCGAGCCGTCGGCGAGGGGCAGGGGTGAACAAGTAGTCTTGTTACGAAACGCGCCAGCTGGAGGGCCTCCCATGACCGATCTCGTTGACACCACCGAGATGTACCTGCGTACGATCCTCGACCTCGAGGAGGAGCACATTGTTCCCCTGCGCGCACGCATCTCGGAGCGCCTCGGCCACTCCGGCCCGACCGTAAGCCAGACCATCGGCCGCATGGAGCGCGACGGTCTCGTCGTCGTCGAAGGCGACCGCCACCTCGAACTCACAACCGCCGGCCGCAGCAAGGCCGTGCACGTTCTGCGCAAGCACCGTCTCGCCGAGCGCCTCCTGCACGACGTGATCGGCCTCGACTGGGCCTACGTACACGACGAGGCTTGCCGCTGGGAGCACGTCATGAGCGAGCAGGTCGAGCGCCGAGTGCTCGAGATGCTCGACCACCCCAAGGAGTCGCCGTACGGCAACCCGATCCCCGGGCTCGAGGAGCTCGGCGACGAAGCCGCCCCCGCCTTCATGGACGGGGTCGTCAATCTTGTGGAGCGGGTCGGTGGATCGTCGGAGCCGGTGAGCGCGGTCATCCGGCGCCTGGGCGAACCGGTGCAGTTCGAACCGGAGCTTCTGCAGCAGTTGCGAACAGCGGGCGTGATGCCGGGTGCGGATGCCAGGGTTTCGGCCGCGGGCTCGTACGTCTTCGTCGAGGTCGACGGCTACGGCGAAGGACTCGAGCTGCCCAACGAGGTAGCTGTTCACATTTTCGTCAGCGTGCCGTCAACCGTCTAGCCAGCACGGCGCCCCATCGTGGGCTAATCTGTAGCTCTTGGAGTTCACCGAAGTTCAGGGAGAGCCGAATGCAGAGCACGCGCGACGTCCAAACCACGGACGCGCACGCGCGCTTTTACATACGGCACAGTGGGATCCGCAGCGCGGCCATACGGTCACGTCGCAACTAGCAAGGCATCGTCATTCCGACGGTGCCTTTTTTGTTTCCCTCTCGCTCCCGGCTCGATGAAGTCTCGGAACCCGCAAGTCGAATGCCTGCAAGCCGTGCAGGCGCTTTCGGAAGGATGACGATGCGCACGCTCGTGTTGAACGCCGGGTACGAACCCCTGGCAGTGGTGTCTTTCAAGCGAGCACTCGTGCTCGTGATGAACGAGAAGGCGACGGTGATCGCCGCGGATACGGGGCACCCCGTCTGGGGCAGCCACGGGGTCTGGGATCGCCCGTCGGTCATCATCCTGCGTCGCTACGTGCGCATCCCGAGCGGGCGCAGCATCCCGGTCTCCCGTCGCGGCGTTCTGCGTCGCGACAACAGCCGCTGCGGCTACTGCTCCGGCTCCGCCTCGACGATCGACCACATCCTGCCCCGCTCGCGCGGCGGCAAGGACAGCTGGGAGAACCTCGTCGCGTGCTGCCTCAAGTGCAACAACCTGAAGGGTGATCGCACGCCCCAGGAGATGAACTGGTCGTTGAGGATGACACCGCGCCCGCCGCACGGAAGCACCTGGATGGTGCGCGGAGTCGAGCGTTCCGAGCCCGATTGGGAAGAGTTTCTCGCTCCCGCCGCGTAAATCTCCGTTACCAACTTGTGATTACCGGGTTGTCTCACGTAGGGTCGAAGAATCCCCTTTTGATTCATCCGCATGAGTATTGCCTTGCCCGAAAGGTCAGTTTTGGTTTCATCACGCAGCGCCTCCGGCGTCGACGGGCTCTCTGAGCTCTTCGGATCCGTGACCGGCGAAGCGGTTGAACCGGCTGTCTCGGCTGAATCGGCACCTCTTACTCGTCGCGAGTTGCGCGGGCGTGCTGCGCCCGTCGCCCAGCCTGTTGAGGCGCACGTTCCCGACGCCCTCGCCTGGCTCGAGACCCCGGTCGCCACCGAGGCTCCCGTCGTCACCACCCCCGTCGTTCAGGCTCCCGCCGCACCCCTGACCCGTCGCGCCGCTCGTGCCGCCGAGGCTCAGGCTGCGGCCCTGACGGTCGCCTCGGTCGACGTGCCCGTTGACGCAGTGGTTGCCGCCGTCACCGCCACCCCCACGCTCTCCATCCCGATCGTCACGACCGAGCAGATTGCACAGCACCGGCCCACGTCGGCTCGTCCGCTCACCCAACCTCAGGTCCCCGCACCTGAGGTTTTGTCGTTCCAGCCGTCGTACGCGGCGCAGGTCTCAGCGGTTCCGGTGAAGGCTCGTCGGGCGGCACCGCCAGCTCCGCGCAAGCCCCTGCGTAAGAAGCTGTCGTCCTTCGTGACGATCTTCGCCGTGACGGGACTCTTCGCTTCGGTCTGCCTGCCGGCCTACGCGCTGCTGCCGACAGCTGATGCGGATGCTGTCGTTGCGAGCGCGGCATCCTCAAAGGTGGCGGATGTCTCGCTGTCTGTCGCGGCCGACGCCGGCGGCCTGTCGGCGGAGCGCGACTCGTTCGAGGCGACCACGGCGGCGGAGCTGGCCGATGCCCGCTCCAACTCGCTCAAGATCGCGAACTTCGAGGCCTACGAGGCGTCGGGCGCGCGCGAGCTGGGCGACGACTACCCCTGGTTCTCGGAGCTCTCGAACAATCAGGGCGGCGGGATGTCTCCGCTCAACTACTACTACCGCGAGTGTGTCGACTACGTGGCTTGGAAGCTCAACGTCGACGCCGGCTCAACCAAGGCCCCGTTCAAGTACACGTGGTTCGACCTGACCCCTTCCGGCGGCAATGCCTACCAGTGGAAGTACGCCTGGGAGGCGCACGGATGGGCCACCGGCACCACACCCAAGGCTGGCGCCGTCGCATGGTTCGGCTATCACGTCGGCTACGTGAAGCAGGTCAACTCCGATGGGACCGTGCTCATCGAGGAGTACAACCACCAGAGCGACCACCTCTACGGCCAGCGCACGATCCCGGCCTCCGAGGTCACGCTCTACCTCTACGCGCCGCCGCGCTAGGAGCGCTCCGCGCGCCTTTCGCTCCGCGATTGAGCGCTGCGCTCACTGCTTTATTTCCCCGTCGCTGATTGAGTAGGCCGCCCGCGGCCGTATCGAAATCTGAGTTGAGCGGATCGCGAGCCTTCCGAAACCGCGCTCACGCTAAACTCTTCAAGCCAGCCTCTGTAGCTCAATGGAAGAGCAATTCCGTCCTAAGGAACAGGTTGGGGGTTCGAGTCCCTCCAGGGGCACCCTCGATCCATACCAAACTTCCCAGCAAATAGGCGGAAGTTGGCCCCTCAGATCTCTTGATCCGAACCTTTCGACTGCGTTTTGACTGCGCTTGACATACGTCTTGCGTCATTGAGTGCTACTGCAACGGCGTCCACATCATCGTCGAAGAGGTCGGCGTAGGTGTCCAATATCATTGCTGCGGAGGCGTGGCCGAGCATCCGCTGGACCGCTTTGACCTTCGCGCCAGCGGGAGGTTTTGATCGGTGCCGTCGAGGTCGAGACTGACTAGGCGCTCAAGCGGGTACTCGCCTCGCACAAGAGCTTCAGGAGTTTGAACGTCACAAGAGCAGAGGACGACGCGAAGGAAAGCCCCCCGTTCGCGTGAGGGGTTCTCATGGCGTTTGCACCTAGAATCATAAACGTGGCGACATCGTGGTACGAAGAGAGCTCACTACCCAAATTCGAGAACCCTCCTGTAGCAGAGACTGCAATGGGCGTGGAATTTTCGCCTGTCGAGGGACTTGGATTCATTGGCCTGACGCGCCTTCAGGAACGATGGGCACAGCGCTTCCCAATCCTCACGGAAATGGGTGGGATGCCGCCCACCTATGACAGCGCTCCGCCATTCGAATTCGTACAGGGAACGCCGCCCGTGCGAGTCTGGGCTGAGGGAATCGAAGACGGACTTCTTGTTCAGACTCAAGCGGACCGACTCATCCTCAATTGGCGGCACAACTTCACTCCCGCACCATACCCCGGCTATCACATGCTTCGCGCAGAGTACGAGGCGCTGTGGAATCAGTTCCTTGAGTTTCTCGGAGAATTCAACTTGCGCGCTCCGGCACCCATCGCTGCGGAGTACACCTACGTCAATAACGTGCAACTCAACCAGGGCGAAACCTACGCGGACGTAATCAGCGTGATCGCTCACCCAGAGCGTGAGCTACCCGGCGACGACATGGGGACGCGATTCCAGTTCACACGAGGCGTCGCGCCCTCGGAAGAGAATCCATATCCAGCTCAAATTTGGGTGGCAGGCGAACCTTTCCAGGGTGACCCATCCGTGCTGCTCCTGAACGTCACGACCAAGGTGCTTTTTGCTGCAGGGGGTGAACCTCTGCACGCAATTGACATCGCGCACGCCCTCAGCTCTCACACGTTTGCGAACATCACTTCAGAGTCGAAGCACGCAGATTGGAGTCGAGAGGCATGACACTCGTAGCCACGCGCACGCCCAGTAGCTCAGTCACAAAGAACAGTGGCGGGGGGACGTATCGAAATAATGTTTCCGGAAACTTCGTCGCTCCCAAGGCGCACGAGCCTGCCTCTGTCGATGACGCCCTCACGGAGAAACTGTCGCGTGAGCTGCTCGATCACATCTACCGAACCAACTTGACCGTCGCTGGTTTGCCGAGCGTCTTCGCGGCTAAAGAACGCGCTCCCCTCCCTGAAGCGAGCACGCAACAGCCAAGCGCTGAACACCCAAGAACCATCTTCGTTGCGGACATCTCCGATTCGATTCGCACGACACGTGTGGAGCACGCTGTGCGGATCTCCAACTTGCTTAATCACCGGATCTCGAGCTACCTGCCGAAGTTGTGGAGTCCCGGCTTGGACTTCAACGCGCTTGTTCCAGACATCCACCCTCTGATCCCGGACATCACCTCGCTGATGCCCGACCTTCATGCACTCATTCCAGATCTGCAAGTTCCTGCGGTTCCCGCAACGTGGCTTCCGAGCATCTTCGGTCGGAGCGAAGCCCTCACCGCTTGGCTGCCCATCGTTGGGGAGCTTGGTCTGGGTGGAGGCATCCTTACCCCTTGGTTCGTCGGCTCGAACAAGCGGGGAGTCACCCTCACTCATCGGCCTATGTCAGCCGATCTCCGGCTGTCTCGATTCGCTTTGCTAGAGAAGGCCGCGAAACAACTCACGCGACTGATCGCGGCTGGCGAGGCACAACCCACCGACGAGGCTCGGGCGTCCCTCCGCACCTTCATGAATTCGTTCGTGGTGGATGGTGGACCCACACCACAAATTGCTGCATCGCCCGACGGTTCAATCGAGGTCGCTTGGGTCACAGACTCGGCGGTCGGCGCGGTGTTCGCAGACGATGGTTCCTACTCCGTGTGGGGTCAGGATGAGCACGGGGTAGATCTCTTCGACTTCGATGTCGAAGAAGACATGCCGACGACTCGCCACGATCAGATCGCGGGGCTGCTGGCGGATATGGCTAGCCGGATTCGCTATCCCCTCCCCATCGAATAAGCACGATGGCAAAGGGTGACTCTGTAGACAAACAGCACTTGCTACTCCGCCGTTACAACCCGGATGACCAGCAGCACTTCTGGTTCGATCAAGGCACCAGCGGTGTGATGCGGGTGAAATCCGGTGCGCTCAGTTACGGAGATGACGGGTTCTCCTTCTACGACGATGCTGTGCTCATCGAGAACGACCTCCAACGTAAAGTGGTTCTTGAGATTGATACTTGGCGAATCGTATCTGCCACGGCTCTCGAAGTGCGCGCGGTCGAGCGCGAAACTGCAGAGGGCGAAAAGGTGAAACTACTCGGCGTCATCGAAGACGCCTACCCTGACGGGACGGAGGATGCGCCCGACCGTGATGTCGCGCACACGCTCGTAACCCTGCCCGCCGATGTTTCCAAGAAGCAGATCTCGCGTTGGCGAACGGCTCTTGCGCGCATTCTCCGGGAGACTCCGCTATCACGAGACTCGACCCCTGAGCTGTCCGAAATCGACGCGGTGGAGGACACTCCCGAATCGGTCGAAGTTGAAGCCGTAGAGGACGCCGTCGGGGCTTGATGAGCACGGGCGACGGACTTATTCGAGTTGACGTTGTGGGATCAGCACGGCTCGCGGCGCTAATTCTCGATTCTCAAATGGGGGAATTGATTTACGCCGTCTAGTCGAGGTACTCAACCACCACCGTGGTCTGGCCCGACACGTGAAGGCTGTAATGCATACCGTGGCCGGTGCCGAACTCGATCCAGCCACCCCCCTCGGCAATTTTCTTCGAGATCATTGACTCGATGGCGGACACGTCACCAGAGATGACATTGATCTCGGAGCCGTTGACGAAGATTCTGTTGCGGGGAACGTCCTCGGTCATGGTTAGGCCACCGGCAGTTCGGAATCTGGCGTGATGAAGAACCCCTCGATGGTGAGAGACGAGATCCAGAGCCAGCCGTTGGCTCCGTTAGGCAGCCAATACTTGCCGCTGTCGTTCGCGTTCGTGCTGCGGGCGTAGTAGTTATCAAGCGCCGCAACGTCCTTTGCGTTTTCTTTGAACCATTTCTGGAGGGACGAAACGTCAAGCCCGTGCTTGTCAGCCCTCTCCAAAATCGTCTCGACGAGACGCTCGGCCTCTGCGAGACGAAGAACATCGATCACCGAGGCATCAGGGTCGAGAGCGGCGAGGGAGTTGATCGCGTATGTGAGCATGGCAACAGTGGACTTGGAAAAGGTCATACCCCGAGGGTAGCCCCAGAAGAAGAACTTCACTCGTCTATGTCTCTGACAGCTGACTCCGTGCCCACTTCGTGCCCACTTTCTGACGTGCCGCTGTAGATTGCTCGCAGCGAAAAGCAGAATTAGTAGAGAGCCCCGAGCTACTGAAAGGCAGACAAAACGGCCTGACGCCGTTCTGTGGGGATGCGCTCATTGCGAGCTTGTCACGATTGCAGGTTTGGCGGCCTAGGAGCCGAACTCTTTGCGAAGCACCGGGAGAACCACCCCATACATGTCATGGAGATTGTTGCGTGAAAGCTGCGCGGCTTCCACCCGCCCACAGTGACGCCAACCAGTGCAGCAGACTCTGTCACAAAAGCTGGACGTTGTCTTGATAGTCGAAAGCCAATGAGTTGCTGCCTCCTGAACAAACTCTTGCCAAGCGCTTGAGTAGTGCGCTTGGCAGGGGGAGGGGCAGGCGACGGTAACTGCGCTGAAGGGAAGTCCGCCGTCACCTCACAGAGAGGCGGCGCGACCACCCGAAAGGTAGGCCTACACGAGCGACTTCGAGCGGCGTATTCTGGCCGCGTGCCACTGTCGCCGGAGGAGTATCGGGCGCCGCTCGGGCGAGCGGCGCAGCACGCGCATGACTGGCTGGACTCGCTTCCAGACAGGCCGGTGAAGCCGCGCGACGGCATCGAGCAGATGGAAGCGGCCTTCGAGCGAGACCTCCCCGAGGGAGGGACCGACCCGACCGAAGTCATCGATGAGCTCGCTCGCCTGGCCGAGCCCGGACTGATGGCGATCGGATCCGGACGGTTCTTCGGCTGGGTGATGGGCGGCACGCTGCCGGCGGCACTCGCATCCGACTGGATGGTCAGCGCCTGGGACCAGAACAACGGCCTGCGCTACGCGACCCCCGCGGCGGCCGCCATCGAGGAGCGGGCGGGGGCGTGGATCGTCGATCTGCTGGGACTTCCGCAAGGCAGCGCCGTCGGCTTCACCACCGGCGGGACCATGGCCAACTTCGTCGGGCTCGCCGCCGGTCGGGGCGCCGTGCTCGAAGCGGCCGGGTGGAACGTCAACCGCGACGGACTCACCGGCGCACCGCGCGTAACCGTCTTAGCCGGCGCCGAGGTGCATAGCTCCGTCGAGCTCGCGCTGCGCTACCTCGGGCTCGGAGAGCCGACGAAGATCGCAGCCGACAGGCAGGGCCGCATCCAGAGCAGTGCATTGATCGAGGCGCTCGACCAGACGACCGGCCCCGTCATCGTCGCGCTGCAGGCCGGCAACCTGCACTCCGGCGCGTTCGACCCGATGCGCGAGACCATCGAAGCGGCCCATAAGAGGGGAGCGTGGGTGCACGTCGATGGCGCCTTCGGGCTATGGGCCGCGGCCAGCCCGCGCTGGGGTGACGCGCTCGACGGCGTCGACACCGCCGACTCGTGGGCGACCGACGCGCACAAGACCCTCAATGTTCCCTACGACTGTGGCGTCGCGATCGTCGCGCGCCCCGGTGCCGTGCAGGCCGCCTTCACCGCCCACACCAGCTATTTCATTCGGGATGACGCAGGCATCGCCGACCCGATGGACCGGGTTCCCGAGCTCTCGCGCCGCGCCCGTGGCATCCCGGTCTGGGCGGCACTGCGGTCCCTCGGACGAAGCGGAACGATAGCTCTCGTCGAGCGCCTCGCCGAGAACGCGCGCATGCTCGCCGACGGCTTGTCGAAGCTGCCCGGCGTGGAGGTGCTCAACGATGTGGTCTTCACCCAGATCTCGGTGGCGTTCGGCAGCGACGAGCGCACCCGCGCGGTGACCCAGGCGCTCATCGCCGACGGCGCGGTCTGGATGTCGGGCTCCACGTGGGCGGGCCGCGACGTGCTGCGCATCTCCGTGAGCAACTGGTCGACGGATGCCGAGGAGGTCGCCGTCTCGGTGAACGCGGTCGCTCGCGCGATGGACGCGGTGGGCTGAGCGCATCGCCTATCGTGGATGAGCCATGCTCTCCACGTTTATCGCCGACAACTACGCCCTCGTGCGCGTGCTCCTCATCGTCGGCGTTCTCGCCCTGATCGCGCTGGCGATCGTGCTGGCGCGAGCCGGTGACCGAGGCCGCCGGATCTCGGGGTTTCTCGGGGGAGCTGCGCTGCTGGTCGTCATCCTCTTGACGCTCACACCGCACGGCAAGCAGCTACCTCCGGCGGAGTGTTACCTGGTGGTGGATGACCCGCTGCGGGACATCTTCAATGTCGGGCTCTTCCTGCTGCCGGCCCTCTTCTTCGTGGTGGCAACGCGCAAGCCGATCTGGGTGTTCGTCGCAGGGGTCGCCTTGTCCGCCCTCATCGAGATCGTGCAGCAGCTGCTGCACGGTCTGCTGTCGCGCGCGTGTGACATCAACGACTGGATTGCCAACTCGACCGGGGCGGCAGCGGGTGTGCTGATCGGGTTCGTGATCGTCGCGCTCGTCAAGCGTCGCAAGGCCTAGGTCAGCGTTCGCTGGGACCCCTATCGCGACCCGCACCTGCGGGCGATGATCGGACGATGAGCGAATTCATCAAGGGCGACAAGGTCAGCTGGAACACCTCGCAGGGTCCGACCCACGGCACGGTGCAGGAGAAGCGGGTCAAGGACTTTGAGTTCGATGGGCAGAAGTTCACCGCGTCCTCCGATGAGCCCGCCTACATCGTGCAGTCGGACAAGACCGATGCGAAGGCAGCGCACAAGGGGTCGGCGCTGACTAGTCGCTAGCTCGTAGGTTGTAGCCACCGTCGTAGTTGGCGTGGTAGCCGCCGATCAGCCAGCGTTCCTGCGCCTCGTCGAAGAGCATCGTGTACTGCACGGTGCCCGACTCGTCCCAGCGGTTTTCACCCTCGCCATCGGCAACCTCGGGAACCAGTGCGGCCATGACCTCCTCGAGGGTTCCCTCGGGGCTGGCCGCCACGACCGCGGCGATGACCGCCTCGTCGGTGGCGCGATAGTTGATCAGGGTCTGGAAAGTGAAGCTGAGGTAGTTGCCCTCGGCGTCGGCCGAACCCCCTGTCACCTCGGTGAGCGTGACGGTGGTGGTGTCATCCATTCGAGGTTTGCCGTCGTGGATGAAGTCGGGAGACGCGTTGTTGTCCTGTCGGAAGACGAGGTTGGACTCGTCGGCGAAAAGCTCTCCCGTCTGGCTGGCCAGCACATCATCAGTCGCCGTGTCCGTCCACTCGGCGAAAGTGGAGGTGTCGTCGGCGGCCGTGCTGTCAAGGCCGAACTCGACGACCAGCCGCGCGGCGGTTTTCTGGGCCTCGAGGATCTGGTCTTCGGTGAAGCCGGTGTCGGTGGCGGCGGGAAGCACCAGCTCGGCGTTGTAGACCATCGCGTCCGCCTCAGGGTCGATTGTCATGTGCTGGTAGTCGCCGCGGTCAGTTGACTGAGTTTCCAGCACGACGAGGTCTCCGTGGGCCTCAGCCTCGGCCGGTGCGAGGAACGGCCCGCTTCCAAAAGTGGGTAGCGAGCACCCGCTCAGGATGACGGCCAGCACCGCAACCGAGCCAACAGATACAGCCACACGTGAATGAGACATCTGAGATTTCCTCCCCAAGGAATCGTTGCTCGAAGGCTACTGGACATCCGCCGGTCAGGCCGACGATGCAGCCCAACTGCACCCGCGCCATACCCCCGAACGCGGGTAGAGAGTTCGTTCCCTCGCGCCACTACCATGGAGGAAAATTCGCATTTCTCCGGTCAGGGTTGACGGAAGTGCACCTATCTCTTGGGAGCGTCCGTGAACGGGCCTGCACTTCTTCGCAGCATCAAACTGTCTGTAACCGCGACCATTCTGGGCGCACTCCTCGCCGCCGGTCTGGCGCTTCCCGCGCAGGCCGCCGAGACGAACAACCTCACGGTGACCGTGCGCAACGTCACGGGCACGCCACTCGTCGGCATGTCGATCATCGCGCTGTCCGTCGCCGACGGCGAGGAGATCGAGGGCGACCTCGTGGCCGGCGACTATCCCAAGGCGAAGCCGGTCACCGGCAAGCCCGGCGTCTACGTCTTCACGGGTCTGAGCGCGATCGACCACACCCTTTACTTCGGCACCGCGACGTCCACGACGTTCACACAGCTGCTCGGCGGTGCATCCGAAATCTCGCGCGCCCAGGTCATCCCGGCGGGCCAGACGAGCCTCTCCGTGAGCCTCGCTTCCAACGCCGTCATCACCGGCATCGTGAAGACCCCGGCCAAGAAGATCCTGCCGAAGGCCCTGGTCACCGCCTACCTCTATACAGGCAGCGACTGGATTACGTACGCCTCCGCTCGAGCCGACGCCAAGGGTCGTTACACGATCCGCGATCTGGATCCGGGCAGCTACCGCCTCAAGTTCAGTGGACCCGCCGGCGACTACTCGCCGCTGTACTCGGGTGGGGCCGCAACCTTCGACGAGGCATCCGGAATCGTCGTCGGGGTTGGAGCGACGGCCACGGCCAACGCGACGTTCCCGACCGGGTTGGGCGCGATCACCGGTACGTCGTGGGCAGAGTACTCGGACGACGACTTCTACGGGTTCATGCCGCTCGCCAACGCTCGCGCAATCGCGATCCCCGTCACCCAGGACGCCTCCTACCCCTACCCGGTGGTGCTCGACACCGAACGCAGCGTGACCAGCGCAGCCGCCAACAAGAAGGGCGCCTGGACGATCAAGAACCTGCGTCCCGGCAAGTACGTGGTCAAGATCTCGCCCTGGTACTACAACCAGGCCGCCACCTTCATCGGCGGCGGACGGCTGGAGTACGCACAGGTGTTCACGGTCGGCGCAGGCAAGGTGGTGAAGGCCGGGCGGCATGACACTTACATGAACCGGCAGGGCGGTTCCGTCACCGTTGTGGTTCGCAACCCCGGAGGCGGCGCGGTGCCGGGTGCCGACGTTCTCCTGCAGAGCGACGCCGACCCCGACTACTACTACCGTGGCACCACCAACGGGTCCAGCATCGTGACCTTCGGCAAGTCGGGCAAGAATCACACGATCCAGCCGGGTGCGTTCACGCTGTCAGTGCTGACCAACGGCTCGTGGGCGCCCGCCGTGCAGGACGCCTACATCTCGTCCGGCGCGCAGACCATCGACGTGAACGTGCAGTGGCCCTCCGCGCCCGACGGCTTCGTCACCGCTCCGTCCATCGCCGAGACCGCGCTCGTCGTCGGCACGCGCTACGAGGTCGCCGCGCAGGCGCACCGTGCCGCCGCCACCCTGACCTACCAGTGGCTGCGTGACGGCCACCCTGTTTTCGGTGCGGATGAAGCGGCCTACACGTCCCGCGCAGGTGACATCGGTGCCCAGCTCTCCGTGCGAGTCGCGTCACACCAGTTTGGATACCCGACTACAACCGCCAAGGCATCGGTCGCCGGTCTGGTGGTCTCCGATGTCACGGTTCCGACCAACGTGACAGCGCCGTCGATCACCCCCGCCACGGGTGCCCACGTCGGCACCACCCTGCGGGTCCTTCCCGGCAGCTGGAGCGTTAAGGGACTCGACTACGGCTACGAGTGGCTGCGCAACGGCATCCCGTTCGACAACGCCGGCAGCTCGTATGTCGTGAAGCTCGCGGATCTGGATGCCGAGTTCACCGCCGTCGTCACGGCAACCAAGTCCGGGTACGCCGACGCCACAGCCGCGACCCCGACCGGTGTGACACCCGTCTTCGCGGACGCCGCCCAGCTGAAGTCCGGCCTGGCCGTAACCGCCGCCGTGGTGAAGAAGCCGAAGGGCACCAAGAAGTACACCGTGAAGCCCGGCGTCTGGACGGCCCTCGCGCCGACCTTCAGCTACGAGTGGCTGCGCGGCGGAATCGTCGTGGGCACGGGCCCGACCCTCACCGAGAAGCCCAGCGCGGCCTTGCTCGCCCAGACGCTCGAGGTGCGGGCCACCGCGAACGCTCCCGGATTCGGTCCGGGCACTGCAACTGTTCTTGCGCGCAAGTCGTCCAAGGCCGTCGTGATGGCGGGCACGCCCTCTGTGACGTTGGGCGACGAACCCGTGGCCGCCAGCACCCCGGTGGCCGTGGGGCAGGAGCTCGTGGCATCCGGAAGCACCTGGGAAGTCGACGACCCGAGCGACTCGGTCAGCTACGGCTACCAGTGGCTGCGCAAGGTCGGCAAGGCGAAGGCGGTGACGATCAAGGGTGCGACGCTCGCGAGCTACAAGCCCACCGCGGCAGATGTCGGCTCCCTGCTCAGCGTCACCGTCACCGCGCGTTCGGTTCGTACCGGCAACGCCGTGAAGACGGTTGCCGCGGGCACGGTCGTGACGCGCACTGGCCTCGCCGAGCTGACGCCGACCATCACCCTCGAGGGATCCACGGTCGTCGGCACGCGGCTCTATCCGTCGTACGACTTCGCCTGGCAGAGCTTCGGTGCCAAGGTGAGCTACCAGTGGTACGGATGCGCGCTGCCGAAGTGCACGGCGTCGACGCCGGCGGCCTCCTTCGCGAAGATCCCCGGAGCGACGCTCGCCTATTACGCAACCCCTGCCGCGTACGCCAAGGGACGCATCTACGTCGTCGAAACGGCAACCAAGGCCGGGTACACGGCAGCGCGCGCGGTGTCCGACATCGTGACGATCGTGCCGAAGAACGTCATCCCGGTGCTCAGTCGGCCGACCGTGGTCACCGAGACAGGTTCGGTGATGATGGGCGGGATCGCGCTCGGCACGCAGGCTTCATTCGGCGTCGAGATCGAGGCGATCAACAGGTACTGGGAACTCTGTGTCCTGGACTGCACGAGCCCGACCGCGGTGTGGGGCAACCCACACGGCTACACCGACTACTACCAGACGTCCTACTACCCTTCGACAGTCGACTGGGCGGGCGGCGAAAGCTACCTGCGCTTCACGACGGTCGGGCAGCGACCCGGCTACCCGAGTGTCACTACGAGTTCGCTCCCCGTTCGGCTTGTCGAAGGCGATTTCAGCGCTCGCGTCCATAGTGCTGTGACCGCGGGACCGTCGAACATCGGCAAGGTCTCGGTCTTCAGCAGCGATCTGCCCAACTGGGCGATCCGGAGCAACCCGCGCTGGTTCGTGGAGGACACCGAGCGTGCAAGCGGGAGCTTCTACACGATGCAGCCCGAAGACCAGGGCAAGGCCATCTATGCCGTGGTCACGGTGAGCGCGCCCGGTTATGCAGACGTCGAGGTTGTCGCCGTCGCGCAGAGGCGGTCGACCTCTCTCGTGGCAACCCCCACGACGATCGTGGGTACCAAACTAGGCGAGACACTGTCGCTGGCCGATCCGGAGCCCTTCCACGACCTTCCGCAGACCCCGCACTCCGACTGGAAATACAGCTATCGCTGGAACTACGGGCACGTCGGTTCCGGAGACCAGGCAACCTTCGATCCCATCGCCTCGCATGTCGGCCAACAGATTCAGGTCGAGATTTACGTGACCTCGCCCGTATACGGCTGGTACAGCACAACCGTCTACAGCGCGGCCCCGCTCCTCGAGGGTGACCCCCTCACCGTCGAGGAGGATGCAGCCCTGTTCTGGGACGGCGACCTGCTGCCCGGCGCCCTCGTCTCCGCATCGGAGCTGCATTTCAGTGAGCCCGAGGTGGAGACCAGCTATCTCTGGCAGACGAGTATCGACGACACGACCTGGGTCGACACCAACGAGACCTCCGGCATCTACGAGATCGACCTCCACGACTCGAACCTGCTGCTGCGCGTGGTTGCGACGGGAACCAAGCCCGGTCACGACAGCGTTGTGTCGACGAGCGCACCCGCGCAGGTGCTCGAGGGCGACGTCATCCGGCTCCTCGGGGCGCCCGCCCTCAGCGGAAACGTTCGGGTGGGCAGCACGCTGACCACGACGGCCGGTGCGTGGTCTGAGGGGGCCGTGCCGAGCATCCAGTGGCTGCTCAATGGGCGCGCCATTCCCGGCGCGACGGGCCCCACCTACGTGCCGCTCGCGACGCACGCCGGCGACGAGATCTCGGTTCGTGTGACTGCTCGCCAAGCCGGCAAGCTCGATGTGTCGGCGGAAACGGCGGCGCTCACGATCGCAACCGGGCTCGCGCCGGTCGCGACCAAGGCGCCGGTCATCACCGGCACCACGACGCTCACCGCGACGCCCGGCGTCTGGAACACCAGCGGGCTGACCTACACGTTCGAGTGGACCCGCGTCGGCTCCGAGCCGGTGCTGGGGGAGACCCTCGTGCTGCCGGCCGGACACCTTCGCGCGGAGTACACGCTGACGGTACGGGCGGAGCGCTTCGGGTACGAACCGGGAGTTGTCACGGCGCACTAGCGACTTCTCGCATCGCCGCTCTCTGGCGCCTCAAAACCGGCGGGTCTATCCTGTGGCTGAGCCCGCTTCGACGAGCTCACACCCCCAACGAAGCACTCGACGTAGAGAAGGCCTAGTCATGAAGAAGCTCATCAATTCCCCCGAAGCCGTGCTCGCTGATTCCCTCGTGGGGGTTGCGGCGGCACATCCCGAACTGAATGTCGACCACACCAACCGCATCATCTACCGCGGATCCCCGACGAAGCCCGGAAAGGTCGCCCTGATCTCGGGCGGTGGCTCCGGGCACGAACCCCTGCACGGCGGTTTTGTGGGCTTCGGGATGCTTGACGCCGCCTGTGCAGGAGAGGTCTTCACCTCCCCAACGCCCGACCAGATGCAAGAGGCCACAAAAGTGGCGGACTCCGGCGCCGGCGTGCTGCATATCGTCAAGAATTACACCGGCGACGTCATGAACTTCGAGATGGCGGCCGAGATGGCCGAGGCCGAGTCGGGAGTCAAGGTCGCCGCAGTGGTGGTCAACGACGACGTGGCAGTGGAGGACTCGACATGGACGGCAGGGCGACGTGGCGTGGGCGTCACGGTGCTGCTCGAGAAGATCGTCGGCGCGGCAGCGGAAGAGGGGCGCGACCTCGCCGCGATCACCGAGCTCGCGCAGCGGGTGAACGACACGGGCCGCTCGATGGGTATGGCGTTGACGAGTTGTACCGTGCCGTCTGCGGGCAAGCCCACCTTCGACATCCCCGACGACATGATGGAGATGGGCGTGGGAATTCACGGCGAGCCCGGGCGTCACCGCGTGCCGCTTGCGCCCGCGTCATCCATCGCCCAGCAGCTGGTCGAGCCGGTGCTCGCCGACCTCGACTTCACGAAGGGGCCGGTGATCGCGATGCTCAACGGCATGGGCGGCTCGCCGCTCATCGAGCTCTACCTCATGTACGGCGAGGTCGCGAAGCTGCTCGAGAGGGCCGGCGTGCAGGTCGCGCGCAACCTCGTCGGCAACTACATCACGAGCCTCGACATGGCCGGCTGCTCGATCACCCTGCTGCAGGCGGATGACGACCTGCTGAAGCTGTGGGACGCACCGGTCAACACCCCCGGTCTGCGCTGGGGCGTCTAGTGGCCGACGTCACACTCGCGCAGCTCGTCGACTGGCTGGGCCGCTTTCGCGACCTGGTCACCGAGAAGCAGAGCTACCTGACCGAGCTCGACTCGGCGATCGGCGATGCCGACCACGGGTCGAACATGGCGCGCGGCATGGGCACCGTGATGGAGAAGCTGGGCACGCCGGCGACCATCGACGAGCTGTTCAAGACCGTCGGCATGACTTTGGTCACCTCCGTCGGGGGAGCGAGCGGGCCGCTCTACGGCACGTTCTTCCTGCGCATCGGCACCACCGCCGGAGCCGTCTCGGGGTTGACCTATGCGGAGTTCTCGGCCGCGCTGCGTGCCGGGCTCGCGGGTGTGATCGCCCGTGGCAAGGCCGAAGTCGGCGACAAGACGATGCTCGACGCGCTGGTTCCGGCGCTCGACGCGTGGGACGCCGCTGCGTCCGCTCCGTGGGACGCCGCGTTTGCCGCGGCGTCGTCGGGTAGGGATGCGACCGAGCCGCTCGTCGCCCGCAAGGGTCGCGCGAGCTACCTGGGCGACCGCAGCGCGGGTCACCTGGATCCGGGTGCGACGTCGACGGCCCTGCTGTTCGAGGCGCTCGCGGGCGCCCTCGCGTGATCGGCATCGTTGTCGTCTCGCACAGCCCCGCGCTGGCGAAGGCGGCTGTCGATCTGGCCTTGCAGATGGTCGGCTCGTCGCCGCCTCCCATCGCGCTCGCGGCCGGAGCCGGTGACGACGTGATCGGCACGGATGCGACGCGGGTCGCATCCGCGATCGACGAGGTCGCCTCCGACGACGGCGTGCTGGTCTTCATGGACCTCGGGTCGGCCGTGATGTCCGCCGAGATGGGGCTGGAGTTCCGGTCGTCCGACTGCGAGGTGCGACTGAGCGATGGGCCATTCGTTGAGGGGCTGGTCGCCGCCGTTGTGTTGGCTGCCGCCGGTTCGTCTCTGGATGACGTAGCCCGCGAGGCAAGCCGCGCGATGGAGCCCAAGCAGGGGGCGGTGGGTCCTGCCCCTGCTGCCCAGCCTTCAGCTGCTCAGCCACCCACTGAGCCCGACGCCGTCACTGCCGAGGTCACCCTCGTAAACCCGGCGGGGCTGCACGCGCGCCCGGTCTCGATGCTGGTGAAAACCGTGTCGGAGTTCGACGCCGCCGTGAAGCTCGAGGATCTCACCTCGGGCAAGGGTCCGGTGTCCGCCGCGAGCCTGATCGCGGTGCTGACGCTCGGGTCGGCGCAGGGCAACGTCATCCGGATCTCGGCAACAGGACCGCAGGCGGCCGACGCCGTCGAGGCCGTGCGAGCCATGGCCGCGGACGGGTTCGGAGAGGAATAGCGCGCAACACTTGACTGTGTTCCTGGGCCATGGTTTTGACTCGTCGACATGGGTAGATCACCTGTCGTTCGAGAGAGCGTCGATACGGGAACGGTAGGCTCCCCAAGCATGTCCCGTCGCATGCCAAGAACCGACCTGTTCCGAGTCACGGTGAGTTCCGTGGTGTCCGCGCTCTTCGCGACGGGTGTGATGTTCTTCCTCGCCGGTGTGGTGGGTGTCGAGTATGAAGACCCGACGCTGTTCCTCGTGACGGCGTACCTCGTGCTGTGGCCGGTATACACCGCCATCTACGCAACCTGGAGCACCTTCGTGTACTCCCGCCTCGACGGCGAGCTGCTGAAACGGGTGACCGTCGCGGACGAGAGCGCCGAGCGCAGCCCGATCCAGCGGTTCCTCGGGGTGACCGGTGCCACGAACACCACCATCTCGGCTGCGGTGGCTGCCGTCGCCATCACGATCGTGGTTGCGCAGCAGCCGGAGTTCCGCAGTGATGCGATCTACGTCGGGCTCGCGCTGCTCACCGTCGCGAGTTCGTGGGTGCTGATGGTGTTCTCTTTCGCGCAGAGCTACCTGCGCCTCGGCGCCGGCGTGCACGACGAGCCCCACCTGAAGTTCCACTTTCCGGAAGCGGCCCGCTTCAGCGACTACCTGACCCTGGCCGTGCTGCTCTCCACCATGGCCGCAACAGTGCCCGCCGATATCTCATCCCGAACAGCCTGGCGGGTTGTGCGCAGCAACGTCATCATCGCCTTCGTTTTCAACTCGGTCATCATCGCCATGATGGTCTCGCTGCTCTTCGGTCGGCTTCTCGCCGGCTGACGGAAAGGAACCCCATGCTCAAGACAGCAATTGTCATCACCGCCCTCGGCCTGCTCAGTGCGCTGGCCGGCTGGCTCATGCTCGTGCTCATGGATACCCCCGACGCGAACATCGGCGCTGGCGCCCTCTGGGTGATCGGTTGGTGGGTGGCCGGCATCGGCGCAGTGCTCACCGTGATCGCGCTGCTGCTTCGGGTGGCTCGCAGATCGCGCGCGTAGCTCGGCGCGTGCCCTGGTGACGGGTGCGGGGGCGCGGAACCTGCCACGTGTTCAGCGCGTGCCCTGGCGACGAGCGCGGGAGTCCGGACTCCCGCGCCGGTCGCCAACCCACGCGCTGAGCGTCGAAACGATCTGAAAGACTGGGCCCGTAGCCGGACATAACACCGTGTGGGGACCGTGAACAGAGACGATGACTTCGAGCGCGTGATGCGCGCCGTCGTCGAACCCGTGCGCCGCTACCTCGCCCGACGCACCGACCCGGCCACCGAAGACGATGTCACCAGCGAGACTCTGCTGGTTCTCTGGCGACGACTGGATGACGTTCCCGCCGACGCGATCCCCTGGGCGATCGGCGTCGCGCGGCTGCAGCTCGCCAATGCCGAGCGCTCGCAGCGCAGGCAGCGGCGCCTGTTCACCCGGATCGCCACCGTCGACCCGCCCCAGGACGTGCGGGATCATGCGGAGGGGGACGCCGGCTATATCCTCGACGCGGTCGCGCGACTCCGCGGCAAGGACGCCGAGATCGTGAAGCTCTGGGCATGGGACGACCTCGACCTCAGCCAGATCGCGACGGTGCTCGACATCAGCGTGAATGCGGCCACGATCCGCCTGCACCGGGCGCGCGCAAAACTTCGTGAGGAAATCGGAAAGGATGCCCCCGTGCTGGGACATACAGGAGTGAAGGAAGGAGAAACCGCATGAACAACGATGACGAGCTGAAGAGCGTTCTCAGGAGCGCAGACCCGGCGGCATCACTCTCCCCACTCGATCCCAGCCAGTTCCATTCCCTGAAGGGTGCCATCATGACCGACACAACAACTTCTGCTCCCGTCTCCCGCAAGCGTGCTCCACTCATCTGGGGCCTCGTCGGCGGTGTCGCTGCGCTCGCTATAGTCGGCGCGTTCGTCATCCCGAGCCTGACTGCGGGACCGGAGCCGGTCACCGTGTTCTCCGCCCCGGTCGTCGACCCGATGGCCACCTCGCTCAAGTGCGCGGAGCCGACCGTCGAGATCATGCAGACCGCGACGATCGCGTTCGAGGCGACCGCGACCTCCGTCGAGGGCGGCGACGTCAACCTCGACGTGTCGAACGTCTTCAAGGGCGAGATCAACGACAAGGTGCAGGTGCTGCAGGGCAACCCCGAGATCTCCGACGGCGGCGGCGTGATGTACGAGGCGGGAACGACCTACCTGCTCGCCTCCGACGGCGAGAACATCTGGAGCTGCGGGCTGAGCGGCCCCAAGACCCCCGAGCTCGAGGCGCTGTACACCTCGTCGTACTGAGTCCCCACGAAGGAGCCGGTTTCGGACGAATGACGTCTCGCGAAGAGTGTCATCCGTCCGGAACCGGCTCTTTTGCGTACAGAGCTCCACGGGCTACCCTGAACCCCATGACCCCTGAGCGCATGGAGATGCTGACGCTGCTGCGTCGCGCCCGTGACCTCATCGACCGCGAGTACGCGCGTCCGCTTGACGTGCCGACCATCGCGGCGAAGGCGCTCATGTCGCCGGCGCATTTCTCGCGCCAGTTCCGCGCCGCGTACGGCGAGACGCCCTATGGCTACCTCATGACGCGTCGCATCGAGCGCGCCATGTCGCTGCTGCGAGGCGGGATGACGGTCACCGACGCCTGCATGGCCGTCGGCTCGACGTCCCTCGGCTCGTTCAGCTCGCGCTTCACCGAGATCGTCGGTCTGAGTCCGAGTGCGTACCGCGCGCGGGAGCACGAGGGTGTGACATCCCTGCCCAATTGCACGTCGAAAGTCGTGATGCGACCCCGCAGATCGAGCAGATTTCGAGAAGCGGATAACGTCACCGCTGCCTAGAGTGGCCCCATGACGATTCAACTCCGATACGCACACGTGACCGTCACCGATGTGGAGGAGTCGCTCGGGTTCTACCGCGACGGCCTCGGACTCGAGATCCAGAACGACGTCTCCTACGGCGGTTTCCGCTGGGCGACGCTCGGCAGCTCCGACCAGGAGGGCCTCGGCGTTGTGCTGTCCACGCCCTACGCCGGCCGCTCGCAGGAGGACGGCGACGCGCTGCAGGAGCTGCTCACGAAGGGCGTGCTCTCGGCCGTCGCATTCCGGGTCGACAGCGTGGACGCCGTCTTCGAGAAGCTGCTCGCCTCGGGCGCCGAGGTGATGCAGGAGCCGTCCGACCAGGACTGGGGTCCGCGCGACTGCGCCTTCCGCGACCCCTCGGGCAACACCGTGCGTATCGAGCAGGGCTAGTGATCGAACGCGGGCTCTACCGCCACTACAAGGGCAACGACTACGAGGTGCTGGGTCTCGCGACCCACTCCGAGACCGAGGAGTCGCTCGTCGTCTACCGCGCGCTCTACGGCGAGTTCGGGCTGTGGGTGCGCCCCGCGGCGATGTTCGAGGAGACCGTGGAGGTCGACGGCGAGAAGGTGCCGCGCTTCGCGAAGGCGTAGAGGGCGAGGAACGTCATCCCGATCACGACGGTGATGATTTCGAGAACGGATCTCGTCTCGAACGTGCTGTAGGTCCACATCCGCACGGCGGCGGACGCACTGAGAAGCAGTGTCGCGCCGGCGGCGACCAACGCTGACGCTTGGGGAGTCGCGCGGCGGATGCTGCGACCGACAAGCCCGAGCACCGGACCGCCGACCAGAGATGCGGCCAGCCACAGCGCCAGACTGCGCAGCAGCACCCCGAGCCCCACGGCGGGGTCGGGCATGTCGCTGAAGGCTTCCGAGAACTGGGTCTGCCAGCGTCCGCTCGCGAACGACAGGGCGTAGTAGATGAGTGAAGCAGCCGCGAGACCCGTCGCGGCGCCGATGGCCGCGCGCTTGCGGGATGTCGCGACGAACCCGATCACCACGGCGAACAGTCCCCACGACCCGACGGAGGAGACGAGGCCGGCGAGCTCCCACATGAAGGGCGGGGGCAGCAGGTCGAGCGAGCGGGCGGCGACGCCGAGCGCGAGTCCCGCTGCGGCGACGGTCACACCCCAGCGGATCATGCACCCACGCTAGGGCAGGGCTCGTGCCGCCTCGCGGATTTCGGACCAACTCGCGTGCCGAAACTCGCGGGTTGATCCGAAAGCCGCGAGCGGGAGCCGGTTTTGGCGGTTCGAACCCGCCGTGGCGAGCTCACTCCGCCGAAAGGTCTCGAACGCGTTAGGCGAGCGCCTCCCGAAGCGCGCGAGCCTGCTCGCGCCAGAACTCACGCGATACCGGCTTCGTGCGGAACAGCGCGTCGAACCCGTGAAACGCCCCCGGCACGATGAACGTGTCGCACGGCACACCCGCATCCAGCAGGCGACGCGCGTACGCGACATCCTCATCGAAGAAAAGGTCGAGGGTGCCGACGCCGATCCAGGCGGGTGGGAGGCCACGGAGGTCATTGCGGCGAGCGGGAGCGGCGTACTCGCTGGCAGTGGGAAGTCCCGGTTCGTGACCGAGGTAAGACGTCCAGCCGAAGCGGTTGCTGCCGGGCGTCCAGACGCGCACGCCCCGGGTGTCGTGGTCGGTGCGCGTGACCGTGCGGTCGTCGAGCATCGGGTAGACGAGCAATTGGAACACCGGGGTGACCTCACCTCTGTCGTGCGCGTAGAGGGCGAGCCCCGCAGCGAGCCCCGCACCCGCGCTCGCCCCGCCGATCGCGACGCGAGTGGGATCGATGTCCTCGTGCGCGAATGTCCAGAGCAGGCCGGCGTAGGCATCCTCGATCGCGGGCCGGGGAGGGATGCTCGGGGGAGAGGCGGTAGCGCAGTGCGACAACCGTGATGCCGAGTTCGCGCGCGAAGCCGATGCTCGAGAGCTCGTCCTGTTCGGGGCTGCCCTGGATGTAGCCGCCGCCGTGGACCCAGAACAGGGCCGGCGTCGCACCGGTCGCGGCCCGCGGCCGGTAGACGCGGAGGGAGACGGTGTCGGTCGTGACATCCTCAATCGACATGTCGTCGGGAGTGGCCGGGACCTTCGGTTTCGCGCCCGTCAGCAGCTTCGCGATGCGCGGACCAAAAGACAGCGGCGGGATGAACCGGCCGAGTGCGAGATCGGGATGAAACGCGGTCATGACTCCTCCTTGAATCGCCCCATCTTCGCAGGTGTCAACTAAGTTGACAAGCAGCCCGACGAGGCGCAGACTCATGCTGGATCGCCGCGGACCCGCCCGCGATCCTTCGTGGAAGGAACCCTCATGGCCAAGGCCGACAAGCCGCTCACCGGCAAGACCTCGATCGGCGACTGGCTCGCCCACCCGGTAGGCGGACCTCTGATCCGCGACATGCTGGCCGCCGCCGGACAGGACGAGAAGGCCCTCAAGCCGGTGCGCCTGTTCTCGCTGCAGCGCCTCGTCGCGCTCAGCCAGGGCCAGATGCCGCAGTCCCTCGTCGACGAGCTCGTGCTCAAGGCCAACGGTGGCGAGGTGCCCGTCGAGGAGGAGGACGAGGTCACCGAGACGAGCGCCTGGGTCGAGCGCATCACACCGGGCCGCTTCGACGGCCAGACGGTCATCGTGACCGGCGCAGGCTCGGGCATCGGCCGCGCAACGGCATCCCGAATCGCCCGCGAGGGAGGCACGGTCGTCGCCGTCGACATCTCGGACGAGCGCCTCGCCGACCTCTCCGCCGAATTCGACACTGTGGTCACCGTGAGCGCCGACATCACCAGCGTGGACGGCGTCGAACGCATCGTCGCTGCCGCGAACGGTCGCATCGACGCGCTCGCGAACGTCGCCGGCATCATGGACGACATGACCCCGCTGCACGAGGTCAGCGACGCGGTCTGGTCGCGCGTGTTCGCGGTCAATGTTGACGGGATGTTCCGGCTCACCCGCGCCGTCATCCCCGTGATGCTGGCTGCCGGCCGTGGGTCCATCGTGAACGTGGCCTCGGAGGCGGCGCTGCGCGGCTCCGCCGCCGGACTCGCCTACACGGCGTCCAAGAATGCCGTGATCGGCATGACGAAGAGCTCGGCGTTTATGTACACGCAGTCCGGGATCCGCGTGAACGCTGTCGCTCCAGGGCCGGTTGCGACCAACATTCAGGCCACCTTCGCCTCGGAGCTCGGACAGTCACGCATCGGCGCGCTGCTCGAGGTGATCCCGCCGGTCGCGGAGCCCGCGCAGCTCGCGGCGTCGATCACGTTCCTGCTGAGCGACGACGGCACGAACGTGTCGGGCGCGGTGCTCGCCTCGGACGGCGGCTGGAGCGCGCAGTAACCCTTACGGCGTGATCAACGCCTGGAGCAGTGCGCCGTAGCGGCGTACGATGTCGCGGTGGTCGGTGGCAGCGAGAATCTCGTCGCCGACCACCCATAGGCTGTAGAGCAGCCCGCCCACAAGGGCGGCGGCGAGGCGCGCGCGCAGCTCGGCGTCATCCCCTTCTAGACGGCCCTTGATGGGTTCAACGAACGAGTTTTCGTGGGCGGCGCGTAGCTGCGAACCGATCTCGCCGGAGTCGCTCGCGCGCATCAGCGCGATGAACACGGACCTGACCTGGTCGTCGGCGCTGAGCATCTCGTCGATGAAGCGTTCGCCGAGCGTCTCGATCGGACCCTCGAGCAGCGGGTTGTGGTCGAGCTGCATCGTGTCGATGAACAGCTGCTCCTTCGACCCGAAGTGCCGGATCACGAGCGACGGGTCGACACCTGCGAGCGCCCCGATATCGCGCACCGAGGTCGCGGCAAAGCCCTTCTCGGAGAACAGCTGCGTCGCGGCTGCCCAGATCGCCGAGTGGCTCGGGGGTTTACTCGGGGTCTTCATCGTTGACGAGCCTAGCTCGTTGTGCACTATGTAGACAGTGTCTACATTCGGGGCTATGGTTGCCGCATGCGAACCCTGATAGCGGTAGAGAACGTGTCCCTCGATGGCGTGATGCAGTCACCCGGTCGGCCCGATGAAGACACCCGCGATGGGTTCTCTCGCGGTGGGTGGGCCGCCGAGCTGCTCATGAAAGACCAGGAAGCGGCGATGGCCGCGATGAGCGGCCAGGGCAATGTGACCGGCATGGTCTTCGGCCGCCGCACCTACGACGACCTGGTCGGCTTCTGGCTGTCGAACCCGAATCCAAACCCATTCACGGAGATCCTGCGGAACACGCCCAAGCACGTGGCGACGTCCAACCCCGAGCTGCCGCATCCGAACTCGTTCGCCCTCGAAGGCGACCCCGTTGCCGCAGTCACCGCGCTCACAGCGTCGGACGAGGGTGAGTTGGTCATCCTGGGCAGCGGGATGCTCGTGCGCACGCTCGCGGACGCCGGGTTGATCGATCGCTACGTCCTGACGATCCTGCCGGTGGTGCTGGGCAGTGGAACGCGTCTCTTCGGCGAGACCTACGCGCCGATGAACGTGCTTTCGAGCTTTACGTCACCAACAGGGATAGTCGTGGCGACGTATGAGGTCACTCGCTGATTTCGATGCGGCCGCGGGCGGCCTACTCAATCAGCCCGGGGGCAGCACGCGGCGTAACACCAGAATGACGCCGCGATAAACTTGAGCCCTCCGCTTTCCTGCCCGAAAGGTTTTTCCCGTGGCGCTCACGTCTCTTCCCATTCTCGACATGTCGAAGTTGAAGGGCGGCGCTGAACAGGCGGCCGAGTTCCGCGCCGAGCTGCTGAAGGCCACCCACGAGGTCGGCTTCTTCTACCTCGTCGGGCACGGGGTCGACCAGCAGCTCGTGGACGACCTGCTCGCGACATCCCGACGCTTCTTCGAACTGCCGATCGCCGACAAGCTGGCCCTCGAGAACGTGCACAGCCCGCAGTTCCGCGGCTACACGCGCGTCGGCGGCGAACTGACCGCCAACGAGGTCGACCGGCGCGAACAGATCGACATCGGGCCCGAACGTGAAGCCGTCGACGGCGCGCGAGACAAAGCGGACTACTGGCGCCTCGAAGGCCCCAACCTATGGCCCGCGGCTCTGCCCGAACTGCAGGCGCTTGCCACGCGTTGGAACCAGGAACTCTCCACCGTCGCCCTCGAACTCATGCGCACCTGGGCCGTGGCCCTCGGCACGGCGGAGGACACGTTCGACGAGGCGTTCGCCGAGAAGCCCTTCCCGCTGATGAAGATCGTGCGCTACCCGGGCGAATCCAACCCGGATCCCGTGCAGGGCGTCGGCCAGCACCGCGACGGCGGCGTGCTGACCCTGCTGCTCGTCGAGCCCGGCAAGGGCGGACTGCAGGTCGAGTACGAGGGGGAGTGGATCGACGCCCCGCCCGTCGACGGTGCCTTCGTCGTCAACATCGGCGAGATGCTCGAACTCGCGACCGGCGGCTACCTCAAGGCCACCCTGCACCGCGTGCTCTCGCCGCTGGTCGGCACCGACCGCATCTCCGTGCCATTCTTCTTCAACCCCTCGCTCGACACGGTGATGCCCCGCCTAACCCTCAGCCCAGAGCTGGCTGCCGAAGCCCGCGGGGTCTCGTCCGACCCCGAGAACGCGCCCATCCTCGAGACCTACGGCGACAACGTGCTGCGCTACCGCCTGCGCGCGCACCCGAACGTCGCCGAGGCGCACCACAAGGACCTGCTGGCCTAACCGCCGCGCCTCTCGTCAGCGGCGGTAGGCGGCGACGAACAGCTCGCCGCGGATCTCGCCCAGCCGCTCCTCGATGCGGTCGATCAGCTTGTCGGTGACGCTCGCGGCGACGATGTCGTGCGGACCGAGCGGCTGCAGTTTGCCGATGCGGATGCGCACCACCTCCCATCCCGACGCGCGCAGGATGCGATCCTTGCGGCGGTCGATGGCCTCGCGACGACCGACGTGCTCGAGCCCGTGGCGACCGACGGTGTCGTATTCGAGGGCGACCCGCAGCTCGCCGATCACGATGTCGGGCCAGATCTCCATCCTCTCGAAGAAGGGCTGCGAGACCCGGATGGCGTTCGGCGTCAGGTCAAAGTCGAACCGCTGCGCGAGGCGGTGCCGCAGGTCGGCCTCTGCGGCCGACGCGGGTTTGGGCGCCCGCTCGCTGAGGAACGGCTCGCCGACGGTGCCGGGCTTATCAACGAGGGCTTTTGTCATCAGCGCGCGTCTGGGTCGCGGCGCACTGTTCGCAAAGTCGCGCGCTGATTCGCGAACCCGCATCGGCTTGGCGCCGGCGAGGCAGTCGGGGCACCAGCTGGACCGGCGCCGCTCGCGTCCGGGGCGCATCCGCTGCTCTTCGGGGGTCGCGACGAAGAGGTGTCCCACGTCACATTGCCACACAAGAAAGACCTCGGCGGCGGGCGGGATCTGCGTGAGCGTGATCATCGAGTTGAGGTCGGGGTGGTACTGCCGGATGAGGGCCGGGTACTGCGCCCAGTCGCTCCGAAAGGTGCCGATCGGGTAGGGCACCTCGCAGCCCTTGGACCACTGGCGTCTGGCCCACCACGCTCCGACTGTCTCCGGCACCTTTCAGAAGCTACGCGCCGCCACCGTCACGGAAGGATCGAGTCGACGTATCCGCCGTCCACCCGCAGCGCCCCGCCCGTGGTCGCCGAGGCCTGCTGTGAGCTCAGGTAGACGACCATGTTGGCGATCTCCTCTGGCTCGATGAGCCGCTGGAGCAGCGACTGCGGGCGGTGCTTCAGCATGAATTCGTGCTGCGCCTCATCCCAGGGCAGGTCGCGTGAGACCAACTCGTAGACGAAGTCCTCGACGCCCGCGGTGTGCGTGGGGCCGGCGATGACCGAGTTGACCGTGACGCCCGATCCCGCGGCCTCTTTGGCGAAGCCGCGTGAAACCGCGAGCAGGGCCGTCTTCGAAACGCCGTAGTGAATCATCTCGGTCGGGATGACGATCGCGGAGTCGCTCGCGATGTTCTGGATGCGCCCCCAGCCTCGCTCCATCATCTGCGGCAGGTACTGGCGCGTGAGTCGCACGGCGCTGAGAACGTTGACCTCTAAGTAGCGCCGCCACTCGTCGTCGTCCACCTCGAGGGCCGGCTTCGCGCCGAAGATACCGAGATTGTTGACCAGGATGTCGACCCGCGGCACCACCTCGAGCGCCTTCGCGGCGCCCTCTGCGGTGGTGACGTCGGCCGCAAGTTCCACGACGTCGGCACCGTCCACCGCAGCGCGGATCTCGCCCGCGGCGCGCTGCACCGACCCATCGCTGCGTCCATTGACCACAACGCGCGCACCCGATGCGGCCAGGCCCGTCGCGATGGCGAGCCCGATTCCCTGCGTGGATCCGGTAACAAGGGCGGTCGTTCCAGTCAGGTCGATTCTCATGTCTCCTCCAACGGTTGCGCCGGTGCGCGAATTCCGGCTAGCCGCGCAACGCGATCGCCTGGCTCACCCAGAAGCTGTACTGCTGCCACGGGTCATCCACCCCTTCGCGTAGTTCGGCGATATGTCTGTCGAGTGCGGGATGTGGTGCGAAGTACTCCGTGCGCGCGTGCCGGAACTCCCCGAACTGCTTGTGCCGACGCTGCTCCACGGGTCGCCCGCCCCGCTCGAACGCGAGCAGCTCGTCGTGCCACAGCTGGGTGAAGCGTCCCCTCGGGTTGCCGGATGTGCCGATCTTGATCGTCTCCCCGACCCGCAGGTAGTAGACGATGTCAACGCGCGGCGGCACCGGGTCGTCGTCGGGCATCTCGCCGACCCTCCAGTCGCAGATCGCGCACACCCACCCGCTCGGGTAGCGCACCCCGACCCGTGATCCGCAGGCAGCGCACGGCTGGGGCAGCACGTCGGTCACGCCGACCGCCCCTGACACCTGGTCGTACGCAGCGAACAGGTGCCGCGTGCAGAGCTGCAGTGACGATCCCGCCTCGGCGGGCACCTCGCATCCCGGCAGCGCGCATTCCATGCCCGCAGGCTACGCGCGACCGCCGACGCTGGGCCCGACCAGCCCCGCTGACACCCGGCTGAGAGCGCACGCGCAGCAAAATAGACTCGTTCCATGACCTCCCTGCTGTCCCCGCTCGGCCGGGAATTCGTCACCGAACGCCACCTCGCCACACTCTCCACGTTCGCGAAGGACGAGAGCCTGCACGTCGTGCCGGTCGGGTTCACCGTCGACGGCGACCTCGCCCGCGTGATCGCGAGTGGCACGTCGCAGAAGGTGCTCAATATCCGCCGAGACGGTCGCGCAACCATCTGCCAGGTCGAAGGCCGCAACTGGGTCACCCTGATCGGCACGGCAGAAATCCTCGAGGAGCAGGATGACGTCGCCCGCGCCGTCGAGCTCTACTCCCAGCGCTACAAGGCACCCCGCGAGAACCCGCTGCGGGTCGCCATCGCCCTGAGAATCACCAAGATGATGGGGTCCCCGGGCATGCTCGCTGGCTAGGCTGGCCCCATGTTCGGACGCAAGAAAGCCCCGCCGGAGTTCCTCAAACTCGACCCGTATGTCACCTTCATCGAGAACGCGGGTGGATCGGTAGTGACCAACAACATCCTGACCGGCGTCGGCAAGGTGCGCTGGGCATCCCGCGAAGAAAGCAACAACCCGGTCGACAACGGGTGGCGCTTCATCTCCGACATCGACGACCAGCAGTACCTCGACGACTCGAGCAACAGCAGCATCGCCGATTTCAACACCGTCGCCAACATCGAACCGGCCGTGTTGAAGCTGTACACCTATCCCGTCGGAACCGATGTCACCCTCGAGCGCGACGGCGACGCTGTGCGCTGGGTGCACAGCGACACCGGCCTCGAACTCGGCAACGAGAACTAGCGCCTCACCCTCAGTGCCCTCTCGATGAGCGTCGCGAGCACCGTCGGCAGGTCCATGCCGGTCGCGCGCAACATCGTCGGATACTGGCTGAGGGAGGAGAGTCCGGGCAGCGTGTTCACCTCGTTGACGACGGCCGAGCCATCCGGAGCCACAAAGAAGTCGACGCGCGCGAGCCCGTCACAGCCGAGGGCCTCGAATGCGCGTTTGGCAAGCAGTTCGAGGTGCGCGGCGACGCCGGGGGGAAGCACCGCCGGCACCTCGAACTGGGCTCCACCCACCGTGTACTTCGAGTCGTAGTCGAAGAACCCGAAGTCGTGCCGCACGCGCAGCGGCGCACCGGCACGCAGGGAGCCGTCGGGCAGCTGCAGAATGGCGATGTCGATCTCGACGCCGTCCATCACCGGCTGCACCAGGGCGGAGTCGTCGCACTCGAGCGCGTACGCCAGTGCCTCCGCCAGCTCGGCCGGCGTGGTCGCGAGCGATGCCCCGACGCTCGACCCCGACCGGTTCGGCTTCACGAACAGCGGCAGCGCGTGCTGCTCGAGAAGCGGCGAAGACCGAGTCACCACGACCGATTCGATGCTCGGGATGCCCGCTGCCGCGAGCAGCGCGCCCGCCCGGCCCTTATCCATCGCCAGTGCGCTCGCGAGAACACCGCAGCCCACGTAGGGAAGCCCCATCAGCTCGAGGAGTCCCTGAACCGTGCCGTCCTCGCCGAAGCGCCCGTGCAGCACGGGGATCACAACGTCCACGTTCTCGAGCGGCGGCAGGCGTGTGCCGAGGCTCGTGCCGGCGAGCTCATCGACTGACCCGACCCGACGCCAGAGTCCGTCGCGGGAGGCACCGATGAGGGTCACGTCGTACACGGACGGGTCGAGGGCCTCGACGACACCGAGCGCCGACTTGCACGAGACATCGTGCTCCGAGCTCGCGCCGCCGAACAGCACGGCGACCCGCATCACGAGCGCGCCTCGCTCTCGACAGCACCGATGCGCGCGCCGAGGCCGGTGAGGATCTCGTGCGGGATCGTGCCGGTGAGAGCCGCCCACTCCGCGGCGGTCGGCTCACCGTGCCGCCCGTCGCCGAGCAGCACCACCTCGTCGCCGAGTGCGACGGAGGCGTCGACCTCGACGACGAGCTGGTCCATGGAGATCGCACCACGAATGGGGAAGCGGTGACCGCCGATGCTGACCGATCCGCCTGTGGACAGCGCGCGGGGCAGACCGTCGCCGTAGCCGACCGGAACCAGCGCGAGTGTCGCGGCCGAGGGCGCGACCCAGGCGTGGAGGTAGCCGACGCCGGTCCCGGCCGGAACCTGCCGCAGCTGTGACACCCGGGAGGTGACGCGCAGCGCGGGCTCGAGCCCGAACTCCGCACCGGTCACCGTCTCGATGCCGTACAACGCTGCGCCGGATCGCACCATGGTGAGCGCCGTCGCGGGGTGCGCGAGGGCGCCTGCCGAGTTGGCGAGATGCACCCAGCGCGGGTCGAGGCCGGCGGCGTGGGCCGCGACGACCCCGTCGCGGAACGCCGATAGCGCGCCATCGACATTGCGGTCGCCGAGGAGGCTCGCGTCGGCGAGGTGGGACCAGACACCGGTGATGCGCGCGGGGGAGACGGCGGCCGCGGCGCAGAGCGCGCCCCACTCCAGAGGCGAGCAGCCGCCCCGGCTCATCCCGGTGTCCAGTTCGAGGTGCACGTCGATCGGGAAGTCGATCGCGGCAAGAGTATCGAGGTTCGCGACGGAGACCGTGATGCCGGCCGCTGCCGCCGCGCGCAGGTCGACCCACGGGTCGACGAGCCAGGCGAAGATCGGGGCCTCGATACCGGCCGCGCGCAGTTCGAGCGCCTCGTCGATCGTCGCGACGCCGAGCCAGGTCGCGCCGGCCGCGAGGGCCGTGCGCGAGACAGCGACCGCTCCGTGCCCGAACGCGTTCGCCTTGACCACGGCCATGAGCTCGGTGCCGCTGCCGTCGAGGATGCGTCGCGCGTTGTGTGCGATCGCCGCGTGGTCGACGACGCGGGTCGCGAGCGCGCGGGAGCGGGTGCCGATCATGCCGAGACCCCGGCGAGTCGGTCGCCGACGAAGCGCAGCCCGGCCGACTTGGACGACTTAACGAGCACCACGTCGCCGTCGCGCAACCAGGCGTCGAGCAGGTCGTGGGCGAGGTCCGGGGTGTCGACGAACGCCGTGTGACCGGTCCACTCGGACACAGCGGCCGCAGCGTCGTGCGCCGAGCGCGCCGCGGATCCGACGACGACGAGCTCATCGACGCCGAGGGCCGCGGCCAGCCGTCCGATGTCGGCGTGGTGCTCTGCGGACGCGTCACCCAGCTCCGTCATCTCCCCGAGCACGGCGATGGAGCGCCCGAGCGCCGGTCGCAGCTGCACAAGGGTGCGCAGCGCTGCAGCGGTGGAGTCGGGGCTCGCGTTGTACGCGTCGTTGATGATCACGGCACCGGATGGAGCGGGCAACACCTCCATGCGCCAGCGTTCGGCACGGTGCATCCCCTCGAGGGCTGCGACCGAGTCGGCAAGGTCCAGCCCGAGTTCGCGCGCAACGGTGAGCGCGGCGAGCGCGTTCATCACGTGGTGCTCGCCGACGATGCGCAGCTGCACGGTCATCTCGCGCTCGGGGGTGACGGCCGTGAAGCTCGTGCCGGTGGCCGAACCGCGCACGTGGGTTGCGCGTATGTCGGCCAGCGTGCCGAGTCCGAACCAGCGCACCGATGCCCGTGTCAATTGGGCCATGGATGCCACGCGTTCATCGTCAGCATTCAGCACAACGACGGCGTGCTCACCGAGGCCGGTGACAAGTTCGGACTTGGCGGCCTGAGTCGCCTCGACCCCACCGAACTCGCCGACGTGCGCGAGCCCGACCTTCAGCACAACGGCCAGGTCGGGGAGGGCGATGCCGGCGAGGTGGGCGATCTCGCCGCAGTGGCTGGCCCCCATCTCCACGACGAGGTAGCGGGTCTCGAAGGAGATGCGCAGCATCGAGATGGGGGCGCCGATGTGATTGTTAAAGGAGTCGTTGGGGGCGACCGTCGGGCCGACTCGAGAGAGGATCGCGCCGAGCATGTTCTTGGTGGTGGTCTTGCCGTTGGAACCGGTGATGGCGACCACGGTGAGGTCACCCGAGGATCGCACCCGGGTGACAACGGCCCGCGCAAGGTCAGCCAGGGCGGCCACCCCGTCGGACACAACGATGACCGGGGCGTCGAGCTCAATGGGCCGCTCGGCGATCACGAGCGCGGCACCGCGGACCACTGCGGCGGGGGCGTACAGGTAGCCGTCGGTCTCCTCGCCCTGCAGCGCGAAGAAGAGGGATCCCGCCTCCACCAGCCGCGAGTCGGTCTGCACGGAGCCGTCGATGACCAGGGTGGCGTCGACGCCGGGAGCGATCTCGCCTCCCACGATGGTGGCTATGTCGGCGATGGTCAGGGCGATCACGGGTACTCCTAGGTTTCGGGGTCGTCGACCCCTCACTTCGAAGGTATTCAGCCGCCCCGACCGCGACATCGGCCGCAAGCATGGGCCCGTGTCATCCCTCCGGACCAAAGTCCGCGGCAGACCGAACAGTTTTTTCGGACCTGTCAATAGGCTTGACGATTTTGACCTCCGCACAATTCGGTGCTTGGGTTGAACACGGCTCGTTAACTGATTCGCGTCGTATTCAGGAAAGAGCCAGTGCATGGACTGGGCGTTTGCGAACCGCGAGCTGATTCTTTCGCTCGCCCTTACCCACGTGTCGCTGTGCATCATCCCGATCGTGGCCAGCTTCGTGCTGTCGATTCCGATCGGCTGGCTGGCGAACCGCAGGCCGTGGGCGCGAACCCTGATCATCTCGGCCGGGAGCCTGCTGTACACGATCCCGTCGCTGCCGCTTTTTGTGATGCTGCCGTACCTGCTCGGCACCCGCATCACCGATGCGGCGAACATTCTCGTCGCGCTTACGATCTACGCGATCGCGATGATGGTGCGCTCGGCATCGGACGCGCTCGCCGCGGTTCCGGCCGACGCGATCAACGCGGCGACCGCCATGGGGTACTCCCGCTGGGGCCGGTTCTGGCGCGTCGAGTTCCCTCTCGCGGGACCGGTGCTGCTCGCCGGCGCCCGCGTCGTTTCCGTCTCGACGATCGCCCTGGCCTCGGTCGGCGCGATCATCGGATCCGCGAACCTCGGCTACCTGTTCACCAACGGCAAGCAGCGCGACTTTCTCGACGAGATTCTGGTCGGCATCGTCGCGACCCTCGTGATCGCACTCGTCTTCGACCTGATCCTCGTGCTGTTGGGCCGCATCCTCATGCCCTGGAATCGCGCGAAGCGCACCCGTCGCGCCCGAACGGCGGTGGCGTAACCGTGCAGTTCTTCCTCGACGCCATTGCCTGGCTCTTCAACCCGGCCAACTACATCCCGGGCACGCAGAGCCCGCTACCGATTCAGGACCGCATCGGCGAGCACCTGCTCTACACCGCGCTCTCGGTGCTGGGGGCGGCGATCATCGCCCTGCCGCTCGGCTTCTTCATCGGGCACACCGGCCGCGGCCGCCAGTTCGTCATCGCCTTCACCGGCGGTATGCGCGCCGTGCCGACGCTCGGTCTGCTCATGGCCCTGTTCCTGATCGTCGGCAGCACCGTGCCTTTCACGCAGGCCGCGTTCGTCGCCTCGATCATCGCGTTCGTGATCCTCGCGATCCCCTCGATCCTCGCGGGCGCGTACGCGGGCATCGAGTCGGTGTCGCCGGCCGCAGTCGACGCCGCGAGAGCGATCGGGATGACCGAGCTCCAGATCCTCTTCCGCGTCGAGATCCCGCTCTCGCTGCCCCTCATCATCGGCGGCATACGTGCCTCGGTGCTGCAGGTCATCGCGACCGCCGTCGTCGCCTCGTATATCTCCCTGGGCGGAATCGGCGCCATCATCTCCAGCGGCATCGGCCTCAACGACAACAACCGCATCCTGGGTGGCGCGATCCTCGTCACGGTTCTCGCCCTCGTGATCGACGGACTCTTCGCGCTCCTGCAGCGCTTCACCCGGACGCGCGGTCTCGACCCCGCGCCCATAGACCTCCGCGCCCAGCCAGTAGGGCTGGTCGCGGTGACGGGCGTCCCCGTCGACGAAGGGAAGAACAATGTTCACAGCTAGCAGCAAGGCACGTGGCGCCGTCGGCGTCATCGCGGTCGGGGCGATACTCGCCCTGGCAGGGTGTGCGACCACCGATCCGACCGGACCGGCCGAGGGCGGCGAAGCGAGCGGAGACACGATCAAGATCGGCTCGTTCCAGTTCCCCGAGAGCGAGATCCTCGGAAACATCTACGCGATCGCGCTCGAGGACGCCGGCTTCGACGTCGAGACCACGTTCAACATCGGACCGCGCCAGGCCACGATCCCCGCGCTCGACGATGGATCGATCAACCTCATCCCGGAGTACAACGGCAACCTGATGTTCTTCTACGACACCGAGGCCGAGGCTCGCTCGACCGAAGAGGTCGACGCCGCGCTCGAGGAGCTCGTGCCCGAGGGCTTCCAGGTGCTCGACTCGTCGGCCGCCGAGGACAAGGACGCCTACGTCGTCACCCAGGCCAAGGCCGAGGAGTTCGGTCTCAAGGAGATCGGCGACCTCAAGAAGCTCGAGCCGCTGACGCTCGGCGCGAACCCGCAGTTCGGTGAGCTCGGCTATGGCGTTCCCGGACTCGCGTCCGTCTACGGCGTGACCAAGGTCACCTTCCAGTCGATCGAGGACTACGGCGGACCCGACACGGTCAAGGCGCTCGTCGATGACGCGGTGCAGGTTGCCGACATCTACACGACCTCGCCCGACCTGGTCGCGAAGAAGCTCCTCGTTCTTGAGGACCCGGAGAACCTGATCGCCGCACAGAACGTGCTGCCGCTGCTCAACAGCGACATCTACAGCGACAAGCTCGCCGAGGTTCTCAACAAGATCTCGGCCGAGATGACTACCGATGATCTGATCGCCCTGCGCGACCGCGTCGAGGGAACGGAGAAGGCCCAGGCCTCCGCCGCCGCTCGTGACTGGCTCGTCGACAAAGGCCTGATTACCGAATAGGTCGATGGATGTCGCGGCGCCGGGACCACGCGCCGCGGCATCCCATCACCAGCTCAGCGCAGGGCCCACCGAATGGTGGATCTCACGAATAGCGCCGTGAACCCGAGGCCGAAGACGGCGAGGGCGGCGAGCCGGATGACCTCATCTTCATTCACCGCGACGATCGCGGCCCACGCATCGGGTTCTCCGAATGACAGCGGACCGAAGCCGAGGAGCATGGCTGCAACGAGATAGCCGGCGGGAGCGATGAACGCGTAGCGCCCAGCTCCCACAGCGAACGCGATCATGGCCAGCCCATAAGAGGCGGCGAGGTTGCGCGCGAAGATCTCCGACAGGGCCCCGGGCGCGATCAACCAGACGGCGATGGCCAGGACCGTACTGGCCAGCGGGATGAGCGCGTCCAGCCAGAAGAGCCGCCATGGCACGAGGGAAACGGATTCTCGTGAGCCGTCACCGCGCTGTCGCCCCCAGAGCCACACGAGCACGGGCGCGCAGGCGAGAACGTTGGCGAACTCCGTACTGCCCAGGCTCCCGCCCGCGCGCAGCGAGGGGAACAGGAATGTTGCGTTGCCGAGTGCTGCCGACAGTCCGATTGCAGCGACCAGAGTCACCAGATAGGCGGGGAGGGCGTGGGACCGCGCCCACCATCTCACGGGTTCGCCGCGCTCAGGTCTGACCCTCGCAGCACCGAGCGGTAGGCGTTCTCTGCGCGTGCCGCGGTGTCGACGCCCGCGTGATCGTGCGCCAGGAACTCGTCGACCGATCCGCAGAATCGTGAAGTGCCATCGGCGATGATCACCACCGACCGGTACACGGTCGCCAGATCCTCCGTTTGGTGAGTCGAGGCGATCACGGACGTGTCTTCGGCAAGCTCGGCAATCAAATGGCGGACGTGCCCGCGCTGTTCCGGATCCAGTCCGGCGTACGGTTCGTCGAGCAGCAGCGTCGACGGCGCATTGACGATCGCCTGCGCAATGCCCAGGCGACGGAGCTGGCCGCCCGAAAGCCGTCCCGCACCGACCTTCTCCTGATCCTGCAGGTCGACCCGGTGCAGCGCGACCTCCGCTGCGTCCCAGGCCGCACCACGTGACATCCCCTTCAGCCAGCCGGAGTAGGCGACCTGTTCCCTCGCGCGCAATCCGGGAATCGGGATGACGGTCTGCGGCAACCAGCCGATCTGCGAACGGAGCGCCCGGCGGCCGCCCCGAGTGGCGGTGGAGTCTCCGTCCAGGGTGATCGAGCCTCGGCGCGACAGCAGTTGCGTGGTGAGCAGTCGCAGGAAGGTGCTTTTGCCTGCACCGTTCGGCCCGAGGATGACCAACGGAAACGCATCGACGGAGAACGTGAGGTCGCGCAGCGCCTCGGTCAGGGGGAAGTAGGTGTATCGCAGGTCGCTCACGGTCAGATTCACGGTCATTCCTTCTTTCCGGGACAGTCGGACTGAGCCGTCGCCCATTCGGTATACACGGCAGCGGCTGAATCGGGCGAGACGTCGAGCGACGCGAGTATCTCCTCGGGGGACATCAGCTCCGGTTCCTCGTCGGCCGCGCTCACCACGTAGAGCTCGGGCAACACGTCGTTCGGCCCACCGCCCATCGTCAGCGCGAGAGCATAGGAGGCGCGCGTCAGGCGCTGATACCCCGCTTCGTCGAGGTTGTCGTACCCGCAGACGCGTGAACTGGTGATCGCATCGGCGTAGGCGACGATCACGGCGGGTGTGTCGGCGGGTCCGGTGTATCCGAAGTAGGTGATGTCGTCGCCGGAGGAGGGCTCTTCGGGTCGGATGGCCGCCGTCACGGTTGCGGGAAGCTCGATGCCTCGGGATGCGGCGCTCGCGAAGGCAGTTCGCAGAGTGTCGCTCACTGCAGCGCCATCCGCACCACCGGCCTGTTCTGGCCACGTGCAGATGATCGGGGAGTCGCCCGCGCAGACCAGATCGTTCACCGGTCGGCTTGCGGAGGAGTTGGCCGTCATCCCGGACGTCGTCACAAAGGCCCCGGCAACGAGGATCGTGCCTGCGACGAGCGCACCCAGTCGCACGACGACCTTGTTGCCCGCGGACAGGAAGGCGAGGGCCAGAAGCGCAAGGGCGAGAGCCACGAGCACGGGAGCGAGCCAGGCCTGCCAGGCGATCGTGTAAGCGAAGGTCTCGCAGCACTCGTGCAATCCGTACCCGGCCATGTGCCGCCAGCCCAGGTTGTAGCCGTCGGAGCGCGGAACCGTGACCCAGAGGAAGGTCAGCACGACCGCGAGCGGCACCGAGAAGATCACGTGCATGGTGAGGCCGAGAACGGCGCCGAACGCCAGCGCCGCGACGATCACGGCGAGCACGGCTGCGAGGAGCGCGGGGCTCGGATAACCCGCGGACGGAACCCCGCCGCGCACGACTTCCACGGCCACGAGGCTCAGGTATCCCACGGCGGCGATGGCGAATCCGGGTGCAGAATGCGCGACGAACAGGCGAAGGGCGGACCGCGTGATCACCACGGAGCGCAACACCCGACCGCTGCGCAGGCGGAAGAACTCAGCAGCGTTGACCGCAGCAACGAGGGGCAGCCCGAACCAGAAGGCGTTGGCCGGCCGCGAGAATGCGGCATCCCAGTAGGGCGCGCCCGGGCCGGTATAGAAGTTCAGGTATCCGAACCACATGATGAGAATGATCGGGACGAACGCCCACGTGGCGGGGCGCACGCGAAGGGGAAGCAGTTGTCGCATGGGTACTTTTCCGTGGGGAGAGGCAGCGCCGCCTGTGGCGCTGCCTCTCGGATGAGCAGGTTACGGGTTGGTCGCTACCACTGAATAGTCACAGGGTTGGCGGCGAAGCAACAGATGGTTGTGCTCGATGAGGTGGACGTGCTGGTGTAGTACACGTTCAGCTGGAACTTGTAGTCACCGGAACCCGGGTTGGCCCAGGTCGACCAGGATCCGCAGTTGGTGGTCTTGTTGCCGTAGCTGTCGTAGATGCCGATGATGTTGCGCTTCTGCAACTGGATGATCTGCTTCGGACTGTTGCCCGACAGGGTGGTTCCCACGAGCGTGTAGTGACAGTTTGAGAGCTTGACCCGGGTGGCATCGGTGTCATGGCCGCCATCCGCCCACGGCTTGCTCTTCGAGCCAGAAGCCCAGTCGCTCAGGGTCGTGGGCCTGGTCCCTTCGGCGTGGGCAGCGCCAATGCTGCCTCCGATGGCGAGGGCGAACGCGAGCATCGCCGTCGATAGTATTTTCATTCGCTTCACTGTTTCCTCCAGAGGGTCGAATAGGCCACCGTCCGTGGTCTGCTCGGAAGCTTAGGGCCCGAGAACAGCGCAAAATCGACTATTCCTTATTCCTTTGGAGTAGACCATAGTAGGAAGCTCGCGTCGGTGCACAGACAGTTCCGTCTACCCGACATCTGACGGCTTAAGTGGCCTGTCGCAGCCAGTCGAACGCTAGCGGAACGGCGCTCAGAACCGACACGTGGCCGTCGCGCGGGCGCGACCAGAGCTCGGCGGTCGGGATGTGCTTCGACATCCACTCGGCATGCGCGGCGGGAATCACGCGGTCGTCGCCGCCCTGTATGAGGAGGACGGGCCGATCGATCGCACCGAGGGTGAAACCCCAGGGGCTCGCGAACGCCACGTCGTCATCGATGAGACCGTCGTCGCCCCACTTTTCCGATCGGCCGACGTCGTCGCCGAGGGACTTCCACTCGCCGTCGAGAGCCGCGTAGTCGAGCGTGTTGAAGCTGTTCGGGTCGAACTCGTCCACCTCGCCGAAGGCTGCGCGGGCGCCTCGCGAGACAAAGGCGGAGCGCAGCCCGTCGGGTGCCGCCATGCCGTCGAACCAGTCAAACCCGGTCGTGAAGGGCGCGATGCCGGCAAGGGTGACCGCTGCTGTCGCCCGGCCCTTCAGGAGCGCGGCTGCGGCGAGAGCGTGCGGGCCGCCGCCGGACGCACCCATCGTGGCGAAGGTGTCGAGCCCCAGCGCATCCGCGACCGCGAGCGTGTCGACCGCCGCATCGGCGACCGTGCGGCCCGGCTGCGGGGACGAACCGCCGTAGCTCGGACGAGCGTAGGAGACGAGGCGTATGTCCCGGCTCTCGGCGGCCTTCGGTACCGGCTCGAGCGGAGCACCCGTCTGCGGTGACCCGTGGTGCCAGAAGACGGTCGTCGACCCTGCGCCGGTGTCGAACACGTGGACCGTGCGGCCGTCCGCGGTCGGGACGTCCCGCTCTATCACGGTCGCTCCACGGGCTGCAGCGTCGGGATCTTCGGCTCGCGGTTGTCTCCCGAGGAGCGACCGGTCAGTCGCCGACCGATCCACGGCAGCACGTACTCGCGGTAATAGGCCGCCGTCGGCTGTCTCGGGATGTGCGGGATCTCGGGGTCGTCCACGGCCGGTAATCCGAGCGCCGCCAGCACGTTGGCGGCCACCCTGGCGTGGCCGAGAGGGTTCAGGTGGAGTTTGTCGCGGGACCAGTAACGTGAGTCGCTCAGCTCGGTGTCGACCCAGTTGTTGACGTGCGTGACATCCAGAGTCTCGAAGCGCTTCTCGACCGCGTCTGCCAGCTGGTTGCCGCGCTTCTCGATGGCGGCACCGAGCGGCAGGTGGCGGGTCGGGTTGCCGCCGCTCACGAACAGCACGCGGGTGCCGGTGGAGGTTGCGCGATCCACTGCGGCCGCGATGCGATCGGCGACGCCCTCGATCGAGACCTTGGGGCGCATCACGTCGTTGCCGCCGCCGTTGATGCTCAGCAGCTCGGGTCCGAGCGCGAGGGCGGGCTCGAGCTGGGTGCCGACGATGGGGCCGAGCAGACGGCCGCGAATCGCGAGGTTGGCGTAGAGCACCGTGTCGTCGCTGCTCGCGGCGAGGCCGGCCGCGACGAAGTCCGCCCAGCCGCGCACGCGTCCGTCGGGGAGTTCGTCGCCGACGCCCTCCGTGAAACTATCGCCGATGGCCACGTAGCTGCCGAAGGTTTCCATCCGGATAGTCTGCCCCCTTTCGCCGGTCGGGGGCCGGGTCTAGCGTTGTTGCATGTGCCGAAACATCCACACCCTGCATAATTTCGAACCGGCCGCCACGAACGACGAGGTGCACGCTGCCGCGCTGCAGTACGTGCGCAAGATCAGCGGGTCGACGAAGCCGTCGAAGGCCAATGAGGAGGCGTTCAATCACGCCGTGGCCGAGATCGCCCACATCACGGGGCACCTGCTCGAAGACCTGGTCGCCTTCGGCCCGCCCAAGGACCGCGAGGTCGAGGCGGAGAAGGCGCGCGAGCGGTCGGCGAAACGCTTCGCTACTGCTTGAGTTTTTTAGGAACGCAGGCTGTACTCGAGCAATTTTTCGAGCGGCTTCGGGATGACGTCGAGCGCGTTCACGAGGGCCTCAGCGTAGAGCGACTTTCGGCCGCTCATGGTGCCCATGAACCGTCGCAGCTGCTGCTCGGCTGTGCGGCTGCGCTGGAAGGGCTGGTTCTTGAAGGTGCGCAGGGTCTGCAGCTGCCCGAGCTCCTCGACGACTCTCTCGACCCCCTCGACACCCAGCGCGCGGATGAACTCCTCCTCGAGGTCGCGCTCGCAGACGAAGAAGCCGAGTGGTTCCATCGCGGCGCGATCGGGCACGCCCAGGGCCTTCAGGAAGAAACGCTCCTCGCCGGAGTCGCACAGCCCGGCGACGTCGGTGTGGTTGTCGAGCGCCCTGCGGATGTTCGTCACCCCGCCGAGCGAGACCACCTGCCAGTGTGGGCTCACGCCGACCTTGCGCGCGAGGGTCTCGAGCGCGACCTTGTCGCTTTTGCCCTCCACCAGCACCGTCAGCACAGTGACAGTGTGCCACCGGGCGGGTAACGTGTGGCGTGCTCCTGCGTCGCGCGCTACTCAACCCGCGCTGGTTGGGTGCCCGCGGCCGTATCGAAACCGGTTCGAATTGCGGCAACTGGGGAGTTCGAGGCCCCGGATCGCCCAATCGCCGCAATTTGGGGATGCCTGATTGAGCCTATCGAAGTCAGATTGAGCTTGCCGGGATCCGGAGTCAGGCGCTCGTCCGCTCGAAGGTGCCCGTGAGCCGCCCGCGCCCGAGCACGGTGCCGGGGTCGCGCAGGCTCACCGGAACACGGTCGAGGGCAAAGATCTGAAAGACGTAGTCGTGCGGGCCGTGATCGACGATGGGCCGCGGGCCGGAGTAGCCGAGACCCTTGATGGAGCCGTCGAGCAGGGTGATACCGGGGGAGTCGTGGTCGAGCATCCCGAGCGGAATGCGGTCGAGAATCGGGGCGATCACGGCCGCCACGTGCAGGATCGGCCGGGGCAGCGGCACGGTCGGATCCTCCATGACGACCAGCAGGGCGGCGGTCTGGGCGGGTACACCCGTCCACGCGAGTTCGGGCGAGGTGTTGGCTCCGACGCCCTCCGCTGCATGCGCGCGCGGGATGACGCCGCCCGGCTCGAAGTCCGGGCTGGTCAGCGTGATGCTGTCCGGTCCTACGAGGCGCGCCCAGGCGAGGTGCGTGTCGCCCGCGTGGACGTTCCGCAGCATCCGTCCGAGCAGTCCCATGTTTCGAGACTAGGTTTTGGGGGCGGGCGCCCCCAGCCCCCTTACGGGAGCAGTGCGCTGATCGTCCAGCTCGCGGAGGTTGTGTCACCCGGCTCGAGGATGACGAGATCCGTGCCCGAGTTGAACGCGTCGGGCGGACAGGTCATCGGTTCGACCGCGAGCCCGAGCCGGTTCTCGGCGGGGATGGGGCGGTCGGCGGTGTGCACCTGCAGCCAGGGGCACGCGGCATCCCACTGCATGACCACACCGCTGCCGTCCGCGACAGTAAGGGTGGCCGAGCCGCCGAGGCCGGTGAAGGCGTGGTCGATGAACGTGTCACCGATGACACGCGGCGTGCGGAAGTCGAACTCGGTGTCCCCGATGTCCACCAGGCTGACCGGGATCAGCCGCTCCTCGGTGACGGCGAGAACCTGTGCGGCGTCGAGGCTGAGAGTCCAGTCGTCGACGCGGCCGGGCCCGGCCACGAGGTAGGGGTGTGGTCCGGTGCCGAAGGGAGCGGCATCCCGACCCTGATTGTCCGCGGTGACCGTCTCGCGCAGGCCTGTGGACGAGAGGACGTACTCGACCGTGACGAGCACGCGGTGCGGGTAGCCGACCTGCGCCTCGATCGTGGTGGAAAGAGTCACCGATGTGGCGGAGGACTCGACGACGTCGAACGACGTCCAGGCGACCAGCCCGTGAAGCGCATGCCCGCGACGGGGCTCGGTGAGTGCCAGCTCGTGTTCGACGCCGCCGAACGTGTAGCGCCCGTCGACAACGCGGTTCGGCCACGGCGCGAGTGTCGCACCACGGAACGCGGGGCGCACCTCGTCCGCGTCGAACGGAACAACGAGGTCCCGTCCGCTGTGGCGCAGCGCGCGCAGCGAGGCGCCGACGCTGGCGATCGTCGCGGTGTAAGCGCCCGAGACGAGCTCGTGCTGGGTTCCGGAGAGCGGGGAAGTCATCCGCCCATTCTGCACCCGGTCAGTGCCCCGCGTCGTAGCGGGCCAGGGCGTCGGCGTCGCGCAGGTGGGTGACGGCGCGGCGGGCCGCGTCGAGAGCCTCGACCGGGTCGGCCCCGGCGGCCTGCGCATCGATGAGCTCGCGCTCGGCCTGGGCGAGCCGGGTTCGCGCGTCCGCACCGACGCGACGACCGCCCACGGCGATGAACGCGCTGATGGCCGAGAACTGACTCTTCGCCGAGGCGAGGGTTCCGCCGAGGGCGCTCACCGCGTGATCGAGGCGCTGCTTCTGGTTGCGTGCGCTCGCGAGGGCGGCGTCGAGCACGGCGACCGCGGCACCGATCGCGTCGAGCGAGGTGATGGGGTCGGTCGGCGGCTTCGCCGAGGCGACCCCGGCCAGAGCCGCCTCGACCCCGGAGATCGCGTCGTTGATGGCCTCCGAGGTGGCGGGGTCCGGTGCCGCCTCGCGCTGCACCCGCGCTTCCGTGAGGTCGGCGCGCGCCGTGGCGACAAGAGTGCTGAGGGCGGCAGTCGCGGCGTCGAGCTCGGTGGCCCGGGCATCCACGGCGTCGAGCAGGCGCACCGCGCGGCGGACGGCGTCCTCCGCATCCACCAGAGAATCGTTCACCGCGTTCACCCCCGCGGGCGAGAGCTGGCCGGCGGCGGCATCCGCAACCCCTTCGGCCGTATCGAGGAGAGCCGTTGCATCCGCCACCGCCGTCTCATGGGCGCTGAGCAGTGAAGGCGCGTAGTCGTCGGCGAGGCGGGAGAGCGTGGCGAGGGAGGGTGTGAAACGTCGGCGGGTTGCAAGGATGCTGGACTGCACGTCGGCGAGACGCTCGGGGGCGGCCACTTCCTCGTCGCGCAGGGCTGTGAAGGAGTGGTCCTGGCCGGCGAGCAACGCGATGGCCGACTCGCAGAGGGCGACGATCTGCAGGGTCCACTCGCGCTGCTTCTGAATTGACTCGGGAAACGCGTCGTCGAGCTCGTGCCGCAGTTGGAACGCGCGGGTCACCTTCGATCGTGCCTCGGTGACCGCGGCACCGAACTCGCGCGAGCGCTCGCCGCCGAACTGGGCGATCGCGAAGCCGAGCTCGTCGTCGCCCGCCTTGACCGCCTCGTCGGCGCGTACCAGCAGAACATTGGCCTGCGTGCGCAGTGTGGTGAGACCGGATGCCGCACTGGGGCGAGCCCCGTCGCGTCGCCGGAACAGCAGGACCAGGCCGCCGCCGACGAGCACCGCTACGGCGAGAACCGCCGTCACGCCCCCCGCCACGAGACCGCCAACGAGGTCCCCTGCCGCCTGAATGGACGAGAAAGCGACATCGAGGCGGGGCATGCCCAATATTTTACGGTGTCGCGACTCGCCCAAACCCGGCGTATCCTCCACGGTTTCTGCAGGTTTCGCCTTTACTGTTGCCCTGTGTGGCGTGCCGATAGAACTGACGACGACTTCCCCGGGGGAGCCGAGGACAGCCATGTCCTCGTCGAACCCCAGGTGACCGCTCCCCATGTCGTGAGCGTTGGCGACCCGAGAGTCGAGGCGGTGAACGTGGCAGAGCCGGTGTGGTCCGAGTGGCGCGACGAGCTTGCCCGCGTCGGTGGTCGGTCCTCGCTGCTGCACTTCATCGATACCCCGCGCACGCGCATCGAACTGTCGACCACGCACCCGGGCGGTCTCGCGACCTTCATCACCGGAAAGTCGACCCTTCTCTCCAACCTCATCCGTGACGACCTCGCGCTCCGCTCCGCCAAAGTCGCGGCCGGCCTCATCGCGTCGAAGGGCGTCGAGCTGTCGACAGCCCGCGGCATCGACGCGGTACACCTCGGCATCGGCATGGCCGAGTGGCAGTTCGAGGGCGAGGACTTCTGCGGCCCCGTGCTGCTGCGCCCCCTCGCGATCCGCCGTCACGGTCGTGACTTCGAGGTCAAGCTGCTCGGCGCAGCCTTCCTCAACCCCGAGCTGGCCCGTGCCCTGCGCGCGCAGTTCGGTGTCGAACTCGACGCCGAGGCGTTCGTGCGCCTCACCGATGACGATGGAACCTTCAAGCCCAACCCTGTGATCGACCGCCTGCGCGGCCTCACCGGTCACCTCGACTGGTTCAATGTGAGCCCCCGCCTCGTCGTGTCGACCTTCGTCGATGTTGCGACCGGGCTTCGGGATGACGCCAACGACCTCGAGCACCCCGTGCTGGACGCGCTCGCCGGCAACAGCAGCGCAAAGTGGAACGTCCAGGAGAGCTTCGCTCCCGTCGAAGCGCAGAACGCCGACGCCCGCCCGCCGCAGACCGACACCCTGCTTCTCGACGCGGACGCCGAGCAGGAGAACGTGATCGCCCAGATCGCCTCCGGCAACTCGGTGGTCGTCAAGACCCTCCCCGGCACCGGCGGAACCCAGACGATCGTGAACGCGATCGGCTCCCTCGTCGGACAGAACAAGCGAGTTCTCGTTGTGGGTGCGCGCCGCGCCTCGCTGCAGGGCATCTCGCAGCGCCTGAGCGATGTCGGCCTCGCCGGTGTCGCCGTCGCTCCGCGGTCGATGCGCCGCGACATCATCCGCTCCATCTCCCGCAACGAGAAGGCGAAGCAGCCCCTCGTCGCCGAGGTGGATGAGGCCCTCGTGCGCCTGCGCAAGGTGCTGCTCGACTACCGCGGTGCGCTCGGGCGCCCCGACCCCATCCTCGGCATCTCGGTTCTCGAATGCGTCACCGAACTCTCGCGCCTGTCGCTGCTGCCGGTGCCGCCGACCACTACCGCCCGCCTCACCCGCAGCGCCGTCGAGTCGCTCGCGCACGACCGTCACGTCGCCGCGCAGACCATGGTCGCGGCCGCCAACCTCGGCGAGTTCAAGTACGGACCCGGTGACTCGCCCTGGTACGGCGCACAGTTCCTCACGAGCGAAGACGCGAACAAGGCGCACGAGCTCGCCAAGTACCTGTCGAACGAGTCGGTTCCCGCCCTCCTCGATCGCGCCAACATCCTCGTCGGCTCGACGCACATGCGCCCGTTCTCGACGATCCGCGAGCTGGGCACCTACCTGCGCCTGCTCACCGACCTGCGCGATACGCTCGACCGCTTCCTTCCCGTCGTCTTCGACCGCTCGATCAGCGAGCTCGTCAACGCCACCGCCTCACGTCGCGACAACCCCGAGATGTCCGGCGCCAACCGTCGCCGCCTGCGCAAGCTCGCCCGCGAGTACGTGCGCCCCGGTGTGCACGTGAGCGACATGCACGAAGCGCTTACCCGCATCCAGGCCCAGCGCGTGCTCTGGCAGCGCTTCGTCGCCGAGGGTGCGACCCCCGAGGTCCCCGTCGGCATCGCCGACGTCCAGGTCGCGTACCAGCAGGTCGAACAGGACCTCTCCGAACTCGACCAGCCGCTCGGCTCGTTCAGCCAGGACACCCAGCTCGGTTCGCAGCCGATCCCGATCATGGTGGAGAAGCTGCGCGACCTCGCCGCCGAGTCGGACGTGCTGCACAACCTGCAGGAGCGCACCGCCCTCGTCACGACCCTGCGCGACCTCGAACTCGACCCGCTCATCGCGGACCTGGCCCAGCGCCACGTGCCCGAGCAGCAGGTTGCCGCAGAGCTCGAACTGGCCTGGTGGAAGTCGGCGCTCAGCTCGCTGCTCGAAGCCGACCGTGCTCTCCTCGGTGCGAACACCTCGGTGCTCGATCGTCTCGAGGCCGATTTCCGATTGGTGGACGAAGCGCACGCGGCCGGAAGCGCGCAGCTCCTCGCATGGCAGCTCGCCGAGAACTGGAAGATCGGGCTCGTCGACTGGCCGGATGAAGCACAGCTGCTCAAAAACCTGCTGCGCCGCCAGCACCTCGACGCGTTCGACCTGCAGACCACCGCGCCTCACCTGTCGCGCTCGGTTGCACCGGTCTGGCTCGCGTCGCCCTACGAGGTCTCGACCATCTCGGACAGCCTGCCGTTCGACGCGGTCATCCTCGTCGACGCGGGAGCCACGACCCTCGCGGAGAACGTCGGCGCGATCCGGCGTGCGCGCCAGGTCATCGTCTTCGGTGACCCGGTCACCCAGACCCCGGCAGCCTTCAGTGTGTCGATCGATCCGGGGGAGAGCGCGCCATCCCCTGAAGAAATCGACGACGACTGGCTCGATGGACTGCACGACCAGTCGGCACTCGCGCGCCTCGGCTCGCTGCTGCCCACCTTCTCGCTCACCCGCAGCTACCGCCCGGGCGGCGAGGACCTCGCCGAGCTGGTCAACCGCCGCTTCTACGGCGGTCGCATCGAGTCCCTGCCGTGGGCGGGCAGCTTCCTCGGGCACGGCAGCCTCGCCATCGACTATGTCGAGGCCGGGCACGGAATGCCCGACAGCTACACCGGCGCCGTCGAGAGCGTCGACGCCGAGGTGGCCCGCATCGTCGAGCTGGTGCTTGCGCACGCGGCCGACCGTCCGCGCGAATCGCTCATGGTGATCACCGCCTCCGCCCTGCACGCCGTGCGGGTGCAGCAGGCGGTGCTGACCGCCGTTGCCTCGCGCCCCGAGCTCAGTGACTTCATCATCGGCGACCGTCCTGAGCCGTTCGCGGTCATGACGATCGACCAGGCCGTCGCCGAGAGCCGCGACCGCGTACTGTTCTCGATCGGCTTCGGCCGCACGCCGCACGGTCGGGTGCTGTCCAACTTCGGTGTACTCGGTCAGCCCGGCGGGGAGCGCCTGCTCGCCGTCGCCATGACCCGCGCCCGCCGCTCGATGGTGATCGTGACCTGCTTCAAGCCGGAGGACATCGACGACTCCCGCATGAGCCACGGCGCCGTCGCGCTTGCCGAACTGCTGTCCGAGGCGGATGCCCGGCTCGCCGTCATCCCGCTGCCCGACGACAGCGATCCCATGCTGGTCGACCTGGCTCGCCGTCTCGAGGGTCGCGGAATCAACGTCGCCCTCGGTCACCGCGGCAAGCTCGGTCTGGTCGCCTCGCACGGCGGTGTCTGCCTCACGATCGAGACGGATTCGCTGCTGCACCGCGGCACCCTGCGCGAGTCGCTGCGCCTGCGTCCGGAACTGCTGCGCCGCCTCGGCTGGCACTACCTGCGCGTGCACTCGTTCGAGCTGTTCAGCGACCCGGATGCCGTCGCATCCCGCGTCATCACGATGCTGGGCGCCGACCGCACGGCCCAGGTCACCGAGCCGATCACGGTCATCACGCGCTAGTGACTTCGTCAGATGTGCGGGATGACACGGCTCCCGAGCCGCGTCGCCGAAAGCACCGCCGCGTGACAACCTCACCGGTTCCGGGCTCCGACCCGAACCCGACCCCGGAGCCGCCGCGCAGCTCGGGCACCGAGAACGACGCGCAGCTCAAGCAGGACGTCCCGCCGCACTGGGGTTGAGCGCGCGGTGGAGCCGAGCTGGTTGAGTAGGCCGACCGCGGCCGTATCGAAACCCGGTCCGCAGATTTCGATACGCGTGCTCCTTCGTCGCGCGCTACTCAATCAGCTCGGAACAGTGATCCACGTTCTCCGTATCCCAACTCCAGTTGGGATACGGAGAACGGGATCGCCGAGTGTGGCGCAGCGTCATCCCGAATCAGCGCGCGCTTGTGCTAACAGGGCGCACTCGCGCGAGGCCGCGCGGATAGCAAACGACCGCGCGGATAAGGGTTACGGCGTGTGCTTGCCGTGACCGTCGGAGGGCTGCACCTTGGCCCCGCCCGCGAGCAGGTCACGGATCTCGACCAGCATCTCGAGCTCGGTCGGCGGCGAGGGCTCCTCGGGGGAGGGCTGGGCCGGAGCCTTGAACGCCTTCTTCTTGAGGTAGTTGATGGGCACGATGAGGGCGAAGTAGACGACAGCCGCGACCAGCACGAACTGGATGATCGAGGAGGCGATGATGCCCCACTGCAGCACGATGGCGTCGTCGGCACCCGGGGCGGATGCTTCGCGGATGGTCGTACCCACGCCGGCGAGCGAGTCCGCGTCGAAGAGCAGCGCGATGACCGGGTTGAACAGTCCGGTGACGAGCGCGTTGACGATGGCGGTGAACGCCGCGCCGATGACAACGGCGACCGCGAGGTCGATGACGTTTCCGCGGAGGATGAACTCCTTGAATCCCTTGAGCATCAGAACTCCTAACTAGCTGGTCGCTGCCGGCTTTGCGGGTGCGGGGGCCGGTGAAGCTGCGGGGGCGGATGGGGTCGACGTCGTGGAGGTGCTGGACTTCCCGGCGGACTCAGAAGACGACGTCGTCGAGCGGGAATCGTTGCGGTAGAAACCGGAACCCGTGAATGTCACGCCGACGGGGGAGAAGATCTTGCGCAGCACGCCACCGCAGTTCGGGCACACGGTGAGGGTGTCATCCGTGAAGGCCTGGTGAATGTCGAACGCCTTCTCGCACTCGGTGCACCGGTAGGAATAGGTGGGCACAATCTCTCCAATGGGCTGCGTCAGGCAGCGGAATTCGGCTGGGTCGAGGGGAGGGCTGTAATGCCGCTCGGGGTCACAACGCCGTTGACTTTCTGGTCGTGCACCTCGCTGGGCACGGAGTCGACGAACTCGTTGTCGAATATCACAGCATAGACCGGGGGGCAGCGCTCCATGCTGCCGAGGGTCTTGTCGAAGTAGCCGCGACCCCAGCCCATGCGCATGCCCGTGCGGTCGACGGATGCCGCGGGCACAACGATGAGGTCGACCGAGTTGATCGCAATCGGTCCGAGAACTTCTGTGGTCGGGGTCGGCATCCCGAGCAGGTCTTCGTCTTCATCGGTGCCGTCGTAGGGCGCCCAGTCGAGCAGGCCGTCTTCACGGGAGATCGGCAGCAGCACGCGGATGCCCGAGTCGCAGGCCCAGTGCAGGAACTCGCGAGTGCTCGGCTCATCAGGCGTGGAGAGGTAGGCGGCGATCGATTTCACGCCAAGGCCCGAGGTCAGTTCGATGAGATTCGCAGTGACCGATTGTGTGGATGCCGCGCGCTCAGCGGCCGTGATGGTGCGGCGTCTTTCGCGCAGTTCCGCTCGCAACGCACGTTTCTCACTCGTTACGTCTGGGCTCATACCCCCAATTGTAGGAGTGATGGCGGTTACCCTTGTCCTATGGCACTCAGGATCACAAAGGCAGTAATACCCGCGGCGGGACTCGGAACCAGATTCCTTCCCGCAACCAAGGCGATGCCCAAGGAGATGCTCCCGGTCGTCGACAAGCCCGCGATCCAGTACGTGGTGGAGGAGGCGGTCGACGCCGGCCTCACCGACGTGCTGCTCATCACCGGCCGCAACAAGACCGCCCTCGAGAACCACTTCGACCGCATGACCGAGCTCGAGGCGACGCTCGAGGAGAAGGGCGATGTCGATCGCTTGAAGAAGGTCGAGTACTCGAATGATCTCGCCGATGTGCACTACGTGCGCCAGGGTGATCCCCGCGGTCTCGGTCACGCCGTGCTGCGAGCCAAGGCGCACGTCGGTAACCAGGCATTCGCGGTGCTGCTCGGTGACGACCTCATCGATGCTCGGGATGTGCTCCTCAGCCGCATGATCTCGGAGGCGAAGAAGCGGGGCGCGAGCGTCGTCGCCCTGCTCGAGGTGGACCCCTCGGTCGCCCACCTCTACGGTGTCGCCACCGTGGAAGCCACTGACGTGGACGACGTTGTGCGCATCACGGGTCTCGTCGAGAAGCCCGCGAAGGGCACGGCGCCATCCAACCTCGCCATCATCGGCCGCTACGTGCTGCAGCCCGAGGTGTTCGAGGTGCTCGAGACGACCGAACCCGGCAAGGGCAACGAGATCCAGCTGACCGACGCGCTGCTCACGATGGCGGAGGGCGACATCGCCGGGGGAGTCTTCGGACTCATCTTCCGCGGACGCCGCTACGACACCGGCGACCGTGTCGACTACATCAAGGCGATCGTGCAGCTTGCCGTCGACCGTGAAGACCTCGGTCCGGAGCTGCGCCCGTGGCTCAAGGAGTTCTCGGCGAACTTAGACTAGGCGCATGGCCGTCATCCCGACCCTCCGCGAGGGGGATATCGCTATCCGCCCGATTCGGGGCCGGGACGCGCGAGTGCTCGAACGTGAGCTGCTCGCCAACCGTGGATGGCTGCGCAAGTGGGAGGCGACCAACCCCGTCGGACCAATGAGCTTCGACGTGCGCGGCAGCATCCGTCACCTGGAGTCGAACGCACGCGCCGGTCTCGGCCTTCCGTTCATCATCGAGTACCAGGGCGAGCTGGCGGGCCAGCTCAACGTGTCGTCGATCAGTTACGGCTCGCTGTCGTCGGCGACGATCGGCTACTGGGTGAGCGAACGGTTCGCCGGCCTCGGCCTCACCCCGACTGCCGTCGCCCTCGCGACCGATCACTGCTTCTTCAACGTGGGCCTGCACCGCATGGAGATCTGCATCCGCCCCGAGAACGAGCCGTCGCTGCGTGTGGTCGAGAAGCTGGGCTTCCGTTATGAGGGGCTGAGGCGCCGCTACATCCACATCAATGGGGATTGGCGCGACCACTTCTGCTTCGGACTCACGGTGGAAGAGCTGCCGACCGGGGTTCTGCGGCGCTGGCTCGACGGCAAGGCGCCGGCGGATGCGGCGTTCATCCCCGAGCAGGATCGCGTCGCCGCGGCCAGGCCGTTGCTGCCCGGTCGTTAGGTCTTCCCTCTGGCTCAATGCCCGAACACACCCGCGCCGCTGACGGGCAATCCGGTGCCGCTCTCGTACCTTTAGGGACATGGATATCGGAGGCTCAGCCGGCGGCGGAATCATGCTCGCGCTTGCGGCCGGGCTCTGGCTCGCCTACCTCGTTCCGAGCTGGCTGCGCAATCGCGAGTACGTCGCGACCGAGCGCAACGCCGTGCGGCTGCAGCAGACCCTGAGGGTGCTCGCCGAGACCGCCGAAGTGCCCGCGGCCGTGCGCGCCGAGACCACAGCTCGCAGCGTTGCGGCCCACCAGCGAACCCTGCGCCAGCAGCGTGCGATCGAGGATGCCGCGGCGCGCGCCCGCGAAGTCGCCGCCGCCCGCACTGCCGCCCGTCAGCTCGCGGCCGTCCAGCCGGCGATCGCTGCAGTCGTGGCGGTGCGGAGCCGTGCGGCCCTGCGGTTGCGTCGTACGCGCGCCGTGACCTCCGTCGTCCTGCTCGGAGCTCTCGCCATCGTCGTCGCCCAGGGCGTGCTCATGGCGACCACCGGAATCGCCCCCGCCGCCCCCTTCGTGCTGGGCCTGGGTGGAGCGGTCGTCGTCTCCAGCCTCGCCATGCTGGGTCGCCTGGGCGCGGTCAGCCGCGCCCGTGCCGCCGTCGGAGTCGTGCAGCCCGCAGCGGCGAAGCGTCGCACCTCACTGGATCCGTACGAGCAGCAGGCGGCTCCCGCCGTGCCGCGTCGCGACTGGACGCCGGTGCCGGTTCCCAAGCCGCTCTACCTCTCGCGCACGAGCATCGAGCAGCCGGTGTTCGACGTCAGGTCGGCCGTCGCCGACCTGCAGGCCGCTGCCGCGCGTTCTGACTCGGCGCTGCGTGCAGCACAGGCGGCCCCCGAGGTGGTGCCGTTCCTGCGCAAGGTTGAGCCGGTGAACCCTCCCGCCGCTTCGGCCCCGACGAGCCGCTTCGCCCGCATGGGAATCGTGGATGCCGACGAGCAGTCCGCACCCGACGTGGACGCCATGCTGCGTCGCCGTCGCGCAGCCGGCTAGCGATGTCGAGCTTCCGCCGGAAGTGATAACGTAGCTACGCAACATACGGGCCCTTGGCGCAGTTGGTAGCGCGCCTCGTTCGCATCGAGGAGGTCAGGAGTTCAAATCTCCTAGGGTCCACAGTTGTGAGAATGCCGCCAGAGATGGCGGCATTCTCTGTTTAAGGGCAGTTCTTCCCCTCCCGAACACGACTTGCGCTGCGTCATCCACAGCGATCGCCGGAATGTCGCCGCACCCCGCTACCTTTCCTGAACGCGACACCGGTTCGGTGCTGCGGAGGGAGGTGAGCATGGGCAGGCGGGTGGCACGCCACGCGTGTCCGCGGTGGTGTGTGGCCGATCACGCCAGCGAAGACGAGTTCGGTGAGGTGCGGCATCGCAGCGCGACCGTCACGGTGCCGGTGGTCGCCCGGGCACGCGCCGGGCCGACCGCAACCGACATGATGATCGAGCTGTGGTCGCGAGAGCGGGATGCAACGGTCTGGCTGTACCTCGGCGACGGCTCCGACCAGCGGCTTGAGGTCACGCTCGAGAGCGCCGGGTTGCTCGCGGCCGCCCTCGCGCGGCAGCTCAGGACTGCAGCAGGGTGACGGCGTCCACCCCGAGTTTCTCCGCAATGCGCTCGACCGACTTCAGCGTCAGGTTGCGCTCGCCGCGCTCGATGCCGCCCATGTAGGTGCGATGTACCTCGAGCAGCTCGGCGAAGTCCTCCTGGCTGAGGCCACGCGCCTGGCGGTAGGCGCGAAGGTTGCGTCCAAGGAGCTTCTGCAGGTCACCTTCCACAGTTCCCAACGGTTGTGGAATGATACTTCCCAGTCTACAGACTTATGAGTATCATCCTTCCAACACCCCACGAAGGAGGAAGTAACCATGAACGAACCCATCCCCAACCGCATCCCCGAACCCGTGCGTCCGTCGGTGACGATTCCGCCGGTCGCCATCCCGGCGGCGTCGCCCCGCAGGAGGCGCGATGTCGCGCTTGTCGCGGTCGGCGCGACGGCCCTGGTCTTCGGGGCGGCACTGCCGACCACCCCGGCTGCCGCTGCGCCAAACGACTGGCTCGCAGAGATCCCACTGTCGTCGGAGCTCAGCACACCGACCGTCGCGAGCGGTGAACTCGCCGCCGCCTCTGGTGCACCCGCTGCGGCGGGCCTGCCGGTTGTGCTCTACGGCTGGCCGAGCACCGACGTGCTCGGCGCCATGCAGGAGGGCGACACCGTCAAGCTCACGCCCGTGGGCAAAGCGGTGACCGACGCGTCCGGTCGATTCGACCTGCGCATCGAGAATCCCGCCGAGGCCGCCCGACTCGCCGGAGCTGACGGCCTCGTCAACCTCGAGATCCAGGCGTTCTCGCCCGAAGGCATCGCATCCCACTCCTTCTCGAAGCGCGTGACGACCGGGGGCGACCTTGCTCCGGTGGACGAGGATGAACCCGGCACCACAGTGAACGAGGCGACCGCGACGAAGCTCGAGTTGGTGACAGAGAGCCACATTGGCGCCGGAGTCGCGGCCGGTACATCCGCACCGAGTGAGATCCAGGCCGTGTTCGACAAGACCGATATCTGCGGTGCGACCCTGCTCAAGCGCTACCCGGGCATCGATGCGATCGTCGGGCGCATGTACTCGTCGACCTCCGGCATCCAGTCCTCGTTCTCCATCGCCTCGAATGCCACAGCCACGGTCGGCGTTGCCAAATCGGTAAGCGGCAAGTACGCGACCTTCTCGCAGACGGGGACCTCGAGCGTGACCTCGGGCGACTCGTTCTCGTGGAATAAGTCGACGCTCTCCGGCGGACGCCAGTTCCGCACCGACTTCACTTACGGCCGATTCTCCAACTGGTGCTATCCGATCGGCGGCACCAAGAAGGTCTCGAGCTACAGCGTGCGGCCCGTCTCGTGGGACGGCGGCGGCTACTACGGCACGGAGGCGGTGCCCTCGGTGCCCGCAGCCAACTGCCGCCCCTTCGGCGCGAACACCTCGCAGACCCGCAGCACCTCGGCGGCGACCAAGACGACCAACGGCATCAAGATCTCCAGCGTCATCGGGATCGACCTGTCGTCGTCGGCGGGCTACACGGCGGCGGTCAAGGCGGGCATCCACAACGTCGGCTCCGTGACGCGCAAACTGTGCGGCACCAACGGCGTGCCCACCTCGCCCGGCCGCTACCTCGCGAAAGCCTGACGATGCGAGCGGATGACCGGCGCCCCGCCCGGCTGACCACCCTGGCCCTGGCGGCTCTCGCGGCAGGGTTCGTACTGGGCGGCTGTGCCCCGCCCGGCACGAGGGGCCCACTCGCCGTGCCGGAGGACACCGACGAGACCTGCATGCCCACGACGCAGTACCCGAGCGCGGCCATCGGCACCATCCTCACCAACAAGTCGAGTGGTGAGCTGCACATCACCCGGGTCGAGCTGCGCGGCGCAGACAACCTCGACCTGGGCGACAGCAGCCTCATGCCGTCGCCGGGCGACCTGCTGCTGGCCGACAAGTATCCGCCCACCGACCAGTTTCCCGACGACTGGCCGAACGCTGAGCCCATCGCCGACGCGACCGTCGCCGGCAACGAGAACCAGCTCGTGCTGGTCACCCAGGTCACGCCGGCCGATCCCGACCGCACGGGCAGCTTCGCGGGTCTCGACATCTATTACACAGACAGCAGAGGAAAGGAGTACCTCGAACCCACCCAGCACTCGCTGCGGATGACCCCCGGTAGCTGCAAGCCCGGTCAGTAGCGCAGGTACAGCCCCACATCCGAAGGGGCGCAACCGCGGCCGGCGAGCGTGATGCCCACCAGCATCCGCTCGCCGGCCCGCCACGCGAACACCGGTCCGCCGCTGTCACCCACGCAGGTGTTGCGCCCACCCGTCGGCACCGCGCACAGGTAGTCGCCGGCCGGCTGTAGGGCGAGCTCCGCCGCGCAGCGCTCCACGGGCTCCGTCCGCAGTGGCTTGCGTTGCACCCCGCACGAACTCGCACCGCCCAGCGATTCCGCACCCCAGCCCCAGGCCTCGAACGTGCTCGGTGCGACCTGCACCGAGCGCACCGGGGAGTGCGGTCGGCGCGGCCGCTCCAGCTCGAGCAGCACCGCATCCACCCCGCCGGGCAGGGGAGTCGCCCGCAGCACCCCGACCCGCTCCCCGTCGATCGGGCCCGTCGAGCACAGGTTGTCCGCGTCGAGGATCGCATCCACCCGGGTGGGGTCGCGACCCTCGAGGCAGTGGCGAGCCGTGAGAACCTCGCGAGGCGTGACCAGCACGCCGGTGCAAAACTGGTTGGCCGAGACATCCACATTCGGAGCAGAGGATGTCACGAGCGCCACCACGCCCGTCGGCTCGGGCACGGCCGCCGCAAGCCCGTACCCGACCCCGCCGATCGGGAGTGCGACAAGCAGCGCGGCAAGGGCAGCACGATCCCGGGTGGACGCCATGTGCACGAGGCTAGCGACGTCCGGGATCTCGGTAGGTTATTCGTGCACAGGCCGGGAATATGCGCTGCGGCATCCGGTTGGATAGATTGATACGTCTGCATACATAAAGGAGCACGCCATGACCGGCCACGTCGAATTCGGACTCGATACCTTCGGAGACGTCACCGTCGATGCCGAGGGCAAGAATCTCAGCTACGCGCAGGTGATCCGTGATGTCGTTGAGGAGGCCGTTGTGGCCGACGAGACCGGGGTCGACTTCATCGGCGTGGGGGAGCACCACCGCGATGACTTCGCCGTGTCGTCACCCGAGATGGTGCTCGCGGCGATCGCCGGCCAGACGAAGCGCATCCACCTCGGCTCGGCCGTGACCGTGCTCAGCTCCGACGACCCGGTCCGAGTGTTCCAGCGCTTCGCGACCCTCGACGCGGTGTCCAACGGTCGCGCCGAGGTCATCCTCGGCCGGGGCTCGTTCACCGAGTCCTTCCCGTTGTTCGGCTTCGAGCTCAGCGATTACAACCAGCTGTTCGAGGAGAAGCTTGAGCTGTTCACCGAGCTGCTCAAGGAGCAGCCCGTCACCTGGTCGGGTGGAACCCGTGCGGCCCTGACCAACCAGAGTGTGTTCCCGACCACCGAGGGCGGCTCGATCAAGACCTGGATCGGCGTCGGCGGAAGCCCCGAGTCCGTTGTGCGCGCGGCCAGCTACGGCCTGCCGCTGATGCTCGCGATCATCGGTGGCGAGCCCGCCCGGTTCGCGCCCTACGTCGACCTCTACCACCGCGCCCTCGCCCAGCTCGGAAAGCCGACCCTGCCGATCGGCGTGCACTCGCCTGGCTTCATCGCCGACACCGACGAGGAGGCCCGCGAGATCCTCTGGCCGCACTACAGCGTGATGCGCGACCGAATCGGCAAGGAGCGCGGCTGGCCGACGATGACCCGTGCAGAGTTCGACGAAGAGGCCGAGCACGGCTCGCTCTACGTCGGCTCGCCCGACACCGTCGCCGCGAAGATCGCGAAGACGGTCGGAGCCCTCGGTGTGCAGCGCTTCGACCTCAAGTACAGCGCCGGCCCGCTGCCCCACGGAGCGCTGATGCGCGCCGTGGAGCTCTACGGCACGAAGGTCATTCCGCAGGTGCGGGAGCGACTGGCGTCGCAGGGCTGACCGAGGGGCGACGGGCGCGGCGGCGCAGGATGACGAGTACCGCCAGCCCGATCAACCCCAGGAATACCAGCCACGGCAGCAGCACTCCGAGCGTGACGAGCACGGCACTCACGAACGCGACGAAGCTGTCCCAGCCGGTCTGAAGCCCAGAGAAGAAGGTGCTCGGCGTCTCGATGGGAGCATCCGCTTCGGACCCGAGGAACAGGTCGATCGTCGAGAGGCTGACCTGATCTTCGAGCGAGCGCTGTTCGCCCTGCATCGCTTCGAGGTTGCCCTGCCGCTCGGTGATCGACGTCTCGAGCGTGATGAGGTCATTGACGGTCTTCGCGGACTTCATAAAACTCTGAAGGCGCGCGATGGACGCGGCGAGAGCGTCGATGCGAGAGTCGAGGTCACGGGTCTGGTCCGTGACATCAGTCGTCGCAATATCGACGGTCTGAACCTTGCCGAGCTTCTTGATCTTCTCGAGCGTGGGGGTGAGGGTCTTGGAGGGGAGACGCAGGGTGAGCGTCGCGCGGCCCTTGTCGCCGTCGACGGCAGCCTCCTCGCTGCGCGCGTCGACGCGACCACCGGCGGCCTCGGCGATGCGCGCTGCCTCCGTCGCGGCCTTCGCGGGGCTGACGACGGTGAGGCTCACGGAGCCGTTGGTGATGATCTCCCGGTCGGCCGCCACGAAGCCGTCGGCGAGACCTCCCGCCTCCTGCGGCGCGGCCTGGTCGGACGCCCTCTCCGGGGCGGAGGACATTCCTGCCGAGCACCCGCTCAGGGCGAGAATCGCAAGGACAACAATTGCGGGAACACTCGTCATTCGTCTCATGTGGTCACCGTAACGACGCGGGGGAGGGCGCCGCTACCCAACGTTCGTCACGATCTGAGCGTCACATCTATGAGATTTCTGGGAGCCCTCTGAGTGAAGCATCACAATCAGGGAACATAGATATCGAAGTCGTAACGTCGCCATAACAGATCACTACAAAGGAGCAATCATGGGATTCCTTGACAACGCAAAAGACGCGGCCGAGGCAACCGGCAAGAAGGTCGGCGAGTGGGCTGACGACACCAAGGAGCGCCTCAGCGACAAGGTGGACGAGGTCCAGGCCGACGCCGAAGTGAAGAAGGCCGAAGCCGACGTAAAGCGTGCTGAGGCCGAGCGCGATTCCACCAAGGCCAAGAACGAGTACAAGGAAGACCTGCGCGACTGATCCTCCCGCGATCGGAAAAGGGGACGCCTCGGTGTCCCCTTTTTCGTGCCCCGCTGCGCCTCTGAGATAATCGGGCATGAGTTGGCGCGAGTGGTTCACCCGGAAGCGCACACCGTTGCTGCACATCGCCGACGATTCGGGGAGCGGGCCGGTCGTCATCCTCATTCATGGCATCGCGTCGTCGTCGGTGACCTTCTCCGAGCTGGTGCCCCGCCTCGTCGACAAGCACCGCTGCATCTCGATCGACCTGCTCGGCTTCGGGGAATCAACCGCGCCCGAGACGGCGACCTTCACCATCGAGGAGCACGTCGAATCGGTGCGGGCGACGATCGCCTCGCTCGCGCTGCGGGCTCCGTTCGAGTTGGTCGGACACTCGATGGGCAGCCTGATCGCTGCACGCTACGCGGCCATGTACCCGGGCAAGGTGTCGAAGCTCGTGCTCGTGAGCCCGCCGATCTACGTCGCGCCGACCGAGATCGGCGACCCGATGCAGCGCGCCACGATGAGCGCCTATCTGCGCGCGTACGAATTCCTGCGCGGCAACAAGGGCTTCACGACGCGCACCGCCGCCATGCTGTCCCGGATGTCGCCCATCAAAAACGTGCTCGAGGTCTCCGAACGCAACTGGAACGCCTTTGTGCTCTCCCTGCAGAACTCGATCGAGTCGCAGACGGCGGTCAGCGACATCGCCTCGGTGCGGGTTCCGGTGGAGGTCGTGTACGGAACCCTCGACCCGTTCGTGATGACCGGCGGCCTGCGCATCGTCGAGCAGTTGCGGCACGTGACGGTGCACCGTGTCGACGCGAACGACCACCTGGTGCGCAAGAGGCTGGCAAAAGCTGTGGCGAAGGCGATCGGTTAGTCGCCCGGTCTAGGCTTCGAGGATGGAATCCCACACAACCTCACGCCTCGGCGTTCCCGTTTCCGCGATCGGCCTCGGCACCTGGCAGCTCGGTGCCGACTGGGGCGACGTGAGCGAGGCGGACGCCCGCGCCGTGCTCGACGCCTCGGTCGAAGCCGGTGTCACCCTGTTCGACACCGCGGACGTCTACGGTGACGGACGCAGCGAGCAGGTCATCGGTGACTACCTCGCGGACAACCCCGAGCTCGACGTGTTCGTCGCGACGAAGATGGGTCGCCGCGAGGCCCAGGATCCGGCCAACTTCACCCTCGCGAAGTTCCGCGAGTGGACCGATCGCTCGCGCGCCAACCTGCGCACCGACACCCTCGACCTGGTTCAGCTGCACTGCCCACCGACTCCCGTGTTCTCGACCGATGCGGTCTACGACGCGCTCGACGAGCTGGTTCAGGATGGCGTTATCGCCCGCTACGGCGTCAGCGTCGAGACGGTGGATGAGGCGCTCGCCGCCATCGCCCGTCCGGGCATCACGAGTGTGCAGATCATCCTCAATGCCTTCCGCCTGAAGCCGCTCGAGCGTGTGCTGCCCGCGGCTATCGGCGCCGGGGTGGCGATCATCGCGCGCGTGCCGCTCGCCTCAGGCCTGCTCACCGGCAAGTACACCGAGCAGACCACGTTCGCCGAGAACGACCACCGCACCTTCAACCGTCACGGCGAGGCCTTCGACGTGGGCGAGACGTTCTCCGGTGTCGACTTCGAGCAGGGTGTCGCGGCCGCGCGCGAGTTCTCGGCCGCGGCCTCTGAGCTCGGGCTCACGCCGTCGGTCGCAGCTCTCGCCTGGCTCGCCCAGTTGGATGGCGTGACCACGGTCATCCCCGGTGCGCGCAACGTCGCGCAGGCGCAGTCCAACGCTTCGGCCGGCTCCGTGCCGCCGCTCGGCGCGGACTTCACGTCCGACATCGAGGCCCGCTACGACCGCTACTTCCGCGCTGCGGTGCACGGGCGCTGGTAGCGGTCTCTTCTCCGGCGATTCCGTCGCGGGGAGCTGCGACTTCTGAATGCCAACTGCGCCTTAGGTAAAGCAGAGTTGGGATCGGGATTCCGGGCTTGTCAGGGGATCTGGTGCTCGCGATTTCTGTATCCCGACTCCAGTCTGAATAGAGGGGCTTCGGGATACGAAAATCGCGGACTCCGCGGATCGAGGCGGCCGCTCGGCTCAGGTGAGCGAGACAGCCAATCCCACAGCACAGCCATCGTCGCGTCGAAGTCATCGCGCTGTGGCGAGTGTCCGGTGCCGGGTATCACGCGGTACTCGAGTGCGGGCCGCGTGATCGCGGCAACCGTCGCGGTGCCGAGCATCGTGTAGACGGCGGGGTCTCCGCTGAGCACCAGCGTCGGAATCTCCAGCCCGGCAACCGCCGTCACCGCATCCCAGGCGGGGTTGTCGTCGAAGGATCCACGGGCGGTACCGGGCGACGAGAGCCGCGCGGCCGCAACCTTGGTCGCGACGTCCCGCGGGTGCCAGTGCGGTTTCTCGGCGGTGAGCGAATCGACGGTGAGCTCCAGCTCGGCCAGCTGGTCGGCGATGATCGCATCACGGGAGGCCGGGTCGATCTCCAGCACGGGGTCGAGCAGGGCGAGACGTCGCGCGAAACCGGGAGTCGTCGCAGCTATCGAGGCCGTTGCGGCACCCAGCGAGTGGCCCAGCACGAGATCCCAGTCGGTGCCGGGCAGGTCTGCCGCGTAACTCGCGAGAGCGAGGTCGTCATCCCGAGCCGCCGCACCATGACCCCGCAGGTCGACGGAGTGCACGTGACATCCCGAAGCCTCGAAAGCGTCGGCGACCCGCCACCAGGTCGCGGCGTCGCCGTTCAGGCCGTGCACGAGCAGAACGCGGGGGCCGCCCGGGGTGCCGGACGAGTACAGGGGAAGCTCCATGGGACGACCCTACTGAACTCCATGCGCGGGAATGGAAAACCACGGACCCGCGTTGCAGGAAAGGTGAACACGCTTATGATCGTCGTCGCCTCTGTCCGTCCCGGCCGTGCAGGCCTTCCCGTCGCGCAGTGGGTCAACTCCGCCGTCGCCGAACGTGGTGGCTTCGAGATCGACTTCGTCGACCTCGCCGAGCTCGCGCTTCCGTTCATGGACGAGCCGAATCATCCCGCCAAGCGCGCCTACACGAAGCCGCACACCTTCGCCTGGTCGGAGCGGGTCGAGGCCGCCGACGCCTTCATCTTCGTGACCCCCGAGTACAACCACTCCTACGCGCCGGCGCTCGGCAACGCCATCGACTTCCTCTCGCAGGAGTGGTGGCGCAAGCCGGTCGGCTTCGTCAGCTACGGCGGCGTCGCTGCGGGTGCCCGCGGTGTGTCGGCGATCGAGCCCGTGCTGACGACCGTCGGCCTGATCAAGACCGGCGCGAATGTCGAGATCCCCTTCATCGGCACGAGGGTTCAGGATGACGCCTTCCAGCCCAACGAGAAGGAGAGCGCCATCCTCGGCAAGCTCGTCACCGAACTCGAGACGCTTGCAGGCGCGCTCAAGCCCCTGCGCTAGCTAGCTCGGCTGGATCGGCACCGGCGCTGTGTCGGGAATCGACGAGAGCTCTCGACCGCGCAGGTCGGGATGCCAGCTGCGCAGGATCGTGGGGATCAGGAAGCCGACGAAGGCGAACGCCGCGGCGGCCCAGAACCCGCCGACGGCCCCGTTCGCGTCGATGAGGAATCCGGCGGCGGCCGAGCCGAGCGCGGCGCCGATGAGCTGCCCGGTGCCCACCCAGCCGTAGGCCTCTGCGGTGTCGCTGAACTTCACCGTCGCTGAGACGATCGCGAACATCACGGCCAGAGCGGGAGCGATGCCGATGCCGGCGATCAGCAGGGTGACGCCCAGCCACCAGAAGTTGAGCGAGAACATCGCGAGTGCCATGCCCACGAAGACGCCGAGCATACGACGGGACAACGCCCACGGCCCGACGGGCACGTGCCCGAACGACAGGCCGCCGGCGAGGGAACCGATCGCGAAGACGGCGAGCACGATTCCGGCCTCGGGCCCGCCGTGCCCGAACGCCGCGACGACTCCCGCCTCGACCGCAGCGCACGCACCGACGAGCAGGAAGCCGACGATCGTGGAGAGCAGCACCGCGGGCTTGGAGAGCACCACCCCGAGCTTGCGCTTGCTGCGTGGGATGCGCACGCGCCCGACCTCGGGGGAGAGGATGAACCACAGCCCGCCGCCGACGAGGAACACTCCCGCGATGACGATCGCGAGGGTCGTCGAGATCTGCGTCGCGACGAAGGTCGTGATGACCGGGCCGGCGACCCAGATGATCTCCTGGGCCGAGGCGTCGAGCGAGAACAGCGCGGTCAGCTGCTTCGAGTTGACCATCTTGGGGTAGATGGTGCGCACCGCGGGCTGGATCGGCGGCATGCTCAGCCCGCCGATGAAACCGATGATCATGTAGACCGGCACGCTCGCGTCGACGATGAAGGCGATCAGGCCGATCGAGGTCGCGCAGACGATCATCGTGAGGGTAAGCACGCGGCGCATTCCCCAGACGCCCATCCAGCGACTTGTGAGTGGTCCGGCGATGGCCTGGCCGATGCTCGTCGCGGCGAGCACAAGGCCCGCGGCGCCGTAGGAACCGGTGATCTGCTCGATGTGCAGCAGGTACGCGAGCGAGAGCATGCCGAAGGGGAACCGCGCCGTGAGCTGCGCGGCAATGATGCGGGCGACTCCGGGGGTTTTCAGCAGGCTGGAATAAGTACTCACAAGACACCCAGCTTAGCGTCGAGGTCGCGCGTGATTCCGTGGTGAACGCCCTGTCGGAGGGGCCCTTTACCCTGTGTATAAGTCATACAAGTTATCCACAGCTGTGGATGACACGCCCACTACATGTGGTGTTCGCCAAGCGTCGGTGGCACGATATATAGTGGTGAAACCGCCGGGCCGAGCATGCGGGTAAAAGGCCAATTTCAGTAGTTTTGAGGGAGCATTTGTGGGAATCACGGTAGTTAAGCGCGATGGCGAGCGCGAGCCATACGACGCGAACAAGATCAACCTCGCGATCGAGCACGCGAGTGCCGGTCTTGACGAGAACATCACCTGGGTCACCCAGATCGCCTCGGAGCTCGAGCTCACGCTCTTCGACGGCATCACGACCCAGCAGCTCGACGAGGCAGTCATCCAGGTGGCCCTCCAGAACGTGAAGGACGACCCGGCCTTCGACATCGTCGCCGCCCGTCTCCTGCTCAAGACGATCTACAAGCGCGTGCTCGGTGACTACGAGACCGCCGACGAGCTGAAGTCGCTGCACAAGCAGCACTTCGCCGCTAACGTCACCCGCGGCGTCGACGAGAAGCTGCTCGACCCGCGCCTGACCGAGCTCTTCGACCTCGAGTTCCTCGCCGGCCACCTCGAGCCGGCCCACGATGAGCTGCTCAAGTACATCGGTGTCGTCACCCTCAACAACCGCTACGGCATCAAGGGCCGCAACGGCGATGCCCTCGAGGTTCCCCAGTACTTCTGGATGCGTATCGCGATGGGACTCTCGCTCAACGAGCAGAACCCCAACGAGGCGGCCATCGCCTTCTACGAGAAGATGTCCAAGCTCGAGTACCTCGCGGCCGGCTCCACCCTCGTCAACGCCGGAACGATTTACCCGCAGCTCGCGAACTGCTTCGTCATGGAGATGCAGGACGACATGGAGCACATCGCGAAGACCACGCGCGATGTCATGTGGCTGACCAAGGGCACCGGCGGAATCGGCCTCTCGGTCACGAAGCTCCGTGCGCAGGGTTCGCCCATCCGCTCGAACAACACGACGTCGACCGGACCCATCCCGTTTATGCACACCATCGACTCGATTCTTCGGGCGGTGAGCCGGGGAGGCAAGAAGTTCGGCGCCCTCTGTTTCTACATGGAGAACTGGCACATGGACTTCCCGGAGTTCCTGGAGCTGCGCAACAACTCCGGTGACCCGTACCGCCGCACCCGCACCGCGAACACCGCGGTCTGGATCAGCGACGAGTTCATGAAGCGCGTGCAGAACGACGACGACTGGTACCTCTTCGACCCGCTCGAGGTCGCAGACCTCAACGAGCTCTACGGTGCCGCGTTCAGCGCGAAGTACCAGGAGTACGTCGCGAAGGCCGAAGCCGGCGAGATGCACATGTTCAAGAAGATCACGGCTCGCGAGCAGTTCAAGTCGATCCTGATCTCCCTCCAGACCACGAGCCACCCGTGGCTCACCTGGAAGGACACGATCAACAACCGTGCGCTCAACAACAACACGGGAACGATCCACCTCTCGAACCTCTGCACCGAGATCACGCTTCCGCAGGACGAAGACAACGTCTCCGTCTGCAACCTCGCGTCGATCAACCTGTCGCAGCACATGCTCGACGTCGAGAACGCCGGCCTGAGTGTCGACTTCAAGAAGATCGAGGAGAGCGCTCGCCTCGCGGTGCGCCAGCTCGACAACCTGATCGACATCACGCGCTCCTCGGTCAAGGAGGCGGACTTCTCGAACAGCGAGAACCGCGCCGTCGGCCTGGGAGTTATGGGCTTCACCGACATCATCGAGCGCCTCGGCATCAGCTACGAGAGCGAAGCGGCCTACGACCTGATCGACGAGATCATGGAGCACGTCTCCTACGCGGCGATCGACGAGAGCGCGAACCTCGCGCAGCTGCGTGGCTCCTACCCGAACTTCCAGGGCAGCCGCTGGTCGGAGGGCCTCGTGCCCCTCGACTCGATCGCGCTGACCGAGGCGGACCGTGGCATGGAGATCAAGGTCAACCGCAAGACCCGCCTCGACTGGGACGCCCTGCGTCTCAAGGTCAAGGGGGGAATGCGCAACGCGACGCTCATGGCGATCGCGCCCACCGCATCCATCGGTCTCGTGGCGGGAACGACCCCGGGTCTCGACCCGCAGTTCTCGCAGATCTTCAGCCGCGCAACCTCGAACGGCAAGTTCCTCGAGGTCAACCGCAACCTGGTCGTCGACCTGCAGAAGCTCGGCATCTGGGACTCCACGAAGGAGTCGATCCTGCGCAGCCAGGGCGACATCCAGAACGTGGCCGCCATCCCGGACCACCTCAAGGAGGTGTACAAGACGAGCTTCCAGCTGTCGCCGTACGCGTTCCTCGAGGTCGCCGCTCGCGCCCAGAAGTGGATCGACCAGGCCATCAGCCGCAACATGTACCTCGAGACGCGTGACCTCGGCGACATGATGGACATCTACTTCGCAGCATGGGAGCGCGGCGTGAAGACGACGTACTACCTGCACATGAAGCCGCGCCACACCGCCGAGCAGTCCACCGTCAAGGTGAACAAGTCCGAGGAGATCGGGTCGGGCGCCAAGAAGGGCTTCGGCGCGGCTGCCGCATCGGGCGCTCCGGTCGAGGCCGCGGTCTCCGCCGCTCCCGCCCGTCGTGGCTTCGGTGGACTCGCGAAGGGTGACGCGTAATCATGGACCGCACCTTCGAAGAATATTCAGTCCCGGTCGATCCCATGGACGACCTCCAGTGCGAAAGTTGCCAGTAGTACTAATGAAAGACGCAAAATGGGCATTTTAGGAACAGGGCTTCAGGACGGACTCCTCCTCAAGCCGATCAAGTACCAGTGGGCCATGGACCTGTACGACCAGGCCGTCGCGAACACGTGGTTCCCCAACGAGATCCAGCTCGGTGAGGACATCGCGGACTTCAAGAAGATGACGGACGAAGAGCGCCACGCGGTGACCTTCCTGATGTCGTACTTCAACCCGAACGAGCTGCTCGTCAACAAGGCACTCGCGTTCGGCGTCTACCCCTACGTCTCCGCGGCAGAGTGCAGCCTGTACCTCGCCAAGCAGATGTGGGAAGAGGCGAACCACTGCATGTCGTTCGAGTACGTGCTCGAGACCTTCCCGATCGACCGGGAAGCCGCGTACAACTCGCATGTCGACATCCCGTCGATGGCGCGCAAGGAGGAGTTCGAGCTCAAGTTCATCCGTCGTATGACGGAGCAGACGCTCGACATCACCACCACCGAGGGCAAAAAGGACTTCGTTCGCAACCTGGTTGCGTACAACGTTGTGCTCGAGGGCATCTGGTTCTACTCGGGCTTTATGGTCGCCCTGTCGTTCCGCCAGCGAAACCTGCTGCGCAACTTCGGTTCGCTCATGGACTGGGTGGTTCGGGATGAGAGCCTGCACCTCAAGTTCGGCATCAACCTGATCCTGACCGTGCTCGAGGAGAACCCCGACCTGCAGACGGAGGAGTTCGCCGCCGAGATCAAGCAGATGATCCTGGATGCGGTCGAGATGGAAGAGGCCTACAACCATGACCTGCTCCCGAACGGGATCCTCGGCCTCAACGCCACGTACATCAACCAGTACGTGAAGTACCTGGCCGACCGCCGTCTCGAGGAGCTCGGTTTCGACGCGCACTACAACGTGTCGAACCCCGCCAAGTGGATGGCTGCCGCCAACGACACCCTCCAGCTCGTCAACTTCTTCGAGTCGACGAACACCTCGTACGAGTCGAACGCTTCGGCGACGACGAAGGCCAAGGTCGAGTAGTTTCACCTAGCGACAGGAGGGCATCGGCTTCGGCCGGTGCCCTCTCGTCATTGAGGATCATCATGAATTTTGAAACAGTGGCGTGGGATGACGCCCGCGCGCTCGCCCTGCGCGCCGCCATGGACGTCGAGACGAGCGCGATGTACGCGGACCGCTCGGCCGCCCAGACTCCCGACGAGCAGGCTGCGGTGGACCGATCCCTCGCGATCGACCCGGCGACCATGGTCCACACGGTGATCGCGATCGACGACGGGGTGCCCGTGGGGCACGCCGCCCTGCGCCCGTGGAACGAGGAACTCGAGGTGAAGAAGGTGTTCATCGCCGCGAACGCCCGAGGGCGGGGACTGTCACGCGCGCTGATGACCGAGTTGGAGCGGGTGGCGGGGGAGCGGGGCATCCCGTCTCTCGTTCTGCAGACGGGGGATCGCCAGCTCGCGGCGATCGCGCTGTACGAGTCGATGGGCTACCGGCCGATCGAGGTCTATGGACTGTACAACGCCATCCCGCGCGCGCTCTGCTACCGCAAGAACCTCTAGAGGTTACGGGCGAGCCCTGCGTAGTACGGCGCCATGCTCGGGTCGTAGTCCCCGAAGCGTGGCAGCGGGCGACCGTCGCGCGCGGCAAGCAGGGCGTCGAGGTAGAACTCCCAGCCGGGGCCGTAGCTCTCGGCGAGTGACGGGTCGTCGAGCGTCTGGCTGAGGATCAGCTCGGTGCCGTTGTCGAGCGGGAAGAGCCGCACCTCGAGCACAAAGGAGTCGGTGGTGAAGGCCACGTGGTACGGCTCGTCGCACGCGTCGATGCGCACCGGCACGGTGGGGGAGCCGTCCTCGAGCACCATCGTGAGCTCGATGGTGCCGCCCACACGCGCCTCTCCCGACCAGGGACCGATCCACGCGGCGGTGCGATCGGATGCCGTGAGGCTGGCCCAGACGTCATCCGCCTCTGCGGTGATCACGCGGGAGAGGGCGAGCTCGACCTCGGTGGGGGAGATGCGGGAGACGGTTCCGGTCGGCGTTGACATGAGTTCACGCTAGAACGTTGCAGCGGCGAGCGGAAGTACTGCGAGACTTCACAGGTGCCCCAACTCAGCAGGAAACCGATCGGCGTCGCGGATGTCACGGCCGTCGCCCGCGCAGGCGAACCGGTCTCGCTCACGAGTGTCGTCGAGCGTGATCTCGCGGCCTCGTACTCCCTGCTCGAGGCGGCGCGCGCGGAGGGGATGACGCTGCCATCGACCGCCCGCGTTCCGGCCGCGCACCTCAGCGAGGAGGAGACCCGCGCCGCGGTGTTCGCGCGCCTCGTCGGGATCAGCCGCGGGGGATCGGGAACGGACCCGGCGCTCGCGCACGAGATCGTCTCGGCCCTGAACCGGGGCATCAGCCTGCCGGTGGACGTGAGTTCGGCGGCCATCGGAGTGGGCGCGCTCGTCGTCGACCAGTTGGCACGACTCGTGAATGCGAGCGACTTCGCCGTGGCGCTGTCGGTGAGCGCGCTGCGGGCGACCGGCGCCGGCGGAAGCGCTGCGCCCTTCTCCGCGCAGGTGCAGTCGGCGCACCGCTCCGTCGGGCAGGCCGCCTCCGCTGCGCGCATAGGCTCGCTACTCACCGATCTGGATGCCGCGACCACCGACCCCATCGCCTTCCGCTCGGCGCCGCAGGTGAATGGCGCGCTCGCCGAGGCGGTGACCGCGCTTGCCGCCGCCGTCACCCTGGAGCTCAACTCCCGCGCCGACGATCCGCTCGTCGATCTGGATACCGGGAGCGTCGTCCGTGGCGGCAACAGCGAACTCGTCGGCCTGACCCTCGCCTTCGAGCGGGTGCGTCTTGCTCTCGCTCATGTCGCCGCGGCGAGTGAGGCGCGAGCGAGCGTTGTGCAGTCCGCGCTCGTCGAGGCGCCCGTCGTGTATTCGGTGCACGTGGGCGGTCGGGAGAACGCCGTGGATCCACTCGGCACCCTGCATCTGCTGCAGCTCTCGCTGACGGTAACGCTCGACCTGCTCAGTGACGAGGCCGAGGTCGCCGCAGGTGTCGCTCAGGCTTCGGTGCTGTCCCCGCCGCTGGCCGCGTACGCCGAGGCGCTCGCCGGCAGCTACGCACCCGACACGCTGCTGGCGGCGGCGAACCCGGTGCGCTCGGAGGAGCCGACCATCGAGGCCCTCGACGACGAGATCTAGGCGAGCTCGAGGGCCGGCACCCCCAACCGGATCTCTTCGAGGAACAGCACGATGGTGGCGGCGACGCTGCGGTGGCTCACGTCGTTGAGGATGTCGTGGCGTCCGTCGTGCACGACCGCAACCCGCGCGTGGGGCAGCTGCCGGTAGTACGACTGCACCTCCGCGATGCTTGCGATCGAGTCGATGTTGCCGTGGATGGCGAGCACGGGGATCCGCACGGAGGCTGGGGCCGGCAGCCGTAGCTCGCGAGGCAGGTCGCGGGCGAGCGCCAGCGGGTCGACGGCAAGGGCATCCTCGAGCACCTTGCGGTGCACGGGGCAGGCCGACCGCGCGTCGAGCTGTGTCTGGGCGTCGGCGAGCAGGCCGTGGGCGCTCGGCAGCCCGGCCGATACGACTGCGGCAACACCGGACCGCGCGTCGCTCGCGATGTCGAGCGCGAGCACGCTGCCCGCGTCCGAGCCGATGAGCACAACCGGCAGGATCTCGCTCTCGGCGATGAGCCCGCGCACCGTCGCCGTGGACGCCTTCGGGTCGTCGGTCACGTCGCGCACCACGCGTACGCGGTACGCATCCGCCGACAGTCGGCGCGCGAAGCGGGTGTAGACGGAGGCCGCCTCGCCCCGCCCGGCCAGCAGAATGAGAGTTCCGCGGGGAGTTGCGCCGAGAGGCTCATCCCATCGCTCGATGCTCGGGGGTGTGCTCATCGAGCAACCTCCAGCACCGGAGCCGCGCCGACGAGTGGGAACAGCTGCTCGGCGATGCGGTCGAGCTCGTTGTGCAGCGGCGAGGACTGCACGAGCAGCAGGTCGACGCCGGCCGCCTCGAGGTCGGCGATGCGTTCGGCGACCTGCTCGGCCGTGCCGACCAGGTTGGGGCGCAGCCCACGGGTGCCGACCGAGTACTCGCGCTTGGTGAGCTCGACGTCGAGGTTGGAGTGCTTCTGGAATTCCTCGAACGAGGCGAAGCCCGGGGAGCCCGGGTCGAAGGTCGTGATGCGCTCGAGCTCGGCAAGGGCCTCGCGCTCGGTGTCGCGGATGATGACGTAGGCCGCCATGCCGACCTCCTCGAAAGGCGCACCCTGCAGCCGGGTGCGCCGGTTGTGCACGTCGGCGACCTTGGGCGCGACCTCTTCGGGAGTCCCGCCGTGCATGACGTACGCGTCGGCGAAGGCTGAGATCGCCTCACGCCCCGACTCGCTCTCGCCACCCGCGAAGATGCGCGGGGCCACGCGCGGCTTGGGGCTCAACACCGCCTGTGGCACGTCGTAGAACTGTCCCTGCAGGGTGAACCGCTCATCGCGCCACATGCCCTTCAGCACGTTCACGAATTCCGTCGACTGGATGTACCGCTCATCGTGTGACGCGAAGACACCCCCGTACTGCTTCGCCTCTTCAGCCCACCACGCCGAGACGACGTTGAGCGAGAAGCGGTCGGAGCTGATGTCGGAGAGCGTTGCCGCCGTCTTGGCGATGACGGTCGGCAGGTGGAAGCCGGGGCGCACGGCCGTCATGATGCGCAGGTCGGTGGTGACCGCGGCGATCGCGCTGGAGAGCGACCACGCTTCGAGGCTGGGCGCATCCACCCCCTTGCGGTCATTGAGGTAGAGCTCGGGAACAAGTGTGATGTCCCAGCCGAGCGCGTCGGCCTGCTGCGAGACGCGCTTCACGTAGTCCCAGGTGGCCGCCATGCCGCCCTCGTCGCCGACGTTGCGCAGGAAGCCGCCGTAGACGGGTGTCCAGTAACCGAATTTCATGATGTCTCCGTCGAACGAGTGGTGAGCCGGGCGAACGCCTGCTCGAGGTCGGCGAGCAGGTCGGCCGGATCCTCGAGTCCGACCGAGAGCCGGATGGTCGTGAGCGTGATGCCCGCCGCGTCCCGCTGTTCGGCGGTGAAGCGGCTGTGGGTGGTGGTTGCGGGGTGCACAACGAGGCTGCGCACATCGCCGATGTTGGCGACGAGCTTGAACAACCCGAGGCTGTCGATGAACGAGCCGACCGCGGCATCCGGAGCATTCAGGTCGAAGGAGAACACCGCGCCCGTACCGCGCGGCAGGTACTTGCCGGCCAGGGCATGGTCGGGGTGCCCTGCCAGGCCGGCGTGGTGCACGCGGCGCACGAGCGGTTGGTCGTCGAGGTAGCGGGCGAGGGCGAGGGCCGTGTCGGTCTGCTTGCGCAGCCGCACGTCGAGGGTCTCGATGCCCTGCAGGATCAGGAAGGCGTTGAACGGCGAGAGCGACGGCCCGAGGTCGTGGCTCAGCTTGACCTTCGCGTAGGAGAGGTAGGCGCTCTTGGCCGCGCCGAAGTGATCCCAGAAGACGATGCCGCCGAAGCGCTTGCTCACGCTCGTGAACTGGGGCCAACGGTCGGGTCGCGCACCGTAGTTAAAGGTGCCCGCGTCGACGATCACGCCGGCGAGCGCGTTGCCGTGACCGCCCAGGAACTTTGTGGCCGAGTAGACGACGATGTCGGCGCCGAACTCGATCGGGCGCTGCAGGTACGGCGTTGCGATCGTGTTGTCGACGACGAGCGGGATGTCGTTCTCGTGCGCGACCTCGGCGAGTGCCTCCAGGTCGGGCACGGAGGCGATCGGGTTGCCGATGCTCTCCACGAAGAAGGCCCGCGTACCGGGCTGGATCGCATCCGCCCAGGCCGACGGATCGTGGGGATCGACGAAGGTGACCCCGATGCCGAAGTCGGCGAAGGTGTCTTCCAGCAGGTCGACGGATCCGCCGTACAGCTGGCTGGACGCCACGATGTGCTGGCCGTTCTTCGCGAGGGCGAGCAGGGCGATCGCGACGGCGGATTGGCCGGAGCCGGTGGCGAGTGCGGCAACGCCGCCGTCGAGGGCAGCGACCCGCGTCTCGAGCGTCGCGTTGGTGGGGTTGCCGGTGCGGCCGTACAGGTTTCCGGAGGCGCGCAGCGCGAAGATGTCGGCCGCCGAGTTGAAGTCGGCGAACTCGTACGCGGTCGACTGGTAGATCGGAACAACGGCGGTGTTCTGCGGCACGCCTGCCGTATAGCCGGCGTGTACCTGCTTCGTGGCCTCGGCCCAGGTCGTCTGGTCGGTCATCGCCCGTCCTTTCGTGGGTAGCAACAGGGACGACGGTAACCCCGTATGACGAATGCTGCGAGAAGCTGCTCAACGCAGCGATATATGACGTCACATTCGGCCGATCGGCGACACATTACGCAAGATTCTTTGCCGCTCTTGACGGGGGCGTCGCATCGTGGGGCACCGCACAAACCACCACGGAGGATCCCATGACGTCATCCACTTCACGCCAGCTCAAGCTCGGCGCCGTTCTCGTCGGCGTCGGCGGGCCCGGCCAGCACGATGTGTGGCTCGACCCGGAGATCCCCGGTGACGCGAGCGTCGACATCGACTGGTACATCGCTCGCGCCCGGCAGGCTGAGGCCGCCAAGTTCGACCTGGTCTTCATCGTCGACAGCCAGTTCATCACCCCGGACTCGCCCAACCACTACCTCAACAGGCTCGAGCCGTTCACCCTGCTCTCCGCGCTCGCCGTCTCGACAACCCACATCGGTCTCGTCGGTACCGTGACCACCTCGTACAACGAGCCGTTCAACGTCGCCCGCAAGTTCGCCTCGCTCGACCTGATCAGCCGGGGCCGAGCCGGCTGGAACGTCGTCGCGACCGGCGACGGCGGCACCGCCGGCAACTACAGCCGCGAGGAGCACTACGACTACGACACCCGCTACGGCCGCGCGCTCGAGCACGTTCGTGTTGCGCAGGGTCTCTGGGACTCCTATGAGGATGACGCCTTCCCGCGCGACAGGGCCGCCGGTGTCTTCTTCGACAAGGAGCGCCAGCACCGGCTGAACCACACGGGGGAGTTCTTCTCCGTCGTCGGCCCGCTCAACATCGAGCGCTCGAAGCAGGGCCAGCCGGTGATCTTCCAGGCCGGTGACTCCAACGAGGGCCGTAACCTCGGCGCCGAGATCGGCGAGGGCATCTTCACGTTCGCGTTCAATCTCGAAGCGGGCCAGGCCTTCTACTCCGATATCAAGGCGCGCGCCGCCGCCAAGGGACGCAACCCCGACGAGGTGCTCGTGCTGCCCGGCCTGCTGCCGATCATCACCGACACCGACGCCGAAGCGCGGGAGATCGAGATCAGCACCCACTGGGCGAAGGACTTCGACCGGGTGCTCGCCGAGTTCGGCCGACCATTCGGCTGGCACGATTTCAGCCAGTACGACCTCGACGCGCCGTTCCCCGAGCTGGGTTCGCTCGGCGACACGAGCTTCCGCACCCAGGCCGACAACATCAAGCTCACCGCCCGCACCAACGGGCTCACGCTGCGCGAGACCGTCGAGCACTTCAACCCCGTGCGGCACTCGCCGTTCGCCGGCACCGCGCTCACCGTCGCCAACGAGATCGAGCGCTGGTTCGTCGGCCGAGCGATCGACGGCTTCAACGTGCACGTCACGGTGCCGAGCCAGTTCGCGCGGTTCACCGACGAGGTGCTGCCGATCCTGCGCGAGCGCGGCATCTTCCGCGAGGAGTACGAGTCGGATACCCTGCGCGGCAACCTCGGCCTCCCCGTTCCCGCCAACCGCAACAGCGCGGTTCGAGATGCAGCCGCCCGGCTCGTCTCTGCTTAGTCCACCGAAAAACAGGAGCACAGCAATGCCATCCCTCACCAAGCCCACAGCCTTCGTCGCGCTCGCCGCAGCAGCAGCCCTCGTGCTGTCGGCGTGCAGCGCGCCGGCCGACGCGGGCGAGACCGTGCCCTCCGTGCTCAAGTGGGGATTCGGCCTGCCCACCTCGTGGGACCCGGTCACCTCCAGCACCGGCAACGACATCAACACGATCAGCCTCGTCTACGCCTCGCTCACCCAGCTCGACGAGAAGGGCAACGCCGGCCCGGGCCTCGCCGAGAAGTGGGAGTACAACGAGACCGGCGACGAGGTCACCTTCACCCTGCGTGACGGGCTCACCTTCAGCGATGGCACGGCGATCGACGCCGAGGCCGTCAAGGCGAGCCTGCTGCGCGGCAAGACGCAGGAGAACTCCCTGCTCAAGGACCAGCTCTCGACCATCGACGACGTGACGGCCGACAGTGAGCTCGAGGTGACACTCGAGCTGGTGCATCCCGACTACCAGGTCCCGAACCTGCTGGCTGGCAAGACCGGTGCGATCGTGAGCCCGACGGCGTTTGAGAAGGATGCGGCAGCCATCCCGACCGCACCCGTCGGCGCCGGCCCGTTCACAATTGAGAGCTTTGTGCCCGAGTCGAACGCCGTGCTCGTGAAGAACCCTGACTACTGGAATGCCGAGAACGTGAAGATCGACCGCCTCGAGCTGTCGACCGGCACCGACCCCGCCACGGTGATCGCCGCCGTGCAGAGTGGTGCGCTCGACGTGGCCTCACTGCCTGCCTCGAAGATCGAGGAGGCGAAGGCTGCGGGCCTCGAGGTCGACGTGATCGACAGCCTCACGGTGAGCCAGGTCGATATTCACAATGCGATCGCCCCGCTCGACGACCCGAAGGTGGTCGAGGCGCTGAAGTACGCCGTGGACCGTCAGGAGATAGTGGATGTCGCGGGCTTCGGCATCGGCGAGGTGACCTACCAGCCATTCCCGAAGGGCTACGTCGCCTACAACCCGGAGCTCGATGACCTCTTCGCCTATGACCCCGAGAAGACGAAGCAGCTGCTCGCGGACGCGGGCTACGAGCCGAACGAACTCTCGATCGAGATCACTGCGGCCTCCTACTCGGAGAACATCGCGGTGCTCGTGCAGGAGCAGCTGAAGAAGGTGGGCGTGAAGTCGACCATCAACCTCGTGGCGCCCGGCTCATCCACCTGGCAGCAGCAGGTCTACATCAACCGCACGGCACAATTCGCCCTCGACGGCACGGTCGGTCGCGAGTCGCCGGTGCAGAACCTCACGGTCGTCTACGGCCCCGAGGGTCTGATGAACCCGAGCCGTACCGCGTCGCCGGAGTTCCTCGCGGCGCTCGACGAGGTGCGGAACACCCCGCTCGACGACCCGAACTACGAGTCGGTGCTTCAAGAGGCCGTGAAGATCGGCGTGCTGCAGGCCTCGAGCTTCTCCACCGTTGCCAGCCCGCGCATCTTCGTGCGCAGCCCCAGAGTTTCCGCCCTCCCGCACTTCCTCTCGCAGGTGCGCTGGGAAGGCGTGACCGTCGGGTCCGAGTAGAACGACAGCGGAGAGGAAGACCATGAACATCATCGCGACACGTGCTCTTGCCGGTTTCGGCTGGCTGCTGCGCTCTGCCGCGATCATCGTTCCGGTCTTCCTCTTCGCCACGTTCATCACGTTCGGGCTCGGTGCCGTCAGCGGCCTGAGCCCGGCCGGTCTCAAGCTCGGTGACTCGGCGACCGACGCCGACGTCGCCCGGGTCAACGCCCAGTTCGGCCTCGACCAGCCGCTCGCCGTTCGCTACCTGACCTGGCTCGGTGGCATCCTGCGCGGCGACCTCGGGGTGTCCTGGTTCAACGACCTGCCGGTCGCGCCGCAGATCTTCCAGCGTCTCGAGATCAGCGTCTCGGTCGCCGGGCTCGCGCTGCTCATCGGCATCGTGTTCGGCTTCACGCTCGGCATCCTCGCCGCCGTGCACCGCGGCTCGTGGATCGACCGGGCCGTCACCGTCTTCTCGACGGTTATCTCCACGCTTCCGCCGTTCGTCATCGCTATCGCCCTGATTGTGGTGTTCAGCGTAACGCTGCACCTGCTGCCCTCGGCCGGCTACGTGTCGCCGAGCGTCGACCCCGGCAAGTGGCTCGCCCTCATCACCCTGCCCGCGATAGCCCTCAGCCTGGACACCGTAGCTGACCTCGCCCGCCAGCTACGCACCGGGCTCACCTCGGCCTACGCCGAGAACTATGTGACCGGAGCAATCGTGCGGGGACTCAGTCGCCGCCGCATCCTGCTCGTGCACGTGCTGCGCAACGGTGCCGGCCCCGCTCTCACCGTGCTCGGGATGCGTGTGCCCGCCCTGCTCGGAGGTGCCGTCGTGACTGAGAGCATCTTCGGCATGGCCGGGTTCGGCCGCTTCGCGAGTGAATCCGCGCTGCGCGGGGACGTGCCCGTTGTGCAGGGCACCCTCGTCGTCGCTATCGTGCTGGTGCTCGCCTTCAACCTGCTCGTCAACGGGCTGCTCACGAGACTGCGCCCCGGCGCCGAGCGGGCGGCGTGATGTTCCGTCGCGCCATCCGTCGGCCGCTCGGGCTGGTCTCGGTCTCCGTCCTCGGGGCCGTGCTGCTGCTCGCCGTTCTCGGACCGCTGCTCGCCCCTTTCGACCCGCTCGTGGGCGACGCCCGTGCGATCCTCGCCGGCCCCTCCGCCGAGCACTGGCTCGGTACCGATCCGCTCGGCCGCGACGTGCTGAGCCGACTCCTCGCCGGGTCGACGCTCTCGCTGGTCTCGGCCGCCGAGGCGGTGGCGCTCGGCCTGCTGCTGGGCGTCATCCCCGGCCTGCTGTCGGTGTATCTCGGGCGCGCCTTCGAGTGGATCACCCTGCGGCTCATGGACAGCCTCATCACGCTGCCGTTCCTCGTATTCGCGATCGCGCTCACCGCCCTGCTCGGCAACGGGCTGCACCAGGCGATGTTTGCGGTGGGCATCCTCGTGGCGCCCGGCTTCTACCGGGTGAGCCGCGCGGCAGCGCTCGCTGTCGTGAGCTCGCCGTACGTCGAGGCCGCGCGGCTTGTCGGCGCATCCCCGCTCTGGGTTCTGCGCACCCACCTGTGGTCGAAGGTCGCACCGACGGTCGCCGTCACCACCGCCAACATGATGGGTGCCGGGCTCGTGATCGTCTCCGCCCTGACGTTCCTCGGCATCGGGGTGCAGCCGCCCGAACCGACCTGGGGCGGCATGCTCGCGACCGACCTCGGCTACCTCTACCAGCGGCCGTACGGGCCGTTCATCCCGGCCGCGCTCATCATGCTCACCGTCGGCGCCTTCAATGGGCTCGCCGATGCCCTGCAGGACTCCTCCCGCGACTCGCGCACCGTCGTTTCCAGCACCGTCGCCCGCATCCGAAAGGTCGCCCATGTCTGACCCGTTGCTCTCCGTTGCTGACCTGCGTATCGCCCTGCCGAACGGCACCGAGCTCGTGCGCGGCGTCTCCTTCTCAGTCGAACGCGGCGGCTCGCTCGGCATCGTCGGCGAATCCGGCAGCGGCAAGTCCCTCACCTGCCGCGCGGTGCTCGGCATCGTCCCCGAGGGGGTGGCCGTGACATCCGGCGACCTCGCATTCGACGGCGTCGACCTGCGCTCGCTGTCCTATGAACAGTGGATGCCGCTGCGCGGGCGTCGCATCTCCGCCGTGTTCCAGGACCCGGGTTCGTATCTCAACCCCTCGATCCCCGTCGGCAGGCAGCTCGCCGAGGCTCTCCGCGCGTCGTCCGTGCTCACGCGGAAGGAGGCGCGCACCCGCGCCGTCGAACTGTTCGCCTCGCTCGGGCTGCGCGACCCGCACCGCGTCGCCGGCCAGTACCCGCATGAACTCTCGGGCGGGATGCTGCAGCGCGTGCTCATCGCCATTGCCATCTGCGCCGACCCGCAGCTGCTCATCGCCGACGAGGCGACCACCGCGCTGGATGTCACGGTGCAGGCCGAGGTGCTCGATGTGCTGGCCGACCTCGCCGTCACCCGCGACCTGGCCATCGTGCTCGTGTCGCACGACCTCGCCGTCGTGGCGCAGGTCTGCGAGAACGTCGTGGTGATGCGCGACGGCGTGATCGTGGAGGCGGGGCGCACGGCCGAGGTGCTCGGCAACCCGCAGCACGAGTACACGCAGCTGCTGGTCACCGATCACGAGCGCTACGGCATTGAGAATTACCTCGCCGCGCGGGAGCTGCTGCATGTCTGAGCTCCTAGAGGTCTCCAACCTTCGCGTCTCACTAGGCCGAGGCCGGGCGCGCACTCAGATCCTGCACGGCGTGGACCTCAGCGTTGCGTCTGGCGAGATCGTCGGGCTCATCGGCGAGACCGGATCCGGCAAGACCACGCTCGCGCGCACCGTGCTCGGGCTGGCACGCATCGACTCCGGTACCGTCTCGCTCGGGGGCACCGACGTCGGATCGATTCCCGGTCGGCACCTACGCGCCTTCCGCCGGGCGGGACTCGCCCAGTACGTCTTCCAGGACCCGCTGCAGAGCCTCGACCCGCAACTCACCGTCGCTGCGTCCGTCGGGGAGGGACTCGCTGTTCGCGGCGGACTCCGCCGTGAGCAGCTGAGCGCGCGGATGCTCGACGCGCTCGACCTCGTCGGCCTCGACCCGTCCTTCGCCGACCGGCTGCCCGCCGAGCTCTCGGGTGGACAGCGGCAGCGGGTCGCCATCGCGCGGGCCATGGTGCTCGAGCCCGGCCTGCTGATCTGTGATGAGCCGGTCAGCGCCCTCGACGCTGCCAGTCGTGGCCAGGTTCTGGAGCTGCTGGCCGGGCTGCCGTCCGTACGCGAGCTCGGGATGCTGTTCATCTCGCACGACCTCGGCTCCGTGGCATCCATCACCGACCGCATCGTTGTGCTGTATCGCGGAAACGTCGTCGAGTCGGGCAGCACCGAACGCGTGCTCAACGACCCGCAGCACCCTTACACGCGCTTGCTCGTCGGCTCCGCGCCCACCCTCGGCGGGGGTGCGGCCGACCGCGGCACCCGTGCACAACTGCGGGCGCTACTCGCCGACCACACCTGATCTTCAACAACAGCACAGGGAAAGAAGAAATGACCATTCGCATCGTCGGCGTCGCCGGGAGCCTCACCGCACCGTCGCGCACCATCGAACTCGTCGAGCAGATCGTCGCCGAGATCGGGCGGCACCTGTCTGTTGAATCGGAGATCGTCCGAGTCGACGAACTCGGCCCCGCCTTCGCCGGAACCCTGCACCGCCGCGACCTGACGAGCGAGGTGGAGCGGGCCGTCGTCGCGATCGAGACGGCGGATGTGCTCGTCGTCGCGAGCCCCGTCTACCGCGCATCGTTCACGGGACTGTTCAAGCACCTCTTCGATTTCGTCGACCAGTACGCGCTCGTCGACACGCCCGTGCTGCTCGCCGCCACCGGCGGAAGCGAGCGGCACGCCCTCATCATCGATCACCAGTTCCGGCCGCTGTTCGCGTTCTTCTCCGCGCTCACGTTGCCGCTCGGGGTGTACGCGCACGACTCCGACTTCACCGACTACCTCATCTCCAGCCCGCGGCTTCGCGAGCGGCTCGAGAAGGCGGTGGCGAAGGCGGTGCCGCTGATCCGCAGCAACCTGGCCGAGCGCGAGGAGATCGCGCGCACCCTCGCCGGCCTTGTCGAAGCTGTGCCGGAGCGCGATCCGCGGGCGCCGGTGCGGTTGTTGGCGTGAGCTAAGCGTGCAGCACCTTGCGGATACGCTGCACCGACACCGGTGCCGACGTCGGAAGGTGCTGGGCGAAGAGGCTCAGGCGCAGCTCCTCGAGCATCCAGCGCGCCTGCCGCAGGAAGTCGGCGGCGTTCGGCTGCAGGGGCAGGTCACCGCCGGCGGTCAGGTAGAGCTGCGTGGCATCCTCGATCTCGGCGAGCCAGGCGCGGTCGCGTCCGGGGTTCTCCTGCAGCTTCGCCACGCGGTGCGTGATGGCGCTCAGGTAGATCGGCAGGCGCCGCAACTGCGCGAGGCCGGTTCGGCCGACGAAGCCGGGGTGCACGAGCGATGCCAACTGGGCGCGGGCGTCGGCGAGGGGCGCCATGAGCTGCACGGAACTCGCGCCGCTGATCGCCTTGTCGGCTTCGCGGGCCTTCGCGAGAATCGTGCCGACCTGGCTCACCGCCTGGAACATCGCCTCGACGAGCCCGGCTGACACCGTATCCCGTGCCTTCTCGAAGTCGGCGCGGGTGAAGATCGTCGCCTTGTCCACAACGGCGTCGATGCAGGCCACCATGCAGTCCTCGAAGAGTTCCGCATTCGAACGGTACGGGCTCGTTGCGAGGGCGAGTTTCTCGGCGGAGGTCAGGTGCTGCTGGATGTAGGCGGTCGGTGCGGGGATGGCGAGCAGGAGCATCCTGCGCACACCGGCACGGTGCGCGAGACGCTGGTCGGCTTCGGTCGCAAGCAGGCGGATATCCACGGTCTTGCCCGCATCGACGAGGGCGGGGAAGGCGCGCACCACACCGCCGCTGTGGCGGGTCTCGACGCTACGCGGGAGGGCGTCGAAGTCCCAGCCGGTGAGTCCCTGTCGTTCGAGGGCATTGCGCGGTGCAGCCGCCACGGGCACCGCAGTAACCCGCGCCACCGAGTCCCGCGTGCGGCGGGAGAGCTTGAGGCGCAGCGACGAGAGATCCTTGCTGCGGGCGACGATCCCGCCACGCTCGTCGACGACCGCGAAGGTCGCTCGCAGGTGGTCGGGCAGCCGGTCGATGTCGAAGTCCTCCGGGTCGACGGGCGTGTAGGTCTCGGAGCGGATACGGCCGGCGAGAAACTCGACGAGCGACATCTCGTCCACGTCGGGGTCGGCGGGGATCGCATCCACGAACTTGCGTGCCCAGTCGTTCGCGGGCACAACGTTCCGGCGAATCGGCTTGGGCAGCGTCTTGATGAGTGCGGCGACGAGTTCCTCCCGCAGCCCCGCGACCAGCCAGTCGAAGCCGGTCGAGCGCACGGAAGCCAGTAGTGGCAGGGGGATCAGCACCGTCACTCCGTCATCCTCTGCCCCCGGTTCGAAGCGGTAGGTCACGGCGAGGCGCTGCTCGCCCTGCCGCCACTCGCTCGGGAACTCGCGCTCGTCGATGACCGGCACCGACTCCTCTTCGACGAGAAGGTCGCGCGTGATCGTGAGGAAGTCGGGCGCGTCAGCGCGAGCCGTGCGCCACCAGGTGGTGAACGCCGTGAGGCTCGCGACATCCCGGGGTATGCGCTCGTCGTAGAAGCGGTAGATGGACTCGTCGTCGAAGAGAATGGTGCGACGGCGGGTGCGCTCCTCGAGTTCCTCGAGTTCGGTGCGCAGCGCGCGGTTGGCACGATCGAACGCGGTCAGGCGGCGGTCGGTGCGGGAGAGGTCCCAGTCGCCGTCGACGAGCGCGTTGCGAATGAACAGGTCGCGCGCGTACGGCAGATCGATGCGCGCGAACTGCACGGTGCGCTTCGGGATGATCGGCACGCCGTACAGCGTCACCCGCTCGTTCGCGACCACCGCGCCCTGCTTCTTCTCCCAGCGGGGCTCGCTGTAGCTGCGTTTGACGAGATCCCCGGCGATCGACTCGGCCCACGCCGTGTCGATCGATGCGTTCGTGCGCGCGAACAGGCGGCTGGTCTCGACGAGTTCGGCGCTCATGATCGCGTTCGGCTGCTTCTTGGCGAGCGCTGAGCCGGGGAAGATCACAAAGCGGGCCTGGCGGGCGCCGACGTAGTCCTTCTTCTGGAGATCCTTGATGCCCAGTTGGCTGAGCAGCCCCGCGAGGATCGAGCGGTGGATGCCGTCGGGGTTCACGTGCGGCTCTCCGACGTGCAACCCGAGCGGTTTGGCCATGCGGGAGAGCTGACGGTAGACGTCCTGCCACTCGCGCACCCGCACGAAGTTGAGGTACTCGCTCTTGATCAGCTTGCGGAACTGGTTGCCCGAGAGCTCCCGCTGCTTCTCCTCGAGGTAGTTCCAGAGGTTCAGCAGGGTAAGGAAGTCGCTCGTCTGGTCGGTGAAGCGGGCGTGCTGCTGGTCGGCCTGCGGGCGGCTCTCGAGGGGGCGCTCTCGTGGATCCTGGATGCTCAGCCCCGACACGATGGCCATCACCTCGCGGGTGGTGCCGTGCTGCTTCGACTCGAGGATCATGCGGGCGAACCGCGGGTCGATCGGCAGCTGCGTGAGCTGCTTGCCGATGCGGGTGATCTTCGCCTCGCCCTCCACCGCCGACCCTCGGTCGCTGGCTCCCTCGGCGCTGGGGTCGCGCAATCGCTGGCGCGATTGTCCTAGCTCCACCGCGCCGAGCTCCTTCAGCAGGTCGAGGCCGTCCTTCACGCCGCGGGAGTCCGGCGGCTGCAGGAAGGGGAAGCGCGCGATGTCGCCCAGCCCGAGCGAGATCATCTGCAGGATGACCGCAGCCAGGTTGGTGCGCAGGATCTCGGGCTCGGTGAACTCGGGCCGTTTCTCGAAGTCCTGCTCGCTGTACAGGCGGATCGCAATGCCGTCGCTCGTACGACCGGAACGCCCGGAGCGCTGGTTCGCGCTGGCCTGGCTGATCGCCTCGATCGGCAGCCGCTGGATCTTCGATCGCACGCTGTACCGGCTGATGCGCGCCGTGCCCACGTCGATCACGTACTTGATGCCGGGAACCGTGAGGCTCGTCTCGGCGACGTTGGTGGCGAGCACGATCCGGCGGCGGGTGCCCGCGCTCGCGGAGGGCTGGAAGACCTTGTGCTGGTCGGCGGTGCTGAGCCGCCCGTACAGGGGGAGGACCTCGGTGCCCGGGAGGTTCCTGCCCTTGATGGACTCTTCGGCATCCCGAATATCGTTCTCGCCGCTCAGGAAGACCAGCACGTCGCCGTTGCTCTCGGCCGCCAGCTCGTCGAGGGCGGCGTTGATGCCGTCGAGCGGGTCGATGGCGGCGGTGGGAGCGTCGACGGTGTCATCGTCCGCCTCGACCGCGTCGGGGACCAGCGGCCGGTACCGGATCTCCACCGGGAACGTGCGGCCCGAGACCTCGATGATCGGGGCGTCGTCGAAGTGGCGGCTGAACGACCCTGGATCGATGGTCGCCGAGGTGATGATGACCTTGAGCTCGGGCCGCCGGGGGAGCAGCTGCTTGAGGTAGCCGATCAGGAAGTCGACGGTGAGGCTGCGCTCGTGCGCCTCGTCGATGATGATCGCGTCGTATTTGCGCAGCTCGCGGTCGCGGTGGATCTCGTTGAGCAGAATTCCATCGGTCATGAGCTTGATGCGGGTGTTCTTGCCGACCGCGTCGGTGAAGCGCACCTGGTAGCCGACGAGGCCGCCGATCTGCTCGCCCAGCTCCTCGGCGATGCGCTCGGCAACCGTGCGCGCTGCGATGCGTCGCGGCTGGGTGTGGCCGATGCTGGTGAATCCCGACTCGAGCAGCATCTTCGGGATCTGCGTTGTCTTGCCCGAGCCGGTGGAGCCGGCGACGATGACGACCTGGTTCTCCGCGATGGCGCGCAGGATGTCCACGCGCCGCTGGCTGACCGGCAGCTCAGGCGGGTAGGTGATCTCGATCGGGATCTCGGGCTGGGACATAGCCTTCCATCTTAAGCCGCGGCGGCTTGGTGCGCTGTCGCTGGGCGAGCAGCACCCCGCCGAGCACCAGCGCGACACCGATGAGTTGCCGCCAGCCAAAAGCCTCCGAGGCGAGGATTACGCCGAGCGCGACCCCCGTAACCGGATTCAGCAGGCCGATGATGCCGACGCTCGCCACCGGCAGGTTGCGCAGGGCGACGAGCCACGCCACGTTGGCGACGGCCGTCGCGACGATGGTCACGTAGAGGAAGCCGAGAATGGCGGGCGGCTCGAGTGCCGGCGGTGCGCCCTCCACGAGCGCGGCGACGGGAAGCACGAGCGCGGCACCGGCTATGAGCTGCCAGGACGTGAGCGCCAGCGGATCCACCCCGGCGCCCCACTTCTTCGCGAGGATGAACCCGACCGACGACATGATCATGGCCGCGAGCGACGCGAGGATGCCCCAGGGACTTAGGGCAGTGACATCCGACAGCAGCATGATGCAGACGCCGGCGATGCCGATCACGGCACCTGCGATCGACACGAGTCGCGGGCGCTCGCCGAGCAGCGGCCAGGCGAGCAGGGCCATCACGAGAGCGGCCAGAGCCATGAGCGTCGAGGCGATGCTCGAGGGCAGCAGCTGGGCGGCAACGTAGACGAGGATGAAGAACGCGCCGACGTTGAGGAAGCCGAGCACCACCGACTTCCACCACCACGAGCCGTGCGGCAGCTTGCGCGCGATCAGCAGCAGGATGAGACCAGCCGGCAGCGCGCGGATCACGGCGCCCCACAGCGGTACATCGGCGGGCAGGAGTTGGCGAGTCACGAAGTAGGTGCTGCCCCAGGCGATGGGGGCGATGGCTGCGACGAAGATCCAGCGCCATTTAGTTTCCATGGAAGGTATTATACCTTCTGTGGAAGATATTATGGGGGTATGGACCATGTCTCCCGCATCCAGGACGACTGGCGCCGCGAGCGCCCCGACCTCGACGTCGCCCCGATCGGCGTCATCGGCCGCCTGCACCGCCTCGCGAACGCGCTCACCGAGGAGCTCGTCGCCGTCTATCGGGAGTTCGGCCTGAGCGAGGGGGAGTTCGACGTACTCTCTGCGCTGCGTCGCGCCGGCGCCCCGTTCGAGCGCGCACCCGGCGATCTCGCCCAGCACACCATGGTCACGACCGGCGCGATCACCAAACGCATCGACCGGCTGGTGTCGGCCGGGCTGGTCACGCGTCGCCAGTCCGAATCCGATGGCCGTGGCCGGGTCGTCGCGCTCACGCCCGAGGGTGTCGAGCTCATCGACCGCGCGGTCGAGGCGCACCTGGCCAACGAGAGGCGGCTCGTCGACATGCTCGGAGCGCCCGGGCCCTTCGAGCAGACTCTCACCGACTGGCTCTCACACTTCGAACAGCGTTGATGCCCGCAAACAGGCCGAAGGCGTTCAACGCAGCGCTGGTCTCGTTCGTCGAGTCGCTCTAGAAGGCCTTGCCGGGGTTGAGGATGCCATTCGGGTCGACGGCCGCCTTGATGGCGCGGTGCAGATCGAGCACGCGTGGGCCGAGTTCGTCGCGCGCTCCATCGAGCTTGAGGAGCCCTACGCCGTGCTCCCCGCTGACGGTGCCGCCGAGGTCGAGGCAGTCGCGGATGATCTGGTCGAACGCGGCTTTGGCCCTGACCTTGACGTCGTCGTCGCCCTCGGTGGCGATGATGAGCGGGTGCAGGTTGCCGTCGCCGGCGTGCGCGATGTTGGCGATGACGACGTCGTGCTCGGCGGCGGTGGCCTGGATGCGGCGCAGCATCTCGGGCACGGCTCCGCGCGGCACGCAGACGTCTTCGGTCAGCACCGGGCCGAGTCGTTCGAGCGCCGGATAGGCGAGGCGTCGGGCGAGAAACAGGTCGTCGATCTCGCTGCCTTCACCGGACCCATCGGCGCCGCGGCGCACGTCGAGGCTGCCGGCGGCGGCGAAGATCTCGGCGATGCGGTCGGCGAGAGCGGAACCGGTGTCCCCGGTCTCGTCGACGGTGGCGAGCAGGAGGGTGTCGGCGTTCTCCGGCAGTCCGAGGCCCTGCCACTCGTCGACGGCCTTCAGGCACATGCTGTCGATGAGTTCGAGCGCTGACGGGATGATGCCGGCTCGGCTCACGTCGGCGACGGCGTCACCGGCGGTCTGCAGTGAGGGGAAGTAGCCGATGACGGCACGCTGCTCGCGCCCGGCGAGGGGGAGGAGGCGCAGGGTGAGTTCGGTGATGATGCCGAGGGTTCCTTCTGAGCCGACCATGAGCCCGGCGAGGTCGTAGCCGGTGACGCCTTTGGCGGTGCGGTGGCCGAGGCTGACGATCTCGCCGTCGGCGAGCACGACTGTCATGCCGAGCACGTAGTCACGGGTGACGCCGTATTTGACGCAGCAGAGTCCGCCGGCGTTGGTGGCCGCGTTGCCGCCGATGGTGGAGATGCGATGGCTCGCCGGGTCGGGCGGATACCAGAGCCCTTCCTCGGCGACGGCCTCCCTCAGGTCGTTGTTGAGTACGCCGGCCTGCGCGACGACGTATCGCTCGGCCGCGTTGATCTCGGTGACGGCGGTCATTCTTTCCAGCGAGAGGATGACGCTGAGCGCGGTCGCGTTGGCCCCGCCGGACAGGCCGGTTCCGGCGCCGCGAGCGATAACGTGAATGCCGGCCTTCGCGGCGAGCTTGACCACGCGCGAGACGTCGTCGTTGCTCTCTGCCAGCACCACCGCCAGCGGGAGCGCGTACTCGGCCCACTCGGCATCGTCGTGGCTGTAGCGCTCGAGCTCCTCGGCCTCGGTGAGGACCTGGTCGACTCGAAGAATATTGCGCAATGCGACTGCCACAGATGGAACCGTGCTCATCTTTCGACCGTACACCGCCGCCCGGGCGGCATCACCTCGCGCCCAGCTTCGCGCGCGGCACAGTTGATTTTCCCACCGACCGCTCGCTCCATCCAGCCCCCGCGGATCACGGCGCGGTTCCCGCCCGGCAGCCGCGATTTCCGTATCCCAACTCTCCTTTACCTAAAGACGAGTTGGGATATGGGAATCGCAAGTACCTCGCTCCCGCCAGCGTCTCCTTCACAAGCGCGTGGGGACCGCGACCGACCCCAGAACTGTTGTCGGCCGACCGGTTCTCCGCGCGCGCGGTTAGAAATGATGGATGAACGTGTTCGAGGTTCTCGCTCACCCAATCCGGCACCGGATTGTCACGATCCTGGCGTCGGGCGAGCACACGTCGGGCAACCTCGTGGACGTCATTTCGCACGAACACCGAGTGACGAAGGCGGCGGTGTCGTGGCACCTGGCCGTGCTGCGCGACAGCGGGTACGTGATCGTGCGGCAGGAGTACACGGAGCGGTGGTACCGACTGGATGAAGACGTGATCCGGAGACTGAGGAAGGAGGTGCGCACGATCGTGAAGGTGTGGAGGCGGCGCATCGGAGACGTCGACGGCACAGACCCGCTCGCCGCATTCTCGCGCAAGCGTATACAGAAGGCTCGCAGAACGGCAGGCGACACGTCTAGAGTGGGGGCAATGTATACACAGGGCGTGATCTAGGGATGCGCGCGAGTGATGTTGCCTACGAGAGCCTGCGCCGGGACATCCTGCAGCTGGTGCTCGAACCGGGCGCCGCGCTCGCAGAGGTCGAGCTGAGCACGCGGCTCGGCATCTCCCGCACGCCCGTGCGCGAAGCCCTCGCCAGGCTCGTCGCCGAAGGGCTTGCGGAACCGGTCGGTGGCCGGGGGCTCATCGTGTCGCCGCTCAGCTTCGACAACGTGACCGAGCTCTTCGAGCTGAGGCAGGCGCTCGAGCAGCAGGCGGCATCCCTCGCGGCAGAGCGCCGCGACCCCGCGGCCTTCGAGGCGCTGCGCGACGAACTGGCGACGATCAACACGACCGATCTGCCCGCCTACTTCGAGGCGGTTCGCGCTTTCGACGCGGCCGTCGACGCGGCGGTCGCCAACCCCTACCTCGTCGCCGCTCTCACCAGCGTGCGCACCCACCTCAGCCGCATCCGCCGCCTGTCACAGGACAACCCGGCGCGCCTCGCCGAGGCCGCCCGCGAGCACCTGCTCATCATCGACGCCATCATCGCCGGAGACGCCCGCCTCGCCGCGAGCGCCACCAGCGTGCACCTCACCCGAAGCCTCCGCTCCATCCTTGAAACTCTGACGGTTAGGACCCCATGAAGAATCACCCCGTACGCGTACACCGCAGCGACGAGAACCTCGCCCGCGAGGGCCAGCTCGCCTGGAAGATCGCCGAAGTCGCGAGTGAGAACGTCGCCGTGAGCGACGACGTCACCGACATGGTCATCAACCGCATCATCGACAACGCCTCGGTCGCCGCGGCATCCCTCACGCGTGCGCCCGTCGTCGCCGCGCGCGCACAGGCGGAGGATCACCCGTACCAGCCCGGAGCGACAGTCTTCGGCGTGACCGGCCGCTTCAGCCCCGAGTGGGCCGCCTGGGCGAATGGCGTCGCCGTGCGTGAACTCGATTACCACGACACCTTCCTCGCCGCGGAGTACTCGCACCCGGGCGACAACATCCCGCCCATCGTCGCCGTCGCCCAGCACACCGGACGCAGCGGAGCCGACCTGCTGCGGGGCATCGTCACCGGCTACGAGATCCAGGTCGACCTCGTGAAGGCGATCAGCCTGCACAAGCACAAGATCGACCATGTCGCGCACCTCGGCCCGAGCGCCGCCGCCGGCATCGGCACCCTGCTCGGCCTCGACACCGAGACGATCTTCCAGGCCATCGGGCAGGCGCTGCACACCACCACTGCCACCCGCCAGTCCCGCAAGGGCGAGATCTCCACCTGGAAGGCGCACGCCCCCGCCTTCGCAGGCAAGATGGCCGTCGAGGCCGTCGACCGGGCGATGCGCGGCCAGACGAGCCCCACCCCGATCTACGAGGGCGAGGACGGCGTGATCGCCTGGCTGCTCGACGGACCGGACGCCGCCTACGAGGTTCCGCTGCCCGAGCGCGGCGAGACGCGTCGCGCGATCCTCGACAGCTACACGAAGGAGCACTCGGCCGAGTACCAGGCGCAAGCCTGGATCGACCTCGCGCGCAAGCTCAAGCAGCAGTACCCGCACCTGAGCGCCGAGACCATCTCCAGCGCCGTGCTGCATACCAGCCACCACACCCACTACGTGATCGGTTCGGGCGCGAACGACCCGCAGAAGTACGACCCGACGGCCAGCCGCGAGACGCTCGACCACTCGATCCCGTACATCTTCACGGTCGCGCTACAGGACGGCGAGTGGCACCACGAGCGCTCCTACGCTCCCGAGCGTGCGGGCCGCCCCGACACCGTCGCGCTCTGGAATCGGGTGACCACACAGGAGGACGCCGAGTGGACGCGCCGCTACCACTCGCTCGACCCTGCCGAGAAGGCGTTCGGCGGTCGGGTGGAGATCGAACTCACCGACGGCACCCGCATCGTTGATGAGATCGCTGTGGCGGATGCGCATCCGCTCGGCGCTCGCCCCTTTGCGCGGGCCGACTACATCACCAAGTTCCAGCAGCTCGCCGCGCCGGTGCTCGAGAGCACAGAGATCGAGCGCTTCCTCGATGTTGCGCAGCGCCTGCCGTACCTCACCGCTGGGGAGCTCGCCGGTCTCACGATCACCCCGGCGACACCGTTCGCCCCCGGCCCGAAGGGACTCTTCTAATGCTGTACGCCTCCACCCCCGCTCACGAGAAGCGCCGCCTGTTCCGCGAGCGTCTCGCGGCCGGCGAGCTGTTGCGCTTCCCGGGCGCGTTCAACCCGCTGTCCGCGAAGCTCATCCAGGACAAGGGGTTCGAGGGCGTCTACATCTCGGGCGCCGTCATCTCCGCCGACCTCGGCCTGCCCGACATCGGCCTGACAACGCTGACCGAGGTCGCGACCCGCGCGCAGCAGATCGCGCGCATGACCGAGCTCCCCGCCCTCGTCGACGCCGACACGGGATTCGGCGAGCCGATGAACGTCGCGCGAACCGTGCAGACGCTCGAGGACGCGGGGGTGGCCGGCCTGCACATCGAGGACCAGGTGAATCCCAAGCGCTGTGGGCACCTCGACGGCAAGGCCGTTGTGGACGAGGACACGGCGATCAAGCGCATCCGCGCGGCGGCGGACGCGAGGCGCGACCCGAACCTGCTCATCATGGCGCGCACGGACATCCGGGGCATCGACGGCCTGCAGGCCGCGATCGACCGCTCGAAGCAGCTGGTCGACGCGGGGGCCGACGCGATCTTCCCCGAGGCGATGACGAGCCTCGAAGAATTCGAGGCCGTGCGGAACGCCGTCGACGTGCCGATCCTCGCCAACATGACCGAGTTCGGCAAGAGCGAGCTGTTCACCAACGAGCAGCTCGCGAACGTCGGGGTGAACATCGTGATCTACCCGGTCAGCCTGCTGCGCCTCGCGATGGGTGCGGCTGAACGCGGCCTCGATACCCTCGTCGCCGGAGGCACTCTCCAGCCTGAGGTGGGTAGCATGCAGACGAGGGCTCGCCTCTATGAACTGCTCGACTACGAGGCCTACAACTCGTTCGATTCGTCCATCTACAACTTCAAGGTGCAATCATGACCGAGATCCACAAGGGCCTCGCGGGCGTCGTCGTCGACACCACCGCGATCTCCAAGGTGAACCCCGAAACCAATTCGCTGCTCTACCGCGGCTACCCGGTGCAGGAGCTCGCCGCGAACTGCACGTTCGAGGAGGTCGCCTACCTGCTCTGGCACGGCGAGCTGCCGACGCCCGTGCAGTTGGCCGAATTCGAGACGCTCGAGCGGTCGCTGCGACCGCTCGATGCCGCGGTCAAGCGGGTCATCGACGAGCTGCCCCTCACCGCGCACCCGATGGACGTCGTTCGCACGGCCGTCAGTGTGATCGGGGCGATGGATGCAACGCTCACCGAACCCGGCGGCATCGCGGATCCCGAACTCAACCAGAAGCGCGCGATCTACCTGTTCGCCCAGCTGCCGACGATCGTCGCGTACGACCAGCGGCGCCGCCGCGACGAGCAGCTCATCGAGCCGCGGGAAGATCTCGGCTTCTCGGCCAACTTCCTGCACATGACCTTCGGTGATGTTCCCGACCTCGTGGTCGTCAACGCGTTCGACGTCTCGATGATCCTGTACGCGGAGCATTCGTTCAACGCGAGCACGTTCGCATCCCGAGTCGTCACCAGCACCCTGGCCGACCTGTACTCGGCGGTCACGGCGGGCATCGGCGCCCTCAAGGGGCCGCTGCACGGTGGAGCCAACGAGGCGGTGATGCACGTCTTCGAGGAGATCGGCACCGCCGAGCTCGTCGGGCTCTGGCTTGATCGCGCGCTCGAGGAGAAGCGCAAGATCATGGGCTTCGGCCACCGCGTCTACAAGAGCGGCGACTCGCGGGTTCCGACCATGAAGGCGGCGCTCGACACGCTCATCGCCGAGTACGACCGCCCCGATCTCATCGAGCTGTACGACGAGCTCGAGAAGCAGATGACGGAGCGCAAGAACATCCTGCCCAACCTCGACTACCCGAGCGGTCCCGCGTACCACCTCACGGGTTTCGACACCGAGATGTTCACGCCCCTGTTCGTCGCCGCCCGCATCACCGGCTGGACCGCTCACATCGCGGAGCAGCTCGCCTCCAACGCCCTCATCCGCCCGCTCAGCGAGTACAACGGTCCCGCCGAGCGTCACGTCACCGAAAGGTCACTCTAAGTGTCTGTCCCCACCATTGAACTGAACTCCGGCCACACGATCCCGCAGCTCGGCTTCGGCGTCTTCAAGGTCGACCCGGTCGAAACCGAGCGGGTCGTGTTCGACGCACTCGAGGTCGGCTACCGCCACTTGGACACCGCGCGCATCTACGGCAACGAGGCGGGTGTGGGTGCAGCGATCGCGAAGTCGGGCATTCCGCGCGACGAGTTGTTCATCACCACCAAGCTGTGGAACGACGACCAGGGCACGCAGTCCGCGCACGACGCCTTCGATCGCAGCCTCGAGCAGCTCGGCCTCGACCGGGTCGACCTGTACCTCATTCACTGGCCCTCGCCGAAGACGAACAAGTTCGTCGAGAGCTGGCTCGCGATGGAGGAGATGGCAGCAAGCGGCCGCACGACCTCGATCGGTGTCTCGAACTTCCTGCCGCACCACCTGCAGCCGGTTCTGGATGTCGCGACCGTCGTTCCCGCCGTGAACCAGATCGAGCTGCACCCGTACCTGCAGCAGCGCGACGCCGTGGAGTTCGGCGCCGCCAACGGAATCGCGACCGAAGCGTGGAGCCCCCTCGGCCGCGGGCACCTGCTCGAGGACGCCACCGTGGCCGCGATCGCCGAGGCGCACGAGCGCTCGATCGCCCAGGTGCTGCTTCGCTGGCACCTGCAGAACGGCTACATCGTGATCCCGAAGTCGACGCACAAGGAACGCATGGCCGAGAACTTCGACGTCTTCGGCTTCGAGCTCTCGGAGACCGAGATGGCCGGCCTCACCGCCCTGGAGCGCGACGGCCGCATCGGCAGCCACCCGAACGAGGTCGACTAGCACCGGGTCGACTAGAGCGTCACCGTCTCGCCACGCGGCGTTTCGACGAGCACCCCGGTGTCGCCGAACGCCGCCTCGAGCGACGCGCGGTTCTCGCTGAAGTGCTCCCAGTCGTCGGTGTGCAGACCGACGACGATGGGCGCGCGCAGCAGGGCTGCTGCGGACACGGCGTCGGCCGAGGTCAGGGTGAGGTTGGCGTCGATGCCGGGCACACGCGCGGCGCCCGCGAACAGGATGGCGATGTCGACACCGTCGAAGCGGTCGGAGATCTGCTCGACGAGCGGCAGTGACGCGTTATCCCCGCTCACATAGACGACCGGTTCGCCGGGTGCCTCGAGCACAAAACCGATGACGGGGCCGACGAGCGGTTCGCTGCCGGGAGGGCCGTGCAGCGCGGGTACGGCAGTGATGGTGACGGCGCCGATCTCGTGTGTCTCCCACGAGTCGAGGCCGACGACCTTTCCGCCGAAGAGGTCACTCGCGGCCTGCGGGGTGCTAAGGGTCGTAATCCCACTCGCAAGCAGTTCGAGGCCCTCCCAGTCGAGGTTGTCCTTGTGGCCGTGGTGACTGAGGAGCACGAGGTCGACGGTGCCGAGATCGCTGCGCTGGATGGCGGGACCGGCTGTCTTGACGAGCGTTGTCTCGCCCGGCTCGACGTAGGTCTGCGGGGCGTCAAAGGTCGGATCCGTCACAATGCGCAGTCCTGCGTATTCGAGGAGAGCTGTGGGTCCGCCTATCCAGGTGAGGGTCGTCGTCGACATACCCTGAGACTATGGCAAATCGTCTGGCCGCTGCTGTGAGTCCCTACCTGTTGTCGCACGCCGATAACCCGGTCGACTGGTTCGAGTGGGGGGAGGAGGCCTTCGCCGAGGCCGCACGCCGTGATGTGCCCGTTCTGGTGTCGATCGGCTACTCCACCTGCCACTGGTGCCACGTGATGGCACGGGAGAGTTTCAGTGATCCGTCGATTGCTGCGTACCTCAACGAGAACGCCGTCGCGATCAAGGTCGACCGCGAGGAGTACCCTGACGTCGACGCGAGCTACCTTGCCGCCGCGAGCGCCTTCACGCCCAATCTCGGGTGGCCGCTCAACGTCTTCGTGACTCCGGCCGGGCAGGCCTTCTACGCCGGAACGTATTGGCCCCCACAGCCGCTCGGGCAGCACGTGTCATTCCGGCAGATTCTCGACAGTGTGTTCGACGCCTGGGCTAACCGTCGCCCCGAAGTCGACTCCAACGCCGCGCACGTCACGGCCGCGCTGACCGCCGCCTCCGTTCGCACCCCCGGAATCCTCCCGCGCGAGTTCGACTCGATGGTGTCCCGGCTCGCCGCGCAGGAGGACACCGCGCACGGTGGCTTCGGCGCGGAGCCCAAGTTCCCGGTCGCGACGGTGCTGGGCTTCCTGCTGGACGCTCCGGATGCCTCGGCTCACGCCCTCGCGCTGCGCACCCTCGACGCCATGGCGGCCTCTGCACTGCGCGACCCCGTGGAGGGCGGGTTCTTCCGCTACTCCACGCGTCGCGACTGGACCGACCCGCACTACGAGCGCATGCTCTACGACAACGCGCTGCTGCTGGACGCGTACGCACGCGTGGGGCGGGCGGAGGTGGCATCCGGCATCTCACGGTTCCTCATGGACACACTTCGGCGGCCGGCCGGCGGCTTCGCGTCGGCGCAGGACAGCGAGAGCGTGATCGATGGGCGGCGTAACGAGGGCGGCTACTACGGGGCCTCTGCTGACGAGCGGCTCGGGATGCAGCCACCCGCCATCGACGGAAAAATCCTGACCGGCTGGAACGGTCTCGCCATCGCGGCTCTCGCCTCGGCGGGGGCGCGGCTGGGGGAGCCCTCGTGGATCGCGGCCGCTCGTGAAGCGGTGGAGTTCCTGCTGGCCAACCACTACCGCGACGGTCGACTCGTGCGCGCCTCGATCGACGGACGACTCTCGCCCGCCCCGGCGACCCTCGAGGACTACGGGATGTTCGCGGGCGGGCTGCTCGAACTCGCGCTCGCGACCGGCGAGGTGCGCTTCGCGGTTGCGGCGCGCGAGTTGGTGGACGCGTGTCTCAGCGACGACGGCTTCACCGTTCCGGGGGGCGCGGAAGCGCTGCTCGCCAGCCAGGGCCTCGCGGTCGAGACCGACCCGAGCGAGGGCGCTTACCCGAGCGGAACGTCGGCGATGGCCGCGGCCGCGCACCAGCTGTTCCTGCTCACGGCCGACCGCCGGTACCTCGACGCGGCAACGCACGCGATGGAGCTTGTGTCCACATTCGCGGTGCAGCAGCCGATCGCGTTCGGGGCGGCGTTGTCGGTGATGGTCGGGCTCGCGGCTCCGGCCCGACAACTCGTGGTCGTCGGCGACTCCCCGGAGATTGTCGCCGTGGCGCGGGCCGCCGAGACCTCGATCACGGCCGTGGTCACTGCCGAGCAGAGCGCAGCATGGGCTTCTGCCGGGTTCGAGCTCTTCGAGGGGCGTGGCGCGGCAGAGGGTTCCACGACCGCCTACGCCTGCACGGACTTCGTTTGCGCCCTGCCCGTCACCTCCGCGGAGGCGCTGCGCGGGCTGATCGGGTAGCGAGCCGTGAGGCTAGGCGCTCGCCACAACGGGCGCCGCTGCATCCGCCACCCACTCGGAGAGCGAGCCGTCGTACACGGCGACGTTGTTGTGCCCGAGCAGGGTGAGTGCCAAGGCGTCAGAGGTAGCTGCGATGCCGGCCGCGCAGTAGACGACGATGCGGGGCTCGGTGAGCACCGGGGCGAAGGTCGAGCGCAGTGCGTCCTCGCCGAGCAGGGCGTTGCTCGCGCGATCCACGAGGCGGCCCGCGGGTGCACTGATGCTGCCCGGGATGTGCCCGAGCCGGGCGCGGTGGCCGGCTTCCCCGCTGAACTCCTGCGGGGGCAGGCCGCACACCAACCCTGCGTTCTCCGTGCCTGCCACAACCCCCTCGACAAAGGCCTTGTCGACCCACAGGTCGGGACGCTCGGAGGCGGTGAACACGGCCGGGACCGGCTCGACGTGGCCGACGTCGGTCTCGCGCTCCTCCGTCGTCCATTTGGTGAGTCCACCGTCGAGCACCGCCACGTTGTCGTAGCCGAAGGCGCGGAACAACCACCAGACGCGGGACGCCCACTGGCCGACCGCCGAGTCGTAGATGACGACCGTCGTCTCGTTGGAGACTCCGACGGATCCGGCGGCGGCAGCGAACAGTTCCGCGTCGGGACGCGTGAACGGGAACGCCCCGGTCGGGTCGGAGAAGACGTCGAGGAGGTCGGCAAAGACCGCTCCGGGCAGGTGCCCGTTGAGCAGGTACTTGTCGAAACCGCTCAGGTAGGTGGGCTTGCCGCTCGGCAGGACCGAGGGAACGACCGTCGCGTCGAGCACCACGAGGTTGTCGGCTCCGAGGTGATCGGCGAGCCACTGGGTGGAGACGAGAGGGGAGGAAACGGTCATGCACTCACGGTAACGAGAGGCGGGGACATCCGCCTCCGAACCAGCAACCTGACGTAATGCTCACCTAAGGTGAGGGCATGAAGCGACTGATCGCGGCCCTCACGCTGACCCTGGTGCTCGCAGGCTGTTCCGTATCGACCGGCCCGAACCCGCTCGGCCTGAACAACAAGGCCGAGCCGCAGACCTACGACTGCAGCGGCGACGACACGACGTTCAACGAGCCGGGCGTTACCTATGTCGTGAACGGCAGGTGCGGTGTGGTGACCGTCGAGGGCGAGGGCATCAGCGTGGGCATCGCTCGCGCAGAGCGCATCAACATCCGTGGGGATGACAACGAGGTGACCGCGGGAATCGTCGGCTCCGTGCTGATCAACGGACAGGGCAACGAGGTCGACGCGGGTGGCGACGACACGATCACGGCCGTGGAGATCGCGGGAGACGGCAATCGGGTTTCTGCGGTGACCATGATCGAGTCGGTGGTCGTGAACGGCAATGACAACCTCACCGAGTCGCAGAACGGCATCGGCACCGTGGCCGACAACGGCACCGGCAATTCGACCGACTAGAGCGTGTCGCAGGACTGCGACACGTCGGCGCTCGCGCTGCGACATCCCCTCAATAGGCTCGGAGACATGAAGAAGACACCCGCCCCCCTGGCCATTGCCGCCCTTATCGCCGCGACCCTGAGCGGGTGCGCGTTCCAGTTGCGCGACCCCTCCGAAGTGCCGGCAGGTGGTAACACCCCGATCGAGCAGAACGAAGAGAGCGAGAATCCCGGCATCGCTGCCAGCGGCGCGTGCGACGACCGCGCCATCGTCGTCGACCAGGATGGCGCTCGACTCGTGCTGACCGGCCACTGCGCCTCGGTGACGATCACCGCCACCGACGTCGCCGTGAATATCGAGACGGCCGACAGCGTCACCATCTCGGGCTCTGAGATCACGCTGCTGGCCGAGGAGATCGGCGACGCCGAGGTGACCGGGATGAACGTGGCAATCAATCCCGATCGGGTCGAGTCCATCGACCTCGGCGGTGAGTTCAACACGCTCATCACGAAGTACGCGGGCACCGTCACGATCTCGGGCGACAACAACATCGCCAACTGGGACGAGGGCGCTGGATCCGCGACGGACACCGGCACGGGCAACACGATCGTCGGCCCCTAGCGCCAGCCGAACTACGCCAGCGGCAGCCGCACCGTCGCAACCGTGCCCTCACCCGAGCGCGATCGCAGGTCGACCGCCCCGCCGTGGCGTTCGATGATCGCCTTCACAAACGGCAGGCCGAGCCCGGAGCCGGGCTGGTCGATCGCCTCGCGTCCGCGGGAAAGCTCCTCCCACACACCGCTCAGCTCGTCGTTCGGGATGCCCCGGCCCGTGTCCGCGACCTCCAGGGTCACCCATCCCGCCCCCTCGGCTCCACGGATCTCGATGTCGTCCCCGGCGGCCGAGTATTTCACCGCGTTCGCGACCAGGTTGTACAGGGCCAGGTACAGCAGGTCGTAATCGCCGCGCACGGCAGGCAGCGGTCGCGGTGCTCGCGGGAAGCCGAGCGTGATGGACCGGGCATCGGCGCCCGGGAGGTCCAGCGCGGCATCCCGAACCTCGGCGGCGACGGCCGCGAGGTCGATCGGGGAGAGCTCGAGCTCTACGGCGCGCACCTCGGCCAGCTTGCGCAGGTCGGTGATGACGCCGGAGAGGCGCACGGCCTGCCCGGTGATGCTCGCCACCACCGGGTCGGCCGCGTCGAGGTTGGAGAGCCCGGCGCGGATCGCGGTGAGCGGGTTCTTCAGCTCGTGGTCGAGACGGGAGAGGAACCGGCCCTGGTTTTCGCGCTGGCCATCGGCTCCGGCCCGAAACGCGCGCTCGACGGCACGCGCACGCGAACGCTGCAGCAGGATGACGCCCAGCAGCGCGACGCTCGCGAGAAGCCCGACCCCGAACCACAGCCACGGCACCGAGTGCACCACCACGAGTTCGCGCCGGTCGCCCACGAGCAGCGCATAGACGGTGATCGCGGCGCCGAAGATGACGGGCAGAAGGGCGAGCAGGATTCTCACGCGCGCTCCACCCGTCCCACGAAGCGGTACCCCAGCCCCTGTGCTGTTTCCAGCCAGCGTGGTGCGGAGGAGTCGTCATCCAGCACCCGGCGAAGCTCCGCGACGCGGTGATCGACGGCGCGGCTGGTGACGGGGAAGTCGAAGCCCCACACGGAGGCGAGGAGGCGGTCGCGGCTGAGCACCTCGTCGGGGTGGGTCATGAGGTACTCGAGCAGCGCGAACGCCTTCGGGGTGAGGGTGACCTCGACGCCCGCGAGCCAGGTGCGCCGGGACATCCGGTCGACCGACAGGTCTCCCGAGACGAGACGCTGCGTGCCGGCGAGGGACGATACGCCCGCTGCGGTGCGACGCAGAATGGCGCGGATGCGCGCGACCAGCTCCTGCGGGTCGAACGGTTTGTTGAGGTAGTCGTCGGCGCCCTCCTCGAGAGCCGCGGCGCGCTCGTAGCTCTCGCCGACCTGGGTGAGCAGCACCACCGGCGTCCAGTGGTCGGCGGCACGCAGGCGCCGCAGCACCTCCCGGCCATCAAGCCTCGGCATCATCACGTCGAGCACAACGAGGTCGGGTGAGAGGGTGGCGACGGCCTCGAGGGCGAGTTCGCCGTCCGCCGCCAGCGAGACCTCGAAGCCCGACCGCTCCAGGAACGGCCCGAGATTGTCGCGGATCGCCGCCTCGTCGTCAACGAGTAGCACGCGGGGGCGGGTGGTCACGCAGCTAGGTTAGCGAACGGCGAGACGTTCGGCCCGAACGCGGGCGAGCACGAGCGCGACCCCGCCGACCGCGAGGCAGACCTGCCCGAGCACGCCGAGCGGGAAGAAGATGTGCCGGGTCAGGAAGAGAAGGGCGCCGATCGCGATGATGATGGTGCCCGGGATGGCGCGCAGCCCACTCGTGTAAATCGTGAACCCGCCCGCCACGAGAACCCCCGCGAGCAGGAACACGCTACCGACGAGTCCGAGCTGGTCGCCGAGCTCGTAGACGGTGCCCTTCGCCATGTCCATGCCGGCATGCTGCAGGCCACCGGCGCCAATGCCCGCGAGCACGTCGAGGCCGGTGTAGAACGCCGCGTAGAGGAAGCCGAGCACGCCGGCCACCCAGCTGACGACGGCGTTGCGTCCGCGCACGATCAGCCACGGGATGAACCCGAGCAGCGGGAACACGGCAAGGATTCCGATGTGCAGGTCGCGCCAGTACAGCGCCGAGGCGTCGTTGAGCGTCGTGGGGTGCGTGATGCCGACGACCGCGAGCACAAGGGTCGGAACGGCGATCGCGAGGCAGGTGAGGAGCGTGCGGCGGGTCATCCTCGCATCGTAGTTATCGAAGCTGCGCGTCAGCGAACCGTCTTGCGCGCCGTGATGACGCCGGTGTCGAAACCGAGCAGGTGCAGTCCGCCGTGGAAGCGGGCGTGCTCGATCTTGATGCAGCGGTCCATGACCACGGTGAGGCCCTGCGATTCGCCGTAGATCGCGGCTTCCTGGTTCCAGATGCCGAGCTGAACCCAGACAGTCTTCGCGCCGATGGCCAGCACCTCGTCGATCACGGCCGGGATGTCGCTGCCCTTGCGGAACACGTCGACGATGTCGGGAACCTCGGGCAGGTCGGCGAGCGACTTGTACGACTTCTGGCCGAGGATCTCGTCAACCATCGGATTCACGAAATAGACCCGGTAATCGCTCGACTGCAGCAGGTAGGTGGCCACGAAGTAGCTCGAGCGGGTCGAGTTCGGCGAGGCGCCGACGATCGCGATCGACTTGGCGGCGCGCAGGATGCCGAGACGCTCCTTCGCGGTCGGACCCTGCCAGGTGCGCTGCGTCTTGAGCAGCTTGGCGAGGGGGGAGTCGGCGGGCAGCTCGCAGCTCAGTCCGTTGGCGAGAACGCTCGTGACTGTGTCCGGTGCAGTGATCGTCATGGGTCAGCCCTTCGTTGCCGCGTCGAGTGCCTGGTCGAGGTCGTAGATGATGTCTTCGGGATCCTCGATACCCACGCTAATACGAACCAGTCCCGGAAGTACGCCGGCCTCCACGAGCTGCTGCTCGGTGAGCTGTGCATGCGTCGTCGACGCGGGGTGGATGACCAGGGTCTTGGCGTCCCCGATGTTCGCGAGGTGGCTCGCGAGGTTGACGCTCTCGATGAAGGTCTGGCCACGTTCGCGACCCCCGGCAACGCCGAACGAGAACACCGAACCCGGACCCTTGGGCAGGTACTTGTTGGCGCGGTCGTGGTGCGGGTGCGCGGGGAGTCCGGCCCAGTTCACGAATTCGATGCGCGGGTCGGCGTCGAGCCATTCGGCCACGATGCGGGCGTTGTCGACGTGCGCCTGCAGGCGGAACGGCAGGGTCTCGACGCCCTGCGCGAGCAGCCAGGCCGAGTGCGGGGAGAGGGCCGGTCCGATGTCGCGCAGCTGCTCTGCGCGCAGGCGGGTGAGGAAGGCGTATTCGCCGAAGTTGCCGTGCCAGTTGAGGCCGCCATACGAGGGCACCGGCTGGTCGAACAGCGGGAAGTGCTCGTTCGCCCAGTGGAAGCGCCCGGACTCGACGACCACACCACCGAGGGTCGTGCCCGCGCCGCCGAGGAACTTGGTGGCCGAGTGAACGACGACGTCTGCGCCCCACTCGATCGGACGCGACAGGTACGGCGTCGCGATGGTCGAGTCGATGATGAGCGGGATGTGGTGCGCATGCGCGACGTCCGCGAGACCCTCGAGGTCGGCGACCTCACCGCTCGGGTTCGCCACGATCTCGGCAAAGATCAGCTTCGTCTTCGGCGTGATGGCTGCCGCGTAGTCGGCGGGGTCGGAGGAGTGCACGAACGTGGTCTCGACGCCGAAACGGCGGAGTGTGACATCCAGCTGCGTGATGGAGCCGCCATAGAGATTGGCGGACGCGACGATGTGGTCACCGGCGCCGGCCAGCGAGGCGAAGGTGATGAACTGCGCGGAGAGGCCGCTCGCGGTCGCAACCGCGCCGAGGCCGCCTTCGAGCGAGGCGACGCGCTCTTCGAACGAAGCGACGGTCGGGTTGCCGAGGCGGGAGTAGATGTTGCCGTACTTCTGCAGCGCGAAGCGAGCCGCGGCGTCGGCCGTGTCATCGAAGACGAAGGCGCTCGTCTGGTAGATCGGCAGGGCGCGAGCACCCGTCACCGCGTCGGGGATGTTGCCCGCGTGAATTGCCCTGGTGCGGAATCCGTACTCTCTGTCAGCCATGGATTCAGGCTACCGCCGGGCGGATGACGCCACGTGACGCCGTGTCACCCCACGTAACGCTCAGGTCGGGTCACTACCGTGCTGCACCATGCGAAAACTCGTCTACTACGTCGCGACATCCATCGATGGCTACATCGCGTCCCCGGCGGGCGACTTCTCGGCGTTCCCGATGGAGGGCGACCACTTCGCGACCATCTTCGGCGAGTTCGCCGACGCGCTGCCCGCCCCGGCCATCGCGGGCCTCGGGCTCAGCCCGACCGGCGAGCGCTTCGACACCGTGCTGATGGGCTGGAACACCTACGCTGTCGGACTGCCCGACCTGCCGGACCCGTACCCGCACTTGCGCCAGTACGTATTCTCGCGCAGTCATGGCCCGGCGGATGTCGCACCGGGCATCACCCTCGCCGCCGATCCGCGGGCTCTCGTTCGCGAGCTCAAGGCCGAAGAGGGCGGTTCCGACATATGGCTGTGCGGCGGCGCGCAGCTCGCCGCGGACCTGGTCGACGAGATCGACACCCTCATCCTCAAGGTGAATCCCGTGTTGTTCGGCAACGGCATCCCGCTGCTGGATGGCGTCTACCAGCCCGCGGATTTCGCGCTCGTATCGAGTCGGAGCTTCGAGTCCGGCGTGCTGATCACTACCTACGAAAGGGTCTAGCGCCAGGTCGGCAGCCACCAGTGCCCGGCGAGAAACTGGTAGTCGAGTTGGATGCCCGCCCAGAGCGGCCAGAAGTACACACTCACCACCACGGCGAGCAGCATAAACGCGCCGACGAGGGCGAAGCCGCGGTTGCGGTACCAACCCGGGTCCCGCGCGTCGCCGAGCACCAGCCCCATCTCGAAGACGAGACCGAGGATCATAAACGGCTCGAAGGCGATCGTGTAGAACTGGAACACGGTGCGCTGCAGGTACATCAGCCACGGCAGGTAGCCAGCGGCCATGCCGATGAGGATGAGCCCCACCTGCCACTCGCGGAAGCGCACCAGCCGGTAGAGAAGGAACAGGATCGCCGCGGTCGCCGCCCACCAGATCAGCGGGTTCGCGATGCCGGTGATCGAGGTGCCGCAGAGGTCGGTGATGCAGCCGTTCTGGCCCTTCTCCGCCCCCGAGTAGTACATGCTCGTCGGGCGCACCATAAACAACCAGCTCAGCGGGTTGGCCTGGTAACCGTGCGGACGCTGCTCGCCCACGTGGTAGTTGTAGGTGCTCACCTGGTAGTGCCAGAAGCTCTGCCACTCGAGCGGCACCCAGGCGAAGAACCCGGTCGCGGCGTTGCCGGGGTCGGTCGCCCACTGGCGGTAGTACCCGCCCGTCGTCGTGAACCAGCGCGTCCACGTGAGCAGATAGGTCACCAGCGCGATCGGGACTGTCAGCACAAAACTCGTGGGGGCCTGCTTGAGGATCGTACTCGTGGCCCAGAACGCGATGCCGGCGCGGCGGCGGGCGAGGGCATCCACCACCAGGGTGTAGATGGCGAACACGGCGAGGAAATACAGGCCGTTCCACTTGACCGACGTCGCGAGGCCGAAGGCCAGGCCGGCCGAGATCAGCCACGGGCGCCACCACAGCGCAGGACCCCAGTCGAGCGGTTTGCCGAGTTTCTGCCGCTGGGCGATCCAGGCCTCGAGCCGCCCGCGACTGTGCTCACGGTCGAGCAGCACCGCGCCGAAGCCGAGCAGCACGAAGATCATCACGAAGTTGTCGAGCAGCGCGACCCGGCTCATCACGATGGCATTGCCGTCGATCGCGAGCAGGCTGCCGGCGAGCACGGCGAGCAGCGTCGAACCCATGAGCTTCTTCGCGATGAGCATGATGAGCACGACCGCGAGAATGCCGACGATCGCCGTGCTGATGCGCCAACCGACGCTGTTGCCGCCGCCGAGCAGTGCCATGCCGATCGAGATGAGGTACTTGCCGAGCGGCGGGTGCACCACGAACGAGCCCTCGGTGAGGTAGCCGTCGGCGGTGCCCGAGGCGAAGCCGTCGTTGGCGCCGTCCGGCCACTTCGACTCGTAGCCGAGGTTGACGAGGGTCCAGGCGTCCTTCACGTAGAAGGTCTCGTCGAAGACGAGCTCGTGCGGGCTCCCGAGGTTCCAGAGGCGGGTGATGGATGCCACGAGCACCACGAACGCCGGAGCCCCCCAGTTCCACAGCGCGCGTGCCCTCGCGCCCACCGTCACGCGCTCCCACCAGTCGTCGACACGCGATCGCGGTTCGGGCGGCGCGGGCGGAGGTGGGGGAGCCCCCTCGGCCGACAGCAGTCGCCCGAACTCGCCGTCGCTGTCGCCGTTCGTCACACCGGCAATGCTACGGTCGGCCTCGCCCTCGCCCTCACTCACGCGGGCGCCTCCTCGATGACGGCGGCCTCGGGCTCTCGCCGCTCCCGCATGCGCACGGCGCCGATGGACGCGCAGATCACGAGGGCGATGCCGCCGGCCTCGAGCCAGCCGATGTGCTGCTGCAAAATGAGGAAGCCGGCGAGCGTCGCGATGCCCGGCGAGGTCGCCATCAGGACGGAGAAGGTGGCTGCGCTGATGCGCCGCAGGGCGATGAGTTCGAGGGCGTAGGGGATGGCGGAGGAGAGAAGGGCCACCGCCGCGCCGAGGCCGAGCACCGCGGGGTGCAGGAGGGTGGCTCCGGCCTGCGCTATCCCGAACGGCAGAACGGCGAGAGCGCCGATGGCCATGGCGATCGCGAGGCCGCCGAGCCCCTCGATGATCTCGCCGGTGCGTCGCGAGGAGAGGATGTAGAGCGCCCAGGTCACCGCGGCGCCGAGCGCGAAGAGCACGCCGACGAGATCGAGATCGTGGAAGCCGCCCGAGCCGAGCAGCGCGACGCCCGCGAAGGCGAGTACGGCCCACAGCCAGGCGATGGCGCGACGCGCGACGATCACGGAGAGCACGAGCGGGCCGAGCACCTCGATCGTGACGGCCGCGCCCAGGTCGATGCGCGAGATGGCCTCGTAGAAGAGCAGGTTCATGCTGCCCAGCACGAGTCCGAAGACGGTGATGATCACCCAACTGCGACCCGGGATGCCCCGCAGTCGCGGCCTCGCGACGGCGAGCAGGATCGCGGCGGAGAACACCAGCCGCAGTGTGACCATGCCAGCTGGCCCCACCTGCGGGAACAACAGCACGGCGATCGAGGCGCCCACCTCCTGGCAGGCGAGTCCGATGATCACAAAGCCGACCGCGCCCAGGGGCACTCGGGCTGTCGCGGTGGTCGGCACCCGGCAAGCCTAAGCTGGGCGGGTGATCATCCTCGCCGCGACGCCCATCGGCAACCTCGGCGACGCGTCGAAGCGACTCATCGAAGCCCTCACCAACGCGGAGGTCATCGCCTCGGAGGACACCCGCACCACGATCCACCTCATGCGCGCGCTCGGCATCGAGAACCGGCCCCGGCTGATTCCGCTGCACGAACACAACGAGACCGAGAAGGCCGTCGAGATCGTGGCCCTCGCTCGTGATCTGGACGTGCTTGTGCTCTCCGACGCCGGAATGCCCGCCATCAGCGACCCCGGGTTTCCGCTGGTCGCTGCTGCGGCCGCCGCGGGCGTGACGGTCACGGCGCTCCCGGGACCGAGTGCGGTGCTCACGGCGCTCGCCGTGTCCGGGCTGCCGACGGATCGGTTCAGCTTCGAGGGTTTCCTTCCGCGCAAGAGCCGCGTCACCTACTTTGCCGCTCTCGCGAGGGAGGAGCGCACCATGGTCTTCTTCGAGTCGCCCAATCGCCTGCCCGCTGCGCTCGCCGACATCGTCACGGCCCTGGGTGCGGATCGTCGCGTTGTGGTGTGCCGCGAGCTCACGAAACTCCATGAGGAGGTGTACCGCGGCACCGCCGCCGACGTGGCGCAGCACTTCGCCGAGGGCGCCCGAGGTGAGATCTGCATCGTCGTGGAGGGGGCTGAGCCCGCGACATCCGACCTGCCGACAGGGATCGCCCAGGTGCTGGCGCTCGTCGGCGGCGGGCTGCGACTCAAGGAGGCGGCCTCGGAGGTCGCGGAGCAGACCGGGCTCTCGAAGCGCGAGCTGTACGAAGGCGCGCTGGCTAAGAAATAGCTACGAGGTGCACTCTTCGGACTCGGTGTTGCCTCGGGAGAACCCGAAGACTCCCGTGGCCGTCCGGGTGTGGCTGATGCCGTAGTTGCCGATGTAGTCCACGGAGAAGTCGCGGGCCCTTCCCAGTCCGTCGTCGGTGGCGATACCGAAGACGACATTCGTTGTTTCCCCGGGCGGCACCATGGTGCCCCCGACGGGATGGAGCGCGTAGGTGTCCATGGCCTCGGGCGAGTACTCGACGCTGCCGACGTTGTTGCCCGAACCGTCGATCGGGTTGATCCACGTTCCCTTCACAGTGACGCCCTCGAGCGACTCGACTCGCGCCGACGTCAGTTCGATCGCGTCCTTGCTGTTGTTGCTGATCGGCATGCCCACCAGCACGTCGTCCATGTAGTTCGAGTCCGCGCACATTCCGCCGGCGTCGGCCTGCAGGTCGGACGGCGAGAACACGGTCGCGACGAACCCCGTCCCGGCCGCCAGCGCGAGCACGGCGCTGCCACCGACGATAACCCGACCGATGTTCATGATCGAAGGGTAGGGGTGAGGGGGATGATTTAGGAAGAGGCGCAGGCTCTCGCTAGTTGTATGTTGCCATTGCGTAGGAGCTGCTCGCGCAGGGCGTCATCAGGATCCACGGCGATGTGCTGCTCGCCGTAGACGTCCTCCCAGAGAACGGTGCTGGTCGAGCCCGCCTCGGTTCCGCTCTCGACAGGGAAAGCGAGAATCGCGGGCGAACCACTCTGCACCGGGGGAGTCGTGAGCGCTGGAAGTTCTGCACCACTCGGAACAAGAATGCAGGACACCCGGCGATCGCTGTAGCTGGCATCGGAACCCGCGACCGCGGCACCGACCAGCCACACGGCGCACGCCAGCACCACGAGCGTGATGCGCGGCAGCGTCGGCATGCCGTCAGCCTAGACCCGGTGTAACACGCGAGCCCCGACTTTCCTCGACCTTTAGGATGGAGCAATGGCCGCCGGAGACTCCTTCTATATCGCGACGCCCATCTTCTATGTCAACGACGTGCCCCACATCGGCCACGCGTACACAGAGGTTGCGGCTGACGTTCTCGCACGATGGCACCGCCAGTCGGGTGACGACACCTGGCTGCTGACGGGAACCGACGAGCACGGCCAGAAGATCCTGCGCACTGCCGTCGCCAATGACACGACGCCGCAGGCGTGGGCCGACAAGCTCGTCAACGAAGCCTGGCTTCCGCTGCTCGAGACGATCAACATCCAGAACGACGACTTCATCCGCACCACCGACGAGCGCCACGAGGCGGCCGTCACGATCTTCCTGCAGAAGCTCTACGACGACGGGTACATCTACTCGGGCGAGTACGAGGGCTACTACTGCGTCGGTTGCGAGGAGTACAAGCAGCTCGACGACCTGATGGAGACGCCGGACGGGGACTATGCCGGCCAGCTGGTCTGCAAGATCCACGGTCGCCCCATCGAGGTGCTCAAGGAGACCAACTACTTCTTCCGCATGAGCGACTTCCAACAGAAGCTGCTCGACCTGTACGCAGCGCGCCCCGACTTCATCCAGCCGGAGAGCGTGCGCAACGAGATCCTGCAGTTCGTCAAGCAGGGGCTCAGCGACCTGTCGATCTCCCGGTCGAGCTTCGACTGGGGCGTGAAGATCCCGTGGGATCACAGCCACGTCGTCTACGTATGGTTCGATGCGCTGCTCAACTACATCTCCGCGATCGGCTACGGCACCGACGACGAGACATTCAAGCGTCGCTGGCCCGCCACACAGCTGGTCGGCAAGGACATCGCCCGCTTCCACGCGGTCATCTGGCCGGCCATGCTCATGGCCGCAGGCCTCGAGGTGCCCAGGCAGGTCTTCGGACACGGCTGGCTGTTGGTCGGCGGCGAGAAGATGAGCAAGTCGAAGCTCACCGGTATCGCTCCGAGCCAGATCACCGACACCTTCGGCGTCGACGCCTTCCGTTACTACTTCATGAGCGCGATCAGCTTCGGGCAGGACGGCTCGTTCAGCTGGGAGGACCTCAGCGCCCGCTACCACTCCGAGCTCGCCAACGGTTTCGGAAACCTCGCCTCCCGTGTGATCGCGATGATCAACCGCTACTACGACGGGCTCGTGCCTGCGCCGGGTGAATACACGGAGGCCGATCTCGCCATCCAGAAGATCGTTCGGGATGCCGCGGACAAGGCGGATGCGTCGATCGAGAAGCTGGCGATTCACGAGGCGATCGCCGCGATCTGGACGATCGTCGATGAACTGAACGGCTACATCACCATCCAGGAGCCGTGGGTTCTCGCGAAGAGTGACGAGACGCGCGAGCGCCTCGGAACCGTTCTGTACACGACCGCGGACGGGCTGCGCGCCCTCGCCGTGCTGCTGTCGCCCGTCATCCCGGAGGCGACTGCGAAGCTCTGGACGGCTCTCGGCGCTTTTTCAGGTCTTGGAGAACTCACAGACCAGGTTGTGGTGGATGCGGGACACTGGGCCCAACTGCCCGTCGGGAGTCGAGTCGGCTCGCTCGACGCGCTGTTCCCACGAATCGAGACTGCAGGAGAGTGACCCCCATGGGCGAGCACATTCGGAATCGACACCTCTCGGAGGATCGGGACCTCGAGTATCCGCCCATCCCCGAGGCGCTGACCGTCGGTGTGTACGACAACCACACGCACCTGGAGATCGCCGACGGCGTGAACCCGATGGAATACCGCGAGCACCTCGATCGAGCGTCGAGCGTCGGCGTACGCGGTGTGGTGCAGGTGGGTGGCGACCTCGAGACGAGTCGCTGGTCGGCCGAGATCGCCGCTCACGAGCCGCGGGTGCTCGCCGCCGTCGCGATCCACCCGAACGAGGCGCCGCGCTACGAAGCAGCCGGTGAACTGGATGCGGCTCTCGCCGAAATCGACGAGCTTGCGGCCCGACCGCGGGTGCGGGCCATCGGGGAAACCGGGCTCGACTTCTTCAGAACCGACGAGAGCGGACGGGCGTCGCAGCACAAGTCCTTCGAGGCGCACATCGAGATCGCGAAGAAGCACAACCTCGCGCTGCAGATCCACGATCGCGACGCTCATGACGCCGTGGTCGAGACGCTCCTGCGCGTCGGAGCCCCCGAACGCACCGTCTTCCACTGCTTCAGCGGCGACGCGGACCTCGCTCGCGTGGCCGCCGACAACGGCTGGTACCTGTCGTTCTCCGGCACCGTCACGTTCAAGAACGCCGACAACCTGCGCGAGGCCCTCGAGGTGATTCCGCGCCACCTGCTGCTCGTCGAGACCGACGCCCCCTACCTCACGCCGACTCCCTTCCGTGGCCGGCCGAACTCCCCGTACCTCATCCCGTACACGCTGCGGGCGATGGCGAAGCACCTCGAGACCGACGTCTCGATGCTCGCCGCGCAGATCTCGTCGACCACCGAGTTCGTCTACGGACTCTGGGATGCGGAGCCCGTCACGGAACCGGTCTTCTCTTATGACCGTATTGTCGACTGAGTGAAACCTAAGAAACTCCTCGGGCCGGCCGAGATCCGGGATCTCGCCGCCCTGCTCGACATCCAGCCCACGAAGAAGCTCGGGCAGAACTTCGTCATCGACGCGAATACGGTGCGCAAGATCGTCGCAACGGCCGGCGTCGTCGGGTCGGAGACCGTCGTCGAGGTGGGGCCGGGGCTGGGGTCTCTGACCCTCGGGCTGCTCGAGACCGGGGCATCCGTCGTAGCAGTGGAGATCGACGAGCGCCTCGCCACCCAGCTGCCGCTCACCGTCGAGCTCATGCAGCCCGGCGCGAAACTCACTGTGATCACCGCTGACGCGCTGCGTATCCCTGCGCTTCCGGATGTGCCGAGCGTGCTCGTCGCCAACCTGCCGTACAACGTCTCCGTGCCCGTCCTGCTGCACTTCCTCGAGCACTTCGACTCGCTGAAGCGCGGACTCGTCATGGTGCAGGCCGAGGTGGGGGAGCGCGTTGCCGCAGCCCCCGGATCCAAGGTCTACGGCTCCCCGAGCGCCAAGGCCGCCTGGTACGGCACCTGGCGCACGGCGGGCAAGGTCAGTCGCCAGGTGTTCTGGCCGGTGCCGAACGTGGACTCGATCCTCGTCGGATTCGACCGGCACGAGCAGCCCGGCACCGAGGCCGAGCGGCTCGCCACCTTCGCCATCATCGACGCCGCGTTCCAGCAGCGACGCAAGATGCTGCGCCAGGCTCTCGCCGAACTGTTGGGCGGTTCAGCGACGGCATCCGCCCGCATCGAGGCGGCCGGCCTGCCGCCGACAGCCCGCGGCGAGGAGCTCAGCGTGCTCGACTTCCTGGCGATCGCGCGCACCGCCTGAGGCGGGAGCCTACCCGCTGCGGAGGGTGTCCCAGACCGTCTACGTCACTCGGCTAAGGTGTGATTCATGACCGTCGCGACTGCTTCTCCCGTCGTGCACGCCAGAGCGCCGGGCAAGATCAATGTGTTCCTCAAAGTGGGTGCCCTGCTGGAGGACGGCTACCACGATGTGGCCATCGCCTACCAGGCGGTCTCCCTCTACGAGGATGTGCGTGCGAGCCACGCGGACGACTTCTCGGTGGTCACCACGGGCACCGTCGACATCTCGCGGGTGCCGAGCGATGGATCCAACATCGCCATCAAGGCGGCCCGTCTCCTCGCCCGAATGACCGGGTACCGCGGCGGTGTGCATCTCGAGATCGACAAGCACGTTCCGGTGACCGGTGGCATGGGCGGCGGTTCGGCGGATGCAGCAGCCACCCTTCTGGCCTGTGACGCTCTCTGGGGCACCCAGGTTCCCCGCGAACAGATGCTCGACCTCGCCGCCCAGCTCGGCGCCGACGTTCCCTTCGCCCTCACCGGAGGCACGGCCATCGGTACCGGCCGCGGTGACCAGCTCAGCCCGGCCCTCGCGAAGGGGCAGTACCAGTGGGTGCTTGCCCTCGCCGACTTCGGGCTTTCCACGCCCGCCGTGTACAGCGAGCTCGACACCCACCGTGACCGCCACGCGCAGGACATCTTCCCGGCAACGGTCGCGCCGACCGTCGACTCGAACGTGCTGCAGGCGCTGCGCGCGGGCGACCCGCACATGCTCGCCGAGACGCTCTACAACGACCTCCAGGCTCCCGCGCTGCACCTGCAGCCCTCGCTCGCGGCCGTGCTCGAACTGGGTGAGCAGAATGGCGCACTCGCCGGCATCGTCTCCGGCTCGGGGCCGACCGTGGCCTTCCTCGCCGCCGACCTGGACAGCGCGCTCGAGCTGCAGATAGCCCTCTCCGCTGCGCGGCTCACGGTCGTGCGAGCGACCGGTCCGGTGCACGGCGCGCGCCTGGTCACGTCGTAGGGCTTCCTCACCGCTTGCGGACGTATTATTCGAGGATGAACCCGCGCGCGATAACCCTGTGGGCCGCGCTCGTCGGCGTGGTCTCCGCCGTTGTGGCACTTGCCGTGGCCGAAGCCGTCGCCCTACTGGTCGCCCCGAGCAGCGCCCCGCTCTTCGCGGTCGGCTCCTTCGTGATCGACATCGTGCCGCCGTGGGTGAAGGATGCCGCGATCGCCCTGTTCGGCACAGCCGACAAGGTCGCCCTGCTCGTGGTGCTGGGCGTCGTGGTGATCGCCCTCGCGTGCGCTGCGGGCATCGTCGAGTACCGCCGCCCACCGTGGGGCAAGGTGATCCTGCTTGCTGTGATCGCCGTCGCGCTCCTGGCCGTGCTGACCCGCGCCGAGTCGACCGCAATCTGGTCCGCCCCGACCCTTGCTGGGCTGCTCGCCGGTGGGCTCACCCTGCACCGCGTGACCCGTCGCCTGCATCGCTGGGAGGAGTCCTCGCCCGAACTGCCCCTCGGCGGACCGGACGAGACGACGCGCGGGCGCATCGACCGCCGCGGTTTCCTCACGATGGTCGTGGCGGTTGCGGGTGCCTCCGCGGTCGTCGGAATCGGCGCGCGCATGGTCAACGCGAGTGTCACGGCCGTCACCGCCATCCGAGAGGCCGTCACCCTGCCGAAGCCGGCCGTGGTCGCCCCCGGGGTTCCCGCGGGCGCAGAGCTCGGCCTCCCGGGCCTCAGCCCCGTGATCTCCGACAACGAGGGCTTCTACCGCATCGACACCGCCATCCAGGTGCCCTCCGTCGAGACCGCCGACTGGAAGCTGCGCATCACCGGCATGGTCGAGAACGAGATCGAGGTCACGTGGGATGAGCTGCTCGCTCTTCCGATGATCGAGACCTACGTGACGCTCATGTGCGTCTCGAACGAGGTGGGCGGCACCCTCGTCGGCAACGCGAAGTGGCTCGGCTACCCGATCCACAACCTGCTGGCGCGCGCGAAGCCGCTGGCCGGCGCCGACATGGTGCTCTCCACGAGCATCGACGGCTGGACGGCCGGCACGCCCCTCGAGGTGCTGCAGGACCAGGACCGCGACAGCATCCTTGCGGTCGGGATGAACGGCGAACCACTTCCCCTCGAGCACGGCTTCCCCGTGCGCATGGTGGTTCCCGGCCTCTACGGCTACGTCTCGGCCACCAAGTGGGTGACGGAATTGCGAGTGACGCGGTTCGACGACGAGAACGCCTACTGGACGAACCGGGGGTGGAGTGCTCTCGGGCCCGTCAAGACGTCATCCCGAATCGACGTGCCGCGCGACGGTCGCAGGATCACCGCAGGGACCGTTCCGATCGCGGGCGTCGCCTGGGCCCAGCACACCGGCATCGACGGCGTGGAGGTGCGCGTCGACGGCGGACCGTGGCTGGCCGCGAAACTCGCGACCGCGATCTCGGCCGACACCTGGGTGCAGTGGGTGTACGAGTGGGACGCGACGCCGGGCCAGCACGAGATCCAGGCACGGGCGACCGATTCCAGTGGCGGGGCGCAGAGCGGAGACGACTCGATCGGGGTGGTCCCGAACGGTGCCGAAGGCTGGCACACCGTGTCGGTCAGCGTGAGCTAGCGGCGCTCGAACCGCAGCACGTTGAGGTCGGCCATCGTCTCGCTCGAGACGAGGCGGAAGCCCTCGGCCTCGAGGAACTCCGTGGTCGCCGGGCGGCGATCCCGCGTGATGCTTGTGATCAGGTAGGTGACTTCCGCGCCGTCGAGCCGGTCGAGATGCTCGGCGAGCTTGCCGCGCTTCTCCCACAGGCGGTACGACTCGGCGGCCGGCGTCTCGAGCGTGACATCCACCGTGCCCTCGAATGCGGCGGGGTAGGCATAGGAGACGACGCGGGCCGTCGCGAGTGGGTGGCGCTTGAGATTGCCCCAGATGATCGCGGTGGTGGTGCCCGGCGCATCCAGTGCCCGCTCGGCGCCGACGGTGTCGGCAACCATCGACCACGCGGTGTTCTGCTTCGCCTCGACCTCTCGCAGCTCGCCGAGCTGCGGAATCGCGAGACCCAGGAGCGCCGCGATGGCGAGCACCGCGAGGCGACGTCGCGGGAGCCAGTCGATTGCGGCGCCGATCGTCAATGCCACGAACGGCATCGTCAGGGCGACATAGCGCGGTGAGTACAGGTCCATGTCGGTAAAAGCGGTGATGCCGAGCAGGATGATACTCGGCACCACCAGTACGGGGAGCAGCACGGCGGCGAGCGAACGGCTCGCGGCGGTGCGCAGGAGGGCGACGGCGCCCACGGCGAGCAGGATCCAGCCGACCCAGGCGAACGGTTCACTGTCGAAGAAGAACTGCTTGACGAACACGTAGTCGAGGGTGCGCTTGGAGATCTCGGGGATCCACTGCACCTGCGCGGCCTGGCTGCGCACGAACAGGATGAACGGCGACAGCACGAGCGTCGCGGACCCCGCTGCGATCACCCAGTCGCGCAGCACCGTGCCACGAAGGGCCGGCGGGCGACGCAGCCACCACACGGCCATCGTGATGGCGTGGGCGACGACGACGAGGGCGACGTAGACGAACAGCACGCAGGAGAAGACGACCACGACCGCGTAGACGATCCAGAGGCGGGTGCTGGGGCGACTGACGGCCCGCACGAGCAGCAGGGTCACGAGCACGGCCAGCGCCGTGGAGAGGGCGAACGAGCGGCCCTCGCCGCCCATCCAGATCGTGCGGGGCAGGATGGCGAAGACGAGGCCGGCGATCACGCCGAGCGTGGGGCGGCGGAACTCGCGGGCGAGCAGCACGATCAGTGCGGCGGCGGCTCCCACGGCGATGGCGCTCGGGGCGCGCAGGGCCAGGGGCGAGTAGCCGACCAGTTCGAAGACCGCGTGGATGATGAAGTAGTAGAGCGCGTGGACGGCATCCACTGTCTGCAGCATGTCCCAGAGCTGGGCCCAGCTACGTGTCGTCGCGGTGACGGTGGCCGCCTCGTCGTACCAGAGGGACGGGCGGGTGATGCCGATCAGCGAGACGAGGAGCGCGACGGCTCCGACCGTGAGCGGGGCGAAGGCCCGGTGACGGGATACCGCATCCAGCACCTCGATGGGGGTGCGACGGGACGGGGTGACGATGGGGATGGAACGTGTCTCACGCTCGAGCAGGCCGGTCATGTCGGACCCTTTCGTTGCGTGAGGCGGATGTGAAGCGGAGGAGACGCACTATTCGAGGCTAAGTGACGAAAGGCCCGCTCCACGTATGCGGAGCGGGCCTCTCAGGCAATGGTGCAGATTACGCTGCGGCCTTTGCGGTGATCTTCGCGATGCCGACGACCAGCTGGTCGGTGACTGCGTCGGTGCCGTAGGTCTCGTTGAGGAGAGCTGCAGCGTCCGGGCTGATCAGAACCGTGGTGCCCTCGAGCACTGCGTTGCCGTCAGCGTCTTCGGCCAGCGGGTTCAGCGTGGTGCCGTCGAGGTTGAAGAGGTAGACGTCGTTGCCGACGAGCTCTCCGTTGGCCTCAACCGTTGCGAACAGCTGCGACGTTCCCGGGTCGATGCGGAAGTCGGTCAGGTCAACCTTGATCGTTCCGTTGTCGAGCGAGATACCCGAGCCGTCGTGCTCGATGGAACCCTGGACGTAGGGACGGTAGTCCTCGGCCGGGTCGTAGTAGTCAACGTTTCCACCGGTGATCGGGAAGGCGAGGACGCCCTCTGCGCTCAGCGTTGCGTCGCCGATGACTCCGGGGGTGAGGCCGAGCGAGGTGATTGCTTCGAGGAAGCCTGCGTCGAGCGTGACCTGGGTGTCAACACCGGCGAGCTCGGGGATCGAGGCCAGGGGCGTCGGGTCTGCCTCAGCGGCGGGAGCGTCGGGGGTGTCGGTCTCGGTGTCGGCCGGAGTCGAGCAGCCGGCGAGGCCGACAACCAGAAGGCTTGCGGCGGCGATACCGATGGAGAGCTTGTGGAACTTACGCATGATGTTCATCCTTTGTGAAGTGGTGACTGTCGGTGGTGATGGAGGTTCGCCGCCACCCCACAAAGGGTTTGGTGCAATGTAGCTCTGTTACCGTTTTGTTACCAAACCGGATTGTTCCGAATGTGCCCCGATGCCAGTAAACCATTGGGGTCGGAGGCGATAAACGGTGACCAATCCGACTATCAGGATTGCCCCAATCATGCTCCAGCGGGCCACATCCACGGTGGGAAGCAGCAGGCGGGCGGTCAGTGCGAGGGGCACCGCGAGCCACTCCCAGCGTCCCGACATGGCCACCATCGGCACCAGCAGCAGGGCGTACCAGGGGTAGCGCGGGGTGACCGCCATCAGCACAACGCCGATCATGATGGTCTGGCCCAGCCACGGGTTGGTCGGATCGGTTTTCCACCAGACGAGCGCCGCCGTCACCGCGACGATGAGGCCCACGATGATGACGCCGGCGATCCCGTCGGCGAACCAGGAGAACAACACGAACCGGTCGCCCGACTCGTAACCCTCCTCGCTGAGGTAACCGGGCAGGTAGCCGAGCACGCTCGGCCCGCTCGCGATCACATAGGGAACGTAGAGAACGGCGAAGGCCGCGATCGACCCGACGATGACCTTCCAGCCCTGTCCGCGCAGCAGGGCGGGCGCACCGATCACCGGGATGAGCTTCGCGGCGATCGCGGCACCGAGTGCGATACCGCCCCGCCAGCGTCGTCCCTGCGACACGAGCACTGTCGCGACGACGAGCAGGAACGCTCCCACGATGTCGATATGCGAGTTCGTCACCGCCTCGGTCGCTACGAGCGGGCACCACGCCCAGAGCGCGGCCCAGCGCACGTCGAGCTCGCGCCGGCGCAGCTCTCGCACGAGCAGCGCCGTCATCGCGATGCTGAGCAGGGCGCCGAGCGCCTGCATCGGCCAGTATTCGGCATCCGGGCTCACCAGCGCCCGCACGCCCGCGAACACCAGCTCGCTCGTCGGCGGGTAGATGGTCGGCACCGGCGCGCGATTGAGAGCCGTGCAGAGGATGTCGCCGGTACCTACCTCTGTGGAGGTGAGAATACGCGACCCCACACACTCGAGCTCGCCGTCCGCGCCGGTGACCGGTGCGGGGAACAGCCACTCGGGCCGCAGCCCCTCCAGTGCCGGGTCGGCGGGCACGTACTCATAGGGCGAGTGCCCGGCGTTCTGCACGATGCCGTCCCACGCGTAGCGCGCCGAGTCCGTGCTCGTGTTCGGAGGCCCGAACATGGCGGCACCCGAGATAGCGATCGATCCGGTGATGATGAGGATGACGGCCGCGCGCGCGGGTACTGCCCGCAGCGCGAGCACGGCGAGGGCGAACACGATCCAGAGCCCGGCTGTGACGTAGACGATGGGTGCGACATCCCCCTTCTTCTCGTCATAGAAGGGGAGGAGGGTCACCGAGAGCGCCGTGCCGACCGCGAGGGCGGCGACGAGGATCCCTGTCAGGAAGGTGCGCACACTTCCTATACTGTCGGAATCGCCCTCGGTTCCGAATAGCCTGAGAGACAGCACGACGAACGAGGGGCGTAACCGGATGATCGCGTGGCGAGTGCAGAAGCTCCTCCACCAGATCCGCAGCGCGCTCGCGGCTCCCTCCCGTAACGCCCGTACGGCCGTCGTCATCGGCCGCCTGCTCGGGCTCGCCTTCCTGATCTGCTTCGGTACGGGAATCTTCAGCCACTTCCTGCAGGAGCCGCTGCCCTGGATGGTGTTCCCGACCAGGCCGATCTTTATCTACCAAGTGAGCCAGGGCATCCACATCACGGCCGGCATCCTGTGCTTCCCGCTGTTGTTCGCGAAGCTGTACTCGATCTTCCCCGAGCTGTTCCAGACGCCGCCGATCCGCTCCTTCCCGCAGTTTCTCGAACGCGCCTCGATTGCCGTCTTCGTCTCCACCTCGATCGTGCAGATCGTCACCGGTCTTCTGAACACATACCAGTGGTACGCGCTGTTCCCCTTCCCGTTCCGCCAGACGCACTACGCGCTGTCGTTCGTGATCATCGGCTCGCTCGCGATCCACATCGCCGTGAAGCTGCCCACGATCCAGAAGTACTGGCGCCGCAAGGACAACGTCGACGAGAAGGGTGCGCTCGTCGTGCACCAGGAGTATGTCGACCAGCCCTCGCCCGGATCCGACGTGCCGAGCCGCGGCCTCACCGGCAAGCTCTTCAGGTGGATCGACGAGAACCCCGAGCCGGCACCCGAGACCAACCGACGCGGCTTCCTCGTCATCGTCGGCATCGCCAGCGCCGCCGTGGTGACCTTCACCGCCGGACAGTCCTTCCGGGTGCTCGACGTCGCCAACATCTTCGGCCCGCGCAAGAACGGCATCGGACCGAACGCGCTGCCCGTGAACCGCACGGCCAAGGCGGCGAAGGTGACCGAGACAGCAGTCGCGGCGAGCTGGGTGCTGAGCATGGTGAACGGCGACGTCATCCGCACCTTCACGCGCGAGGAGCTGCACAAGCTGCCGCAGTACGAGGTCGAGCTGCCGATCGCCTGCGTCGAGGGCTGGAGCCAGATGGCGAGTTGGAAGGGGCCGCGCCTGCGCGACCTCGTCGCTGCCGTCGACGGCAAGGCAGGCACGAGCATTCGCGCCACGAGTCTGGAGCAGGACAGCAACTATGCGGTGATGGACATGCCACCGGAGTACGTACAGGACGAACTGACCCTCGTCGCCCTCGAACTCAACGGCGAGGAACTCGACCTCGACCACGGCTACCCCGCCCGCATGATCGCCCCCGGACGCCCCGGTGTGCTGCAGACCAAGTGGCTCAGCAGAATCGAGATGACCTAGTGAGCTCCACCCGGAAGATCCAGATCGCCCTCATCGTGGTGGGGGTCGGGCTGCTCGCGGTCGGCGGCCTCACGCTGCTCGATGACGTCAACCCCAAGCGCTACCTCGGCCTGGCCACCTGGTTGCTCGGCGCGCTCATCGTTCACGACGGCATCATCGCGCCCACCGTGTTCGCGATCGTGCTGCTGTTCCGCCGGGCGAGCAAGAGTGTGCCGGTCGTGCTGCTGCTGATCGTGCAGGGTGCGCTCGTCGTCGGCTCGATCATCGTGCTGATCGTGGTGCCCGAGATTCTCAAGAAGGCCATCGGCTCCGCCAACGCGACACTGCTGCCGCTGGACTACACACTGAACCTCGTGCTGTTCCTCGCGGTGCTCGCCGTGCTCACGGCCGGAGCGGCCGGCGCCTACCTCGCGCTGAGGCGGCAGAAGGCGCGTTCGCCGCTGACCCAGGACTGACGAAGCTCGAGCCCGTGGCGGGCACCGAGTTCGACGATCGCGTCGAGTCCGATCTCGGCCCACGGGAACGACTCGCTCTCGCCTCCGCGCGTGTCGAGAAGCGTGGCGGTGAACTGGATGTCCCGGCTCTTGTCGGAGTGCAGCTCGACCACGAGGTCGCCGGTGGGCGTCAGAAGCTGGGTACAGCGCTCGAGGAGCGCCGAGACATCCCCACCGATGCCGACGTTGCCGTCGACGAGCAGAGCCGTCTGCCACTCGCCCTCGCGGGGGACCGCCTCGAAGATGGAGCCGTGCAGTACGTCGAGCCCGGCCTCGCGGGCGATCTCGATGGCCGTCGCGGAGACGTCGATGCCGAGCACCTCGAGTCCGACGTCGCGCGCGGCGCGCACCATACGTCCGGGGCCGCAGCCGATGTCGAGAAGTGGCCCGGTCGCGGCGCGCAGCAGGCTGAGATCCGCGTCGTCCGCCTCGGCGTTCCACCGCGAGACGTCCATGGTGGTGCGGGTCAGCAGGGAGCCCTGCGACTCCTGCTTGACCAGGGTCACCGGGGCGTTGCCGCGTAGGGCGTTCGCGTAGGGCTCGTCCCCGCCGGAGCCGAAGGTCGGCTGGGTCGGGTAGGTGGAGTCGTCGTAGCTGGTCACGAGAGCTGCCCGAATCCCGCCAGCGTTGCAGCGAAGGTTCCGTCGGGTGCGATGCGCGCCACCTCGCGCGCGGAGATGATCGTGTCGACATCGGTGAGGGTCGGCAGCAGGGACACCCTGAGGCCGGCATCCGCGAGTCTTTGCTGCTGGATAGCGCCCGTGTCATCCCGCGACATCGGAACGCCGCGAATCAGGTCACCGCGCGGGTCGGCCATGCCGAGCGCCCAGAAGCCGCCGTCGTGCGCCGGGCCGTAGAAGGCGTCGACGTCATCGGGCCAGGCGTCGAATGCCGGGGCGAGGTCGGAGGCGCGAACCTGCGGGGTGTCCATGCCGATGAGCAGCGTCGGGCCGTCGCTCGCGTCGAAGATCGCCGCGAGTCGCTCGTCGAGGGTGCCTGAAGGTTGAGGTGTCATTTCGTAGGGTTCGGAGCCGAGGGGCTGCCGGTTGCCATCGAAGAAGAGAATTCTGCGAGTTGCCTGCAGATCGGCCATCGCGGTGAAGGTATCGGCGAGTGCGGCGGCCGCGACGACCGCTGCCTGCTCGAGGGAGAGCGGCGGATGCAGCCGCGTCTTGACCCGGCCGGCGATGGTTTCCTTGGCGATGATGATGAGCGTGGTCACGACGTCACTCCCGTGCGGCGGCTGCGCTCCTCCGCGAGCAGACGGGACATGTCGGTCACGGCGGTGATGGTTCCGCGCACCGTGCCGGTCACCTTCGAGCGGCCGACCCGCGGCGCGTACGGGGCGTCGATCTCCCGGATGCGCCAGCCCGCCGAATTCGCGCGCAGCACCATCTCGAGCGGGTAGCCGCTGCGGCGATCCTGCAGGTCGAGGGAGAGCAGCGCCTCGCGCTTCGCTGCGCGCATCGGACCGAGGTCGTGCAGGTCGAGCTTCGTCGCCCTGCGCATGAGAAAAGCGAGGCTGCGGTTGGCAATACGGGCGTGCAGGGGCCAGGCGGAACGGGTCGTGGGGCGGCGGCGGCCGAGCACCAGGTCGACCTCTCCGGCGGCCACCGGGTCGACGACGAGCGGCAGGTCGCGGGTGTCCATCGAGGCATCCGCGTCGCAGAAGGCGACGATGGGCGCGGTCGCGGCGAGCAGGCCCGCGTGGGCCGCGGATCCGAAGCCGCGGCGTTCTTCGGTCACGACAAGAGCGCCCAGGCTGCGGGCTACCTCGGCGGAGTCATCGGTGGACCCGTTGTCGACGACGATCGCGCGGTACCCCTCGGGAAGGCGGGCGAGGATCCACGGCAGAGCGCGTGCCTCGTTGAGACACGGCAGAACGATGTCTACGCGTGCGTCGGATGTCCCCATCCCAAAACCCTATCCGCCGAATGTGACCGTCTTGTGTCAGCCGCCGGGCTGCACCGCGGCGCGCAGGGGTGCGGTCGCGAACTCGCGCATCCCGTCATCGAAGCTCACGGTGGGTGACCAGCCGAGTTCGGTGCGCAGGCGCTCGGACGACGCCGTGATGTGCCGCACGTCGCCGAGGCGGAACTCGCCGGTCACAACGGGCGGCAGTCCTCCGGCGTGCTCGCTGAGCGCCGTCGCGAGGTCGCCGATGGTGTGCACAACGCCGCTGCCCACGTTGAAGGCGCGCGAGTAGCCGGGAGCGGTGGTCGCCGTGTGGTCGAGGGCTGCCAGATTGGCCGATGCCACGTCCCGCACGTGCACGAAGTCGCGCCTTTGGGCGCCGTCCTCGAACACGCGCGGTGCCTCGCCGCGTTCGACGGCCGACCGGAACAGGGAGGCGACTCCGGCGTAGGGAGTGTTCTGCGGCATGCCGGGCCCGTACACGTTGTGGTACCGCAGGGCGGCCACGCTGCCGCCGGTGGACCGCGCCCACGAGGTGGCCAGGTACTCCTGGGTGAGCTTGGTGATGGCGTAGACGTTGCGTGGGTCGAGCGGGAAGGTCTCGTCGATGAGCTCGGGCTCGAGTGGCTCGCCGTCGGTGCCGAGCGGATCGAATCGCCCCGCCTCGAGGTCGGCCGCGGTGCGAGCGGGGGGCTGCGTGACGCCGTTCGGGCCGCGGTAGGCGCCCTCGCCGTAGACGACCATCGAGCTCGCGAGCACGAGGCGTCGCACGCCGGCGTCGGCCATGGCGGTGAGCAGCACGGCCGTTCCGAGGTCGTTGGAGGCCACATAGTCGACGGTGTCGGACATGTCGACGCCGAGCCCCACCTTCGCGGCCTGGTGGCAGACCACGGTGACGCCCGCGAGGGCACTCGCCACGACCTCGGCGTCGCGCACGTCGCCCTCGACGAAGTCGACGCGGGGGTCGGGTTTCGCAGAGTCGCCGTGCACGTCCGCACGCAGCGAGTCCAGCACGCGCACCGTCTCGCCGCGCTCGAGTGCCGCCTCGACGATCGTGCCGCCGATGAATCCGGCGCCGCCGGTGATGAGCAGGGTCACTTCACGCTCCGGCCGAGTACCGTCGCGACCTCCGTGGGGCTGATGAGCTCGCGCGGTGCGAAGTCGGCGGGCAGCGCGCGGATGATCTCCTCGATCGCGGCGACGATGCGCGGCTGGGCCTCGGCGAGGCGGGCGAAGACGAGTTCTGCGCTGACCTCTTCTTCGCCTCCCGCCGCGGGCGCAAGGCCGGCGTCGCTGTCCGTCACGAACGCGAGGGTGACCGTCGCGATGTTGAGCTCGGCGGCGAGCGGCACCTCGGGGTAGAGCGTCATGTTGACGAGATGGGCACCCGCCGCGCGGAACCACAGCGATTCGGCGCGCGTCGAGAACCGCGGGCCCTGGATGACGACGACCGTGCCGGAGTGCACAACGGCATCGCCGAGCGCCCCGGCCGCGATCCGCAGCAGCGTCGGATCAAAGGGGTCGGCCGCCGCAAGGTGCTGCACCGAACCCTCGTCGTAGAAAGTGTCGGCGCGACCCGAGGTGCGGTCGATGAACTGATCGACGAGCGCAAGGGTTCCCGGCGGGTAGTCCGGGCTCACGCCTCCGACGGCGGCGCTGGAAAGGATGACCCTCACGCCGAGCGAGGCGAGCGCCCAGATGTTGGCGCGGTAGTTGATGAGGTGCGGAGCCGCAGAGTGGTCGACACCGTGGCGGGTCAGGAACGCCACCCGACGCCCGGCGAGCTGCCCGAGCGTGACGAGGGCCGGACCGTACGGGGTCTCGATGCGTTGCTGCTCGCTCTCGGCGGGATCGAACAGCGTGTAGAGGCCGGAGCCGCCGATAACAGCCAGTGAAACGTCAGTCATGCCTCAAGCATGCCGCATGCGCAACTCGGCCGGGCCGACGCTCAGGGTGCCGTCGCTCAGCGGTTCGCAGCGCATGCCGCCGCGGCCGCGCAGCGCCTGGAAGGCTCCGGGTGCGAGCGTGACGTTCATCCACGCGCACGGATTCGCCGGGCGGTTAGCCACGAAGGAGACGGGGCCGGATCCCGAGTCGAGGGTGAAGATGCTGCCGCCCATCTCGTCGATCGGCATACCGCGCACGATGATGTTGCGCCGCGTGTTCTCGGCGAGTGGGTGTTCGAGCAGCCCCAGGGAGTCCTGCACCCAGTCCAGCGATTCGGCGGCCATGATCGTGACCGAGGCCTGGCGGTGCGCGCGCTGCCCGAAGTAGCGGTCGCCCACCACACCGAGCCCGGCGCGCAACTGGATGCTCTCGAACACCTCCCGCGTAGTGGCCGGCAGCGGTCCGTCTCCGGGGCGTCCCTCGTAGCGGTGCGTGGGGGAGGAGAGCAGCAGCTCGATCGTCACCTCGCTCGCCTGCCCCATGCACTCAACGGTAAGCCCCAGACGGTAGTCTCGAACCTCTATGGCACACCTTCTTGGCGCTGAAGCGCTGCACCTCGAATACCCGACCCGCGTGATCTTCGACAAGGTCACGATCGGCCTCGACGAGGGCGACCGCATCGGCATCGTCGGCCGCAATGGCGACGGCAAGTCCACGCTGCTCAAGCTGCTCTCCGGTCTGCTCGAACCCGACTCCGGCCGTGTCACGCGCCGCAACGGCGTCACCATGGCCGTGCTCGACCAGGCCGACAACCTCGACGACGACCGCACCGTGCACCAGACCATCATCGGTGACATCGACGAGCACGTCTGGGCGGGCGACCCCCAGGTGCGCGACGTGATCGCCGGGCTCGCGAGCGACATCCCTTGGGAGGCCAAGGTCAGCGACCTCTCCGGTGGCCAGCGCCGCCGGGTTGCGCTCGCCGCGCTGCTCATTGGCGACCACGACATCATCTTCCTCGATGAGCCCACCAACCACCTCGACGTCGAGGGCATCACCTGGCTCGCGGGTCACCTCAAGCGCCGCTGGTCGACGAACGCGGGCGCCCTCGTGGTCGTCACTCACGACCGGTGGTTCCTCGACGAGATCTGCACCGCCACGTGGGAGGTGCACGACCGCCTCATCGAGCCCTTCGAGGGCGGCTACGCGGCGTACATCCTGCAGCGCGTCGAGCGCGACCAGATGGCCGCGACCATGGAGTCGAAGCGCCAGAACCTCATGAAGAAGGAGCTGGCCTGGTTGCGTCGCGGAGCTCCGGCCCGCACCGCGAAGCCCAAGTTCCGCATCGATGCGGCGAACGAGCTCATCGCGAATGAGCCGCCGGTGCGCGACTCCGTGAGCCTCGCGAGCATGGCCATGCAGAGACTCGGCAAAGACGTTGTCGATCTCGAAGACGTGACCGTCACCTATCCGCCGAGCGGCACGAGCGCCGTGCCGAAGACGGTGCTCAAGGACGTGACCTGGCGTATTGCGCCGGGCGAGCGCACGGGCATCCTCGGAGTCAATGGCGCCGGTAAGAGCACGCTGCTCAGCCTGGTCGCGGGAAGCCTGCTGCCGACCGAGGGCCGGGTGAAGCGCGGCAAGACGATCAAGGTCTCCACCCTCACCCAGCAGCTCGCCGAGCTCGAGGACGTCTGGAACGACCGCGTGAGCGAGGTCATCGGACGCCACAAGAGCACCTACGTCGCCGGTGGCAAGGAGATGACCCCGACACAGATGCTCGAGCGGGTCGGCTTCCAGAGCGCGCAGCTCTCCACGCCGGTCAAGGACCTCTCGGGTGGCCAGAAGCGCCGCCTGCAGCTGCTGCTCATCCTGCTCAGCGAGCCGAACGTGCTGATCCTCGACGAGCCCACCAACGACCTCGACACCGACATGCTCGCCGCCATCGAAGACCTGCTCGACACCTACCCGGGCACGCTGCTCGTCGTGAGCCACGACCGGTACCTTCTCGAGCGGGTCACCGACCAGCAGTACGCGGTCATGGACGGCGGGTTCACGCACCTTCCGCGCGGCGTCGACCAGTACCTCGAACTGCGCGCGAAGCAGCAGGCCGGGCAGACCACGGTCGCCAAGACCACCGGACCGGGGGATGCCGCGGCACCCGTCAAGAAGACGCCGTCGCTCGGCGGCGCCGAGTTGCGCAACGCGCAGAAGGAGTTCGCGGCCGCCGGTCGCAAGCTCGAGAAGCTTGCCGCAGAGATCGCCGCGCTGCACGAGTCCCTCGCGGTGCACGACCAGTCCGACTACACCGGGCTTGGCGCGATCACGACGCAGGTCTCCGACCGCCAGGCGCAGATCGCGACCCTCGAACTGCGCTGGCTCGAACTCGACGAACTGCTGAACTGACCGGGCCAGTAGGCTTCCTCGGGTGTCTGCCTCTTATCTAGCCGGTCTCGGCGTCTTCCTGCCGGAGCGCACGCGCTCGACGAAGCAGACGGAGCTCGATCTGCGCGCGGGCAACCCGACGCTCAAGCTCGCGACGGGGCTGATCCACCGACTGACCGGTGTGGAGAGCGTTCATATCCGGGAGGAGGACTGGCAGACCTCCGACCTCGCGCTCGCCGCGGCCCGCACGGCCCTCGAGGAGTCGCCAGGCCCCATCGACCTCGTGATCTTCGCGAGCGCCAGCCAGGACCTCATCGAACCCGCGACCAGCCACATCCTCGCCGCGAAGCTCGGCTTCGACTGCCCGGTCATGGACGTCAAGAACGCCTGCAACAGCATGCTCAACGGCATCCAGGTCGCCGACGCGCTCATCGCCTCCGGCCAGTACCGGCGTGTGCTGGTCGCGAGCGGCGAGGCTCCGACGAGTGGCGTGCGCTGGCAGCTGGCCGACCACAACCAGTTCATCCGCTCGTTCCCCGGCTACACGATGAGCGATGGCGGTGCGGCCGTCATCCTCGAAAAATCCGATCGAGAGGATGCCACAGCTCCCGGCATCGTCGACTCGGAGTTTCTCGCCGTCTCGAAGCACTGGGACATCGGTACCCTGCCTACCGGCGGTTCGGTGAACCCGCGTGGAGGGGACGACTCGTTCTTTGACATGGACGGCGCCGGCCTCCAGGCCGCGTTCCTCGAACTCGGACCGCAGCCGGTCATGGACCTGCTCGAGCGCAACGGCCTCGGCTGGGACGACTTCGATCTGGTCGCGATCCACCAGGTCGCGCTGCCGTACCTGCCGCCGATCTTCGAGCGGCTCGGCGTCGCCGGCGACAAGTCGGTCGTGATCGTGGCCGAGCACGGCAACCTCGCCTCGGTCGGGCTGCCGCTGCAGTTGCAGCTCGCGCGCGAGCAGGGCAAGGTCGGGCCGGGCAGCCTTGTGCTGCTCATCGGGCTCGCGGGCGGCATCAGCCTCGGGCTCATGGTGGTGCGGCTGTGACACGTCTTGCTATCGCCGTCCCCGTCTTCAACGAGTCGAAGTGGATTCGTCCGACCCTCGACGCGCTCGCCGGGCAGGACGACAAGGACTTCGACGTCGTGTTCGTCGACAACAACTCTTCGGATGACTCCCGCCAGGTGATCGAGGAGTACGCGCGGTCGCACGGCTTCGAGCGCTGGCGCGTCATCGACGAGCCGGTCAAGGGCACCGGGGCCGCGGCCGACACCGGCATGCGCGCCGCGATCGCCGCGGGGGCCACGCTGCTCGCTCGCACCGACGCCGACTGCCTGCCCCGCAGGGACTGGACCGCCAAGGTGCGCGCCGCACTGACAACCGATGGGCTGCGACTCGTCGGCGGCGAGCTCGTGCCGCGCCATGACGAGGGTCTCTCCGCCTGGACGCGTGGCACGCTGCGCGGCGCCGTCTATCTTGCCGAGGCCTTCGGGCGCGTGCGCAAGGCCAACCAGCGCCCGGGAGACCAGGGTCCGTACATGATGGCCGCGGGCTGCAACATGGCGATCACGTCCGAGCTGTACGAACTCGCCGGCGGTTTTCCGCGCACGAAGATCGAGGACCTGCACGAGGATCGCGCGCTCGTCAACGCCGTTCGCCTGATCACCGGCCAGTACGCTCGCCGTCGCGACGTCGTCGTCTACGGCTCGTCACGCCGGGTGCAGGCGTGGGGGCTTAAGAACACGCTGCTGTGGTACAAGGATCACCAGTACCGTCCCGATCACGTGGATATCCGATGACCACGACGCCTCATGCAACAGCAATGCTCTGGGAGGAGCGCGTGATGCGTGCGGCGCATCCCGTGGCCTATCGCGCACTGAAGGCGGCGAAGAAGCCGGTGCTGCGGGTGCCTGGGCTGGGTGTGCTCGTGACAAACGCGACCCTGCTGCGCGGGGTGCTGATGGACACCGAGCACTTCTCCAAGAAGGGTCCGGGCGCGTCGAGCGAGCTGTGGACGCCGATCCTCGGACCGAGCCTGCTGCTCAACATGGACGGCGCCGACCACATGACCCTGCGCCGCAAGCTCGGGCCGCTGTTCTCGCCGAGCTACGTCGACGCCCTTGCTGCCGCCTCGCTGACCGACGCCGTCGCGAGTCTCGGTGAGCGCCTCCGTGCCGGTGAAGCGGTCGACGTCGTCGCCGAGGTGCGTCGCTGCGCGAGCCTGATGATCGGGCAGCTCGTGGGTGTGCCCGTCGAGATGCTGGATGACGACCTCTTCGCCCGCGTCTCCGCGATCACCGGTTTTGTGAAGCTCTCGAAGCCGCGCTTCACTCCCGCCCAGGTCGAGATCGCGCGCGCCGTGCTCGGCGAGCTCACCGCGCACTCCGTGGTCGCCTACCGGGAAGGCGGCACCGACACCGTGCCCGGCCGGATGCGCGAACTCGGTCTCACCGAGGACGAGGCCATGGGCGCCGTCGGTGCGTTCGTCATGGTCGGCACCGAGACGCTCGTCTCCTATATCCCGCGCCTGGTCGCCGTGCTCGTCGACAGCGGCTGGTTCCCGCAACTCGCTGCGGATCCCTCGCTGGTCGAGCCGGCGATCGCCGAGGGGCTGCGGGTCACCACGCCCTCACCCGTGATGCTGCGCTCGGTGGTCGGGGCGGCAGCCATCGGCCCGGTCGCGGTGCGAACGGGGGAGCGGGTCATCCTCGCCACTTTTGCGGCAAATCGCGCGCTCGGCCCGTTCGATCCGTCGACGAATGTGGCCTCGACGATGCGGCAGCTGTGGTTCGGCGCCGGCACCCACTTCTGCCTGGGGGCGCCGCTCGCGATGGCGCAGATACGGCTCGTGACCGACGCGCTGCTGTCGGCCGGCGACGTTCGAATCGTGTCGCGCACCGCGTCGCGCGGCGTGATGATCCCGTCGTACTCGACGCTCGTGGTCCAAAAGAAATGAGCGTCGATCTCCTCGTCGCCGTACTCGAGGCCGCCGAGCGCACCCCGGCAGCCCCGGCGATCTCCTCGGGACGCGTGACCCTGACGTACGAGGAGCTGCGCCGTCGCATCCTCGCCGTCGCTGGTGGGCTGCAGGCCGAGGGCTTCGAGCCCGGCGACCGTGTGCTGTTCTCGGTGCGCCCCAACCTCGACGGCATCGCCCTTGCCCTCGGGGTGATCGTCGCGGGCGGCACGATCGTGTTCGCGGATCCGGGTGCTGGCGAAGCGATGTTCCGCGCACGCGCCGAGTTGGCCGCCCCGCGCTGGGTTGCTGCCGAGTCGCTGCTCTACCTCGCCTCGACCGCACCGCTGCGCCCGATCGCGCGTCGCCGCGGCCTCGAGCTGCCGCCCTATTCGTGGGTGGTTCCGGATGCCCGGCACATCCTCGCCGGACGCTGGCTGCCCGGCGTGCCGCGCGGTGCACTGCGGCTCTCGGCGCTTCTCGACGCCGCCCCCGGTCGTCTCGTGGGTGACCCCGCCGCGGAGGCGCTGATCATCTTCACGTCCGGAACAACCGCCGACCCGAAGGCCGTGGTGCACTCGCGCCTCTCACTCGGAACGGGCCTCGCCGGGTACTCGCAGCACGTGCGGTTCGTGGAAGGCGAGCGGGTCGTGACCGACCAGCTGATGATCGGCATCCCGGCCCTGATCGCCGGCGCGCACTGGCTGCTGCCGCCGCACGGCGCGAATCCGGGCGCGCAGCCCGACGCCTACCTTGACCTGCTGCCCGGGGCCGACGTGCTGTTCGCGGTGCCTGCAGCGCTCGACGCGATCCTCACGCAGCTTCTCGCGAAACCGGAGAAGACGCCCTCGCTGCGGGCCGTGCTGCTCGGCGGAGCGCCGGTGCTGCGTCCGCTGCTCGACCGCGTCGCCGCGCAACTGCCGGGCACCCAGGTGCTGGCCATCTACGGGATGACGGAGATGCTGCCCGTCGCGATCGCCGATGGCGCTGACAAGCTCGCGTTCGACGAGCCCGGGGACTACGTGGGGGAGCTGCTGCCCTCGGTATCGGCCCGCATCGACGACTCGGGCGAGCTGGTGCTCTCGGGGGACGGCCTCGCGCTCGGGTATCTCGGCAAGGAGCCGCTCTCCGAATTGCGATCGGGCGATCTCGGCCGGATCGTCGACGGTCGACTGATTCTCTCCGGGCGAAGCAAGGACATGTTCATCCGGGGTGTGACCAACGTCTACCCGGGGCTGTACGAACCGGTTATCGCCGGGCTTCCTGGGGTGTCGGATGTCGCGATGATCGGGGTGCCGAACGAGTTCGGCGACGACGCGATCGTGCTCGTGGTCGTGCCGCTCGAGCCGGTCGCGGGGCTGTCCCGTTCCCATCCGCTGGTCGACTCGCTCGCGAAGGCGCTGCCCGGGCTGATCGATGCCGCGGTGCTGCCGGACACCATCCTCGTCATCGACGCCGTGCCGCGATCCGGACGCGGCCGCAAGCTCGACCGCGCCGCGCTCACCTCTCTCGTTACAGCCTTCCTGTCATGAGGATGGCAAGCGCATGAGGATCGCGGTCACCGGCGCGAGCGGTTTCGTCGGCGGAGCCGCGGCGACGGCGCTCGCCGCGGATGGCCACAACGTTGTCGGATTCGGGCGCACCCCGAATGGCTGGGCGGGCGACTACCACGTCTGGGATCTCGCCGACGGGCCCGCATCACACGGCACCTTCGACGCGGTGGTGCACTCCGCCGCGCTCGCCGATGACTGGGCGACCTACTCGACTGCGCGGGCTGCGAACGTGGACGGCACCCGCGCGGTGCTCGAGTGCTTCCCTGAGACACGGTTCGTGCACCTCTCCACCTCAAGTGTCTACGACGCTCTCACCCCGACCATCGATGCCCGGGAGGATTCTGCCGAGGGTGCTCGCTATCTCAGCGCATATTCGCGAACCAAGGCCGAGGCCGAGCAGCTCTTCGCGGGCCTGAACGCCGTGATCCTGCGCCCGCATGCCGTCTACGGCCCGGGCGACACCACCCTGCTGCCGCGCATCCTCGCCGGCGTTCGGCGGGGACGTCTTGTCCTCCCCAGCGGTGGTCGCGTGCTGCACACCCTCACGCACATCGATAACCTCGTCGCCGCGATCCGGCTCGCCGTATCCTCGGACGAACGAGGCACCTTCAATGTCGGCGACGCCTGCCCGGTTCAGCTCAGCGACGTGCTGAGCGAGCTGCTGGCGAAGCAAGGCCGGCAGGATGTCGCGCTCACGAGCATCCCGTACTCAACGGCGTTTGCTGTCGCCGGAGGCCTAGAGCGGCTCCACCGCATCACCGGTGGCAGGCCGCGCCTCACGCGCTACGCCGTCAGCCAGCTCGGACTGGAGCGCACACTGGGCCTCGACGCCGCGCGCGAGCGGCTCGGGTTCGACCCGTTCGCGACGACCCTCGACGGCGCCGAGCTGTGGTGAGCACAGTGCTGGTAGTCAGCTCACCAGCAGCCCCGACACCGAGTCGAGCGCGCCAGGGACGAGGGCGAAGTAGGCCCACTTGCCGCGCTTCGAGCGGGTGAGGAATCCCGCATCGACGAGCACCTTGAGGTGGTGCGACACGGTCGGCTGGGAGAGCCCGAGCGGCTCTGTCAGGTCGCAGACGCAGGCTTCGTGGTCGGCGTGTGCGGACACCATGGAGATGATGCGCAGGCGGGTGGGATCGGCGAGCACCTTGAGGGTGCGAGCGAGATCCTCGGCTTCGCGTGCCGGCAGCACCTCGCGGGTGATCGGTGAGCAGCACGCGGTCACATCGATCACCGGCAGCAGTTCCATCGTGGGCATGATCCGATCGTAGCGAACATATTGACAGCGGTCTATGTGACAGGTGATACTTTCGGAAGATACATCGACCACCATCAATGCGAGGTTCCCATGGCTGAGGCCCCCACCGTCCTGTTCGTCTGCGTGCATAACGCGGGACGCTCCCAGATGGCCGCCGGCTACCTCCGCGCACTCGGCGGTGACCGCGTCGAGGTACTCTCCGCGGGTTCGGAGCCCGCCGACCAGATCAATGCGGTTGCGGTGGCGGCGATGGCCGAGGAGGGCATCGACATCGCCGGGCAGGCGCCGCGCATCCTGAGCACCGAGTCGGTTCGACAGTCAGACGTCGTCATCACCATGGGCTGCGGCGATGTCTGCCCCATCTTCCCGGGCAAGCGCTACGAGGACTGGGAGCTGGACGACCCGGCCGGCCAGGGTATCGAGAGCGTGAGGGTCATCCGCGACGACATCAAGCGTCGCATCGAAAAGCTCCTCGAGGAGATACTGCCCGCCTGACGTCCGAGAGGAGGTTTGCCATGGAGTCATCAACTGGTTGCTGCAGCGGAGGTTGCTGCTAGAAGGTGCGGGCCGGTTCCTTCGGGCCGGCCCGTTCGTCTGTCAGTCGAAGTCGAGACTCAGCTTGCGCAGCAGGCCCGCGAGCTTCTCCTGGTCCCCGGGGGAGAGGCCGTCGAGCAGCTCGGACTCGGCCACCATCAGCTCGCTGATCGCGGCATCGACGCGGTCGCGGCCCAGTGCCGTCATCAGTACGAGGATGCCCCGGCCGTCGCCCGGGTCGCTCCGCCGCTCCACGAGCTCGCGTTCCACAAGCCGATCGATGCGGTTGGTCATCGTGCCGCTCGAGACGAGCGTCTGCTGCAGCAGCGCCTTGGGGCTCAGCTGGTACGGGTCGCCGGCGCGACGCAGAGCGGACAACACGTCGAACTCCCACGACTCCAGCTCTGACACCGCAAACGCCGCGCGCCGGGCGCGGTCGAGGTGGCGGGCAAGACGGCCGACCCGCGAGAGCACCTGCAGTGGTGCGAAGTCGATGTCGGGACGTTCGCGTTCCCAGGCATCGACGATGCGGTCGACTTCGTCGTGTGCGGGCATCCGTCCATTATCCCGGCACAGCCGAGCGTGTGACCCAAAACGAAGGAGTTCAGCGCGCATCCGACCTCGAACCGCCGTTCGGCAACAGATCGCGTCTGATCTCCTTCGTTTTCGGCTCTACCCGCGGTCTGGCAGACTTGACCGCGCGTTGGAACTTACGGTTGCACGCGGTCCGCCTTGGTGTAATGGCAGCACGACAGCCTTTGGAGCTGTTAGGTCTAGGTTCGAATCCTGGAGGCGGAGCTCAGAGGGGTTCCGATAACTCGGCGGCTCGGGTTCCGATAACTCGTCTTCGATAAGTCGAGCCACCTTAGGTCACCTCCCCCCAACTGGGGTAGAGCGTGCCTGCCATCTGCTCGATACATTGCATGAGCAAGAGTCATCACCTGACGTTTCTGGCGATGTCCAGCCGGGACGACCGTCTCGGTCCCCTCCAGAAACTTGGCCTCGACGAGTGCGAAAACATAAGCGTTGGTGTGTCAGTCGGCAGCAACATCCGCACTACTCGGAGGCATAAATGGCACGATCTCGGGATAGATCAACATTGTTCGAAGTCAGCCGCGCTTGGGTGGGCGGGACTGCCGCGTCAGCTCTTGTGTTTGGCATGCTAATCGTCAGTCCCGCGGCTTCTGCGATCGCCGACACGCCTTTGTTGTGGCCGCAGAGCAGCCTCGCCTTTGAGCACTCCTACCGCACTCTGTATGGCATCAATGTGCAAACTTCTGAAATCTCTCTGTCCGTCGAGTCAACTGATGCGACGCGGGCTGACAACGACTATCCGGACTATGTGTACGAGTTCGAAATTGTCGAGGCAGTGGTGCCGTTGAGCGCTTTCGCCGCGGGTTCATTCGCGAGTACGTCTAGAGACAATGAAATCTCTGTCGGCGAGTGGGCAACCCAGGATTTGCAGTTCGTCACCGACGACTCTTACAGAGTCCGCATACGCCTGCTTGCAGATGGACAGATCAGCCCATGGAGCGCGTGGGAAGAAATCCTGGTGCTTGGGCTTGACGATGCTCCACAGGTGATCGGGCCAAGTGACCAATCCCGAACGCAGAATGTGCCGACGCTTGAAGTTGCGGTTGCCGCACCTACAACTCCGATGTTTGCGGAATTTCGGGTCGAGACCTTGTGGGAGGAGGGTGCGCCCGTCGTTCTCGATGAAGGCGTCGCTGAAGCGAATCAATTCGGGCGCGCGCAGTTCGAACCAGACTTATTCGTCGACTCTGAGTTGGATGGCCGTTTCCGCTGGCAATCTCGGTCCTTTACATCTGAGGGCCGGTTCTCGGTGTGGTCCGATTTTTCTGAATTCGAGGTAGTTAGTCTCCCGCCAGCGATTTCAGGAATTCACGCTAACCAATACCGCAACACGTTGACAGTGATGTGGGACTGGCCGGAACCGTTAATTGTTGAACCCACCGAGACCCTGGAGGTGACCCTCAGCCCGGGCGATCAGATCTTCGAAATTAGCGCCTATCAAAATAGTGTCGACTTCGAGAATATGGAAGTCGGGGAGTATGAGTTTTCGATAACACCAACCAATGCAATCGGCGACGGTCCCACAACCCGGCATGAACTCACGTTTGAGGCGACACCCGCAGATGCTCCTCGAGACCTACTGGTTAACGTCGCAGGTACGGCGATCACCGCGACGTGGAACGCTCCTGACTACGACGGCGGAAGCTCGGTTCTCGAATATCGCGTCACAGTCACTGATTGTTATGGCGAAGCTTTGACTACAGTCACTACGGCAAGCATGACGGCGTCGTTCTCAGGTCTTGAACCAGGATGCTGGCCTCACGTGCGCGTCGTGCCTATTACGGGCATTGGAGATGGCAGCGCTGCCATCGCCTGGTTTGGCACGTACTCCGCGCCTGATGCGCCGCAAAATCCAGAGGTCCGAATCGGTGACTCATTCCTCGATGTCTACTGGGATGCACCTGCATCTGACGGAGGCGGCAACATTTCCCACTACGTGATTGACATTTCCCCGGGCACCGAGTCGCGTGAGGTCGTCGCTGGATTGACGAGGCAGGGCGCGCACTTCCCAAATCTCGACAACGGAACTCAGTACACCTTCTCCGTGCGATCGGTGAATGGAGCCGGCAGCGGGCCGAGCTTGAGCACTGTGGCGCGCGCGCCGGAGTCCGAAGCGACCGACTTTGATCAGGATGGTGTTCCGGACATCGTCGAGGAGCGGTTTGGGTCAAGTCCGTTGATCTCGGATTCCGATGGCGACGGGCTCAGTGACGAGCAAGAAATTACCCGCTTGGCCTCAACAGCCTCGCCCGCATCAGCGGATTCGGATGGGGACGGGATATGGGACGCACTTGAGGACGGCGACGAGGACGGGTTGTCCAACGCTGCGGAGCTTGCGGCGGGCACATCTCCCTCGAATCCAGATAGCGATGACGATGGAATCAGAGACGCAGACGAAGCCACTGAGTTGACGGACCCATTGAACCCGGACACCGACGAGGATGGCCTAGCAGACGGAGCTGAGCTTCGCTTAGATTTTTCTCCTCTTGCCGACGACTCGAACGGCGACGGTATTCACGACAGTGAAGAGGTAACTCTGCTCGAGCTGTCGTCGCCGACACGCGAGCTGGACCCTGAGAACGGGATGACTAATGATTTTGCTCCCACGACGGCCTCATTGACAGGCATTGCCAGCGAGGTCCTTGCCTATTCGGTAGCCGAAATGCCATCCTCAGACATATCGGGCGCTATCACAGCGGTCGCAAGCGTCCAGGCGTTTGAGTTGGAGCTGGGTGGCTCGTCTTTCAATCAAGCGCGAACTTCCACGTCCACCGTCTTGGCATCGCTCACAATGGGGTATTCACCCAACACACAAGCGGAAGTCCTCTCAAACCTTTCGCCTGTGAAGTGGAACTATTCCTTGGGCACGTGGGAGTTTGCGGACAACGACGTGAGTGTCTCCACCTCTCGTCAAACGATAACTATAGACTCGGCGGAGTTGGGCCTTCGCTACGCGATCGTGGATCTACGCGAGTGGGCATCGTCGCTGAGCGAGTGCGATCTGACGGCTGGTGGAACCCCGCCGTTGGACGTCGAAATAGTTCTAGACGAAACTTCCAGCGTCAGCACGAATGACGATACCGGGGAGCGCTTCGACGCACTCCGCGCCCTCATCGGATCACTGCGATCGGGGGATCGAATTCGAATACGAGTCCCTTGGATCGTCGGAGTCTTGGGCCGCAGCGCCGGGCAGGATGGCGAACTCGCTTTCCGCTCACCTCCACCCGCTAACTGGTACGAAATCAACTCTGACTACCAGAGAACAGTGCAAGACGATTTGCCATATTGGGAGGCCGCAGATCCGGAGACGGCGCTGGACTATATTGATGCGCTCGAAGCGACTTTCGGCCCCGGCTACGGCTACGACGATAGCGATCTCTTTGGCAACCAAGATGCCATGGCCGAAATCGCTTTCGGATCGACTTGGCTCGACACCCTTCCTCGCACCCAAAGCAATCCGTTCGTCGAGGATTCTCCGGTGTACGAGTGTCGGCAATCAGCGATAGTGCTTGTAACAGATGGCCTCTGGGTTCCTCCCATTGCTAATTCCGACGACCCCGAGGACGGGTCGGGAGATGACTACTTTCGGGACAGAGCCGACATTCCCGTCCATGTTCTAGACGTTGGAGTTGACGAAGGCCAGGCAGGCAGCTGGCTCATCGAGATCGCCGATGCAACCAATGGAAGCTATTCCTATGTGCCAACCGCAACTGATTTAGACGGTTGGATAGATGACGTGACACCGTTCGACGATCCACAGACCATCAGCAAGACTCTCGACACGGACGAAGATGGACTAACCGACTGGGTTGAGATCCATGGAGTTTGCAACTCAATGAGGCAAGACACCCGCTATCAACCACTCCGTTATTTTAGCGACCCGCTGCAAGCTGATTCCGATGGAGATGGTCTATTGGACGGCGAAGAGTTGGGTCGGCCTTTCGTTTCCGGAACCCGCGGTGTTCTGTGGGTTTCCGGCGCTCCAATCACCTGCTACGCCGTGGTATCCAATCCAGCAGAGGAGGATAGTGATTACGACAACCTGACCGACGTCATGGAATTTCAGCTTGGTCTGAACGCGCTGAACGGGGACTCCGACTGGGACCAAGTGACCGACGAAATAGAAGAAATCAACGGCTCGTCATCAGAACAACCTGATTCAGATTTCGACAGCTTTGACGATCGCTTCGAGATTATCAACGTCGCTGACGGCTACGACCCCACGGAACCGACACCCGTTGTGTCGAAATGGGTATGGATGGATGATTTCGCTGTCGGGTTTACATGCGGCGAGATGGAATTCTGCAATCGCGGAACCATGGCTTGGCTTGGCGGAAACATTGCGAGCGGGTTGCTCGTATTCGGTGATGTCCGTGACATGGTGGCATTGGCGTCTCGTGGAGATTGGGTGGGAGCTGGGCTTTGCGCCGTCGGACTCATTCCGGGTTTCGGTGATGCGATCGGTACAAGCGCCAAGATCGTCAAGTTTCTAAAAAGATTGAGCTCGCCACTCAGCCAGGCGAGAGGTCCGATTATTCCTCCCCAAAATCTGTTGCGGATGTCAATGGAGCGCTCAGCTCTCACTGCTTTGGCTATCGCCACAAAAGTTCCAGCAGTTTTTGTCCGAGAAATGCGGAACATCGACCCGCACCTCGTTGATGCGTTGCAGAGTCGGGATGTCGGTGATCTTTCGATAATGAAGTTGGTTCCGGCTAGTGGGACGACACGGTTGAACGCGCTAATCGCCGCGTCGGTGCCAAGCGCACTCACGGGCCCTCAAACTCGCAAGTTCATGCTTGGCGGGAAGAGCGCGGAGATCGCGAACGTCCTCGCGGCGGGCCCAGGTGGAAAAACGCAGCGACGCATCCCTGTTACGTATCTGAATTCGAACCAGCAGCTCGTCAAGTCCACTCGAATTATCGATTACGCATTGACGCCAACTTCGAATTCTGTTCACGGTCTCGAAGCGGTCGTAGGCTATGCGGGGAGTGCCTTCAAGCGAAATCAGGTCTTGAAGGAAAAGCTGCTCGATGCTCAAGTTGAATTCGACTTCTCCAGCGCATGGCACTTCTGGCCTAGTGGGGCCAATTATAAAATAGGACCGTCTCTGAGCACCCTCGAACTCATGCAGGATCCCACTAGGGGGGCCGTTATCGACGTAGTTATGGAATGGCCGCATTGACGATTTTCTGGGACGACCTAAGCGTTGAAACTGCGCTCGATTTCTGCGAATACTTAGTGCGCTCGGAGGACTACAAGCTGAGAGATCTTGCGATATGGATTCAGGGCTCGGGCGGCCCGATCGACGAGCTGGACGGATCGATCGGCAGCCTTGTCGCTCTCTGGTCATGGTTCAAGTCATTCCGAGAGCAAGGTCTTCCTGGGGTACCCCTTGGGGCTCGTGCTGCATACTCCGTGATTACCGGTCGGCCCCTCGATTCACCACTAGAAGAGGGCTCGCGGCTCGTCGGTGAATCCGTTGCGCATTACGTATTCAAAGTCATTCTGAGCTTAGATCCCACTGCCCACTGGGCTGTTCGTGCGAAGAGCGGCCGGATTGCTCACGCATGGGACAACACTCCGGGTATTTCGATGGACGGGGGTAAACATTTCGGGCCCGCCGTCGGATTTTTCACCAACTATCCGGATCGCTTATCCTCCAATTACCACAACGCATATGCTGCTCGAGAAGCATGGGATGACACTGGACTCCTCCAATCCGTCGAGTTGCTTTATTTAGCAGGTCTCCCGTCTCGACCTAGATCTACGTCGACGACCGAGTCGATCCTCTCTCCTTTGTTGCGAGACGACCACGTTGGTTCGGGGCACCGGGAAGAGATTCCGATAGCCCAGGAGATGCCCGCCTCAATCACAAATAATGGCCCCGTTTCGGCAGGGGCCGAAGAACTGATATTTGCATCGGTTGGAGCTGACGTTTCACGTCTCGATCAAGCTGCGCCGCTCGACGAACTGGCGGTTGCCTCCGTCCTTGCAGAACTCGGTTTTGTATCTGCCGATGGTCAGTCGGTCTCGGCAGTAACTTTGCTGTCTCATGGGGTGCAGGTGCAAAACGTTGACGGATTCGCGCTTGTAGAAACTCACGTGGCTGGCGGTCGCCTGCGAGGTCTTTTCCTCGAGCCTATGCGACCGAGCGAGAAAGAGTGGAAGTCGATTACTGACGCTTTTAGCGCGTTAGGCGAGAAGCTTCCTGCCCACCTTGCGAACGAACGCTGACGAGAGCGCCGACTTGACGCGTCGGTCATTGCCGCGACTGTCGTTTCAGATCGCTAGTGCACATGGAATTTACCGAAGAGAAGCGCGCGAATCGTGTCGGCCCTGCACGCGCACTCAATAATGGAGCCGATCACTCGAACAAGCCCTGACGGTTTTGGATCGCAAACTGAACTGAGAGTAAAAAATGCGTCGCCAAATACTGATTGGCGCGCTATGCTCATTCTATGGAAACCGACCGCACCGCAATTGACAGCTTGACAGCCTCTCGCTTGCTCGCAGTTCTTGCGTGGGCTGCGCCACATGCGTTCGCTCGAACCGGTAACGACTTCGATGAGGACGCGGGTCACGATCAGATGGTCGTCGGCGTACACAATTTTGTCTACATCCGTGACCTCCTCGACCGAGCGACTTCTAACGGGAGGTACGAGCTTGCGACCGATACTGTCGGAGCTGGTCTCGACACCATCGCGCGCGGAATCACGCCGGATGCATTGTCATCGATGCCGATCATCGAATCTGGTGCAATCGCCCGCAGCGACTACAAAGGGTCGCCTGGCTGGGCGGCTGACGGGTATCGGATCCTTCTCCAGTCGGTCAAGTTTGGCGATATCGATCACGTCAAGTGGGGGCAACGCAGCTCCGCGAAGGAAGAGGTGGCCGCTCAGCTCTTCGTGGGTGCCGCGACCCTTTTCGACGATGAAGACTTCGGTCTTGAGTCCGTCGCAGGTATTCCCGACGATGAGGCATTTGCAGGTATCACGCTAGTTGCGGCACACTCCCACGACCCGTTCACGGGCCGTTTCGAGCTCCACGTCGGCCAAAGTAAGAATCCCGAATACCGCGGGGACTCCTGTTGGCACTGGCGCGACCTCATCCTGAGCGGAGGAGGTCTCGGTGAAGGAATCAATGCATCTTCATCCGTGAACTTGACCGGCGCTCCTGCGTCCGCGGATGCAGAGGAAATCAGCGTGCCAGTGCGTAAGCCGTTCGCCGTGCCGGATGTCGAGAATGGCTGACCCCGGGCGGCCCTCGAACGCTCTCGCTGACGCAACGTCTCGCTTCAATGGAGAGCGGCTGACCATGGCTCGGCAGCTTGCCGGGCTGAAAAAGTCGGCGTTGGCGGCGAAGATCGACATGTCGCCGGCGTCAGTTACCGGCTGGGAGGCAGGCACGAAGTTCCCCAACCGGGGAACCGTGGCCAAGCTAGCTCTCGCTCTAGGCGTTGCGCCCGAGTTCTTCGGCGGGGGAGCGCCAACAAGAGTCACAGCCCCCCACTTCCGTTCGCTGCGATCGACGCCGCAAGTCGCGCAGGACGAAGCCAAGGCCTACGCGCGATTCGCCGCAGAGATCGTCGGGCTCTTGGACAAGGCAGTTGAATTTCCTGAGCTCCTTCTCCCTGACCTCACCGTTGATGCAGACGACCCGTCGGCGCCCGAGGCATCGGCGCGGGAAGCGCGAGCGTTCTTCGGTGCCGCACCCGGACCGATCCAACACGTCGTCCGCCTGGTTGAACGTGCGGGCGTAGCCGTCGTCTACAGCGAACCGCGCATCGCATCAATCGACGCCTACTCACTGCACTCCGGCACTCGGCCCATCATCATCCTGAACCCGGCCAAGGATGACTACTATCGCCAGCGTTTTGATGTTGCGCACGAGCTTGGGCATTTGGTTATGCACCATGACTCCGATCCTGGGAGTAAGGCTCTTGAGGACCAGGCCAACAGGTTTGCAGCCGAATTTCTCATGCCCGCGGACGGTATCCGCTCCGCACTGCCCGCATCTACAGCGGGCCATGGGTGGAATCGACTGAATGACCTCAAGGAGCATTGGGGTGTCAGTCTCGCCGCCCTCCTTTACCGCGCGCGAACACTCGGCGTGATGAGCGATGTGAGCTACCGCAATGCGATGATCAGAATGTCTGAGAACGGATGGCGACGCGCAGAACCCGGTCGGGTCTCGACGCTCGAGATGCCATCGATGCTCCCTCGTGCGCGCGAATCTTTGAACGACGCGGGTATCTACGATGAGGCGTTCCTTTCCGGCGCGGGCCTGCCGGTCTCTCTATATCGGACGGTCGTGTCGCGTACGCCAAGAGGCGAACCGGACGTATTCGACTAGCGCTGCGGGCACTTGCGCATCTCTTGAATCGCAGGATTCTGTGCTTCGGACTCATTGGATGACCTCGCGAAAATTTTCTTCCGAGTGCGCCTTCGCCGACTGTGCCCGATAGGAGGTCTGGGGTGCACATTGAATGAAGCTGGAACAGCGCCGATGGTAGGGAATTACGAGGATCCCAGCCGACCGGAGGGCGGGTGCATAGAGCGTGGGTAGACAACCGTTCTACTCAGATCCCCGCCCACCAGATTGGTATCCCATGTCCGACAACGCTTCGCACAACGACCGTCCCCACCCCTTCAAGGACAGCCCGCTCATCCACGCCGCAGATCCGAAGCTCGTCGAGGTCTGGCGCCTCGCCAGAAACAACGCCGGATACAGCGTCGACGTGCAGTGCCGGAACTGCGTTCACCCGCAGGGCTTGGATGTGCAGTGTGCGGCACACGTGCGCATGAGCTACGGCTACCGGTACGCCGCAGGTGACTGGACGAACGTCGCCGACCTGATCGTGATCGCGAATGCCGCGATGGCCGAAGCTATCGATGCCGGCTACCTCCCCAACATCCCGATCCTCTTCGAGCAGAAGGGTGACAACATCCGCGTCAGGATCAACCCCACCCGCCGTCGGATCAGCCAGGGCGACCTCGACATGGTGAGGGATGCGGCGAACAAGGCGTTGGCCCCGTTTCAGATGTGGCACTCGAAGCGAGGTGCCAACTTCCGCTACGCGATCTCCGCACCGCCGGCCGCGGACGTGCCTACCAAGATGGCACCCTTCACCGAACTGCTCACGGCAGACAAGATCCGGGAGTACAAGGAGCGGTTCACTACCTTCCGCATGTCGGACAACGACCTCGGGTGGTCACACCTGACTGCCTGGTGGGAGTGGTCGATCTACACCTAAATGTGGTGGTTCGAGGTCTGGCGCAGTCGCACGATAAGAGACGCGTCGCGGCGCTCCTCGACGTCCTTGATCGCCTGCTGGAACTTGGCGTCTACGGCGTCGACCAATCCATTGAGCACGCCGAGCGGATGTGAACTCCGGACACTGTCCCCAGAAACGCGGCGAAAACTCCGCATCCTCAACTGGCTCGCCGCCCACGGGTGGTAAGTCACCGCGGTGGACATCGCTCACAGCGCCTCGCACGTGCCGCATCGAGAGTCCGGCTGGGACGCCCAATCTGCTCTAGTGCCGCAAGTCGCTCCGCACCGTACAAACGTGACATAGGTGCATGATCGCGTAACCGGACGGCCCAGTCACCATTGAACCGCCCCAAAGAAGCCTTCCGCCTTACTGACCGGCTTCACCAGCAGGTCCACCGCAACTCTCTTTCCATCCCTCGGCCGGAAGACCATGCCACTAAGCTGTCGGGCGTCCAGCGCGCCAAGAATGTGGCCGAAAAATCGCGTGGCAGCTTCCCGGTCCACTGTGCCGCTCACGGCTACGCTACGGACGCGAAGTTCACGATCTTCCTCGGTCGACAGTGTGTAGCTGGATTGCAACTAATCTGTAGATGACGCCCCGTGCACAGCCATTCGAACCGAGCGTTCGCGTGGGAATCCGGCAGTTATCGGAACCCCTCGCTCAAGAAATATGAAAGATTTCATATTTCTTGAGCTCCGCTGTGCGGAGCACGATCGGCCGAAGGTCGATCCCCTAAGAGCTCGGGTAACCCCGAAGCAGTACAGGAGCACAACGTGACAGATGCGAACCTCGCCATCATCATCCTCGCCGCGGGCCAGGGCACCCGGATGAAGTCGTCCACCCCGAAGATCCTGCACACCATCGCCGGCGTTCCCCTGGTCGGCCACGTGCTCGCCACCGCGAACGCCCTGAGCCCGGCGCATGTCGTCGCTGTGGTGCGCCACGACCGCGACCGCGTCGCCGAGGCGATGTCCGAGATGCTGCCGGGCCTGCTGATCGTGGATCAGGATGACGTTCCCGGCACCGGCCGTGCCGTCGAGCTTGGCCTGACCGCCCTGCCGAGCGACTTCGCCGGCGACGTGCTGATCGTGAGTGGCGACGTGCCCCTGCTCGATGCGACGACGATCGCGTCACTCATCGCCGAGCACCGCGCGGGCGATGCCGCCGCGACCCTGCTCTCCGCCCTGCTCGACGACGCGACCGGCTACGGCCGGGTCGTGCGCAACGCGGAGGGCATCCTCGACCGCATCGTCGAGCAGAAGGACGCGTCCGACGACGAGCTCACCATCGGCGAGATCAACTCCGGAACCTACATCTTCACGGTCGGCCCGCTGCGCGAGCAGCTGGCCCTCGTCGGCACGAGCAACGCGCAGAACGAGAAGTACCTCACCGACGTGGTGGGCCTCCTCCGCGCGGCCGGCTCCACCGTGGCGGCGCTTCCCGTGTCCCAGCCGTGGCTCGTGGCCGGTGTGAACGACCGTGTGCAGTTGGCGGATGCCGCGCTGCGTCTCAACCAGCTCATCGTGCGCGGACACCAGGTCAACGGCGTGACGATCCACGACCCCGCGAGCACCTGGATCGACCTCGACGTGAGCATCGCGGAGGATGTGGAACTGCTTCCCGGCGTGCAGCTCAAAGGCGCGACATCCATCGAAAGGGATGCGGTCATCGGACCGGACACCACCCTCGTCGATTGCGAGATCAAGCAGGGTGCGACGATCAGGCGCTCTGAGGCGACTCTCGCCGTGATCGGTGCATGGGCAAGCGTCGGGCCATTTGCCTACCTGCGTCCGGGATCCGACCTCGGGGCTGCGGGCAAGATCGGTGCGTTCGTCGAGACCAAGAACGCGTCGATCGGCGCGGGCAGCAAGGTGCCGCATCTCAGCTACATCGGCGACACAACGGTGGGCGTCGAGTCGAACATCGGCGCCGGCACGATCACCGCGAACTACGACGGGGTGAACAAACACAAGACGGTTGTGGGCTCCCACGTGAGAACCGGGTCGCACAACGTGTTCGTCGCCCCGGTTAGAATTGGTGACGGAGCGTACACAGGTGGTGGCACGGTCGTCCGCAAGGACGTCCCGGCCGGATCGCTGGCCATCAACGTCGCACCACAGCGGAACATGGAAGGCTGGGTCGAGGCCAACCGTGCGGGCACTGCAGCGGCTGATGCCGCGGCTGAGGCCACCAAGAACACAAACTGAGAGCAGGCACATGTCCGAGATCAAAGTCAACGGACAGAAGCGCCTCGTCATCGTGACCGGGCGTGCTCACCCGGATCTCGCCCATGACATCGCCAAGCACCTCAACACCGAGGTCGTTCACACCGATGCCCGCACCTTCGCCAACGGCGAGATCTACGCGCGCTACGACGAGAGCGTGCGAGGCTGCGACGCGTTTGTCATCCAGTCGCACACGACCCCGATCAACGAGTGGCTCATGGAGCAGCTCATCATGGTCGACGCCCTCAAGCGCGCGTCGGCCAAGCGCATCACCGTCGTGAGCCCGTTCTACCCCTACGCCCGCCAGGACAAGAAGGGCCGTGGCCGCGAGCCGATCAGTGCCCGCCTCGTCGCAGATCTGTACAAGGCCGCCGGCGCCGACCGCATCATGAGCGTCGACCTGCACGCCGCCCAGATCCAGGGCTTCTTCGACGGCCCCGTCGACCACCTGTTCGCGATGCCCGTGCTGCTCAAGCACTTCCAGGCGATCCTCGACCCCGCCACCCTCACCGTGGTCAGCCCCGACATGGGCCGCGTGCGCGTCGCCGACATCTGGAGTGACAAGCTCGGAGCGCCGCTGGCGATCATCCACAAGCGTCGCGACCCGAAGATCGCCAACCAGGTCTCGGTGCACGAGATCGTCGGCGAGGTCGCCGGCCGCACCTGCCTGATCGTCGACGACCTGATCGACACCGGTCGCACCATCGCGAAGGCCGCCGAGGCTCTCAAGAAGGCCGGCGCCAGGAACGTCGTCGTCGCCGCCACCCACGCCGTGTTCAGCGACCCGGCCACCGAGCTGCTGCAGAGCGAGTTCATCGACTCGGTGGTCGTCACCGACACCCTGCCGCTGCCGATGGAGAAGCGCTTCCCGAAGCTCACCATCCTGCCGATCGCCCCGCTCATCGCCACCGCCATCGACGCGGTGTTCAACGACGGTTCGGTCACCTCGATGTTCGACGGCGCCGCCTAACCCCTCGTGACGGTCGGGTGCCCCGCGCCCTAGGATCTGAGTCATGTCCCAGACGCCTGGTTCCTCGAACCTCAGCCACACTCTGCGCCGGATGACGGGTCGCGACCCACACGAATCCCATCGTGCGGCAAGCCCCCTCGAACTGCTCTTCGACCTCTCCTTCGTCATCGCGATCGGTGCCGCGAGCGGGCAGTTCGCGCACGCGATCGCGGCCGGGCACATTGCCGCAGCCCTGCTCGGCTTCGCGTTCGCGATGTACGCGATCTGCTGGGCGTGGATCAACTTCAGCTGGTTCGCCTCCGCCTACGACACCGACGACTGGATCTACCGCCTCACCACCATGGTGCAGATCATCGGCGTGATCGTGCTGGCGCTCGGGCTGCCTGCGCTGTTCGAGTCGATCGAGCACGGCGAGCACCTCGACAACCGCATCATGGTGGTCGGCTACGTGATCATGCGCGTCGCCCTCGTCGCGCAGTGGCTGCGGGCCGCGAAGCAGGATCCCGAGCGCCGGGCGACGGCGATCTCGTACGTGAAGTTCATCCTCGTGGCCCAGGTCGGCTGGATCGTCGTGGCGTTCACCGAATTGCCGCTCGTGCCCACGCTCGTGCTCTCGGCGCTGCTCTACCTGATCGAGATGGGCGGTCCGGTCCTGTCGGAGCGCAAGAGCTCGGGCACACCCTGGCACGCGCACCACATCGCCGAGCGTTACGGCCTATTCGCGATCATCGCGCTCGGCGAGGGACTCTTCGGCACCATCGCCTCCGTGTCGGCGATCGTCGAGGAGCAGTCCTGGAGCATGGAGGCGATCCTCATCGTGGTCGCGGGCGTCGGTCTCACCTTCGGCCTGTGGTGGAACTACTTCATCCTGCCCTCCGGCCCGATCCTGCACCGGCACCGCGAACGGTCGTGGGTGTGGGGTTACGGCCACATGTTCATCTACAGCTCGATCGCCGCGGTCGGCGCGGGCCTGCACGTCGCCGCCTACGTGATCGAGGATCACGCCGAGATCGGCAATGTCGGAGCTGTGCTGTCGGTCGTCATCCCGGTCTTCATCTTCTGTGCCGCACTGTTCGCCATCTTCGGGTTCCTGGTGCGCGAGTTCGACCGATTCCACATCTCACTCATGCTGGGTGCGACGGTGCTGCTCGGCATCGCCGTCGCGATGGCCTTCGGCGGGGTCTCGATCGGCTGGTGCCTCGTCGTGGTCACCCTCGCGCCGGCGGTCATCGTGGTCGGCTACGAGACCGTCGGCCACCGTCACGAAGCTGCCTACCTCGAAAGAGAAACGACCTAGCTGTTGCCCAGTTCGCCGCTCGGCACGATCGCAGCACCGGGTATCAACCCGAGCGCACGCAGCAGGCTCTCGGCGCCGCCGAACTCGCGCACGTAGCAGTTCCAGCCGGGACCCTCCGGTCCGAACAGTTCGAAGCGAACGGATGTCGCCTCCGCCGTCGGGGCGAACACTCCCGCATAGGTGCCGCACGTACGCGTCGCCGTCGCTGACGCGGTAGTCCAGGTGACGATGATGCCCGGCAGGATGAGCCCGACGAGCGCGAGCACCACAACGACCCGCATCACCATCTGCAGGTGGGGGCTACGCAGCGGCTTGTCGCGCATCGGCTCGTAGCCGTCGAGTTCGGGATGGTCACTCACCGTTCCATTGTCTCAGGCGTGACACGCCCTACGCTGAACACATGATCACGACACCCCGTCCCTGGCTGGCCAGCTACGCCGAGGGCGTTCCGGATGAGATCGAACTGCCCGAGGGTTCGCTCTACGACCTGGTCGCGGCATCCGTCGCCACCTACCCGCGCGGTGTCGCACTCGAATTCTTTGGCAGCGAGACCACGTACTCCGAGCTGGGGGAGCAGATCGATCGCGCCGCCGAGGGCCTGCGACTTCTGGGCGTGCAGAAGGGGGACCGGGTCGCCCTGGTGCTGCCGAACTGCCCGCAGCACATCGTCGCCTTCTACGCCGTGCTGCGACTCGGTGCCATCGTCGTCGAGCACAATCCGCTGTACACCCCGCGCGAGCTGCGTCACCAGTTCGAGGATCACGAGGCGACGGTGGTGATTGCCTGGAACAAGGCGGTCGCGACCATCCAGGATTTTCCGGTGGATGTCGCCGTCGACACCATCATCTCGATCGACGTCACCCGCGCGATGCCATTCGGCACCCGCGCCCTGCTGCGCCTGCCGATCGCGAAGGCCCGGGAATCCCGTGAGGCATTGTTTGCGCCGGTGAAGGGAACCATCACCTGGGAGAACCTGCTCAAGTCGGCGCCCATCTCGGAGCACATCCTGCGGCCGGAGGCGAGCGACGTCGCCCTCATCCAGTACACGAGCGGCACAACGGGTCAGCCGAAGGGTGCGACCCTGACCCATCAGAACCTCACCACGAATGCGGCCCAGTCGCGGGCCTGGGTTCCCACCGTGCCACTCGGCACCGCCGTCGTCTACGCGGTGCTGCCGATGTTCCACGCCTACGGACTCACGCTCTGCCTCACCTTCGCGATGAGCATGGGGTCGCGGCTGGTGCTGTTCCCCAAGTTCGATCCGGACCTCGTGCTCAAGGTCATCAAGAAGCACCCGGCCACCTTCCTGCCCGCCGTGCCGCCGATCTACGAACGACTCACCGCGGCCGCCGATGCCGCCGGGGTCTCCCTCAAGGGAATCGAGATCGCCATCTCCGGGGCCATGCCGCTCTCCGCTGCGGTCGTCGAACCGTGGGAGGAGCGCACGGGCGGAACCCTCGTCGAGGGTTACGGGCTCTCCGAGACGAGCCCCGTGCTGATGGCGAACCCCGTGGGCCCGACGCGGCGTGCGGGCACGGTCGGTCTACCGCTGCCCAACACCGAGATCCGCGTCGTCGACCCGGAGAATCCGACCATTGACCGTGAGCCGGGCGAGGAGGGCGAACTCATCGTTCGCGGACCCCAGGTCTTCTCCGGCTACTGGGGAAAGCCCGACGAGACCGCTGCGGTCTTCGTTGAGTCCTCCGACGAGGGGGCTGCATGGTTCCGCACCGGCGACATCGTGACGGTCGACTCCGAGGGCTTCGTGCGCATCGTCGACCGCATCAAGGAGCTCATCATCACCGGCGGCTTCAACGTCGCACCGAGCGAGGTCGAGGAGACCCTGCGCACCCATCCGAGCATCGTCGACGCAGCGGTCGTCGGACTTCCGAGCGAGCACAGCGGTGAAGACGTCTACGCCGCCGTGGTTCTCGCCGAAGGTGCGACGCTCGACGAGGCGGCCATCCGCGCCTTCGCCCGCGACAACCTGACGGCGTACAAGGTGCCGAAACACGTCGTCGCTGTGGATGAACTGCCCAAGTCGCTCATCGGCAAGGTCCTGCGCCGCCAAGTCAGGGAGCAGCTGCTCAAGACCGATTAGCTGGTTGAGTAGCGCGCGAGGAACGAGCTCGCGTATCGAAACCGGGCGGGTTTCGATACGGCGCTGGAGCGCCTACTCAACCAGCGAAGTCTCCAGGTGCCACACCTTCGCGACGATGCGCCAGCCCTCGGGCCCCCGCACGAAAGACAACTGGTCGACGAAGATGCTGTCGAGTACCCGAAGCCGAACGCGTACCACGGCAGCGTCATCCGACAACCAGTCGACGAGCAGCACTTCATCGTCGCGTTCCTGGCCCACGGATGCCGGAGACACCCGGTTCGCGACAACCTCGCGCCAGGCGGGGTACGGGTCGACAGTGATGACGCCCTCGTCGACGTCGAACAGGGTGCTGGCCGGATGGAAAACGCCGTCCAGCAGCGCTGTGTCGCACGCATGCAGCGCGCGGAAGTAGACATCTACGGCTTCGAGGAGTTCGGTGTCGGTGCTCATGGTTTCGGTGCTCATGGATGCCATGCTGCCAGCCCGCGAAACGGAAAAAGCCCCGATCCCGCGCAATGGCAGGATCGGGGCCCTCAATTGGCGGTTCTAGTGCGCGTCCACGGCCTCGATCTCGGTGCGGTCGCCTGACCACAGCGTGTGGAAGGTGCCGTCCTTGTCGACGCGCTTGTAGGTGTGCGCTCCGAAGAAGTCGCGCTGTCCCTGCACGAGGGCGGCGGGCAGGCGGTCGGCGCGCAGCCCGTCGTAATAGGCGAGAGATGACGAGAAGGCCGGTGCCGGGATTCCCGCCTTCGCGGCATCCGCAACCACGTTGCGCCACGCGGTCTGCGCCTCGGCCATAACGTCCACGAAGAACGGTGCGGTAACGAGTGCGACGAGGCCGGGGTTCTCGGCGTAGGCGTCGGTGATGCGGTTGAGGAAGCGGGCGCGGATGATGCAGCCGCCGCGCCAGATCTTGGCGATGTCGCCCTTCTTGATGTCCCAGTTGTACTCCTCGGCGCCGGCGACGATCGCGTCGAAGCCCTGCGAGTAAGCGATCACCTTCGAGGCGTACAGCGCGAGGCGCACGCCCTCGATGAAGGCATCGGGATCTGCCGGGGTGAAGGCTTCCGACGACGGACCGGGAAGTGAGGATGACGCTGCGCGCTGCGCCGGCTTCGACGACAGCGACCGGGCGAACACGGCCTCTGCGATGCCCGAGACGGGGATGCCGAGGTCGAGCGAAGTCTGCACGGTCCAGACGCCGGTGCCCTTCGAGCCCGCCTGGTCGACGATGACGTCGACGAGGGGCTTACCGGTGGACGCGTCGACCTGGCGCAGCACCTCGGCGGTGATCTCGATCAGGTAGCTCTCGAGCTCGCCCGTGTTCCACTCCGCGAAGATGTCGGCGATCTCGGCCGGGGTCTTGCCCGTGCCGCGGCGGATGAGGTCGTAGGCCTCGGCGATGAGCTGCATGTCGGCGTACTCGATGCCGTTGTGGATCATCTTGACGAAGTGGCCGGCGCCGTCGGTGCCGACGTGGGTGACGCAGGGCTCACCGTCGACGACCGCGGCGATCGACTTCAGGATGGGGCCGAGGGTCTCCCAGGCTTCGGCGGATCCGCCGGGCATGATCGACGGTCCCTTGAGGGCGCCCTCCTCGCCACCGGAGATGCCGGCGCCGACGAAGTTGATGCCGGTCTCGCGCACGGCCTTCTCGCGGCGGATGGTGTCGGTGAAGAGCGCGTTGCCGCCGTCGACGATGATGTCACCGGGCTCGAACACCTTGGTCAGCTCGGTGATGACGGCGTCGGTGCCCTTGCCGGCCTGCACCATGATGATGGCGGTGCGGGGCTTGGAGAGTGTGGCGGCGAACTCCGCGTAATCCTTGGCGGGCACGAACTCTGCTTCGGGGTGCGCATCCAGAACCGTCTGGGTCTTTTCGTACGAGCGGTTGAAGATCGCGACGGTGTTGCCTTCGCGCGAGGCGAGGTTGCGTGCGAGGTTCGAGCCCATCACCGCCATACCGACTACGCCGATGTTTGCCTGTGCGGTGCCGTCGTTGGTCACGGTGATACTCCTTGAACTCATGCGGGGGGATCTGTGTCTTAAGGCTACCGCTAGCGTTGCTGTATGACCGTCACACCCGACAGCGGCACGAACGACCCAGGCGTGCAGCCGATGATCGTCGTGATGGGCGTCAGCGGCTCCGGGAAATCCACGGTGGGGGAGGCGCTCGCCGCCGAACTCGGCCTGCCGTTCGTGGATGGCGACGACCTGCATCCGATCACCAACGTCGACAAGATGACCGCGGGCATCCCGCTCACCGACGACGACAGGTGGCCGTGGCTGCGGGTCATCGGGCAGACCATGGCGCAGGCTGCGGACACCGGCGTTGTCGTCGCGTGCTCGGCCCTTCGGCGCAGCTACCGCGAGGCGATAATCGCCGAGGCTCCCGCGGCCCGCTTCCTGTTGCTGACCGGCTCGCGTGAGCTGCTCGCGTCGAGGCTTGCCGCGCGGGAGCACCACTTTATGCCGCCCACGCTGCTCGACTCACAGCTCAACACCCTCGAGCCTCTCGCCGCCGACGAAAACGGGGTGACCGTCTCGATCGAGGGCAGCCCGGAGGAGATCGTGGCGCGGGCCGTCACGCAGCTGGGTTAGGCCATCACGCCGACGGGTTCGGCGTGCCAGTCCGGGAAGACCGACGCCATCTTGCCGGGCGTGAGGTCGAGGCGGGTCGTCACGATCTCGGTGAGCACGTCGCGGTAGTCGTTCCAGCCGGGCACGTCGCCCGACTCGAGCACGTCGGCGCCGAGGCCATCCCAACGGCCGTGGACGCCCGGGTTGAGGCCGCCGCCGATCACGAGCACCGCGCCTCCGTGACCATGGTCGGTTCCGCCGCTCGCGTTCTCCTGAACACGACGCCCGAACTCGCTCATCGTCACGATCGTCGTCTCGTCGAGTGCGGCCGTTCCGATGTCCGCGGTGAAGGCGGCGAGGGCCTTGGCCAGGTCGCCCAGGTGGCGCATGATGTCGCCGCCGTCCACGTTGCCCATACCGGTGTGGGTGTCCCAGCCGCCCACGTCGATGCACGCGACGCGTACGCCTGCCTTCGCCTTGATGAGCATGGCGAGCGAGGCGAGGGCCTCGGCGAAGTTGCCCTCCGGGTAGGTGACGGCGGGTGTTGCGGGCTGCGCGTTGCGGATGCTCGCGACCGTCTCGAGGGCGCCGAGCGCGAGCGTCGTCTGCTTCGCGATCGGGTGGTCGATGCCGGTGTACAGGGCCGCGAGTGCCGTCGTCGTGCGGTCGGTCTCGCTCGCGTCGACACCGTCGAGCTTGATCGAGTCGAGGGAGTTCATCGCGATCGAGCCGGAGGTTCCCATCAGCGAGCGTGGCGTCATCCCGCCGACCGCGACGGAACGGAAGGTCGTGCCGGGTCCGGACGCCTCGAGCACCCGGTCGAGCCAGCCCGAGGTGAGGGAGTTGGTGGACCCGCGCTCGAGGCAGTCCTGCGCCTGGAAGTGGCTGCGCGAGAGGTCGGGGGTCGACACGGCGGGAACGGCCGCGACCTTGCCGGCCGTGATGAGGGGCTGCAGCGGCGAGAGCGCCGGGTGCAACCCGAACCCGCGCGTTGTGTCCAGCGCGAGCAGGGACGACTGGCGCACCGCAACGTGCGGCCGGGCGGCGACGAGAGCCGGGTCGGTCGTCGGAACGAGAAGCGAGAGCCCGTCCATCCCGCCCCGCAGGAAGATCACGACGAGCGTGCCGGCGGCGGAGCCCTCCTCGGCCGAGGCGTAGGAGACGCGGCTCGTCACGAGCTGCGAGCCGAGGGCTGCCACGCCGATGCCGAGGCCGGCCTTCAAGAAGGTGCGCCGGTTGAAGCCGCCGGCCCATTGCGAGGTGCGTTCCTCGGCTTCGATCTGCTGGGCGACGGCAGCAGCGCGAATGGCGGCATCGCGACGGGTCGGGCCGAGCCGTTCCCAGTCGGGGCAGTCGGGATGCAACGACCGGAGGATCTCGTTGTCCTGCGTACTCGTGCTCATGTCAGGTCCTCGCGGTCAGCGCAGCTGGAAGTAGGGGGAGTCGAGCAGGAGCGTGGTGATCTTGCCGCACTCCCACCCGCTCGTCGGGGCGGGTGAGCCGGGCGTGCGGCCCACGCCGGTGATGATCGCCTCGAGGTGGGCGGCCGAGGGCGCAACGCCGAGGATCTTCTTCGAGACGGCCGTGGTCCACTGCAGCGTCGTCATCTTGGCGGTGCGCACCACGATCTTCTCCGGTGCGATATAGACGAGACCCTTCCACCAGCCGTAGGCGAAGGTGCGGTGCAGGTTCCATCGCTGGATCATCGCTCCGGCGCCGAGCCAGGCCGCGGCGACATCGGGATAGCCGTTGGGCGGCATCCACCCGTGCGGGGTGTGACCGGCCTCGTTGAGGTTCCAGTACAGCCAGCTGAGCGGGGTCTTCGAGGCGGTCGAGCGCCCGACGTTCAGCACGCGCAGCGTTCCGACGGCGTCTTCGAGGGGGCGGCGCATGCGCGTTCCCACCGAGGCCCAGAAGTCGCTGCTCAGGAACACGGCGCGAACCGTCTCCAGGATGCTCGTGTTCTTCTTGAGGTACACGGCGGCGAGGCGATTGATGAGGTCGTCGCTCGGGCTGTCGGAGACGAAGCGCACCGCGATCTTGCGGGCGATCGTGCGCGCGGTGGCCGGGTGCTTCGCGAGGTAGGCGAGGTAGGCGTCGCCGACCGCCTGTCCGCCCGCGGCAGTCGTGTTCGCGTGACTGAAGCCCAGTACCCGCACGGGGCCGGTGACGTGATCCGCGGCGTTGTAGACGTAGGCGCCGGTCTTCCAGTTCCAGCTGCGCCCGGAGAGAATTGCGGCGCTGTTGCGAACATCGGCCTCCGTGTAACCGCTCGCTATGCCGACGGTGTGCAGTTCGAGCAGCTCGCGGCCGAGGTTCTCGTTGACGTTGGCCTTGCGCGACTCGTCGTTGTTGAGGAAGTTCAGCATCGCCGGGTGCTTCATCGCGGCGAGCAGCATCGAGGTGTACGACCCGAACGCGTACTTTCTAATAACGCCGGTGAGGTAGCTCGGCGCCGTGTGCCACTGCTCCCCGGGAAGCGGCACGTGAAGGTGATTGGCGAAGATGTCGACCGTGACCTCGTAGATCTGCCGGTTCGAGAAGACCTGTCGCGCGAGGGATGCCTGGGCGGTCTGGAAGACCGCATCCCAACTGAACTCTGCGATCGACTTACGGATGACCGCCGCGCTCGCTCCCGCGAGCGGATAGGCCTTCCACGCCGCATTGCCGATCGGGTCGGCGAACGTGGCCGGCGCGAGCTGGCGGGCGATCCACTTGTTCACCCCGAGCTGCTTGAGTTGCGCGACATCGCTCGAGCGCGCCCCGAAGGTCGCTCGACGGAGCAGGTGACCGGTGGGGTTATATCCGGGGAAAACAGCCGAGGTCGAGGCTCCTGCCGCTTTCGCCGCGGCGGAGAAGGTCGTGTACTGCCTGCCCGGGGCAACGGGTGCCGCCGTGGGGACGGCGCTGGAGATGCTCGCGTCGCGGGTCTCGGGGCCGCCGTCGGCGAACGGTTCGCTGCGCACGGGCAGCGGCTCGGGATCCACTTCGCGCGGCCGGGGCACCGGGGGAGCAGCCTGTGCCGGCTCGACGGGAGCGGCGACCAGGTCGGAGGCGATCAGTCCGGCTGCGGCGAGACCGCCCAGCCCGAAGAACGCGCGACGGGACGACTGCGGCGTTCGAATCTCGTTCACGTTGGCCCCCCGACTTTCGTTCCTCGAACGTTAGTTGGCTTCGGGGGAGCGCACAAGAGCGCATCCGTGTAAACTCGGCCCTTGTACTTCGGCGAGGGAATCCTTCGGGTTCCGTTATCGACGCGGTGGAGTGGCCGGCCTGGTCATCCTCACGCTGACATGCGTTCGAGTTGAGAAATCCTGGCCCTGCGCTCAGCACAGGGGTCACCTACTTTTGGAGTCATCACCATGGCAGAAGCACCCAGCAACCACCTGAAGACCGAGGCACGCGAGTCCTTCGGCAAGGGCGCCGCGCGCAAGATCCGCGCCGTCGGCAAGATCCCCGCCGTCATCTACGGCCACGGCACCGAGCCGCAGCACGTCACGCTGCCCGGCCACGAGGTCGGACTCATTCTGCGCAAGTCGAACCAGGTCCTCGAGCTCGACATCGACGGCAAGACGCAGCTCGCGCTCGTCAAGGACGTGCAGAAGGACCCGGTTCGCCAGATCATCGAGCACATCGACCTCATCGTCGTGCGCAAGGGCGAGAAGGTCACCGTCGACGTGACCATCCACCTCGAGGGCGAGGCCGCACCCGGCACGCTCGTCAACCAGGATTCCAACTCGGTGTCGCTCGAGGCCGAGGCCACGCACATCCCCGAGTCGATCGTCGTCAGCATCGAGGGCAAGGAGGCTGGCTTCCAGCTCTTCGCCAAGGACCTCGAACTGCCGACCGGTTCCTCGCTCATCACCGACGAAGACGTGCTCATCGTTGCGGTCTCGACCGCCAGCGAGCAGGACCTCGGCGAGGACGACGCAGCAGAGGCCGAGGGCGACGCCCCCGCCGATGAAGAAGCAGCCGCGGAGTAATCCTGCCTGACGACGCAACACCCTGGCTTGTAGTCGGGCTCGGTAACCCCGGGCCCGGCTACGCCGGCAATCGTCACAACGTGGGGCAGATGGCCATCGCGGAACTCGCGCACCGGGCATCACTCAGCTTCAAGAATCACAAGGCAGGCGCTTCCGTCGCAGAAGGACGCGGCGGCGGCACCGGTCCGCGACTCATCCTCGCGAGCCCGCACACGTTCATGAACGTGTCGGGCGGCCCGGTCGCAGGCCTGCTGCGGTTCTACAAGATCGAGCCGTCGCAGCTCATTGTGTTGCACGACGAACTCGACATCCCGTTCGACAGCATCAAGCTCAAGCGCGGCGGTGGCCACGGTGGCCACAACGGCGTGCGTGACATCATCGCCGCGACAGGCACCCCCGACTTCCTGCGCGTGCGCATCGGCATCGGCCGGCCTCCGGGTCACCAGCCGGCTGCAGACTTCGTGCTGCGCGACTTCGCGGGCGACGAACGTGCGGTGCTGCCGAACCTGTTGTCAGATGCAGCGGATGCCGTCGAACTCATCGCTTCGCAGGGACTCACCGCTGCCCAGCTCAAGGTGCACACGGTCGCCGAGAAGCCGTAACGTTCCGGCACTATTGGCTGAAAATTCGGCCAGCGAGTAAACCCCTCCGTCTACCCATAGATAAACTCAAAGAATGCGCGTTCTCCTGGCTGGTGCTTCCGGAGCGATCGGCCGGTATCTCATCCCGCAGCTGATCGCCGCCGGACACGAGGTGACCGGTACGACGCGCAAACGCAGGGCCCTCGAATTCACCGGCGCGACCGAACTCGTCACCGACGTGGTCGACCGACAGGCCTTTCTCGAGCTGATCGAGGGCTTCGAGTTCGATGCCGTCATCCACGCCCTCAGCTCACTCGCGCGCACGCCACTGACTTTCGTCGACATGCGCGAGACGAACCGACTGCGCTCGGAGGGTACGAGCACGCTGCTTGCCGCGGCTCGCCTGACCGGTGCGAAGAAGTTCATCTTCTCCTCCCACGTCTACGGCTATGGCTTCCGTGACCACGGCTCGCGCATCCTCGACGAGGAGTCGCCCTTCGGGCAGCTGCCCGGCACGCGCCTCGACGCCGTGCAGAAGTCCCTGCTCTCAGGCGAACAGCAGGCTCGCGCTTATGGCGGGGTCGCGTTGCGCTACGGAATGCTCTACCGCGGTCGGGGACCGATCCGTGGAATCGTGCGCGACTGGGACGGCGTGCTGCCGTTCGTGCACTTCGATGACGCTGCGGCGGCGACGGTTCTCGCGCTCGAGACCGGTGCGCCGGGCAGCGTGTACAACATCGTCGACGACGAGCCGGTCAGCTGGGCCGAGCTGCAGCGGGCGCGCGCCGAGACCTTCGGCCGCGCCGAGCCGAACGGCCAGTCCTCGTGGTTCACCCACCTCGCGGCACCGTTCGCTGCACAGCTCACCGCCGAGACCGCGATGAAGGTCTCCAACGCTCGCGCCAAGGCCGATCTCGGCTGGAAGCCGCTCTACCCCTCCTACCGGGATGCGCTCACCGCCGACAAGGAACTCGTCGACCACGCCAGGGCTGTGGTCTCGGGCACGGCGAGTGTCCTCCGCTCGACGTAGACTCAACCGGTGACTCTCGACGGATTAATCTCTGGGCTTTCGCGCGCCCGCACCTTCGAGATACCCCTCCAGTACGCCCGGCGAAACGCCGACTTCTCGCTCGTCGACGGGCTGCGTGCGCCGCTGCTCGGCACACTGCTCGACAAGCGGGCCTCGGACAAGAACAGCGGCCCTCAGGCAATGCTGGCGATCGTCGCCACCGGTCGCGAGTCCGAGTCCCTGCGGCTCGCTCTCGATTCGTTTCTGCCGTCCGCCGAGATCATCGAGTTCCCGGCCTGGGAGACACTCCCGCACGAGCGCCTCAGCCCGAGCACCGAAACAGTCGGCAAGCGCCTGCGCGCCCTGCGCCGCATCGCCGAGTGGGAGGCGGCGCCCACCTCGCACCTCGTGATCGTCGCCTCGGTGCGTGCCGCGCTGCAACCGCTCGCCGACAACCTGCTGCAGCTCGAGCCGCTCGCCCTCACCGCGGGCACCCGCGGCCACGACCTGCCCGCGCTGTCGGCCCAGCTCGTCGACCTCGCCTATACGCGCGTCGACATGGTCACCCGCCGAGGCGAGTTCGCCGTGCGCGGTGGCATCGTCGACGTGTTCTCCGCGGTCGAGGAGCATCCCGTTCGACTCGAGTTCTTCGGCGACGAGCTCGAGCAGATCCGCGCCTTCTCGGTCGCCGACCAGCGCTCGCTCGCCACCGAGATCACCCGCACCGAGCTTCCGCCCTCGCGGGAGCTGCTGCTCTCGCCGTCCGTTCGGCAGCGCGCACGGGAGATGCAGCACGAGTTCCCCTCGCTCTCCACCATGCTCGCCAAGATCGCCGAGGGCATCCCCGTCGACGGCATGGAGTCGCTCGCGCCCGCGCTGGTCGACAAGCTCGTTCCGCTCACGCACTACCTGCCCCGGGATGCCGCGATCGCCGTGCTCGCGCCGGAGAAGGTCGCGACGCGCGCCGTCTCGCTCGTGGAGACCAATCGGGAATTCCTGAGCGCGGCCTGGAACGCGGCAACGGCCGGTGCGGAAGCTCCCATCGACCTCGACGCGGGCGACTTCGTCACCCTCAGCGCCCTGCGTGCGTCGGCCGGTGACCGTTCCTGGTGGACCCTCTCTTCGTTCGACTCGGGGGCACCCGAGGAGCTCGAGGGTTCGGCGCTGCAGGACTACGTGCGCCTGCGCGGGAGTGCGGTGCCGAGCTTCGCGGGGCAGCCGACCGGTGCGCTCGATCATGTCGCCGCGCGCCTGCACGACGGCTGGAGCGTGGTCATCGTCGCGCAGGGCAGCGGTCTCGTCGATCGTGCCGCCGACGTGCTCGCCGAGCGGGAGCTCTCCGGTCGCGTCGTGGAGTCACTGCCGTCGAAGCTGGATCCCGGGGTCGCCTACCTGCTCAAGGCTTCCGTCGAGCACGGCTTCGAGCTTGAGGAGTCGAAGTTCGCCCTGCTCAGCGAGGCGGAGTTCTACGGTCGTGCCGCAGGGTACGACTCCCGTCAGGTCAAGAAGCTCGCGGTTCGGCGCAAGAACGTCGTCGACCCGCTGCAGCTCAAGGCCGGCGACTTCGTTGTGCATCAGACCCACGGCATCGGCAAGTTCCTCGAGCTCGTGCGGCGTGAGGTGTCATCCGGTGGTCGCAACGCCGTGAAGCGGCCACGCGAGTTCCTGGTCATCGAGTATGCGCCGAACAAGCGCGGCTATCCCGGCGACAAATTGTTCGTACCCACCGACCAGCTCGACCTGCTCACCCGCTACGTCGGCGGCGAGGCGCCTGCGCTCAGCAAGATGGGCGGCAGCGACTGGGCCGGCGCCAAGAACAAGGCGCGCAAAGCCGTGCGCGACATCGCGGTCGAGCTCGTCAAGCTGTACTCGGCGCGGATGGCGTCGAAGGGGCACTCCTTCCCGCCCGACACCCCGTGGCAGCGCGAGCTCGAAGACGCCTTCCCCTATGCGGAGACTCCCGACCAGCTGACTACCATCGATGAGGTCAAGGCTGACATGGAGCGGCCGATCCCGATGGACCGCCTGCTGAGCGGAGACGTCGGCTACGGCAAGACCGAGGTCGCCGTGCGCGCCGCGTTCAAGGCCGTGCAGGGTGGCAAGCAGGTCGCGATGATCGTGCCGACCACGCTGCTCGTGCGCCAGCACATGGAGACCTTCTCCGAACGGTTTGCGGGCTTCCCCGTGCACCTGCGTGCGCTGTCCCGCTTCCAGACCGATAAGGAGTCGAAGGAGACCCTCGCCGGTATGACCGACGGCACCGTCGATGTCGTCATCGGAACGCACCGCCTGCTCAGCCAGAACGTCGCCTTCAAAGATCTGGGTCTCGTCATCATCGACGAGGAGCAGCGCTTCGGTGTCGAGCACAAGGATGCGCTCAAGAAGCTCAAGACCAACGTCGACATCCTCGCCATGACGGCGACCCCGATTCCGCGCACGCTCGAGATGGCGGTCACCGGTATCCGCGAGATGTCGACCCTCGCCACCCCGCCGGAGGACCGGCACCCCATCCTCTCCTTCGTGGGGCCGTACTCCGAGAAGCAGGTGGGTGCCGCAATCCGTCGCGAGCTGCTGCGCGAGGGACAGGTCTTCTACGTGCACAACCGGGTGTCGTCGATCTCCCGCGTCGCATCCCAGCTCGCCGAGCTCGTCCCCGAGGCGCGTATCGCCGTCGCCCACGGCCAGCTGTCCGAGGCGGTGCTCGAGCAGGTGATGGTCGACTTCTGGGAGCGCAAGTTCGATGTGCTCGTCTCGACGACCATCATCGAGACCGGACTCGACATCGCGAACGCCAACACCCTCATCATCGACCGGGCCGACAAGTACGGCCTGTCCCAGCTGCACCAGTTGCGCGGCCGCGTCGGTCGTGGACGCGAGCGCGCCTACGCCTACTTCCTCTACGACGAGATGAAGCCGCTCACCGAGACCGCCCACGAGCGTCTCTCCACCATCGCCGCGAACAACGAGCTCGGTGCGGGTATGCAGATCGCGCTGCGCGACCTCGAGATCCGGGGTGCCGGAAACCTGCTCGGCGGTGAACAGTCGGGCCACATCGCCGGTGTCGGCTTCGACCTGTACCTGCGGATGATCGGTGAGGCCGTGTCCACCTTCCGCGGTGACGTGGCCGAGGGCCAGACCGAGCTGCGCCTCGAGCTTCCCGTGGATGCCCACATTCCCGAGGACTACGTGGAGAGTGAGCGCCTGCGCCTCGAGGCGTACCAGAAGCTGTCGACGGCTTCGGCTCCGGCGTCATCCGCCGACCAGATCGACCTCGTGCTCGAAGAACTCGGCGACCGCTACGGCGAGCCGCCCGTCCAGGTGCAGAACCTGATCGCCGTGTCACGCCTGCGCCGCATGGCCACCAAGGCGGGGCTGAGCGAGGTCGTCGCGATGGGCGGCAACGTGCGCGTCTCGCCCGCCGCCCTCGCCGACTCCGTGCAGGTGCGCCTGCAGCGCATGTACCAGGGGTCGCGCTTCTTCGCGCAGACCTCAACCGTTGCCGTGCCCATGCCGGTCATCAACGGTGAGCCTCTGGATGACGCCGCGCTCCTCGCGTGGACCAGCCAGCTCCTGGTCGCGATCTTCGGTGCCGAGGTGGTCTCAGAGGGTGACTCGGAGACCGCCCCGGCGTAACTCACGCTCTGGTGCCATTCAGGCGCGGGTCGCGGTGACGAGCAGGTACTCCCAGCCCATCTCGAAGCCCGTGCCTGAACCCGCGTCCCCTGAGTCGGTCGAAGCGGCAGCGAACCGCTCGCCCAGCGCCACCAGTTCGGCATCGAGCGCCGCCACCCGCTCCGGGTCGTCCCCGATGTTGCGGTAGCAGGCGATCGTCGGCCCGTAGTGGCTCTTGAAGTAGTCGCGGAACTCCTCGGGCGAGCCGAAGTGCGAGATGCGGACGGTGTCGAGGCGAGCCGTGACATCCCGAACCGCATCGCCGAACAACTCGCGCACGTGCGCCTCGTCGCCCCAGAGCGGCGGCGGCTGGGCGCCAGGCGCCGGGGGAGCAGCGTACGGCTTCATGGTGGCGAACATCTGGCCGACGAAGCCCTGCGGGGTCCAGTTGAGCACCGCGATGGTGCCGCCGGGGCGGGTTACCCGCAGTAGTTCGTCGGCCGTCGCCTGGTGGTGCGGTGCGAACATCACACCCACACACGACATGGTGACGTCGAAGCTCGCCGTGTCGAAGGGCAGCGCCTCGGCGTCCGCGGTCTGCCAGTCGAGGGTGACGCCGTGCATCTGCGCCTCGCGCTTGCCGACCTCGAGCAGTTCGGGGGTGAGGTCACTCGCGATGACGTCGGCGCCGCGCATCGCCGCGGGAATGGCAGCGTTGCCCGCCCCGGCCGCGACATCGAGCACGCGGTCGCCGCTCTTCACGTTCGCGGCCGCGACGAGGCGGGGGCCGAGGTCGGCGATGATGTCGGTCGCCAGCTCGGGATAGTTGCCCAGCGCCCACATGGCGCGGTGCTTCTGTTTGAGGACGGCGTTGGCGTCCATGGTGTCGGTCACGGTTGAACCTTTCTGTCGGGGAATGCGTTCAGCCTCCTCGCCGTCGTTCGCGGGCACATCCGTGTGCAGCACGGATCTTCTGCGGCGTTGGGCGCCGGGTTTAGAATCACCGCATGGCCAGGGACGACCGTGAGTCCGTCAGTCCGCGCGAGGGTGCGGTGCTGGACCGGGTCGAGCGCCGGCTCACCAATGCGGAGATCGCCGGGGAGCTGTACATCTCGGTGCGTACCGTCGAGAGCCACATCGCGGCGTTGCGCCGCAAGCTCGGTGCCGACACCCGATCCGAGCTGATCGCCGCCGCGCGCGGACGCCGTCGCCGAGCCGTGCCGGTGCCGCAGAACTCCTTCGTCGGGCGCGCGGCCTCGGTCACCCTGCTCCGGTCGCTGGTGGCATCCCGTCGTCTGGTCACGATCGTGGGTGCGGGCGGCTGCGGCAAATCGCGGCTTGCTCTCGAGGTCGCCGCGATCGATGAGCGGATGCCCGTGGTCGCCGACCTCGAACGCTCGACCGATCCGCTCGTCACGATCGCCGACGTGCTCGACCTCGTCGTCGAGACTCCGTCCGACGCCTTCGCGACCGTGGCGGTCGCCCTCGATGCGGAGCCCACCCTTCTTGTGCTCGACAACGCCGACCCGGTGGCTGCGGCGCTGTCGGCCCTCGTCGACAGACTGCTCGCGTCGTGCCCCGCACTCGTGGTGCTCGTGACGTCGCGAACGGCGCTCGGCGGGTCGGACGAGGTGCTGCTCGAACTCGATCCGCTCGACACTGTCTCCCTGGATTCCTCTCCGGATGCCGCGTCCCGCCTGTTCCGCGATCGTGCTGCTGCGGCGGCTCCCGCCCGGCCGCTCACGCCCGCGGATGCTCCGGTCATCTCGGCCATCGTCCAACGGCTCGACGGATTGCCGTTGGTGATCGAGCTCGCCGCGGCGCGGCTGCGGCACCTCACGCTGCTGGACCTGGCGGCCCGCTTGGAGGAGGGTTTCGGCTGGCTGGACCGTGCCGGGTCGGCGAGTCGGCACCGCACCCTCGAGGCCGCCTTCGAATGGACCTGGGACCAACTCGACGCCCGGGAGCGGGACGCACTCTCCCGGCTCTCCTCGCTGCCCGGGCCCTTCGGGCTGGACCTCGCCCGCTCCATCACGGACATCGATGCCGTGCTGCAGCTCGCCGACCGATCGCTCGTGATGCGGGAGCGCGACGGTGATCGGCACCGCCTGCTCGGCACGCTCCGCGTGTGTGTGCTCGGACGCACCGGACCGCGGGTGATGCAGGAGGTGCGTCTGGCGCACGCGGAGTGGGTACTCGGGGTGCTCGAGCCGCTCGCGGCGCGCGCTCGTCTGGATGACGCACCGGCCTCGACGTTCGCGGCCGACCGGCTCTACGCCGATGCGGGGGCCGCCATCGACTTCGCCCTGTCGAGCGAGCATGCCCCGCTCGCCCTGCGGCTGGCCCGGTCAGTCGCGGTACTGCTCGAGCAGTACGGCCTGCGCACCGAGGGTCGGGATGCCGTTGCGCGTGCCGCGTGTTCGCAGTCGGTGCGGGATGCCGCGACCACCGAGGATCTCTTCCTGCTCGGCCAGGCGCTCTGCCACGGCGACCTCTCGCTCGTCGACGAACTGGCCGGGATCGCGCTCGCGCGCGGGGAAGGTGATCTCGCCGCCCGGCATCTGGCCGGTACCGTCGACGCCTACCTCGATCGCCGCGAGCGCGCGCTGGATCACCTCGCGCGGGCCGAGCAGCTCGCCGTATCCGTGGGGGACGCTTGGGCGCTCGGGTCGATCCGCCAGCACCGCGGCATCACCCTTCGCCGCGCCATGACTCACGGCCCCCCACCGGATCTGGTGGCCGCGCTCGCCGCCTTCGAGTCGGCGATGAGCAGCTACGCACTCGCCGGGGACGCGATGCACGTCAACAACACCCGCTACATGATGGCGTCGACCGCGGCGGAGCTCGGACTCGTGGATCGCGCCATCCAGTGGGCGGACCAGTGCGCCGACTACGCCCGTCACACCGGCAACGAGCACGAGCTGGCGCACGCGGTGCTGGCCCGGTTGACGGCTTCGGGTGGCACCGGGGAGCAACTTGACGACATCGTCCGCGAGTTCCGTGCTGTCGGAGACCTGCGTTGTCTCACCCGCAGCTACTTCCTCGCGGCAAACCGCGCCGGCTACGAGCGCACGGCGTTGGAGCAGGCGCTCGAGATCGCGCGACGGGCGGGGGATACCGCGAGCCAGGCGCGGGCTCTGGAGCGGGTTATCCAGAGCTATCAGAGCCCGACTCGACATGCAGCCCTCGCCTTCGGCGCCCTCACGGTGGTGCTCGGTGAGGATGCCGCGGCCGCCCGCCTGCCGAACCTCTCGTGGGAGGGACTGGAGCTCGCCGTGCTGGAGGGTCGCGCGGCGGAGACGGCCCGCTCGCGCAGCGTCGCCGCGCACGAGGGTGTAGAACGGGGGAATGCCCCCACGTAATCGTCGCCGTCAGCAATCGAAGCTCGGGCCGAAGGAGTACTTCCGGGCGGCGAAGGAGATCGCGCAACTCACGTGGGAGACGACGCCGGGCACGATCGTGCTGCAGATCGCGGGGGCGATCATCACGGCGGTGCTGCCGATCGTCACGACCTACTACGCGGCGCTCACCACGACGGAACTCGCGGCTGCCTTCGCGGGGGATCGGACGGCGGGCGGTCGTGCCATCACCTACGTGATCGTGACGGCCGTGCTGGGGCTGCTGCTGACGGGATGGCGCAGCCTCGAGCAGTACGTGCAACGGCTGATGCGTTACGCGCTGGAGGCGAAGGTGAGCGACATCATGTACGAGCGCTTCCTGTCGCTGGAGTTCTGGCGCTACGACGACAAGGACACGATCGACACCTACGATCGCGCGCAGCGGTTCTCGCTGTTCTACTCGCAGGCATTCAACACGCTGTCGCGGATGCTGTCGCAGGTCATCACGCTCGTCGCGTCGGTGATCGCGCTGCTGCTGGTCGGGTGGTGGTTGGCGGTGATCCTTCTGTTGGCGATCATCCCGGGTGTGTATCTGCAGTTCTCGCTGTCGCGGGCGCAGGTGGCGCACTGGAATACGACGGTGGATGTGCGTCGCGCGAAGGGCACGATCGAGCGGCAGCTCTTCCAGCCCGAGCACATCGCTGAGCTGCGGCTCTACGGCATGGTGCGGTACCTGCTCAACCTGCGGCAGGAGCTGCGGGACACCGACGAGAAGCAGCGCATCATCTTCGAGCGCAAGTTCATCCTGGGGCGCCTGGCGGCCGACGCCCTCGAGCTGGCCGCGCAGGTCGGTTCGCTGCTCTGGGTGACGTTCCAGATCATCGACCACCTGCAGCCGATCGGGCAGTTCCTCTACGTGCAGCAGATCGTGCAGCGCGCGCTGACGGCGATGAACTCGTTTGTGACGGAGATCTCGTCGCTCGACGAGCAGCTGGCCAACCTCTTCGACTACCAGGAGTTCATGGCCCTCGACGTGCGGCAGGGCGGTTCGCGGGAGCTGGCTGGTGCGCCCGAGCGCATCTCGGTGGACCACGTCTCGTTCTCGTACCCCTCGTCGGACATCGATGTGCTGAAGGATGTCTCGCTCACGATCGATCGCGGACAGCGGGTCGCGATCGTGGGTGAGAACGGCGCGGGCAAGTCGACGCTCATCAAGTTGCTCAGCGGGTTGTACGCGCCGTCGGTCGGGCACGTCACGCTGGATGGCACCGATCTCGCCGACTTCTCGCTCGACTCGTGGCACAAGCAGTTGGCGGTGCTGCAGCAGGACTACCTGAGCTACAGCTTCGCGACGGCTCGCGACAATGTCTTCTTCGGAAAGGTGAGCAAGCCGTTCGACCAGGAGGCGTTCGATCGCGCCCTGGATAAGGCGGAGGCCCGCGACTTCACCGACAAGCTGCCGAAGGGGGTCGACTCATATGTGTCGCCATGGATGGCGCACGAGGACGGCACGAACGGCGTGGACCTGTCGGGCGGGCAGTGGCAGCGGATGGCGCTGGCCCGCAACTTCTATCGCGAGGCGCCGATCATCATCCTCGACGAGCCGACGTCGGCGATCGATGCGCTTGCCGAGTCCCGTATCTTCAACCACCTGTTCGCGGACAAGAGCCAGACCCTGATCATCATCAGTCACCGGCTGACGACGATCGAGCGGGCGGATGTGATCTACATGCTCAAGGACGGACGTGTGGTGGAGACCGGCACGCACGATGAGCTGGTGGCGCTGAGGGGCGAGTTCTTCACGATGTTCGAGTCGCAGATCTGACACTTTGAGGCCGGCCCCGGCCCCGGCCCCGGATCCGCGCGTGCGCCTGGCCTCAGGCGGCCAGCGCGGGCTCGGGGAGTCGTCCGCCTCGGCGTGGGGTGCGGGTGGCGTCGATGGAGGAGGGTGGCACGAACCAGGGCACGTTGTTTTCGACGAATACTGTCCAGCCGAGGTCGTGGATGGCATGGTGGTGCCTGGAGCAGAGCATGACTCCGTTGCTGAGGTCGGTGGGTCCGCCGTCGGCCATCCACCATTTCATGTGGTGCGCTTCGGTGTAGCTCGGTGGTCGGCAGCAGCCGGGCCACCCGCAGCCTCCGTCGCGGTCGATGAGGGCGAGTTTCTGGGTTGTGGAGAAGAGTCGGCGGGAGAGTCCGAAGTCGAGGATCGCGCTGTTCGCACCGAGCACTGCCGGGATGATGTTGGCGTCGGCTGCCATGACTCGGGCCACGGCGGCGGGGATGCTGTAGTCGCAGCCGTCGATGCTTGCGAGCCCGATGCCGGTCTGCAGTGATTCGAGCGACATGCGTACGACGACGGTGGTGGAGGGCAGCGGCACCTGGCGGTTGTCGCAGGCGATTCCGTGCCGGGCGAGGTCGACGATTGCATCGGCGGCGAGCTGGGCGAGGGGGAGCGCCGGGGTCTCGTCGGCATCGCGCACGGGAACGCTGTCAGCACCGGCGGCCGCGTCATCCGGGGCCGGTTCGAAGCGCGGTTTACGGATGGCGGCACCGACCGATGCATCGATGGCCGCGTCGAGGAAGGCGGCGTTGACCGGGTCGAGTTCCATGACGTAGCGCTTCATTCCGGTGGCGAGTTGCGTGCGGCGCAGGAAACGCTGGGCCGGGAGTTCTTCGGGAAGCACCCCGTCGGGGTCGAGCGCATCACACCACCGCGCGGCAAGCTTGCGCACCATGTCGGCCGAGTTGTCGGTGGCGAACTCCACGAGCGCGGCCTCGGCGACCTCGAGGTCGTCGATTGCCGCTCGACTCGATACCGAGGAGAGAGCGCCCACAATGAATGAGGCCGCATCGAGGGAGATGTCGCCGAGCGCCGCCCCGACTGCGGGGAACGCTGCCGGGATCTCGCCGCCCAGCAGCGACAGGTGCGGCTGGGTCGCCGCGCCCAATCGGCAGAGCTGCCCGGCCGAGGACTGCGAGATGCGCCCGAGCTGGGCCGCGAACGCCGCAGCGCTCGTGCAGCCGTGCCTGCCGGCGAGACCGTCGGAGGCCTGCGACCGCGCAGACAGTTCACCCGCGAGTTCGGTGAGGCGGGCATCCACCTGCCGACGCAGCGCAAAAGCCTGCTCGAACTCGGCGAGGAGCTCGGCGTCGGTGAGGGTGGCTGAAGACATACCCCAATAATATCACCGTAGAAGCAATACAGCCCCTGACCAGCATAATCTGTGGACAAGTCGTGGCGATAGCAACTGTGGAGGAGAGGAGCCTAAAGCCCAGAAACCCCTACGATGAACCCATGCCCCAACCTCTCAAGCCTTATGGCGTCTTTCGCGGACAGAAGCACGGGGAGTGGGACTGGTACGTCGTGGATCCGGCCGCCGACTCGATCGATGACGCAATCGCCCGCTGGCACGACTCGAATGGACAGAAGAACTACGCCGCGCTCACGACCCTGATCTATCTCGCGACGATCGTGCTGTCCACGGCCGGGCTGACGCTCGGCCTCGGGTTCCTCGCCTGGGACGCTCGCGAGGCCGGCACCTATATCCTCCTCGGCCTGATCGGACTCTCGCTCGGACTGCTCGCGGGCTTCCTCCTCACCGAGATGCTTCCGACCGGCGCGCGGCAGCACGTCGCTGACCCAGAGAACGTGATGAAGCTGACTCGCTACGTGGACGAGTGGAGCGACTCGACGACACCGCACGCCGACATCTGGAACCTGAATCTCGAGATCTCCCGTTACCTCGAGATCGAGAACCTCGGCTTTGACGCGGGCACGCCCGAGGGTCGGTGGGCGACCGCGGAGGTGGGCGAGTTCGTTCGCGAGCGCGCGGAGCTTCAGAAGAAGCGAGTCGACCAGACGGCCGCCCGCGTCGGCTTCACGGTGCCGAAGGGCGGATTGCACCTCTACGACGAAACTGACGAATAGCGGGAATGTCCGAACCTCCGCCCAGCTTGCTTAACCAGTGACTACCCTCGACGTCGGCTTCCGCTCAGAGCGCGGCCCAATCCTGATCGCCCTGATGCTCAGCACGGGCCTCGTGGCCATCGACGCGACGATCCTCGCGACCGCGGTGCCCAGCATCGTGGAAGACCTGGGCGGTTTCGCCGCCTTCCCGTGGCTCTTCTCGGTGTACCTCCTGGCGCAGGCCGTGAGCGTCCCGGTGTACGCGAAACTCAGCGACATCGTGGGACGAAAGCCGATCATCCTCATCGGTGTCGGCCTGTTCCTGCTCGGCTCGCTGCTTTGCGGCCTCGCGTGGAGCATGCCCGCCCTGATCGCCTTCCGCGCGGTGCAGGGTCTCGGCGCCGGCGCGGTGCAGCCGATGTCGATCACCATCGCGGGCGACATCTACACGGTCGCCGAACGTGCCAAGACGCAGGGCTACCTCGCGAGCGTGTGGGCGATCTCCTCGGTCGTCGGCCCGACGCTGGGCGGCGTGTTCAGCGAGTACCTGACCTGGCGCTGGATCTTCTTCGTCAACATCCCCCTCTGCATCATTGCGGGCTGGATGCTCGTGCGCTCCTTCCACGAGAAGATCGAGCGCCGCGACCACAAGGTCGACTACCTCGGCGCAACGCTCCTGACGGCGAGTCTGACGTTGCTGATCCTCGGTGTGCTCGAGGGCGGGCAGGCGTGGGCGTGGAACTCGCCGCAATCCCTCATCATCTTCGCCGCCGGGGCCACCCTGCTCGTTGCTTTCGTGCTGGCCGAGCGCCGCGCCGCCGAACCCGTGCTGCCGTTGTGGGTGTTCGCGCGACCTCTCCTCCTCACGACCTCGCTCATCGCGTTCGGCACAGGCGCCGTGCTCATCGGCCTCACCTCGTACGTGCCCACCTACCTCGAGGGCGCGACCGGCGCCTCGCCCCTGCTCTCCGGCCTGGCCCTAGCCGCGCTGACCATCGGCTGGCCGATCGCCGCCACCTTCTCGGGGCGCTTCTACCTCCGCATCGGCTTCCGAAACACGGCACTCGTGGGCATGGTGTTCGTGATCGTCGGGGCCGCGATCCTGGCCGCGACCGCCAGCATGCCATCCATCATCATCGTTGCCGTCAGCTGCTTCGTGATGGGACTGGGCATGGGCCTCGTCGCCACCCCGTCCCTCATCGCCGCCCAGTCCAGCGTGGAGTGGAACGAGCGCGGCGTCGCCACCGGCACCAACATGTTCGCCCGTTCCGTCGGGTCGGCGATCGGTGTCGCCATCTTCGGCGCCATCGCGAACTCGATCTTCCTGGCGGCCGGCGGGTCGTCGTCGGCTCCGGATGCCGCGGCCGTGACCTCAGCGTCGGTCGCCGTGTTCGTGGCGGTGGGGGTTGCCGCGGTGCTCACGCTGCTCGCCGCGGTGGCGATGCCGAAGACGCCTGTGGTGAAGGCCGCCTGATTTCGATACGGCCGCGGGCGGCCTACTCAATCAACCAGAAATCGATCACCGAACCTTGTGTACCTTGAACAGCACCACCGGGATCAGCACGAGCGAGCGCAGGTCGACGAGCGCGTGGGCGACAATCGCTATCCAGATGCTGCCGCTGGCCAGGTAGATGACCATGAGGATCGTGCCGATGATGAGCGATCCGACGATGCCGGCGACGCCCTGGTAGACGTGCAGGAGCCCGAAGATCACGAGGCTGACCACGATCGCGGCGAGGGCGCTGCCGGTGATCCCGAAGATCGCCGCGGGGAGAGCCAGCCGGAACAGCAGCTCCTCGACGAGCCCTGCGTTGAGGGAGAGCGCGGCGCCCCAGCGCAACTCGGCGCGGTTGCGCGGGAGCAGCGCCTGCACGTCACCGAGCGAGGGGATGTCCTCCTCGTTGCGAGCGGCGATGATTCCACCCACGGCCCCACCGACGACGAGCACGATCACGGCGACGAGGATGCCGATCGAGAGCGCTCCGCCGGCCTCGAACGCGGCTCTGGCCGACGCGACCCAGTTCCACTGGTTGACGTCATCCAGTAGCAGCGGGATGAACTGGCCCGCCAAAGCGAGCACGACCAGTGATGAGATGCCGAACAGGAGGAACGACTGGGTCACCCAGCGGCGGAACTGGCGCTGCCGCGGTTTGGTGGCGCGCATGCGTTTGAAGCGGCGGTACTCGCGCTTGTCTTTGCGGATGGCGCGCACCACCAGCAGCACGAGCAGACCGAGCAGTACAACGGCCAGCACCCACGGTGTGGACGGGTTGGTGGGGGAGAGCACTACTCGATCACGCGCCACTCGGCGAGGAACTCGGCCACCGTCTTGGTCTCCAGGTCGTCTTCGACGGTGTCGAGCAGATGCTGCGGGTCCATCACGTCGGCCGGGGTGCGCATGATCTCGCGCCCGGTGTCGTTGCGGCGCACGACCAGGTCGAACACCGCCGGGCCCTCGTGCTGGAACATCGCACCCAGGATCGCGAGCACCCAGAAGCGCAGGCGCATGATGCCCCGCTGCGGTCGGTCGACCAGCTCGGCGTGCAGGTGGTTGGCGGCGACGTCGGTCATGGGTTCCACGCTACCCGCGCAGCGCGAGCGCGAATGGGAGAACGCTGTTTGCCCCAGCGCGGCGGAGCTCGCGGGCGGCGACGGTGAGGGTCCAGCGGGAGTCGACGAGGTCATCGACCAGGAGGATGGGACCGCTCGGCAGGTCGAGCTCCGACGAGAACCTGCCCCAGACCGAGCTCAGCCGGTACGCACTGTTGCCGCCCGGCTCGCCCTCGGGGCCGCCTTCCACGAGCGAGAGGGATCCGGGGTAGTCGAGCCGCCCGGCCTCCGCGAGCCCGCGCGCGACCGATTCCACGAGTAACGGGTGCGAGCGCGAGGGCATCGCCACCACCGCGACCGGGCGGGCGGCCCACGGCCAGTCGGCGAGCACGCGCACACATGCGGCGATGAGGGCCGGGGAGGCCGGGGCATCCGGAGTATTCGGCGCGAACAGGGTGCGCAGGGTGTTGCCCCAGCCGAGGTCGGTGAGCCGGGCGAGCGCGCGGCCTTCGTCGTACCGCTCGTCGACGCTGATGCGGCCCTTGACCGGCACGCCGAGTCGATCGGCTCCGGTGGGCCACTGGGCGCGCGGTTCGATCGGCACTCCCACGCGGTCGAGGGATGACGCTGCGCTCTCAGCCGCGTCCGACGCGATGTCGCTCGGGAACCAGACCCCGGCGCAGTTGTCGCAGCGTCCGCACGGGGTTGCCGTGTCGTCGTCGAGGGAGCGCTGCAGGTACTCCATGCGGCAGCGGTCGGTGGTCTCGTAGTCGAGCATGTGCTGCTGTTCGGCGATGCGTTCGGCGGCGATGCGCTCGTATCGCTCGGCGTCGTAGGTCCACGGTCGGACGGTGGCGATCCAGCCGCCCTGCACGCGCTGCACGGCGCCGTCGACGTCGAGCACCTTGAGCAGCAGCTCGAGCGGGGTGCGGCGGATGTTGACGATCGCCTCGAGCGCGGGGGTCGACAGCGGGGTGTCGGAGAGCGCCTTGATCACTGAGCTGGCGCGCTCCTCGGACGGCATGGATGAGGTGGCGAAGTACGTCCAGATGGCTTCATCTTCGGGGCCGGGCAGCAGCAGCACGTCGGCGTTCTCGGTGGCGCGGCCGGCGCGACCGACCTGCTGGTAGTAGGCGACGGGGGACGACGGCGCGCCCAGGTGCAGCACGAAGCCGAGGTCGGGCTTGTCGAAGCCCATGCCGAGCGCGCTCGTCGCGATGAGCGCCTTGACCTGGTTCGCTTTGAGGAGCCCCTCGGATTCCTCCCGCTCGGCGGGGTCGGTTTGGCCGGTGTAGGCGCGCACGTTGTGGCCTGCGTCTCTGAGGAGGCGCGCGGTATCTTCGGCGGCGCTCACAGTCAGCGTGTAGATGATGCCGCTGCCGGGCAGGTCGGCGAGGTGGCTGAGCAGCCAGCCGAGGCGGGTCTTCGAGTCGGGCAGTCGCAGCACACCGAGCCGCAGCGACGCGCGAGCAAGAGGCCCCCGAATGGTGACAACTGGCTGGTCGAGTAGGCCGCCCGCGGCCGTATCGAGACTGCCGAGCTGCTCCGCAACATCAGCAACCACGCGTTCGTTGGCGGTTGCGGTGGTGGCCAGCACCGGGACATCCACCGGCATGTGAGAAATGAGGTCGCGCAGCCGCCGATAGTCGGGACGGAAGTCGTGCCCCCAGTCGCTGATGCAGTGCGCCTCGTCGACGACGAGCATGCCGATGCGGTTGATGAGTGCGGGCAGCTGGTTCTCGCGAAAGCTCGGGTTATTCAGTCTCTCGGGCGAGACCAGCAACACGTCGACCTCGTCGCGCGCGAGTGCTGCCTGCACATCGGCCCACTCGTGCGGGTTGGTCGAATTGATGGCGACGGCCCGCACTCCGGCTCGGGATGCCGCGGCGATCTGGTCCCGCATGAGCGCAAGCAGTGGCGACACGAGTACGGTCGGGCCGCGCCCCTGTCGCCGCAGCAGCAGGGTCGCGACGAAGTACACCGCCGACTTGCCCCACCCGGTGCGCTGCACAACGAGCGCGCGCCGGCGGCCGTCGACGAGCGTCTCGATGGCCTCGAACTGCCCCTCGTGGAAGTCCGCATCCTCGCGCCCCACGAGGGTGCGCAGGATCTCAAGGGCAGCGCATCGGGTGTCAGTCACTGCGCAAGTGTGGCAGGGGCGGCTGACAGCGATCGGCCACAAATAACTGGTTGTGGCGAGATATCAAAACTGGGCTAGTAGACGATTCGCAATCGCAGTCCCTAGCGGGATGGGAACAGCGTTGCCTATCTGCTTTGCGATCGCCGTCTTCGAACCGACGAACTTATGTGACGGAGGGAACCCCTGCAGGATTGCGGCTTCGTAGTGAGTGATCGCGCGCATGGCTTCAGGGTGCAAGTATCGTCCCTTTTCTGGTTTGAAGAACTCAGTCCTAATGGTCACGGACGGCTTATCCCAGTGAAGGCGACCCATTACATCGCCGGACCCCGATGTATGTTTTTTCCAGCAGTCCGCCTTCAATTGCTCGGGCAGATCGAATCGATTTCCACCGATGGGAATGGCCGCGAATCGTTTCTGGGAAATGCTGGCGTAATCTCTACCAAGGTGAAGCTCATCGCGCGTGAAGCTTCCAGCGAAAGTTCTGCCACCCAGCGTCGTGGTTCTGTCTGGGGGTAGTTCGTTGCTTCCGGTTTGCCAGTCGATTCCGTCGAAGGCTTCTCGAACTGTCCTGTGCGACAAGACACTGTGGCTTGCTTCAGGGAAGCCTGGTGCGGCAAGGTCTCGGTGGTGCCCAATAAGCACAGCTCGTTTCCGAGATTGGAACGCTCCGAAGTCAGCTGCGTTTAGTACCTGGAAGTCGAAATCGTAATCCGCCAACGCACCGTCTGGTTTGACCGCGTCCTGGAAATCTTTGAACTGGCGCGACTTGGCGAACGCAGCGACGTTTTCGACGACAAAGTACTTAGGCTGCGTTCGCACGATGGTGGTTGCATACTGCACCCACAGAGAATTTCGGGAGTCCTCCTCATTCTGCTTACCGAGGGTAGAGAAGCCCTGGCATGGGGGGCCGCCTACGACGATGTCCACCGCGGTGGGAACGCTCTCCTCATCGAGCCACTTTTCGATTGGGCCAGCGTATGTGAGATCTGTGCCAAACGTTGCCTCGTAAGAAGCAGCGGCGGCGAGGTCCATCTCTACCGCGCGAACGGTCTCAAAGCGGGTTGAAGATTCCCTGAATCCCGCCGTCAACCCGCCCGCGCCCGCGAACAGATCGAGAACTCGGATAGTCGTGGCCTTCATGTGAATCAAGAGTACGGGCACGGGAGGACATGTCAGCGCAGCGACCCAATTGATCTCGGCGCGAGAACATTTATAAATTATCTGCCGTGAAGCTTGACGGTCGAATAAGGTATGTATAAATTATAGTTATGACAGATTCATCCAGTATTTTTCAGACGACAGGTCTTTCGCTTCCAGCGCTTCGCGGTCAACAGGGCTCGCGAACTTTGTACCTGACGCTTCCATCGAACGCTGTGTTGAATAACTTCTTTCCGATCGACATGGAACCTGCTGACGACCGGTCTCAGCGAGCGCTTGACGCTGGCCATGCGCGCCAAATTGCGCAGTACATAACGTCCAACCCAACCGAATATGCGCTCGGGGCCATCACCTACGCGGTCGATCTCGAGGGAAGTTTCACGGAGGTCGAGAAGGGATCAAACATTGGTCTACTCAGGCTTCCGCTTAATGCAAGACTCCGGAGCATTGACGGGCAGCACCGGCGTGAGGGTATTCGACTTGCCATAGATGCCGTGCAAGACCTCGGTTCTCAGTCAACTGCGCTCCTCATCTACGTTGAGCACGACCTGGCGAAGAGACGCCAGATGTTTTCTGACATGAATAACACTGCCAGGAAGGTTTCGAAAGCATTGAACGTGTCGTACGACACGCGCGACCCGTTTGCTCGCGTGGCAGCCGAGCTCGCTGACAATCATCCACTGCTCGAAGGTCGCGTCGATAGGGAAGGCTCTCGGACTCAGCCTGGCGACGGTAATCTCTTCACGCTTGCGGCGCTGCATGACGCGCTCAAGCGTCTCTTTGTAGGCGGATCGGGCCGCGTCAAAGATTCGGCGCGCTTCGATGAAGACCAAATTCGAACTCGTGGATCTGTGTTCTTTGATGCTCTTCTCTCGGCGCGGCCAGAACTGCGGCCAGGGGTTACTGCGGAGGAACTCGAGGAGACTAGATCGCGGAGCATTCTCTTGAGCTCCACTACGCTTCGGGTTGTTGCTGCATCTTTTTGGGCAGCTTGTGAAGCCACGGGGGTGGACGCATTGGCGATCGGCGGCGCTTTCAGCGGCTTCCTTAGCGACTTGGACTTTAGCCCTTCGGCCGACCTTTGGATTCAAAGCGGTTTCGTCTCGCCGGGTCGTGCGACGCCGAACGCTCGAAGTCAAGAGATGAGAGCCGCCGCCGAGGTCATTGCCGATTTGCTCATTGCCAGAGTTCACGACGAAAACGGAGTTTCTTGAGATGACAAAGTTCAGCGCAGAAATTGTCAAGGCAGCAGTCGCGGCCACTACCCCCGAAGAAGCGTCGGATCTTCAAGCTCTCATCGCATTGAGCATCGGAGGAGAATACATTCGACCTCTCGGAGATCGACCAAACAACTACGGCACCTTGGCTTCCGCCGCGGACTACGACCTCAAGCTGGTCGAAACCATCACCAATATGCAAGATGCTGTGGTTGATCGAGCTGCACTAGCAAAGTATGGCTCGCGAGAGGGCGCTGCTGCTGCCCTGCGAAATCCGCGCGACGCTGCCGCTGAACTTCTCGGTGATAAGTCAGACGCTGATCTTGCCGATCTCGCACAAGTGACCTTTCATGAATCGGACCCGCCTACAGACAAGACCCTGAAATTTACTGCGGTGTTTCGGGACAAGGGCACCGGTATCTCCAATTCGCAGATCCCAAAGACAATTTTCGGGCTGGGAGGTTCCTATAAGGAGGATGCCGCGTACCTTCAAGGAGCTTTCGGGCTCGGAGGAGAACTTACGTATAGAAATGCGGATTATGTCGTCCTCGTCACGAGAAAGGCCCCGGAACTACTCGTTGTCGGCGAAGAGGATCGCATTTCTGTAGCCGTCGTTGAGTGGCGGAGGCTCACCAAAGTCGAGAGTGCCTATTACTTGGTTGACGCGGAATGGGATGAGCCGGGCGATATCGCAAACCCATGGTCCTGCTCGGCCTCCGAGGCTCCGGCTTTCGAGCCCGGCACCCACCTCGCTTTGATCTCGTACAAGACCAAACATCTTCACCGCCAGCGGGAGGGAGACGCGCGAAGCTTCGACACGATTATCAACACCCGACTGGTTCGACCCGTCTTTCCCGTGCGTTGGAGGAATTACCTCGCCCGTGGGGCCGAGCGATCCACTGTTATTCGAGGACTCGAATCAAGGCTCGACAACACGGACTACGATTTCACGCGAGAGAGCGCGACAATGCCGTTCATATGGGAAGGAAAGACTTTCCTTCTAGACATCGGCTACACCCTTTTCAATGAGCCAAATGAAAAGGGTAAGCGGGCAAGTTTTGTTGCTTACAACCACGCCGTGTTGTTCACGTCAAACGGTCAAGTTCAGAATCACTGGACACCGGCCGAGTTTCGGCAGCGAACCAAGCTGAAGAAACTAGACCAGCGTGTACTCGTCGAAGTCAACTTGGACGCTCTTCCTATCGCGGCGCGCACTTCCCTGTTCACCGCCGACAGAGCGGAAACTGTGAAGTCGGAGTTTGCCCTCCGACTGGAATCGCAGGTTCTCAGCTTCGTAGATGAGTGGGACTCTCTTCGAGATGAGAATCGGCTCGCAGTCGAAAAGCAAATCCGATCGGCTACGAAATCAAACACTCGCGGTGTTTCGGACAAGATACGTCGAGCGTTTGCCGTCCGCGGCTTTGGTGCTAGCGCTGCTGCGGGAGTAGCAGCAGGTGGTGCTGGAGGTGGTGGTACGAACTCTGGTGGTTCCAGTGGGGGAAAACGCAAAGTCTTGAAGCTCAACGTCGACCCAACGCTGATTGCTGGTCCGTCGACGCTCAATTTGGTCATTGGCGAAACACGGTTCGTTTCCTTCACTGTTGATGCACTCGACGAGTTCTTCAACTCTGGTCGCGGTGAGATCGAAGTTTCGGCGGACGACAACATTCCCTTCGAATTGAACGAGTCGATCGCGATAGGTCTTGCCCACAATGGGTACTTCCGGGTCGGAATCGGCGTGCCCGATGGTTTCGAACCCGCGGAGTTTGCGATCACCTTCTCGATCAAGAACTGGACTAAGGCCTCAGGAGGGCTCGGCGCGAATCTGGAACACACGTGCGTTATTCAGCTCGTGACGGAGCTGCCTGGAAAGGGCGCAGGGGCCGGTGCAAAACCGACAGGGAACCCCGGGAAAGACGGTGTCGGCCAAGGCAGCAATGTTGTTCTGCTCTGGGACACGATCGAGAATCGAAACGAGTGGACCGCTCAAACCGTTGGGCAGCTCGAACTGGTCGAGGCGCAGTCGGTGGCGAACACGAATCCAGACTTTGCGGATCTGCTCAAGCTGGGCTCGACTGAAGTTCAGTGTTTGATCCTCAACTCGACCTACGGCCCGCTCGTGTCCTATTTGAATGCACGCGCGCAGAGTGTGGGTGGTGTCACGATCGACGAAATGAAAGCTCGCTACGCAATCGGGGTCGGTGTAGAGATGCTCGTACTGGACGAGGAGGCTGAGAAGCTGGCCAAGAATGAGTCCGTTCTCCTGAACGACGATCAAAAGGCTGGCGCGTATCGCGCGGCAGCCAGGGGCACCCTCGCCATACTTCCCGACTTCGACGACCTCGCGAAGATCGTCGCGACTGATGAATAGGTCTGCGCTGGTCAAAGCTACTTAATCGCACGGGGTTTGCGGTTGGAACCTCGCCATAGCAGGAACGCCCTGCAAGTGTGCCGGAGTGTTCCTCCCGGGATTTCCGTTACCCGCAAGCACCCCAAAGCCCCAGCCCAGCATCCCGCGCCGTCAGCTCCGCCGCCGCGAATTCGGCGGAGTACCTCACGTTGGGCTCGTACACCACGAACTCCCCAGCGCCCGACTCAAGGAGGGAGAGGTTGACGAAGGTGCCGTCATCCGCCCACAGATAGAACAGGGAGCGGTCGTACTGGTCGCGCTTCTCGATGTCGGACATGATCGACACCTTGCTGCCCACCGGGAGCAGTCCGCGCAGGTAGGCCGTGGCCTCATTGCCGAAGCACTCGGCGTTGTCACCGATCTCCGGGGTATCCATACCGATCAGGCGCACCTTCACCTTCGCGCCGTCGACGAACAGGAAGAGGGTGTCACCGTCGTGCACATAGTCGACCGTCGCGGCGAGGGCGTCGGCGGGGACATCCGGAGCAACGGGCGAAACGGGAGCGTCGGTGGACGCCGGAGCCGAGGGTTCACCCAGCGCCAGCACCCATCCCGGCAGCTGCGGCACCGGCAGCACGCCCAGCGGGAACAGCGCGAGGAACGCCACCAGCCCCAGCCCGAGGGCGATCCGCACGTTGCGCCAGATCCGACGACGCTCGCGACGACGGGCGGCGGCGATGAACTGGGCGCTGCGCTCCTCGTCGGCGAGAGCGAACGGAACGTACTCGTCCATCAGCCTGCGAGCGAGTAGATCAGACCGGTCAGCAGGCCGAGGATGACGTTGAACACCTCAACGGCACCCAGGGCGACGCCGGCCGCGGCGAGCGGCTTGCGCGGCTTCGGTCCGATGAGGGCGATGGCGCCCGTCGCGATCGCCCCGACGCCGAGCACGCCGGAGACGACCCCGTGCACCGCACTCACCATCCCAATGCTCAGGAGAGTGCCCTGGCCGAGGACCACCGCCTGAATGAACACGAACACCACGGCGATCAGAACCGCCACGGCCCCGAGCACAAAGGAAACGAGAGCGAGCGGGTTGCGCGTCGGCTCTGGGGATTCGGCTGGTCCGTACGTCATGAGTCCCTCCTGCCGGGAAGGTGCTGCTGGATGAAGGCGTTCACGTCCGACAACTCCGGCTGCGAGATGCCGTGCGGCAGATCCTCGTAGATGCGCTCGGTCAGGGTCGAGTGCCCAGGAAGCCAGGCGTCCGTCTGTTCGATGAACGCGCCGGCGATGACCTGGTCCGCTGTGCCGCGGCCCCAGAAGACCGGGGGGCGAGAGGTAGCAAGAACTGCGTCACCCGGCTGGGTGCCCTCGAGCGCGAAGCCGGAGAGCTGCACAACGTAGTCGAAACGTTCCGGGGCGAGGCGGAGGAGCTGCAGGGCGAGCGCCCCACCCTGCGAGAAACCGAGGAGACCCACGGACGTGGACTGGGTTGTGCCGAGCCACTCGAGCACAGCCAAAGCAGCTGAGTTCGCGGCATCCAGTCGCTCAGAAGGGGACGAGACACCGGCCAGCGGGAACCATGAGTAGCCCGGACCCTCCACGTTGGGGGCGCGCAGCGAAGCGATGACGGGGGAGAGGGGAAGGTGCGGGGAGAGGCCGAACAGGTCGCCCTCGTGCGAGCCGTAACCGTGCAGCAGCACGAGCAGCGGGCGACCGGCTCGCTCGCGCTCGGGGGCCGACCACACGACCGCGGATTCGTCGATAACCGTCATGGTGCAACGCTAGCGGGCTCCCACGAACTGGGGGCACAGCACACCCCCGCTGGGAGGATGCTGACCCCTACTCTGGAGACCTCACCCGACTTCTGCCCGAGAGATTTCACGAACATGATCGACTTCACCAACGCCGAATTCCTCAAGCTCGCAGAGATGAGCCCGGAAGACGGCCTCAAGCTGGTCGAGCCGATGCTCATCGATGGGGAGACGGTCTTCGCGTCGTTCCGAACCGTGCGCGACCGCGTCGTCTTCACCAACAAGCGCGTCATCGCCGTGAACGTGCAGGGCATCACCGGCAAGAAGAAGGACTACACGAGCCTCGCGTACTCGAAGATCCAGGCGTTCTCCGTCGAGACAGCTGCAGTTTTCGACCTCGACACCGAGATGACTCTCTGGTTTGCCGGACTGGGCACCGTCAAGTTCCAGTTCATCGCCTTCTTCGACATCACGAAGTTCAACAAGCTGATCGGCGCCTACATCCTGTAGCTCGCCGCACCAACGTTCGACCCTCCCCACCCACCAATCAAAGGAACACCCATGCTTTCTCTCGCAACAGCGTCATTTGAATACTCCGCCTCCACCGAGGGCAACCCGGCCGCAGCGATCCCCGGCCTGATCTTCGCCGTTCTCGTCATCATCGCCCTGTGGCGCGTCTTCTCGAAGGCCGGCAAGCCGGGCTGGTACGCGATCATCCCGATCCTGAACGTGTACACGCTCGTCAAGATCGCCGGCAAGCCCGGCTGGTGGACGATCCTGTTCTTCATCCCGATCGCCAACCTGATCGCCTCGCTTCTCGTCTCGATCGACCTCGCCAAGGCATTCGGCAAGTCGACCGCGTTCGGCATTGTCGCGCTGTGGCTGTTCAGCATCGTCGGTTACTTCATCCTCGGCTTCGGCTCGGCGAAGTACCAGGGCGCCGACTCGGCCGCCGTCTAGTCTTCCCCCTCGAATGGCGTGTGGCTTCGGCCGCACGCCATTCGTCTTTAAGCTGGGCACATGGCCACCCACCCCCAGCTCGACGAACTGATCACCACGCTCGAACTGCTGCGCGCCCCCGGTGGGTGCCCCTGGGATCGCGAGCAGACCCACGCGTCGCTCGTGCAGTACCTGATCGAGGAGACGCACGAGCTGGTCGATGCCATCGAGTCGGGCAGCGACGCCGAACTCGTCGAAGAGCTGGGCGACGTGCTGTACCAGGTGCTGTTCCACGCGGACATCGCCCGCGAGGCCGGCCGCTTCACACTCGAGGACGTCGCCACACACATGACGCAGAAGATGGTGGGGCGGCATCCTCACATATTCGGCGATGCGACCGCGGACACCGCAGCCGACGTGGTCGAGGTGTGGGAGGAGCGCAAGAAGATCGAGAAGCCGGGGCGCACCAGTGTGCTCGACGGCATCCCTCAGGGCATGCCCTCACTGGCGCTCGCCGACAAGGTGCTCGGCCGTGCGGTCAAGGCCGGCCTGATTTCTGCCGATGAAGCGGATGTCGCGGCGATACCGGTAGCGGACGAAGACGAGCTGGGCGGCCTCCTGCTGGCCATAGTCTCCTCGGCGAAGGCCAACGGACTCGACGCCGAGCGGGCGCTGCGCACCACGCTGCGGGAACTGCAGGGGGAGATCCGGTCGCACGAGGCTCTCACGGCCGCCGATGCGGGCGTGATCGGCCTGCCCACGGATTAAAAACCGACTGGCGGCCCTCCGGCCCATCTCCGGAGCTGCCGCCAGTCAGAACTATGTGGAGCACAAGGGGTTCGGAGTGCGCCGCGAAACGGATTGCGCCTCATGCGAGAGAATTGAGATATGGCCACTGTTGTGAATCCTCCGCGCGGAATGCGCGACTTCCTGCCCGCCGAAAAGGCGAAGCGCGAGAACATGCTCGCCGTGATCCGCTCGGTGTACCAGGCGCACGGGTTCAGCGAGATCGAGACGCCGGTCATGGAAGAGAGCTCGCGCCTGCACGCCGGCCTCGGCGGTGACAACGAGAAGCTCGCCTACGGTGTGCTCAAGCGCGGCCTCACAACCGACGACTTCGCCGCCGCAACGCAGGCGCTCGACCTCACCGACCTCGGACTGCGCTTCGACCTGACCGTGCCGCTCGCGCGCTTCTACGCGTCGCACCAGGCCGAGCTGCCGACCGTGTTCCGCGCGATCCAGCTCGCCCCGGTCTGGCGCGCCGAGCGCCCGCAGAAGGGGCGCTACCGCCAGTTCGTGCAGTGTGACATCGACATCATCGGCGAGAAGGGCGCGCTCGCCGAGGCGGAGCTTATGGTCGCCACCGTCGCGACGCTCAGCGCGCTCGGCATCGATGGCGCGAGCATCCGCATCAATGATCGCCGGCTCCTCACCAGCATGCTCACCGTGCTCGGTTTCCCCGCCTCGGAGCACGCGGCCGTGTTGATCACCGTCGACAAGCTCGACAAGGTCGGCCACGACGGCGTGATCACCGAGCTGCGCGACCGGGCATTCCCGGCATTCGCAGTCGACGCACTCGAGGCGTTCTTCCGCCGCCCGCAGACGATGGAGTTCACCCCGTTCGGTGAGCGATCGATCCGCAAGGGCCTCCCTGAGGGGGTGGACGAGGCGGCCGTGCTCGAGCTCGCGGCCCTCGCCGACACGGTGGACGAGGCGACGCGCGCGCTGCTCACCTTCGACCCGTTCCTCGTGCGCGGCATGGGCTACTACACGGGCACCATCTTCGAGGTCGTGCACCCGTCGCTCGGCTACTCGATCGCCGGCGGCGGACGCTACGACGGCATGATCGGCCGCTTCCTCGGCCGCGACGTGCCGGCCGTCGGCTTCTCGCTCGGATTCGAGCGCCTGGTCGAGTTGGTGACGCTCCAGTCGTCTTCGGTCGAGGATGCCGTGGCGCTCGTTTTCGAGGACGCCGCGCCCACCGCGCACCTGCTGTCGCTCAAGACCGCGCTGATCGCTCAGGGCAAGCGGGTGCGACTGGAGCGCAAACCCCGCAACATGGGGCCGCTGCTCGCCCAACTCGCCGCCGACGGATACACAAGCCTCGCGCAGGTGCGCGCCGACTCGACCGTGGAGTCGTTGGAGTTCCGCAGCCTCGACTAGTGTTTTGAGTAACGGCCAGGGTTGGCCGGTGATCCGGGGGGAATCATGGGACTGTTCAGCAAGCGCGCCAAGACGGCGGAAATCGACTCGATCATCGATCCGATCGAGAACGTCACGCTGCTCGCGCAGCTGCGATTCGGAGTGCTCGGTGTTCCCGTCGAGGTCGACCCCGACACCGCAGGTATCGACACCGTGCTGATCACCGCGGCCGGCGCCCGCTACCCGCTGTACAACCTGTTCGTGCGCACGGCGCAGGCCAACGAAGACGAGACCATCAACCTGGTCATGCAGCACGTCGACTCGATGGTCGAAGCGGCGAACCAGCCCGACATCGCATCGCTCAGCGATGAAGATCTCTCCCGCATGGTGCGCACCCGCATCGTGCCGCGCGACGTGATCGACCAGATCAGCGCGAAGTATTCGATCCGTGTCGCGTCCGACCTCGTCGCCCTGCTCTGCGTCGACTTCCCGACCCACGTCGCCTGGCTGAACGACGACCAGCTCGCGGATCGCAACATCGACGATCTCTTCGCCACCGGCATGCAGAACACGATGGGGGAGCAGGTCGACGATGTGCAGCAGTCCGGCCCGATCTCCATGATCGTCGGCGACTCGCTCTTCATCGCATCCAAGGTGCTCGGGATGCCCCAGCTCATCTCCGAGCACCTGCAGGACGCCCCGCACGGCGTTCTGTTCGGGGTTCCGAACCGTCACCTGATCTTTGCTCTCCCGCTCGTGGACATGGCCAGCATTGCGGCGGCCGGCGCCCTCGCAACGATGGTCGCGAACCAGGCCAACGCCGACGACAACCCCGGAGGCACGCTCAGCGCCGACGTCTTCATCTGGCGCGCGGGCCGCATCGAGCGCGCCGGCGGGGTCAACCCCGACGGTACCGTGCAGATGATCGGCGACAGTCTTATGCTCGAAGCCCTCGAGGGGATCACGGCGGCCGCCAACGCCGAGTGAAGCGAGGCCCGACCCCTTGACACGGGCCGCCCAGTATTGTTAAGTACTTAACAATATGATCGAGCTCACCCAGACCACCGCCTTCAAGCTCCACCGCGCTACTCTGCTCATTGACCGTTTAGCCGACGAGTATCTCCAGCGCGAACACGGCATCCGCTATGCACCGATGCTCGTGCTTCTGATGGTGCGGGTGCTCGGCCCGACCTCGCAGCAGGCCATCGCGCAGAACCTCGACGTTTCCCGAGCCTCCGTCACGCAGCGGGTCGCACAGCTCACCCGCGACGGGCTGCTCGCCGTCGAGGCGACCGACGGCCGCACCAACCGCGTCACCCTGACCGCCGCGGGGGAGACGCTGTTCGACGTTGCCTGGACCGGCCTCGAACAGCACCAGAACGGCCTCGAGCGCGGCGTCGACGAACCTGCCCTCGTGGCCCAGCTCGACCGCATCATCGCGAACGCGATGGAGATCCTGTGAAGTACGAGGAATCCGGCACCGAGAATGCGGAGACGATCATCTTCCTGCACGGCGGCAATGTCGCGGGGTGGATGTGGGGAGCGCAGGTACCCGCATTCGACGACTACCACGTACTGGTGCCCGACCTGCCCGGATTCGGCGGAAGCAACGACCAACCCTGGCCCGGGATGGCGGGGGCCGCTGACGCCGTCGCGGAGTTGATCCGCGAGCGCGCGAAGCAGGGACGTGCGCACGTTGTCGGACTGTCGCTGGGCTCGAGTGTGGCGATTCACCTTGCGCTGCGGCATCCCGCAGCATGTATCGATCTGTTTCTGGCCAGCGCCAGCGTCACGCCTGCCCGCAGCCTCGCGGCACCGGTCATGTTCGCGCTGTGGCCGAGGCGCTGGTTCTGGGCTGCGCTTGCGAAGGCATACGGGCTGCCCGCCGACAGCGTGGAACTGTTCATCGAGACGGGGCTCGGCATCTCGGCCGACACGGCGCGCGCGATCTACGCCGAGGTCAGCGCGGGCACCGACGTCGGCGCGTTGGCCGTGCCCTACCTCGCGGTCGCGGGCGAGAAGGACGCACGCTCGATCTCGGATGCGTCGCGACTTACTCTCGGCGGGGTCACCGCGCCCGGGCTGCACCACCAGTGGAACATCGAGGATCCCCAACTGTTCAACGACTCGTTGCGAAGCTGGGTGACGAGCCGGGAGCTGGGCGCGGGCCTGCGCGAGTAAGCTTCGTAGCGGACAATCCACCACTCATCCCGTCCAGATTCTTTGAAGGAGAACCCCCGTGGCTTTGATCGAGGCAGTAGGCGCTCGCGAAATTCTTGACTCCCGTGGCAACCCGACCGTTGAGGTCGAGGTCCTGCTCGAAGACGGCACGGTCTCCCGCGCTGCAGTTCCCTCCGGTGCATCCACCGGCGCCTTCGAGGCGTACGAGCTGCGCGACGGCGACAAGAAGCGCTACCTCGGCAAGGGTGTCGAGAAGGCGGTAGACGCAGTCATCGACGTGCTCGGACCGGCCATCGAGGGCTTCGACGCCGCCGAGCAGCGCGCCATCGACGCCGAGCTCATCGCCATAGACGGCACCGACAACAAGAAGAAGCTGGGCGCCAACGCCATCCTGGGCGTCTCGCTCGCCGTCGCCCGCGCCGCGGCCGACTCCGCCGACATGCCGCTCTACCGCTACGTCGGTGGTGCCAACGCCCACGTGCTGCCTGTTCCGATGCTGAACGTCATCAACGGTGGATCGCACGCCGACTCCAACGTCGACATCCAGGAGTTCATGATCCTGCCCGTCGGCGCCGAGACCTTCTCCGAGGGACTGCGCTGGGGCGTCGAGACGTACCACGCGCTCAAGGCCATCCTGCACGGCCAGGGCCTCTCCACCGGCCTCGGTGACGAGGGCGGATTCGCTCCCAACCTCTCCTCCAACCGCGCCGCACTCGACCTCCTCGTCGAGGCCATCACCGCCGCCGGCTTCACCCCCGGCAAGGACATCGCGCTCGGCCTCGACGTCGCAGCCTCCGAGTTCTTCAAGGAAGGCGCCTACGCCTTCGAGGGCGGATCCAAGTCCGCCGCCGAGATGAGCGCCTACTACGCCGAGCTCGTCGCGTCGTACCCGCTCGTCACCATCGAAGACCCGCTGGACGAGGACGACTGGGAGGGCTGGGCCGAACTCACGTCCACCCTCGGCACCAAGACCCAGATCGTCGGCGACGACCTGTTCGTCACCAACCCGACCCGTCTCGCGAAGGGCCTCGAGCTCGGCACCGCCAACTCGATCCTCGTCAAGGTCAACCAGATCGGCACGCTCACCGAGACCCTCGACGCGGTATCCCTCGCGCAGCGCAACGGCTACACGGCCGTGATGTCGCACCGCTCCGGTGAGACCGAAGACACCACGATCGCCGACCTCGCCGTCGCCCTCAACACCGGCCAGATCAAGACCGGTGCCCCTGCCCGCAGCGAGCGCGTCGCCAAGTACAACCAGCTGCTGCGCATCGAAGAAGAGCTCGGGGATGCCGCCGTCTACGCGGGTCGCAGCGCTTTCCCACGCTTCACTGCTTAAGGTCGATCTATGAGCAGGCGACAGCGACCCACAAAGGTCGCTGTCGCGCTGCCGCAGATGGAGAGCCCGGCCGAGCACTGGCTGCGCAACATCCGGCTATCCGGATTCGCGTTCACCGTGCTGTCACTGATCGTGCTCGCCGTCATCGTGCTCGCACCGAGCCTGCACATCCTCATCGAACAGCAGCAGCAGATCGCCGAACTGCGCGCCGCCGTCGACGAGAAGGAGCAGTCGGTCAAAGACCTTGAGGATGACGTAGCCCGCTGGGACGACCCCGCCTACATCGTCTCCCAGGCTCGCGACCGCCTCGTGTACGTGTACCCGGGCGACCTCACCTACCTCGTCATCGACGACGGTGCGACGGTCACCACCGACGACGGGCAGCCGATCAGCGACGAGATCCAGACCACGCGCGTCGACTGGATGCAGTCCATGCTCTCCTCCCTATTCACCGCAGGCCTCACCGATGCCACGGCCGCAGAACTCGAATCACCGAAGCAGGGCGACAAGTAGTGACCACCCCACCGTTCGAACCGTTCACCCAGGCGGACATCGACACCGTCACCCGCCAGCTCGGACGCCCCGCCCGCGACGTCGTCGGCATCGCCGCGCGCTGCGTGTGCGGCAACCCGACCGTCGTGTCGACGAAGCCCCGGCTCGCCGACGGCACACCGTTCCCCACGCTGTACTACCTGTGCCATCCGGCGGCGACCGCCGCGATCTCGGTGCTCGAGGCAGACGGAGTGATGGCGGAGATGACTCCACTGCTCGAGGATGAGGCCGTGGCATCCGCCTACCTCGCTGCGCACCTCGCCTACCTGGCCGACCGCGAGACGTTCGGTGCGGTCGAGGAGATCGCGGGCATCTCGGCGGGCGGCATGCCCACCCGCATCAAGTGCCTGCACGCCCTCGCCGGACACGCCCTCGCCGCCGGCCCCGGCGTGAACCCTATCGGCGACCTTGCGCTGGAACGCTCCACCTGGAGCCCGGACGTGTGCCAGTGCGCCTAGCGCTCGCCGTGCTCGTCGCGGCGGCTCTGGTGCTCGTGGGCGAAGTACCGGCTCAGGCGGACTCGATCCGCGACCGGGAGTACTGGCTGAGCGGGTACGGCATCCGCGAGGCGTGGAAGACGACCAAGGGTGCCGGGGTCACGATCGCGGTCATCGACACGGGGGTCGACGGGAGCCATCCCGACCTGAAGGGTGCCGTCGTCGGCGGCGCGGACTTCTCCAGCCAGGGCTCGTCCAACGGGCAGACGCCCGTCGGGTCGGACGGCAGCTCGCACGGAACGATGGTGGCCGCCCTTGCGGCAGGGCGAGGGCAGGGAACCTCGGGTGTCATCGGGGCTGCGCCCGCGGCATCCGTTCTGGCTATCTCGATAGGTTTCGGCACGAACAACACGTCAGACGACCAGATCGCGAAAGCGGTTCGCTGGGCGGTCGACAACGGCGCTGACGTGATCAACATGTCTCTCACGCGCAACACGCTCGACTGGCCGACGAGCTGGGATGACGCGTTCCTCTACGCCATGGAGAAGGACGTCGTTGTGGTCGCTGCGGCCGGCAACCGGGGGAGCGGCACCACCCAGGTCGGCGCACCCGCGACGATGCCGGGCGTGCTCACCGTCGGCGGCGTGGACCGCAACGGCGCCGCCAGCTGGGACGCCTCATCGCAGGGCATCACTATCGGGGTCTCGGCCCCGAGCGAACAGCTCGTGGGGGCCGTTCCCGGCGGGGGCTACGTGCTGTGGGATGGCACGAGCGGCGCAACCCCGATCGTCGCCGGTGTTGTGGCACTCGTGCGTGCGGCGCATCCCGAACTGGATGCAGCGAGCGTCATCAACCGCATCGTGAAGACCGCGAAAGACGCCGGCAAAAAGGGCGCAGACCCGATCTACGGCTTCGGTCTGATGGATGCCTCGGCCGCCGTCTCCGCGAAAGTGCCCGCCGTGGCGGCGAACCCCATGGGCGACCTGGCCGAATGGATCCGCATCTACCGCCGCGCCGACGCGCCGGCCCAGCCCACCGCCACCGGGACTCCGGAACCCCCGTCGTCGACGGCCCCTCCGGTGGTCGAGGCGAGCGGCCCGACCGACCCGTCGGGGGAGTTGCTGCCCACCGTCGCCCAGTTGCGCGACATCGGCATTCCGCTCGCCCTGTTCGCGGCGTTCGGCCTGGGGCTGATCCTCGTGCTCGGTGGGCTGTTCCGCCGATTAAGGGGCTCGCGCGGAAAGGAGTAGATTGGGGTTTGGTTTGTCCACCCCTGATTTTCTGCCACTGCTCTAGGAGAGTTTGACCCCGTGCCCAAGATTCTGATTGTCGGCGGCGGCTACGCCGGTTTCTACACCGCCTGGAAGCTCGAGAAGCAGCTGCGTCGCGGAGAGGCCGAGGTCACTGTCGTCGACCCGCGCCCGTACATGACCTACCAGCCGTTCCTGCCCGAGATCGCGGCTGGATCCATCGACCCGCGCCACTCGGTCGTGCACCTGCGCTCGCACCTCACCAAGACCAAGGTCATCACCGCCGCCGTCACCGGCGTCAACCACGCCTCGAAGAAGGCGACCATCACGCCCGCCGAGGGCGAGGCATACGACCTCGACTACGACATCATCGTGATGACCGCCGGTTCCGTCTCGCGCACGTTCCCGATCCCGGGCGTCGCCGACGAGGCGATCGGCATGAAGAACATCGAGGAGGCCGTCGCCGTGCGCGACCGCGTTCTCACCAACTTCGACAAGGCAGCCCAGCTGCCCGCCGGCCCCGAGCGCGACCGCCTGCTGACCTTCGTGGTCATCGGCGGCGGCTTCGCCGGCATCGAGACGTTCGCCGAACTGCGCTCCTTCGCGAGCGCCCTCGTGCGTCGCTACCCCGAGATCTCGTTCGAGGACACGCACTTCCACCTCATCGAGGCCATGGGACGCATCATGCCCGAGGTGTCGCTCAAGACCAGCCACTGGGTGCTCAAGAACCTCGCCCAGCGCGGCGCCCAGGTGCATCTCGACACCCAGCTGACCTCAGCGGTCGGCGGCAAGATCGAGCTGTCCACCGGTGAGACCTTCGAGTCCGACCTCATCGTCTGGACCGCCGGCGTTATGGCCCACCCGGTCCTCCGCAACACCGACCTCCCGACCGAGGAGCGCGGTCGCCTGCGTGTGCAGTCCGACCTCCGCGTCATCAACGATGACGGTATCGTCGCAGACGCCTGGGGCGCCGGCGACGTGAGTGCTGTTCCGGATGACACGGGCAAGGGTGTCGGCGGATTCTGCGTGCCCAACGCCCAGCACGCCGTTCGCCAGGGCAAGCTGCTCTCCAAGAACATCGTTGCCACGCTGCGCGGCGAGGGCGTCAAGAAGTACTTCCACCAGCCCGCCGGAGCCGTCGCCGGCCTCGGTCTGGGTGTCGGAGTCTTCCAGAAGGGAAAGCTGGGCATCACCGGCTTCCCCGCCTGGGTCATGCACCGCGGCTACCACGGTCTCGCCATGCCCACCTGGGAGCGCAAGATCCGCGTCATCGGCAACTGGGTGCTCAACCTCTTCCTCGGCCGTGACTTCGCGTCGCTGCAGGACGTCGAGACCCCCCGCGTCGCCTTCGAGACCTACGCCTCGCGTCCGCGCCCGGCAGCACCCGTCGAGCCCGAGCCCGTCGTCAAGGCTCCCGCCCGTACGCGCGCGAAGGCCGTCGCCAAGTAATCTCCGCGATTCTGGATGCCACGGCTCACGCGAGCCGTGGCATCCCGCGTTTAACAGCTCGCCGCTACCATGGAGCCGCGCCCCTATAGCCCAATTGGCAGAGGCAGCCGACTTAAAATCGGCACAGTCAGGGTTCAAGTCCCTGTGGGGGCACCGGATTCAGGGCACCAGAACACTTCTCGGACAACTGTCCGAAAAGTGGTACAATGGAGTAATGGCTTCCGACATCTCCCTTCCCCAGGGCGAGGAAACCAAGGCCGGGCACACTAACGCTGATGAGCCCAAGGCCCACACCCGATCCGATGATCCCCGTGCCGGCCGCACCCGCCAGCAGATCTTCGAAGCACTGCGCCAGCTGATGTCCGACGGCAACGCGAGCGTCACCGTGCACCAGGTCGTGCAGGCCGCGAATATCAGTCGCAGCAGCTTCTACGCGCACTTCAACAGCCTCGACGAGCTCGCCGCCGAACTGCTGCGCAACCAGTTCGCCGACATCGGAACCGCCGGCGTGGGCCTCCGCCGCGAAGACCTGCTCGCCGGTCCCGACGCCGCGCGCATCGGCTACTCGCGACTCGTCGAGCACATGGTCGAGAACTTTCCCCTCTACTCGAGCGCGCTCGAGATGCCCCTCGCCCGAAACGCCTACGACGAGATCGTCGAGGCCTACGCCACGCGACTGCTCGAGTCGATGGTGGATCGTGAGGCCGTGCCATCCGGAATCAATTCGGAACTGGCGACCACCTATATCGCGGGCGGCGCGATGACTCTCATCAGCGCCTGGATGCGCGAGAGACTCGAAGTTTCCGACGACGAGCTGGTGGATCAGCTCGTCGCGCTCCTCCCGAACTGGATCCTCGAACCAACCACAACAGAAAAGACACACACATGAAGATTGAAGTTGGCGAAACACTCGTATACCCGCACCACGGTGCAGTGACCATCACGGACATCCAGACGCGCACCATCAAGGGCGCCGAAGTGCGCCTGATGACCCTCAACGTTCACACGAGCGAGCTGACGATCCAGCTCCCCGTCGACAACGTCGAGCTCGTCGGCGTGCGCGACGTCATCGATGACGCGGGCGTCAAGGCCGTCTACGAGGTTCTGACGAACGACTTCACCGAAGAGCCGAGCAACTGGTCGCGCCGCTACAAGTCCAACCAGGAGAAGATGGCCAGCGGAAACGTCTACCGCGTCAGCGAGGTCGTGCGCGACCTGTGGCGTCGTGACCAGGAGAAGGGCGTCTCCGCGGGCGAGAAGCGCATGCTGGAGAAGGCCCGCCAGGTGCTGGTCTCCGAGCTGTCCCTCGCGCAGGGCATCTCCGACGAGGAAGCGGCAGTGCTGCTCCTCGAGGTGCTGCAGTCGGTGGAGATCACCGAATCCGTCGTCGCCTGATACGACTCAGTGAGCGGCGCGCGCCTTCGGGTGCGCGCCGTTCGTCGTTAAGCGGCCGACTCGTCCTCGGGCATGACACGCAGCCCCTGCGTGGAGTTCGCCGAGTCGACGAGCAGCCCCAGCCAGTCGCGGTTGATCTCGGAACGCGGACGGTCATATACGAACTGCAGGTCGCTGTGCACGCCGATCCAGATGGTCGTTCGGGCCTGATCGCTCTGCTCGATCGAGTAGGCGAAGCTCTCATTGCGACGCAGCTTGGCCATCACGACCACCTCGACGTGGGCAAGGGTGCGGTCGTCCACCTCGAAGACGGTGGGCGGCGAACCGTAGAGCAGCTTGGCCATGGTGTCCTCCTGGTCGGCTGTCATTTTCTGGGGCAGCTCCCAACTTTACTGCGGGATGTCCCGGCTCACCGCCCCGCCCCCATGAGTAGCGCTAGCCTTGAGCCTCCGGCAACGAAGGGCACACGCGTGGCGATCATCAACAGGCTGACCGTGGATGGACGGGACTACTTCCTCCCCGACCCCGTCACCGACCTGCGCAAGAAGATCCTCGACGCGGTCAAGGCGGGTGGCGACTACGTGAACATCCCGCCACTGCGCTCGGGCCCGGGCATCGACATCCTCTTCTCGCCGGGCATGCCGGTCGTCTGGACCCAGATCGACGTTGGGGGCGACACGTCGCCGCATCACGCGGACATCGACAACGGCCTCGTCTCGCAGGAAGACCTCGACAGCTACGGCACGATCTAGTCGGAAGACTCCTGGCGACTCGCGGGCTACGGCGCGATCTAGTCGGAAGAGACCAGCAGCTTGTCCAGGTCGCGCTTCGACATGGGCCGCCCCAGCAGGAAGCCCTGCGCGCGGTCGCAACCGAGAGTTTTGACACGGGCGAGCTGTTCCTCGGTTTCGACTCCTTCGGCTACCACCCCGATACCGCGCTCGTGCGCGTACTTCACCACGCCTTCGAGATGGGCGAGTACCTCGGCGGAGTTACTCTTCACCAGCGACTGGTCGATCTTGAGTTCGTTGGCATCGAGTGCATCAAGCCGCGACAGCGACGAGTGACCGGTGCCGTAGTCGTCAATAGAGATGCACAGGCCAAGCCGACGCAGCACCTTGAGGCGGCCCGCGGCGGCCTCGAGATCGAGGATCGGGGAGGTCTCGGTGATCTCGAGCGTGATGCCGTCCGGGGCGATCTCGAGACGACGCACGAGCTCGATGACGTGGTCGACGATGTCGTCGGAGGTCAGCTGCACGGGGGAGACGTTCACGGCGACGCACACCTTTTTTCCGGATGCCTGCCATTCCCCGGCCGCGTCGCACGCCTCGTCAAGCATAAAGCGACCGATCTCATGGATGAGGTCGCTCGCCTCGGCGATCGGGATGAACGCGTACGGCATCAGCAGCCCGAGCTCCGGGTGCCGCCAGCGGCACAGCGTCTCGACCCCCGCGATCCGGTTGGTGGCCAGGTCGAACTGGGGCTGGAACGCGGAGATCAGTTCGCCACGTTCGACAGCCCCGCGCAACTCGGTTTCGAGCCTGGTGTCAACCATGGGTGTTCCGGCCCGCGTGCGTTTCCATACAGCCAGTCGAGCCGAATGACCGGTTTTCTTCAAGGGCATTGGTTTCAGGTGTCCCGCGCCTATACTTCGCAACCCCTTCGGTGATTGTCGAAAACGTAGGAATCCCGATAAATTTGGGTCGAGTACCTGACCGGACTTTCCGGAGCAGTGGACACCCCGGTCAGGAGTCGAGATGACAGACGTTCTACGCCGCAACAACGTGCGCGTGCTCGGCAACCCGAACGGCCGCCCCCTCGTCTTCGCCCACGGCTTCGGCTGCAGCCAGGAGATCTGGCACAACGTCACCCCGGCCTTCCTCGCCGACTTCACGGTCGTTCTCTACGACAACGTCGGCTCGGGCGGTTCCGACCTCACGGCCTACGACCGCAACAAGTACGACTCTCTCGACGGCTACGCGTCCGATGTGATCGAGATCCTCGACACCCTCGACCTGCGCGACGCTGTTTTTGTCGGGCACTCGGTCAGCTCGATGATCGGCGTGCTCGCGGCCAACCGCGACCCCTCCCGCTTCGGCGCCCTCGCCCTCGTCGGCCCGTCGCCCCGCTACGTGAACGACGGCACATACGTCGGCGGCTTCGAGCAGAAGGACATCGACGGCCTGCTCGACATGCTCGATTCCAACTACCTCGGCTGGTCGGCGACGATGGCACCCGTGATGGTCGGCAACGCAGATCGACCCGAGCTCGGTCAGGAGCTCACCGCCTTCTTCTGCAGTGTCGAGCCCTCCATCGCCCGGCACTTCGCGCACGTCACCTTCCTCTCCGACAATCGCCACGACCTTCGGGATGTCACGGTGCCGACCTTGATCATCCAGTGCACGGATGACGTGATCGCGCCCCTCGCGGTCGGCAGCTACGTGCACGAGCAGATCCCGGGGTCGACGCTCACCGTCATCCCGGCGACCGGTCACGTACCGAGCCTCTCCGGCCCGCAGTACGTCGTGGACGCGATCCTCGACTACCTGCGATGAGCGAGTCGTTCGAGCGGCTCTATCGCTTTGCCCCGTGTGGTCTGCTCGCGTCGACCACGGATGGCGTCATCCTCGAAGTCAACGAGACGCTGCTCGAACTGACCGGCTTCACCCGTGAGCAGCTCATCGGGGTCAACTTCGCGAGCCTGCTCGAGCAGGGCAGCCGCATGTTCTACGAGACCCGGCACCTGCCCGTGCTGCAGCTGAACGGCGAGGTGCGCGAGGTCGTGCTCACGCTGCGCCGAACCGACGGCAGCCCGCTGAACGTGCTGGTGGCCTCCACCTACTCTGCGAGCGGCATCGAGACGGCGATGTTCGATGCCACCGAGCGCGCCGCCTACGAGCGCACGCTGCTCGATGCCCGCCGGCTATCTGATTCCACCTCGATGCGCCTGCGCGTGCTGCAGTCCGCGACGGCAGCCTTCGGACAGAGCGAGACCGACACCGACGTCTGCGAGGCGCTCGCTGCGAGCGCGCACGAGGCGCTCGATGCGTCCTACACGGTGGTGTCGATTCTCGACGACGCGGGCGATTTCCGTCTCGGCGGGGGAGAGCACCCCGTGGTGATGCAGGAGAGTGCGCATTCGGAGTCACCCGCCGCCCGTGCCGTGCGCCTTCGCGAGCCGGTCACCATTGCGACGGCAGAGGATGCCGATGCCTTTCCCGGGTTGCGCGACGGTCTCCGCGCCCAGCGCATCGAAGCGATGACCGTCATCCCGCTTCTCGAGGGCGACCGGGTGATCGGTGTGCTCGCCTGCTCGTTCAAACGTCGGCGGGTATTCGACACCGCGTATTTCGAACTGCAGGCGGCTCTCGCGGGCCAGGCCGTTGAGGTGCTCGTGCGGCTCCGGCTTCAGCGACAGCTCGAAGCGCTCGCGCACTACGACCAGCTGACCGGCCTGCGCAACCGCGAGCTCGTGCGGGACGGCCTTTCCGCGGCGCTCCGTGCAGCGACCAGCCCTCTCGCGGTGTTCTTCATCGACCTCGACGGCTTCAAGGATGTGAACGACGTGCTCGGCCACCGGGTCGGCGACTCGGTGCTGCTCCAGGTCGGCGAGCGGCTGCGGGCCACGGTGCGCTCGGACGATGTGGTGGGGCGCATCGGCGGCGACGAGTTCGTCGTCGTCTGCCCGGGTGTGGGCGAGGACGATGCTCTCGCGCTCGCCGCGGTGCTCTGCCGGTCGATCCGCGCGCCATTCGACGGCGTGACCAGCGACCTGCCGGTCACCGCGAGCATCGGCATCGCTGTTCACCATCCCGGAATGCCGTCGACCATCGACGACATGCTGAGCCGGGCCGACGACGCTATGTACGCCGCAAAGAACGCGGGCAAGGACCAGTCCGCACTGGCACCCGCACAAAACTAGACTCGCAGTACAGCGAACCGACACCGGAGGACACCCGTTGGGAACCCTGACCTACGATTCAAAGCTCACCGCGACCTTCGACGACCGCGTGCTGGCTCACCTGCAGGTGGTCATCTGGGCGAAGATCCGCCGCGGCGAGCAGTTCTCCTTCACCTGGACCGAGCCCGCCCGCAACGGCTACGGCCGTTCGTCGATCTGGATCAGCCCCAACATCTCCCTCGCGTTCGAGTACTTCGGCGGCAAGAGCCCGCTGCTCAACCGTCACTGGATCGACATCCTCTCCAAGTCGGCGAACTCCCCGGGCGGCCTGCACCTGCTGCCCGAGCCGGAGTCCGACTCCGCGTAGCCCTCACCCGAACGCGGGTCACCGGCACCGTTGACAGCCATCCGGCGCTCGGGCACTCTTGCTTCAATGACTGGGTCAGTTGACCCACTGAGGCCGGGGGGATGTCGATGCCACGCATGTCGTCGGTCGACCGTCGGCTCGCCCTCGTGCACGCCGCCCTGCGTGTCATCGCCGCCCAAGGGGTGAGCGGGGCGACGACCCGCGCCATCGTCGCCGAGGCGCGCATGTCGCTCGCGAGCTTCCACTACGCCTTCACCTCGCGCGACGAGATGATGCGCGAGCTCATCGTCTTCGTCGTCGAGAACGAGACCAGTGCGGCCTTCGCCAGCGTGGACTTCGGGCAGGGCATCCGGCACGCGCTGCGCGACGGTTTGCAGGGATACTTCGACAATGTCGTCGCCGACCCCGGCCACGAGCAGGTCATGTTCGAGCTCATGCAGTACGCGCTGCGCACGCCCGAGCTCGAGGACCTCGCCAGCGAGCAGTACGTGCGGTACCGCTTCGCCGTCGTGCAACTTCTCGCCGCGGCGGCGGAGCGCACGGGGTGCGAGTGGCGCATCCCGATCGACGACGTCGCCCGCCACGTGGTGACCTTCACCGACGGCATGACCCTCGCCTGGCTCGCCGACCGCGACAGCGCGGCCGCCGCCCGAGTGATGGACTTCGCCGCAGATTCTCTCGCCCAGCTCGCCCAACCCGCAACAGCGTCGCCCAGCCCCAAGGAGTCAGCCTCATGAGTGCACCCGTCAAGACCGGCACGGTCTCGCCCTTCGCCGAACCGACGAGGCGGGTGGGCGGCGCGTGGATCGCCCTGTTCGCCACGGCCTGGTTCGGTATCTGGATGGCCCAGCTCACCCCGGTGCAGCTGCTGCTGCCCTCGCAGATCACCGAGCAGCTGAATTCGACCAACTGGCTCGATAACGTGGTCGCGTTCGGCATCATCTCGGCGATCGCCGGTGCGTGCGCCCTCGTGGCCTACCCGCTGAGCGGCGCGCTCTCCGACCGCACTACGTCGCGCTTCGGCCGCCGCCGCCCGTGGATCCTCGGCGGCATGATCACCTTCGCTGCGTCGCTCTTCCTGCTCGGCATCCAGACCAGCATGGTCGGCATCGGCGTGTTCTGGTCGCTCGCCCTCATCGGCTTCTGCGTGCTCACCGCGGCGATCACCGCTACCATCTCCGACCAGGTGCCGGTCAATCAGCGCGGCTTCGTGTCCGGCTGGGTATCTGCTCCGCAGGCCGTCGGTACGATCCTCGGCATCCTGCTGGTGACCCTGCTCGGCCTCGCGACGTTCACCGGCTACGCGCTGGTCGCGGTGCTGCTCGTCATCCTCGTCACGCCGTTCCTGCTGTGGACCAAGGATGCCGCGCTCACCACAGTTCCCGAGAAGCTCACGCTCGGCGCGCTCGCCTCGGGGTTCTGGGTCAGCCCGAGGAAGTACCCCGACTTCGGCTGGACGCTGCTGAGCCGCATCCTCGTGAACCTGGGCAACGCGCTCGGCACGACCCTGCTGCTCTACTTCCTCATGTTCGGTCTCGCCCGCCCGGCCGACACGGTCGAGGACGACCTGCTCACCCTGACCGCCGTGTACATGGTCTTCTTCGTGGCCTCCGCACTCGGCATCGGCAAGATCAGCGACCGCATCGGCAAACGCAAGATCTTCGTCTACATCGCCGCATACCTGCAGGCCCTCGCCGCGCTGATCCTGGCGTTCGTGCCCGACTTCACCGTCGCGATCGCTGCGGCCGGCCTGCTCGGTCTCGGCTATGGCAGCTTCATGGCGGTCGACCAGGCGCTCGCCACGCAGGTGCTGCCCGACGCGCACTCGCGCGGCAAGGACCTCGGTGTGATGAACATCGCGACGGCCGTTCCCCAGGCCGTCGCCCCGCTGCTCGGTGCCTTCATCGTGGTGATCTTTGCGGGCGCGGCCAGTGGCGGCGCGGCCGACTTCTACGCCGCTACCGAGGTCTTCGCCGGTGCCGGCGAGGGATTCACCGCGCTGTTCATCGCCTCGGCCATCGCTGCCGCCCTCGGCGGCCTCGCCGTGATGCCCATCAAGAGAGTCAAGTAGGTGCAGCTCGCTCGCCCCTCCTCCGAGCCCTGGCTGACCCCGTCCACCTACTGGCCGCGACTGACCGCCGCGACGGCTGAGCTCGATCCGCCGTTCGGCGTGATCGGCGTGCCCGCGCTCTCCCACAACGCGTTTGACATGCTCGACCGCGCTGCGGGAACCACCATCCGGGTGGCCAGCAAGTCGGTGCGCGTGCGCGGTGTGATCGACGCGGTGCTCGCCCTGCCCGGCTACGCGGGAGTGCTCGCCTACACGCTGCCCGAAGCGCTCTGGCTCGCTTCGTCGGCCGACGGCCATGACGCGATCGGCGACGTCGTCGTCGGGTATCCGACCGCCGACCGGGCCGCACTGCGCGAGCTCGGCGCTTCGGCTGAGCTGGCCTCGCGGGTCACCATCATGGTGGACAGCGTGGCGCAGCTCGACCTCGTCGATGCGGCGATCGCGCCCGGGTCACGCGCGCCGATCCGGGTCTGCCTCGAACTCGACGCCTCGTGGGACACCTGGTTCCTCGGCCACACCGGCGTGCGCCGTTCCCCGGTGCACACGGTCTCCGACGCCCGTGCCCTCGCCGAGGCGATCGTCGCCCGACCCGGCTTCGAACTCGTGGGTCTGATGGGTTACGAGGCGCAGATCGCCGGCCAGGTCAACAACCCGGCCGGCCGTGCCGCCTACGGTGCGATTGTGCGCTGGATGCAACGGCACTCCGCCGCAGAACTCGCCGATCGCCGTGCTCGCGCCGTGGCATCCATTCGCTCGATTGCCGACCTCGAATTCGTCAACGGCGGGGGCACTGGCTCGCTCGAGTCCTCGGCGGCGGAGTCGGCGGTCACGGAGATCGCCGCGGGCTCGGGCCTGTTCGGACCGCACCTGTTCGACAACTACACGCACTTCCACCCGGCACCGGCCGCAGCCTTCGCTCTGAGTGTGGTGCGCAAACCGCAGCCCGGTCTCGCGGTGCTGCTCGGTGGCGGCTGGATCAGCTCGGGCCCGCCGCAGCCCGACCGCATGCCGAAGGTCGTCTGGCCGGAGGGCACCAAGATGCTTGCGCGCGAGATGGCGGGGGAGGTGCAGACCCCGCTCGAGGGACCCGGTGCCGCAGGCCTGAAGGTCGGCGACCGTGCCTGGCTGCGCCACACCAAAGCCGGAGAGCTCAGCGAACACCTGGACGAATTCGTGCTCGTGGACGGTGACGCCATCGTCGACCGCATGCCCACCTACCGAGGCCAGGGAAAGGTGTTCCTGTGACCCTCACCGACGTGCTCGAACCGGGCGCCGTGTGGCGCAACTGGGGTCGCTCGCAGACCGTGACGCCCGCCCATACTGCCCGGCCCACCTCGGTCGACGAGGTTGTCGCGGTCATCGCGGCGGCCCGCGACCGTGGCCTTACCGTGAAGGCGGTGGGTGCCGGCCACAGCTTCACCTCGATCGCCGCGACCGATGGCGTGCAGCTCGACGTGAGCGCCCTCGACGGCGTCTACGCGGTCGACGGCACCCGGGTCACCCTCGGTGCCGGGACCAACCTTTACCAGCTGCCGGCTCTGCTCGACCCACTTGGCCTCGCCCTCACCAACATGGGCGACATCGACCGGCAGACCCTGGCCGGTGCGACGAGCACCGGCACACATGGAACCGGAGCGGTCTTCGGAGGGCTGGCCACGCAGGTCGTCGGCCTGACCCTCGTGACGGCGGATGCCACGATCCTGACGATCAACGAAGAGACCAACGCCGAGCTGCTCCCCGCGGCACGGCTCGGGCTCGGGGCCCTCGGCATCGTGGTCGACCTCACGATCCAGTGCGTCCCGAGTTTCGCGCTGCGGGCCGTGGAGATTCCCGAGCCCCTCGAGGCCGTGCTCGACGATTTCGCCGCGCGGTCCACGGGAGTCGACCACTTCGAGTTCTACTGGTTTCCGCACACCGACACCGCGCTCACCAAGTCGAACACGCGGCTGCCCGTGGAGACACCGCCCGTGCGCCAGTCGGCGGTCAGCAGCTGGATCGACGACGAACTGCTCTCCAACGGCGTCTTCGCCGTCACCTGCGGCCTCGGTCGCCTGATGCCCGGCATGGTGCCCGGCATCAACCGCATCGCCGACAAGCTCGTCGCGCAGCGTGACGTGACCGACCTCTCGCACCGCATCTTCGTCGCCGACCGCCGGGTGCGGTTCCGCGAGTCGGAGTACGCGATTCCGCGCGAGAATGTGCCGGAGGCGTTGCGCGCCATCCGTTCGCTCGTCGCCGAGAAGGGCTGGAAGATCTCGTTCCCGATCGAGGTGCGCGTCGCCGCCGCCGACGAGAACTGGTTGTCGACCGCCTATGGTCGGGAATCGGGCTACATCGCCGTGCACCGGTACTACCGCGAGGACCCGACCGAGTACTTCGAGGCCGTTGAGGCCATCATGCGCGGCTTCGAGGGTCGGCCGCACTGGGGCAAGATGCACTTTCAAAATGCGGAGTCGCTCGCCGCGGTCTACCCGCGCTTCGACGACTTCCGGGCGGTTCGGGATCAGCTCGACCCCGACCGCCTGTTCACCAACGACTACCTGCGAAAGGTGCTGGGTTCATGAGCGAGATCGGACGCGAGTGGCTGCACAACCCCGCGGGGCTCGGCGCCCGACTGCCGCAGGACTTCCGGGTGGGGGTGGCGACGAGTGCCTTCCAGATCGAGGGTGGCATCGAGGCCGGCGGCCGCGAGCCGTCCACCTGGGACACGTTCATGGCGCAGCCCGGCCGTATCCTCGACGGCTCCAACGCATCGATCGCCACCGACCACTACGGCCGCTTCGCCGAGGATGTCGCGCTGCTGCGCGAGCTCGGGGTCGATTCGTACCGCTTTTCCCTGAGCTGGCCGAGGCTGCAGCCGGGAGGCAAGGGTGCGGCTAACCGGTCGGGGCTCGCGTTCTACGACCGGTTGATCGATGACCTGCTGGCCGCGGGCATCCGGCCGATGGCCACACTCTTCCACTGGGATACCCCGGAGCCGCTGCAGCACACCGGCGGCTGGCTGAAGCGCGACACCGCCTACCGCTTCGCCGAGTACGCGTTCCTCGCGGGGGAGGCCTTCGGCGATCGCGTCGAATCGTGGGTGACCATCAACGAGCCCGCGACGGTGACGCTCAACGGCTACGCCCTCGGCCTGCACGCGCCCGGCGCGACGCTGCTCTTCGACGCCCTGCCAGCGGCCCACAACCAGCTGCTCGGCCACGGCCTCGCCGTCGCCGCTCTGCGCGACGCCGATATCTCCGGCGCGATCGGCATCACCAACGTTCACTCGCCGGTCGAACCCGCGGGCGACGGTGAAGAGGATGCGCTCTTCGCGAGCCTGTTCGACATCCTGCACAACCGCATCTTCGAGGACCCCGTGCTACTCGGCCGCTACCCGGAGATCCCGGAGCCGTTCGAGCAGCTGTTCGCCTTCACCCGCGAGGTCGACCCGGCCGACTACGAGATCATCTCGGCGCCGCTCGATTTCTACGGCCTGAACTATTACATGCCGACCCGCATCGCGGCGGGCTCCCCGGCAAGTGCCGACACCCCCGATGGCGAGTCAGACGCCATGCGTCACCTGCCGTTCTCGCTGATGCCGTGGCCCGAGTATCCGACGACCGGTTTCGGATGGCCCGTGGCCCCCGATTACCTCCGAGTCACCCTGCAGGAGCTCGCCGACCGCTACGGCTCAGCTTTGCCACCCGTGGTCATCACCGAGGGTGGAGCGAGCTTCGCCGACGAGCGCGACAAGGACGGCGCTGTGAACGACGAGGCTCGGATCCGGTACCTCGCCGCGCACCTCGAGACGGCCATCGAGTCGGTGCCCGGCGTCGACCTGCGCGGCTACTTCGTCTGGTCGCTGCTCGACAACTGGGAGTGGGCAGCCGGTTTCAGCCAGCGCTTCGGCCTCGTGCACGTCGACTTCGAGACGCAGGATCGCACCCCGAAGTCGTCGTATACGTGGTTGCAGGCAATGATCGGCGGGCGCTCGTAGCGCTGTCTTAACGCGCGCGAAACACGGCGGTACTCGGCGGGAAATGCGAGGCCCGTAGCCTCGGGCTTACCCATCCACCCCCGAGAGGCGAGGCATTCCTCACATGGCATCACAGAAGCTCATCAAGCGCGCAACACTCCTGACCCTCGCAGCGTTCACCGCCGTCACTCTCGCGGGCTGCGCGGGCACAACCGCCCCCGCCGAGACCGGGGATGACGCCGACTACGGCTCGCTCTCCATCCAGCTCTCCTGGATCAAGAATGCCGAGTTCGCCGGAGAGTTCTTCGCCGACTCCGAGGGTTATTTCGAAGACGCCGGCTTCTCCGACGTGACGCTCGTGGCCGGTCCGACAGCCACCGAGGCCGCCGTCATCGCCGGCGAGTCCCTCGTGGGCCTGACGAACGCCGTCTCGGTGGCCCCGATCATCCTCGACGACGCACCGATCAAGATCATCGGAACGACGTACCAGAAGAACCCGTTCACGATCCTGTCCCTCGCGACCGGCGGCAACATCCTGACCCCGGCCGACCTCGTCGGCAAGAAGATCGGCGTCCAGGCCGGCGGCAACGAGACCCTGTTCGACGCACTCCTCGCGGCGAACGATATCGACCCCGACTCGGTCACCAAGGTTCCCGTCGAGTACGACCCGGCGCCGCTCGTCAACGGTGAGGTCGACGGCTTCCTCGCCTACGTCACCAACGAGTCGATCATCGTCGAGTCCGAGGGCTTCGAAGTCGCCAACCTGCTCTTCGCCGACAACGGTCTGCCGTTCGTCGCCGAGAGCTTCGTCGTGACGCAGGACTCGATCGACAACGACCGCGAGAAGCTCAAGGCGTTCCTGTACGCCGAGATCCTCGGCTGGAAGGACGCCATCGCTGACGCGGAGGCAGGCGCCAAGCTCGCCGTCGACGTCTACGGCAAGGACCTCGAGCTCGACCTCGCCAAGGAGACCAAGCAGGCCGAGGCCCAGAACGAGCTGCTCATCCAGACGGACGAGACCGCGACCAACGGTCTGTTCACGATCAGCGACGAGCTGATCGCCCAGAACCTCGCGAGCCTCTCGGCCGCGGGCTACGACCTCGAGGCCGACCAGATCTTCGACATGTCGCTCCTCGCCGAGGTCTACGAAGAGCACCCCGAACTGCTGGAGTAGTCTCACACCAATGAGCACCATCGAAACCGCTGGCCAGGGCGCAGAAACCCTGGCCAGCGGTATCCACATTTCCGGTCTCAGCAAGACCTTTTCGATAGGTCGCAAGAAGGTCGTCGCCCTCGACGACACCACGCTGCACACCGACAAGGGCACGTTCCTGTCGCTGCTCGGCCCGTCCGGCTGCGGCAAGTCGACGATCCTGCGCATCCTCGCCGGGCTCGAGACAGCGTCCGCGGGCGAGGTGCGGGTCGACGGCCTCACGCCGGGGGAGCTGCGCAAGCAGCACGCCCTCGGCATCGCCTTCCAGGATTCCGCGCTGCTCCCGTGGCGCAGCGTGACCGCCAACATCCGCCTCCCGCTCGAGGTCGCCGGGCTCCCCGCCGACCCCGCATTCGTCGCCGACCTGATCAAGCTCGTCGGACTCGAGGGCTTCGAGAAGGCCAAGCCCGCCCAGCTCTCCGGCGGCATGCGCCAGCGCGTATCGATCGCCCGTTCGCTCGTCGTCAAACCCTCCGTGCTGCTTCTGGATGAACCGTTCGGCGCGCTCGACGACATGACCCGTCAGCGGCTCAACCTCGAGCTGCTCAGGATCTGGACGGAGAAGCCCGCCACCACGCTCATGGTCACCCACGGCATCGCGGAGGCCATCTTCCTGTCCGACCGGGTCGCCGTGATGAGCCCGCGTCCCGGCCGTATCAAGCAGATCATCGAGGTCGATCTCCCGCGTCCGCGCACGCCGGAGATGATGCGCACCCCCGAGTTCCACGCCCTGCACGACCAGGCCTCCGAGCTGCTGTTCGGCGACGGTGGCGCCGCGGTCGAAGCCGACAGCTGATGCGGCGGTTCCCGGCCTGGCTCACGGGCATCCTCGGCACCGTCGCGGCGATCGGCATCTGGTGGCTGCTCGCGGTCACGGTATTCGCCTCGGTCGGCGCTCGCCCGGACGGCTCGGGCGGCGCGATCCCGACCCCGCTCGCCGTGCTGCTCAAGATGTTCGACGACGGGCCCGACTTCTACTGGCGTAACGCCGGGGTGACCCTGACCGAGGCCGGCCTCGGCTTTCTCTGGGGCAACCTCGCCGCCCTCGCCCTCGCCGCCGTTGTGCTGCTGATCCCAGTGGCTGAGAACCTCGCCACCCAGATCGCCGTCATCAGCTACTGCATCCCGATCGTCGCCGTCGGACCGATCATCCGCATCGTTCTCGGCGCCCCGGCCTCCGGTGACCCGTCCGAGACGGCGATCGTGCTCGCCGCGATGTCCGTATTCTTCACGACGGTCGTCGGCGCCCTCGTCGGCTTCGCATCGGCCGACCGCGCGAGTCTCGATATCGTGCGCGTGTACGGTGGCGGACGCATTCAGCAGCTGCTCAAGGTGCAGCTCATCGCCGCGCTGCCCGCGATTCTCACCGCCCTGCGCATCGCGGCCCCCGCGGCCTTCCTCGGAGCGATCCTCGGCGAGTACCTCGGCGGCGTCGACGTGGGCTTCGGCCCTGCGCTCACCAACGCCCAGCAGGGTCTTGAGATCGAGCGGGCCTGGGGCATCGCGATCGTGTCCGGGCTCGTCGCCGGTGCCGGTTACGCGCTCATCGGTCTCGTCGCGCGCTTTGTCGCGCCCTGGTCGAAGGGCAGCGCCGTATGAGCGAGGCGACAGCGACCCGACGCGGACTGCAGCGCGAGTTCGCCCGCGCCACCGCGCGCACCGTCGGACGCAGCGTGCTCAATGCCGTGCTCTCGATCGTCATCGTCATCGTCGCGTGGGTCGGGCTCATCAAGCTGTTCAACGTCACGCCCTACATCGGCAAGACGCCGCTCGACGTGTGGGAGTACCTGTTCGTCGATCCGGATGCCGCACAGAGCCGCGCGGCCGTGCTCACCGCGCTCGGCCAGACCCTGTTCGACGCGTCCATCGGCTTCGTTGCCGGGCTCGCGCTCGCGACCCTCATCGCCGTGCTCTTCACGCTGTTCCGAGGGGTGGAGCACGCGCTGATGCCGCTCGCGATGCTGCTGCGCTCGGTTCCCCTCGTTGCGATGACGCCGATCATCATCCTCATCTTCGGACGCGGACAGGCCGCCGTCGCCGTGATGGGCTCGATCGTTGTGCTGTTCCCGGCCCTCGTGAACATCGTCTTCGGACTGCGCTCCGCCTCGCCGCAGATGCTCGACCTCGTCACGGTCTACGGCGGCTCGCGATTCACGGCGCTGCGCAAGGTCGCGTTCCCGGCTTCGCTTCCCGCGTTCTTCGCGGCCGTCAAGATCTCGGTGCCGGGTGCCATCACCGGCGCGCTGCTCGTCGAGTGGCTCGCCACCGGGCAGGGCATCGGCTACGGCATCATCTCCGCGGCCGGTCGCGCGAAGTTCAACGAGGTTTGGGCAGATGTGGTCGTCATCACCGCGGTGTCAATAGTGCTGTACAACATCGTGGCGATCATCGAGTCGTACGTGCTGGCCCGTCGCTCGCGCTAACCCGCCGGGGCAGGATTCAGACGCGCTGCAGGGAGTGGATGTCCCGCCCGGGCAGTGCGGCGCGACCGTTCAGCGCGTCCAGCTCGAGCACAACGCTGATGCCGGCCACCTGCCATCCCGCGCGCTCGATCAACCGGGAACTGGCGGCCAGGGTGCCACCGGTCGCAAGGATGTCGTCGATGACCAGCACGCGCGTGCCGGCGGGGAAATCGGCGGGCTGCACCTCGAGGCTCGTCGAGCCGTACTCGAGGTCGTAGCTTTCAGAGATCGTCTCGCGGGGTAGTTTGCCGGGCTTGCGCACCACGAGCACGCCGAGTCCGACCGAGTAGGCGGCGGCCGCGGCGAGCAGGAACCCGCGCGCCTCGACGCCCGCGATCGCGTCGATTTTGCCGACCCACGGAGCGACGAGCGCATCGGCCACGGCACGCAGGGCCGGGCCGTCGGCGAACACCGGGGTGAGGTCGCGGAAAGTGATGCCCGGCTTCGGAAAGTCCTCGACGATCGCGGTGAGTTCAGTGATCAGTCGAGTGGCGTCATCCGTCATAAGAATCGAGCCTAGGGGCACGCCGACCTCACAGTCGTTTCGCGGTTGGCGAAACAACAAACACAGCGTTTGCTGAGAGTCGCTCCCGTATAGTTGGCGTCATGGAATTCCTTATACCTATTGGTGTCATCGTCCTGATCGTCGTCATCATCGGTGGATACCTGTGGTCGACCTATAACGGACTGGTTACCCTCAACGTTCGCGTTGACGAAGCGTGGAGCGACATCACCGTTCAGCTCAAGCGCCGTGCCGACCTGATCCCGAACCTCATCGAGACGGTCAAGGGATACGCGGCCCACGAGAAGGGCGTCTTCGAGGCGGTCACGAAGGCCCGCGCCGAGTCGCTCTCCGCCGGATCGCCCGCCGAGGCGTCCGTTGCGGAGAACCACATGCAGTCGGCCCTGAAGAGCGTCTTCGCCGTTGCCGAGGCCTACCCGCAGCTCCAGGCCAGCCAGAACTACCTGCAGCTGCAGGGCGAGCTCGTCGACACCGAAGACAAGATCCAGGCCTCGCGCCGCTTCTACAACGGTGGCGTGCGCGAGCTCAATACCAAGATCAAGGTCTTCCCCAACACTCTCTTCGTACGCGGCCTCGGCTTCAACGAGCGCGAGTTCTTCGAGGTTGCCGACTCGGCGTCCATCGCCGAGCCGCCCCGCGTTCAGTTCTAACGCGCGCAAGCCTGCTCTATAGCCCGGGAGCTCCATGTATCGCGCGATAGCCGCCAACAAGCGGAACACCGTCCTCATCATTCTGTTCTTCGTGATTGTGATCGGCGTGCTCGGTCTCGCCCTCAGCCTCATCATGACGGGCCAGATCTCGTGGCCGATCACCGTCGCGACGATCGTGGGTGCGGGGCTCTACACCTGGATCCAATACTTCGCGGCCTCCGGGCAGGCTCTCGCCCTGAGCGGCGCCCGCCAGATTCAGAAGTCGGATGACCCGAGGCTCTACCGCATCGTCGAGAACCTGGCCATCACCACGGGCATGAGCATGCCCAAGGTCTACATCATCGACGACCCGGCGCCCAACGCATTCGCGACCGGTCGCGACCCCGAGCACGCTGTCGTCGCTGCAACGACCGGGCTGCTCGAGATCATGACCGACTCAGAGCTCGAAGGCGTGATGGCCCACGAACTCGGCCACGTTCAGAACTACGACATCCGCGTCTCGATGATCGTCTTCGGTCTCGTCGTCGCCGTCGGCTTCATCGCAGACGTCGCCCTGCGCTTCACCCTCTTCGGTGGTCGCGGCAACAATAACAACAGCGGCGGCAACCCGATCATGATCATCGTCGGCATCGCGGCGCTCGTCATCTCTCCGCTCGTCGCCGCCGTCGTGCAGGCGGCCGTCTCACGCCAGCGCGAATACCTCGCCGACGCGACCGGCGCGATGACGACGCGTCATCCCGACGCCCTCGCGAGTGCGCTGCAGAAGCTCGCCGACTACGGTCGCCCCATGGCCCGCCAAAACTCGACCATGGCGCACATGTGGATCTCCGACCCGACCAAGCCCGGCATCATGGACCGCCTGTTCTCGACCCACCCGCCGATCGGTGAGCGCATCACCCGCCTCGGAACCATCGGGCGCACCTTCTAGCCCTTCGCTAGCGCAGGCCGTCGACGATGCCCTGCGCGAGGGAGGTCAGCGACGTCCCGGCATCGAGATCGAGCGTGTCTACCGTCTCCGGGTAGAGCGAGAGGCTGATCCAATTGCCGTCGAGGATGACGTCGACGGTGGGGATCTTGTCGGAAGCGCGCAGCCAAGCCGAGTCACCCTCGGCGAGGCCGTCGAGCTCGAGCGCGGTTGCATCGCGAATCCCACGGTCGGTGGTGTGGGCAGCCGCCCACGCCCATTCGCCGCCCTCAAGCACCTGGACGGGAAGACCGTACTCAGTCTGCGTGGTCGGGGTGAACCAGCGGCACGGATCGGAGCCGACCTGTGTCTCGGCCTCGAAAGCGAGCGCCGTTCCGCCGATCGGGCCCCGATGGAAGCCGACCGCGGAGGGCTCGCCGCCGACGACGCCTGCGATCGTCTCCGCGGAGAGCACCGAGGGGCAACCGGGATCGATCACCAGCGATGTCTGAGGCGGGGTCCAGGCCGAGCGCTGCGTCGAGGCAATGACGTTCGCCGTGACAGTGTCCACGAGCGTCTGGGCTTGCTGCCTGTTGGCGGAGTCTCCGCCGAAGTACTTCATGCCCGAGAACTGAATGTCGAGCCACAGCGAGTCGCCGACCAGCCCGGTCCACCAACAGTTGGCGTCCTCACCACTGGAGCCGTTGCAATCCACGGGTTCCGCTTCGTCGAGTTCGTAGAGCTTCGCGTAGTGCGCCCAGGCCGCCGCGGCATCGGGCAGAACGGTCACCCACAGGGATGTAAAACCCTCCGCGCTGCCGTTCTCGTCATATCGTGGGGCGTCGTTGATCCACAGGCACTGGGTCGCCTGCAGGTGCCCAAGTGCGTACTGCCTCGGAATTCCGCTCGAGTACTCGTCGACCTCGAAGGAGAACGGGTCCGTTGCCTTCAGGGGAGTAGTTGAGAGCGGTCCATAGCTTGCTGCAGGGACCAGGTCGTCGCACGTCGACTCGAGAATCGGCTCGGGAGCCTCTAGCGCGACAGGAGTAGCCACGGGACTCGGAGTGACAGTCGGGGGAGCCGCGACATCCACCGGTTCCTTCGCGCAGCCGACCAGGGCCAGCGTGCTGATCACGAGGATCGACAGCGTCGTCAGAACCAAAGACTTTCTCATGGCTCGATCGTGGCAGAACGGGCGGTACACCCGGGTGACCTTTGGATAACGATCGCGGCCCTCGTCGATCGTGCGCTTCGCCGACACCGCCGTTGCGCAGGCGGACCTAACACACCAGGCGAGGACCTGCCCGATGCATCGGGCGCACGTTCCAGGTTCGCTGCGGGTCAGTTACGCGCGAGGTCAGCGACACCCTGCGCGAGCGTGGTGATCGCGGTGCGGGTCGACAGGGCGAGAGGTGCCACCATGTCGTCGTTGACGTGCAGCGAGATCCAGTTGCCGTCGATGAGCAGGTCGACGCTCGATCCCCACTTCGTGGAGCGGATCCAGGCGGAGTTGCCGTCGGCCAGGCCGGTGAGCGCCAGGGGCGCGATCGTCGCGTAGGTCCCCTTACCTGCAGCGCGCGCTTCATTCCACGCCCATTCGCCCGCAGCGAGAATAGCGACGGATGGTCCGTAGGACCGCTCCTGGCCGGGCACCGAGAAGTAGCAGGGGTCCGACTTGGCGAGCTTGGGTCCCACGGCCTCGATGTAGGGATCGTCGTTTCCCCCGTCCTGGAATCGGACTGCGGAGGGATGGCTCTCGAAGGCCTCGGCGACGACCTCCGCCGTGATGAGTCCGGGGCACGCGTCGGAGATGGTGCGCACGTCGGAAGGCACCGCCCACGGTTCGACGAGGGTTGCGGACTCGAGCCTGCCGATGAGACCGTCCTTGAGAGCCATGAACTGGGCGATTGTCGACTTGTTGGTTCCCTGGTGCTTGAGCCCCTGCATAGTCACCTCGACCCAGTACTTGCCACTCGCGAGACCGGCCCACCGGCAGAACCGGAAGTCGCGGGTCGGGTCCGTGTTGCACATCCACGGTTTGGCGACCGGGAACGGCCCGAACATCGAGTTGGCCTTCGTGTAGTCCTCCATCGCATGGGGGATCACGTTCACCTTGAGTTCGACGTACTCGGGGTTGTCGAGCAGCAGGCTTTCGGTTTCGAACTTCGGCGGCTCGTTGTTCTCCCACAGGCAGGAGTAGCCCTGGAGCTGGCGCATGGCGTACTGCACGGGGATGCCGACATCGAGGGCCGACCAGGCCTGGAGGTCGGGACTCGCCGGGAGAACTCCCGGTCCGGTCAGTGCGGACATCGCCGATGTGGGGACCAGCTCGGCGCAGGACATGCCGAACAGCGGCTGGGGCGCAGCGATGGGCTCGTGCTCGTCCACGGAAACGATGACAGCATCTTCGCCGGGCTCGGTCGATTCGCCAGTCTCGTCGACGGGGGTCAGCGTCGGGTTCGGCGAGCCGGTGGCCCCCGAGTCCGTCGCCGAGTCGGACTGCGCCGCGGGTTGCGTGACCGGCGTTCCTCCCGCACACGCGCTCAGCAGCAGCGTCAGGATCGCGGCCGTCGCACATGCCGAAACGACCACCCGGGTCGGACGAATTCTCATGGATTGATCGTCTCAGAACGGGTGGTCGACCCGGGTGACCTTTGGGTAACGATCGCGACTCTCGGGGGGCTCAGCGACCGCGGGCGCCGAGCACACCGCGCAAGGCGGGCGCGAAGTCGCCGCGGTCGACCACGGAGATCGAATCGAGCCCCTGCCAGTCGCGGATGCTCTCGAGCAGCGGCACGACCCGCTGCTCCACGCCCGCCGGTGCACCGGGCTCGAGCCAGGCCGACTGCACGCGCAGCACCCGGTTCTGCCGATCGTTCTTGAGGTCGATGCGCCCGACCACACGGTCGTCGATGAGCAGGGGCAACGTGTAGTACCCGTAGATGCGCTTCGGTTCGGGCGTGTAGATCTCGATGCGGTAGTGGAAGTCGAACATGCGCAGGGCGCGATCCCGCTCCCAGACGACCGGGTCGAAGGGCGAGAGCAACGCCGTGGCCTCGAGCCGGCGGGGGATGCGCGCATCCCGATGCAGGAAGGCCGGCTTGCCCCAGCCGTCGACCGTCACGGGCAGCAGCTCGCCCTCGTCGATGAGTTCCTGCGCGACCGCCTTCGCGGGCGTCTTCTTCAGTCGGTAGTAGTCGGCGAGGTCGCCGAGCGTGCCGATGCCGTGGTGCTGCGCGGCCAGGGAGAGCAGCTGTTTGTGCGCGTCGCGCTCGCTCACCTCGATGTCGAGCAGTTCGCGCGGGAGCACCTGCTCAGCGAGCCCGTAGATGCGCTCGAAGTTCTTGCGGCCGGCGGGCACGACCTCACCCCAGAGAAAGAGATACTCGAGGCCCAGCTTGACGTCGCTCCAGCCCCACCAGGCACCCTTGCTCTTGTTGGCGTCGTGCTCGATCCTGCTCGCAGCAATCGGGCCAGTGGCGGCTAACTCGCCGCGGAGCCAATCCAGCATCGGGCCGTTCTGCGTGGTCCAGTGGTCGGGCGTGCCGAGATGCTTCGCCTTGAAGGCGCGCATCTTCCAGCGCCACAGCGGCCATGTTTCGAGGGGGACGATGGATGCCACGTGTCCCCAGGTCTCCACGTACTGAGCCTTGGCGCCGAAGGTCAGCCGGTCGAGCAGTGCCTTGTCGTAGGCGCCGAGGCGCGCGAAGACGGGCAGGTAGTGGCTGCGCTCGAAGACGTTCACGGAGTCGACCTGCAGCAGCCCCATTCGCCGCACGAGGGAGTTGATCTGGCGCGTGCCGACGCTCGGTGGCGGAGCCACGCCGAAGCCCTGGGCGGAAAGAGCTATGCGCCGCGCCTGCGCTGGGGAAACGAAGTCGACCACCTCTCGACTGTAGCGAGGGCGACCGACAGGATGCGTTCTCCAATCGTTCACCTTGGTGCACCAATCCGGTTGCCGGGCGACCGTAATTTGTCCGAAGGCCGCCCCGGTTCCCTACTGCCCGCTCACAGCGCGGGCGGCCGGATGGCCCACTTGGAGGAATCCCTTGTTCAAGAAGAGCACTTTCGCCGGCATCGCGGTCTTCGCCGCTGCAGCGATCACCCTCGCGGGCTGCGCGGGCACCCCCGCCGAAGCCGGCGACGTAGACGCCAAGACCGCGACCAGCGCTGAGGCATTCGGCGGAATAGACGCACTCGTCGAGGCAGCCAAGGCCGAGGGCCAGCTCAACGTCATCGCCCTTCCCGACAACTGGGCAAACTATGGCGAGATCAAGGCGCTGTTCGAGGAGAAGTACGGAATCACCGTCAACTCGGCAGACCCCGACATCTCCAGCGCCGAAGAGATCACCGCCGCAGAGAACCTCAAGGGCCAGGACACCGCTCCCGACGTCTTCGACCTCGGAACGGCCGTCGCCCTCGACAGCCTCGACTACTTCGCCCCGTACCAGGTCGCCAACTGGGACGAGATCCCCGAGGGCAACAAAGAGGCGACCGGCCTCTGGGTCAACGACTACACCGGCAGCATGTCGATCGGCTATGACTCGAACTCGGTTCCCGAGCCCACGAGCCTCGACGACCTGCTCGGCAGCGAATACAAGGGTGCTGTCGCCATCAACGGTGACCCGACCCAGGCCGGCGCCGCATTCGCCGCTGTGGGTCTCGCGACCGTGCAGTCCGGTGGAACGCTCGACGACTTCACCCCCGGCATCGAGTTCTTCGAGAAGCTGAACGACGCCGGAAACTTCATCCCGGTCAACGTCACGGGCGCCACGATCGCCGCAGGCGAGACCAAGGTCGCCTTCGACTGGAGCTACAACAACCTCGCAGCAGCGGCCACGGTCGACGGCTGGAAGGTCAAGACTCTCCCGGGCGCCGTCTACACGAGCTTCTACAACCAGGCCATCAACGTCGACGCACCGCACCCCGCGGCTGCTCGCCTCTGGCAGGAGTTCCTCTACAGCCCCGAAGCCCAGAATCTCTTCATCAAGGGTGGCGCTTACCCCGTTACGATCGAGGCCATGAACACCGCGGGCACGACCGACGAGGCGCTCATCGCCGAGATCGGAAACCTCGAGGGTGACATCGTCACCGCAGACGTCGACCAGACCGCTGCAGCCAACACCCTCCTCGCTGAGAAGTGGGCCGCTGCCGTTAGCTAGCAGCACCCACCACAAGGAACATCTCGTGACTGTCGCCCAGGCGTCGTCCGAGGACACGAGTGGCGCCGAGGCTCAGCCTCGGCGCCACCCGCAGTCCGGGACACGCGTCATTCGTCCCGCACCATGGTTCATCCGCAGCGCCTCGAAATTCGTCGGCCTGACGCCGTTCGCCCTCTACGTGATGATCTTCCTCGTCATCCCGACGACCTTCGCGGTATTGACCGGCTTCTTCACCGAAGACGGTGTACTGACCGGCGAGAACATCGCCGGACTCTTCGCACCCAACATCCTCGCCTCCTTCGGCGCCTCGTTCTGGCTGTCCGCGGTCACGGCAGTCATCGGCGCCGTGATCGGCGCCCTGTTCTGCTACGCGATGCTCGGCACCAAGCCGGATGGCGCACTGCGCACCATCGTCGACTCGGCCAGCAGCGTGCTCGCCCAGTTCGGTGGCGTGATGCTCGCCTTCGCCTTCATCGCGACCATGGGCAACGCCGGTGTGATCACCGTGTTCCTCAAGATGCAGATGGGCACCGACATCTACGCCGACGGCATCTGGCTCTATCAGGTGCCCGGGCTGATCCTGCCCTACGTCTACTTCCAGGTGCCACTCATGATCATCACCTTTATGCCGGCGCTCCAGGGCCTCAAGTCGCAGTGGGCGGAGGCGAACGCCACCCTCGGCGGCACGCGCTTCACCTACTGGTGGCGCATCGCGGCGCCCGTGCTCGCGCCCTCCTTCTTCGGCAGCCTGCTGTTGCTGTTCGCGAACGCCTTCTCGTCGTACGCCACCGCCGCCGCACTCATCAGCCAGGGCTCGCAGATCGTGCCGCTGCAGATTCGCGCAGCGCTGGTCAGCGAGACGATGCTCGGCCGCGAGAACATGGCCGGCGCGCTCGCGCTCGGCATGATCGTGATCATGGTGGTGGTGATGTGGGGCTACTCGGTCCTGCAGAGCCGCACCTCGAGGTGGCAGCGATGAGCCGGCAGGTCAGCACGGCCGTGCGCATGGGCACCGAGCCGAACAGGGTCGTGCGCAGCGTCATCCTCATCGTCATCGCACTGATCTTCGCGGTCCCCATCCTGTCGCTGTTCCAGTTCACGTTCCGCGACGGCCTGGCCGGCGACCTCACCCTCGACCACTGGACGGGCCTGTTCACGCCGGAGGCCGCGCGCACCTACCGCGGACTGTTCACCGCGATCGGCAACTCGTTCCTGCTCGCAGCCGTCACGGTCGGGATCGTGCTCGTGGTGCTGCTGCCGACGATCATCCTCGTGCACCTCCAGTTTCCGCGGCTGAAGCGCGTGCTCGAGTTCATCTGCATCATCCCGATCACCGTGCCGGCCATCGTGCTGGTCGTTGGTCTCGCCCCGGTCTACTCGATCGTGGTGAAGGTCTTCGGCGGCTCGATCTGGACGCTCGCCTTCGCCTACGGCATCACCGTGCTGCCCTACGCCTACCGGTCGATCCGCTCGAACGTCGACGCGATCGACCTCGTCACGCTCAGCGAGGCCGCTCGGTCGCTCGGGGCGAACTGGCTGACCGTGCTGGTTCGGGTGCTGCTGCCGAACCTGCGCCGCGGCATCCTGTCTGCCTCATTCATCTCGGTAGCGGTCGTGCTCGGTGAGTTCACGATCGCGAGCCTGCTCAATCGCGTGAACCTGCAGACCGCACTGCTGCAGGTCTCGCAGTCGGACCCGTACGTGGCCGCGATCTTCGCGCTGCTCGCGCTCGCGTTCGCGTTCATTCTTCTTCTACTCATCGGACGGCTGGGATCCTCCCGCCGCGACAGGAGCAACGCATGACCTCCACCACCGGCGCAACAGTCGAACTGCGCAATGTCGTCAAGACCTACGGCTCGCACTCGGCGCTGTCGGGCATCGACCTGGCCATCGCTCCCGGCGAGTTCGTCGCCCTGCTCGGCCCATCGGGCTGCGGCAAGACCACGGCCTTGCGCGCCCTGTCGGGTCTCGAACTCGTCAACAGCGGCTCCATCCTCATCGACGGCGAGGACGTGGCGGCCGTGCCGACCAACAAGCGCGACATCGGCATGGTCTTCCAGTCCTACTCGCTCTTCCCGCACATGACGTCGATCGAGAACGTCGAATTCGGGCTCCGGATGCGCCGCGTGTCTTCGCCGGAGCGCACGCTTCGGGCGGCCGAAGCGCTCGAGCTGGTGGGCCTCGGCCACCTCGCCGACCGCTACGCACACCAGCTCTCCGGTGGGCAACAGCAGCGCGTGGCCCTCGCCCGTGCCCTGGTCACCCGGCCGCGCGTGCTGCTGCTCGACGAGCCGCTGAGCGCCCTCGACGCGAAGGTGCGCGTGCAGTTGCGCGACCAGATCCGCCGTATCCAGACCGACCTCGGCATCACCACGGTCTTCGTCACGCACGACCAGGAGGAGGCGCTCGCCGTCGCCGACCGGGTCGCCGTGATGAAGGACGGCCGCATCGAGCAGATCGGCACCCCCGAAGAGCTCTACACAACGCCCGCGAGCTCGTTCGTCGCGGACTTCGTGGGTCTCAGCAACCGCGTGAACGGCGAGCTTCGGGATGGCGCGGTCACCGTGTATGGCGCGACGCTCCCCGTTCTCGGCACTCCGCCCGCCGCCGGCCCCGTAACCGCGTACGTTCGGCCGGAGGACGTGTTCTTCGCGATCGATGACGGAATCCCGGCGACGGTCGTCGTCTCGAGCTTCCTCGGCTCGCTTCGTCGCACGAGCGTGCGTCTCGCCGACGACTCGCTGGTATCGGTGCAGCACGCGGTGGGGGAGCGGTACGCGCCCGGCGACGAGGTGCGGGTACGGTTCGGCTCGTCTGCGGTGGCGGTACGCGAACGAGACTGAGAAGTCGCCGCTTCGGGCATCTCGGAAAAGGGGCGGCTCTAGGATTGTCGGGTGGCCCTCTTCAAGCGCAAGTCCCCAGCAACCAATCCCGCCCTTGCAACGACGGGTGAGGCGATTCCCGAGGGCGTGAAACTCGCCGGAGCATGGGCCTGGCGCCTTCTCGCCATAGCCGCTGTGCTGGTCGTCATCGGCCTGCTCATCATCGTGCTGCGTGAGATCATCGTGCCGTTTATGGTCGCGATCCTCATCTCGGCGCTTTTGGTTCCGGTGGTGAACTGGCTCGTGCGGCACCGCTGGCCCAAGGCGCTCGCCGTGCTTGTGGCGCTGGTCGCGACTCTCGTGGTCGTCGCGGGTTTGATCACTCTCATCGTTGCCCAGGTCCGTAGCGGCTACCCCGACCTGCAGGCGAGGTCACTGGTTGCGTTCGAGCAGTTCAAGACCTTCCTCGCGGGAGAGCCGTTCTTCATCGACTCCAAGCAGCTGCAGGACTACATCGACCAGACCCTCGCCTCCGTCGACAACGGCACGATCTGGTCCGGCGCCGTGACAGTCAGCACTACCGCGGGCCACTTCCTCGTCGGCCTGCTGCTCACGATCTTCGCTACCATCTTCATCCTCATCGACGGCAAGGGCATCTGGAACTGGATCGTGCGCATCTTCCCGCGCCGCGCCCGCCCCGCGATCGATGGTTCGGGCAAGGCCGGCTGGCTCACCCTCACGACCTTCGTCAAGGTGCAGATCTTCGTCGCGTTCGTCGACGCGGTCGGCATCGGACTCGGAGCGTTCATCCTGGGGCTCTTCTACCGCGACCAGGGCGGGTTCCCTCTCGTCATCCCGATCGCTATTGCCGTGTTCCTCGGCTCGTTCATCCCGGTCGTCGGCGCCGTGGTGACCGGTATCTTCGCGGTGTTCGTCGCGCTCGTCTTCCTCGGCCCCGTGCCGGCGATCATCATGCTCGGCATCGTGCTGCTCGTGCAGCAGGTCGAGGGGCACATCCTGCAGCCGCTCGTCATGGGCTCGGCGGTCAAGGTCCACCCGCTCGCCGTCGTGTTCGCGGTGGCTGCCGGATCCGGAATCGCGGGCATCGTCGGTGCCCTCTTCGCGGTGCCGGTTGTGGCCGTGGCGAACGTCATGGTGACCTATATCGCGAGCGGCAAGTGGCGCACGCAATCTCGTCCCCTGAAAAAGGATGTAGTTTCGCAAGTATGAGTGAAGAGTTCGCGGCGGGGCCACGCCTCGCGGAGTTCGAGTCTGCCCGCGAACGAGTAGCCCGAGTCGCCGAAGTCACGCCCCTGCAGACCGCGGGCTTCATCTCGGAGATTCTGGGCTCGCCGGTGTTCCTCAAGTGTGAGAACCTGCAGCGCACCGGCTCGTACAAGATCCGTGGGGCGTACAACCGGCTCTCCCGTCTGACCGAAGAGGAGAAGGCCCGCGGCGTCGTCGCTGCCTCGGCGGGCAACCATGCGCAGGGTGTCGCCTTCGCGGCGCGCGAACTCGGCATCAAGGCCACGATCTTCATGCCGGTCGGTGTTCCTCTGCCGAAATTGCTCGCGACGCGAGGCTACGGCGCCGATGTTGTGTTGCGCGGGCACACGGTCGAGGAACCGCTGCGTGCGGCCGCCGAGTTCGCCGAGTCGACGGGTTCCGTGCTCATCCCGCCCTTCGACCACAACGACATCATCGTCGGCCAGGGAACGCTCGGCCTCGAGATCCTCGACCAGATTTCTGATCTGGATACGATCATCGTTCCGATCGGCGGGGGAGGCCTCATCTCCGGTGTCTCCAGCTCGATCAAGCAGAAGCTTGCTCTCGAGGGCCGAAAGGTTCGCGTCATCGGCGTGCAGGCGGCCAATGCGGCGCCATACCCGCTGTCGATCCAGAACGGGTATCCCACCGCGATCCGCACTCTGCCGACCATCGCCGACGGCATCAACGTCGCCAAGCCCGGCGAGCTCAACTTCGCGATCATCAAGGAGACGGTGGATGAGATCATCACCGTCGACGACGACCTCATCGCGCGCGCCCTGCTGCTGCTCATGGAGCGCGGCAAGCTCGTCGTCGAGCCGGCCGGTGCCGTGGGCATCGCCGCGATCCTCTCCGGCCAGATCACGAACGCGGGCAACACCGTCGTGATCCTGAGCGGCGGCAATATCGACCCGCTTATGCTCGAGCGCGTGATCAGTCACGGCCTCGCGGCCTCGGAGCGCTACCTGAAACTGCGGATCCCGCTGCCGGACCGCCCCGGTCAGCTTGCCCGCACGTCCGCCCTCATCGCGGAAGCCAACGCGAACGTCGTCGAGGTGCTGCACACGAGGCACGGCAACGGAATGCAGTTCAGCCAGGTCGTGCTCGAACTACACATCGAGACGCGCGGACCGGATCACGCGGAGCAGGTCATCCAGAAGCTGCGCGACGGCGGCTTCGAGCCCACCAGCGTGGTCTAGGGCCAGCTAGCCCGCGTAGTTCTCGACCTTCAGGATCTCGACCTCGATCGACTTGCCGTTGGGGGCGGTGTAGGCGACCTTGTCGCCGACCTTGTGGCCCATGATGGCCGTGCCAAGCGGGCTGCCCTCGCTGTAGACGTCGAGGTCGCTGTCCTCGCCGACGATCTCGCGGCTCCCGAGCAGGAAGACCTCCTCGTCGCCGAGCACGTTGGCCGTGACGACAACACCCGACTCGACGACCCCCGAAGCACTGTCGACCTCGCCGACGACCGCGTGACGCAGCAGCTCGGTGAGCACCCGGATGCGGGCCTCCATCTTGCCCTGCTCCTCCTTGGCGGCATGATAGCCGCCGTTCTCCTTGAGGTCGCCCTCCTCACGCGCCGTTTCGATCTTCTTCGCGATCTCGAGGCGACCCTCGCCGGTGAGCTGCTCGAGCTCGGACGTGCGGCGGTCGAACGCTTCCTGGGTGAGCCAGGTGACGTTAGCGTCGTTGCTCATGAGGTGCTCCTAGGGAAAGAAAATCGGGTGAGACGTGGGAAAGGGCCAGCGCACTGCCGGCCCCCGATGACAATCGACCCAGCTTAGGTGAGCCAGCAACGGTAGATCAATCCCGTTGACGCGAGCTCGGAGGTGCGCACGGACGTCTCGAGGGCGCGTGTGCGCTGCTCAGACGGCGGCAGCTGGATGATCTTCCAGCCGACGACACTGAAGCCGTCGTTGAGCGCCTGGACGGCGCAGCTGACGGGGGAGTTCGGCTCGACGGTGAGGGCGAACGACACATCCACCAGCGCGCCGTCGACGACGGTGTGACCGGTATCGCGCACTTCAAGCTGGGCGGGCGCGCCCAGCAGGCCACCCCAGACGAGCCACGCGACGAACACGACCACGAAGGCCGCGGCCGCGCTCCACGAGATCACCCGGGTGCGCGAAGCGCTGCTGCGGGTGCGTCCGTACCGGGCGTCGAGATCGGCGCGCTCACCGGTCGCTGTCACTGTCTGTCCTGCCTATCGCACGCGGTTACTCTTGAAGAAGAAGAATAGATACAAGGGTATAAGACCCCGACCGAGAGAGCCCCCATGAGCTACCTGTCCGACCTGGCCCTGAGCGCCGCGATCCGGATCACGCAGGCCGTGCCCACCCCCGCACCCACCACGCCGGGCTACTCCGGCGATGAGGCGGACATCACCCCGACATGGGTCGGCTTCGTGGCCACCTTCCTGGTCGCCATCCTCACGGTGCTGCTGCTGGTCGACATGAACCGACGGGTGCGGCGCGTGCGATACCGCGAAGAGGTGCGGGTGAAACTCGAGGCCGAGGCAGCGGAGGCCGCTGCATCCTCTTCTCAAAAGAAAAAGAGCTAGAGCACCGGAGGGTTCGTCGCCACGAGGAGGATTCCCGTCCAGTGGCAGAGGAACGCCAGCAGTGTGAGCGTGTGGAAGATCTCGTGGAAGCCGAACACCCCGGGGATCGGGTTGGGGCGCTTCAGCCCGTAGAACACGGCACCCAGCGTGTAGCAAAGACCGCCGATGATGATGAGCGTCATCATGACCCAGTTCGCCTGGAAGAAGTCCACGATGAACATGCAGGCGGCCCAGCCGAGGATGACGTACAACGGCACGTAGAGCCAACGCGGTGCACCGACCCAGAACACGCGGAACCCGATGCCGAGCGCGGCACCGCTCCACACCAACCAGAGCAGGATCGTGGCCTTCTCGGGCGGCAGGGCGAGCACCGTGATCGGCGTGTACGAGCCCGCGATCAGCAGGAAGATGTTGGCGTGATCGAGGCGCTTGAACACGGCCTTCGTCGTCGGGCTCCAGTTGATGCGGTGGTAGAGCGCTGACACACCGAAGAGTAGCAGGCTCGACGCCACGAAGATCGACGACGAGATCTTGGCCGCGGCACCGTCGGCCATCACGATGAGGATGACGCCCAGCACAATCGCGACCGGGAAGGTGCCGGCGTGGATCCAGCCACGCCAGGTCGGCTTCTGCTCGAGCCTTTCGAGTCGCTCGTTGTCGATAGCCTCCTCGACCAGCGGAACACCGGGAAGGTCGGCGCCACCGTCGTCGACTACGTCGTTATTCGCTCCCCGTGCGGTCATGGCGCAAGCTTAGCTCCCAGCCTATTTACACGGCTGGGTGCTCCCTTTGAGCTAACGTGAGTGCGTGACGGACAGGCGAGGAACACTGGGGCGCGGCTTCCTCTATGGCCTGTACCAGGCGCGACTTCGTCGCCAGCTCGCCGGGGTCGCTGTGCCGAAGCACGTGGCGATGATCCTCGACGGCAACCGACGATGGGCGCGCGCCCGCGGCCTCGAGACCGCAGCCCACGGTCACACCGCCGGTGCGGCCAAGATCCACGAATTCCTCGGCTGGTGCGACCAGCTCGGGGTCGGGGTCGTCACCCTCTACCTGCTCTCCAACGACAACGTCACCGCGCGTGACACCGAAGAGCTGCGCGACCTGTACGAGATCATCGCCGACCTCGCCGAAGACCTCTCGCACACCGGAGACTGGCGCGTGCAGCAGGTCGGCACGAGCGAAGGGCTTCCCCCCGCGCTCGCTGCGGCGCTCAAGTCGGCAGAGCAGCGCACAGAGGCCAACAAGGGGCTGCACGTCAACCTCGCCGTCGGCTACGGTGGCCGCCGCGAGATCGCCGACGCGATGCGCAGCATCGTGCACGAGCACAACGCCGACGGCGGAACTCTCGACGACCTCGCCGCGCTGCTCACTCCCGAACTCATCGCCGAGCACCTGTACACCGGCGGCCAGCCCGACCCCGACCTCGTCATCCGCACCTCGGGCGAGCAACGGCTCAGCGACTTTATGCTCTGGCAGAGCGCCCACAGCGAGTTCTACTTCATGGAGGCGCTCGGCCCCGACCTGCGCGAGGTCGACCTGCTGCGCGCCGTTCGTGACTACGCCTCCCGACAGAGAAGATTCGGCTCATGATGGACATCGACGGCTACGTCGCGCAATTCACCGACGAACCCGGCTACCTCGACTTCGCCCGTGTCGGCCCGGTCGGCCGCGGCGTTAAGGATGAGGAGTACGCCCTCTCCGGACTGCTCGGTCGCGCCCGCTTCGGCAGCCTCGACCTGCTCGAGGCGCAGGACGCGCGCGTGCGCGAGGCCGTGGCATCCCTCATCGGGTTCGACTCCTCGCATGTCGTGTTCCAGCCGAACACCAGCCAGGGCCTCATGCACGCCATGTTCGGCATCACCGGGGGAGTGGCACTCTCCCCGGCCGAGTTCCCGAGTGTCACCTTCGCCGCGGTTCGCGCGGCCGAGTCTCTCGGTGTGCTTGCGCCGCAGTGGCTGACAACGGATGACGGTCGCGTCACGCCCGGCAACCTGCGGGACCAGCTCGATAGCTCGACCGTTGCGGTCGCCGTAAGTCTCGTCGACTTCCGCACCGGATACCTCGCCGACATCGAGGGCATCCGCCAGGTGATCGGCGACCGGCTGCTCATCGTCGACGCCATCCAGGGCTTCGGGGTCGTCGAAGCGCCCTGGCACGTCGCCGACGTGATCGTGTCCGGCGGCCAGAAGTGGGTGCGTTCGGGATGGGGCACCGGGTTCCTCGCCATGAGCGACCGCGCTCTCGAACAACTCACCCCCGTGTTCTCCGGATTCAGCGCAACGGACGCCGAGGGCACCCCGCTGGACGAGGTGCTCCCTCCCACTCGCGGTGTGGGCGCCTTCAGCGTGAGCAATGCCGACCGCGTCGCCCAGGGCAGGTTCGCCGCTGCCCTTGAGGAGATCGCGCAGGTGGGGGTGGGTGTCATCCGGTCTCGCATCATCGAGGCGACCAACCGCATCATCGATATCGCCGACGAATTCGGGGTGACGGTTGTCTCGTCGCGGCCCGAGAGCGAGCGTGCGGGCATCGTCGTGATCGAGCCGGCACCCGAGCACCTCGCCATCCTCGGCGCCGCGCTGTACAACCACGGGGTCACGACGACGACCCGTGAGGGGCGCGTGCGGCTCAGCGCCCACGTCAGCACCAACGAGGAGACCCACGAGATGCTGCGGGCGGCGCTGATGAGCTTCGGGTCGGCGATCAACGTTTAACCTGAACGACATATTGCGGGCCGCGTGTCGCACGCGCGAAGTCGGTGGGTGAGCATAGTTTCAACTCATCAGGTATGGCGCCTGGTCGAGACGGCCACGTAAGTTCGTTTCTCGCAAATTTATTGGCCGTCCGCAAACTGGATCCGAGTGCCGCGCACTCGGGGATGGAGTGCACGTGGCCGAGAAGATGAGTCCCCAGCAGAAGACGGAGGGGGCTCACGCCACCTCCACCCTCGAGCGCACCTATGTGCTCGACACCTCTGTTCTGCTGTCGGATCCGCAGGCGATGTTCCGGTTCGCCGAACACGCGGTAGTGCTGCCGGTGATAGTCATCACCGAGCTTGAATCGAAGCGCAACGACCCGGAGATCGGGTACTTCGCCCGCCAGGCGCTGCGCAATCTCGACGAACTGCGGATGCAGCACGAACGCCTAGACTTTCCGATCTCGGTCGGTGAGGGCGGATCGCTGCGCGTCGAACTGAACCACTCCAACATGTCGGTGCTGCCGTCGGGCCTCCAGCTCGGCGACAACGACTCGCGCATCCTCGCGGTTGCCATGAACCTCGCCAACGACGGCCTCGCCGTCACGGTTGTCTCCAAGGATCTCCCTCTGCGCGTCAAGGCCGCCTCGATCGGCCTCGCAGCCGAGGAGTACCGCGCCGAACTCGCCGTCGACTCCGGCTGGACCGGCCAGACCGAGCTCGCGCTCTCGAGCGAGCAGATGGCGGAACTGTACGACGCCGAGAAGCTCTCGTCCCGGGCCGTTCAGGACCTTCCCATCAACACGGGGCTCGTCATCCACTCGGATCGTGGTTCTGCACTCGCGCGCGTCACCAGCCGCGGCCAGATGCGCCTCGTGCGCGGCGACCGTGACATCTTCGGCCTGCACGGTCGAAGCGCCGAGCAGCGCCTCGCGATCGACATGCTGCTCGACCCGGAGATCGGCATCGTCTCCCTCGGCGGAAGCGCCGGTACCGGCAAGTCGGCCCTCGCCCTGTGCGCGGGCCTCGAGGCGGTGCTCGAGAAGCAGCAGCATCGCAAGATCATGGTCTTCCGCCCGCTGTACGCGGTCGGTGGCCAGGAGCTCGGCTTCCTGCCGGGCGACGCCGCCGAGAAGATGAACCCGTGGGCGCAGGCCGTGTTCGACACTCTTGGCTCGGTCGTCTCGCAGAACGTGCTCGACGAGGTCATCGAGCGCGGGCTGCTCGAGGTGCTGCCGCTCACGCACATCCGCGGACGCTCGCTGCACGACGCCTTTGTGATCGTGGATGAAGCCCAGTCCCTCGAGCGCAACGTGCTGCTCACGGTCCTCAGCCGCATCGGCCAGAACTCGCGGGTTGTGCTCACGCACGACGTCGCGCAGCGCGACAACCTGCGGGTCGGACGCCACGACGGTGTCGCCTCCGTCATCGAGTCGCTCAAGGGCCACGCGCTGTTCGGGCACATCACTCTGACCCGCTCGGAGCGCTCCGCGATCGCTGCGCTCGTGACCCAGATGCTGGAGTCCAACGAGCTGGCGTGACGTTGCCGCTGATGGAGTAGGCCGCCCACGGCCGTATCGAAATCGAGCCCGCCGGAACCTGGTCCCGGCGGGCTCTTTCGCGCGCTCGCCCGGGCTGACGACGCTCGCCCGGGGTGTGTCCCGGGCGGGCGTCGCTGCACCGGGCGGGGCGCTCGGGCGCGGCGCGAGATTCTCTTGCTCCTCTATCTCTATATAGGTAGAGTTGCACGCATGGAACCTCTCTCCCGCATCACCCCGGCCACCATCGACGTGCTTTCCGTGCTCGACGCCTCTGGCGAGGCGGTGTGGGGGATGCTCGTGATCAAGTCGAGCGGACGCCCCGCCGGCAGCGTGTACCCGATCCTCGAGCGGCTTGAGAGGGCCGGCTGGGTGACGTCCACGTGGGAAGACAACCCGACCCGCGTCGGACCCCGCCGCCGATTCTACGAGCTGACCTCCGACGGAGCCGCCGCCGCAAAAACGGCGATAGGCGAGTTCGCGCGCAAGCAGGCGCGCCCGGGTACCATCGCCGCTGCAACGGCGGTCGTCGCGTGAGCGCCGTCGCGCGGCTTGCCGTCCGGGTGGCGGTGAGGATGCTCCCCAGCAGCATGCGGGACCGCTACCGCGAGCAGTGGGCGGCCGACCTGCGGGATGCAGCGGAAGCCGGCATCCGCCCGTCGGAAATCGCCATGGGCTCGCTGGCGTTCGCGGTCAGCGTGGACCGACCCGTGATCGAGACCCGGGCCGTGTCGACGGGCGCGACCCAGCGACGATCCCGCCTCGCGGCGGGGCTCGCTCTGAGCGCGGCCCTCCTCGGCCTCAGCCAGTACGCGAGCATTGTGACCTTCGGCGGGCTTGTGGGACACGGGGTCATAGACTTCGCGATGTTCATCGGTTCGGGCTTGCTCACCGTCTACACCGTGCTCGCCGTCCTGGCCTCGATCACTCTGAGCTTCACGAGGGGTGTGCCGGGTGCCGTGCGTCTCGCCGTGTGGCTTCTCGCGCTCGCCAGTGCTGCGCCGCTGGCCTACGCCACGATCGGCTCAGGTCTCGAGGATGTCGACAACCCCTACCTCACCCCGGCGACCGCGGCATACCTCGTGGCCGCCGTGCTCATCGCAGCAGCGGCCGTGCTGCTCGTTCGCGCGTTCGCAGTGCGCGAGGCGTCGACGGGACACCCGCGCAGCGTCGCACTGTTGGGCGGCGTCCTGGTTGCGGCTGCTGTGGCCGCTGGAGTACTCGGGGCCGTGCGGCACTGGTCGACACGAGCGCCCTATGTCGAGATGGAAGGCATTTCGGCCGAGGCCCGAGCCGAGTTGAGCGCGGCCATCATCAGGTATGACGGCGCGGTCGATGTGGTGTTCGTCGTGTGGGCAATCGTCGGTGCGGTGCTCGCGACTATGGTCGTGGCCTTCGGCTTCAAGGGAGGTGCGACGACGGGTGGCGTCGTCGTGATCACCGCAGCGGCGCTGTGTGCGGCGCTGCTCGCGAACGGCGCCATCCTCACCTTCCTGCAATTGCTCGTGCGTGACGTGGACGCCTCGCTCGTCGTTGCAGCCCTGCTGCTCGTGGCCCGCTATGGGATCATCGCCCTCTGCCTCATCGGCGTGGGCGGGATGCGGCTCGCCCCTCGCAAGCCCGTCGCGGAGCTCGTGGCCGCCTGAAACCTAGCCCGGGTGGGTCATCGAGAGCACGTCGAGCGACACGTCGAGCTGCTCGAGCGAGACCTCGCCGCGCTCCACGAATCCGAGCTCGATGACCGCCTCGCGCACCGTGATGCCGGCGGCGACGGCGTGCTTGGCGACCTTGGCGGCCGACTCGTATCCGATGAAGCGGTTGAGGGGAGTGACGATCGATGGCGAGGACTCGGCCTGCGCGCGAGCGCGGTCCAGATTCGCGGAGAGGCCGTCCACGGTCTTGTCGGCGAGGAGCACCGTCGAGTTCGAGAGCAGGCGGATCGACTCGAGCAGCGCGGTTCCCATGACGGGAATGGCGACGTTGAGCTCGAAGTTTCCGGTGGCGCCGGCCCACGCGATGGTCGCGTCGTTGCCGATGACGCGCGCGCCGACCATGATGACGGCCTCGGGGATCACCGGGTTGACCTTTCCCGGCATGATGGATGACCCGGGCTGCAGGTCGGGGATGTGCAGTTCACCGAGGCCGGTGTTCGGTCCCGAACCCATCCAGCGCAGGTCGTTGCAGATCTTCGTCAGGGATACGGCGATGACGCGCAGCGCGCCGGAGGCCTCAACGAGCGCGTCGCGCGCGCCCTGGGCCTCGAAGTGGTCGAGTGCCTCGGTGATCGGCAGGCCGCTGTCGGCGGAGAGCAGCGCGATGACCTTCTGCGGGAAGCCGGCCGGGGTGTTGATGCCGGTGCCGACGGCGGTGCCGCCGAGCGGGACCTCCGCGACGCGGGGGATGGTCGCCTGAACGCGCTCGATGCCGAGGCGCACCTGGCGGGCGTAGCCAGAGAACTCCTGGCCGAGGGTGACGGGGGTGGCATCCATGAGGTGGGTGCGGCCGGCCTTGACGGCGTCCTTCCACAGCTCGGCCTTGACGTCGAGTGCGGCAGCCAGGTGCGTGAGTGAGGGGATCAGGTCGCCGAGCAGGGCGCCCGTCACCGCAACGTGCACCGAGGTCGGAAAGACATCGTTCGACGACTGCGACGCGTTCACGTGGTCGTTGGGGTGCACGGGGGAGCCGAGGGCGGTCGTCGCGAGGTTGGAGAGCACCTCGTTCATGTTCATGTTCGAGGAGGTGCCCGAACCGGTCTGGTACGTGTCGACCGGGAACTGATCGTGATGAGCCCCGCCGATGAGCAGGTCGGCGGCGCCGGCAATGGCATCGGCAATGTCGGCATCGAGCACACCGAGCTCGGCGTTGACCTGGGCCGCGGCCTTCTTGATTCGCGCGAGAGCGACGATCTGTGCGGCCTCGAGGCCGGACCCCGAGATCGGGAAATTCTCGACAGCGCGCTGGGTCTGGGCGCTGTAGAGCGCGTCGATCGGAACGAGGACCTCGCCCATCGTGTCGTGCTCGGTGCGGAACTTCGGGTCACTGCTGGTGGTCACGACGATGGGGCCTTCCGGGTGGTGGTTAGAGATTTCCTACGTGGATGTCGGGTACCGCGCGCCCTTCGAGCAGCCGGTAGTTCGCACCCACGACAGCCAGCGTACCCGCGGCGATGGCGTCGCTGATCAGCTCGGACGACTCGATCAGTTCGGCGATCGTGTCGCGCAGGTGTTCGCGCCCGACCTCGTGAGAATCAATGGTTCCGGGATGCGCTGCCGAGACGCGTTTGACGGCGGGCGTGATCTTCGAGACCAGGTTCGCGATGTGGATCGGGAGTGTCGGGGCATTCGGGCTCTCGGCGTCAATCGCGGCGAGTACGGCACCACACTCGTCGTGACCGAGCACCACGATGAGCGGCACGTTCAGCACGGCGACGGCGTATTCGAGCGAGCCGATGACCGAGTCGCTGATGATCTGGCCGGCGTTGCGCACCACGAACAGGTCGCCGATGCCCTTGTCGAAGATGATCTCGGCGGAGAGGCGGGAGTCGCTGCAGCCGAACAGCGCTGCGTGCGGAGCCTGGCCCTTGGCGACCTGCTCGCGACGCTCGACGTCTTGTCGGGGATGCGCTGGCTCACCGGCCACGAAGCGGTCGTTGCCGCGCTGCATCTCCTGCCACGCCTTGGCGGGCGTGCGGCCGGTCATCGCTGTGCTCCCAGCGCGGTCGCCAGCGTGCGGAACTCGTTGGCATCGGCCGTACCGCGCAGCACGACGATCGACTCGTCGAGCTCGGCGCTCATGGCGTAGGCGTAGTTGCCGGCGTCGTCTGCCGTGCGGTTGTCGTAGACGGTCCAGGCGACATCGTCGAGCTGCTCGCCGCCGGTGCCCTCGAGCGCGGGGCGATCGGTGGGGGTCAGCTGGTTGCCGAGCCAGGTCGGGTTCGCCTCGACGCCCTGGTTGAGCGAGATGTACTGGTTGCTCGGAGTGATGAAGCCGACGGCCCAGGTCGTGACGCCGTCGGTGCCGGTCTCGAGCTCGGCCTTGTTCGCATACCAGCCCTGGGGCAGCTCGGGGCTGAGCAGCGGCTGGCCGGCCTGAGACTCGTACTGCTCGGCGAGGATGGTGTAGTCGACCGGTTCGCGGTCGGGCAGGTCGGGGCGCACCACAACGAGCACGAGCACGAGCATGACGGCGACGGATACGCCGAGCGACCAGGCCAGGTTGACCACGGTCTGGCTCGCGCGGTGTGTGCGGGAGGTCTCGGCCTTGCGCGCGGCCGTCTCCTCGGGGGTCTCGGGTCGGCCGAGATCGGCGACGACGCGGGGTTCTTTGGTGGCCATCAGTCGGCGGCCCTGGTGCGAGCAGCCTCGAGGCGCGCCTTCGCGCCGAGCAGCCATTCCTCGCAACGACCAGCGAGTGCCTCGCCGCGCTCCCAGAGTGCGAGCGACTGTTCGAGAGTGGATGACCCCTGCTCGAGCTCTGCGACCACACGCGCCAGCTCATCACGAGCCTGCTCGAAGCTGAGGTCGCTCACGTCGTTCGGGTTCTTCTTCTCCGCAGTAGCCACGGGGCGATTCTACCTTTCGGGGGTGGGGGTTACGTGTGTGGGGCGTCCACTGTGGAGGTGACGGTTCCGACGGCGAGGGTGAGGAGGAGACGGGTGCCGCCCGGCGCGTCTTCGGCGGATCGGAGAGCCGAGCCATCCGGAAGCTGCGCGATGGCGTAGCCCCGATCGAGGGTGCGCTGCGGGGAGAGGGCGCGCAGGTGGCCGCGTAGCTCGCCGACCTGGTTCAACGCGCGCTCGACAACACGTTCGAGTAGCTCGGTGCTGCGCGATACGTAGCGGCCCAGCTCTTCGGCGCGGGCGTCGATGAGGGACTGCGGGTTGGCGAGGGATGGACGCGAGCGCACCTGCTCGAGGCGGTCGATCTCGGTGCGCAACAGGCCGGTCAGCCGGGTCTGGATACGTCCGCGGGACTGTTGCACGAGGGCGAGTTCCTCCGCGACATCCGGCACCACACGCTTCGCGGCATCGGTCGGGGTGGAGGCGCGCAGGTCGGCGACGTCGTCGAGCAGCGGGCGGTCGGCCTCGTGGCCGATCGCCGAGATGAGCGGGGTCTCGCAGGCGGCGGCCGCTCGCACTAGCGTTTCGTCGCTGAAGACGAGCAGGTTCTGGAAGTCTCCGCCACCGCGGGCGACGATGATCACGTCGACCTCGGGGTCAGCATCGAGCGACCGGATGCCCGCGGTCACCTCGCTGACGGCACGGTCACCCTGCACCGCGGCGTACTCGATGCGGAACTGCACCGCGGGCCAGCGCAGCTGCGCGTTGCGCAGCACATCCTTCTCCGCGTCGGAATCGCGGCCCGTGACGAGCCCGATCATGTTCGGGAGGAAGGGCAGCGGCTTCTTGCGCGACGCGTCGAAGAGCCCCTCGGAGCGCAGCTGCACGCGCAGGCGCTCGAGTCGCTCGAGCAGGTCGCCGAGGCCGACGTGGCGCATCTCGAACACCTGCATGGTGAGGGTGCCGCCCTTGACCCAGTAGTTGGGTTTGACGAGCGCGATCACCCGGTCGCCCTGCTTGAGGTCGGCGGGAAGCTTGGCCTTGACCGACGACCAGACGGTGAATCCGACCGTCGCGTCGGCGTCGAGATCTTTCAGCTTGCCGTAGACATTGCCGCCGGACACGCCCCACTGGGTAATCTCGCCTTCGACCCAGACACTCCCGAGTCGGTCGATCCAGCCCTTGATCTTGGCGGAGAGCAGGCCTACTGGCCACGGAGCATCGACGGTGGAGGGGGCATCCTGAATCGTCATCGCGCCTCCTCCCAGTCTTGGAACTGTTCGCCACCGTAGAATTGGACAGTGAGCAATATCACTAACGGAAACGCCGCTGTGCATCTCGAGATGCCGCGCGTTCCTGCTCTGCGCAACAGGCTCCAGAATACCCCCGTCGCCGGGGCCAAGCGGGTCATCCTCGCCGCCCCTCGCGGGTACTGCGCGGGAGTCGACAGGGCGGTGATCGCCGTCGAGAAAGCTCTCGACCACTATGGCGCACCCGTCTACGTGCGCAAGCAGATTGTGCATAACATCCACGTCGTCTCCACTCTGGAGAAGAAGGGCGCGATCTTCGTCGACGACGTCGACGAGGTGCCCATCGGATCGCACATCGTGTTCAGCGCGCACGGCGTCTCGCCCGCCGTGGTGCAGGGCGCGGCCGACCGCGAGCTGCAGGCCATCGACGCGACCTGCCCCCTCGTCACTAAGGTGCACCGCGAGGCAGTGCGCTTCGCGAAGCAGGACAAGCACATCCTGCTCATTGGGCACACCGGCCACGAAGAGGTCGAGGGCACCATGGGCCACGCGCCCGACCAGACGACCCTCGTCACCAGCCCGGCCGACGTCCCGGGCCTCGTCGTCGCCGACCCCGACAACCTCGTCTGGCTCTCGCAGACCACGCTGAGCGTGGATGAGACCATGGAGACGGTGCGCCTGCTGCGCGAGCGATTCCCGAACCTGCAGGATCCCCCCAGCGACGACATCTGCTATGCCACCCAGAACCGCCAGGTCGCCATCAAGAAGGTGTCCGAGCAGGCGGAACTCGTGATCGTCGTCGGATCCGCCAACAGCTCCAACACCGTGCGTCTCGTGGACGTTGCGCTCGAGAACGGCGCCAAGGCGGCCTACCGCGTGGATTACGCGAGCGAAATCCAGCAGGAGTGGCTCGACGGTGTCGCAACGGTCGGCGTGACGAGCGGGGCATCCGTGCCCGAGGTGCTCGTGCAGGAAGTGCTCGACGACCTCGCCGACGCGGGCTTCGGCGACGTGAGTCAGGTCGTGACGGCCGAGGAGGACCTGATGTTCTCGCTGCCCAAGGAACTGCGCACCGACCCGTCCGGCAAGGCAGACGAACGCGGCCTCGGAGGCCGCACCCGCAAACTCGATTGGCAGCAGCAGTGACCGAAGAACGCCCCCGCCCGCAATACGGCGAGTACGCCTCACCCGAAGACCAGGCTCAGGCCATGGGCACGCCGCTCGAGCCCGTGCTGCCCCCGCCGGTCGCCGGCGAGCGCATCGAGTCGACGGTGGCCCCGGATTCCGTCATCCCGAAGCCACGCCCCTGGGACCGCATCGTCACGACCGCACTCATCGCGATCGGCACCTTCGCGGTTCTCACCTACTTCCCGACCTTCGCGACGATGGGAGAGACCTTCTCGCAGGCGTTCACGATCGCCGGCTATGGGGACTTCGAGTCCGAGTCACTCGCGAATTCGGTTGGCGCCGTGCTCAACGTCGTGATGTCCGTGTTTTTCATCGGCTCGGTCGTTCTCGCCATACGTGCCCTGCGCGCCGGACGCCGCGCGTTCTGGATCCCGCTGAGCGCCGGCATCGTGTTCGTGCTCATCGTCATCATCGCTACGGTTGTCGTCATGACCGGTGACCCCGCCTTCCAGGCCTACCTCGAAAAAATGCGGTGACCGCCGAGGCGGCGCGCATTGTTGTGCTGCCGCGCGAGCTCGCCTCCGGTGTCATCACCACGGCCGTCTCCCGCGCAGCGCTCGGTGTCGCAATCGCCTCGGTTCTCGTCGCCATCCCTCTGGTCATCGATGTCCTGATCGACCGTGGGGCGGCCGACGCCATCCCGTTCCCCGTCGGTTGCCTGGTCGCGATTCTTGCGCTTCTTGTGCTCATGGGCTGGCGGCCGACGACGTTCACCCGGCTGCTGTTCCTCGGGGCCGGCACTGTGCTGTCGTTCATGTACGCCCTATCCCTGGCTGAAGTGGATGACGCGCTCTACGCGGACGCCGGCTTTATGTTCAACCGGCCTCTTCTCGCTCTCGTTCTGGTCGGCGGTGGGCTGCGGCGCCCGCTCAGCGGATTCCTCTGGGGTGCCCTCGGTTTCTTCTGCGCCGCAGTGGTCACCGTGGCGACTCCTCTCTGGCTCGGTGTGCGGTTCGTACCGAGCTGGGCGACCATCATGTCGCTCGGGGTCGTCTCCGCGGCCTACCTCGCGATCGCGCTGATCCACGCGAGCCAGCAGCGAAACGTGCCCGACCTCGTCAAACTCGAACAGGACACTCGGCGCCTCGACCTCGAGAACCAGTTCGAGCAGCGTGCGGCCGCCATCGTGCACGACACGGTGCTCAGCGACCTGACGGTCGTGATGACCTCGTCGGGCGCGCTCGACGAACGTGCTCGCGATCGGCTGCGTGCCGACGTCGCCACCCTTGGCGACACGACCTGGTTGCGCGAATCCGCCCCCGCCGCCGCCATCGAGTCCGCGGATGCGGGACTGCGCAACGGCCTGATCTCGCTCGTGTCGCTGTACCAGTGGCGCGGACTTACCGTCGACGTGGCCGACGACAGCGATCACGTTGTGTTGTTCTCGCCCGCGACCTCCTCGACCGCGGGCGCCGCGCTCGCCGCGTGCCTCGACAATGTGCTCAACCACTCGGGGGTGTCCACCGCCGAGGTGGTGCTCGGATCCACCCCCGAGGAGGTCACCATCATGGTGATCGACGATGGGGTGGGGTTCGACCCGAAATCCATCTCCGGAGATCGACTGGGTATCCGCACCTCGATCGTGCAGCGCATCGAATCGCTGGGCGGCTCGGTGCGCATCTTCTCGCGCCCCGGGCACGGCACGTCGGTGCTCATGTCCATTCCGAATCGGCCCGGTCCCGATGCTTGAGTCGTGGCGGGTGAGCCCACAACAGACCGATCCGCTCAGCTGGTTCACGAAGCCGCTGATCCCTACGGTTCTCACGTCGACGCTCCTCGTCTACGGTGCTGTGGCAATCGTTCTGACCTGGAACCTGCTCGCGAACCCCCTTCTCGAGATGCTGGCCCTCGCCCTTCAGGTTCTCGCCTGCGTGCTCGTGCAGCGGGCAACCCGACCGCTGCGCACGCCGTTCGGTCTGCGGCAGGCCGTGCTCCCGTTGTTGCTCACCCTGGTCTCGGTTCTCGTCTCGGCCGTGGGAAACCACGACTCGATACTGCTGGTCCAGCACTGGTGGGTGCCCGTGGGCGTCGGACTTGTGCTCGGGAGCATGTCGCCCTACTCGAGCGTGCGGCAGCTGATCGGATACGGGGCGATCTTCACCGCCGCCGCGACGATGGGCGCCTGGTACGGATTCATCGCTTCGGCGCGGGTGTGGCCGCCGCTGAGCGCCATGCTCATCGCCGCGAGTGGCGTGGTGATCGCCACGGCGGCATGCGCCATCTTCAGCGGAGTGATCGTCAAGAGTACGCAGTCTCTGCTCACGGGCGCGGGCACACCGCAACCGGTCACCGAGGCCGCCAATGAGGAAGCCGCAAGACAGGTCGAGCGCCGCACTCTCGCGCGGCTCGGTACCCGGGTCGCCCCCTTCCTGCGCGACGTTGCCGACCGCGGCACCGTCACCGAGGAGGATCGCGCTCTCGCCGGACAGCTCGCGCGGCAGCTGCGCGCCGATCTCGTCAGCCAGGCCAACCGCAGCTGGCTCGACTCGCTCGCGCTCTACGGGCCGATCTACGTGGTCGACCCCGACCATCGCGCCGACGCCATGAACACCGTGCAGCGCGCGGCCCTGCGAGGCCTCCTGCTCGCCGTCATGAAGAACCCCGCTACCCGCGACGGCTCGCTGTTCATCGAGTTGCGCAGCCAGGACGACGGCGGCACCGCGGTGGCGCTCAGTCTCGACCTCGACCTGCCGGAAGGTCGGCGCACCATGATGCTCGCCCCCTACTACCTGACGCTGCAGACCGCGGTGCAGGAACTCAGCTGGGATCCGGCGCGCGAGCTGCTCAAGTTCCAGTTCCCGGCGCAGCGCCCTTAACGACAAAACGCCGCCCCCGAGGGGACGGCGTTTCACAGGGTCGTGCCTAGATCTTGTGTCCGGCCGATCCGAGCTGCTTGGTCGACTCGACGACGCGGAGGGCGAGAGCCGACTCGGCCGTCTTGCCCCAGGCGCGCGGGTCGTAGACCTTCTTGTTGCCGACTTCGCCGTCGATCTTGAGGAAGCCGTCGTAGTTCTTGAGCACCGTGTCGGCGATCGAGCGGCTGTAGGCGTACTGGGTGTCGGTGTCGATGTTCATCTTGACGACACCGTTGGCGACGGCCTCGGCGATCTCGCCATCGGTCGATCCCGATCCTCCGTGGAAGACCAGGTCGAGAGGGAGGGCGTCCTTGCCGTACTTGGCTGCGAGGCCGTCCTGGATCTCCTTGAGCAGCGCGGGGCGCAGCTTGACCCCACCGGGCTTGTACACGCCGTGCACGTTGCCGAAGGTGAGGGCCGCCATGTAGCGGCCCTGCTCACCGAAGCCGAGGGCCTCGACCGTGGCGATGGCGTCATCCAGAGTCGTGTAGAGGTGCTCACCGATCTCCTCGGTGACACCGTCTTCTTCGCCGCCGACGACGCCGATCTCGACCTCGAGGATCGAGCTGATCGCTTTCATGCGGGGGAGGATCTGCTGCGCGATCTCGAGGTTCTCGGCGAGCGGCACGGCCGAGCCGTCCCACATGTGCGACTGGAAGATCGGGTTGCGACCGGCCTTGACCTCGTCTTCTGACGCGGCGATGAGCGGCAGCAGAAAGTCGTCGAGGGCGTTCTTGGGGCAGTGATCGGTGTGCAGGGCGACGGTGACCGGGTAATTCTTGGCGACCTCGGTGACGAACGCCGCGAAGGCGAGAGCTCCGGATGCCCGTGCCTTCACGCTCTGGCCGGCGAAGTAGTCCGCGCCTCCGGTCGTGACCTGGATGATGCCGTCGGAGCCGGCGTCGCTCAGTCCCTGCAGGATGCCGTTGATGGTCGAGGAGGACGAGGCGTTGATGGCGGGGAAGGCGAATCCGGTGGACTTGGCCTTGTCGAGCATCTCGGCGTACTGGTCTGGGGTTGCGACGGGCATTGCGGTTCTCCTTGTGGCATCTGGGTGACGGGGAAAGTCTAGCCAGCGTGTTGTGGCACCACTTGACAAAGTCAGAGTAGATGGTAAAACTATTCACAAGTAGATGGTCTGACCATCCTATTTTTCACTACTGGCTGTGAAGGCCTACAAAGGAGTAGTTCGCATGAACCTGTTCTCGCTGCTGGAAAAGCGCACCGCAGAGGCCGGCCCCATCCGCGTCGGGGTCATCGGCGCCGGCAAGTTCGCCTCGATGTTCCTCACACAGGCACTCGGCTCAAAAGGCATTCACGTTGTGGGTGTCGCCGACATCAACCTCCCCAAGGCCCGCGAGGCCATGCACCGCACCGGCTGGCCGCAGGAGCGGTACGCGGCAGCCTCATTCGAGGACGCCCTTCGCAACGGCAGCACCTACCTCACCGAGAGCTCGGATAAGCTCATCGAGCTCGACGAGATCGAGGTGATCCTCGAGATCACCGGAAACCCGCTCATCGGCACGTACCACGCGGTCAAGGCGATCGACCACGGCAAGCACGTCATCATGGTCAACGTCGAGGCCGATTGCATGGTCGGACCGCTGCTGCAGCGTCGTGCCCAGGCCGCCGGCGTCATCTACGCCATGGCGTACGGCGACCAACCCGCCCTCATCTGCGAGCTCGTCGACTGGTGCCGCACCGTCGGCTTCGACGTCGTCGCCGCGGGCAAGGGCACGAAGTACCTGCCCGAGTACAACTACTCCACCCCTGACACCGTCTGGGACTACTACGGCTTCACCGAGGAGCAGCTCGCCTCGGGTGACTACAACCCGAAGATGTTCAACTCCTTCCTCGACGGCACCAAGTCCGCGATCGAGATGGCTGCCGTCGCCAACGGCACCGGCCTCACCCCGCAGGACGAGGGACTCAACTTCACGCCCGTCGGTGTGGATGACCTTCCGCAGATGCTCAAGGAGAAGTCGAAGGGCGGCACGCTCTCGCGTCGCGGCACCGTCGAGCTCATCTCGAGCCTCAACCGTGACGGCTCGCAGGTCGAGCGCGACCTGCGCTGGGGTGTCTATGTGACCTTCGAGGCCACCACCGACTACGCCGTGCAGTGCTTCGCCGAGTACGGCGTGCAGACCGACGACTCCGGTCGCTATGGCTCGCTGTACCGTCCGTACCACATGATCGGACTCGAGCTGAATGTCTCGATCGCGGCCGCTGTGCTGCGGGGCGAGGCCACCGGAACGCCGACCGGCTTCCGCGGAGACGTCGTCACGACGTCCAAGAAGGACCTCAAGGCAGGCGACACTCTCGACGGTGAGGGCGGCTACACGGTGTTCGGCAAGCTCGCACCCGCGTCCATGTCGCTCGAGCGCGAGGCACTGCCGCTCGGACTCGCGCACGGCGCCAAGCTGATCCGCGATGTGCCCAAGGACACCACGGTGTCCTGGAACGACGTGGAGCTCGACGAGAGCCAGCTCGCGGTCAAGTTCCGCCGCGAGCTCGAAGCAGAGTTCCGTGCCGAGCACAACGCCGAAGCCACTTCAGCGGCCTGATCCTTCCCGAGACACGAGGGAACCTAGGATGAACGGTGCAGGGGCAGATTGCCTGAGTTCGGTTTCGGCCAAGGGGTGCATGCACGGTGACGACCGCAGAGGGATGGGAACCCGTCCAGAGACTTCGCACGTACGAGCAGGTCATGTCGCAGATCGAGGAACGCATCCTCGATGGGCGGCTGAAGGCGGGCGATCACCTGCCGAGCGAGAGGGATCTCGCCCAGCTGCTCGGTGTGTCCCGGCCCTCGCTGCGGGAATCGCTGCGGGTGCTCGAAGCGCTCGGCGTGGTGGACATTCGCCGAGGCGGAGGAGCGGACGGCGGAGCGATGCTCGTCGGCACCCCCGGACCCGGGTTTGTGAACCTTCTCAAGCTCCAGCTTGCGCTGGGTCACTTCAGCGCGACCGACGTGCTCGAGACCCGCGTGGCGCTCGAGACCTGGTCCTGTTCGGAGGCCGCCTATAGGTCAACCGACGCCGACCACGCTGAGCTCGCGGAAATCCTCGACCTGATGGATGACCCGCTCATCGAAACCAAGGAGTTCAACCGCCTCGACACCGCCTTCCACGTTCGGATCGCGGAATCGACGGGGAACGCCCTCACCTCACACCTCATGGGATCCCTTCGAACGGCCATCAACCGCCAGATGATCGAAGCGTATGAGGGGCTCGCGGACTGGCGTGCAACAGCACAGGTCGTCAGGCACGAGCACCGCACCATCCTGGAATCCATCAAAAAACGAGACGCGACCGAAGCAGCCCGCTTCGTCAGTCTCCACATTCACGACTTCTACAAAACAGGCAACGTCGGCGGGACCTACCCCACCGGATAACCCCGGCATCTACCGGAGGTCATCCGGAGTCCCCCGCGGATTATCAAAGGAGATAGACCAGATGACCACCACCACACCCGCTTCGGCGGCAACGAGGGCCAAGGACGGCTCTCCCGACAAGCTGAAGACAGCGATCGGCAGTGCCGTCGGCACCACGATCGAGAACTACGACTTCCTCGCCTACGGCACGGCAGCGGCGCTCTACTTCGGTGACGCGTTCTTCAACGCCGAGGACCCGGTCGTCGGCGTGCTGCTCGGCTTCCTGACCTTCGGTATCGGCTTCGCGATGCGCCCGCTCGGCGGCATCATCGGCGGCTACCTCGGCGACAAGTACGGCCGCAAGCCGGTACTCGTCGGCGCGCTGCTCATCATGGGCTTCGCGACGGTACTCATCGGCTTCCTGCCGACCTACGCGCAGATCGGTGTCTGGGCGCCCATCCTGCTCACGCTGATCCGCGTCATTCAGGGCCTCGCCTTCGGTGCCGAGTGGGGTGGCGCCATCCTGATGACGTTCGAGCACGCACCGTGGAAGAAGCGCGGCAAGTACACGGGTATCCCGCAGGCCGGCGTTCCGCTGGGACTGCTGCTGGCGAACATCGTGTTCCTGTTCTCGGTCGGTCTCGACAACGAGCTGGCCTGGCGCCTTCCGTTCCTGCTGAGTGCCGTGCTCATCGTCGCGGGTCTCATCATCCGCCTGAAGGTCAGCGAGTCGCCCGAGTTCGAAGAGGCCAAGGCCGCCGGCGAGCTCGAGAAGAACCCGATCCTCTCGGTGATCAAGAGCGACTGGCGCAACGTGCTCCGCGCGATCGGCCTGCGTCTTGCCGAGTCCGGTGGTTTCTACGTGATTGTCACCTACCTGCTGTCGTACATCTCGGGCGGCGACGAACCCATTGCCGACCGCTCGGTAGCCCTCACAGGCCTCGTGATCGCCGCGACCCTCGGTGTCGCTGCGACCATCCTGTTCGGTCACCTCGGTGACAAGGTCGGTCGCAAACCGGTCTACATCATCGGTACCTCCGCCCTGATCCTGTTCGGCTTCCCGCTGTTCGGGCTGGTCAACACCGGCAGCGCCGTGCTCATCGTGATCGCCTACATCATCGGCCTCACGCTCATCCACGACTCGCTGGCCGGCACGCAGGGCGCGTGGTTCTCCGAGCTGTTCCCGACCGCGACCCGCAACTCGGGTGCGTCGCTCGGCTACCAGTTCTCGGCTGCCATCTCCGGCTTCATCCCGCTGATCGCGACAGCCGTCGCCATCCCGCTCGGCTGGGGCGGTGTCGCACTGGTCTACATGGGCTGTGGTGCGATCGGCCTCATCGCCGCGCTTCTCACCCGCGAGACCTGGGGCAAGAAGCAGCGCGCCGAGGTCGACGCGATCATCGCCGGCAAGTAGTTCACCCCGTACCGGGGGCGGCTTCGGTCGCCCCCGGTATCCAAAATCTAGAGGAACCCGCCATGAAGACGATTGTTCTGGATGACGACCCCACGGGCACGCAGTCCGCGAGTGGAGTCATCGTGCTGCTGGAGAGCAGCGCGACCCTCATCGCCGAAGCGCTCACCGAGGCCGACAGCGTCTACCTGCTCACCAACTCGCGGGCGATCCCCGAGCACGAGGCAATCGCGCTGATGCGCTCGATCCGCGCCGACGCCGAGGAGGCCGCTGGGGCTATCGGCGAACCCATCCAGTTCGTGCTGCGCGGCGACTCCACCCTGCGCGGCCACGTCTTCACCGAGACCCTCGTCTTCGCCGACGAGGAGTCGATCATCCTCTTCGTTCCCGCATTCCCCGACGGCGGGCGCACCACCGAGGGCGGGGTGCACTACGTGCGCCAGGGCTCCGAGCGCGTGGCCGCCCACCTTACCGAGTTCGCCGACGACCCGGTGTTCCCGTTCTCCACGGCCGTGCTCGTCGACTACGTGCTCGAGAAGTCGGGCCGCAAGGCCTCCTCGATGCCGATCGAATGCGTGCGCGCCGGGGGAGTGGAAGACGTGCTCGTCGCCGCCCTGCCCGGCACCGTCGTTGTACCCGACGCCGTCACCAACGACGACGTGCGCCTGATCGCCCGCGGCGTTGAGGCGGCACGGGCCCGCGGTGCGAACATCGTCGTGCGCTCGGCCTCGCCGCTCGCCGCCGCGCTTGCCGGTGTCGAGAGCACGGGACTGCTGTCCGTGCCACTGGTGCCGACCCCGGTTCCGACCCTGCTCGTCTGCGGCTCGCACACGGCGGGAGCAACGGCGCAGCTCGAACTCGTTGCCGCACAGTACGGGGCGGCCACGGTCATCCCGACCGCTGATGCCTTTGAGAACCCGGCTGCGACCGGACTCGCCATCGCTGAAACCGCAGCGCGGGATGTCGCGGCGCGCGGCCTCGCCGTCGTCACGACCGAGCGCGAGCGTTCCCTCGAGCACAACACCCTCGACCACGGCCGCCTCGTGATGGAGGCACTCACGTCGTCGGTTCGGGCGCTGCTGCCCTCCGTCGAGATCGTCGTCTCCAAGGGCGGCATCACGTCGGCCGACGTCGCCCGCATCGGCATCGGGGCGAAGCGCGCCGAGGTGCTCGGACAGGTCATCGCCGGGGTCTCCGTCTGGAGGCTGCGGGCCATCGATGGCCGCGACCGGCTCTACGTGGTGGTGCCCGGCAACGTGGGAGAGCCCGATGCCCTCGTCACAGTCCTTGCCGCGCTGGGCCGGTGAACTACAGTTGTAGAGCGTCGGTTTCCCCCGAAACCCCCACCACGGCGCAACAGAATCCCTGAATCCAAAGGACACCGTGGTGAACCCTGAAACCGGCACTCTCTACCTGCACCCCGATCGCAACCTCGGCATGGAGCTCGTGCGGGCGACCGAGGCTGCAGCCATTCGCGCGCAGCCGTTCATCGGGCGCGGCGACAAGCTCGCCGCCGACGGCGCGGCAGTGGATGCCATGCGCAAGTTCCTCGGAACCGTCAACTTCGACGGCGTCGTCGTCATCGGCGAGGGCGAGAAGGACAAGGCGCCGATGCTCTTCAACGGCGAGCACGTCGGCAACGGCAACGGACCAGCAGCCGACATCGCCGTCGACCCCATCGACGGCACCTCGCTCACCGCGGCCGGACGCCAGAACGCCCTCAGCATGATCGCCGTCGCCGATCGCGGTTCGATGCTCGACGCGTCGTCCGTCTTCTACATGGACAAGATCGTCACCGGAGCCGAAGGCATCGGGGTCATCGACATCCGCCAGCCCATCGACGTCAACATCGCGGCCCTAGCGAAGGCGAAGGACAAGCCGATCGGCGAGATCGTCGTCGCCGTGCTCGACCGCCCGCGGCACGTCGGACTCATTGAAGAGATCCACGCCGCCGGTGCCAAGACCCGCCTGATGCTCGACGGCGATGTCGCCGGAGGCATCAACGCGGCCATGTACGGTTCGCGCATCGACATGTGCGTCGGAACAGGCGGCAGCCCCGAAGGAGTCGCGACGGCCTGTGCCATCAAGGCACTCGGTGGGTTCATCCAGGGCCGTCTGCATCCGAAGACCGATGAGGAGAGACAGAAGGGTCTCGACGCCGGCCTGATCTTCGACCACGTCTACGAGGCGAGTGACCTCGTACGCAGCGACAACACCTACTTCGTCGCCACCGGCGTGACCGATGGCGAGCTCGTGAGCGGCGTGCGTCGACTCGGGCCGATCATCCGCACCGAGAGCATCGTGCTGCGCGGTCGCTCCGGCACCATACGTCGCGTCGCTGCCGACCACGTCGCCGAACTCTGGGCCTAGGGCCCATCCGCGCCGGTTCGGGGCGGCAGGGCATCCGCGCGGGTTTCTGCTAACCGCGCGGAGTTGCGCCGGGGCGCGCGGTTGGCAAAACGCCGCGTTGTTTGCGAAGGTGTGACCAACCCGCCATTTGTTGGTGATCGGGCCGTTCGAACGGCATCCTGGCCAACAAACGACCAGATGGTTGGGGTGTCTCCCTGGCGAGCTAAGCGCTGCGCTCCTCGGGCAGCTCGAGCTCGACGGCGGTCAGCTGCTTCGCGCTCGACTCGATGAGCGTCGCCTCGCCCAGCACCTTCGACTCGTCGAGGGCGTTCAGCTTGCGGGCGGTGACCAGCACACGCGTCTCGAGCGAGTTGGCGAACTGGTTATAGCTCGACACCGTCGAGTCGATCGAGCGGCGCAGTTTATCCGCGTGCTCGGAGAGCGTTGAGAGCCGTGAGTACAGGTCTTTGCTGAGGTCGAAGAGCTGTTTCGCGTCTTCGGTCAGAACGTCTTGCTGCCAGGAGAAGGCGACGGTCTTGAGCACCGACCAGAGCGTGACCGGCGAGGCCAGCGCCACGCGCTTCGAGAACGCGTAGTCCATGATGCCGGGGTCGGCTTCCATGGCGGATGCAACGAGCGACTCGCTCGGGATGAACGCGATCACCAGCTCGGGTGACGCCTCGAGCCCCGCCCAGTACGCCTTGCTGGCGAGCGCATCGATGTGCGCCCTCACGGCGCGGACGTGCTGTTTCAGGAACGCCTCACGCCGCGCACCCTCCTCGCCCGTTGCCGTGACCGCGATCGCGCTGGCTTCGAGGTAGGCCGCGAACGGCACCTTCGCGTCGACGGCGATGTTCTTGCCGCCCGGGAGATGAATGACCATGTCTGGACGCCCGGCACCCGCGTCGGAATGGATGGACGACTGCACCGAGAAGTCGACCCGCTCGATGAGCCCGGCGGCCTGCACGACATTGCGCAGCTGGGTCTCGCCCCACACGCCGCGCGTGCTGTTGTTACGCAGCGCCGAGGCGAGGGATTCCGCGGTACTGCGCAGGCGCTCCTCGCTCTCGGTGGCGCTGCGCAGCTGCTGCGAGATCTCGCCGTGCTGCACCGCGCGCTGGGCCTCGAGGTCGGTCACCTTCTGCTGCATGGTGCGCAGCGTCTCCTGCACGGGGGTGAGTGCCTGCAGCACCTTGCTCTCAGCCCGCTCACGCTCGGTCACGGCGAGCTGCTCCGACCTGCTGCGCTCGGCGAACTCGCTGTACTGCTGCTGCTGGATGCCGATCTGCTCGCGCAGGCCGGCGGCCGTGGCCTGCAGCGCGGCCAGCTCGGCCGAGAGCTGCGAGCGGTGCGATGACTCCTCGGAGCGGATCTCCGCGACGACCGCTGCATGGCGTGCCTCGAGCAACGCGGGGTCGGCTGCGGCACGTCTCGTGCGGGCCAGCAGGAGGCCGATGAAGCCGCCGAGGATCACACCGACGAGCAGTCCGAGAAGCAGGGCGACAATGGGGTCCATGGCTCCAGTGTGACAGTGGCCCCGGACAATCTAGGCTGGCCCCATGGATATCCTCGACCACTGGCTTAATGGCGCTCCGTTTGCGGGCGAATCGACCCGAACGGCACCCGTCTACAACCCCGCGCGCGGCGTTGTGCAGCGCGAGGTGCGCCTCGCCACCACGGGCGACGTCGACTCCGCGGTCCAGGCCGCGAAGGCCGCGTTCCCCGAGTGGGCCGGAGCCAGCTGGAACAAGCGCCAGGGCGTGCTGTTCACCTTCCGCGAGCTGCTGAACGCCCGCAAGGAGGAGGTCGCCGCGATCCTCACCAACGAGCACGGCAAGGTCACGTCCGATGCGCTCGGTGAGGTGGCGAGAGGCCTCGAGGTCGTCGAGTTCGCGACCGGCATCCCGCACCTGGCAAAGGGCGAGTACAGCGAGAACGTGTCGACCGGCGTCGACGTCTATTCGATCAACCAGCCGCTCGGCGTGGTCGGCATCATCAGCCCCTTCAACTTCCCGGCCATGGTTCCGCTGTGGTTCTTCCCGATCGCGATCGCGGCGGGCAATACCGTGGTGCTGAAGCCGAGCGAGAAGGACCCGAGCGCCGCCATCTGGATGGCCAAGCTGCTCAAGGAGGCAGGCCTGCCCGACGGCGTCTTCAACGTCGTGCACGGCGACAAGGAGTCGGTGGACGCCCTGCTCGAGCACCCCGACGTCGCCTCAATCTCGTTCGTGGGATCCACGCCGATCGCGAAGTACATCTACGAGACTGCATCGAAGAACGGCAAGCGCGTCCAGGCGCTCGGCGGAGCGAAGAACCACATGCTCGTGCTGCCCGACGCCGACCTCGACCTGGTCGCGGATTCGGCCGTCAACGCCGGGTTCGGATCCGCGGGCGAGCGCTGCATGGCCATCTCGGTCATCGTGGCCGTCGAACCGGTGGCCGACGAGCTGATCGCCAAGATCAAGTCGCGCATTGAGGGTCTCACCGTCGGCGACGGAACCCGCGGCTGCGACATGGGGCCGCTGATCACGAAGGAGCACCGTGACAAGGTCGCCGGTTTCATCGACGTCGCCCTCGCGGACGGCGCCGACGTTGTGGTCGACGGTCGCGGCATCGAGGTCGACGGCGAGTCCGACGGCTTCTGGCTGGGCCCGACGCTGATCGACAAGGTCGCGACGACGAGCGACGTCTACCAGCACGAGATCTTCGGGCCGGTGCTCAGTGTCGTGCGCGTCGAGACCTACGATGACGGCCTCGAACTCATCAACTCCAGCCAGTACGGCAACGGCACGGCGATCTTCACCAACGACGGGGGAGCGGCCCGCCGCTTCCAGCGCGAGGTCCAGGTGGGCATGGTCGGCATCAACGTGCCGATCCCCGTGCCCGTCGGCTACTACTCGTTCGGCGGCTGGAAGGACTCGCTGTTCGGCGACACCAAGGCTTACGGTCCCGACGCGATCCGCTTCTTCACGCGCCAGAAGGCGATCACCTCGCGTTGGCTCGATCCGTCGCACGGCGGCATCAACCTCGGGTTCCCGCAGAACGGCTAGCGCTTCTCAATCGCGGCGTGCTAACTTGTGTCAACCAGTTGATACAAGTTAGGCGCTTCGATGTTCCTGCTCTTCCCCTTCGCGCTCGTCGTCATCGGCGCGCTCATTGTCGTTCTGCTCGTGCTGCGCACCCGCTCGCGCGCTCGCTCCGAACAGTTCATCGATCACTCGCTCGAGGTCGACGCCGTTGTGCGCGGACTGCGGTTCAGGATGACGATCGCGTTCGGTGTGTTCTTCGTCGTCGCCGTGCTCCTAACTGTCGTCCCACAGCCCGCAAACTGGACTGGTCTCGGCCATGTGCTCGGCGTATCGATAGCGGCCATCCTCGGGTGCCTTGTGGTTTCCGTGGCTCCGCTGCCGGCATGGCCGTCGGCAGGGTCGGTGCGCACAGCTGAGCTCGTGCCGCGTGGTAGCGGAAGTTTCGGACCTCCGTGGGGATTCACTCTCCCGCTCGCCAGTGCCGGCATCCTCGTTGTCTTCCTCGTCGTCACCGCACTTGCCTCGTCGCGCGACGAGCTCGGAATCTGGCGTGCGATCAGCGGAGCCTTCGGTGCCGAGTCGATCAGCGGGAGCCCGAACCCGGCCTGGTTCTACGTGGTGCCGATCATCGCCGCAACAGCAGTGCTCGCCGTCGCGGTGATGATTGCCCTGCGGCGAATCGCCCTCGCGCCGCGACCTGCCTCGTCATATCTCTTCGAAGCGGATGACGCCGCCCGCCGAACCCTCACCCGCTTCGTGATGCTGCTCTCGAGCTCCGCCCTGCTGCTCTACTTCGGAACCTTCGCCGTCGTGGCAGGGGTCTTCACGTCCACCTCGACAACAGTGCGCACTAACCTCCCCGACTGGAGTATCTCTTCCGACAGCCTCGGTCCGGACGCCGACCAACTGCCCCTGTACCTGCAGTCGGCCTTCATCTTTGGCCGCATAGGGACGGTCCTGGGCATCGGACTCGTGCTGCTCGGTCTGGGTCTGCTCGTAGCGGCCATCGTCACCGTGGCGGTGCGCTGGGCACCGGCTCGTGAACCGGTGGACGCATGATCACCGTTGACGACACGAACCCGACGCCACCGTTCGAGCAGATCCGGGCGCAGATCGCCTCGCTGATCGCGGCGGGGGAACTCGCCCATGGCGACCGTTTGCCCACGGTGCGGCAGCTCGCGACCGACCTGCGGCTCGCGCCCGGCACGGTGGCGCGCGCGTACACCGAGCTCGAGGGTGCCGGACTCGTCGAGAGCCGGCGCGGTGCGGGCACACGAGTGACCGGGCACGCCGCGCCGGTGGACCACGCCGCGGTATTCGCGGTGGCGGCCCAGGCGCAGGGGCTCAGTCTCGCTGCGGCGCTCGCGGCAGTGAAGAAGGTTTGGGTCGTCTAGACGAACTGCACGACCGGCGGGCCGATACGGCCCATACGGTTGCCGGTCAGCGCGACGAGGTGGGCGAGATCCGAGGCATCATGGCGCTTCGCCGCGTGGATCATGATCGCCGCGCAGGCCTGCGCGTCGGCGAGTGCGTCGTGATGCTGGAAGTCCTCGAAGCCGGCCGCCATGGCCGCGACCGGCAGGCGGTAGGAGTCGAGGTGGTAGGTCTTGCGGGCAACCTGCAGGCTGCAGGCGTACGTGAACTCGGGGGTCGCGGTGACGGTGGCCGCGCAGGCCGCAGCGATCACACCCATGTCGAAGCCGGCGTTGTGGGCGACCAACGCATCCCTCTCGGCAAAGGCGACGAGATCGGCCAACTGGTCGACCCAGGATGCTGCGCCGATGACGTCGACGGGCTGGATGCCATGGATGCGAATGTTCCACTCGTTGAAAACGTCGTGACCGATCGGGGGCTGGATGAACCAGCTCGCCGTCTCCACCACACGACCGTCGCGTACCTTGACCAGGCCGACCGAGCACGCGCTCGCCGCGGAGCCGTTGGCTGTCTCGAAGTCGATGGCGGTGAAGTTCAGGGGCACTCTTCGATGGTTGCACGGGGGTGCGACTTTGCTCGCGCGGGCGACGGCGAGGCGCGTTCCCTGTGGGGATGAAGCGACTCCTGCTCGTTGCGGTACTCCTGGCTGTCGGTCTGACGGGATGCGCGGCGCAGGTGAACGAACCGTGCCTGTCATGGGTTGATCTCAGTGATCCCGCCGATGCGGCCGAGGCTGCGGACCTGGTGATCATCGGCGAGGAGATCGGCCCGGATGGCACCGAGAGCTATTTCGGCACCCCGGGCATCGCCACAGTTCACCGGGTGCATGTCGACCAGGTGCTCAAGGGCACGCTCGACGATCAGGAGATCCGCGTCCTCTCCGTACCGGAGTCGGCGTGCGGTACCGGCCCCGTCGACCGGTACCCCAACGGCGACCCGCTCGATGTCTCCGGTCCAGCCGAATACTTCCTGACCGACGACGAGGGACAGTGGCGCACGCAGACACCCTCGGCCGGCGTGATGATGATCCCCGCCGACGGCGTGCTGCCGTGGGATCCCACAGGTCCGACGCCTTCGCCCGCGCCGTAGGTCATACTTTCGGCATGAAGCGACTCCTGCTCATCCTTCTCGGTGTTCTCGGCGCGGTGCCCGTGGCGACCGGACTGCTCGCGATCGTCGTCGCGGGAGGCGTCGCCCGGGTGATCTCGGTGATCGCGGTCGGCTGGCCGCATCCCGTGTATATCGGTGCGATGGCGGTTGAGCTGGTCGTTGTGCCGCTGCTCATCGTGTGGCACGCGAGGCAGTACCCGATTCGGCCGGTTTCGGGATGAAGCGGCTCCTGCTCGTCGCACTGATCCTGGCCGCGGGGCTCACCGGGTGCACGCAGACCACCTGCGCATCGTGGGTCGACTTCCGCACCCCCGCCGAGATGGCGGACTCCGCCGACCTCGTGATCGTCGGCGAGGAGACCGGCACCGACGGCGTCACGTTCTCCATGGGCGTCAGCGCGACGGCGCACACGGTTCGCGTCGACGAAGTACTGAAGGGTGAGCTCGACGTTGCGGAGATCCGCGTTGTATCGCTGCCCGACTCCTGCGGCGCGACCGGCGACTTTTACCCCGAGGGCGACCCGATCGAGGTCGATGGGCCGGCGGAGTTCTTCCTCGTACGGTCTGACGGCAACTGGACCTCGCTCACCCCGTTCGAGAGCGCGGCGGTAATCCCTGCCGAGGGGACGCTGCCATGGAACCCGACTCCGACCCCGACACCAACGCCGTAGACTTATGCCCCGTGGCTCTCACTATCGCGATCGTCGGACTCCCTAACGTAGGCAAGTCCACCCTCTTCAACGCTCTCACCAAGAGCTCGGTCCTCGCCGCGAACTACCCGTTCGCCACGATCGAACCGAACACCGGCATCGTCAGCCTTCCGGATGCCCGGCTCGCCGTACTCGCCGGCATCTTCTCCTCCGAGCGCATCCTGCCTGCCGCCGTCTCGTTCGTGGACATCGCAGGCATCGTCAAGGGCGCATCCGTCGGCGAGGGCCTGGGCAACAAGTTCCTCGCCAACATCCGCGAGGCCGACGCAATCGCGCAGGTCGTGCGCGGCTTCGAGGACCCGGATGTGGTGCACGTCGACGGCAAGGTCGACGCCGCCAGCGACATGGAGACCATCAACACCGAGCTGATCCTGGCCGACATGCAGACTCTCGAGAAGGCGCAGTCGCGCTACGAGAAGGACTTGCGCGCCAAGAAGATCACCCAGGCCACCATCGACACTGCGGCCGCAGCCGTCGCCTGGCTGAACGAGGGCAAGCCGCTCTCCTCCTCGACGAAGATCGACCTCTCGCTTCTTGCCGAACTCGGACTGCTCACCGTGAAGCCGTTCATCTACGTCTTCAACGTGGACGAGGCGGTGCTGACCTCCGACTCCGCGAAGGCCGCGCTCGCCGCACTCGTGGCGCCGGCCCAGGCCGTGTTCCTCGACGCCAAGCTCGAGTCGGAACTCGTCGACCTCGACGCCGAGGACGCCGCAGAACTGCTCGCCTCCACCGGCCAGGACGAGAGCGGTCTCGACCAGCTCGCCCGCATCGGCTTCAACACGCTCGGCCTGCAGACCTACCTCACGGCCGGTCCGAAAGAGACGCGCGCGTGGACGATCCCGAAGGGCGCCAAGGCCCCGCAGGCCGCAGGCGTCATCCACACCGATTTTGAAAAGGGCTTCATCAAGGCCGAGATCATCGGCTTCGACGACCTCGTCGAGACCGGCTCGATCGCCGAGGCTCGCGCCAAGGGCAAGGCCCGTATCGAGGGCAAGGAATACGTGATGCAGGACGGCGACGTCGTGGAGTTCCGCTTCAACAACTGATTCGAAGGTGAATCGCTGAGGACTGCACTTTTGAGCCGGTTCCGGCGATTCGAGCCCACACTGGCCAGCTCATTCCGCCGAAACCGGCTCGCAAGTAACCTAGAGCCATGACTCGAGTCCCGATGGTGGTCGGCGCGCTGGTGGTCCTCGCGCTGCTTGCGGGTTGTTCGGGCCCGACGGCGGTGACGTCATCCACTGATCGCACCATCGCAATTGCGGCGCAGCACGAGGATGCAGCCGAGCAGGCGCTCGCTCAAGGCACCGTCAGGTGGGGCGATGCCGGATGCATGGTTCTCGGCGACGTGGAGCCGAACCTCGTGGTGTTCCCGCACGGTACGACCCTCGACGGCGAGACCGTCGTGTTGCCGGACGGCACAAAGATCGAGTCGGGGGACAATGTCGCTCTCGGTGGCGGTATGCACTCATCGAAGGACGGGGCGGGGCAGCTGCCCGACATTCCCGCGGAGTGCTTGACCGAGGAGATCTTCTGGGCGAGCGGCGAACTGGGGGAGTGACTCCCGTGAGAGGGCTGCCTGCGCGCGTGAGCAGCATCGCCTTCGATTTCGTCAAGGAAGAGGACGGCGAGGATTTCTTCGTGAAGATCCTTGTGGACGGGGTCGACCTCCGCTCGTACGGCGCACTTCGCGACGAGACACACGCCACCTTCGCGCAACCTTTCTTCCAAGAGGGAGCGCGGCTGGTGCCGCCGTTCCGATCGCGGCGTCTCTTTCTGTACACCTGCGACTGCGGTTTCGAAGGCTGCAGCGATGTGGCGCCCAGGATCGAGGAAGTTCCCGGTGGGCTTGTACGGTGGAGCGACTTTCGCCAGTTCACGGGCTACGACTGGGGCGAGGCGCACCAGATCCGAACTCGCGGCCGCGCCCTAGCGGTCGACGACCTCTACTTCGACGCTGAGCAGTATCGCGCCGAGGTGGAGCGGGCGCTCGCCGACCAGAGCTGGCACACGCCCGCGATGCGGCGCGAAGCCGCCCTCCGCGAGGCCATCGAGCCGCTTCGGTCGCGCGTGGCGAACGCGGGGTTCCGGCTCGGGTGGGTGAGCAGCTGGCCCCGGACTGCCTGCAGGGTGCTTCTCGAATCGCCGGGCGACATGGGCGACGAGGTCGTACTCATAACCGTCACCGGCGACTGCGATGAGGAGATCGCGCGGTCGGCCTTCGAGCAGCTGCACGCTCTGCCCGTGCGGGAATGGCCGCGCGAGTGAGCGGGCGGTGGCATGTCCATAGGGAGACGGGGCTTCAGCGTCGGACTTACCATCCAGTCGGATGTGCACCGTCGCGCGCCCTAGGCTCGCCTCATGCCCAAGAGGAAGCCGCCAGCAAAGCCAAAGGTGTGGGCGCGCATCGTGCGTGGAGGTTGGGAGCTCTACCTTCCGGACGGAACCACCCTTACCCCGGCGAGGGAACTGAGTCGCACGGAGGCGCGCACGCTCTCGCGGACTCATTCGACCATTCGGATCGGCTATCTCCAGCCGTGCGTCGACCTGACCGGGGACGAAGAGGCTATATCTAGCGAGCTCGCTCTCGTCGAGGACCCGCCCGACACCGGGATGAACAGCGTCCACCTATATCGGTCGACTGGCGGCATTGAGGCGATCGTGTTCGAGATCCACCACTGAACATCGTTCGAGCCGCTTTCGGCGGTTCGAGCCCTCCATGGCAGCCTCACTCGGCCGAATCCGGGGCATTCGCTGTGCTGGATGCGGCAATCTCACTACTGTTGGGCCATGAACCGACTCGTGAGTCTCGGCGGCGTATTGCTCGCCGCCGCGATGCTCGCGGGGTGCTCGAGCCCGAGCGCCATCACGTCATCCAGTGGTCGCATCATCGCCGTCGCGCCAGAACCGTCGGATGCCGCCGAGGACGCGCTCGCGCAGGGGGCGGTCGGGTGGAGCGAAGGCGGCTGCCTGACTCTCGAGGGCGGATCCCCGAACCTGATCGTCTTTCCCCACGGCACAACTCTTGACGGTGACACGGTCGTGCTGCCCGACGGCACGGAGATCCAAGCGGGGGATGACGTCTCTCTCGGTGGCGGCTTTCACGGTGCGATCAGCGCGGCCGATCAGCTGCCGGACGTGCCTCGCGCGTGCATCACGCCCGAGGTCTTCTGGGCAAGCGGCGAGGTGCAGTAGCCGCGAGCCCGGGCTAAAGTCGTGCTCATGGCGAGCGAACCCGAGGGGCAGACCCCACTCACGCAGGAGCAGAAGGCCCAGGCCGCGATCTTCGCCATCATGGGCGGCGCCGACCTCACCTTCGAGGCGATGACACTCGCCAACGAGTACACGGACGGCGTGACCGATCGGATGGCCCGCGCACTCAAGCTGCGCCGCGACGCCGAGTAGGCCCGGTACCCTGAACACCTGAGGTGGCCCCGGCTGCACAACCCGAGGAGTACCACCGCATGAGCATGATCCGCCTGAACGACGTGAACGTCAGCTTCGAGAAGACGCCCGTTCTGAGGGAGGCGTTCTTCCGCCTCGAAACCAGCGATCGGGTCGGCCTGATCGGTCGCAATGGCTCCGGAAAGTCCACCCTGCTCAAGCTCGCCCTCGAGCAGGTGTCGGCGGATTCCGGCACCGTGACCATCGAGCCCGGCACCAAGTTCGGCTACTTCTCGCAGTTCTCCGAGTTGAACGGCACGCAGACGATCCTCGAGGTGCTCGACGGACTCTTCGACGAGATCCACGCGGCGGAACGCGAACTCGCCGAGATCGATGCCGCGATGGCTCTACCCGATGCCGACTACGACCCGCTCATCCACCGCCAGTCGGAGCTGTTCGAGCAGATGGAGCGACTCGATGGCTGGGATTACCAGCGCCACATCGACACCGCGCTGACCACCCTCGGCTTCACCCAGGCGCACCGCGAGAGCGCGATCGACGAGCTCTCCGGCGGCTGGCGCAACCGCGCGGCCCTGGCGAAGATCCTGCTCGAGAAGCCCGATGTTCTGTTGCTGGATGAACCGACGAACTACCTCGACGTCGCGGGGGTCGAGTGGCTCGAGTCGTGGTTCAAGAGCTTCCGCGGCGCCGCGATCATCGTCTCGCACGATCGCAAGTTCCTCGACGCCGTGGTCACGCGGATCATCGAGGTGGAGAACTTCCACCTGCAGGAATATCCGGGCAATTTTGCGGAGTACGTTATCCAGAAGCAATTCCGGCTGAAGACGCTTGAAGCGCAGTTCCAGCACGAGTCCGAGCTGCTCGCCTTCGAGGCCGAGGGCATCGCCGATCGACGCGAGGCTGCCAAGAACGCCAGCAAGGGCCTCGGCAAGGAGCTTTCGAAGATCAAGAAGGCGCGCGCACCGCGACCGGTCGACGAGATCATCACCGAGATCTACCGCGGCCTGCACGTCAAGGACGTGCTGTGCCGGGTGGAGAGCCTCAGCAAGTCGTACGGCGACAAGCTGCTGTTCGAGGACCTCACGCTGGAGATCCGCCGCGGCAACCGCATCGTGGTGCTCGGCTCGAACGGCTCGGGCAAGAGCACCCTGCTGCGTGTGCTCATGGGCGAGGAGAAGGCAGACCACGGCCGTGCCGACTGGGTCGGCGGTGCCAAGGTCATCTCGTACAACCAGGTACTCGCCGAACTCGACGACGAGGACACCGTCACCCACGCTGTCAACGCCATGCCCGACAGCCTCGCCCTCACCGCCACACGCAAGTCGGTAGGGCGCTTCCTGTCGATGTTCCAGTTCTCCGAGGCTGACCTCAAGCAACGCATCGGCAACCTGTCGGGCGGCCAGCGGGCTCGCGTCGCGATGGCCCAGTGCCTGCTGAGCGGCGCATCCGTTCTGGTTCTGGATGAGCCCACCAACCACCTCGACATGGCGAGCACGCAGGTCATGGAGCGAGCGCTCATCCACTTCCCGGGAGCGGTGGTCGTCGTCAGCCATGACAGGTTCTTCACCGACAAGATCGCGACGCGGCGACTCGTGTTCGACGCGGCGACGCCCGGCGTGATCGCGGTCGGGGCGGCGTAGCGGCGCTAGGCTCATCCCGATATCCGAACAAGGAGTTGTCGTGAGCGATGTAACGCCCGAACCAGTTGCCGCGCCCGAGCCCGAGCCCGCGCCCGGCTACGTCGCCGCGCCCGTGCCCGGAGTGCTGCTCGGCCCGCGCAGCCCGCTTCTCATGGGCGCCATCGGTGTGGTGCTGGTGATCGCGGGTGTGGCCAACTGCCTTCTGTTCAACATGTCGCCTGGTGGCCCGGTCGAGGGAGTGCTCGCCTACGGCAGCGGCTTCAGCTGGCTGCTCACCGGCCTCGCCCTCGGCATCGTGGGGATCGTGCTGAGCCGTCGCGGCAACGCGGCAATGGTCGGCCGGCCCGGCATCGACGGGCTCTCGATCACCTCGGTGAGCCTCGCCGGCGCAGCGGTCGTCGTGTGGGCGATCCTCGGCGGTTTCCACTTTCTCCAGCGCGTTCTCACCGGCGTCGAGTACCGCTACATGGAGGACGTGAACGGTGCGTTCTTTGCCGGCATCCCGTGGATGCTCGCCATCATCTTCGGCGCCATCTCGTTCCGCGAGGGACGCAGCACGTCGAATCTGCTCTCCCTGATCGGCATCGGGGTCGGGATCCTCCTGCTCATCCCCACGCTGGCCTCGGGTGTCATCTACGGGCTGCACCTCAGCCCGTAAACACAGCAGCGCCGCCGACCCGAGGGTCGACGGCGCAACTGCTGGGAGGTTTCTAGACCGCCGGTGCGAGGGCGAACCGAATAGCTCCGGTGTCGTCCTTCTGTGCGTCGAGGATCTTGTCCCCGATGCTGGCGGATGCGGCCTCGTCGAGGAAGACGCGCGCGCCTTCGTTCTCAACCACAAGGTCCTGGGGCTCAGGCGCTGCAGCGACGGCGACGTTGAAGCCGTCCTGCGCGCTGGCGATGCGGAGACCGCCGGTGGTGGTCTCGGCTCCGAGGGTGCGCTCCGAGAGTTCCTTGACGGCGGTGCTGGCGTTGTCGGTAAGAGTAAGCATGGGGGTTCTTCCTTCCGATTGCGCTTCCGAGTAAGGAAACGAAGTCACCTACTCTTCACGGGTTTCGGCCGAGACCCAAGCGAACGGAGGGTATGCACACGGGGCACTGATGCAACTGCCAGACGGGCAATGCCGCCGAAACATCTGCGGCGTATTCTGAACGCATGCGCGCAGAACAGCAGAGAATCATCGCCGACCTCCACGTGTCACCGAACGTCGACCCCGCCGCGGAGATCGAGCGCCGTGTCGGCTTCCTCGTCGAGTACCTGAAGAAGACGGGCGCCAAGGGCCTCGTGCTCGGCATCAGCGGCGGACAGGACTCGAGCCTCGCCGGCCGCCTCTGCCAGCTCGCGGTCGAGCAGTTGCGCGCGGAGGGATCGGACGCCAGCTTCGTCGCCGTGCGCCTGCCGTACACGGTGCAGGCCGATGAGGAGGATGCCCAGCTCGCACTCTCGTTCATCAAGCCCGATCGCACCATCACCTTCAACATCCATCGCGCTGTCGACGGCTTCGAGGCGGAGTTCGACGAGTCGGTGGAGGAGATGATCGATTTCACCAAAGGCAACGTCAAGGCGCGCTCGCGCATGATCGCCCAGTACGCGATCGCCGGACAACTCGGCTATCTGGTGGTCGGCACCGACCACGCCGCCGAGGCGGTCACCGGCTTCTTCACCAAATTCGGCGACGGTGGCGCAGACGTACTTCCCCTCACCGGACTGAACAAGCGCCAGGGCAAATCCCTGCTGCAGGCGCTGGATGCCCCGGCTCGCCTCTACGAGAAGCTCCCCACCGCCGATCTCCTCGACGACAACCCTGGCCAGACGGATGAAGCCAACCTGGGGCTGAAGTACTCGGATCTCGATGACTTCCTCGAAGGACTCGACGTACCCGACGAGGTTGCCGAGGCGATCGAGGCCCGCTACCGCGCCACCGAGCACAAGCGCCAGGTGCCGGTGTCGCTGTTCGACGAGTGGTGGCGCAGCTGAGCCTGCTCGACCTCACGCCCGGCGCGAGAGCCGTCGTCGAGGCCTGCCGCCGCGTGGGCGCCCGCCCGCTCGTGGTCGGCGGCGCGATCCGGGATGCGCTGCTCGGCGTCGCCAGCAAGGACCTCGATATCGAGGTGCACGGTGTCACCGATCGTGCGCTCCTGCTGGCTGCGCTCGCCGAAGTGGGGGCGGTCGCGGAGCAGGGCGCATCCTTCGATGTCATCGCGGTTCGAGTTGACGGCGCGGATCTCGACCTCAGCATCTCGGATGCCCCGATCGACCTCGCCTTCTCGAGGCGGGATTTCACCATCAACGCGATGGGCTGGGATCCGATCACCGACGAGCTCATCGACCCCTTCGGCGGTCAGAGGGACCTGGCAAGAGCGATCCTGCGCCATACCTCGGCGAGCTTCGGCGACGACCCGCTGCGGGTGCTGCGCGGTGTGCAGTTCGTTGGCCGGTTCGGATTCGCGCTCGCCGCGGAGACGAAGGGCGTGTGCCGCGAGCTCGCCCCGCGCTTCGACGAGCTCGCGACCGAGCGGGTGTGGGAGGAGTGGCGCAAGCTGGCACGCCGCGCCCGATTCTGGCCGGAAGCGCTCGACGCTCTGAAGCAGACCGGCTGGCTCGCGCACTTTCCCGACCTGGATGCGACGCGCGGCGTTAAGCAGGACCCGATCTGGCACAGCGAGGGCGACGTCTTCACGCACCTCGGCCTCGCCGCGGGCAAGGCGGCAGAGTTCGCCGAGCGCGACGGGCTGAGTGACACCGACCGCGAGGTGGCGGTGCTCGCGGCCCTTGTTCACGACTTCGGTAAGGTCACCCACACGGAGATCGGTGAGCGCATCACCTCGCACGGTCATGCCGAGGCGGGGGTCGAGCCTGCGCGCGCGTTCCTCGCCGAGATCGGGGCGCCGCGACACGTGGAGGCCCGCATCCTGCCGGTCGTGCGCGAGCACATGGCGCACGTCTCGATGCAGGGCTCGCCGTCGCGGCCCGCTGTGCGCAGGCTCATGCGTCGGCTCGGGGATGCGTCGATCCACGACTGGGCGCGGGTCGTCGATGCGGACTGCGCGGGACGTGGGGCGTCATCCAAGGCCAGTCCGGCGGGCGCCTGGGTCACCATCGCGGAGAGCATCGGCGGGGCACCCGCGCGCGGGCTGCTCACCGGCGAGCATCTCATCGCGCGCGGGCTGCGGCCCGGCCCGGAGTTCGGGCGCATCCTCGGCGAAGCGCTTGCCGCCCAGGACGACGAGGTCTTCGCCGACGAGGCGGGCGCCGTCGAGTGGTTCGACGCTAGAGCCCGCTGACCAGGGCCGCGTGGAGCGAGGCGGAGAGCCCCGGCAGCTCCTCGACCTCGATCGCGAGCGCCTGCACCGCGCGGCTGTAGTAGTTGCGAACGGCGGCTGCGAGGGCGATGTTCACGATCTCGGTGTCGCTGAAGCCGTGCTCTCGCAGCCGCCGGCTATCATCATCGGTCATGGATGACGCATCGCGGCTCACTTTCTCCGCGAACTCCATCATCGCGACCTCGGCGTCACTCAGTCCCGCCGACCGGTAGTCGAGGGCGATGCCGGTGAGCTGGTCCTCGTCGAACAAGGCGAGGCTCGCACGGCCGTGCGCGAGTCGACAGTGTGCCGAGCGGGCGCCCCGGGCGGCGGCCAGTGTCACGAGCCTGTATCGACGGGTGCCGAGCGCCCCGCCGATGGCGCCGGTCAGCTGCTCGAACGCCTGCAGTGCCTCGGGATTCAGGTTCATCGCCTTCGTGTGCAGCGGCACGTAGCCAAGGTCGGCACGGTCCGCCGCGTAGGACTCGGCGACAAGCCCTGTCGCCTCGGATTCCGGAATCGTCTGGATGATCATGTGCTCCATGTTTGCACTCGCGAACAGACGCGGCCAGCCCCCATCTCGTAGGCTCGGGGAATGGACCGCGACCTGCCCATGTTTCCGCTCGGCTCCGTGCTGTTCCCGCACATGCCCGTACAGCTGCGGGTCTTCGAGCAGCGCTACATGGTGATGCTGGCCGAGATTCTCGATGTAGAGCCGTCCGAATTCGGGGTGGTGCTCATCGAGCGCGGCCAGGAGGTCGGCGGCGGCGAGCAGCGGTTCTCCGCCGGCACGATCGCGCGCATCGCCGAGCTCGAGGGCGCCGAGGGCTTCGTCGCGCTGGTCGCGGAGGGTGCGAACCGCTTCGTTGTAGAGGAGTGGCTGGATGACGCCCCCTACCCGCGCGCCCGCGTCCGCGAGCTGCCCGACCTGGTCTGGGACGAGGAACTCGAGCCGCTGCGCGAGCGCGCCGAGAAGCTCGTGCGTCGAGCCCTCGCCGTGGCCAGCGAATTCGCCGACCAGCAATGGGCTGCGGATGTCTCGCTCTCGGGTGACCCCCTCGAATCCAGTTGGCAGCTCGCTGCGATCTCGCCGCTCGGCCCGCTCGACCAGGTGGCCCTGCTGCGCGTGGAATCCCTGAAGGAGCTGCTCGACCTCGTCATCGAACTCACCGAGGGCGTCGACGCGACCTTCGGCAGCCTGCTCGAGGCCGGCGACGAGGACGTCGAAGAGATCTAGCCGACCAGCTCGCGCGTGTACGCCTCGACGGTGGCGAGCACGGCCCGGCGGCGGGCCGCGTCGCGCGCCGCCGTACGCTCCACGGTGCCGGTGTACACCCGGTCCATGTTGCGCAGCACCTGCCAGCCGTCGCAGAGCGTGAGCACGGTGAGCAGGAGCTCCCGGGCGTCATCCTCTGAAATGTCGGGCAGCGCCTCGCGCAGGCGGCGCACTTTGTCGATGCCGCCTGCGATGCGTGTCTCGAGCGCGGTGGGCTCGTCGCGTTCGAGGCCCTCCCAGAAGGTCAGTCGTGCCAGTTCGGGATGCGCCGCCTGGTAATCGAACACCCGCCCGGCGTAGTCGACGACAGCGTCGACGCCCTTTCCGGTGATCGCGATCTCACTCATGACCGCGGCGAGCTGGCGGGCCAGCACGATGCCGAACAGGTCGTCTTTTTTGCCGAAGTACTGGTAGATGCGCTCCTTATTGACTCCGGCGGTCGCGGCGATGCGATCGACTCGTGCGCCGGCCAGGCCGAAGGTGCTGAATTCGGCGGTGGCCGCATCCAGCAAAAGCGTTTTCGTCTTCTCGGTATCCCAGGCCATAACCCCACTCTAGGACTTTCCCAACTGAATAGTTGCAGTTTCGCGAAAAGAGACGTATCGTCGTTCCCAACCATTTAGTTGCAATTTGAAGGAGTCACCCATGACGAACGTCATCACCCCGCCCTCGGTCCACATCCGCGCCCTCGCTACCTGGATCACGATCTTCCCGCTCGTCGCGCTCGGCATGACCTTGATGACCGGATTCACGGGGGAGTGGCACCCCGTGCTGCGCGCCCTCATACTGACCGCGGTCGTTGTGCCGCTTGCCGTTTACCTGATCGTTCCGCGGCTTCTCGGCACGTACATGAAGTTCCGCGCTCGCCGCAGCTGACAACGCCCCAGCACTGGGGGTTAGCGTGCATAGTCGGGGCTGTCTACCTTGGGTGCACCGGCAATCGCCGGAGAGGAACTCTTGGGGGAACAATGAAGCTCCGCACACGCATCTCGGCCGTCGTCTTCGCGGCGATCATCGCCACACCGGCTCTGATGGGCGCCTCGAGCGCCACTGCATCACCGTCCAGCGGTCTCGTCTCGATGGGTGCTGCCGGCGGGACCTTCGCCAACTGCACGGCTCTCAACAAGAAGTACCCGCACGGTGTCGGAAAGAAGGGCGCAAAGGACAAGGTCAGCGGCGCGAGCAAGCCCGTCAAGACCTTCACCGTCAGCACCTCGGTCTACAACAAGAATAAGAAGTCGGACCGCGACAAGGACGGCATCGCCTGCGAGAAGAAGTAACACCCTGCGTGACACCCGCAGCCGCTACGGTATCCGGAACAGCTGGGGGAGCTAATTGCGGGAGAACATCGACGAGTACGTCTTGGGCACCACACCGCGGGAGTGGATCGCTGAGGCCTTTGTATCGCTTCGTGATCACTCGCCACGGTTCGAAGCGGCGATCGTGGGGTACATCCTCACGGGTGAACGGCCGGACGTTCTCTCGAGGCTGAACGACGGCGACCGAGCCGCATTGGCGTCGCATCTCGCGCCTGAACGTGGGATGAGCCATGCCGAGGCCGACCGCGAACAGGCCCACCGTGCCCGGGCCAAGCTTGCGCGGTCTCACCGCGCCATGGTCTATCGCGAACTGGGCGCCATCGACCGGGCAGACGACCTGATCCTGCTGAGGCTCGGCCGGGTGCTCGCTGTGGCGCAGCCGGTCCGGCTGCGGCACGACCACGTACCGGTTCCCGTGCTCGCCCTCCTCAGCGACGCCATGAACATCATCTTCGGCATGGCATGGTTCGAGCCCGCGATGACCAACTGGAGCATCGAGCGCCTCCGCGGCTGGTTGGTGATCGAGGGCGTGCGGGACACCGAGGCCGATGGGCTCATCATCGATCTGCTCATCGGGATGAACGGCTCCAGCGTCGGGTATGAACCGCGCGGACTGCAGACGATCCCGGGCACCGCCGACTTCGTGACCTCACGCGTCGACACCCTCGTGTCCCGACTCGGTCGTTTTCACGAAGACGGGCACTACGAGCTCATCCGCCTCGCCGGCACGCACCCGCCGCTCGCGGCGGCCACGGTCGGGATCCTCGCCGACTACGCGACCGGCCCACTCGCAGGTCTGCGCAAGGCCGCGCTCGCCGTACTGCACGATGTGCCTGCCGACCTGCAGATTCCCCAGCTCGAGGCGCTGCTCGACGAGCGCCCCGCCTCCTACACGCCCCGCGTGATCGCCGCACTCGAGCGGGTTGCGGATGCCCCGGCCGCCGTCGAGGCGCTGCAACGAGCCCTGGACCGCAACTCGAAGGGCAAGCGCGGGGTGCTGTTGGAGGCGGCGATCGAGCGTCTCACCATGTTCGCGCTCGCGCCGCTCACCACGGGACGCGTATCCGCCGACATCCCTATCCCGCCCTTCGAGCCTCTGGTCGACAGCCCGCTCGATGAAGACGCCCGGGCGGGCCTGCGAGCGGCCATCGAGAGCGACCGCGCTCGCTGGCTCGGCATCATCGAGAAAGAGCGGATTGCCGAAGAAAGGGCGCTCGCGACCGGCACACCCCGCCGTTACGGGCACAGCGTGCACCAGGCGCAAGCGGAGGCGGCGAACGCGGATAAGGCGCTCGCGGCGCTCGCGGAGATCGCCGACTACCTCGGCGGCAGCGCCCCGTATCCCGGCTGGGACAAGACGCGCACCCTCGCCTGGCTGGACACCCGGAAACTGTCCGCGCTGACCGACGCGCAACTGGCCCGCCTCGGTGTCAACCTCGAACGCCGGGTTGTCTCCCGGATCCGTACGAGGCCCGATGGGGGAGTCGATCCGCGAGCATTCGCCGAGTTCCTCGTGCGGGTCGGGCTCACCGAGGATGAGGCGCACACCCTCGTCATCAACGCGTATTTCACCGAATGGTCGGCACCGCAGTTCACCTCGACGCAGATGTGGGGCTACTTCCTCGAGTACCCCACGCTGTTCGACATCGTGTTGGGGCTCGCGAGCGGCACGGCCCCCAGCGCCTACTTCGACCATCGGGGGCGGGTGCTCGACATCCTCGCGGACGGACCGCTGATCGCGCCGAAGTACCTTCCGACGGTCACCGGCCTCGCCCTGGGCGAGGCGAAGACCCACCGGATTGCCGCGCAGCGCGTCATCCAGAATCGCGGACTCGCCGAGGGGATCGTCGGGCAGGGCATCGGCGATCGCAACTTCGCCGTGCGCCGGGTGGCCGCCGAATGGGCGGTCGGGATCGGCGGAGACTGGGCCGTGACCCTGCTGAGCGCCGCGCTCGAGAAGGAGCGCCACGAGCAGGTACGGGCCACTCTGCTCTCGGCGCTCGACCGCCTCGGCGTGGACATCCGTGCGGCCCTCACGCCCGAGGGACTGCTGGCCGAGGCGACCGCCGGGCTCGCAAAGAAGAGCCCCGACGCCCTGTATTGGTTTCCGTGGGAGGAGCTGCCCGAGTGCCGCTACTCCGCGAGTGGAGAGCCGGTGCCCGAAGAGGTGTTGCGGTGGTGGATCACCCTGGCCGTGACCCTCAAGGATCCGACCGGACTCGGGCTCATCCCGCTCTATGTGCGCACGCTCGACACGAACAGCCAGCAGGCGCTCGGCCGCACCGTGCTGCTGTCGTGGATCGTGCGCGACATCACCGGACCCGATGACCGGCAGCGACTGACCCACGCCCTCAAGAAGGTCTCGGCATGGGTGCGGCGCTGGCGGAACGAGTTCCAGCTCGCGGACGACGAGTCGACCTTCCTCTTCGGCGACGAGTTCGAGATGCTCGAGAAGGAGGCTGCGGATCTCCATGCCCAGTCCGCCAACGCCGAGCGCGGGATGGTCGCCCTCGCCGGCGGTATCCCCGGCGTCGAGCTCGCTGCCACGGTGCGCGAGTACATGCGGCGCCACCACCTCAAACGACTGCAGATCGAGGCCCTGATGGGGGTGCTCTCGCTCTCCGACGACGCAGAGGCCACCCAGTTGCTGCTCGCCACGGCGCGTGGCTACCGCACCAAGTCGGTTCAGGAGACGGCACGTCGACTCGTCGACGCCGTGGCCGCCCGTCGCGGCTGGTCGGCTGAGCAGCTCGCCGACCGCATGGTTCCGCGCATCGGGCTCGACGACACGGGCAGCCTCTCCCTCACGTTCGGCGCGCGGGACTTCCAGGCGCGCGTCTCCGACGCCCTCACCCTCGAGCTGTTCGACCCCGAGGGTGGGGTGCTGGGGAAACTCCCCGAGCCGCGCGTCAGTGATGACCTCGACCTCGCGAAGGCGTCCAAGGCCACCTTCGCCTCAACGAAGAAAGAGCTCGCCGCCTTCGTCACCGCCCAGCGCAACCGTCTCGTCGACGCCATGTGCGAGCAGCGCGAGTGGACGGTCGAGGACTGGTCGACCCTGGTGCTCGCGCATCCTCTCCTGCGCCGAGTGAGCCGCGGGCTCGTCTGGCGCGTCGTCGACGGTGACATCGTGCGGTACGTGCAGAACCTGGCCGACGGGAGCCTCGTCGACGCCGCCGGTGACTCGGTCACGATCGATGGTGGGCTCGTGACCCTCGCGCACGGCACCCTGATGACGACGGATCAGCGTGCCGAGTGGGCTGGCCGGGAGGCCGCGTTCGACCAGTTCCGCGCGGAGGTACCCGAGCTCGCCGCCGACGCGACCGAGCTGGCGGGGCGCTCCGGAGCCGAGAGCGAGAGTTTTCGGGTGCGGTCGCGTGCGACATCCCGAGGCTGGAAGCGCGGCGAGACCGGCGACAACGTCAACTTCGACGAGTACCGGCGCCCGTTCAGCTCGCTCGGTCTCGAAGCCGTGCTGTTGTTCTCGGGCAGTTCGCTGCCCGAGGAGAGCATCCCCGTCGACATCGGAGAATTCGGGATGCGCCGGATCGACGTCGCCGGGCGCCCCATCGGCGCCGTGCCGCTCGCCGAGGTGCCGCCCGTTCTGCTCGCCGAGATGTACAGCGACTACCTGTGGATCGGCGAAGCCCTGCCCGGAAAACCGTGACACGCGCGAAACATCACCCTTGGTAGGCTGGTCGCACAAACGAATACCGGGCCGCACATATCGCGATGCGGGAGAGTCCACCGAGGTGGACACCGAAGGAGCAAGCCTCTCCGCCAATCTCTCAGGTCTCAGTACCGCATCACGAAGGCCACTCTGAAAAAACCGTTCGATCGGTTACCCACGGTGAAAACCAGTTACAACTGGTGAAGCTCTCAGGTCCATGACAGAGGGGGAGTTCTTATCCGCGGCAGCATGCCCCAAGGAGAACTCGTGACCGATCGCTTCAGCCCCCTGCACCAGATCCACGTCGACGGTGGCGCCAGCTTCACCGACTTCGCCGGCTGGCAGATGCCCGTCAGCTACGGGTCTGACCTGGCCGAGCACCACGCCGTTCGCACGGCAGCCGGTATCTTCGACATCTCGCACATGGCCGAGATCCAGGTCATCGGCCCCGATGCCGCGGCGTTCCTCGACTTCGCCCTCGCTGGCAAGATCTCCGCCGTCAAGCCGATGCAGGCCAAGTACTCGCTGCTGCTCACGCCCGAAGGCGGCATCATCGACGACCTCGTCGTCTACGCGAACGGCACCCACGAGTTCCTCGTCGTTGCCAATGCTGGCAACCGGTTCGCCGTGGTTCCCGCGCTGGTCGAACGTGCCGTCGGTTTCGACGTGGCCGTCAACGACCTGAGCGACGAGGTCTCGCTCATCGCCGTTCAGGGCCCTGCTTCGAGGGCGATCCTCGAGTCGACCGAGGGACTCAGCATCCTCGACGGGCAGACCCCGCTCGACGAACTCAAGTACTACTGGTCCACCGCTGCGACCTTCGCGGGCAGCAACGTCTTCATTGGGCGCACCGGTTACACCGGCGAAGACGGCTTCGAGCTCTATGTCGACGTCGCTGATGCCGCAGCCCTCTGGAAAGCGCTCTCCGCGGCGGGTGCCGCCCATGGGCTCGTTCCCGCCGGTCTCGCGAGCCGTGACACCCTTCGCCTCGAAGCCGGGATGCCGCTCTACGGCCACGAGCTCGGACTCGACACATTCCCCGCGCAGGCCGGTCTCGGCCGCGTGGTCGCCCTGGCCAAGGAGGGCGACTTCGTCGGTCGCGCGGCTTCCGAAACCGGGCCCGCCGAGGGAGCCCGCGTGCTCGTGGGCCTGAGCACGGAAGGGCGCCGCGCAGGTCGAGCGGGGTATCCCGTGTTCGACGGCGAGACCGAGGTCGGCGTCATCACCTCGGGAGCGCTGTCTCCCACGCTCGGGTTCCCGATCGCGATGGCGTACGTGGACCCCGCGGCCGCGACATCCTCATCACTATTCATCGATGTTCGGGGTACGAGAATCCCGGCGTCCGTTGTAGCACTTCCCTTCTATAAGAGAGAGGCCAAGTAATGGCTGACGAAAAGACCCTCCAGTACACCGCAGAGCACGAGTGGATCCTGGTCGACGGCGAGACCGCGACCGTCGGCATTACCTCCTACGCCGCCGACAAGCTCGGTGACGTCGTGTATGTCGACCTGCCGAAGGTCGGCTCGGATGTCGCGGTCGGCGCCATCGTGGGAGAGATCGAGTCCACCAAGTCGGTCGGCGAGTTGTTCGCTCCCGTTGACGGCACCGTGCTCGAGGCGAACGAGGCGGTCGTCTCCGACCCGAGCCTCGTCAACAGCGACCCATTCGGCGAAGGCTGGCTGATCAAGGTCAGCTTCAGCGCGCTCCCCTCGCTGCTCACCTTCGACGAGTACAGCGCACTGGTCGCCGAGTAATGACGATTCCCTTCACCGAACGACACATCGGCACCGACACCGCGGCGCAGGCGACCATGCTCGCCGCGCTCGGCTACGACTCGGTCGAGCACCTCGTCACGGCAGCCGTTCCGGAGTCGATCCGCGTGCAGCCGATCGAGAACTCCACCATCCCGCTCGCCGCCTCCGAGCGCGACGCCCTTCGTGAGCTGCGCGCCCTCGCCGGAAAGAACACCGTGCGCCAGTCGATGATCGGCCTCGGCTACTACGACACCATCACGCCCGCCGTGATCAAGCGCAACGTGCTTGAGAACCCGAGCTGGTACACCGCCTACACGCCCTACCAGCCGGAGATCAGCCAGGGCCGCCTTGAGGCACTCATCAACTTCCAGACGATGGTCGCCGACCTCACCGGCCTGACCACCGCCAACGCCTCTATGCTCGATGAGGGCACCGCCGTCGTCGAGGGGATGCTGCTCGCGCGTCGCGCCTCGGGCTCCACCAGCAACGTCTTCATCGTGGACGCCGACGCGCTCCCGCAGACCAAGGCGCTCCTCGCCAACCGCGCCGATGCCGTCGGTATCGAGCTCGTCGAGCTGGACCTCGCCTCGGTGGTCGAAGCCCTTCCCTCAGCCTTCGGCATTTTCGTGCAGTACCCCGGTGCCTCGGGACGCGTCTGGGACCCGACCGCCGTGATCGCCGCCGTCAAGGACCAGGGCGGCCTCGCCGTTGTCGCCGCCGACCTGCTCTCGCTCACCCTGATCAAGGCTCCGGGCGACCTCGGAGCTGATGTCGCCGTCGGCACGTCGCAGCGCTTCGGTGTGCCCATGGGCTTCGGCGGACCGCACGCCGGCTACATGGCCGTGCGCGCAGGTCTCGAGCGCCAGCTCCCCGGACGCCTTGTCGGTGTCTCGCAGGACGCCGACGGACACCCCGCCTACCGTCTCTCGTTGCAGACACGCGAGCAGCACATCCGCCGCGAGAAGGCCACGTCGAACATCTGCACCGCCCAGGTGCTGCTTGCCGTCATGGCGTCGATGTACGCGGTCTATCACGGACCCGACGGCCTCAAGCGCATCGCCGAGGGCGTGCACCGCACCACCATCAACGCTGCCGCCCGCCTGCGCGCCTCGCAGGTCACTGTCGTGCACGAGTCCTACTTCGATACCCTTCTCGTGAGCGTTCCCGGACACGCCGCCGAGGTGACCGCCGCCGCCTACGAGGCCGGCGTTCTCTATGGTGCAGTGGATGACGACACCGTCCGCCTCAGCTTCGACGAGGTGAGCGCCGCCGACGCCGAGCTGCTCGACCGCATCCTCGCCCCGCTCGGCGCCGAGCCGCTCGCGGGCAAGGAGAAGGGCACCTGGCGCCCGGCATCCCCGATCGCCACGGATCTTGTACGCGAGTCGGAGTACCTCACCCACCCGGTCTTCAACACGCACCGCTCGGAGACGAGCATGATGCGCTACCTCAAGTACCTCGCCGACAAGGACTACGCACTCGACCGGGGCATGATCCCGCTGGGCTCCTGCACGATGAAGCTCAACGCGGCATCCGAGATGGAGGCCGTCACCTGGCCCGAGTTCGCCGGAATCCACCCGTTCGCGCCCGAGGCCGATGTCGAGGGCTACCTGACCCTTATCGACCAGCTGCAGACCTGGCTCGCCGAGGTCACCGGATACGACTCGGTGTCCCTGCAGCCGAATGCCGGCAGCCAGGGCGAGCTCGCCGGACTGCTCGCGATCCGCGGGTACCACCGCGCCAACGGGGATCTCGATCGCACGGTGTGCCTCATCCCGTCATCTGCTCATGGAACGAATGCCGCCTCGGCCGTGCTCGCCGGAATGAAGGTGGTGGTCGTTGCGACCAATGACCTCGGCAACGTCGACCTCGACGACCTGCGCGCCAAGATCGCGACGCACGCCGACAACCTCGCTGCGCTCATGATCACCTACCCGTCGACGCACGGCGTGTATGAGCACGACGTGAAGGACATCACCGCAGCCGTGCACGACGCCGGTGGCCAGGTCTACGTCGACGGCGCGAACCTCAATGCCCTTCTCGGCTACGCGCGCTTCGGCGACTTCGGCGGGGACGTCTCGCACCTCAACCTGCACAAGACCTTCTGCATCCCGCACGGCGGCGGCGGACCCGGTGTCGGACCGGTCGCGGCGAAGGCGCACCTCGCGCCCTTCCTGCCGGGCCACCCGATGGCGCAGCGCGAGTTCTCGGGCAACCCCGCGAACGTGATCAGCGCGGCTCCATACGGCAGCCCGAGCATTCTCCCGATCTCATGGGCGTACGTGCGCATGATGGGTGCGGATGGGCTCAAGCAGGCGACCGGTGCCGCGGTCCTGGCCGCGAACTATGTCGCGGTGCGCCTTCGCGACCACTACCCGGTGCTCTACGCGGGTGACAACGGACTGGTCGCGCACGAGTGCATCCTCGACCTGCGCCCGCTCAAGGAGGCGACCGGCATCGACAACAACGATGTCGCCAAGCGGCTCGTCGACTACGGCTTCCACGCCCCGACGATGTCGTTCCCGGTCGCGGGCACGCTGATGGTGGAGCCGACCGAGAGCGAGGATCTCGCCGAGATCGACCGCTTCATCGACGCCATGATCGCGATCAAGCTCGAGGCCGACGCTGTCGCCGCGGGCGAGTGGCCCGCCGACGACAACCCGCTGCACAATGCACCGCACACCGCCCAGTCGGTGATCGTGGGGGAGTGGAACCACCCCTACGACCGCGAGAAGGCCGTGTACCCGGTGCGCGGACAGGTGCGTAACAAGTACTGGCCGTCGGTGCGCCGCATCGACCAGGCCTGGGGCGACCGCAATCTTGTCTGCGCCTGCCCGCCGATCGAGGCCTTCGCCGACTAAGCCTCACCAACTCAGGAGCGGGGGGCCGAGGGCCGGATAATCCAGTCCTTGGCCCCCTGCTCCTGAAAGCTCGGGCTGCCGCGGGTAAGAGCCCTCGGTCGCAGGCTCCCTCGGCGCGACGCCCCCCGCAATCGCTGGCGCGATTGCGCTTAGTGGTCCGTCGCACCCTCCGCGCCGTGGCCGGTGAGCGACCGCACCTCCATCTCCGCGGCGACGGCGGGGTTCTCGAGGGTGCGCGAGGTGATCGTTCCGAGCCAGCCGAGCAGGAAGCCGAGCGGGATCGAGATGATGCCGGGGTTGCTGAGTGGGAACCAGTGGAAGTCGACGCCCTGGATCATCGAGGTCTCGGTGCCGGAGACGACCGGCGAGAACGCGATGAGGATGATCGCAGAGCCGAGACCGCCGTACATGCTCCACAGCGCGCCCCTGGTAGAGAAGCGGCGCCAGAACAGCGAGTACAGGATCGTCGGCAGGTTCGCCGAGGCCGCGACGGCGAAGGCCAGCGCGACGAGGAACGCCACATTCTGCCCCTGCACCCCGATGCCGCCGAGGATCGCAAAGATGCCGATCACGACAACCGTGATGCGCGCCACCTTCACTTCAGATCCGGGGGCGGCCTTGCCCTTCTTGATGACACTCGCGTACACGTCGTGCGAGAACGACGCCGCGGCGGTGATCGTGAGACCCGCCACGACGGCGAGGATCGTCGCGAACGCCACCGCCGAGATGATGCCGAGCAGAACCGGCCCGCCGAGCTCGAACGCGAGCAGCGGGGCCGCCGAGTTGACGCCTCCCGGTGCCGCCTTGATGCGATCCGCACCGATGAGGGCGCCGGCTCCGTAGCCGAGCACGAGGGTGAACAGGTAGAAGAGTCCGATCAGCCAGATCGCCCAGACCACCGAGCGTCGGGCCTCGCGGGCGGTCGGCACCGTGTAGAAGCGCATCAGCACATGGGGGAGTCCTGCCGTGCCGAGCACCAGCGCGAGGGCCAGTGAGATGAAGTCGAGCCTCGAGAGGTCGGTGAGTCCGTACTGCAGGCCCGGATTCAGTACTGCGGCCCCTCCGGCCTCGGCAGCGGCACCGAGAAGGGTCGAGAAGTTGAACCCGTGAATCGCCAGCACCCAGATCGTCATCACGAACGCGCCGGCGATGAGCAGCACAGCCTTGATGATCTGCACCCAGGTGGTGCCCTTCATCCCGCCCACCAGCACGTAGAGCACCATGATCGCGCCGACCACCGCGACGACGAGGGACTGCCCCACCTTGTCGTTGATGCCGAGCAGCAGCGAGACGAGCCCGCCGGCCCCCGCCATCTGGGCGAGCAGGTAGAAGAAGCAGACGGCGAGCGTTGTGGTCGCCGCAGCCACCCGCACCGGCCCCTGCTTGAGACGGAACGACAGCACGTCGGCCATCGTGAACTTGCCCGTGTTGCGCATGAGCTCGGCGACGAGCAGCAAGGCGACCAGCCAGGCCACGAGGAAGCCGATCGAGTACAGGAACCCGTCGTACCCGTTGATCGCGATCGCGCCGCAGATGCCGAGGAACGACGCTGCCGACAGGTAGTCGCCCGCGATGGCCGTGCCGTTCTGCGGCCCGGTGAACGATCGGCCGGCCGCGTAATAGTCGGCGGCCGTCTTGTTGTTCCGGCTCGCGCGCAGCACCACCACAAGAGTGATCGCCACGAACGCGCCGAAGATGGTGATGTTGATCCAGGGTGTGCCGACTGTGGTGGATGCCGCGGTCGCAGCCATGACCGAAACGCTCATCGTCCTGCCTCCTCTTCTGCGGTGTTGCGCGCGGCAAGCCCGTCATCGAGCCCCGCACGGATCTCCGTGGCGAGCGGATCGAGCCGCCGATTGGCGTAGGACACGTACCACGTGGTGATCGCGAACGTGGTGACGAACTGGCCGAGGCCGAGCAACAGCCCAACGTTGACGTTGCCGAAGACCGGCGTCGACATGAAGTCGTGCGCGTAGTCGGCGAGCAGCACATAGGCGAAGTACCAGAGCAGGAAGGCTATGGCGAGGGGGAAGACGAAGCTGCGATGCCGCTTCTTGAGCCGCACGAACGGCTCGGACTGTTCTACCTGTTCGAAGTGGCTGATTGTTGACGGTATTCCGGAATCCGGAGCGTTGTTGCTCACGTTTCACCCCTCTGACCATGACACCCGAAGGTGACCGCACCTCAGCGTGCGATGCCCTACAGTAGTCATGACCCCCGAACGGGTGTCAACACCCCGGCCGGTGGGCGCGCGGGTTTTTTCGTCGTTGCGTAAAAAGCGCTACGATGCGCCATTTCCGAAGACTTGGGGCAGCAGACCGGCGATCCACGGGTAGCCGATGAAGATCGCGGCGTCGAGCGCAAAGTGCGCGATGACGAGCGGGAGCAATCGCCCATACCGCGTGTAGAGCCAGCCGAAGGCGATGCCCATGGCGACGTTGCCGACGAAGGATCCGATGCCCTGGTACAGGTGGTAACTGCCGCGCAGCAGAGCGCTCGCGACAATGATCTGCCAGCGGCCCCAGCCGAACTGCGCGAGTCGCGCGTAGAGGTAGCCGATGGCGATGACCTCCTCGGTGATCCCGGCGCGCAGGGCCGACAGCAGCAGCACGGGAATCGTCCACCAGTACGTGTCGAGTGCCGTCGGCACTACGTTGACCGTGATGCCGAGTGCACGACCGCCCAGGTACACACCGATGCCCGGGATGCCGATAGCCGCCGCAAGCCCCAGCCCGAGCAGGGCATCCCGCCACGGCTTCTCGAAACTCAGCCCGAGGGCACCGAGATGCGGCCGCGTGGCACGCCAGAGCAGGAAGCCGACCAGTGCGACGGGCATCAGGTCGAAGAACACCCCCATCACCTGATAGATCAGGTCGAAGGTGGGCCGCGGGCTCAGCGAATTGTTGATCGTGGCGGTCTGGGCGCCGAGCGACTCGTCGCGGGTGAGGCGATTGACGATCGCGACAATGGAGTACAGGGCGGAGGCGCCGAGTGAAAGACCGAGAACGATGAGGATCTCTGCGGTCAGTCGGGAACGACCGGGTATCTCGGGAGAGCTCACTTTTTCGATGCTACGCGGTTCGCGAAGACGATTCGCATCGTCGATCGCGCCGGTTTGCAACATTATTGCGTAATCTGCCCGATCGACGCTCGATTGTTGTTATCTGCGCAACGATGTGGAGAGTGCGTTACCACTGTGTAACGTTTCTCCTTACAGTTTGTCAGGAGTGGATGAGCCTACTTATGGTTCATCTATCAGGTCGGCGTGCACGCACCATTTTGTGCTGCCGAGTGTCCAGTTTCCACAGGAGGAAAATTGAAGATCAAGCACATAGCAGCCACGGTTGCTGTTGTCGCTGCGAGCGCGTTGGTGCTGAGCGGTTGCTCACAGCCCTACGTCTCCGAGGTCGTAGAGGGAACGGAGATCACTGTTGCGTACAACAGCGGCTTCTTCCACTACAACTCGCTGAGCGGCGCCGGCAACAACACGGCCAACGGTAACGTCACGTACATCGCCAACTCCGGCTTCAGCTACTACGACGCAGAGCCCAAGCTCGTTCGCAACACCGACTTCGGTACCTTCGAGAAGACCAGCGATGACCCGCTGACCGTCAAGTACACGATTGCCGATGGCGTCACGTGGTCTGACGGAGTGCCGGTCACGGCCGACGACCTCCTCCTCGCGTGGGCTGCAAGCTCGGGCAACGTCAAGAGCGGCGAGAACGCCTTCGCCCCCGCCTCGACCGCAGGCCTCAGCCTCGTCACCGAGACCCCCAAGATCACGGACGACGGCAAGACGCTGACGCTCGTGTACTCCAAGCCCTACGTCGACTGGGAGCTCGCTCTCGGCATCGGCGTCTCGGCTCACGGCACCTACGGCCTGGCCTTCCCCGACGAGTACAAGGCAACCCTTGACCTCTTCGACAAGTACACCGCCGCCAGCGATGACGGCAAGGAAGCAGCTCTCAAGGCATACCAGGAGTCGGCCAAGAAGTTCGGTGAGTCCGCACAGGGCAAGCTGACCAAGGCCATCCAGGACGGTGACGAAGAGGTTCTCGAGCCCGTCGCCAAGTCCTGGAACGAGGACTACGGCTACACCACGATGCCGGAGAACCCACTTCTCTACCTGTCGAACGGTCGCTACGTGATCTCCGACATCAAGGAAGACGAGTTCATCACCCTGTCGGCGAACCCGCTGGACACCTGGGACTCCTCGGCCAAGTTCGAGAAGATCACGATCCGTACGATCGAGGACTCGACCGCTGCCCTCCAGGCACTGGAGAACGGCGAGCTCGACATCTGGACCGGTCAGCCGACCTCTGACACCCTCGCCGTTGCGCAGGGTATCTCGACGGCCTCGATCGAACAGCGCGTCCAGGCGTCGTACGAGCACCTCGACCTGACGTTCAACAACGGTGGCCCGTTCACCGCTGAGGGCAACGGTGGCGACGAGGCCAAGGCACTCGCCGTCCGCCAGGCCTTCCTCAAGGTCGTTCCCCGCCAGGAGATCGTCGACAAGATCATCAAGCCGCTCGACGCGGCCGCGAAGATCCGCGACTCGTTCCTCGTCAGCCCTGCTGATGAAGGCAAGTACGCGACGATCGTCAAGGACAACGGATCGGCCGACTACCTCGATGTTGATATCGAGGGCGCCAAGCAGCTTCTCGCTGACGCCGGTGTCACCACCCCCGTCTCCGTCAAGTTCTGGTACCCCGAGGGCAACGTCCGTCGCGGCCAGGAGTTCGAGCTCATCTCGGCCTCCGCGGCTCTCGCCGGATTCAACCTCGTTGACACCAGCGAGCCCGACTGGGTCTTCACCGACCCCGCCGCCGAGCCGATCAACACGCACGACGTGACCCTGTTCGCATGGTCCTCGACGAGCCTCGCGATCTCTGGTTCCGACCAGATCTTCGGTACTTACACCGACCCGCTCCAGAAGGGTGGCAACTACAGCGGCTACTCCAACACGGCAGTTGACGAGGCACTCGACACGCTCGAGGTAACCGTCGACCCCGACGAGCAGACCGCACTGCAGCTCAAGATCGAGCAGGAACTGTGGAAGGACGCATACGGCACGACCGTGTTCCAGTTCCCCGGCCTCCTCGTCTGGAGCGACCAGGTCACCGGTGTGAAGGACAACCCGCTCAGCCCGAACTTCTTCTGGAACTTCTGGGAGTGGACTCCGGTCACGAGCAACTAGCACGATCGATCCGATCCGGGTGGGCCTCGTGCCCACCCGGTGACGGATCGCAGCAGGACAGATCACGGTGAGGTGCCGGGGCCACGCTTCGGCACCTTCACCGTGAGAGCTGGGTTTCGCGGTCTCGCCCATTCAGAGAGACCCCATTCGCGGTGTACACATCCCGCTCGTTTACCATTGACGTGGCGGCAGCGTTGCTGCCCATGACTACCTGTTAGGAAGCTCCGTGCTGACATTCGTGGTGAGACGACTCCTGGCGACGATTCTCGTTGTCCTGGCTGCCTCGTTCATCGTCTTCTCCTTGACGTCAGTCTCGGGAGACCCGTTGCTCGACCTCAAGGGATCCAGCTCCCCGAACCGCCAGGAGCGTATCGACGCCCGCATCGAGCAGCTGAGGCTCAACGATCCGATCCCCGTGCGATACGTGGACTGGCTGGGCGGCGCGGCAAAGTGCGTGATCGGGCAGTGCGACCTCGGCACCTCGTTCACACGTGGTGACCAGCCCGTCACGGATGCGATCGGCTCCGCCGTGTCATCCACTCTTCAGCTGATCACGGCCGCGACGATCCTGGCCATCGTGCTCGGTCTCTCGATAGGCATGATCACGGCTCTGAGGCAATACAGCGGCTTCGACTACGTGATCACCTTCATAACGTTCATCCTCTATTCGCTACCGATCTTCTGGGTTGCCGTACTGCTCAAGGAGTACGGCGCGATCCGCTTTAACGCCTTCCTCTCCCAACCCGACATACCCTGGTGGCTGATCGTGCTGATCGGCCTCGGCGCCGGTCTTGTCTGGATGAGCATCATCGGCGGTGATCTCCGTCGTCGCGGAATCGCCTTCCTCGGCGGCGCCCTCGCGACCGGCCTCATTCTCGGCACCCTCGTCATCACCGACTGGTTCTCGACCCCGACGATCGGCATTCCCGGGATCCTGCTTACCGGCGCCGCGATCGCCGTCGGAATCACGCTGCTCTCCACCGGACTGCAGAACCGCCGGGCGTTGCTCGCGGCGGGAACGACCGTCGTGTTCTGGGCGGCCGTGTGGTCGCCGCTGCAGTACCTGTTCTTCACCGGTCGCGATTGGTGGTGGATCGTGCCGGCCCTCGTCGTCGTCGGAATCCTCGTCGGCATCGGCGCCGGTTACGCGTTCGGCAAGGACGACAAGCGGCAGCTCGCCCGCACGGCAGCCCTCACCGGTGGACTTGTGGCGCTGATCGTCATCGTGGACCGCGTGCTGCTCGTCTACCCCGAGTACCTGCAGCGCATCCCGATCAAAAATGGCGCCATCGCCACCATCGGTTCGCAGACCCCGGGTCTCGACGGCGACATCTGGATCACCATGATGGACACCTTCACCCACCTGCTGCTGCCGACCATCGCGCTCACACTGATCTCGTTCGCCGCGTACACGCGGTACGCACGAGGCAGCCTGCTCGAGGTGATGAATCAGGATTACGTACGCACGGCTCGCGCCAAGGGACTCACCGAGCGCACCGTGATCATGCGCCACGCCTTCCGCAACGCGATGATCCCGATCGCCACGATCATCTCCTTCGACATCGGCGCTCTCATCGGAGGCGCGATCATCACGGAGACGATCTTCGCCTGGCAGGGAATGGGGTACCTGTTCAACGCGGGCCTCCGGGCGGCCGACGTGAACATCGTGATGGGTGTCTTCCTCGTCACCGGTGTCGTCGCCGTTATCTTCAACCTCATCGCGGACCTTGTATACGCCGCACTTGACCCACGAATTCGGGTGGCATAACCATGGCTGACAAAAAGAACCCCACCGCTCCCGGCGAGCACGACGGACCCATCGCGAACGGCCCGATCGCTCCCGAGCAGACCAGCCTCGAGACCCTTCCCGGGGATTCGGGCGAGGACCTGTCGCGCGGCTCCGAGCAGTCGATCGACCAGCGCCAGGTGGCCGGACTCAGCCAGGGTGCCATCGTGCGCAAGCGCTTCTTCCGCCACCGTGCCGCGGTGATCGCGCTGGTCGTGCTGACCGCGCTCATCATCTTCGTCTTCACCGCGGTCGGCACCGTCATCGGCGGAACGGGCCGACTGATCGTCGTCGACGGCCAGCAGGTCATCGACGGAACGCGCATCTTCGGCTGGTGGAACCAGGAGTGGTACCGCAGCTACGCGGTGCTGAATGCCGGCGGCACCCCGACGCTGTCGGTCTTCCCGCCCATCGTGGGAGAGCACCCGTTCGGCCAGGACACCCTCGGTAAAGACGTGTTCGCCCGCGTGATGCGCGGAGCCCAGCAGTCACTGACCGTGATGTTCCTGATCGGAATCCTCTCGACCGTCTTCGGAATCATCATCGGAGCCATCTCCGGTTATTACCGCGGCTGGATCGACGCGCTGCTCATGCGCTTCACCGACACGATCATCATCATCCCGGTGATCATCCTCGGAGCCGTTCTCGGAAAGACCATCGGTGGAAACGCGATCGCACTGGGCATCGTGCTCGGCGCGGTGTCGTGGACCGGTCTCGCCCGCCTCGTGCGCGGCGAGTTCCTCAGTCTTCGCGAGCGCGAGTTCGTGGACGCCGCCAAGGTCGCGGGTGCCAGCCCCGCGCGCATCATCTTCCGCCACATCCTGCCCAACGCGGTCGGGGTGATCATCGTCAACACGACGCTGCTCATGAGCGCGGCGATCCTGCTAGAGACTGCGCTCAGCTACCTCGGCTTCGGCATCCAGGCGCCCGACATCTCGCTCGGCCAGATCATCAGCGAGTACAAGGAGGCGTTCCGTACGCGTCCATGGCTGTTCTGGTGGCCGGGCCTCTTCATTGTGGTGATCGCGCTCTGCGTGAACTTCATCGGTGACGGCCTGCGCGACGCGTTCGACCCTCGCCAGAAGCGCCTTCCCGGCAAGGACAGCGCCTTCGACAAGGCGAAGGCCATGGTCTTCAACCGTGGCGCGAAGAACGACCTGCAGGGCGGGACGTTCTAGTGAACGGCGCTGAAAACGGCGGCCGCGCCGAGAACCACCAGCGCAGCGATCGTCACGAGATGCCACTGGATGTCCGGACGCTCCTTCTCGAGCCGCGCCGAGTCCAGATGACCAGCGTCACGCAGGGCCTCCCAGCGCATGCGCACAACGAGGGCGGCCTGCCCCGAGTCGCTCGCGGGGTTGTCTCCCGGGCGAATGGTGCCGGCGAAGTACGTGGATTCGGGCAGGCGGGTCAAATCGCTCTTGTCGGTCTGGCCGACGCTGTAACGCGTCGGAGCCGGAGCGGCCCACGCGGCGAAGTGGCCGTAGTCCGTGAACAGCGTCAGGGCGAACTTCGTATCGATGCGCTGGATGGACGGCCATGGCAGGTGGATCGTGCGCAGAACGTTGCGCAGGGTCACCCCGCCGTCACTCACCGTGACGCTCGGCTGCCAGAACACCGCGAAGGCGAGATAGCTCACGAATACGAACGGCCACGAGGAGACGAGAAGTCCCTCCAGCCCGGAGTCGGCAACAGTGACAACCAGCCCGTAGGCGGCGATCGCGACTGTAATGACCGCGAGGATGCGACCGAACCGGGACGGCATAGTGATGTCGGTCTCGATCTGTCCATTAGCCATGCCCCCATGCTCCCACGCGGTTCCCGCGAAGGCGAAAGTCGAGACGACAAGTGAACGCAGTACCCACAACCACCACCGGTCCGATCCTCGAGGTCGCCGGCCTCGGGGTCGATTTCTGGGTCGAGAACGGTTGGGTTCCGGCCGCCACCGACGTCAACTTCACGCTCAACCCGGGCGAGGTGCTCGCCATTGTCGGCGAGTCCGGATCCGGTAAGACTACGAGCTCGATGGCGCTGCTCGGCCTGCTGCCGACCAACGGCCGCTCGGTCGGAAGCGTCAAGCTCGAGGGCGAAGAGCTCGTGGGCATGCGCGCCGATAAGCTCCGCAAGGTGCGCGGCAACAAGATCGCCGTCATCTTCCAGGAGCCGATGACGGCTCTCAACCCGGTGTACACCGTCGGTTTCCAGATCGTCGAAGCCGTGCAGACGCACTCCTACATGACCAAGGCGCAGGCCAAGGTGCGCGCCATCGAGCTGCTCACCATGGTCGAGATGCCCGATCCGCAGAAGGCCTTCGACTCCTACCCCCACCAGCTCTCGGGCGGGCAGCGCCAGCGCGCCATGATCGCCCAGTCGATCTCGTGTGACCCGACGCTGCTGATCGCCGACGAGCCGACCACGGCGCTCGACGTGACGGTGCAGGCCGAGATCCTCGACCTGCTGCGCAACCTGCACAAGCGCCTCAACAGCGCGATCATCCTGATCACCCACGACATGGGTGTCGTCGCCGACCTGGCTGACCACCTCGTGGTCATGAAGGATGGCGCGATCGTCGAGACCGGCACCGTCGACCAGATCTTCAACGCACCGGAGCACCCCTACACGCAGGCGCTGCTTGCAGCCGTTCCGCACCTCGGAACCGGTGAGGCCGTCGAGGTCGTCTCCGCCCGCGAGGCACACGTCAAGCCGGCCCTCGTGGTCGAGCACATGATGGTCGAGTACCCCAAGCGCGGGCGTGTTCCCGCGTTCCTCGCCGTGGACGACGCCAACATCGAGATCTACCCGGGCGAGGTGCTCGGGCTGGTGGGCGAATCGGGCTCGGGAAAGACCACCATCGGTCGCGCGCTTGTCGGCCTGCTGCCGATCAAGTCCGGCGTGCTGCAGGTAGCGGGCCAGGACATGGTCGGTGTCAACAAGAAGGACCTGCGCGCGGTTCGCCGCAACATCGGAATCGTCTTCCAGGACCCGGGCTCCTCCCTTAACCCGCGCTGGCCCGTCGGCGAGTCGATCGGCGAGCCGCTGCTGCTCGCGGGCGGCTACAGCAAGACCCAGATCGCGACCCGCACCGAGGAACTGCTCGACATGGTCGAGCTGCCCCGCGCGTTCCGCAACCGTTACCCGCACGAGCTTTCCGGTGGCCAGCGCCAGCGCATCGGAATCGCCCGCGCCCTCGCGCTCAGCCCCAAGCTCCTCGTCGCCGACGAGCCGACTTCCGCGCTCGACGTCTCGGTGCAGGCCCGTGTGCTCGAGCTGCTGCAGGAGATCCAGAAGGAGCAGCAGTTCGCGACGCTCTTCATCAGCCACGACCTCGCCGTCGTCGACCTGCTCGCGCACCGCATCGCCGTGATGCACCGCGGAAAGATCGTCGAGCAGGGCAGCAAGGAGCAGATCCTGCGCAATCCGCAGGATCCGTACACCCGCAAGCTCATCGACGCCGTGCCGGTACCGAACCCGGCCGAGCAGAAGCTGCGCCGCGAGAAGCGCGCGGCCGCTAAGGTCTAGCCTGTGCGCAGGTCTCGGAACGGTTCATCCGCTGCCGCGATTTCGCTCGTCGTTGCCCTGGCCCTGCTTCTCACGGGGTGCGGTCCGCAGCGCCACGTTGTCACGGGCAGCGATGTCACAATCGCGAGCAACCAGGCGTTCACCTCGTTGAACCCCGTCACCTCGTACGGCAACACGATCGCCAATCGCAGCATCGACCACGTCACCAACTCGCGGTTCAACTACTACGACAACACGTCGACGCTCGTGCGCGACGAGTCGTTCGGCAGCTATCGGGTGCTGGGCGAGGACCCGCTCACGGTGCGCTACGAGATCGCCGGGGGAGTGACCTGGTCGGACGGCGTGCCCGTCGACTCGGCCGACCTGTTGCTCGCCTGGGCGGCGAACTCGGGGCGGTTCTCTACCGAGGGATTCAGCGCCACCGACTTCGTCAACCAGGAGACCGGCGAGTACACCGACAACTTTCCTCGTGACGTCGTCTACTTCGACGGTGCCCCCGCCTCGGGCCTGTCGCGGGTGAGCCAATTGCCCGAGCTCGGTAGCGACGGGCGCTCGATCACCCTCGTCTACGACGAGTACTTCGTCGACTGGGAGCTCGCCTTCCAGGTGGGCATGCCCGCGCACGTCGTGGGGGAGCGCGCCCTCGGCGGCGACCCGACCGCGGCGAAGGCCGCGGTGATCGACGCCATCACAACCGGCGACGAGTCCGATCTCGCGAGAATCTCGCGAGTGTGGAACTCCGACTTCAACCTCGAGCGCATGCCACGGGACGAACAGCTGCTCGTCGGCACGGGCCCGTACACGATCACCGCTATAGAGGAGGGCGAGTCGGTCACCCTCACCGCGAACCCCGCCTACCGTGGCCGCAACCAGCCCTCGATCGAGAGTGTTGTGGTGCGTACCATCAGCGATCCACTCGCCGCGATCGCGGCCCTCGAGCAGGGCGACGTCGACGTGATCGCTCCGGCTTCGACCCCCGACGTGCTCTCGGCGCTCGACTCGGTCGACGGCGTCACCGTCGAGACCGGCGTCGGCGGCACGTGGGAGCACCTCGACCTGCAGTTCGAGGGTGGGCGCAACGGAGTCTTCGACGACCCGCTCGTGCGCGAGGCCTTCCTCAGGGTGATACCGCGTCAGGAGATCCTCGACGAGCTCGTGACACCCCTTGTCGAGGACGCCGAGCTGCTCGACTCGCTGGTGTTCCTGCCCGGAATGGACGGGTATGACGTGGCTGTGGCATCCAATGGCTCAAGAGATTTTCAGCGAGTGGATGTGCCCGGCGCGCGCAAGCTGCTCGAGCAGGCGGGCGTCACCGCTCCGACCGTCTGCATGCTCTTCGACCCGGCGAACCCGCGCCGGGTTGCGGAGTTCCAGCTCATCACCGACTCGGCCGCACGCGCCGGGTTCGTCGTCACCAACTGCTCGCGCGCATCGTGGACCGAGTTCCTCGGCCTCCCCGGCAGCTACGACGCCGCCCTGTTCGGCTGGAACACCAGTAACCTCGCCGTCTCTGCGGCCGAGGCGCGGCTGCGCTCCGACTCGCCGATCAGCAACTACAACTCGTTCGCGCGCCCCGAGGTCGACTCGCTGCTTGATGAGATCGCCGCGAGCAGCGACCCGGCAGTGCAGCGGGAACAGCTCGCCCGCGTAGACGAACTGCTCTGGAGTGAGGCCTACGGGCTGCCGCTTTACCAGTTTCCGGTCGTCACCGCATGGACCGATCGCGTGACCGGCGTCGCGCCCTCGACGCTCGATCCCGGGCTGGTCTGGAACCTCTGGGACTGGCAACCTTCCGCTGACAGCGAATAAGCCGCCCGATCACGGTAGAATATTTGTGCAGGGCACCATCGTCGTGATCCTGAGTACCCCACAGACCCTCATCAAAGCGTTCGTGTGTGGTCGTGCCCGTGCCCAATGAGTGCCGCGCGCACGCCCCGGCACCGCTCATCTAGCAAGGAAAACAGCCATGGCTATCGCCACTCGCACAGACCTGCGCAATGTCGCAATCGTCGCCCACGTTGACCACGGCAAGACGACCCTCGTCGACGCCATGCTCCGCCAGACCAATTCCTTCGAGGCGCACGCGCACCTCGAGGACCGCGCCATGGACTCCAACGAGCTCGAGCGCGAAAAGGGCATCACGATCCTCGCGAAGAACACCGCAGTGCTCTACAACGGCATCCACGCCGAAGAGAACCACAAGGGCGGCAACATCACGATCAACGTGATCGACACCCCGGGTCACGCCGACTTCGGTGGCGAGGTCGAGCGCGGCCTGTCCATGGTCGACGGTGTTGTGCTGCTCGTCGACGCCTCCGAGGGACCGCTGCCGCAGACGCGCTTCGTTCTCCGCAAGGCCCTCGAGGCAAAGCTCCCCGTCATCCTGCTCGTCAACAAGACTGACCGACCGGATGCCCGCATCGACGACGTCGTCGCTGAGAGCCAGGACCTGCTCCTCGGTCTCGCGAGCGACATGGCCGACGAGGTTCCCGACCTCGACCTCGACGCGATCCTCGACGTTCCCGTCGTCTACGCCTCGGGCCGCAACGGCGCCGCGAGCTGGAACAAGCCGGAGAACGGCACCCTGCCCGACAACGAAGACCTCGAGCCGCTGTTCGACGCCATCCTCAAGCACGTGCCGGCCCCGTCGTACGACGACACGCACCCGCTGCAGGCCCACGTCACCAACCTTGACGCATCGCCGTTCCTCGGCCGCCTCGCCCTGCTGCGTGTCTTCAACGGCACCATCAAGAAGGGCCAGACCGTCGCCTGGGTCAAGCACGACGGATCCGTCGCGAACGTCAAGGTCACCGAGCTGCTGATCACCAAGGCGCTCGACCGCTTCCCGACCGAGTCCGCGGGACCCGGTGACATCGTCGCCGTCGCCGGCTTCGAGGACATCACCATCGGTGAGACCCTCGCCGACCCGAACGACGTTCGTCCGCTGCCGACCATCACGGTCGACGACCCCGCCATCTCGATGACCATCGGCACCAACACCAGCCCGATGATCGGCAAGGTCAAGGGCCACAAGCTCACCGCTCGAATGGTCAAGGACCGCCTCGACCGCGAGCTCGTCGGTAACGTCTCGATCAAGCTGGTCGACGTTGGACGCCCGGACGCCTGGGAGATCCAGGGCCGTGGAGAGCTCGCGCTCGCCATCCTCGTCGAGCAGATGCGCCGCGAGGGCTTCGAGCTCACCGTTGGCAAGCCGCAGGTGGTCACCAAGCGCGTCGACGGCAAGCTGCACGAGCCCTTCGAGCACCTCACCACTGACGCACCGGAAGAGTACCTCGGCGCCATCACACAGCTCCTCGCAGCCCGCAAGGGTCGCATGGAGGGCATGAGCAACCACGGCACCGGATGGGTGCGCATGGAGTTCATCGTCCCGTCCCGTGGCCTCATCGGCTTCCGCACCGAGTTCCTGACCATCACGCGCGGTTCGGGAATCGCCAACGCCGTCTCGCACGGCTACGAGCCCTGGGCCGGATCGATCGAGACCCGCACCAATGGCTCGATCGTCGCCGACCGCGCCGGTGTCGCCACCCCGTTCGCCATGGTCGCCCTGCAGGAGCGCATGTCGTTCTTCGTGGAGCCGACGCAGGAGGTCTACGAGGGCATGGTCGTCGGCGAGAACTCGCGCGCCGATGACATGGACGTGAACATCACCAAGGAGAAGCAGCTCACCAACATGCGCCAGTCCACCTCGGACACGTTCGAGCGCATGACCCCGTCGCGCAAGCTGACGCTCGAGGAGTGCCTCGAGTTCGCCCGCGAGGACGAGTGTGTTGAGGTAACTCCCGAGTTCGTGCGTATCCGCAAGGTCGAGCTCGACGCTAACGCGCGCCAGCGCAGCACCGCTCGCCTGAAGAAGCAGAACGCTTAACAACCTTTCACGAACACCCTTCCCCGGCCTCGCCGGGGGAGGGTGTTCTTCATTAACCCGCCCCTAATACACTGGGCGCATGACCACTCTTCGCAACCGCTTCACCGTGCCCGTCGCCATCGCCCTCGCCGTGGTGTTCGCCCCCTCCCTCGCGGCGTGCTCGATGATCCCGATCGACGGCATCATCGAGGGAGCGACCGGCGGAGCCGTGCAGAGTGGAACTGATGTCCCCGAGGGCTTCCCGTCAGAGGTGCCGATCTTCGACGGCGAGATCACCTTCGGCGGCTCGCTCGGCGACGCCACGAACCGGGTCTACAACGTGACGGTCAAGGTCGACGGACTCGAGTCGTACGACACCATCAAGGCCGAGCTCGAGGCCGCCGGCTTCACCTCAGCGGTCGCGGGCACCGCGGGTGCAGGCGGAACGGGCGCCTTCTCCAACGCCGACTGGGGTGTGCTCGTCGTCGTCTCCGAGGACGGCAGCAACGGCTTCCTCGCGAACTACACGGTCACCTCGGCCGAGACCACGAACTAGCCGAACAGCCCCGCGCCGATCGGGCGGTCGCTGGTCGCCCCGGGCGGCACCGCGAAGATGCCCGAGCCCACGTGGCGCACGTACTCGTTCATCGCGTCGTTGCGCGCGAGCGACAGCTGCACCGGAACGAACTGGGTGCGGGGATCCCGCTGGAAGCAGATGAAGAAGAGGCCGGCGTTGAGCCTGCCCAGGTCGTCATTGCCATCCACGAAGTTGTAGCCCCGACGCAGCATCGTGGCGCCCGAGTTCGTCTCGGGGTGCGCCAGGCGCACGTGTGCCGTCTCGTCGATGAGCGGCGCATCCGCTCGTCCCGTCACAGCGAAGTCGGGCTCGGTGAACTCGGTACCGCCACTGAGCGGTGCGCCCTCGCCCTTGTTGCGGCCGATGACGCGCTCCTGCTCGCGCAGTGAGGTGCGGTCCCACGTTTCGATGGTCATGCGGATCTTGCGGCTGACGAGATACGAGCCGCCGGTCATCCACGCGGGTCCGTCACCGTTCTGCGCCCAGATCTCCTTGCCGACGTTCGTGTCCTCCGCGCGGAGGTTCGCCGTGCCGTCCTTGAAGCCGAACAGGTTGCGCGGCGTCACCTGCGCGCGAGTGGTGGATGACGTTCGGCCGAAGCCGAGCTGCGACCAGCGCAGCTTCGCGCGTCCGAAGGCGATGCGCGACAGGTTGCGGATGGCGTGCACAGCGATCTGCGGGTCGTCGCTGCAGGCCTGGATGCACAGGTCGCCGCCGACCAGCCCGTCGATGAGCGCGTCGCCCGGAAAGTGGGGGAGGTCGATGAGGGCCTCGGGGCGTTTGCCACCCAATCCGAATCTCTCGTCGAACAGGCCGGGACCGAAGCCGAACGTGATCGTGAGGCCGGCGGGCGGGAGGTCGAGCGCCTCACCGGTGTCATCGGGGGGTGAATCGTACGGGCCATCCGCCGGACCGAATTCGCCTGCGCCGAGGCCGGACGTCATGCGGTTCGCGGCGTAGGACCAGTCCTCGAGCAGTTCCTGTAGCTCGTTGCGGGAGATGTCGCTCACGTCGAAGGAGGCGAAATGCAGGCGATCCTGCGCGGGCGTGACGATGCCGGCCTGGTTCTCACCGAAGAACGGGTAAACGCCTGCGGCGCCGGACGTGCTCGCCTCCGGGGTCAGAACGCGGTCGACGCCGAATCCGATGCCGGCACCCACAACGCCCGCTCCGGCGAGCCCGAAGAGCCCACGCCGGGACAGCCCGGGCTTCGCGTCGTCAGTCATCCGTCAATCCTCCCTTGTCGCCCGTAGAAAAGTGCTCCATACCGGGAGATATGGAGCACTTTTCGTTAGTTGGTGGTGCGTTTACAGGACCAGCACTCCGGTGAGCTTGGAGAGCGGCTCGCCGAGGGCGTTCACCTGGTCGGAGAACGCGCGGATCTCGTCGTCGGTCAGGTCGGTGTAGAGCGTGAACCCCTCACCGTCCTTCTGCGCGTCGAGCAGCACCTGCAGGGCGTCGAATTCCTCATCGAGTTGTGCGGCGAGATCGGCATCCTTCTCGATGAGGATGTCGCGGATGCCCGCGTACAGCACCTTGGCACCATCGATGTTGGCCTGGAAGTCCCAGAGGTCGGTGTGCGACCAGAACTCCTCCTCGCCGGTGACCTTGCCGGTGGCTACCTCGTCGAGGAGGCCGATCGCGCCGTTGGCCTGCTGGTCGAGGGTGAACTCGAGGTCCTGCACGTTCGTGTAGAGCGTGTCGGTGTCGGAGACGAGACGGTCGGCGAGAGCATCGCGCTTGGCCTGGTCGTAGGCGACGAAGCCGGCCTCGGCGTCAGCGGGCCAGAGGTCCTTCTCGATCGCGTGCCATCCGGTCCAGTCCTGGCCCTCTTCGAGGTCGGCCTCGCGGAGGTCCATGCTCGGGTCCAGGTCGCCGAACGACTCGGCGACGGTCTCGATGCGCTCCCAGAAGACGCGGGTGGGCGCGTAGAGCGCGCGGGCCTCGTCGTCATTGCCGGCCTTGTACGCCGCGGCAAAGTCCTCGGTGCCGACGACGAGGTTCTCGACCTGGTCCTTGACGTAGGACTTGTAGTTGGCGTTCGCGGCGTCGACCTGGTCGGCGAGGTCGCCCTCGAGGGCGAAGTCCTTGCCGGAATCGGTGACGGTGAACGCCGTCTTGCCGATGCCCGCGCCGATCATGCCGGGCTTGCAGACGGTGAAGTAGTCGCCGGGGCGGGCCTGCACCACGAGGTTGCGCTCGATGCCCGGGCCGATGTTCTCGACCTCTCCGACAATGCGCAGGCCGTCGTCGGCGAGCAGGTAGAACTCGGTGACCTGGTCACCGGAGTTGGAGACCGTGAAGACCACGTTTCCACTGGGTGCCTTGCCCGCGCTGACGGCGCAGTCGGTCGCGCTGCTGTCGACCGTGAGGGCGGTGGAGTCGGCTCCACCGGCGGGCGTGTTGGCCACGCAGCCGGTGAGGGCGAGCAGGGCGACAGCCGCGAGGCCGAGGCCTGCCGTGAGGTGACTCGTGGTCATTGTGCTCCTTCTGTGACGGATTCGCGGGGTGCGATGGGCTGTGACTTCGCGCTGTGACTGCGCACTGTCGCAATGAAGATCGTGAGAACCGGAATGACGTAGAGCAGCCACGCAGCCGCCTCGAACCAGGTGGTGGCGGGGGAGAAGTTGAACACGCCCTTCAGCAGCGTGCCGTGCCAGCTGTCCGGAGGGATGGCCGCGCTCACGTCGAAGGCGAGGTTGTTCAGTCCGGGCAGGAAGCCGGCCTCCTGCAGGTCGTGCACACCGTAGGCGAGCACGCCGCCCGCGACGATGATGAGGAAGACGCCCGTGTAGGTGAAGAAGCGGGAGAGATTGATGCTGAGCACCCCGCGATAGATGAGGTAGCCGAGCACGATGGCCACCGCGATGCCAAGGGCTGCTCCCATGAGTGGGAGCGTCGTCTCACCGGTGGCCTGCACCGCCGCCCAGATGAACAGCGCCGTCTCGATACCCTCGCGGCCGACCGAGAGGAAGGCGACGAGCACAAGGCCCCAGCCGGCACCCGAGAGGTGCGAGTCCACCTCGGCGCGCAACTCGCGGGAGAGCCCACGGGCGGCCCGCATCATCCAGAAGATCATCCAGGTCACAAAGGCCGTAGCGATGATCGAGAGGATGCCGCCGATCAGCTCCTGCGCCTCGAACGACAGGCCGTAGGCGCCGAAGGTCAGGATCGCGCCGAGGGCGAGGGACACCGTAACAGCGAGGCCGACGCCCATCCAGATGCGGGGGAGCACATCGCGCCGATCGATCTTGACGACGTAGGCGATGAGGATGCCCACAACGAGCGCTGCCTCGAGGCCCTCGCGGAGGCCGATCAGGAAGTTTGCGAGCACGGGTGTAGTCCAGAACGATCAGGATGGGAGATGTGGTAAGGCTTACCTAACCGGCAGAACACTACTCCGATCTGCTTATGCTGTCCAGATGAACGACGTCGAGCGGGTCTTGTTCGTGCACGCCCACCCCGATGATGAGTCGATCTCTCCCGGGGGCACGGTCGCGTCGCTGCTTGCCTCGGTGTCTAGCGTGACGGCACTCACCACGGCGCGCCCCTCCGACCCGGCACGCGAGGCGGCGCTCGCGGAAGCCCTCAGCTCCCTCGGCGTCAGTGACCACCGTTGGCTCGGCGATGCCGGCGCGCGCTGGGCTGACGAGGCGCCCCGTCGCTACGAGGAGACAGGCCCGGCATCCCTCGTCGCCGCGCCCTTCGGCGAGGTCGCCGCGGACGTGGCAACAGTGATCGAGGCGGTACGACCGCAGGTGGTGCTGAGCTACAACGAGTGGGGTGGGCAGGGACATCCCGACTATCTGCGCACCCATCAGGCTGCTCGACGTGCCGCCGAGGTGCTGCGCGTGCCGTTCTTCGCGATCGAGCCGGCTGGCTCGGCCGAGCGTTTCCGTCGCATTCGCCCGCCGGCGCGGGAGAGCACCGCGTGGCGCGACCAGACGCTGTTCACGAAGATCAGCGCCGTGTTTTTCTCGCTGCTGCTCGGGGCTGCGGGTGGGTTGCTGATGACCGCGATCCACCAGTCGAGCGTTCTCGTGGGCGATGTACAGGTTCCCTGGGGTCTAGTCCTCGCGATCCTGAGCGCCGTCGCCCTGATCGCCGGCCTGCGCATCACCTTCGACACCCGTGTGCTGCCCGCCGTTGCCGCAGCGGGCTTCCTCGGCGCGATGTCCTTCATCTCGAGCCCTACCGCGGGCGGCTCGGTTGTGGTGCCCGACAACGTCTGGGGCCTCATCTGGACCATCGCACCGGTCGCCGTGACCTTCGTGGTGCTGGCCTGGCCCAGGTTGCGTCCGAGAGCCTCCACTAAGATTGGGACAGTACCCGCCGTGAAAGGATCCTCGATCCAGTGACCTACGTCATCGCCCAGCCCTGTGTCGATCTCAAAGATCGCGCGTGCATCGACGAATGCCCCGTCGACTGCATCTACGAGGGTGACCGCATGCTCTATATCCACCCCGACGAGTGCGTCGACTGCGGCGCCTGCGAGCCCGTGTGCCCCGTTGAGGCGATCTTCTACGAAGACGACGTGCCCGAAGAGTGGGCCGACTACTACAATGCGAACGTCGAATTCTTCGAAGAGGTCGGGTCTCCCGGAGGAGCGGCGAAGATCGGCGTGATCCACACGGATCACGCACTCATCCTCGCGCTCCCGCTGCAGAACGCCCAGTAGCGTGCCTCGCACGCCGCTCGAGCTGCCCGACTTCCCCTGGGACGCCCTCGTCCCGTTCGGTGATGTCGCGCGTTCGCACCCCGACGGCATCGTCGACCTTTCGGTCGGCTCTCCCGTCGACCCGACCCCCGCGGTCATCCGCGACGCACTCACCGCCGCCACCGACGCCCACGCCTACCCGCAGACCGCCGGAACCGTCGAGCTGCGCTCTGCGATCGTGTCCTGGTACGCCCGTCGCCGCGGAGTCACCGATCTCACCGTCGACCACGTGCTACCGACCATCGGGTCGAAGGAACTCATCGCCTCCCTCCCCCAGATGCTCGGGATCGGCGCCGGCGATGTTGTTGTGCAGCCCGCCGTTGCGTACCCGACTTATGCGGTGGGGGCAGCGTTGGCCGGGGCATCCGTAGTGTCATCTGATAGTCCGGATGAGTGGCCCGAAGCCACCCGCCTCGTCTGGCTCAACACCCCCGGCAACCCCGATGGACGCGTGCTCGATGTGGACTTCCTGAAGCGTGCCGTCGCCCGCGCGCGCGAGCTCGGGGCGATCATCGTGAGCGACGAGTGCTACGCGGAACTCGCCTGGGAGGGCGAACTGCCGACCCCGTCGATCCTCGACCCGCGCGTCATCGACGGGGACCGCGATTCGGTGCTCGCCGTCTACTCGCTCAGCAAGCAGTCCAACCTGGCCGGATATCGCGCGGGCTTCGTCGCAGGCTGCAGCAACCTCGTCGGCGAGCTTCTCGCGGTGCGCAAGCATGCGGGGCTCATGCCGCCCGCTCCCGTGCAGGCCGCTATGGTCGCCGCGCTCGGTGACGACGCGCACGTGGCCGCACAGCGCGCCATCTACCTCGATCGTCGCACGCGCCTGCTCGGCGCGTTCGAGGCTGCCGGATTCCGCATCGACCACAGCGAGGCAGGCCTGTACTTGTGGGCCACCGCGGGGGAGGACTGCTGGGCGACGGTTGCCCGCATGGCCGAGTTGGGCATCCTCGTCACCCCCGGCTCCTTCTACAGCGCCGACACCACGCAGCACGTTCGCGTCGCCCTCACGGTGACCGATGAGCGGATTGACGCCGCGCTAGCACGACTGGCGCAGACCTCCAACTGAATCCCGGGGGCTTTGGTGGATGCGACAGTAGCCACCCCCACCGAATAAGCTGTAGGCGTGAATGACATTGCCGCAGGAAACGACAAGGCCACGCTGCACTTTCCCGGTGGCTCCGCCGAGTTCCCGATCATCCGGGGAACCGATGGCCGCGACAGCATCGACATCTCGACGTTTATGAAGCAGACAGGCTTCACGACCATCGACCAGGGCTTCGTGAACACCGCCTCGACGAAGAGTGCGATCACCTACATCGACGGCGATGAGGGAATCCTGCGCTACCGCGGATACGCGATCGAGGATGTCGCCAAGAACAGCACCTACCTCGAGGTCGCGTGGCTGCTCATCTACGGGCAGCTGCCGACGCCGGATGAACTCGCCGAATTCGACGACAAGATCCGCCGCCACACGCTGCTGCACGAAGACCTGCGTCGCTTCTTCGATGCGCTGCCGCACAACGCGCATCCCATGTCGGTACTGTCGTCGGCCGTATCGGCCCTGTCGACCTACTACGAGGGATCGCTCAGCGTGCGCGACCCCGAGCAGGTCGAGATGTCGATCGTGCGCCTGCTCGCCAAGCTGCCGGTCATCGCCGCCTACGCTCACAAGAAGAGCCTCGGCCAGGCGTTCCTCTACCCCGACAACTCGCTGTCGTTCGTCGACAACTTCCTCAAGCTGAACTTCGGCAATATGGCCGAGCCGTACGAGGTCGACCCGGTGCTCTCCAAGGCCCTCGACCGCCTGCTGATCCTGCACGAAGACCACGAGCAGAACGCGTCGACCTCGACGGTGCGCCTCGTCGGCTCCACCGAGGCCAACATCTTCTCCTCGATCTCCGCAGGCATCAATGCCCTTTACGGCCCGCTGCACGGTGGCGCCAACGAGGCGGTTCTCAAGATGCTGCAGGAGATCAAGGACTCGGGCGAGAGCGTCGAGAAGTTCGTCGAGCGCGTCAAGAACAAGGAAGAGGGCGTGCGACTCATGGGCTTCGGCCACCGGGTCTACAAGAACTTCGACCCGCGCGCGACCCTGGTCAAGGAGAGCGCCGATGAGGTGCTCGCCGCCCTCGGCATCCAGGATGACCTGCTCGACATCGCCAAGGAACTCGAGGGTGTCGCCCTCGCCGACGATTATTTCGCCGAGCGCAAGCTCTACCCGAACGTCGACTTCTACACCGGCGTCATCTACAAGGCGATGGGCTTCCCGCCCCGTATGTTCACCGTGCTCTTCGCGATCGGACGCCTGCCGGGCTGGATCGCCCACTGGCGCGAGATGAACATCGACCCCGCCACGAAGATCGGCCGCCCCCAGCAGCTCTACGTCGGCGAAGCCGCGCGCGCCTGGCCTGAGCGCTAGGCGCCGCCTCAGGCGTGCAGGGCCTCGTTGAGGGCCACGCCGTCGCCTGAGCGGGCCAGGACCTCCACGGCGCCCGTGAGGGAGTTGCGGCGGAACAGGAGCCCGGGGACGCCCGACAGCGTCACGGCCTTTACGGTGTCGTCCGTGCCCACCACGCGCACCTTCGTGCCGGCCGTGACGTAGAGGCCGGCCTCGACGACCGAGTCATCGCCGATCGAGATGCCGATGCCCGAGTTCGCGCCGAGCAGCGCGCGCTCACCGATCGCGACCCGCTGGGTGCCTCCGCCGGAGAGCGTGCCCATGATGGACGCGCCACCGCCGATGTCCGAACCGTCGCCGACGACGACGCCCTGCGAGATGCGTCCCTCCACCATCGAGGTGCCGAGGGTTCCCGCGTTGAAGTTGACGAATCCCTCATGCATGACCGTGGTGCCGGGCGCGAGGTGCGCGCCGAGGCGCACGCGGGCGGCGTCGGCGATGCGAACGCGCGCGGGGGTGACGTAATCCAGCAGGCGCGGAAACTTGTCGATGCCCTGCACGGCGATGCCCGCTCGCTTGAGCGACGCCCGCAGAGACGCGAAGTCGTCGGGGTGCACCGGTCCCGCTGTCGTCCACACGACGATCGGGAGGTGCGCGAAGATGCCGTCGAGGTTGAGCGAGTTCGGGGGCGTGAGCAGGTGGCTGAGGAGGTGCAGGCGCAGGTAGGCGTCCGCGGTGGAGGCGGGCGGGGCATCCAGATCAATCGTCACCGTCACGAAGTCGACCCGCACGGCCCGGCGCGCGTCGGTCGTGATGAAGTCCTCGAGCTCGGCCGGCGCGATGTGCGGGTCGACGCCCGCGGGCACCTCTCCGAGACGGGGCGACGGGTACCAGGTGTCGAGCACGGTTCCGTCGGCGGAGATGGTGGAGAGGCCGTAACCCCAGGCAGCACGAGTCATGCTCCAAGAGTACCGACGATAAACTTGACCCATGCCGACACTCGACCTCGCCGCCACGTCCATCGACATCACCCGGCAGCTCTGCGACATCGAGTCGGTGTCGGGTGACGAGAAAGTCATTGCCGATGCGATTCAGGATGCGTTGAGCGGTGCTGCGCACCTCGAGATCCTGCGCGACGGCGACCTCATCATCGCCCGCACGAATCTCGGTCGCGCGAAGCGGGTTGTGATCGCCGGCCACATCGACACCGTGCCGATCAACAACAACGTGCCGACCCGGTATGAGACCGAAGACGGGGTCGAGTACCTGTGGGGCCGCGGCACCGTCGACATGAAGGCCGGGGTCGCCGTGCAGCTCAAGCTCGCTCTCGAGCTCACCGAGCCGAACGTCGACGTGACCTGGCTCTGGTACGACCACGAGGAGGTCTCCGCCGACCTCAACGGCCTCGAGCGCCTCGCCCGCAACAACCCGGAGCTGCTGCAGGGCGATTTCGCGATCCTCGGCGAGCCGAGCAACGCCCAGATCGAGGGCGGATGCAACGGCAACGCCCGCATCGAGGTGCGCACGTTCGGCAAGCGCGCGCACTCCGCGCGCTCCTGGGTGGGTCACAACGCGATCCACGATGCCGCGGGCATCCTGGGCGTACTGGCGGGATACACGCCACGCGAGGTCGAGGTGGAGGGTCTCACCTATCGCGAGGGCCTCAACGCCGTCGGGATCAGCGGCGGCGTCGCCGGCAACGTCATCCCGGATGAGGCGATGGTGCACATCAACTACCGTTTCGCGCCCAGTCGCAGCGGCGAGGAGGCGATCGCGCACCTGCGCGAACTCTTCGACGGCTACGACGTGACGGTTGTCGACCTCGCCGAGGGCGCCCGCCCCGGTCTCGACGCGAAGCTCGCGCAGGAATTCGTGGTTGCGGTCGGCGGCGACGCCCCGAAGCCGAAGTACGGCTGGACGGACGTGGCCCGCTTCTCCGCCCTCGGAATCCCCGCCGTGAACTACGGCCCCGGCGACCCGCTCAAAGCCCACGCAGACGACGAGCGCGTCGCGATCGAGCAGATCACGTCGTGCGAGCAGGGGCTGCGGGCGTGGCTGACGGCCTCCTAACGCGAAAGAACCTGCTCGTCAGGTACCGCCTGACTCCGTGGTGGCTCAGGGTCCTGGTGATCTTCATCGCCTCGCGGGCGGTCACCACGGGCATCCTGCTGTTCTTCGCCGAGCGCCAGCCGCTCAACGCCTGGACCGGACCGAGCCCCGACTACTTCGACTTCGCCCGCCTCTGGGACGGCCACTGGTACTTCATCGTCGCCATGTCCGCCTACCCGACCGAGCTCCCGATGGATGCCGCCGGGCACGTGACCGAGAACGCGTGGGCATTTATGCCGGCCTACCCGATCGTGGTGCGCTTCGTGATGCTGCTCACGGGACTTCCGTTCGACGTGGCCGCCGTCGCCATCTCGGTGGGCTTCGCGGCAGGCACTGCCCTGCTGTTCTACAAGCTCATGGCTCTTGTGCTCTCCGACAGCACGGCGCTGTTCGCAACCGTGTTGTTCTGCTTCGCCCCGCTGTCGCCGATCCTGCAGGTCGCGTACGCCGAATCGATGCACGCGTTCTTCCTGACCCTCGCGCTCTACCTGCTCCTGCAGCGTCGGTACGGGATGATGTTCCCGGTCGTCGCCGTGATGGCGCTGACGCGGCCGAGTGGCCTCGCGTTCGCCCTTGCGCTGCTGCTGCACGTGATCCATCGGTTCATGACGCGGGGGCGCGATCCGTTCCCCCTGCGTGAGATCGTGGCATCCCTCTCCATCGGGATGTTCAGCGCGCTGATGGGCGTGACCTGGCTGCTCATTGCATGGGGAGTGACCGGCTCGTTCACGGCCTACACCGACACCGAGCTGGCCTGGCGATCCTCGTACGTCGGCTGGGGGGAGCTCGTGCCGTTCTCGCCGTGGATCCAGGCCGCCGGCTTCTGGGGGCCGCGGGCGGGATTCGAGCTCGTGGTGCCGCTCGCCGTGGGGTTCCTGGTTGGATTCACGGTCCTGCTGTTCTCGCCGTGGGGCAGACGCCTCGGCCCCGACCTGCGCTTCTGGAGCGGCAGCTATCTGCTCTACCTGCTCGCCGTGTTCTTCCCGCAGTCGAGCACATTCCGCCTGCTCGTGCCGATCTTCCCGCTCTGGGGCGCCCTCGCGCAGCCCCGCTCGGCGATCTACCGCTGGGCGCTGGTGGTGCTCTCCATCGCCGGCCAGGTGGGCTGGGTGTACATCGCCTGGTTTGTCGACGGATATGACTGGACGCCGCCGTGATGCATCAACCGTGATCTGTCAACCGGGCGCGCGCGAGAAAGTGCTCGATTTTTCGGATGCCGCTTCATGGTCGATAATGGACAGGTACCTATGAAAGGGGACTTCTCATGGCAGCCATGAAGCCGAGGACCGGAGACGGGCCGATGGAGGCTGTCAAAGAAGGACGCCTCATTATTGTTCGCGTCCCGCTCGAAGGCGGAGGACGCCTCGTCGTCTCCGTCAATGACGCAGAAGCCAAAGAGCTTCACGACGCCCTCGCCGGCGTAGTCGCAGCCAGCGCCTGACTTGCTCAGCCGTTCAATCGGCGATTTTCACCAGGTGGAGCAGTCCGTCTCCGACCGGTGACAGTGCACTGATGACGGCATCGGATGCCGCGATCTCCTGCAGCAGCGTACGCAGCTCGGTGACCGTGTCGTCGCGCTGCGTCGGGTCGGCCACACGGCCGCGCCACAGCGCGTGCGGGATGAGCACGGATCCTCCCGGACGCACCATGCGCAGGGCGTGCTCGACGTACTCGATGATGTTCTGCGGGTCGGCGTCGATCAGCACGATGTCGTAACTCGACTCGTTCATGCGGGGGAGGACCTCGAGGGCGCGTCCCGCGATCAGGCGCACGCGGTTCGCGGGCACGCCGCCGGCGAGAAAAGCAGCCTTGGCGAGCTGGTGATGGTCGAGCTCGGAGTCGATCGAGGTGAGTTCTGCGGTCGGGGCGCCCACGAACATCCAGAGCCCGCTCACACCGACGCCGGTGCCGATCTCGATGATGCGCTTCGCTCCCGTGGCGGCCGCAATGGCGGCCAGCTGGGCTCCGGTCGCCGGGGAGACGGGGTCGACGCCGATCTCGACCGACTGCTGGCGTGCGAGCGCGATGTCCTCGCGTTCGACGACGTAATCCTCTGCGAATTTCCAGCTGGATTCTTTTCCTGCCACGGTGTTGCTCCTTGTTCGAGCTAACACTAAGCGGGCGCGGGGCTTCAGCCGACTATTCTGAACGAGTGTCCTTTGGGTTGACGTTCGAGAAGCTGCTGATCATCGCGATCATCGCCGTCTTCCTGCTCGGACCCGACCGGCTCCCGTACTACGCCTCGCAGCTCGCGCGGCTCACCCGCAGCCTGCGCGACCTCGCCAATGGCGCCAAGGACCGCATGCGCGAGGAGATGGGCCCCGACTTCGACGAGGTCGACTGGAAGAAGCTCGACCCGCGCCAGTACGACCCGCGTCGCATCATCCGCGAGGCGCTGATCGACGACGAGGCTGCACCCGTGATAACCCCGGCGGCTGCCCCGATCGAGGGTGCCTACGCACAACGCCAGCGGTTCGAGCGCGAGGGACGGCCGGCGCCGTTCGACTCCGAGGCCACCTAGCCTCGGCTGCGCTCGGCCCGCACTTCGGCAGGCTCAGCATAAAATCTTGGCGTCACTCGATCAGCGGCGACGGATCAGCTTGAGCGCTCCCAGCAGCGTGAGCATGATCCCCGTCATGGCGGCGAACTCGGCGCCCGTGCGCGGCAGCGTGAGCAGCCCGGTGGATTCGGCGACCGTGCGGCTCTCGACGAAGCGCAGCAGGCCCTCTCGTCCGTTACGGCGACCGAGACCCGAGCTCTTCATTCCGCCCATGGGGGCATCGACACTCGAGAACGACGCCCGGTAGCCCTCGTTGATGTTGACGCTCCCGGCGTCGATCGCGTCAGCGACCCGGCGGGCGCGTGAGCGTGAGGCGCTGAAGATCGAGGAGTTGAGGCCGTACTCGGTGTCGTTCGCGGCGGCGATCGCCTCCTCGACCGAATCGATCACGTGGATGGCGACGACCGGCCCGAACGTCTCCGCGCTCATGCAGAGCATGTCGTCGGTGACGTCGGCGAGAACGGTGGGCGCGTAGAACAGCGGACCGAGTTCCGGCCTGGGTGCGCCGCCCGTCAGCACACGCGCACCCTTCGCGACAGCGTCGTCGACATGCGCCTGCACGCGCTCGAGCTGCGCGGCGGAGGTGAGGGAACCGACATCCGTCGAGAAATCGAAGGCTGCGCCCTGCTTGAGGGATGCCACGCGGTCGACGAAGGCGGCTGTGAAGGCCTCGGCGACCGAGCGCTGCACGTAGATGCGCTCGATGGAGACGCAGAGCTGGCCCATCGAGGAGTAACAGGAGTAGACGGCGTTCGCGGCGGCCTTGGCCGGATTCACATCATCCAGCACGATCAGCGGGTTCTTGCCGCCGAGTTCGAGAGACGCCCCGATGAGGCGAGCGGCGGCACGTTCGCCGACACGGGTGCCGGTCGCGGTGGAACCGGTGAAGCAGACATAGTCGGCGGCGTCGACCACGGCATTGCCGATCTCGTTGCCGTCTCCGGCGACGACGGCCCAGAGCGCCTCGGGAACTCCGGCCTCGATGAACGCGCGGCGCGAGGCGAGAATCGACAGCGCCCCCTGGTTGTCGGCCTTCTGCACCACGGCGTTGCCTGCGGCGAGGGCCGGGATGACGTCCATGAGCGAGAGCGACAGCGGGTAGTTCCACGGCGTGATGACGCCGACGACGCCCTTCGGCTTGTAGCTCACGCGCGTCTGGAGCACGAGCGGGATGCCGGCGCGACGGCGACGCGTGCGCAGGAAGGATGCTGCGGCGACCGCGTAGTAGCGGGTGACCGAGGCGCCGCTGAAGATCTCCTCGAAAGCCTGGCCGCGGGTCTTGCCGGTCTCGCTCTGCACGGCGTCCATCAGGACGTCCTTCTGCGCGAGCAGCAGGTCGTGCGCTTTGAGCAGCACACGACGGCGGTGCGCGAAGCCGGCGGCCCGCCAGGCGAGCTGCGCAACGCGGGCGGCAGATGCCGCATCCGCAACGTCGGCGGCCGACGAGAGCGGCAGCTCGTGCAGCACCTCACCCGTGAACGGTGCGATGACGGGGACTGTTGCCGTGCCGGACGCGGAGAGGCCGTTGACGAGCTCTGCGGCGAGCGACCGGTGGATCGTGGTTCCGGACATGGGTCGAGTGTAGAACCTCGGGAGGCCACTAGGCTCCGGATATGACCGCATCGGAGCGTGTGCTCTCCCGAAGGACCATCGCCACCTACGCCATCGGCTCGCTCGGCACGGGCGGGTTCGCCACACTGCCCGGGCTCGTGCTGGTCTTCTTCCTCACCGACACCCTGGGCATCGCGCCGCTCGCGGCCGGTGTGCTCGTCACGATCGCGAAGATCTGGGACGTGCTGATCGACCCCGTGATCGGCGCCCGCAGCGACCTGAGCCTCGCCCGCACCGGATCCCGCAGGCCGTTCATGGTGATCGGTGCCATCGCGCTTCCCGTGTTCTTCGTGCTGACCTTCGCGGTTCCGGCAGGCATCGGCCCGGTCGCCTCCGGCATCTGGGTGCTCGTCGCCTTCACCCTCACCGCGACCGCGTTCTCACTGTTCCAGGTGCCGTACATCGCGCTGCCCGCCGAGCTCACCGACGGCTACGACCAGCGCACCCGCCTCATCTCGGTGCGCGTGGTCGTTCTCACCGTCGCGATCCTGCTGTTCGGCGCGGGTGGACCCGCTCTGCGTGAGTCGTTCGAGAACGAGTACACCGGTTACCTCGTGATGGCGATCGTGGCAGGCCTCGTCATCGGCGGCGGCATGCTCGTGTCTACGCTCGTCGCCACCCGCGGCGCGGTGTCCGAGGCGCGGCCGTCGTCGATCGCACAGAACTACCGCGACGGGCTCGCCGTGCTGAAGCGCAGCCAGCCGTTCCGGGCGCTGCTACTCACCTTCGCGCTGCAGGGACTCGCGACCGGCGTGATGCTCGCGGGCGCCGCGTACGTCGCGCAGTGGGTGCTCGAGTCGAAGGGCGCGGGCACGTTCCTGTTCCTCGCCCTCATCGGTCCCGCCCTGGTCTTCGCCCCCGTCTGGCAGGCCGTCGCCCGCCGCATCGGCAAGGAGCGCGGGTTCGTCATCGCCTCGATCCTGTTCGGGATAGCGGCTCTCGCCATGGTCGGCCTCGTGTGGGCCCCGGGCGACGGGGTCTACCTGCCGGTTGCGCTCGCCGGCGCCGGCTACGCGGGAATGCAGTCCCTGCCGATGGCCATGCTTCCCGACGTGATCTCGCACGATGCCGCGCAGCACGGCTCCGGCAGTGCCGGCACGTTCGGCGGTGTCTGGACCGCGGGCGAGACCACGGGCATGGCACTCGGGGCAACGGTGCTCACGATCGTGCTGGCCGCGAGTGGGTACATCCAGTCGACCGGTGCTTCGTTCGCATGGCAGTCCGACTCGGCCGTCGCCGGTATCGCGCTCAGCTTCAGTGTGGTTCCCGCGGTGCTCATCGCCCTCTCGCTCTGGACCTTCTCCCGTTACCCGCTCCGCCGTAAGGACATCGACGCATGACCCGTTTCGCCCAACAGCCCGCCGAGATCCTCGCGCGGCTGGAGCAGCTCCGCGCCGCCGACGCCCCCACCCACGGCGGTCACGTGCTGTCGTACGTCTATGACTCCGGGCTCGCCGAGATCGATGAACTCGCCGCCGCAGCGATGCGGCTCGTGCAGCCCGTCAACGGCCTCGACCCGACGACCTTCACCTCGGTGGCCATCATGGAAGGTGAGGTCGTGGCGTTCGCCCGATCCCTGCTCGGCGGCGACTCCGACGTGGTGGGCTCGGTCACGACCGGCGGCACCGAGAGCTGCCTGCTCGCGGTGAAGACGGCGCGGGACAACTGGACGGGTGAGGGCGTGCCTCGTCTTCTCGCGCCCGTTACCGTGCACGCCGCGTTCCACAAGGCCGCGCACTACTTCGGGCTCGAACTCGACCTGGTTCCCGTGCTGCCCTCGGGCGTGGTCTCGGCGGACGCCCTGATCGAGCGGATGGGCCCGGACGTCGCGCTCGTCGTCGTCTCGGCGCCCAGCTACCCGCACGCCGCGCTCGATCCGATCGTCGAGGTTGCCGCGGCCGCCCTCGCGCAGGGCATCGACTGCCACGTCGACGCCTGCATCGGCGGCTGGGTGCTGCCCTTCTGGTCCGACCTGCCCGACTGGGACCTGCGCGTGCCCGGGGTCACCTCGCTGAGCGCCGACCTGCACAAGTTCGGCTACGCGCCGAAGGGCGCCTCCGTGCTGCTGCAGCGCAGCCGCGACCGCCAGCGCTCCCAGTACTTCGCCACGACCCGATGGCCCGGCTACCCGGTCGTGAACTCGACGATGCTCGGGTCGAAGTCGGCGGCACCCCTCGCCGCGGCGTGGGCCATCGTGCAGGCACTCGGCGTCGACGGGTTCGCCGCGCTCGGCGCCTCCTGCGAGCGGTCGACCCGGGCCCTTGAGGCCGTGATCGCCGGCATCGACGGATTGCGCGTGGTGGGGCATCCCGTCGGGCCGCTGCTGGCCGTGGCCACGGACGAGTCGGTGCCTGCCGAGCGTCGCGTCGACCCCCACCACTGGGCCGACCAGGTGCGCTCGCACGGCTGGCTGCTGCAACTGCAGCCGGGGCTCGAGCAGAGCGATGGCACCGTGCTGCCGCCGACCACACACCTCACGATCACGCCGGTCACCGAAGGCGTGCTCGACGATCTCAGTGCCGCGCTCCGCATCGCCGCCGACGAGGTGCGCGGTATGTCCGCCGTGTCGCCCGCCGACGTGCTGCCGGCCGAGATGCTCGGCGGCATCGGCGAGCTGGATTCCGAGTCCGCGTGGGGCGTGCTGCAGGGCATCGGGCTCGCGGGAGACGGCCCCGGGCTGCCCGACCGGATGGCGCCGTTCCTCGCGCTCATCGCGGCCCTGCCGGCCCCGCTCACCGAGCGACTGCTCACCGAGTTGCTCGCGCGCACCGTGGAGCCGCGCGGCTAGACGACTGTTTACTGCACGACCGTGTGCTCGGCCTCGAACCGGGCCGCCTCGACGCGCAGGGCCTCGACCACGAGCCGTACCGACGGCCGTTCGGCCCGGTCGGGGCGCATCAGCGCGCTGATCTGGCGGAACGTGCGCACGCCGGTGAGCGGTCGGGTGACGAGCCCGTTCTCGTGGTCGCGGGTCGTGTAGCGCGGCAGGATGGCGATGCCGTGCCCCGCCGCGACGACCGCCTCGACGATGCCGTTGTCACTGAAACGCTGCTCGACCCGCGCGGGGGAGCCGTTGATGACCTCGATCTGACGCAGGATCCGGTCGTAGGGGAAGCCGACCGGCACCCCGATCCAGGTCTCGTTGATCAGGTCGCCCGGCGAGAGCGACTTCTTCGCACTGAGCGGGTGCCCCTCGGGCAGGGCGATGTCGAGCGGCTCCGACATCAGCGGAACGACCGCGAGTCCGCGGATCGCCCACGAGGGCAGTCGGCCGCGCGAATCGGCGAGCACGATGTCGAAGTCCGGGGTCAGGTCGCCGAAGTCGGGCTGCTGCGGGTCGAGGTCGGTGCAGACGAGGGCGAGTCCCTCGACGCCGGCGATCGCGGTGAGCAGGCCGGGCAGGAGCATCTGGCCGCCGGTCGGGAAGGTCGCGAGGGTCACGGTGCCGCTCGGCGCCTGCTTGAAGTCGTTCCAGAGGGCGTCTGCGCGCTCAAGGGCGATGGCGACGTCCGTTGCCGTCTGGGCGAGCATCCGACCCGCACCGGTCAGAATGATTCCGCGCCCGTTCCGCTCGGTGAGGGCGATTCCAGCCTCCCGCTCGAGCACCTTGAGCTGCTGCGAGACCGCCGATGCCGTGCGGTTCGTTGCGGCCGCGACCGCCGTGATGCTGCCTCGCTCGGCCAGTTCGCGAAGCAGTTCGAGTCGGCGCACATCCATGAAGCAATGCTACACAGTTAGCTAAGAAACATGAGATTGTGCTAAAGAGTTATTGGGTGTGGAATAGGTGCATACCTAGTGGATAACCCCGAGAAAGAAACACCGCAATGACCATCGAACTCATCACCGTCGCCCTCATCGTCACCCTGACCGTCGCCACCGCGTTCGTCACCCTGCGCGACGGCTACCGTCGCATCCCGACTCGCAAGTTCTGAGTCGTCCCCCGAGAGTGCACCTGTGAAGGGTGAGAGCGAATGCTCACTCTTCACACGTGCACTTTCGTCGTTTAACGCTCAGGTCACTGAGAGGCCGAGCTTGCGGCCCGCGAGACCGCGTCCGCCGGTGGCGAGACGGGCGGCGAGGGCCGTGATCGCGAGGGCCGCGGGGTCGTCCGGGTGCGCGAGCACCACGGGCATCCCGACGTCGCCGCCCTCGCGCAGTGCGACACTGATCGGGATGGCGGCCAGCACGTCGACCGTCTCATCGGGCGTCGACAGCCGCGCGGCCGCATCCGTACCCCCGCCGGAACCGAAGAGCTCGAGCACCGACCCGTCGGGCTGAACCAGCCCCGCCATGTTCTCGACGACGCCGATCACGCGTTGGCCGGTCTGGCGCGCAACGAGGGCCGACCGCTCGGCCACGTCGGCGGCAGCGCGCTGGGGAGTCGTGACCACCAGCACCTCGGCGTGGGGGAGAAGTTGGCCGATCGTGATCGCGACGTCTCCGGTTCCGGGCGGCAGGTCGAGCAGCAGGATGTCGAGGTCTCCGAAGAACACGTCGGTGAGGAACTGCTGGATGGTGCGGTGCAGCATCGGCCCACGCCAGGAGACGGCGGTGTGGGCGTCGACGAACATCCCGATCGAGATGACCTTCACGTCGTGAGCGACCGGTGGCAGGATCATCTCGCCGACCTGGGTGGGCTTCACGCCCTCGATGCCGAGCAGGCCGGGGATCGAGAAGCCGAACACGTCGGCGTCGAGGATCCCGACGCGCAGGCCCGACGCCGCGAGAGCCACACCGAGGTTCGCGGTCATCGTCGACTTCCCGACCCCGCCCTTGCCGCTCGTGACCGCGATGATGCGGGTGAGGGTGTCCGCGCCGAACTGCATCGCCTTGGGGCGGCCGCCCCGCAGCTTCTCCGTGAGCGCATCACGCTCCGCGCGGGACATCACCCCGACATCCACCTGGGCCACGTCGATGCCGGGCACCGAGAGGATGGCCGCGCGCACGTCGCGCTCGATGGTGTCCGCGGCAGGGCAGCCGACGATCGTGAGTTTGAGCTCTACGCGCGCCGCGGCATCCCGCACCTCGACGGCGCCGACCATGTCGAGTTCGGTGATCGGGCGGCGCAGCTCCGGGTCGATGACGCGGGCAAGGGCTGCGCGCACCCGGTCACTCACGCTTGTCGTCCTCGTCGGGTTTGTCCAGCTCGGCGAGCAGGGCGCGCAGTTCGGCGCGGATGAAGTCCTTGCTGGCGAGGTCGCGCATTGCGAGCCGCAGCGAGACGACCTCGCGGGCGAGGTACTCGGTGTCGTTGAGGTTGCGTTCGGCGCGCTGGCGATCCTGCTCGATCTGCACGCGGTCGCGGTCGTCCTGACGGTTCTGGGCGAGCAGGATGAGAGGCGCGGCATAGGAGGCCTGCAACGAGAGGATCAGCGTGAGGGCCGTAAAGCCGATCGCCGCGTCGTCGAAACGGATGCCCTCGGGTGCAGCGGTGTTGTAGATCATCCAGAGGATGACGAAGACGGTCAGGCCGAACAGGAACCACGGCGTGCCCATGCCGCGGGCGATCGCCTCGGTGAAGCGCCCGAAGCGATCCTGGCTGGGGTTTCCGCCGAGGCGGAAGGACGTGCGCAGGCCCTTGGGGGAGTCGAGGCGGTCGTCGCGACGGGAGGAACGGTTAGCGCGAGCCATGCGGTGTCCTCCTCTTCACGGGAATGGTGGCGGTCGAAGTGCTCACGGGGCGTTTCTCGTCGGAATCAGAATCCGAGTCGGTACTTCGCCAGTCGTCAGGGAGCAGATAGTCGAGGACATCGTCAATGGTCACCACCCCGACCAGTCGGTTGTGCTCGTCCACCACGGGAACGGACACGAGGTTGTAGCTCGCGAGGATGCGGGAGACCTCGGCCGCGCTGGTGTTTGCCTGCACGGGTTCGAGGGTCTGATCGAGCAGGGTGCCGAGACGCTCGTTCGGCGGGTAGCGCAGCATGCGCTGGAAGTGAACCATGCCGAGGAAGCGGCCGGTCGGCGGCTCGTAGGGCGGCAGGGTGACGCAGATCGCGGCACCGAGGGCGGGGGCGAGCTCGTGGCGGCGGATCAGAGCGAGGCCCTCGGCCACCGTCGCCTCAGCCGAGACGATAATCGGCTCGGTCGTCATCAGGCCACCCGCGGTGTCGGGCGCGTACGAGAGCAGGAAGCGCACGTCCTCGGCCTCTTCGGGCTCCATGAGGTCGAGTAGCACCTCACCGCGTTCGTCGGTGAGTGCGGCGATGAGGTCGGCAGCGTCATCCGGCTGCATCTGGTCGAGAACGTCGGCGGCACGATCGTCATCCAGCTGATTGAGGATGTCGACCTGTTCGCTCTCGGGCATCTCCTCGAGAACGTCGGCGAGGCGGTCGTCGCTGAGCTCCTCGGCAACCTCGAGCATGCGTTGGCCGGGCAGATCGAGCATGGCATTCGCGAGGTCGGCCGGCAGCAGGTCCGCGTAGCTCGCGACGAGCTGGGTGGCCGACTGTGCCTCGCCCTTGACCGCTTCCTCTTCGCGGATGTCCGCCCAGCGCACAAACGCCGTCGCCCCCTTCGCGAACGGAGACGCGGTCGTCTTCGGGCGTCGGCAGAACAGCTGCGAGACCTCCCACTCGGCGAGGCCCATCTCTTCGATCGCGACATCTTCGATCGTCGCGATGCCGGAGCCGTCCTTGAGCGTGACCTTGCGGCCCAGCAGTTCGGCGATCACGCGGACCTCGCCACCGCGCTGCTCGAAGCGGCGCAGGTTGATGAGGCCGGTCGTGATGATCTGGCCCGAGCCGATGCTCGTGATGCGGCCGATCGACAGGAACACGTTGCGCTTGCCCGGAACCTCGACGATGAAGCCGATGACGCGAGGGGCATCGGTCGAGCGGAACACGACGAGAACGTCGCGCACCTTGCCGACCTTGTCGCCGTTGGGGTCGAAAACGGAGCACCCGGCGAGGCGGGCGGCAAAGACGCGTGTCGTGCTCACAGCTAAAACCCTACCGTCGCGGTGGGAGAATGAAGGCGTGAGCAACGTGAACCCGTTCGGCCGCAAGGCGCCCGTTCAGCCAAGCCTTCCGAAGGGCGACGTTCTGGGCACCTACGACACCTACCTCGAGGCCCAGAAAGTTGTCGACCGGCTCTCCAAGTCCGACCTCGAGGTCAAGCAGCTCGCCATCGTCGGCAACGACCTGAAGACCGTCGAACGCGTGACCGGCAAGCTCACCTACGGCCGTGCGGCGCTGAGCGGCGCCGCGAGCGGAGCCTGGCTGGGTCTCTTCATCGGCCTGCTGTTGTTCCTGTTCTCGCAGGCGCCCGTACTCACCCTCGTAGCCGCTGCAGCGCTGATCGGTGCGGGCTTCGGGATGCTGTTCGGCATCGTCACGTATTCGCTCAGCCGACGCCGCCGGGACTTCACCTCAACCCACCAGGTGCTCGCGAGCAACTACCAGGTGGTCATTGACCCCGCGCTCACCGCCCAGGCGCAGGAACTACTCGCCCGGCCGGAGCCGGTCAAGGAGTAGCTGAAAGCCAGGCCTCCACGTCGTCTGCCGTGCGCGGAATGCCGACCGAGAGGTTCTCCGCACCCGACGCCGTGACGAGGATGTTGTCCTCGATGCGCACGCCGATGCCGCGGTACTCCCCGGGCACGGTCAGGTCGTCGGGCTGGAAGTACAGGCCGGGCTCGATCGTGAACACCATGCCCGCCTCGAGCACACCGTCGAGGTAGAGGTCGCGGCGTGCCTGCGCGCAGTCGTGCACGTCGAGACCCAGGTGGTGGCTCGTTCCGTGCACCATGTAGCGGCGGTGGTACTGGTGCTCGGGCTGCAGCGACTCTTCGGCAGTGACCGGCAGCAATCCCCAGTCCGCTGTGCGAGCCGCGATGACCCTCATCGCCTCGGCGTGGATCTCCCTGAACCGGATGCCCGGCCGCACAATCGCGAACGCCGCGTCCGCCGCCTCGCGCACCGCTTCGTACACACGACGCTGAACCTCGGTGAACGTGCCGCTGATCGGCAGGGTTCGGGTGATGTCGGCCGTGTAGAGGCTGTCAAGCTCGATGCCCGCGTCCAGCAGGATGAGGTCGCCGGGCACAACCGGCCCGTCGTTGCGGGTCCAGTGCAGGATGCACGCGTGCGGTCCGCTCGCCGCGATCGTGTCGTAGCCGACGGTGTTGCCCTCGGCGCGAGCGCGGCGATTGAAGGTGCCCTCGACGAGGCGCTCGCCGCGCTCGTGCGCGACAATCTGCGGCAGGTCGGTGATGACGTCGTCGAAGCCCTGCTTAGTGGCGTTCACGGCGAGGCGCATCTGCTCGATCTCCCAGGCGTCCTTGACGAGACGCAGCTCGCTCAGGTCGCGGGCGAGATCGGCATCGCCGTCGTTGTCCAGCTCCTCGGTGTCCGCGGCCAGGAGCCGACGTCCGTCGACCTGGTCGGTGATCGAGGAGTCGCCGTCGCGCAGGAGGAGAGTCGTTGCATCCGTCGCTTCAAGAACGTCGGCGAACGCGTCGAGGTTCGCCGTCGCGAGGCCGAGGTCGGCGGCGACGTGTGCGAGCGAGGGACGCGCGCCGGTCCAGAACTCGCCGATCTCGGGGTTGGCGTAGAACTCGTCGGAGTCGCGGCCAGCGGCCTCGCGGAAGTACAGCGTCGCCTCGTGACCCGTGGCCGTCGGCTCGAGCACGAGCACGCTGCCGGCAACGGCGTCGGCCGCCCAGCCGGTCAGGTGCGCGAAGGCCGAATGCGGTCGGTAGGCGTAGTCGGTGTCGTTCGAGCGCACCTTCGCGCTACCTGCCGGGATGACGATGCGCAAACCTGGGTGCAGCGCGGAGATGGCGGCGCGACGTGCCGCGGCAAAGGCCGCCTGCGCGCGTGGAGCGGGAAGCGGGTCCGACCGCTCGGCCCAGCCGCCGGAGATGAAGTCCTTGAATGTGTCGGACAGCGGTGTCGTCGACCGATTGGAGGTTGCGCGGGGTGCCTCGGTCTCGGGGGCTGATTCCGGGAGGACGGCGGGGGCTGACTGATCTGCGGGGTTCGTGGCCATGCCCCATTGTCCCCCCAAGCGCGCGCGGCCACAAAGGAAGGGAACCGGCGACCGCCGCCACCCGAAAGCGGCGGTCGCCGGCCGCTAGGTGCCGCCGGCCGTTGCCGGACGCCTCACTGCGGCGCTACAGATCAACTGCGGCGGTACAGGTGCGCGGGCTGGCCCTCGGGGGAGAGGGCGGTATCCGCGTACTCGGGAATCAGGGGCGCGTGCGTGGGAACCAGACTCACGTGCGCGATGGAGGAGATGGGGGTGGGAAGCGCGTCGATGGAGGGCGTGCCTGCGTCGTCGGTGTCGGGATCTTCTGAGTACGTCATCGGGGGTCAGCCTCACTTACCCCCGAAAATCGGGGGAACAGTGTCATGCTTGCAGAGAACGTACAGTTCGGTCTAGCCCCTTTTAGGTCTCGTTTTGATCACCACGGGCCGTGGTGTCGGGAGTACCGTGAGATTACCCATCATTTTCCTGAACGCGAGGCACGGAATGTCGCTCCTCCTGCAGCCCGACGCGCCATCCGAAGACTCGGTTCCCGAGCTCCGGCTCGGCACGCGCGAGCGCATCCTCTCTGCCAGCTACGACCTGTTCGCACGCCGTGGTATACGGGATGTCGCGATCGACGAGATCATCGTCGCCTCCGATGTCGCCAAGGCCACCCTGTACCGCCACTTCGCGTCGAAGGATGAGCTTGTGCTCGCGTTCCTCCAGCGTCGCGAAGAGATCTGGACGTTCGGTGCCGTCGAGGCCGGTGCCCGCTCGCGCGCCGTCGACCCCGAGGGGCAGCTGCTCGCCATCTTCGATGTCTTCGACGAGTGGTTCCGCCGCGACGACTTCGAGGCCTGCTCCTTCATCGGTACGCTGCTCGAGATGGGTGCGGATCATCCCGCGGGCATCGCGAGCCGCGCGCACCTCGGCACGATCCACTCGATCGTCGAGGGACTCGCGGCCGAGGCCGGCATCCCGACCCCCGATGAGTTCGCGCGGTCCTTCGGTATCCTGATGAAGGGCTCGATCGTGCAGGCCTGCGAGGGTGACCTCGACGCCGCGAAGCGCGCGCAGTCGATGGCCAGGCTCCTGGTGGCGCAGTTCCGTAGCTAGCCGGCGGGCGAGAGCTGCGCGATGATCGGACGGTGGTCGCTGCCGTACGCGTCGTAGGACTCGTACACCCGCATCCCGCTGACGCGCCAGTTCGCCGTCTGCATGATGTGGTCGATCGGTGCCCCGGCAAGAGCGGGGAGGGTCGTGGGCCAGGTGCCGACAGCGGCGTTGTCGGTGAGGGCAGCGGCATCCCGGCAATCGCCGAGGACCGTGCCGTCGCCGTTGCCGAGCCCGGCGAAGTGGTCGATCGTCGAGTTGAAGTCGCCGGCCATGATGACGTTGGGGCCGTTGCACGCATCCCGAAGCCATTGCAGGTCGCTGCGCCAGTTGTCGAGTTCGCCGGGGATCGGCGCCACCGGGTGCACGGCGATGATGGTCGGACCGGTGCCGGAGACGGGTGTCGCCACGATGCTCGGCAGCACGCTGGTCGTGCGCGCGCCGGCGTCGAAGCGGTACTCGCCCAGGTCGTCGCTCACGAGCAGCGTCGTCGACCGGGCCTTCGAGACCTGGTCGTAGGCGAGCGTGTAGCTCCACATCATGCGGTTCGCGGCGGCCATGCGGCCCGCCACGTCGTCGCCGAGGGCCTTTGTCGTCTCGGGCAGCACAATGATGTCGGCCTCGGAGTCGAGGGCGAGCTTCGCGATCGCCTCGGCGCCGGGGGCATCCCCGAGGGTGTTCCAGCTGAGAACCGTGATGTCGTTGTCGGACTTGGTCTCGAGTGCGGGGTTGCCGAGACCGCGGGTCGCGACCACGGCACCGCTCAGAAGCACAAAGACGAAGAAGACGAGGGCGAGGGATGCCGCGAGCCGCCGTACCGTCGTCGAGACGAGTGCCAGCAGCCCTAGCCCGACGATGCAGCACGCGGCGACGGCAATCGCGAGCCCCCGCAGGGACACGGCCTGCGCGACTCCGGCGGTCGTCTGGAGCCCGAACAGCTGCGGCCATACGGCGACCAGGAGGCCTGCGGCGAGCACAACGAGAAGGGCGGCAGCGAGAATACGGCGGAGCATGACCCGTTGAGCCTAGACCAACGAAACCTGCGAGTCTGAGAGCCGGGCCGTGACGAAGATACGATGGCAGGATGCCCGCGCCCGTGATCGACCTGCACACCCACAGCAGCGTGTCCGACGGCACGGAGACGCCCACCCAACTGGTGCGCGCAGCGGTGGCCGCAGGGCTCGACACCGTCGCCCTCACCGATCACGATTCGACCGCGGGCTGGCACGAGGCGTTCACCGCGGCGGTCGGAACCGGGCTCACCGTCATCCCGGGCATGGAGCTCAGCACCAACTACGGGCCGGCGAGCGTGCACATGCTCGCCTACCTGTTCGACCCGGCGAACCCCGACATCATCTCGGAGACCGCGCGCATCCGCGACGGTCGCCTGCACCGGGCCGAACGCATCGTCGAGCGCATCGCGGCCGACTACGACCTGACCTGGGATGACGTTCTCGCCCAGTCGATCGACGGAGGAACCCTCGGTCGCCCGCACATCGCCGACGCACTCGTCGCCAAGGGACACGTCGCGAACCGCTCTGCGGCATTCGAGAGCATCCTGCACTGGCGCGGCGGGTACTACGAGAAGTACTACGCGCCTTCGCCGCTCGAGGGCGTGCGCATGATCGTCGCGGCGGGGGGAGTGCCGGTGCTCGCGCACCCCGCTACCCACGGCAAGTATCGGGCGATGGATGACGCGGTCATCGGGGAACTCACCGACGCCGGGCTGTTCGGCCTCGAGGTGCATCATCGTGACAACACGGAGGACGGCAAGCGCTGGCTGCTGAAGCTCGCCGCGAAGTTCGGCCTCGAGATCACAGGATCTAGCGACTACCACGGGCTCGGCAAACCGAACCGGCTGGCCGAGAACAGCACGTCTCCCGAGGTGCTCGAGAAGCTGGTCGCGGCCGGGACGGGATCCCGGCCGCACTTCGGCTAGTTGGCTGCGGGGGCGTTTCCGCCGGGAGCGCCCTGGCCGCCGCGGCGCGTGCGCGTGCGACGACGACGGGTCGGAGCTGCGCCGTCGTGGGTTCCGCCACCCTCGGCGCTCTCGCGCACCTCGCCGGCCGGAGCCGTGCGCTGGCGCGGGGGACGCGAGGCGTCGGAGGAACGTGAGCTGTCGCGGCCACCGGAGCGTCCACCGTCACGACCGCCACCGCTGCTGCGTCCGCCATCGCGGCCACCCGAGGCGGGTGCCGCCTCGCGGGCGCGTGCGGGCGGGGCGCCGGGCAGGCGACCCTTGGTGCCCTCGGGAATGTCGAGGTCGGTGAAGAGGTGCGGTGACGAGGAGTATGTCTCGGTCGGCTCCGGGATGCCCATGTCGAGTGCCTTGTTGATGTGGCCCCACTTGTGCATGTCGTCCCAGTCGACGAAGGTGACGGCGATACCGGTCTTGCCGGCGCGGCCGGTGCGGCCCGCGCGGTGCAGGTAGGTGTCGTGGTCGTCGGGGATGGTGTGGTTGATCACGTGGGTCACGTCGTTGACGTCGATGCCGCGAGCCGCGACATCCGTTGCAATGAGGATGTCCTTCTTGCCCGCCTTGAACGCGGCCATCGCCCGTTCACGCTGCTCCTGGTTCAGGTCACCGTGCACGGCTGCGGCGTTGAAACCGCGGTCGTTCAGCTCTTCGACCAGCTTGGCGGCTGCGCGCTTGGTGCGGGTGAAGACCACGGTCTTGCCGCGGCCCTCTGACTGCAGGATGCGAGCGATGACCTCATCCTTGTCGAGGTTGTGGGCGCGGTAGACGACGTGCTTGATGTTCGCCTGCGTCAGGCCCTCGTTGGGGTCCGTCGCGCGGATGTGGATCGGCTTGTTCATAAAGCGACGCGCGAGCGCCACGATCGGGCCGGGCATCGTCGCCGAGAACAGCATGGTGTGACGCTCGGGCGGGGTCTGGGCGAACAGCTTCTCGATGTCGGAGAGGAAGCCGAGGTCGAGCATCTTGTCGGCCTCGTCGAGAACCATGACCTTGATGTTCTTGAGACTCAGCAGGCGCTGGCTCGCGAGGTCGAGGAGGCGGCCGGGGGTTCCGACGATCACCTGTGCGCCGGACTTGATCTGCTCGACCTGTCCTTCGTACGCCTTGCCGCCGTAGATGGCGGCGACGATGGTGGCGCGGTTGGATGCCGCGAGGGTGAGGTCTTCTGCGACCTGCACGCACAGCTCGCGGGTCGGGACGACGACGAGCGCCTGCACGCCGGGCTCTGGGTTGGCGCCGAGCGACTGCAGCAGGGGGAGTCCGAAGCCGAGGGTCTTACCCGTTCCGGTCTTGGCCTGGCCGATGATGTCCTGGCCGGCGAGACCCATCGGAATGGTCTGGGTCTGGATGGGGAATGGTTCGATGATGCCCTTGGTAGCAAGTGCGTCAACCATGTCCTGGTCGATATTGAGTTCAGCGAAAGTCACGGTAGCCCTGTCAGATTGCGGGATGCGCCCGCTTTGTCCTGGGGCGCAAAGCCCCCGCCAGAAATGGGGGGCACCGGGCCAGTTTAGTCCTCAAACCCTCTCCGACCCAGTTAGGCTGTCGCCGTGGTGAATTGGTTTCCGTGGCGACGCACGCGACGGCGCGTCGAAGTGCCCCGGCTTCGGCCCCGCGCTGACGCGGAAGCGGCCACCAAAGTGGACCTCGCGGATCTCACCCCCGACGCCCTGACCCTGCTGGGTCGGGCGGCCTACATCCAGCTCATAATCTTCGAGAACCTGAGCACCGCCGTTGCTGCCGCGCCCTCCGCCGAGTCGAAGGACACTCTCGGCCGGGTCGCCGCAGCCGCGCTCGCCCGCCAGAATGGCCTGCGACTCGAGATCGAGCGCCACGGCGCCGAGCCGGGAGCGGCGATGCAGCCGTTTATGGCCGAGATCGACGCCTACCAGCGCGCCACCCAGGGTGCGGACTGGTTCGAGATGCTCGTCTCGTGCCACGTCACTGCCGGATTCCTCGACAACTTCTTCGCGCGTCTCGCTGCCGGCCTCCCGGCCGAGGCCGCCAACCGCTTGAAGGCCGTCTATGCGACCGATGCGGCGAGCGAGCTGCTCGCCAAGGAGATCCGTGCGGCGATCGAGGAACAGCCCCAGCTGTCGTCGAGGCTTGCGATGTGGGGCAGGCGCCTGGTCGGCGACACAATGCTGATCGCGCGGGCGAGCCTGGCGTCATCCAGCAATCTGGTCTCAGACGAGGCGCGCATCGAGCCGGTGTTCACCGAGCTCATCGCCGCGCACACGCGCCGCATGGACTCGCTCGGGCTGACCGCCTGAGCCTGCTGACCACCGAGCCTGCTGAACGCTTAGGTCCGACGAGCTAAGCCTTGCCGCCGGAGAGCTTCGTCAGGAGCGCGCGGTCGGCCGCACGGCGACGTGCCGGAATCAGCGCGCCGACGATGACGGCGACGACCGGGCCGGAGACGAGGGCCGCGACCCAGATCCAGCCACCGTCGAACTGCCAGTTGGCACCCCAGAGCAGGCCGACCCAGACGATGGTCGAGACGGCGGCGCTCAGTGAAGGAAGCAGCGCGGCGCCGAAGGTCTCACGGCCACGAACGACGTAGCGCGCGGCCAGTCCGAGCGACGCGGAGATCAGAACGACGAAGAGCAGTTCCATGTCAGGCCACGAACCCCACGCGACGGGTGCTCTCGGAGCCGACCTCGATGTAGGCGAACGAGACGACGGGCACGATGTAGAGCTTGCCCTTGTTATCGAGAAGACGGATGAACGTGTCACCCTTCTCGAGGGCAGTAGCGACTACCTGCTCGACTTCCTGGGCCGTCTGCGACGACTCGAAGTTGATCTCACGGGGGCTGTTGGCGATACCGATGCGAATGTCCACGAGGAAAGATTACGACACTGGCGGGATGTCCCGTCGCCGCGTTCACTCGGAGCGGAACTGTCACCGGCTCCCGATACGGTTGAGCGCATGGCGATCAGGGGATTCGCGCAGCCCGCGCAGCGCACCGCGGCCGCCGTCGACCTCGATGAATCGCAGCGCGCCGTAGTCGACCTGCCCGACGACGCGAGTGCGGCAGTCATCGGCGCCCCAGGCTCGGGCAAGACCACAACCCTCGTCGAGACGCTCGCCGACCGGGTGCTCGGGCGCGGCTGGCAGCCCTCCGAGGTCGTCGCACTCACCACAAGCCGGGCCAGCGCGACCCGCCTGCGCGACACGCTCGCCCTGCGCCTTGGCGTGCCCACGAACGGCCCCCTCGCCCGCACCGTCAACTCGCTCGCCTTCGAGATCGTGACCGAGGCAGCGCGCAACGCCGGCGTCCCCGCCCCGCGACTCGTCACCGGCGGTGACCAGGACGCCGACATCGGGCAACTCCTCGACGGGCACATGGAGGAGGGCACCGGCCCCGCCTGGCCCGAACTGCTCGGTCCCGATGTGCGGCGGCTCCGCGGTTTCCGCTCCGAGTTGCGGGAACTCATGGCCCGGGCCACGGAATACAACGTGAGCCCCGAGCGGCTGCGCTTCCTGGGCGGGGCGACGGGGCATCCCGAGTGGGTCGCCGCAGCAGACTTCCTCGACGACTACCTGGCCGTCATCACGGCCTCGCGTCCCGACCAGCTCGATTCGTCCGAGCTCGTGCAGTACGCGATCGCCGCGCTCGACCCGCGCACCGGCCACGTCGGCGAGCGGGTTGCGGGACTCAGGCTGATCGTCGTCGACGACTTCCAGGAGGCCACCGAGTCGACCATCGCGCTGCTGCGTGCGTTCGCCGCCCGAGGGGTGCGGGTGATCGCCTTCGGTGATCCGGATGTCGCGTCCAACGCCTTCCGCGGCGGCGAGCCCGACGCGCTCGGCCGGCTGTCGAGCGTGCTCGGCACCCCGACGGCGCAACTGTTCCTCTCCAGCTCACACCGCCAGACGCCCGCCCTGCGCGCGTTCACCACGCGCGTCACCGACCGCATCGGCACCGCGGCGGCCGGTCCGCAGCGGGGTGCCCGCGCGGCACGCGAGCCCGGAGACGTGCCCGCCGTTGTGGCAGTGGAGGCACCAACGCCCGGCCGAACCTGGGCCTCGGTCGCGCGCCTGCTGCGCGAACACCACCTGCAGCGCGGAGTGCCATGGAGCCGCATGGCCGTGGTGCTGCGCTCGGGCGCGCAGGTGCCCGAGGCCGCCCGCACCCTCGCACTCGCCGAGGTGCCCTCCCGCACCGCCGTCGGAGGCAAGGCACTACGCGACGACCACGCCTCGCGAGCCCTGCTGCTGGTCGTGGACGTCGGCATCGGCCGCACTCCGCTCGACCCCGAGCTCGCCGTCGAGATCCTGCTCGGCCCATTCGGCGGGCTCGACCGGTTGGGCCTGCGCCGCCTGCGTCTCGCCCTTCGCGCCGAGGAGCTCGCGGGCGAGGGCAACCGCTCGAGCGACCTGCTGCTCGTCGAGGCACTCGCCGCGCCGGGCCGCTTCGCGACGATCGACCACCGTATCGGCCGCAGCGCCGAACGGGTCGCCACCATGCTCGCAGCCGTGCGCGAGGCTGCCGCGACCGGAGCCACGATAGAAGAACTGCTCTGGCTCATCTGGGAGCGCAGTCGCCTCGCGAAGACCTGGTTCGAGCAGGCGCTCGGCACCGGCATCGTCGCGGCGGAGGCCAACCGCCACCTCGATGGGGTGGTCGCCCTGTTCACCGCAGCGAAGCGCTTCGTCGAGCGCGAGCCGGGCCGCCCCGCGAGTGACTTCCTGGTGAACGTGCTCGACGCGGCGGTGCCCGAAGACACGCTGTCGCCGCAGTCGGCCGCCGACTCCGTGTTCGTCTCCACCCCGCAGGGCGTCGTCGGGCTCGAGTACGACGTGGTCGTCGTCGCCGGAGTGCAGGAGGGCGCGTGGCCCAACTTGCGACTGCGCGGCTCGCTGCTGGGCCCGCAGGAGCTCGTGCAGGTCGTCACCGGCGTCGAGAGCGGCGTCATCAACGCGCGCAAACAGGTGCTCGGGGATGAGTTGCGCATGTTCGCGCTCGCCGTATCCCGAGCCAGCACGCAGGTCATCGTCGCGGCCGTCGCCAACGAAGACGAGGCGCGCAGCGTGTTCTTCAGCCTGCTTCCGCCCGACGCCACCGTGGCCGATGTGGCCGGATCCGCACCACTCTCACTGCGCGGGGTCACGGGACGGCTGCGCCGCCAGCTCGTGTCCGGGCGCTCATCGGAGCGGGAACGAGCCGCCGCGGCATCCGGTCTCGCACGTCTTGCCGAGCAGCAGGTGCCCGGCGCAAGCCCCGACGACTGGCACGGGCTGCTCGAGCTCTCGACGCCTGACCCGTTATTCGGTGACGACGAGCCGGTGCCGGTGTCGCCCTCGGCGCTCAGCCGCTTCGAGGACAGCGCGCTCGACTGGTTCGTCGACTCGATCGCGGGCTCCGAGCCGAGCACACCGATGGCGCTCGGCACGATCGTGCACTGGGCGATGGAGAACGCGACCGAGCCGACCGTCGAGGCGCTCTGGGGCGCGATCGAGGGGCGCTGGAACGAGCTCAGTTTCGAGGCGCCGTGGATGTCGGAGCACCAGAAGCGCGCGACCCGCATCCTCGCCGGGGGAGTCGCCGAGTACCTCGCCGACTTCGCCCGCGACGGCAAGCAGCTCGTCGCGGCCGAAGGCCGCTTCACCCTCGACATCGGTCGCGCGAAAGTCAACGGGTCGATCGACCGGGTCGAGCGGGACGCCGACGGCCGCGTGGTCATCGTGGACCTCAAGACGGGCCGCCCCGAGACGCGACAGGCCGAGATCGACGCGCATCCGCAACTCGGTGCCTACCAGCTCGCCTATGCAGAAGGGGTTCTGGATGAGTTCCTCGCCGCTCACGGTGAGCACCGCAGCGGCGGCGCCAAGCTGCTCTTCGTGAAGAGCGGCATCAAGTCGAAGCTGTACCGGGAGGCGGTGCAGGCGTCCCTCGACGAAGAGGCCCTCGAGGAATTCCGGCAGCGCATCCGCGAGGCCGCGCAGAACATGGCGCAGGCCAGCTTCCTCGGCCTGCTCGAGCTGGAGGGCTGGGGAGCCAACAACCCCAGTCGCGCGCTGCGTCGGGTGAGGGCGGTGTCCAGTGACTGAATCGATCAGCGCCTACGACATCGCCGACGCCCTCGGCCTCCCGCGACCCACCGACCAGCAGCGCGCCGTTATCGAAGCGCCGCTCGAGCCTGCACTGGTGGTGGCCGGCGCCGGCAGCGGAAAGACCGAGACAATGGCGAACCGCGTGCTCTGGCTGCTCGCCAACGGGCACGTCACAGCCGGCCAGGTGCTCGGCCTCACCTTCACGCGCAAGGCGGCCGGTGAGCTCGCGCAGCGCATCCGGGAGCGCATCGCCCAGCTCGCCGAAGTGGGCCTCGTCGCGGGTGAGTACGACGAGTTCGACCCGCCCACCGTGTCGACCTACAACTCCTTCGCCAACACGATCTACCGCGACAACGCCGCGCTGCTCGGCCGGGAGAGCGACGGCGCGGTGCTCGGTGAGGCCTCCGCCTGGCAGCTCGCTCGCTCGATCGTGGTGCGTAGCGGTGACGAGCGACTGCCAGACCTCGAGAAGAACGCGGACATCGTCACCAAGGCCGTGCTCTCGCTGAGCCACGCGCTCAGCGAGAACGTCGTCGACCCGGCGGCGGTTCGGGCGATGGCCCTCGAGTTCGCCGCGCTCGCCGACCTGCCGTCGGGCGGAACCGGCGCCTATGCCGAGGCGGTGAGCCTCGCTCATTCCGTCGGCGCCCTGCCCGTGCTCGTCGATCTCGCCGAGGAGTTCGCCCGGGCCAAGAAAGCCCGCGGCTTCGTCGAGTACTCCGACCAGGTCGCCCTCGCCCTCGAGATCGTGCGCACCGTGCCGAGCGTGATCACCGACTTCCGCGATCACTACCGGGTGGTGCTGCTCGACGAGTACCAGGACACGAGTGTTGTGCAGACCTGGCTGCTCTCCGAACTCTTCGGCGGGCATCCCGTTATGGCGGTCGGCGACCCGAACCAGTCGATCTACGGCTGGCGCGGGGCGAGCGCCGCGAACCTCGAGGAGTTCGCGACCCAGTTCGGCGGGGGGAAGGTGCACGACTTCGCGCTAACCACGAGCTGGCGCAACGGCAGGCGCATCCTCGACATCGCAAATGCGCTCGTGGAGCCGCTTGTGCCCGAGACCCGCGTCGCGGTCGAGAAGCTCGAGCCCGCGCCGTTCGCCACCGACGAGCCCGTCGACATCTCGGTGACCGAGACCCTGCTCGAGGAGGCGGCCACCACAGCAGTCTGGCTCAAGCAGCGCCTCGTGCCGAACGAGAAAGGCGAGCTGCCGAGTGCGGCGATGCTGTTCCGCACCCGCTCGACCCAGCGATTCTTCATCGAGGCGCTGCGCACGCACGACGTGCCGTTCCACGTGCTCGGCATCGGCGGGCTCATGGCCGAGCCCGAGATCGCCGACCTGGTCAGTGCCCTCGCCGTGATCAACGACCCGACGGCCGGCACCGAGCTGATCCGCCTACTGGCCGGCTCGCGCTGGCGCCTCGGCGTGCGCGACCTCAAGGTGCTGCGGGGCGTCTCGTCGTGGCTGAACGCGCGGGATTACGCCCACCAGCCGCTCGATGAAGAGGTGCGTGCCCGCATGCGCTCCTCCGTCGCGGAGGGCGAGAGTGGGTCGATCGTCGACGCGCTCGACTTCATCCGCACCGCCCGCGAGGGGCACGTGGTGCTCGAGACGTTCAGCGAGGTCGGCCTCGCTCGGCTGCGCGAGGCCGGTGAATTCTTCGCCCGGCTGCGTGCTCGGTCGGGCCTGGAACTGCTCGACTTCGTGACCCTCGTCGAGCAGGAGCTGATGCTCGACATCGAGGTCGCGGCCAATGAGTTCCGCCCGCTCGGCGGTGCCAACATGGAGGCCTTCTACGACGCGTTGAGCGGTTACCTCGCGGTCGACGAGTCAACGAGCCTGCGTGGATTCCTCGCCTGGCTGGCCGAGGCGGAGTGGCGTGACGGCCTCTCGCCGCGCCCCGAGAAGGCCGAGCCCGGCACGGTGCAGCTGCTCACCGTGCACGGGTCGAAGGGCCTCGAGTGGGACCACGTCGTTGTGCCGAGGATGACGGAGAGCGAACTCCCCGGTCGCCCTCGCGAGGGGTTCACCGGCTGGCTGTCGTTCGGCTCGCTGCCCTACGAATTCCGCGGCGACGCGGCGGAGTTGCCCGTATTCGAGTGGAGGCATGCAGTCGACCGCAAGGCGCTGCTGGCCGCGAAGGGCGAGTTCACCGCGTCCGTGCGCCACCGCCACGAGCTCGAAGAGAGACGGCTCGCCTACGTCGCCGTCACCCGCGCGCGCCACGGACTGCTGCTCACCAGCTCGTTCTGGGCGGGGCAGAACAACCAGCGCCCGCCGAGTCCGTTCCTGCGCGAGCTCGCCGAGGCCGGCGTGATCGCCGAGCTGCCCCTTGCGAGCGAGTCGGAGGAGAGCACGTTCGACCGCGAGACCAACGAGCTCTCCTGGCCGCTCGACCCGCTGGGGGAGCGTCGCGCAGCCGTGGAGCACGGGGCTGTACTCGTGCGTTCCGCGACTCCGGGACGCGCGGGGGCGTGGGACGCCGACCTCGACCTGCTGCTCGAGGAGCGCCGCCGCCGACTCGAGGCAAGCGAGCTCGTTGATATTCCGACGCGAGTGCCGGCATCCCGTTTCAAGGATTTTGTGACCGACCCGGTGGCGGTCGCCTCGGATCTGCGCCGGCCCATGCCGCAGCGGCCGTATCGCGCGACGCGGCTCGGCACGCTGTTCCACAGCTGGGTGGAGGAGCGGTTCGGGCTCAGCGGCTCGACCGAGGTCATCGACTCGCTGGTCAGCGAACTCGACGAGCAGGATGCCCCGCTCGAGCAGCAGCAGCTCGAAGCCCTGCAGGACACCTTCTCGCGCTCGCCCTGGGCGGCGCGGCGGCCGATCGAGGTCGAGCGGGAGATCCACCTGCCGTTCGCCGGTCGCATCGTTATCTGCAAGATCGACGCCGTCTATGCCCTACAGCACGACCGCTTCCAGGTCGTCGACTGGAAGACCGGCAAGGCACCGCGCGATGCCGCCGACCTCGAGGAGAAGCAGCTGCAGCTCGCGCTGTACCGGCTCGCCTATGCGAACTGGACCGGCATCTCACCCGACCGCATCGACGCGGTGTTCTACTACGTCTCCGAGGACCGGATCATCACGCCGGAGCGCCTCTTCGACGAGGCCGAGCTGCTCGAACTCTGGAATGAGAAGCTGGGCAGCTAGACCGAACGCTCGTTGCGATCGAGGAACGCCTCGACCTCGTCGACCGCCATCGTCGGCATGGTCTGCGCGCCGATCGGGTGCATCACATCGTTCTGCACGTCGTCGACGAGGCTCGCGAGCATCTCGACCGCGTCATCCACGATCTCCGTGTTGCGGGTATCGGTGCCGTGCAGCAGCCACTTGGCGACCTCGAGCTCCGAGTACAGCGTCGCGCGCTGGCGGATCTGCCGGTCGGCGCTGCCACGGTGCTTCGTGTACGCGTCGAATGCGGCGTCCACGACGACGGGGTAGGGGGAGGCCAGCAACCAGGCCACGTCGCGCGCGGGGTCGGCGACCCGCAGTTCCTGCCAGTTGAGGATGCCCGTCACCTCATCGTGCGCGGTGAGCACCGAATCCGCGCTCAGGGTGTTGTTCACCACGGTGGGCTGGAACTGCCACAACTTCGAGTCCTCCATCGCGGATTCCCAGCGGGCGAGCAGCGCCGCGGGAACAAGGCTCGTCGCTGCCGCGCGGTCCATCACGCTCACGGCCGCGCGCAGTGCCTCGTTCGCGCCGAAGATCGGCAGTCCGGCATCAGCGACGAAACTGGTCGGCAGGTTGTGGATCGCGGCGATCGCGGTCCCGAGCGACGCGGCGAGAGCGGGCTCGACATCGCCGAGTCCGACCTTGGACCCGTAGACGAACTCGTAGACGACGGCACGCGTGCCGGAGACGGGGGTCTGCCCGACGAAACTGGAGACGGCGAACGGCAAGCGGGTGCGCACACCGGCGCTGATCGCCTGCAGGGCGACGAGGTCGGCGGACTGTGCAGCCTCCGCTGCCTCGCTGCGCGGCACCCGGATGATCCAGTGCTTGCCGTCGCGGCCGGTGAGCAGGGCCGAGTCGAATTCGTTGTCGTGTCGCGAGCCGAACTCGGACGCGGAGACGAGGTCGAGGTCGGCGACGGCCGAGGTCGCGAGCGCGGCTAGAGTGAGATGGGATCGAGCCATACGAACAGGGTAGGTCGACTCCGCGCCAGCAGGCTCTTACGCCACGCACTTCTCGAACGGTCGGCCAATGTCACAGTCATTCCTCGCGCGCCTCCCGCTGTCGCGCTACGAGCTCGATCGCGACTACCTCGCCCGCGAACGCCCCGCCCTGTTCGACGAACTGCGCGCCGATCCGACCGCGCGGGTGCTCCCCATCTTCCAGGGCGAAGCGCTGCTCGCGACCCCGACCTCCTTGGCGCTTGTGCCGTTCGACGCCATCCCGAAGCCGGCCATGCTCGTCTATCTGGGCCGCTCGCTCTCAACGACGAGCCCCGAGCCGGTCGGCACACCGATCGTCGCCGCACTCCTCGAGGATGCCGGACACCTGGCCGAGTCGGACTGGGGCAATCTGCGCCGCATCGGCGACAAGCTCAGCGATCGAGACACCGGTCTGTTCGCAGAGGCGCTCGGCATTCTCAACTGGCACGATTCGCACGGCTTCTCGCCGCGCACCGGTGTCGCGACAACACCGGAGAAGGCCGGCTGGGTGCGGGTCGACCCGACCACCGGCAGCGAGGTCTTTCCGCGCACCGACGCCGCGATCATCGTCGGCGTGACCGACTCGAACGACCGCATCCTGCTCGGCTCCAACGCGCTCTGGGAGAACAACCGCTACTCGCTGCTCGCCGGTTTCGTCGAACCGGGGGAGTCGCTCGAGACGGCGGTCGCCCGCGAGATCTTCGAGGAGTCGGGCATCCGCGTGATCGACCCCGTCTACCTCGGCAGCCAGCCCTGGCCGTTCCCCGCCTCGCTCATGCTCGGTTTCACCGCCCGCGTCGACCCGGACGTGGAGAGCATCCTCACGCCCGATGGCAACGAGATCCTCGACCTGCGCTGGTTCAGCCGTGACGAGCTGCGCAACGCACTCGGCGAGATCCTGCTTCCCGGCCCCACGTCTATCGCCCGCGCCATCATCGAGGAATGGTACGGCGGCTCCCTGCAGGACAAGGAATGACCGACGCCGAGTCCCTGCTCGCCGACCTCGACGACCAGCAGCGCCAGGCCGCCGAGACCCTTCTCGGCCCGGTCTGCCTGCTCGCCGGCGCCGGAACCGGCAAGACCCGCGCTATCACCCACCGCATCGCGTACGGGGTGGCGACCGGTGTCTACCCGCCCGGACGGGTCATGGCCCTCACCTTCACGAGCCGCGCGGCCGGCGAACTGCGCAACAGGCTGCGCCACCTGGGCGCCTCCGGGGTCGCGGCACGCACCTTCCACGCGAGCGCGCTGTCGCAGCTGAACTTCTTCTGGCCGCAGGTCGTGGGCGGCGCGATGCCGCGTCTTATCGACAGCAAGGCGCGGCTGCTCGCCCATGCCGCGGACAGCATCCGGTTGAAACTGGATACGCCGACCCTGCGCGACACGGCCTCGGAGATCGAGTGGCGCAAGGTGTCCCGGTTGAGCATCGACCAGTATGCGAAGGCTGCCGAGAAGCGCACCCTGCCCCAGGCGCTCACCGTGGAGAAGGCCGTTGCCCTGCAGCAGGCCTATGAAGACGTCAAGGACGAGCGCCGGCAGCTCGACTTCGAAGACGTTTTGCTGGCCACGGCTGGCATGATCGAGTCCGAGCCGCGGGTCGCCCAGCAGGTGCGCGAGCAGTACCGGTTCTTTGTCGTGGACGAGTATCAGGACGTCTCGCCCCTGCAGCACGACCTGCTCGGCCTCTGGCTCGGCACCCGCAACGACCTGTGCGTGGTCGGCGATGCGAGCCAGACCATCTACTCCTTCGCGGGTGCGACGCCCGACTATCTGCTCGGCTTCCCGTCCGCCCACCAGGACGCCGTAGTGGTGCGCCTTGAGCAGAACTACCGCTCGACGCCGGCGATCATCGACTCGGCCAACCGGCTGATGAAGGGGCGCCCGGGCGCGCTCACGCTGCACCCGCCGCAGCGCGACGAGGCGGAGCCGCTTCCGCCCTCCGCGACCCGGCCGCCCACGATCACCGCCTTCGAGAACGACAGCCGCGAGGCGCGCGCCGTCGCCCAGGCGATCGCCGCCGACATCGAGGCCGGCACCAGACCTGAGGACATCGCGATCCTGTACCGCATCAACGTGCAGGCCGCCGCTCTCGAAGCTGCTCTGGATGACGCCGGGGTCAGTTACCTGTTGCGCGGAGGCACCCGCTTCTTCGAGCTGCGCGAGATCAAGGAGGCCCTCATGATGCTCAAGGGCGCCTCGGTCTCCGTCGTCGGTGAGCCCCTGTTCAAGACGGTGAGCGACGTGCTGCGTGTGCTCGGCTGGACGCAGGATGCCCCCGAAACCCGCGGCGCCCTCCGCGACCGCTGGGACTCGCTCAACGCGCTCATGGGGCTCGCCGAGGCGGCCCCCGAGGGCACAACACTGCGCGAGTTCGTCGCCGAGCTGCAGGAACGCCAGAGCGGCCAGCACGAACCGCAGCGCTCCGCTGTCACGCTCGCGACGCTGCACTCCGCGAAGGGCCTCGAGTGGGAGAACGTCTACCTCGTCGGGCTCTCCGAGGGGCTCGTGCCGATCAGCTACGCGGGCAGCTCCGCGGCCGTCGAGGAGGAGCGCCGACTGCTCTACGTCGGCGTCACCCGCGCCCGCGCAAAGCTCGCCCTGTCGTGGTCAGAGTCGGGCGGCGGCGCGGGCCAGCGCACCGGTCGGCGCCAGCGCTCCCGCTTCCTGAACGATCTGTAGGTCGGCACACTCGCACTCGGGGTGACGCTGGCGGATCGAACGTCGCACAGCCCCCGTCGCCGGGTCGAGTTCGAGCTGCGTGTGCACCGGCTCGACGGCGTCCGGCCGCCGAAGCCGCGCCGCCGCGATGCGGGTCACGATCGCCGCGACCTCGCCCGCGACCAGGGGAGTGTCGAGCGCGCTGCGCCTGCCCCACAGCTGCGCGGCGATCGCCGGCCAGGCTGCATCCGCGTCGGTTCGGGTGCGCAGCAGGCAGTACAGGCAGGGGCCGGAACCCGGCTCGACGGTGGGCCCGATCTCGACCGTCGTGTCCGACAGCACCACCGGCAGGTGCGGGATGTCCCGCCGCAACCATAGCCCGTGCAGCGACGGTTCCACCACGAAGCAACTCACGAGCACAACGAGCGCGTAGCGGATGCGCGTCTCCGGTGTCCGGGCGGATGACTCCACAACGCGAGCGCCGGTTGCCGCGATCCCTGCGGCGATGCGCGCCGCCGTGTGCCCCCGCCCGACGACGAGCACGTCGGGGCGCCCCCGCGGCAGGGTCGGGGTGCGCAGCGCCGGACGCACGCGCTGCAGGAACGCGGCTACCTCGGCCTCGCTCGCTCGCGCCGAGGTTCCGATCATCATGAGCCCCGAGCTGCTGACGCCGCCCACGAGCGCGTCGAGCATCCGCTCGGTCGCGAGGTCGACGTTCTCGAACACGGCTCGTGGCGTACTCACGCCGAGCTGCAGGCTCGACGGCGTGCGCCAGACGAGCGGATAGCGGGAGTCGAGGGCGAGCACCATGGCGAACACGATGCCACCGCGCGGGTAGAGCCCGCGCTAACGATCCACAGCTGCGCTATTCAGAAGCTACGGGGTGTCCTCATGCGGGCGATCGCCGGTCTCGTCGTTCAGCAGGTCTTCGAGGGCGCGGTCGACGTCATCCAGAGGCGCTTCGCCTGCGGTGATTCGGGCGATCAGCGCGCTGGGGTCGGTGATGTCGTCAGCGGTAGGAACCAGGTCGGGGTGGAACCAAAGCGCGTCGCGCTTCTGGGCACCGACGGCGTCGGTGACCTGGCGCCACATGGCCGCGGCTTCGCGCAGGCGACGCGGACGCAGGTCGAGCCCGACGAGGGTCGCGAACGCGGATTCCGCCGGGCCTCCCGCTGCGCGACGACGGCGCACCGTCTCAGCGATTGCGGCGCTGCGGGGGAGGCGTTGGGTAGCCTCCGCGGTGATCACGTCTACCCAGCCGTCGATGAGCGCGAGCATGGTCTCGAGCCGGCCGAGGGCGGCGAGCTGCTCTTCAGTTTTCGGGGGAATCAGCGCGCCGCTCGCCATGGCCTCGCGCAGCTCCTCCGGGTTCGCGGGGTCAAACCGCTCCGCGATCTGCTCGAGGGCTTCAGCGTTGATTCGACTGCCTCGTGCGGAATCGGTGATCGAGGTCAGCAGCTGAAGCCGCAGCCACTTCGCGTGCCGGAACAGCCGCGCGTGGGCGAGCTCGCGCACCGCGAGATAGAGCTGCACCTGGTCGAGGGGAACATCGAGGCCGGCGGCGAAACCGACCACGTTCTGGGGGATGAGCGCAGCCTGCTGGTCGGCCTCGCCGAGTGGGCCGAGCAGGGGGATGCCGATGTCCCCGCCGGAGACGACCTCGCTCGCGAGCTGGCCGACAACCTGTCCGAGCTGCATCGCGAAGAGCGTGCCGCCGACGTTGCGCACCATGTTGCTGGCTCCGGCGATCATCTCGCTCATCTCCTCGGGCGCCTGCTCCTTGATGGTGTCGGAGAGCGCGTTCGCGATGCTCGTGGCGACCGGCTCAGCAAGCTGCTGCCAGAACGGCATGGTCGCGGCGACCCATTCGCTGCGGCTCATGAGCCGCGGTTCGACGGTGAGCTCGGAGATGTCCGTGGTCTCGGCGAGCCAGAGAGAGGCGACGTGTAGCGCCTGCTCCAGTTGTGAGCGCTCGGCCGGCAGCGAGACGACGCTCGACCGGGCGGCGAGGCTCGACGCCTGTTCGAGCGCGAGACCCCAGTTGGGGCCATCCGTGCTCGATGACAGCGCGTTCTGCAGCTGGCTGATGAGCTGCCGCACGAGCTCCGGATCGTCGGGCAGGCCGGCAGCGCTCGCGAGCTGGCTCGGGTCGAATTCTGCATTGCCCGAGAGGAACTCGCGCATCATGTCGCGGAACTCATTCTCGGGGTCGTCGCGGGGGTCATCAGGCATAAATCCACGCTAGCCGCTGGCAGGGCTTCCTCACCGGGAATTCACCTATGCTGGGGTTTCTGCCTGTGCGCCCGTGGCGAACAGGTCAGTTCTTCCCGACTTCTGCCGAAGGATAACGGTGTCCCTTTTCACCGATGTTGAGCCCGACTACCCGCCCCGCCGACGCGGTGGGGGATGGTTCGGCTGGTCTCTGCTCGGCTTCGCGATCACCGCGATCGTGGTCGTCGCGCTCCTCCCGTCGCCGTACGTGATCGAGAAGCCCGGGCCCGTCTTCGACACTCTCGGCACCGTCGCCATCGAGGGTGAGGATGTCCCGTTGATCGACATCCCCATGGAGGAGACGTTCCCCACCACGGGTTCGCTCAACCTCCTCACCGTCTCGATCGTCGGCAACCGTGACAACCCCCTGCGCTGGTTCGAGACGGCCACCGCCTGGCTCGACCCGAGCAAGGCCGTTGTGCCGATCGACCAGGTGTACCCGCAGGGCGTGACCGTCGAGCAGTCCTCGGAGGCGAGCCGGATCCAGATGGAGGTCTCGCAGCAGGAGTCGATCGCCGCCGCCCTCGACCGGCTCGGCTACGACTTCACCAGCACGCTGACCATTGCGGGACTCACGGAGGGGAGCGCCTCCGACGGGATCGTGGAGGAGGGTGACGTCATCCAGAGCCTGAACGGCGAGAGTTACCTCTACGTCTCGCAGATGCGCGAGGCGATCGCCGCAAACGGCGTCGACAAGCCGATGACCCTCGTCGTCGATCGCGACGGTGTCGAGCAGACCCTCGAGGTCACCCCGACCCTGAGCCCCGAGAACGGAACCGCCGAGCGTCAGCCCGTGCTCGGCGTGCTCATCAGCAACGCCTACGACTTCCCATTCGACGTGACGATCCAGCTCGAGAACGTCGGCGGACCGAGCGCCGGACAGATGTTCGCGCTCGGCATAATCGACAAACTGACCGAGGGCGACCTCAATGGCGGCGAGGATGTCGCCGGCACCGGGACCATCACCGGAGAAGGCGACATCGGCCCCATCGGTGGCATCCGCCAGAAGATGTACGGGGCGCTGGACGCAGGCGCCACCTACTTCCTGGCCCCCGAAGCGAACTGCGACGAGGTCACCGGGCACATCCCCGACGGCCTCACGGTCTTCGCCGTCGAAGACCTCGACGACTCGATGACGGCGCTCGCCGGGATCGCCTCGGGCGAGATCGACGACATCGCCACCTGCCCAGCGGGATAACTGTCAGGCAAGGCCGGGTCGCGCCCCGTTAAGATGGCCGAGACCGCAATCTAGACACCAGGAGCAGTCCACGTGACGTCCACAGCAACGCCGCCAGCCAGCCGAACGAGGGTCACCCTCACGATCACGGCGGCAATCCTCGCCATCATCGTGGTGGTCTTCTTCCTCTTCGCTGGCCTCTACGCCGATGTCCTCTGGTTCGACCAGCTCGGTTTCCTGGGGGTCCTGACCACGCAGTGGGTCGCCACGGTCGTGATGTTCCTCGTTGGGTTCGTCGCGATGGCCGTACCCGTCTGGGTCAGCATCGAGATAGCGTTCCGGGCGCGCCCGGTCTACGCGAAGCTCAACTCGCAGCTCGACCGCTACCAGCAGGTCATAGAGCCGCTGCGTCGGCTGGCCATGTTCGGCATCCCGGCCGTGCTCGGCATCTTCGCCGGTGTCTCCACTGCCGCCCGCTGGGAGACGGTGCTGCAGTACCTCAACCGCACGTCGTTCGGTCAGAAGGACCCGCAGTTCAACCTCGACCTCGGCTTCTACTTCTTCGAGCTGCCGTTCTTCCACGGCGTCGTCGGCTACGCCTCGGCGATCGTGCTCATCTCCTTCGTCGCGGCCTTCGCCACGAGCTACCTCTACGGCGCGTTCCGCGTGCTCGGTCGTGAGGTGCGCATCTCGCGCTCGGCACGCATTCAGCTCTCCATCACCGCCGCACTGTTCCTCGCCATCCAGGCCGTGAGCCTCTGGCTCGACCAGTACCTCACCCTCGCCGGGTCCAGCGCTGGCTTCATCGGCACCGGTGCCGGCTATACCGAAGTCAACTCGGTGATCCCGAGCAAGGCGATCCTCGCCGGCATCGCGGCCCTCGTCGCGCTGCTTTTCATCTTCACCGCGATCGTCGGACGCTGGCGCCTGCCGGTCATCGGCACGGCGCTGCTCATCGTGAGCTCGCTGCTCGTCGGCTCCGTCTACCCGTTCATCGTTCAGCGCTTCCAGGTCGACCCGAGCGCGCGAGTGCTCGAGTCGCCCTACATCGAGCGCAGCATTGACGCGACGCGCGACGCCTACGGTGTGGCCGAGGTGGTCGAGCAGACCTACGACGCCGAAACAGACGCCACGGCGGGAGCCCTGCGCGAAGACGCCGAGACGACCGCGAACATCCGCATCATCGACCCCGCACTCGTCTCCGACTCGTTCGCCCAGCTCGAGCGCTTCAAGCAGTATTACAAGTTCTCCCCGCACCTCGACGTCGACCGCTACGAGATCGACGGCAAGAAGCAGGACACCGTGATCGCCGTGCGCGAGCTGGACCAGGACGGCCTGGGCGACGCCCAGAGCTGGTACAACAACACCGTCGTCTACACGCACGGCTATGGAGTCGTCGCGGCATACGGCAACCAGCGCACGACTGACGGCCAGCCTGTATTCCTCGAGTCGGGCATCCCGAGCACGGGAGACCTTGGCAAGTTCGAGCCGCGCATCTACTTCGGCGAGAACTCGCCGACCTATTCGATCGTCGGTGGCTCCAAGGACTCCGAGCCGATCGAGCACGACTATCCGTCGGGTGACGACGACGTCGAAGAGGTCAGCACGTCGGGCACCTCCACCACCTTCGCCGGTGATGGTGGACCCAAGCTCGACGGTATCTTCGCCAAGCTCATCTACTCGATCAAGTACCAGTCGACCGACATCTTCCTCTCGTCGGCCGTGACCGACGACTCGCAGATCCTGTACGACCGCAACCCCATCACCCGGGTGCAGAAGGTCGCGCCGTACCTGACGCCTGACAGCGACGCCTACCCGGCGGTTGTCGACGGCAAGATCGTCTGGATCGTCGACGCGTACACGACGAGCACGAACTACCCGTACTCGAAGACCGAGCAGCTCAGCACGGCCATCGCAGACACCAACACCAAGGCTCCGCTGTACGCCGTCGACAACCTCAACTACATCCGCAACTCGGTGAAGGCGACAGTCGACGCCTACTCGGGCGAGGTCACGCTCTACGCGTGGGACGAGGCCGACCCGGTGCTCAAGACCTGGAGCAAGATCTTCCCGACGACGATCAAGTCCAAGGACGACATGAGCGCCGAGCTTCGCGCCCACGTGCGTTACCCGGCCGACCTGTTCAAGGTGCAGCGCTCGATCCTCGGATCATTCCACGTCACCGACACGAACTCGTTCTATTCGGGCAACGACCAGTGGATTACGCCCAACGACCCCACGTCGCCCGCGTCGAACCCGACCCTGCAGCCGCCGTACTACCTGACGATGCAGGTTCCCGGAACCGACAACCCCGCGTTCTCGCTGTACTCGAGCTTCATCCCCCGCGCCAGCGGAACGTCCTCGAGCAACAACCTCACCGGTTACCTCGCGGTGAATGCGGATGACGGTCCCGACTACGGCAAACTCACGCTGCTGACCCTGCCGCGCCAGAATACGGTGCCGGGCCCCGGTCAGGTGCAGAACGCATTCAGCTCCGACACGGTTGTGGCTAACCAGCTCGCCATCATCAAGCGCGGTGACACCGAGGTGCTGCTGGGTAACCTGCTGACGCTTCCGGTCGGTGGCGGACTGCTCTACGTGCAGCCGGTCTACGTTCAGGCCACGGGAGACACCAGTTATCCGCTGCTCCGCAAGGTGCTCGTCGGATTCGGTGACAAGATCGCCTTCGAGGACACCCTCGACGAGGCGCTCGACTCGCTGTTCGAGGGTGACTCCGGAGCGAACGCCGGCGACGGCGGAGTGGAACCGGGAACCGAGGAGCCGGATCCCGGCACCGAAGAGCCCGATCCCGGCACGGAGGAGCCCGCAACCGGCAACGCCGCGCTGACCGCGGCACTCGCCGAGGCGAAGACCGCGCTCGACGACCGGAATGCCGCCTACGCGGAGAACGACCTCGTCAAGGCTGCCGAAGCCGACCTGCGGCTGACCCGCGCGCTGGCGAAGGCCATCGCGGCAAGCAACTAGTAGAGAGCCATGGTTGACCTCACCTCGGGGGAGTGGCTCGACGCCAACCGGGCGCAGTGGGACGAGAGAGTCCCACTGCACCTGGCCAGCGAGTTCTACAACGTAGACGCGCTACGGGCCGGAACCCTCGGCCTGTACCCGATCGAGGAGCGGGAACTCGCAGAGCTGTTTCCCGAGGGCCTCGAGGGCAAGCGCGTGCTGCACCTGCAGTGCCACTTCGGTGTCGACTCGCTGATCCTCGCGCAGCGCGCCGCCGACGTCGTCGGACTCGACTTCTCGAAGCCAGCGGTCGCAGCGGCACGCGGGCTTGCGGCCGAGCTGGGGCTTGGGGCGCGGTTCATCCATGCGAATGTCTATGACGCCCGGCACATTCTGCCCGAGCCCGAATCGTTCGACGTCGTGTACACGACCTGGGGCACCATCGGCTGGCTACCCGACGTGGCCGAGTGGGCGCGGATCATCGCCTGGTACCTCAAGCCCGGCGGCACGCTCTACTTCGCCGACAGCCACCCCGCGGGCTGGGTCTTCGACGATGACCTCGTGATGACCTACCCGTACAACAACGACGGCGCGGCCGACGTGGTCGAGAGCGCGTCGACCTACGGCGCGGCGGGTGAAACGGCTTCGACGCGAACTTTCGAGTGGATGCACCCGCTCTCCGAAACCCTCGGCGCGCTGAGGGGTGCCGGTCTCACCCTCGACTACTTCCACGAGCACTACGAGGTGCCGTACCGCATGTTCACGGCGCTCGAGCCGACCCCGGATCGCATGTTCGCGTGGCCGGACAAGAAATGGCTGCCGCTGTCCCTGTCGCTCGCGGCCACTCGCTGATTGAGTAGGCCGCCCACGGCAGTATCGAAATCCCGTTGCGCCTAACTGGTTTCGATAGGCGTGCTCCTGCGTCGCGCGCTACTCAAGCAGCGAGAAACCTGAGCATTGGTGACCCGCTCCACCGCGCTGTGCTAATGTTGATTCTTGTGCCGCGGGGTGGAGCAGTTCGGTAGCTCGCTGGGCTCATAACCCAGAGGTCGCAGGTTCAAATCCTGTCCCCGCAACAGATGAAGGCCCGGAACCGCAAGGTTCCGGGCCTTTTGTTGTATCCGGTACCCCCGTACTCGCAGGAGAGATGGGTCTTGACATCGCACTTTCATTTTGGAAGTGTTCTCTGCATGAGCCTATTCATCACCTGCCCGGTCGATAGCGTCGAACGCGCGACCGCCTTCTACACCGCCCTCGGGTGGACGCTCAATGCCGAGATGTCAGATGACAACGTGTCGTGCTTCGCGATCGCACCCGAGCAGTACCTCATGCTCGGCAGTCGCGAGATGTACGCAAGCGTCGGCGCCACCGAAGAATTGATCGGCGGCCCCGACACCCCATCGAAGGTGACCGTGTCATTCGACCTCGGCAGCCGAGAGGCGGTCGATGAACTGGTCGAGCGCGCGGGAGCTGCGGGCGGTCGTGTCGGTGACGTCGACGACTATCCCTTTATGTACCAGCGCCAGTTCGACGACCCTGACGGCTACCACTACTCGCCGTTCTGGATGAAGCCGGATTCCGACCCGGTCGCGTGAGCGATCTCGCCGCGGCCCTCGAGGTCGTGGGAGCGCGATGGGCCCTCCTCATCGTGGAGCGGCTGCTCGACGGGCCGCAGCGGTATGGCGACCTGCAGCGCGATCTCGGCATGGGCACGAACATGCTCGCGATTCGCCTGCGTGAGCTCGAAGCGGCTGGCGTCTTGTACCGCCTGCCCCTCCGACACAACACCCGGGCGTATGCGTTGACGGACCGAGGGTTCGCCCTGCGCGCGTCCATCACCGAACTCGGTCGCTGGGGTGCCGAGCACTCCTGAGCGTGCCTACTCGACGAGCAGCGTGACGTCGAAGCCCTGGAAGATCGACACGATCTTGCCGTCCTCTGCGCCGAAGATGATGAACTCGTTCTTTGGGCCGATGCCGCCGTAGGGGGTTCCGACGATGTATTCCGAATAGGCACTCGCAGTGAGGCTGTCGACGATTCCCTGGTCCATCGGGAAGGTCCAGTCCTCGACGAAAACGACATACTCGAGATCCTTGATGGCCTCGGCGGGCGTGCGCTGCTCGCTGAACTCGGTCGAGGCAATGGTCGACAGCACCGACTCGGCGAGGTACGGTTCGAGCGCCGCGGTGTTGTCACTGGAGATGGCGGCAGAGATGTTGGCGAGGTCGTCGTCGGTGAGGCCACTCGCGACGGGAGCCCCCGTCGGCTGGTCGTCGGCCGGCTGGCTCGAGTCGGGGTTGATGGGTTCGGGTTCGGCGCTGGGTGCGCAACCGGTCAGGGCCAGAGCGGCGATGAGAAGAGTTGCGGCAATTCGTGTATTCCTCATCTGAGACAGACTAGTCCACCCCTCTACGCTGTACTCATGACTACTTCGGGCCTCGCTGTTGTGCAGTTCGCTCCCATGCGGGATGTCGCGGCGAACCTCGCAACCATGAACAGGCTGGCCGAGCTCGCCGTGTCCCGGGGCGCGAGCCTCGTGGTCTTCCCCGAGTATTCGTCGTGGTTCACGCCCGACATGGACAGCGCCTGGCTTGATGCCGCGCAGGACCTGGACGGCGAGTTCGTGATCGGTGTCGGCGCGATGAGCGTGCGGCTGGGCATCCACGTCGTCGCAGGTTTCATCGAGCGCACGGACGACCCGGCCCGCATCTCGAACACGCTGGTGGCGCTCGACCCGCAGGGCGCGATCGTCGCCACCTACAGCAAGCTGCACCTCTACGACGCGTTCGGCGGTCGCGAGAGCGACTGGGTCAAGGCCGGCGCCATCGAGGATCCGCAGACGTTCGCCTGGGGTGACTTCACCGTTGGACTGCAGACCTGCTACGACCTGCGGTTCCCCGAGGTCACGCGCCGCATCGTCGATGCGGGCGCCGATCTCGTGCTCGTGCCGAGCGAGTGGGTGCGCGGCCCGCTCAAGGAGCACCACTGGCGTACCCTCATTACCGCGCGAGCCATCGAGAACACCGTCTACGTCGCGGCAGCCGACCACGCTCCGCCGATTGGCGCGGGCAACAGCATGGTGGTCGACCCGATGGGCGTCGAGATCGCGACGATCGGTGAGATCGAGGATGTCGCTGTCGCCTGGCCCCTGATCGAACGAGTCGCCGCGGTGCGGGTTGTGAACCCCTCTCTCGCGCACAGACGGTTCGGTATCGTCCCCGGTCGGGTGCCACGCACGTAAGCTAGGTCGAACCGGCGGTTGGAGGGAACCCTGTGTCTGACCCATATCGCGTCCTTGTCATTGAGGATGACGCCGACGTAGCGCTCTACACCCGCACCGTGCTCGAGAAGCGCGGTGGTTGTGTTGTCGTCTGGATCGCCGACCCCTTCCTCGCTCGCGAGCAGGTCATCTCGTTCAATCCCGACGTCGTCGTCACCGACATCGAGATGCCCGGGATGACCGGACTCGAGTTGATGCGACGCCTCCGTCTCGACACTCCTGACCTCCCGGTGGTCGTGATGACCGCCCACGTGTCGGTCGAGTACGCCGTGGGGGCCCTCCGCGCTCAAGCCGACGAGTTCCTCATCAAGCCCATCGCCGCGGCCGACCTGGTCGCCGCGGTCACCCGCCTCGCCGCCGATGGCCGCGCCAATCGTGCCGCGGCCCGCCCCCGCGAGTTCGTGCTCGCGGTCGGCGCGCATCCCGACGACGTGGAGATCGGCGTCGGCGGCATCCTCGCCGCCCACCGGGCCGCGGGCGACACGGTGGTGATCCTGACGCTGTCACGCGGCGCGCGGGGCGGTGAACCCGGGGATCGGCAGGGCGAGGCGATGGCCTCAGCCGAGCTGCTGGGTGCGCGGCTGTTCCTCGAAGACCTGGTCGACACCGAGATCCCCAACGGCGGCTCGACCGTCGCGATCATCGAGCGGGTGGTGCGGGAGGTTGAACCGACGATCGTCTACACGCACAGCGCCCACGACCGCCACCAGGACCACCGTGCCGTGCACGAGGCGACGATCGTCGCGACCCGATCGGTTCGCACCGTCGCCTGTTTCCAGAGCCCATCGTCCACCGTCGACTTCCGACCCTCGCGGTTCGTCCCGATCGATGGGTTCACCGACGCCAAACTGGGCCTTCTCGCGTGCTTCGCGTCGCAGTCCGGTATTCGCGACTACCTCCAACCCGAGCTGGTGCTCGCCACAGCGCGGTACTGGGGCCGCTACGGCAGCGCGACGAGTGTCGAGCCCCTCGAGGTGATCCGCGAGACGAGCGACCTGTCGATGCCGTTCAAGAAGGCCACCAACACCTCGCCTGCACCGACGAAGGCGGAATCGGCATGACCCGGGTCCTCGTCACGGGTGCGGGTGGCCCAGCGGGGGTGGCCGTTATCCGCTCACTGCTGAAGCGCGACGACGTCGAGGTCTTCGCCGCCGACATGGACGGCTGGGCGAGTGGCCTGTACCTGGTGCCGTCCGAGCGCCGACGACTCGTAGAGCCGGGTGCCGCAGAGCCCTTCGTCGACGACCTGATGGTGATCTGCGCTGCCGACGCCATCGACGTGCTGTTCTCGACGGTCGACGTCGAACTGCCCGCCCTGGCCGTGCGCCGGGATGAACTGCTCACCGCCGGCGTGGCCCTCGCGGCCCCTACGCTCGCGACCCTCGAGGTCTGTCTCGACAAGTTCCTGCTCGCCGAGCGCTGTGCGACGGCCCTGCGGGTTCCCACGACCCGGTTGCTGGACGCGGAGGGTGTCGCCGAGAACTGGGATTTCCCGGTCATCGTCAAGCCCCGCCGTGGTGCGGGCTCGAGGGGCGTGCGGCTCGTGGCCGACCGCGCCCAGCTCGAGTCGATCCCGCTCGACGACGCACTGATCGTCCAGGAGCACCTGCCCGGTGACGAGTTCAGCGTCGACGTCTTCGCGGACGCCTCGGGTCACGTGGTGGCAGCGGTGCCCCGCACGCGAACCCGGGTCGACTCCGGTGTGTCGATCGCCGGCCGCACGGTGCTCAACGCCGAACTCGAGACAACGGCCGCAGCGGTAGCGACTGCCATCGAGCTCGTGGGTGTCGCGAACGTGCAGCTCCGCTACGACGTCAACGGCGTTCCGGCCCTGCTCGAGGTGAACCCGCGCTTTCCCGGAGCGATGCCGCTCACGATCGCGGCGGGGGTCGATATGCCGTCGCTCGCCCTCGACCTGGCGCTCGGTCACGCGGTGCCCTCGAGCGTCGCCTTCCGCGAGATCGCGAACGTGCGCTACCTCGAAGACGTCTTCGTCGACGTCGACGAGATCCTCATCTCCGAGCACGCCGCCCACGGGGAGCTGGACTGATGGAGTTGCTGCAGGGCGATTTTCACGTGCACTCCACGTTCTCCGATGACGCGGTCTCCACCGTGGCGGAGAACATCGCGGTAGCGGCTGAGCGCGGGCTGACCACGCTCCGCCTCATCGACCACGTGCGGGTCTCGACCGACTGGGTGCCCGAGTTCGTCGCCGCCGTCGCGGCCGAGACGATTCCCGAAGGACTCACCGTGCTCACCGGCGTCGAGACCAAGATCCTCGACTCGCGAGGCACCCTCGACCTGCCGCCCGACCTCGCGGTCGGCGAGGGCGGCGTCGACGGGATCGTGCTCGCGGACCACCAGTTCCCCGGCCCGAACGGTCCCTGGTCGCCGACCGAGGCGACGGAGCGCCTTGCGGCGGGACTCGGCGTGGAAGACGCTCTCGACCTGCTCGTCTCCGCGCTCGTCGCTGGAATGAACGGCGTTGCCTCATCGTGGGGCCACGGCGTCGGACAGCTCGCCCACTGCTTCTCCATCCTGCCCAAGATCGGGCTGAGCGAGAGCCAACTGAGTAAGGCGCAGCTCACGCGCTGGGCCGCAGCCGCCGCCGAGACCGGCACACTCATCGAGATCAACGAGAAGTGGGGCTGCCCCGAGCCCCGCAGCATCGCCGCAGCCCGGGCCGCGGGTGCGACGATCGTCGCCGCCTCCGACGCCCACCGCGCATCCGATGTGGGCCGTTACGAGGCCGTGCAGCGCATCCACGAACAATCCGCAACGGGGGATACCGAATGACCGGCTGGCAACTCGCACTGGAGATCTTCCTCCTCGTGCTCGTGGCGACGGGCGCTATCCCGGTCATCGCCGGCGCACTCTCGTTCGCCGCGATTCCCTTTCACGCCTTCAAGAACCACTACGGCAAGGCGAGCCCGTATACGCCGCGGGTTGCGATTGTGATACCCGCGTGGAATGAGGGCGCGGTGATCGCGGCATCCGTCGACCGGCTGATGTCTCTCGACTACCCTCTCGACCGTCTGCGCATTTTCGTGGTCGACGATGCGAGCACCGACAACACCCCCGACGTGGTGCGCTCCAAGGTGGAGCAGTACCCGGGAAACATCGTGCACCTCCGCCGCCAGACGGGCGGCGAGGGCAAGGCGCACACGCTGAACCACGGCATCCGGGTGATTCTCGAGGACGACTGGATGGAGGCGCTCCTCGTCATGGACGCCGACGTGATCTACCAGCCCGATTCGCTGCGCCGCATGACGCGCCACCTCGCCGACCCCAAGGTGGGTGCGGTGTCCGCTTACATTCGCGAGGGCAGCGCCGACAAGAACTACCTGACCCGCTTCATCGGTCTCGAGTACGTGCTCTCGCAGCCCGCTGCTCGCCGGGCACAGAACGTGCTCGGCGCCCAGGCCTGCCTCGCGGGCGGTGCCCAGCTTCACACCCGCGAGAATCTGCTCGCGATCGGCGGCCAGATCGACACGAGCTCGCTCGCTGAAGACACGATCACCACCTTCGAGACCCAGCTGCACGGTCGCGAGGTCGTCTTCGAGCCGCTCGCCGTCGTGCTGGCCGAGGAGCCCGGGTCGATCGACGCGCTCTGGAAGCAGCGCCTGCGCTGGGCTCGTGGAAACGTCTCGGTGACGGCCCGCTACAGCAAGATCTGGTTTCGGCCGTCCAAAGTGCACAACCTCGGCTCGATCTCCTTCGGGTTGGTCTGGTTCAGCCTGTGGCTGCTGCCGATCGCCATGATCCTCTCGTCGATCGGGCTGGTCGGGCTGCTTCTCCTGCACAGTGCGCTGGCGACGGCCATCTTCAACAGCCTGTGGATCGCGGCCGCTGTCACGTTCGCCTTCACCCTCGCTTTCGCCGTGCAACTGGATGTCCCGCTCACGAGTCGAGCGTGGCGCGAGGTCATCACCTTCCCCGGCCTGATCTCGATGCTCGTGATCGCGTCCGCCTTCTTCCCCGGTGTCGTGGAAGTGTGGGTGCCGAGTCTCTTCGGTATGCATCTCACGGAGACGGGCGAGTTCATCTTCCGCATATTCCTCTACGCGTGGATCTCGCTGTCGATGCTCGGCGCGTGGCTCGCCCGACGCATCGAGAGGACCTGGATCGGGCGCTTCCTGTCGCCCGCGCTGATCTACCTCGTCGGTTACGGATCGTTGCTGTGCGCCATCACCTTCGACTCGTACATCAAGGAGATCCGCGGCGCCGAAGCGAAGTGGGACAAGACGGAGAAGACGGGACGGGTGGCGGTATGAAGAGTTCGCAGCACAGGAGAGTGGATTTCAGGGACGCACCCGAACCCGCAGATCGTCGTGATCCGGGCAACGACTACCTGAACGACGAACTCGAGCGCAACCGCCGTGACGAGTTCCGGTTGATCGGCAAGGCGGGGCTGGCCCTGCTCTTCGTGACGGTGCTCGTTGTGGTGCGCCAGATTTTCTTCGTCTGATGGGCGACCAGGTGATGGACTCCGTTCGTGTGCTGGTCGTCGAGGACAGCGCCGATCAGCGGCTGCTGCTCAGGCTCTACTTCGAGCGCGCGGGCTGCGAGGTGGAGACCGCCACCTCGGGTGAGAGCGCCATGGAGGCCCTCACCCGTCTGGAGCCCGACCTGGTGGTCGTCGACCTGGTGCTACCAGGGATGGACGGCTGGTCGCTCACCGAAAGGATCCGCGCCGAGCGGCCACAGGTTGCGATAGCCATCACATCCGTGCTCGACACGGCGGACTATCCCGAAGCGGATGCCACACTCCCGAAGCCGGTGACCGGCGACGACGTGCGGCGGGTGCTGCGCGAGACGGTTCCCCGCTGGACCCGGGCGTGAAGTCCGTGCCGCCGACCGTGGTGATCGCGGACGACGATCCCGACATCCTGAGTCTTGTGGCGATCGCGGTGCGAAAAGCCGACCTCGAGCTCGTCGCGCGACACGAGAACGGGGCATCCGCCTGGGAGTCGATTCGTGAGCTCTCGCCGACGCTCGTTGTGCTCGACGTGACGATGCCCGGGCTCACCGGTCTCGAGATCACCCGCAATATCCGAGCGGATGTCTCGCTCTCAGGCACCAGGATCGTGCTGCTCTCTGCGGGAGTCGACGCCGCGGCCTCGGGTGAGGCCCTCTCCGCCGGCGCCGACGTCTACCTGACCAAGCCCTTCAGCCCCTCCGGCCTCGCGGCGCGACTCGTGGAGATCGTGCGATGAGGATGCTCGTGCGGCTGCGCAAGCTGCTCGGGGGCGGTTCGCCCTCTCCGACGGTGCGTCACCTGCCGACGCTCGCAGTCTTCGTGGTCGCGATCATCATCGTGCTCACCGTTCCCGACGTGCGTTTCAGCTCGGTACCCGCCGCGCTCGCGGGCATGTGGGCGATGGCGCTCTCCACGTCATTCGCTGCCTTCCTCAGCTGGGTGCCGTCGCTGCGCCACCTCGTCATCATCGTGCCCTGTGTCGACCTCCTCGCCATCGGCGCGTTCCGGGCGGGCACCGGCGGCACAACCTCGCTGTTCGCATCCCTGATTCTCCTGCCAGTGATCTGGATCGCTGCGGAGAACGGGCGCCGCTACATCCTCATCGCCGGCGTAGGCGTGTCGGTCGCCCTGATGATGCCCTATCTCCTGGGCTTCGACACGATCACGACGAGCGCGGACTGGCTGCGTGGCATTGTGTCGCCGGCGGTCTTCGCGATCGGCGCTGCCATCATCAACGAGATGGCCAAGATCAGGCGAAAACAACTCAAGGTGATGCAGACTCTGGCGACGGAGCGCGAAGAGATGCTGAAGGGCGCCTTCGACTACACGGAGCGCCTGCGCGAGAACGAGGACAGGCTTCGAGCAGCCGACCAGCTGACGCGTAGTGTGCTCAACGCGGTCACCGAGCAGTCGGTGATCGGCACGGGAATGACCGGGCTCATCGACGTCTGGAACCCCGGCGCGGCACGGATGCTCGGACTCACCGCGGCCGAGACCCAGGGCAAGCGATTCGTGTACGAGTTCCACGAGGCTGCAGAGCTGGAGACGTATTCGCGCGAGCTGGGCTATCCTCCCGGGGAGACCGTGCTCACTCCCGGCTTCTCAGCCCTCGTGGAGTCGGCGCGACTCGGCGAACCGGAGGTACGCCAGTGGACGTACGTGCGCGCCGACGGCACCACCGTGTCCGTCGAGGTAGCCGTCACGCGTCGCACGAACTCCGCTGGCGAGGCTGTCGGCTACATCTTCGTCGCGACGGACGTCACCCAGGCGCTCGAGGTATCGCGGCTCAAGGACGAGTTCGTCGGACTCATCTCCCACGAGCTGCGCACACCGCTGAGCTCCATCCTCGGCTATCTGGAACTCATGCGGGACGACGACGAGAGCCCCTTGTCGGAAGAGCAGATGCTGTACCTGGGTGTCGCCGAGCGCAACGCGCATCGGCTGCTGCGCCTCGTCGGCGACCTGCTATTTACGGCGCAGGTCGGATCCAGCCAATTCAGCCTCGACGCGACCACCATTGACGTGGCGCCCGTCGTTCGGGCATCCGTCGAATCGGCGATTCCCGTCGCTGCGGCGGCCGGCGTGCGGGTTTCGGTGGACATCCTCGAAGACGAGACCTTCATCAACGGCGACGCGCTCCGCCTCGGCCAGGCCTGCGACAACCTGATCTCCAATGCCATCAAGTTCACGGGACGCGACGGCAGCATCGCGATCATCGTCGCCGTTCGCGCCGGAAACGTCGAGGTGACTATCACCGACACAGGTATGGGCATCCCTGAGGTCGAGCTCGATCAGCTCTTCGCACGATTCTTCCGGGCCTCCACGGCGACCCGCGCTGCGGTGCCGGGTGTCGGACTCGGGCTCACCATCACCAAAGCGATCGTCGTCGCCCACGGCGGCGAGCTGGATGTCGTGAGCATGGTCGGCGTGGGCACGTCATTCATCGTCCGATTGCCGCTCGTCGCGGCTCCCTAGAGAGCTGCTAGCCGCGCGCTCGCGTCCTCGAGCACGGACTGCTTCTTGCAGAACGCGAACCGCACGAGAGACGCGAACTCCGGCTGATCCCCGCGCACGAACGCGCTGATCGGCACGGCGGCCACCCCGGCTAGGGACGGCAGGGCACGGCACAGGTCGGCTCCGTTCGCGTAGCCGAGGGCCGCGGCATCCGCCACGATGAAATAGCCGGCCTGCGGGTTGGTCACGGTGAAGCCGGCGGCAGCGAGCCCGGCCGACAGCAGGTCACGCTTGCGCTGCAGTGTGCCGGCGAGATTGGTGAAAAACGAGTCGGGCAGGCCGAGTCCCACGGCGATCGCGGGCTGGAACGGGGCGCCGTTCACAAAGGTCAGGAACTGTTTGACCGCGACGATCGACTTCACGATTTCGGGTGGTGCGGTGAGCCAGCCGATCTTCCAGCCGGTGGTGTTGAACGTCTTGCCGCCGCTCGAGATGGTGACCGTGCGCTCGCGAGCGCCGGGCAGCGTGGCGATCGGGATGTGCTGGGACCCGAACAGCAGGTGCTCGTACACCTCGTCGGTCACGATGATCGCGTTGTGGCGTTCTGCCAGCTCGACGATCAGGTGCAGGGTCGCGCGGTCGAACACGCTACCCGTCGGATTGTGCGGACTATTGATGAGGATGATCCGTGTGCGGTCGGTTACGGCCTTTCTGAGGTCATCGTGGTCGGGTTGAAAGTTCGGCGCCCTGAGGGCCACCGTGGTGTGGGTCGCCCCGCTCAGCCCGATCATCGCGCCGTAGGAGTCGTAGAACGGCTCGAAGGTGAGTACCTCGTCGCCCGGCTCGGTGAGCGCGAGGATGGTCGCGGCGATGGCCTCGGTCGCGCCGGCGGTGACCAGCACCTCCGTGTCGGGGTCGACCTCGAGACCGTAGAAGCGCCGCTGGTGGTCGGCTATCGCGTGCCGGAGCACGGGCATCCCGAGGCCGGGCGGGTACTGGTTGAAGCCGTCGCTGATCGCCTGGCGGGCGGCTTCGAGCACCTCTGCGGGGCCGTCCTCGTCGGGGAAGCCCTGCCCGAGGTTGATGGCGCCCGTGCTGAGGGCAAGGGCCGACATCTCGGCGAAAATCGTGGGACGCAGCTGCCCGTCCGCCCCGAGGAGCATGGCTCCGTTGGCTGCGCGCTGCCAGGATCCGGGAACTGTCATAGTGCGTCCCAGCGTAGCTGTGGAAAGTTTTCTCGGGATGTCTCGGCCCAGGTTTACCGTCGACCCATGAAATCTCCGCTCCCGCTCCTGGTCGCCGTGGTGGCCGTTGCCGTGCTCGCAGGCTGCGCACAGGACAACCCCGTGGTGATCCCCGAGCCGGAGCCCTCGTCAGCACCGATCTTCGAGTCGGACGAGGAGGCCCTCGCGGCGGCGGAGGTTGCGTATGGGGAGTATCTGAAGGTGTCGGATGCGATCTACGCGGACGGTGGTCTCGACGCCGAAAGAATTAAAGCAGTGGCCAGCCCGGACCAGGCAATGCTCGATATGGCTAGCTTCGAAAAAATGGCGAGAGGTGGTAATCGAGGAACCGGCGCCACGGCATTCAGAAGCATGACCCTCCAGCAGTTCGACCCAACTTCTCCGGATGGGTTGGCGATCATCACGGTTTACGCCTGCATTGACCTCTCCAAGACTCAAACGCTCGATCCAGCGGGGAAGGTCATCAGCGACAACGGTGGAGCGGACCTCGTGCCTATTCAAGTCGAGTTCGATCGACGCGACCTCGATACTTCGATCGTGGTTGTTGCATCACAGGGAGCATGGGATGGGCAGAACTTTTGCGCACCCTGACATTTTTCATTTGGTCTCTTTTTCTGACGGCAATCCTGGCATGGTCAGGCGCCGGCGCATCAGCGGCATCTTCAAGCGGATGCACTTATAACGAGATTCGAGATCATCTGTGCGGTCCGACAAACACGGGAAACGAGGTAGTTTTCGACGGGACCGAAACAACCCCCGGCGATGGCGGCGGCAGTGAAGGCGACACCGGCACTGGTAGCGGCACCGGCGCTCCATCCGGCAGCACCGAGGAAGGAGAGGACTGCTTCGGTGGCATCCGCGAGTGCTACGACGTGACCAACCCGGCCGAGGACCCGGCGGGCCCGGTCACCGTCCGCGACATCGCCGCGTTCCGCCCGACGCCGGAGGTCGACCACATGGAGCCCAACGGCTGGATGGTCGTCGGGCTGGACACCAACTTCTACGCGACCGGGGGAGTGCGCACCGTCTCCGGGCAGCTGCTCGGCGAGCGAGCAAGGGTCCGCTTCCACCCCGCGGGCTGGACATGGAACTACGGCGACGGCGCCACGGAGACCACCAGCAGTCGAGGTGCCTCATGGGCAGCGCTCAAGATCCTAGAATTCGACCCGACCGCCACCAGCCACGTCTACCGCAAGGCGGGCAAGTACACGATCCAGCTCAGCGTCCAATACTTCGCCGAGTACCAGTACGCGGGCTCTCCCTGGTACCCGGTCATCGGCACACTCAGCGTGCCGGCCAACCCGCTCGTCGCCACCGCGGGCAGCGCTGACACCGTACTCGTAGAGGAGGAATGCACGTGGAATCCCAGCGGTCCGGGGTGCTAGGCAAGCCTACGGCTAGGCGGCAGCGCGCTCACAGCGCGTCCAAATAGAATGCACAGGTTGGCGGAGGATGCTGGCACAGCTGGAAGGAGCACCCCATGACCGACTCACCCGAAACCCCCAACCCGGCAACACCCGAAGACGCAGAAAACGCGGCGCAGCCCGCGTCTGCGACCCCCGCCGGAACCCCCGACATCGAGGGCGAAACCACCCTCACCCCCGATGCCCACGGCACCTTCGTGGCAGGCCCCGACGCCGTCAGCGCGCCGCCCGCCAGCGACGCTCCAGCAGCCCCCGTACCCCCCGTCACCCCGCCCGCCGCAGCCGCCCCGCCGGCCCCGCCAGCACCCCCCGCCGCACCCATCGCGCGACGCCCCGCCCCCATCTACAACGGCGGCCAGCCCATCCCCGCAGCGACCCCCACCCCGGCACCCCAGCCCACCACCCCCTACCCCGCACCCGTCGCTGGTGCCGCGCAGGCCGGGCCCGCGATCGGACAGCCGGCCGTGGCATCCGCACCCCACATCGCAGGAGCACCGCACAACGCCGGCGCGCCCCACGTCGCGGGCGCACAGCCCGCTGCCCAGGGCGACTCGTTCAAGCGCCGCACCCCTGTCGCCCTGATCGCCGTCGGCCTCGCTGCAGCCCTCATAGGCGGAGTGTCCGGAGCGGGCGTCACCTACTGGGCCGTCAACAACAACCAGACCTCCCAGACCACCGCCAACGCGCAGCCCGCCAACATCACCGTCAATGATGCGGATGACGCGACCATCGTCACCGCCGTGGCAGCTAAAGCGTCCCCCTCCGTCGTCACCATTTCGACAGTCGGATCCAACGGTTCCGGAACAGGTTCGGGCGTCATCCTCGACAAAAAGGGCTACATCCTCACCAACACCCACGTAGTCACCCTCGACGGTGCCGCCGCGAACGCCAAGGTGAGCGTGCAGACCAGCGACGGGCGCCTCCTCGCCGCGACCATCGTCGGCACCGACCCGATCTCCGACCTCGCCGTCATCAAGGTCGAAGCAGACGACAGCCTCCAGCCGGTCGAATTCGCCGACTCCAGCAACCTGAACGTCGGCGACACCGCGATCGCCATCGGCGCTCCACTCGGCCTCACCACCACCGTCACCAACGGCATCGTGAGTGCCCTCAACCGCAGCATCACCGTCGCATCCTCTGCTGTGCCCGAAGACCAGCAGTCCTCCGAGGACACCGAAGGCGACAGCGGCGACAGCCCGTTCGACTTCTGGCAGTTCGACACCCCCGGTGACGAGCAGGCACCCACCGCCAGCACGTCCACCATCTCCCTCGCCGTGATCCAGACCGATGCCGCCATCAACCCCGGCAACTCGGGTGGGGCGCTGCTCGACGCCGAGGGCAAGCTCATCGGCATCAACGTGGCCATCGCCAGCGCGGGTGACAGCTCGAGCGCATCCGGCAACATCGGTGTTGGATTCTCGATCCCGTCCAACCTCGCCAAGCGCGTGTCCGAGGAGATCATCGCCAACGGTTCGGCCACCCACGGCCTGCTGGGCGCCTCCATCCTCGACGTCACCGAAGACACCGCCGTGTCCAACAGTTCGGTCGTCGGCGCCAGCGTCAAGGAGGTCAGCTCCGGAGGGGCCGCGGCGTCCGCGGGTCTCAAGGTCGGAGATGTCATCACCGGCATCAACGGCCTGCCCGTCACCGGCAAGAACGACCTCACCGCCCAGGTGCGTGCGCTCGCCGGTGGAGCCGAGGCGACCATCACCTACGTGCGAAACGGCAAGACCGCGACCACCGACGTGACCCTCGGAAAGCTCTGACCCACACCCCGCCAGACGACGGCACGGGAGCCCAGCGCTCCCGTGCCGTTTCGTCGTCGGCTGGTAGGCTCGACCGACCTGACAGCAGCAGAAAAGACGCCACTTCGCGTCAAAACACCGAGACGGACACCACAGCAACCATGACCGACACCCTGCCCGGAGTGTCCTACGTCATGCCCGTGCTCAACGAGGCCGTCTACATCGAGAACGCCATCCTCACCGTGCTCGGCCAGGACTACGCCGGCGCCAAGGAGCTCATCCTCGCCCTCGGACCGTCGACGGATGGCACCACCGAGATCGTCGAAAAACTCGCGGCCGCGGACCCCCGTATTCTCACCGTGCACAACCCGGAAACGGACATCCCCGTCGGCCTCAACAAGGCCATCGCCGCCAGCAGCCACCGCATCATCGTTCGCGTCGATGCCCACTCCGAGCTCGAGCCCGGCTACACCACCCGCGCCATCGAAACCCTCGAGCGCACCGGGGCCGCCAACGTCGGCGGCATCATGCGCGCCCGCGGCCAGACCCCCTTCCAGCAGGCGGCCGCCCGCGGCTACAACAGCAAGTTCGGCCTCGGCGGCGGGCGCTATCACGGTGGAGCCAGTGAAGGTCCGGCCGAGTCCGCGTACCTCGGCGTCTTCCGTCGCGACGTACTCGAAGAGGTCGGCGGATTCGATGAGACGCTGCGCCGCGGCGAGGACTGGGAACTGAACCTCCGCATCCGCGCGGCCGGCCACGTCGTCTGGTTCGATCCCGAGCTCGCCGTCACCTACTGGCCCCGCGAGAGCCTCACCAAACTCGCGCGTCAGTTCGCCGCCACCGGAACCTGGCGTGGGGAGCTCGTGCGCCGCTACGGCGGCCGCAACCCGTGGCGCTTCTTCGTTCCACCGCTGCTGGTGATCGCACTCGCGATCGGCGTCATCGTATTCATGCTGCAGGTGACCGGAGTGCTGCACGGGGTGGCGAGCGCCGTGGCATCCCTCGTCTATCTCGCACCCATCACCTACGTGCTGCTCGTGCTGTGGCTCGCATTCGTCGCCGATCGTGGCTCGACATGGCGCGACAAATGGTTCTTCACGCTCGTATTGCCGACCATGCACCTGTGCTGGGGATCCGGATTCATCGTCGGGGTCGTTCGCGGCGCGCGCGACACCATCGACACGTCACGCACAGAGATCTAGCGGCCGTCTGGTCTCGGTTCCGTTCGACCTGGTCTCGGCTTCGCTCGACCACCGGGCTTAGGAGGGCAGGATGCCTTCGGCCTCGAGCCGGCGCACCACGCGGTTGGCCGACTCGCCGTCATCGCGCGGATTGAAACGCTCCAGCCAGGCCGCGTAGCGTCCCGCGTACTGCTCCTGCACAGCGTCACTGTCACGCACGAGTTGCACAAGCGTGTCGGGGTCCTGCACGACCGGCCCGAGGGCCACCTCGTCGAGGTCGAAGTAGAAGCCGCGCAGCTGCTCGCGGTAGTGCTCGAGGTCGGGCGCGAAGAAGTACACCGGCTTGCCGGTGACGCTGAAGTCGAACATCACCGACGAGTAGTCGGTGATGAGGGCGTCGGCGACGAGGAAGAGATCCGACACATCCGGGTAGCCGGTCACGTCGAGCACATTGCTCGCGCGCACGTCGCGCCCGGGTCGCAGCGTGCGCGAATGCCCGCGGATCAGCGTCAGGTAGCCGGGTCCGAGCGCGTCCGTGAAGGCCGCGACGTCGAGGTGGTCGATGTGCTCCGGCCGGTCGTCGCGCCAGGTCGGCGCGTACAGCAGCACGGTGACGTCGTTCGGGATGCCCAGCCTCGCCCGAACCGCGGCGGCATCGCCGCCCTGCAGCACGTCATCCCGGGGGTAGCCCTCCTGCCAGATCCGGCCGGTGAAGGCATACGCGCGACGCAGGATCGAGGCGCTGTGCGGATTCTGCGCGAGCAGGATGTTCCAACGAGCGCCTTCGAGAACCGTCGCGATGGCGGTGCGCAGTCCCACGTTCGGGCGGCTGAGCGCGATCTTCTTGAGCGGAGTGCCGTGCCAGGTCTGCAGCACCCGCTGGTGTTCGCGCTTGCGGTAGCGCTTGCGCAGCCAGTCGTTGACGACGAGCAGTCGGGCACTGGCACGCACCCGCCACCACTCCTCACTGCCCTCGATGATGCGCGTCGCGCCTTCCGGCACCTCCACGGAGGCGTCGACCGTGCTCCAGTAGCGGGCGGTCTGCGGACGCAGCTCCGCGATGGCGCGGTCGATGCCACGGGGGTTGCACGACGCGTTCTGACCGTAAAAGCTCTCGAAGAAGACGGCGTCGAGGGGCGTGGGCTTCGCGCTCCGGTAGACGGCCTCGAGGGCCGCCTGCCGCGCGGGCCCGAGCTCGTTGTCGGTGAGCGGTGGAGCGAGGGTGATCGCGAGACGGGCGGGCGCTGCATCCGCTGCACCGATGGAGATGCGGAACAGCTCGTCGAGAAGCTGCGGCTCGGGGAGCTCGGCGGGGATGCCCGTGGAGACGATGGCGGCATCGGCAGTGGCGAGGTCGAGAACGTACTGGCCGGAGGGGAGGGGGAGGAGAGGACCGTGCCAGCGGGAGACCAGCAGCGGGAAGGTGACGCTCCAGCGCTCCGGGGTGAGCTCGATTTCCCCGGGAACCTCGAAGCGTGGGCCGCGCAGGGTGGCCGCAACCGGCTCGCCCGTCGACCGCAGTCCGGTGACCGTGACAATGGGCTCAGTCGTCGTCGTGAGCGTCACCGAGTCGATGATCGCGTCGGGCAGCGTCGCGCCGACGGGAAGCGTGGAGGTCATGGGTTGTTCTTTCAGCCGGGTGGTGATCTCTGCATACACTCTCGCAGTATTCTGCCCGTCTCGGAACGCGAAGTGGCGTGCGGCGAGCTCGCGGCTGTGGGCGGCGAGCAATTCCCAGCCTTCTGGCGTTGCATCCGCTGCCTCGAGCAGGTCGAGAAGCCCGGTCCAGGATGACGCCTCCGTGCCGCCGCTGAACGCCGCATAGGGCTCGTACAGCCCGCGACTCTTCTCGTAGTCGGCAAGGTCGGGGGAGAGGAAGGCGATCGGTCGCCCGGTGAGGGAGAAGTCGAACGCGATCGACGAATAGTCGGTGAGCAGCACATCGACGGCGCCCAGCACCGGTGTCACGTCGCTCTGCGCCCTGGCGAGCAGTAGGTGGATGCCCCGTGCCCCCGTCGCCGCGGCATAATCGCCCACCCCGAGCGGGTGCGGTCGCACCACGAGCAGCGATTCGGTGGCAGCCAACCAGCTCGCGATTCGCTCCCACTCCGAGGCGGAAGGGATGCCTGGGTCCGCCGCACCGTCCCGCCACGTGGGCGCGTACATCACGATGCGCCGGCCACCGTCGGCGATGCCGAGGGCCGAGAACAGGCGGGAGCGCGCTTCGCCAGCACTCTCGAGCGCGAGCACGTCGTCGCGTGGGTCGCCCGTGACTACTACGCGGTTCGCCGGCAGCCCGAACGCCGTGCGCAGGCGGGCGGCAGCGAGCTCGGATGCGGCAGGCATCAGCGCGATGGTGGAGGCGGCGAGGCGGTACATGCGCCCGAGGATGCGGCTGAGCAGCCCCGTGCTGCTGCTCGTGGTCACGGGGGAGTCGAGATTGATGAGCTTGAGCGGTATACCGTGCCACAACTGCACGACGAACGCACCGCGGGTTGCGTAGCGGTTGGCGTCGCCGAGACCGTGGGTGACGACAAGAACGCGAGCGCGCAGGGTGGCCCAGAAGCCGCGCCACGACAGCTTGAGCACGGCGGGTACGCCGAGGGCTGCGGCGGCCGCGAGATCACGCTCGTCACGGGCCAGCCAGAGGTAGCTGCGCGAAGGATCCTGCTCCCGCGCGAACCGCAGCAGGGGGAGGGCGCCCTCGCCGATACCGGAGCCGCAGCCGAACACCCACAAGTCCTGTCGGCGCGGCACGACCAGGCTTGCGAGCACACCCGCCGCATAGACCGGGAGCGCCAGGATCTTCGCGGTGTTCGCGCGGGAGAACGCGTTCGGGGCGGTGGATCGTGGCACGACTCAGGGTAACAGCCGGTATCGGGTGGGTAACGGTGTGGGGGCCGGTTGCGGGCGCCGCGGTATCGACTGGTTTAATCGCAGGGTGCCTCTTCTGAACGATATAAAGTCCGCCCGGCGGGTGCTGCGAAACATCTTCCGGTCTCGCCGCAATCGTCGCGCCGTACAGGAGAAGCTCGCCGTCCTGACGCCGCCCGCACCCGGCACCATCAAGATCGCCGTCTACTTCGCGGACACCCGGGTGAACATGTACCAGATCCGACAGTGGTACGCGCCGCTCGCCGAACTGTCGAAGCGCTGGCCGGTCGCGATCATCGGGCGCTCGCCGGGCACCACCCTCGACCTGTGGGACGAGGCCCCCGTGCCGACCGTCTATCTGCGCAAAGTCGTGGACCTTGAGAACTTCGTGCAGCAGCACGACATCCAGATTGTCTTCTACGTGAACCAGAACTCCAAGAACTTCCAGATGTTCCGGTACGGGCGCATGTGGCACGTTTTCATCAACCACGGTGAGAGCGACAAGATGTACATGACCACGAACCAGTTCAAGGCCTACGACTACAGCCTGATCGCCGGCCAGGCTGCGCACGATCGCCTGACCCGCAAACTGTGGGACTTCGATGCGACGCGCAAGACCATCCAGATCGGCCGACCGCAGGCCGACCACTTCGCGGGCGAACTGCCGTACACGCCCGATGAGCGAACGGTTGTGCTCTACGCACCGACCTGGGAAGGTGACCGCGAAGCGGCGTCCTACGGATCAATCGCCTCGCACGGCGTCACACTCGTCGACTCGCTGCTCGCGAGCGGCGCACACCGCGTCATCTACCGGCCGCACCCGCGCAGTGGTGTGATCGACGCCGACTACCGCGCCGCCAACGAGCGCATCATCGCAGCCATCGCCGCCGCGAACGCCGCCGACCGCACGGCGCAGCACGTGTTCGATGACGGCCCCGACCTCGGCTGGCAGCTTGCTGCGGCGGATGTCGCGATCACCGACGTCTCCGCGATGGTCTACGACCGGCTGGCCGTGGGTAAGCCGCTTCTGGTCGCGCGACCGCAGTCCGACCTCGCCGACGTGGACGAATCGGGCTACCTGGGCGCCTGCGAGTGGCTGCTCGCCTCTGACGCGGGGGACATCATCTCGATCGTTGATCGCGTGCAGCACAGCGATGAGGCGAAGGCGTCCCTCGAGTACTGGGTGACCCGGCACTTCGGCGACACCACACCGGGCGCTGCGACGGCGCGGTTCCATGCTGCCGTCGAGCAGCTCGCGGCCGAATGGGAGCGCAACGAGGTCATCCACTCCGGCGACCGCAGGCAGAGTGAATCCGACCCGTTCGGCAACGACGAGGACGAAGACCAGATGCCGGCGGACAACGACTGAGAGTTCGCATAATGGCCTGACGGCGGCAGTGGCCTCCGCGTACCGTCGAACCATGCCTCGACTCCGCCGCAGCAACCTCACCAAGCCGGGCTTCACCAGGCAGAAGAAGGGCACGGGCTTCTCGTATTCCGGCCCCGGTCTACTCGAGACCGATCGCAGCCGCATCGAGGACCTCGCCATCCCGCCCGCGTGGAGCGACGTCTGGATCGCCCCGCACCCGAACAGCCACATCCAGGCGACGGGCGTAGACGTCGCCGGGCGCCGCCAGTACATCTACCACTCGCAGTGGCGCGAGACGAAGGACAAGGCCAAGTTCGATCGCGCCCTCGACCTCGCCGCGGCCCTGCCCGGCGCGCGCCGGCGGGTCACCGTCGACCTGCGCAGCAACGGCGCCACCGAGGAGCGTGCGCTCGGCGCAGCCTTCCGCATGCTGGACACCGGCGCCCTGCGCATCGGATCCGAGCGCTACGCCGAGACGAACGGCAGCCACGGACTCTCGACCCTGCTCTGCGCTCACGCGCGTGTATCCGGCGGCGATACCGTTGAGCTGAGTTTCCCCGCCAAGAGCGGGCACGCGTGGAGCTCCGAGATCAAGGATGAGGACCTCGCCGCGTTCATCATGACCCTCAAGCGCCGCGGACCCAACGCCCGGCTGCTCGCCTGGAAGAGCGACGGTGAGTGGCATCCTCTCGCCGCAGAGGAGATCAACGACTACGTCCGCGAGGTCACCGGCGGGCAGTTCACCGCCAAGGACTTCCGCACCCTGCGGGGCACGATCGCGGCGGCCGAGAGCCTCGCCGGCCACGGCCCGGAGCGCACCCGCACGGGCCGCCAGCGCGCCCTCGCCCAGGCCATGCGCGACGCTGCGGACGCCCTCGGCAACACCCCCGCTATCGCGAAGAAAAGCTACGTCGATCCGCGCATCGTCAAACTTTATCGACGCGGGATAACGCTCGACTCCGGCTCAGGCAGCGCGGATGCCGCGCTGCGCAGGCTCCTCGTCGGCTGACGCAGCGCGCACTCGCGGATTTCGGACCAACTCGCGGGGCGAAGGCGGCGAGTTTGTGCGAAAACCGTTAGGGCGCTGAGGTGATGTCGGCGTCGGGGCCTTCTGACGTGGGCGCCGCCGCCTCGATCGCGCGCATCTCGCGACGCGCCTTCACGCGGGCCCGCATCGGGAGCCTGGGCTCGCGCACGCGAATCGCGAGGATCTCGGGAAACTCGAGCCCGGGCGCGCGGAACGCCTCGCGCGACGCCCGAATGATCTGCCGGCCGAGGATGTGGTTGCCCGTTCCGCCGACGACGGCTCCGATACCGAATGGGATGGCGCGACCGATGATGTTCGTGCTCTGCGTCGCGGCGAACCGCTTCATAAACGACTTCTTGATCTGGTCGGCGATCCTGCCCATCGCGGCCTTCGGCAGGTTCTTGGCGAGCATCTCGCCCCAGAACACGTCGCGCCCGGCCCCGCCCGATGCCTGGCCGGCGAGCTGCTTGACGAGATCCGTGCCGGCCGATCCGAGAATGAGGGTCATAACGAGCGCCCGCGCGCGATCGGGGTCGTCGACGGCGATGCCGTGCACCTCGGTCACCGACTGCGCGAACAGCGCGCTCGCCTCGAGGAACCCGCCGGTCTCGACGGCTGACAGCGCGAGAGACGCGCCCACACCGACGGCCGGGATGACCGCACTCGCGCCCACGAGCGCACCGCCCGTGGTGACTGCTGCGAGGTAGCGTCGCTCGAGGATGACGATCACCTCCTGCGGTGTCGCATTCGGCTTGCTCGCGCGAATCGCGCGAAGGTGGGCGAGCACAACCGGACGCTGCACGGTGAGCACCCGATCGATGCCGCCCACGACAAAACGGTTCGTGCCCGTGACGGGTGTGGGTGTGTTGCTCATGCTGCCTCCGACCGGATGGGGGCCTCAATCATATTCAACGGCGGAAGGCCGAAGCTGGGCACTCAGGCGACTCCATAGTCCGCGTTGTACTGCTTCAGCACGTCGTTGATGGGGCCGTCGATGACGAGCTTGCCCTTGTCGAGGTAGAGGCCACGCGTGCAGAACCGGCGCAGGTCCTTCTCATTGTGGGAGACGAAGAACAGGGTGCGACCCCCGGCCAGAAGCTCCTCGATGCGTCGGTAGCACTTGTCGCGGAAACCCTTGTCGCCGACCGCGAGAACTTCGTCGACGAGGATGATCGGCTCTTCCAGTCGGGAGATCACGGCGAACGCGATGCGCACCTTCATGCCACTCGAGAGGTGCTTGTAGGGGGTGTCGAGGAAGTCGCCGATCTCCGCGAACTCGATGATCTCGTCGAAGCTTGCCGCGATCTCGGACTTCTTCATTCCGTGCAGGCCGGCCGTGAGGTAGACGTTATCCCGAACCGTCAGGTCGTCGACGAAGCCTCCGGTGATTTCGATGAGGGGAGCAACGCCCTCATGCACCTTCACCTTGCCCTCGTCGGGGAGGATCACCTCGGCGACCAGCTTGAGCAGTGTGGACTTGCCCTGGCCATTGCGACCGACCACGCCGATCGCCTCGCCCTGTTGCACGGTGAAGCTGACTCCCCGCAGTGCCCAGAACTCGCCGGGCAGCGTGCGGCGCTTGCGGCCGGCGAAGAGATCCTTGAAGTTGCGACGCGAGCGGCGGTTGCGGCGGAAGCGGATACCCGCGTCGGTGACGGTGATGACCGGGGCGTCCACTAGATCTCCTTCAGCACTGCGCGCTCGCTGCGGTTGAAGACGAAGACGCCGACCGCGAGGATCAGCAGGCTCATCACCGCGGACACGAGGATCGTGAACAGGTCGAGCTGCTCGGGGAAGAACGCGCCGCGGTAGAGCGAGAAGATGCCGCTCAGCGGGTTGAAGGCCGCGAGCACGTGCAGCTCGGCGGGCAGGTCGGTCACGCCATAGATGATGGGGGAGGCGTAGAACAGGAAGCGCAGGGCGAGCTTGATGGCCCGCTCGAGGTCGCGGAAGAACACGACCAACGGGGCGACGATGAGCCCGACTCCGATGGTCAGGATCGCCTGGATGACGATGCCGATCACGAAGTAGACGGCCTCCCAGTGCAGTACAGCGTGCGAGAAGATCGCGAAGACGGCGAGAACAGGAAGGCTCGCGATGAACTCGGTGCCCTTGGAGAGCACGAGGCTCGACACCCAGATGGTGCGCGGGATCTTGGTCGAGCGGATCAGCTTGGCTCCACGCAGGAACGCTCGCGTGGAGTCGGACACCGCGCCGTTGAACCACATCCACGGCAAAAGGCCCGACAGCAGGAACACGATGTACGGCGAGGCGCCGATATCGTCGCGCTGGAACACGACGACGAAGATGAAGTAGTAGATGCCGCTCATCACGAGCGGATCGAGGATCGACCAGAAGTAACCGAGCGCAGACGTCGAGTAGCGGACCTTGAGATCGCGGCTCGTCAGCAGGAACAGCGTGTGACGGTAACGCGCGAACGGAGACCAGGCTGCGCGCTCGGGTACTGCTTCGCTCACGGGTGTCCTCTGTGAGGCAGACTCCCGCTCAGTCGGTTCAGACGAAAAGGTTCGCCCGCTCCAGGTCTTCCGCGAAGTCGATCTCCACAGCGTAGAGATCCGAGATGTCTACCGGCTCAATGTGCAGCTTGTCCTGCTCAATGGCCAACTCTATTCCACGTTCGAAGTAGTCCTGGTCGCCCACGCGCTTGAGCTGGCGGAGGAGGACTGCCTTGTCGTCACGCGAGATGAAGTTGATGCCGACGGCCTCGCCGAGGCCGCCCTTGACCTGCTTGGAGAGTTCTTTGATGTAACCCTCGGCGTCCACGGTGTACTTGACCTCTTCGTCGGAGACCTTCGCGGTGTTGACCGAGACGAAGGACTGGTCGCGGGCGACGAGCTTGGCTGCGCGCTCCAGGGCCTCGGGGTCGAAGACGACGTCTCCGTTCATCCAGAGCACACCGCCGGGAGCGGATGCCTGCAGGGCACGCATGAGGCTCTTCGAGGTGTTGGTCTGGTCGTACTGCTCGTTGTAGACGAACGACGCCTGCGGGAACGCCTCGATGATGTGCTCGAGCTTGTAGCCGACAACGACGGTGACCTGCGCGTTCTTGCCGAAGGCGTGGTGGATGTTGTCGAACTGCTGCTGCATGATGGTGCGGCCGTCAGCGAGCTCGGTGAGAGGCTTGGGAAGCGAGCGGCCCAGACGACTGCCCATACCGGCGGCCAGAATGACGATCTGCGTAGTCACGATGTGTCTCCTCAACTGTGAATCTATGCGTATATCGGCCCATTGGCGATTACGCCTCGTCTCAGTTGACGGCTACTCGGTGGAGTTTGCCTGCTGTTCATCTGGACGAGAAATGCTGGACACCTCGTTGTGCTTGATTAACCTTACGGACGAATGCTGCTATTTCCATGGAAACCTCGCGGATGTTGCAGTTTCGTGATGCAAGCTCCGAAGCGGGTCCCGCGCATTGGTACGGTTGACCAGTGGATTCCGAACCCGTAGTGCCTGAGGCAACGTCAAAGTCCAGTGCCGCAGCCAAGACAGTACGTAAGCCTCGCACTCCCCGCGCGACAGTTGCCGTTCGCAAGCCCGTCGCCACGCCCGTCGCTCCCGTCGTCGAGGCCGCGCCGCGCGAGGTCGTGCTCAAGCTTTCCGGCCTGGTCAAGCGCTTCGACGACAAGACCGCGGTGGCCGGAATCGACCTCGAGATCGCCACCGGTTCCTTCTTCGGCATCGTCGGTCCGAATGGCGCCGGCAAGACCACGACCCTCTCCATGATCACCGGTTTGCTGCGCCCCGACGCGGGAACCGTCACCGTGCACGGCGCAGACGTATGGAGCGACCCCGTCGTCGCTAAGCGCAAGATGGGCGTGCTGCCCGACCGCCTTCGGATGTTCGACCGCCTCACCGGTGCCCAGCTGCTCTACTACTCCGGCATCCTGCGCGGACTCGACAAGACGACCGTGCGCATCCGCACCGCGGACCTCGCGAGCGCCTTCGGCCTCGAGGACTCCCTCGACCGCCTGGTCACCGACTACTCCGCAGGAATGACCAAGAAACTCGCCCTCGCGGCCGCCATGATCCATTCGCCTCGGGTGCTGGTTCTGGATGAGCCCTTCGAATCCGTGGACCCGGTATCGGCGGCGAACGTGATCGACATCCTCCGTAAGTACGTCGCCGCGGGCGGAACCATCATCATCTCGAGCCACACCATGAACCTGATCGAGCGCGTGTGCGACTCGGTTGCGGTCATCGTCAACGGTGCAGTGCTCGCGTCCGGGCCGATGGCCGAGGTGTGTGATGGCAAGACCCTCGAGGAGAAGTTCGTCGAACTCGCCGGTGGACGCAAGGCAGCGGAGGGCATGGAGTGGTTGCACACGTTCTCCGACTGAAGCTCACGCTCCTCGGCAACTCGTTCCGCCGCAGCCCCTGGCAGATAGCCGGGCTCGTGCTCGGCATCTTCTACGGACTCAGCACGGCGATCTTCGTTATTGCCGGCCTCGTAGCGCTGCGCTTCTTCGACGTCGAGATCGCGCGCAACGCGGCGGTGGTGCTCGGGGCGGCCGTCACGATCGTATTCACGGTGCTGCCGCTCACGCTCGGCATCGATGACACCCTCGACCCGCGCAAGTTCGGGCTGTTCGGCATCCGCACCACCCGGCTGTCGTTTGTGCTCGCGGTCGGTGCCCTTGTCTCCGTGCCCGCCGTGGTCGTCACCGCTATCGCGCTCGGCCAGCTCGTCACCTGGAGCCGTGACGGCCTCGCCGAATTCCTCGCGATCCTCGGCATGGTGCTGATCATCGTCACCTGCATCCTTTCGGCGCGCATCTCGACCTCGCTCGCCGCCTTCCTGCTCGCCACTCGCCGAGCCCGCGACATCTCCGCGATTTTCGCCATCATCGCGCTGATCGTGCTGTCGCCGATCGTCGTTGCGCTCGCCAGAGTCGACTGGCAGAACCGCGGCCTCGAGGTGCTCGGCGATATCGCCGACGTCGTGGGCTGGACGCCGCTCGCCGCAGCCTGGGCCGCCCCAGCAGATGCCGCCGTCGGCGATCCCGGCGCCGCCTTCGCCAAGCTCGCCATCGCCATCGCCTGGGTGCTGGTGCTCGTCGTCATCTGGCGCCTGCTCGTCGGTCTGATGCTGGTGACCCCCGAACGCCAGCCGCACGCCCGCACCTACGTCGGGCTCGGCTGGTTCGACTGGTTCGCCCGCACGCCCACGGGAGCGATCGCCGCGCGCAGCATCACGTACTGGTTCAGGGACGCGCGGTACGGGACATCCCTCGCCATCATTCCGCTGATCCCGGTGTTCATGGTCGTCGCGCTCGCCGTTGCCGGCATCGACCTGCACGTGCTGGCACTGCTGCCGCTGCCGGTCATGTGCCTGTTCCTGTCCTGGTCGATTCACAACGACGTCGCGTTCGACAACACGGCGATCTGGCTGCACATGTCGACCAGTACCCTGGGCCGCGCCGACCGGTGGGGTCGCCTGATCCCCGTGCTCGTCGTCGGGTTGCCGCTCATCGCGATCGGCTCGGTCGTGAGCATCTCCCTGAACGGTGACTGGTCGCTGCTGCCCTCGCTCGTCGGCGTGAGCGTGAGCGTGCTGCTCTGCGGTCTCGGCCTCTCGAGCATCATGTCGGCGCGCTTCCCGTACGCCGCGGTACGCCCCGGTGACAGCCCGTTTTCGCAGCCGCAGGGCGGGGCGTCCTCGGCCGGCTCGATCCAGGCCCTGTCGCTCCTGGCCATCATCGCTCTCAGCGCGCCGGCCCTCACCGCCGCGGTACTCGGCTTCTTCTACGGTTCGGGATGGCACTACCTCGCGCTCGGCATCGGTGTCGGCATGGGGCTGCTCGTGCTCGTCGGCGGCGCAACGATCGGCGCGCGCCTGTACGATCGCCGCACCTCGGAACTGCTCGTTTCCGCGACACGCAACTAGCCTCCCGGCGTACAGTTGACGCATGGCTGACACCGAAATCACAGGCGGCGGAACCGACACCCTCGACCGTGAACTCGAGGAACTGCTCAATCAGGAGCAGGTCGAGGAGGGCGACCACGAGCGCTTCTCCCACTACGCCCCCAAGAACAAGATCATGGAGTCCGCGTTGAGCGGCAAGCCGATCCGCGCCCTCTGCGGCAAGCTCTGGGTGCCCGGTCGCGACCCCGAGAAGTTCCCCATCTGCCCGACCTGCAAAGAGGTCTACGAGAAGATGAAGCCGTAGCTTTCCCAACTTCCGGCCCCATTGCGGCAATCGGGGATTGTGCGGCGTTGAACTCCCCATGTGCCGCAATACCAGGCTGTGGATGAGGTCGGCGCGGTGACTCCCGCTCGTTGAAGAATGCGGGATGTCCCGCCGCGAGCCTCTCCCGCCCCACTTGTCCGGGGTGCCGTTCGCCGTGAGCACGGCGATCGAGCTCGGGCTGTCCCGTGACAGCCTGCGCCGGTCGGACCTGGTGAGTCCGTTCCACGGCGTTCGTGCTCCGCTCGAGCCGATGAGCACAAGCGAGCAACTGTGTCGGGCCTACGCGAGCCGGATGCACCCGAACAATGCGTTCAGCCACTGGACGGCCGGCGAGCTGTGGGGTGCCCCGTTCCCGGTGGGGGCGGTGCGCGGCGGCATCCACGTCATCGCGAGGAAGCCGAGGCGTGCGCCTGAGGGGGTCGGCGTCATCGGGCACCGTGCTGACCTGGCCGACGATGATGTTGTGCTTCTACGAGGCCTGCCCGTGTGCTCGGCGGCCGTGACCTAGTGTCAGCTGGCTGAAGTGTTGAGCGTTCCCGACCTCGTCGCGGCAGGGGATTGGCTGGTGACGGGAAATCCTTACAGCCGTGTCCTGCCCGCGACCTCGATCGATGAGCTGAGGGCGGAATGTCTGCGGCGTGCGGGCGGCAGGGGACATCCCGTTCGCATGCAAGCGCTCTCGCTGGTTCGAGTGGGGCCCTTGTCGAGGCCGGAGTCGCTCAGTCGGCTGCTGTTCGATCGCGCGGGCCTTCCGGAGGCGCTCATCAACACGCCGGTGTATGACGACCGTGGCGCATTCCTCGCCATGCCCGACGAGAGCTGGCCGGAGTTCCGCGTCGCGTACGAGTACGAGGGCGACTACCACCGCGAGGTGGGACAGTTCCGGCGGGATCTCGGCCGGGTGGAGCGCCTCATCGACCACGACTGGGCGGTTACCAAGGCGAGTGCAGACGACCTCTACGGCGCGCCGATCGCACTGGTGCAGCGAGTGGCGCGCCGATTAACCCGCGCGGGATGGACCGGCCGCCCCATATTGCGGCAATTGGGGAATTTTCGGCGCTGAACTCCCGAATTGCCGCAATTCGAGGGGTGGAAACCGCTACAGGTACACCGTCGGGATGGCGGGCTCGCCGCGGGAGAGGCGCAGGGCGTCTACAGGGAGCTCGGCCACAGCCGCAGCGCGGTGCTCGCGGGCGGCCGCGACCCCGGCGGCGCCCAGCCAGCGATCGTCGGCGACCCCGGCGGTGATGAGGGGGACGTGCAGCTCGCGCTCGTCATCCCGAACCTGCCGCTCGTCTTCGACGTAGATCGTCTCGGCGACGGCGACTCCGTTCGACAGGCTGCGCACGGCGCGCTTGCGTCCGCCGACGGTGGCCTTCGCGGCCGACTTCTTGGCGACCGAGACCCACTCGCCCGTGTCGTCGCGGTGGGCGACAAGTTTGTAGACCATGCCTGCTGCGGGATGCCCCGAGCCCGTGACCACGGAGGTGCCGACCCCGAACGAGTCGACCGGCGCGGCGCGAAGTCCCGCGATCGTGTACTCGTCGAGGTCGTTCGTCACCGTGATGCGAGTGTTGACCGCCCCAAGCGAGTCGAGCTGTTCGCGCACTGCGGCCACCTGGGCGGGCAGGTCACCCGAGTCGATGCGCACGGCGCCGAGGCCGGTGCCGGCCACCCTGACCGCGAGCTCGACTGCTGCGGTCACGTCGTAAGTGTCGACGAGCAGCGTGGTGCCGGGGCCGAGGGCGGCGACCTGCGCCTCGAACGCCTCCTCCTCGCTATCGTGCAGCAGGGTGAACGAGTGCGCTGCCGTGCCCATGGTCGGGATTCCCCAGCTGCGCCCCGCCTCGAGGTTGCTGGTCGCGCCGAAGCCGGCGATGTAGGCGGCGCGGGCGGCGGCGACGCCGGAGCGCTCGCCGGTGCGGCGCGATCCCATCTCTGACAGCGGGCGACCGTCGGCAGCGGCAACCATTCGGGCCGCGGCGCTCGCGATGGCGCTGTCGTAGTTCAGCACACTGAGGGCGAGAGTCTCGAGGATGACGGCTTCCGCGAAGGTGCCGTCGATCACGAGAAGCGGCGAGCCGGGGAAGTACACGTCACCCTCCCGGTACCCCGAGATGTTGCCCCGGAATCGGTAGTCGGCGAGCCAGTCGAGCGCCTCCGGCGTGACCACGGAGTTCTCGCGCAGCCAGGACAGCTCGGCGTCCTCGAAGCGGAACTCGGCGATCAGGTCGAGCAGGCGCCCGGTTCCGCCGACGATCCCATAGCGGCGCCCCTCTGGCAGGCGGCGGGCGAACACCTCGAAGATGCACTCCCGGTCGTGCCTCCCGCTGCGCAGTGCTGCGTCGAGCATGGTGAGTTCGTAGCGGTCGGTCAGCAGCGCGGTGCTCATAAGGCGACACTACTAAACTCGACTCTTGTGACTGACGCGCCGATTGGAGTCTTCGACTCGGGGGTCGGTGGACTCACCGTCGCCCGGGCGATCATCGACCAGCTTCCCGGGGAGTCGATCACCTACGTCGGCGACACCGCCCACTCGCCCTACGGCCCCAAGCCGATCGCCGAGGTGCGCCGCTACGCGCTCGACGTGATGGACGACCTCGTCGCCGAGGGTGTCAAACTGCTGGTCATCGCGTGCAACACGGCCAGTGCCGCCATGCTTCGGGATGCCCGCGAACGCTTCACCGACGGCTACGGCATCCCCGTGGTCGAGGTGATCCAGCCCGCAGTCCGAGCTGCCGTACGCCAGACGCGCAACAACCGCATCGGCGTGATCGGAACGGCCGGAACGGTGAACTCCCTGGCCTATGAGGATGCGTTCGCCGCGGCATCCGACCTGCAGATCTTCACGGCAGCGTGCCCGCGATTCGTCGAGTTCGTCGAGTCGGGGGTCACGAGCGGGGCGGAGCTGTTCGCCGTCGCCGAGGAGTACCTCGAGCCGCTCAAGCGAGCCGACATCGACACCCTCGTGCTCGGCTGCACGCACTACCCGCTGCTGGCCGGAGCCATCCAGTACGTCATGGGGGAGTCGGTGACGCTCGTCTCGAGTGCTGAAGAGACCGCCTACGACGTGTACCGCATGCTCGTGAAGCACGGCCTCGAGCGCACCGTTCACGCCCCGCCGAAATACACCTTCGAGGCGACAGGGGACTCGACCGCCGAGTTCATGCGTCTCGCCGCCCGCTTCCTCGGACCCGAGGTCACGACGGTCGACCTCGTCGAGACCGGAACCATCACCCAGATTAAGGACATGCCATGACACGCCACGACGGCCGCGAGAACAACGACCTGCGCGAGATCACGATCGAGCGCGGCTGGAGCAAGCAGGCCGAGGGTTCGGCGCTGATCTCCTTCGGCAACACGAAGGTGCTGTGCACCGCCTCGTTCACGAACGGTGTTCCGCGCTGGCTCAAGGGCAAGGGCACCGGCTGGGTGACCGCCGAGTACTCGATGCTGCCGCGCTCCACCAATGACCGCATGGATCGCGAATCGGTAAAAGGCAGGATCGGCGGACGCACGCACGAGATCTCGCGCCTCATCGGCCGCTCGCTCCGGGCGGTCGTCGACATGAAGGCCCTCGGCGAGAACACCCTCGTCATCGACTGCGACGTGCTGCAGGCCGACGGCGGAACCCGCACCGCGGCCATCACCGGCGCCTACGTGGCCATGGCCGATGCACTCGAGTGGGGTCGTGACAAGGGCTTCATCGGCAAGAACGCCAAGCCGCTCATCGACTCGGTCGCTGCCGTCTCCGTCGGGATCATCGACGGTGTGCCGATGCTCGACCTCGCCTACGTCGAGGACGTGCGCGCCGAGACCGACATGAACGTCGTCGTCACCGGCCGTGGCCTGTTCGTCGAGGTGCAGGGTACCGCCGAGGGTGCGCCGTTCGACCGCAACGAGTTGAACGCACTCCTCGACCTCGCCCTCGGTGGCGGAGCCGACCTGACCGCGCTGCAGGTTGCTACGCTCGCGTCATGATCCAGGTCGTTCTCGCTACCCACAACGCGCACAAGGTCGAGGAGCTGCGCCGCATCCTGGGCGACGCCCTCACCGGTATCGAGCTGATCGGCTACGACGGACCCGAGCCCGTCGAGGACGGCGACACCTTCGAGGCGAACGCACTCATCAAGGCGCGCGCCGCGGCCCTGCACACGGGGTTGCCGGCACTCGCCGATGATTCCGGCATCTCGGTTGCCGCGTTGGGCGGGGCGCCGGGCATCCACTCGGCCAGATATGCGGGCAACCGCGACGACACCGAGAACCTCGAGCTGCTGCTGGCCAATCTGGCAGAACAGGATGACCGTGCCGCAACCTTCGACTGCGCGGCCGCGTTCGTCGACGGCGAGTACGAGCACGTCGAGCGGGGCATCTGGCCGGGAACGGTTCTCCGCGAGGCAACGGGCGCCGGGGGATTCGGGTACGACCCGATCTTCAAGCCCGACGGGCTGTCGGTGAGCTCTGCTGAGCTGCGCGCCGATGAGAAGAACGCGATCAGCCACCGCGCTCGCGCGTTCGGGCAGATCATGCCGGTTGTGCGGAAGCGCCTGCTCGGCTGATCCTTCCGGGCTGATAACGGCACTCATTCCTATCAGTGGGATTCGCTGGGTTTGGCTGCTCACGACGCCTACCCTTGGAGGGTGACCTCCCACTCGCACAACCACTCGCACGGGGTGACCAATCGCACCCGCCTGCTGGTCGCGATCGGCATCATCGGGGTGTTCCTGGTGGTCGAGGTCGTCGGTGCCCTTGTCTCGGGCTCGCTCGCGCTACTGGCGGATGCCGGGCACATGCTCTCCGACCTGCTCGGCCTCCTGATCGCGCTCGTTGCTCTCGGCATCGCCTCGCGTCCGGCGACCGACCGGCAGACCTTCGGCTACCAGCGCGCGGAGGTACTCGGCGCGCTCGTCAACGGCCTGCTCATCGGCGGCATCGCGGTGTTTGTCGCCGTCGAGGGTGTCAGCCGCCTCATCGATCCCGGGGAGGCAACGGTGCTCGGCCTGCCGATGCTCCTGGTCGCGCTCGCGGGGTTGATAGCGAACCTGGCCGCGCTGCTCGTGCTGCGCGGGGCGTCGAAGGAGTCGATCGGCATGCGCGGGGCGTACCTCGAGGTGCTGGGCGACCTGTTCGGGTCGGTGGCCGCCATCGTCGCGGCAGCCGTCATTTTGCTGACCGGGTTCACGCAGGCGGATGCCATCGCCTCCCTCGTCATCGCGGCGCTCATCGTGCCGCGCGCCTTCATCCTGCTTCGGGATGTCGTTCGGGTGCTCACCGAATCCGCCCCCACGGGCACCAACGTCGAGGAGATCCGCCAGCACATCCTCGGCGCGAATGGCGTCGTCGACGTGCACGACGTCCACGTCTGGGCGATCACCTCGGGCAACCCGGTATTCACGGCGCACGTCGTCGTCACGCCCTCCCTCTTCGCGAGCGGCGGCACGGGTGCCCTGCTGGATGAGCTGAGCGGCTGCCTGGCCGCGCACTTCGACGTGGAGCACTCAACCTTTCAACTGGAGCCTGCGGAGCACGCGGCGCACGAGGACCAGTTCCACCGCTGATCTTCGCGCTTTGAGCAGGCCGAGACGGAGGAGCAGTCGTACCGAAACCGGATTTCGATACGGCCGCGGGCGGCCTCTGCAATAAGCAGGCGCGCGGTAGGATTTCGGTGTGCCGAAACCTTCTACGCGAGCAAGCGAAAACCGAGCGCCCGACAAGCGCCCGATCCTGCTGCTACTCGGCCCGGCGTTCGTTGCGGCGATCGCCTACGTGGATCCGGGCAATGTCGCCGCGAACCTCACTGCGGGAGCCCGTTACGGCTACCTGCTGCTCTGGGTGCTGATCCTCGCGAACCTGATCGCCGTGCTCGTGCAATACCAGTCCGCGAAGCTCGGCATCGTGACCGGTCGCAGCCTGCCCGAACTGCTGGGTGAGCGGCTGCGCACCGGACCCCGCCGCGTCTACTGGCTGCAGGCCGAGCTGGTGGCCGCCGCAACCGACATCGCCGAGGTGATCGGCGGCGCGATCGCCCTGCACCTGCTGTTCGGTGTTCCCCTGTTGGTCGGCGGCGTAGTCGTCGGTGTTGCCTCGATGCTCCTGCTGTTGCTCCAGTCGCACCGCAGCCAGCGGTCCTTCGAGCTGGTGATCGTGGTGCTGCTCGGCGTGATCGTGGTCGGCTTCGTCTCCGGCCTGTTCGTGAGCCAGGTTGATCCGATCGCGCTCGTCAGCGGCATCGTGCCGCGCTTCGAGGGCACCGACTCCGTGCTGCTCGCCACCAGCATGCTCGGCGCCACGGTGATGCCGCACGTGATCTACCTGCACTCGGCGCTCGCGCGCGACCGTCACGGCGTGACGAAAGAACCGGGTCGCATCCGCGAGCTGCTGCGGGCCACCCGCTGGGACGTCGGCTTCGCCCTCCTCGTTGCGGGCGGCATCAACATCTCCATGTTGCTCCTCGCCGCCGCGAGCCTGCAGGGCGTGACCGACACCGACACGATCGAGGGCGCGCACGCCGCCATCGTGAACGCGCTCGGCCCGACCATCGGGGTGATCTTCGCGATCGGCCTTCTCGCGTCGGGCCTGGCGTCGACGAGCGTCGGCACCTACGCGGGCTCGGCGATCATGGGCGGCCTGCTCAAGGTCCGCATCCCGCTGCTGGTGCGGCGAGTGGTGACCCTCATCCCGGCCCTGGTGGTTCTCGGCATAGGCTTCGACCCGACGCAGGCGCTCGTGTTGAGCCAGGTGGTGCTGAGTTTCGGGATTCCGTTCGCACTCGTACCCCTCGTGCGGCTCGCGAGTTCGCGGGACCTGATGGGCGAGTTCGCGAACCCGGCCTGGCTGCGGATCGCGGGCTGGACATCCACCATCGCCATCATCGCGATCAACGTGCTGCTCATCGTGCTCGTTATCGTGGGAGTGTGACCATGCCCACCAGTTACCCCACCGCCGTCGAGGACTACGTCAAGGTCATCTACTCGCACACCGAGTGGCAGGACCAGCCGATCACGACCTCGGTTCTCGCGGCGAGATTGGGGCTGGCAGCGTCATCCGTCACCGAAATGGTGAAGAAGCTCGCCGTTCAGGGCCTCGTCGAGCACGTGCCCTACGGCGCCGTGACCCTGACGCCGGATGGCACGGCTCTCGCCCTGCGCATGCTCCGTCGGCACCGGCTCATCGAGACGTGGCTTGTGCAGCACTTCGGCTACAGCTGGGATGAGGTGCACGACGAGGCGGAGATCCTCGAGCACGCGCTGAGCGACAGGCTGCTCGACGCGATCGACGAGGAGCTGGGGTGCCCCGTGCGGGATCCGCACGGCGACCCGATCCCGGGTCGCGACGGCACGATCTCGAGGCCCGAGGCCGCGCTGCTGGGTGCGGCGAGCGAGGGTTCCACTGTCACAGTGGCGCGGATCAGCGACCGCGACCCCATGCTCCTGCGCCACCTCGAGGCCGAGGGCATCACCGTGGACACCGCGCTCGTGGTGGTCGGCCGACAGCCGTTCGGCGGCGGGTTCATCGTGCGACTGCCCACGGGCGAGGAGCGCGACCTGGGGGAGCAGGCGCTCGAGTCGATCTGGGCGACGCGCCAGTCCAGCCAAACGCGCGAAATTAGCTAAACGCGATCGAGCAGGCTGACGATCTCGTCGACGACGAGCTGAGGCTCGGTGAACATCACGAGGTGGCCGGACTGCTGCGCCTCGGTGAACTCGGCACCGAGTGCCACAGCCGTCTCGCGGTGTGCCGCGGTGAGAGACGCGCGCAGTCCGCCGTCGCCGCGGGTGGGCGCGGTGCCCGAGATGACCGTCACGGGGGTGCCGTGCAGGTCGAGCGGTGCGTCGCGCAGGCCGGCGAGGTCGATGAGCAGGTCGCGCAGCTCGGCGGAGGTTGTGGACGCGGCGCGCGCGGTGAAATCTTCGGCAAGGTGGTCGGCCGCAACGTCGGCGGGCTGCACACGCCCCGACCGGCCGCCGATCAGTTTGTAGAGCTTCAGCCGGGCGAGGGTCTGCACCATCGGCCCGCTTGCCGCGAAACGCTTCGCGGTCGAGTTTTCAAAGTAGAGGGCGCAGTTCTCGTCCGTCTGGTCGACGAGAACGATGCCTGCGATCCGCTCGGGATGCGCCGCCGCCACCGCGCGCACGATCGGCCCGCCCCAACTGTGACCGACGAGCAGGAACGGCCCCTCGCCGAGGGAGCTGAGCAGGTGACCGAGGTCGTCGGCCAGGCGCTCCAACGTGCGCGGCTCCTCGTCGTCATCGCTACGCCCGAGGCCCGCGCGGTCGTAGACGATGGTGCGAGTGCAGTCGCCGATGACGGGCGCGACCAGTCCCCAGGTCGAGCGGGAGAAACCCATCCCGGACTCGAACACGACCGTCACGTCGCCGACACCGCGCTCCATGTAGTGGAGGCGTCGACCACCCTCGAGCACCACGAACGCGCTGGTGCCGAAGGAGTGGTGCGCGCCATCGGAGGAGGTCTTCGAGCGCGTGGTCATTCGCAAAGCCTAGGGCCCGCAGGTGAACAGCACCCCACATTCTGGGGCTCGGACGCCACGGTGCCACGGTGTTAGCCTGAGCCGCTGCAGCGCTGGCGAGGTTCGCCGCGCGGGGGATGCAGAACACATTCGGGGGCTGGAATGATCACCACACACTCGCGAGCGCTTGTTGCGCTCGGCGCTGCCGCGCTGATGCTCACGCTGTCGGCCTGCGCCGAAGAGGTGCCCGTGAACGACGCCGGTGCAGGCACGGCGGAGTCGATCGTTGTGGAGGGCGTCACGCTCGCCGAGACCAAATCACCCGCGCAGCTGCTGCGCAACACCGTCGCTGACAACATCCCGCAGGACATGGTCGAATCGATCGGTGCGACGGTCGACAAGTCGCGCGGCTGCGGTTACAACGACTCGGTGCGCCAGTGGCTGTCGTCCGTGACGATGAGCGTGCAGCAGGATGCGCTGATCGCGAGTGACACCCTCGTCAAGGAGCTCGGCAAGCAGGGTTGGACCGCGAAGAAGCTCGAGTCGAGCTCATCGCTGGGGGAGTGGACGCTCAAGGCCGACATGGTCTCATCCGCCCTCAAGATCACCACCACGAGCGAGCACGACATCGAGATCGCCGTCGCGGGACCGTGTGTGAAGACCGCCGGACCCGAGTCCGACGAGGTCAAGGCGCTCGAGGGACGCGACTAGCTACAGCCAACCGCGCTCGCGGGCGGCCCGCGCCGCCTCGTGCCGGGCGGAGGTACCCGTCTTCTGCATCGCCGAGGACAGGTAGTTGCGTACCGTGCCCGCGGCGAGGTGCAGTGCGAGGCTCATCTCGCGCACCGACAGTCCTTCGGCGGTGAGGCGCAGCACGTCGAGCTCGCGTTCGGAGAGCGGGCAGTCGTCGATCATGGCGGCCGTGGAGATCTCGGAGTCGATGTAGCGCGCCCCGCCGTTGACGTCGGTCACGATCTGCGCGAGACGTTCGGGCTCGATCGACTTGCTCACAAAACCGCGCACGCCCGCGCGCAGGGCACGCTTGAGCACGCCCGGTCGGGCGTGCCGCGTGAGCAGGATGATGGCCTGCTCTGGCCGGGTGGCCAGGATCGCTGCTGCCGTGTCGATGCCGTCCAGGCCGGGCATCTCGAGGTCGAGCAGCACAACGTCCGGGTCGTGCAGCCCGGCGAGCTGCACGGCGTCCGTGCCGTTGTCCGCCTGCGCGATCACCTCGAGGTCGTCTTCGAGGTCGAGCAGCGCGGCCAGAGCCATGCGCAGGAGGTTCTCGTCGTCGGCGACGAGGAGCCGGATCATCCCGACACCGTCGCCGTGGTGGTGAAGCTGCCGTTCGCGCTCGACGTGCGCAGGGTGCCACCCGCCGCCTCGAAACGCTCGCCCAGGCGAGCCAGCCCGCTCAGTGAGCGAGAGGATGCGGGACTCCCGTCGTTCACGACGCGCACGCTGTCCGCGCCGAGGTTCACCGAAACGGCCGTCGCCTGGGCGTGACGCAGGATATTGGTGGTCGCCTCGCGCACCACGAGCCCGAACAACTCGTCGTGGGCGCCGCGGGGCAGTTCGCCCTGCACCGTGTAGGCGATGCCCGCCGCCGTGAACAGCTGCTCGGCGTTGGCCAGTTCGCTCGCGAGTGCCACGTGCCTCTCCCCGAAGGCGAGACTGCGCGTGTTGGCGACCGTCTCGGCGATCAGCTGCTGGGCTTCGCGCAGGTGCTCGCGCGCCGCGGCCGGGTCGCGGTCGATCAGCCGGTCGGCGAGCTGTGTCTTCAGCTTGATGACGTGCAGGGTGTGGCCCTGGATGTCGTGCAGGTCGGCTGCGAACCGGTAACGCTCCTGTGCGACGGCGAGCTCCGCGCTCACCTGCCGCGCGGCGTCGATCTCGAGGTACAGGTTGAAGGCCCAGCGGTTGAGCAGGAACAGGAACATCGTGCCGAGCCAGCCGAAGAAGCCGCTGACCAGGTACGGAGAGACGGCGTCGAAGCTCGTGAATAGGCCGATGATCGCTACGGGCAGCAGCATCACGGCGAGGGCCGCGGGTGCGAGCCACTTCCAGCGCCTCTGGGGCGCCTGCGAGACAAGCAGGGAGAGGGCGATGCCGAGCCACACGCTCGTTGCCGGGTACTCGCCGATCATGATCACGAAGACCCACACGGCGCCGGTCACGACGGGCACAACGATCGCGAGCCAGAGCGGCGGGCGACGTTCCCAGTGGAAGCTGAACTCGGTGATGAGAACGCCGGCACCGAGCAGCACGTACTGGAAGGGGATCTCGGTGGCGCCGAGCGCCAGCAGCAGCGAGAAGAGACCGATCATCACGACGAGCGAGGTGGTCGTGTAGGTGCGCATTCGCTGCAGAAGGCGGTCGCCGGTGGATGTCGTCACTCCTACAACTATGTCTTAGTCGTGCGCCCGGAACCCGTGACAAATGTCACTACTTCTCGGGTGCTTCGGCACTGGGGCGCGCCGCTTCTTCGCGCCATCGTTGGAGCATGACAAACGCAACCAGTACCGCAGGCCCGGTGGTCGAAGCCGCCGCGCTGAGCTACAACTACGGCGACAGGGGGGAGTTCCAGGCGGTGAGAAGCCTCGACCTGCGGGTCGAACGCGGGGAGCTGTACGCCCTGCTGGGCACCAACGGCGCCGGCAAGACGACCACGCTGGAGACCCTCGAGGGACACCGCACTCCGACCTCCGGAAAGGTGTCGGTGTTCGGCGGGGATCCTCGTGACCGGGCATCCATTCGTCCTCGTGTCGGCATCATGCTGCAGGACTCGGGCTTTGCCGGGGACCTCACCGTGGCCGAGTCGATCGGGCTCGCCGGGTCGATTTCGGGGCGTGAGGATGACGTTCGCCGGGTACTCGGGGTCGTGGACCTCACGGCTAAATCCTCGACCCGCGCGGGCATGCTCTCGGGTGGCGAGAAGCGTCGCCTCGACTTCGCGATGGCCATCTGGGGCACACCGGAGCTGGTGTTCCTCGACGAGCCGACGACGGGCCTGGACCCCAGCGCGCGCGACGGTCTCTGGGACGCGGTGGCTGAGATCCGCTCTGCGGGCTCGACGATCATCCTGACCACGCACTACCTCGAGGAGGCGCAGAAGTACGCCGATCGCATCGGGCTCATGAACAAGGGCGTGCTGGAACGTGAGGGGACGCTGGAGGAGCTTGTGACGGGGCATCCTTCGCACATCACGCTGGTGGCGCCGCACGGCGTGGACCTGCCGCTCACCGTGACGGCGACCGAGAACGGACTCAGCCGCATCGACACCGCCGACCTCCAGGCGGATCTCTCGACGCTGCTCGCCTGGGCGTCGGCCGGCGGGCACACGCTCGATCGTCTCGGCGCGACGAGCTCGAGTCTCGACGACGTCTTCCGCACCCTCGACCGTTCCTAAGGAGCCCACCATGTTCTCGATAGCCATCTCAGAATTCCGGATGCTGCTGCGCAACAAGCTCGTTGCCGCCTGCGCCATCCTCATCCCGCTCGCATTCGGCGCGTTCTTCATCTTCACCGGCAACCAGGGCGGCACTTCGGTGATCGCGGTGTTTCAGGTGCTCATCATGATCGCGATGGGCGTGTACGTCACGGCCACGACGACCCTCGCCGCGCGCAGGCAGACGCTGTTCCTGAAGCGGCTGCGCAGCGGCGCGGTCTCGGACCAGTCGATCATCGTCGGCCTCGTGCTGCCGATCGTTGTGGTGAGTGTGGTGCAGATCGGCATCATCCTTACAGTGCTCGGGATAACGTCGGGCCAGCCGCCCGCCAACGTTCTCCTCGTGATCATCGGGGTGCTGGCCGCGGAGGTCATGTTCACCGGCTTCGCCCTCGCCACCGCGGGTGTCACCAACTCGCCCGAGCACGCGCAGATCACCACGCTTCCGCTGTTCGCCGCAACGCTCGGCGTCGCGGTCTGGGTGACGTACACGGGCACCACGGAGCTCACCGTGCTCAAGCGGGCACTCCCGGGCGGCGGTCTCGCCGAGCTCATCTCGACCGGATGGGCCGGGGGTGCTATCGACAACGTGCTGCTGCTGATCCTGCCCTCGATCGGATGGGCCGCGGTCGCCGTGTCGGTCGCCCGGGCAATGTTCAAGTGGGAGCCGCGGGCCTGAGTCGGCCGCCTGGCTCGCCTGCCGCTCCGGCTGGCGAGCCGGTCGACGGCGCTGCCCCTGAAGACGTTCGTGTTAAACAGGACCACAACGCGCACCGAGAACAGGACTCCCCTCTACCCGGCGGTCCTGTTCTTGAGGCGTGTGTTTGTCCTGTTTAACACGAACGTTTTGGGGTCACGAGCCCCAGCCGGCCGCAGGGCGATCCCTTCCGTCAACCTTGAGTTAATCAGTCACCTAACCGCGGCCCCGCGAAGGTGACTGATTAACTAGAGCCCCTCGGAACGCGCCACGCATCGGCAACCAGCGACCGACCCAACAGCACCGACAAAGGGGCCGGGCGCCCGAGCCGCGTAGAATCATCCAGCTATGACTTCGACCCCCGCAGACCTGCCCATCGACGCCCCTCCGGCTGATCGCATCGCCCACGCCGTCGCCGCCCTCGGTGAGAACGAGGTCATCGACCGCGCCAAGGCGCTGCTCGCCGGACTGAACGCGGGCGACGAGTTTCTGCTCTGGGTCGGCGGCAAGCACGCACAGGGAATCCTTGACGGCGCCCCGCCCCTCTACTGGCCCGAGGTCTGGGGAGCCCGCACGTTCCTCTACGTCTGGAACGACACCGCGGCCCCCGGCATCGAAGCGGGCCTCACCAATCAGGCCTGGCGCGTGCGCGAGATGTGTGCGCGCGTCGCGGCGGCCCGCCACCTGCCGGTCGCGGAGGCGGTGCGTCCGCTGCTCCAGGACGAGGTCGCGCGCGTGCGCGCCTCAGGAGCCCGCTCGCTCGCCGAGGTGGGCGAGGCATCCGATGCTGACCTGTTCACGCCCCTGTTCCGCGACCCCGAGATCGAGGTTCGCCGCGCCGCCGAACAGTCGCGCAAGCGCCTGAACGCGCGCTTCGCGGCACCTGCCGAGTAGCCGTGCGCGTCCCGGTCGAGCTGTCGCACTCGGCGCGGCTCCGGGCCGCGGTCGACCGCTACGGCGAGCGAGAACTGGTCGAACGTGCCGCCGGGCTGCTGCGCACGGGCGAAGAGGATGATGACTTCCTGCGCTACCTCGGCGGGCGAGCCGCGCCCGGGATCATCGACGGCAGTTATCCGTCCTACTGGGCGAACGCCTGGGGCGCCCGCGCGCTCGAGTATTACTGGCTCGACAGCGCGACCGGTGCGGTGATCGCCGGCCTCGACCATGAACACTGGCGGGTGAGGATGCAGTGCGCTCGCGTCTGCGCCATCCGCGAGCTGGGCGCGCCCGAGCTCCTTGCCGCGCTCCTGCTCGACGAGAACTGGCGAGTGCGGGATGCCACCGCATGGGCCGTGGGAATCGTTGGGGAGTTCGAGCACGCGGAACCCCTGCGCGAGGCGACCGACGACCCCCACAAGAAGGTGCGGGAGCGCGCCACGACAGTGCTAGACGCCCTGCTCCATCGGCTGGAGCGCGAACTCGACTAGCCGAAGTCAGCTGGACTTGTTGTTCTTCTTGTCCTGGTCGAAGAGGGACTTGTCGAGAACGAGTTCGTCGGCCGTGACATCCTCACCGACACCGGCGAGACGCGCCTTGCGTGCCTTCATCGAGGACTGGATGTAGTGGTACACCGTCGGCACCAGGGTGATGACGACAGCGCCGAGCAGGATCACGTCGATGTACTCGGTGACGAACGCGGCAACTGGCGGTATGTAGCCCAGAAGGTAGCCGGCGAAGGTGAGCCCTGCGCCCCAGATGAGTGCGCCGATGGCGTTGTAGAGCGAGTACTTCTTGTAGTCCATGTGCCCGACACCGGCTGCGACCGGGGCGAAGGTGCGCACGATCGGAACGAAGCGGGCGACGATGATCGCGAGGCCGCCGAAACGCTCGAAGAACGAGTTGGTGCGTTTGACGTTCGCGACCGAGAACAGGCCGCTCTCCTTGCGCTCGAAGACGCGTGGGCCGAGCTTGTGGCCGATCAGATAGCCGACCTCGCCGCCTAAGAAAGCGGCGAACGCTATAGCGAGACACACCAGCCAGATCGGCAGGTCGATGATCTGCGTGGCGCCGGCTGCGACGGGGAACGTCAGCAATCCGGTGATGATGAGGAGGGTGTCGCCGGGCAGCAGGAATCCGACGAGAAGGCCGGTCTCGGCAAACACGATGAAGCAGATTCCGAGCAGGGCCCAGGCGCCGAAACCGGTGATCAGGTTCTCCGGGTCAAGGAACGGAATGAGTGCGGTCGAGAGCACGAGTGAGTCTCCAGTCGTCGGTTGCCGTTGAGGTCAATCGGCGGCGGCCAAGGGGCTTTGTCCAAGGGTACCGGGTGGCGAACAGGAGAGACTGGGAAACACGGCGAAATCATCCCGTAGTACTACAAGTGCGGAAGAAGGGACTTGAACCCTCACGCCTTTCGGCACCAGAACCTAAATCTGGCGTGTATACCAATTTCACCACTCCCGCGAGCGGGTATCAGTCTACTTACGGGGGACCTTCTCGTATTCGGCGATGAATTCGTCGACGGATGTCCCGGCTACCGTGTCCGCGATGATGGCGAGATCCATGTCCGCGAGTGTGCGGAAACGCAGGCAGCTCTTGCCCATGTTGAGCTTCAGGCCGGTTGCGGCCCACGCCTCGCGGAAGGCAACATCCTTGTCGGAGTCGCTCACGCAGGTCATCAGGTACAGCGAGTTGTACTGCTTCTGGGCTGCAAGGCCGACGTAGGCGAGGGGCTGCTTGTTGTAGGTGACGGGATACCGCTCGAGCGGCACCTGCCACCCGGGCATGCCGTACGAGATGGCAAGCTCGTAACCCTCGGGCATGGCCTCGAGGGCGGTGTCGAAGACTGCGCGGAGCGATTCGCCGCGGGCGCCCTCGACGGAGTCGAGGTAGGCGCGAACGTCATCCGGAATCTTCTGGCTGGACATGGATCCCACGGTAGACCGGCAACGCCGCTTCTGACAACGACCGACTAGTAGTCGTCCTGGTCGTCGTCGTCGAGGGTGCTGCCGGTGACGGGAGCACCGACCGAGGCGAGCGGGGTGTTGCTGATCACGCGATTCTGCAGCACGGCCAGCAGGCGCCCGAGAACCGTGTAGGACTGCTCGTGCTCGGCGGTCGCAAAACCGGTCGTGCGGTACGCCTCCAGCTGGCTCTCGATGCTGGAGACCGTTGCCTTCAACACCCAGAGCGGAACCTCGGAATCGGGAACCTTCGCCGTCCTGTCATGCAGCTGCACGAGTTGGCCCGACTCGGAGTCGAACTCCTTGACGTTCCAACTGTCGCGGTCGACCGCGAACACCGTGATGACCCGGTAGATGCCGACCCGCAGGAGCATGGTGGCGTCTGCGATACCGAGAGCCTTCTGCTTCTCCCGGGACGGGTCGATGATGTGTGGATCGAGCTCCGCGAGCAACGCTGTTATGGGCGCGGCGATCTTATTCAGTTGCCGTCTTTGGCCTGCACTCATGGCTCGAAGGTATAACGTTCTTCACCTTTCCGTGTATCCCCACTATGGGGATGTCGACACCTGTGGACAACCTGCTCGCGCCATTTTCCGCACGTGCACACTGGCCGGATGTCACAGGCGGTCACCCTCATCACCGACTCCGTGCGCGAGCGGGTTCGGCGCGACGGGGTCGATCTCTCAATTGATAAGGCGCTCGCTCACGATTATGTGCGGGATGAAGTGCAGCGCTACAGCGAGCGTGCGCTCGGCGGGTCCCTGCCGCTCCTCGTCGACGAGGCGGCGACCCTGCGTCAGGTGGTCGCGACGCTCACCGGCTTCGGCCCGTTGCAGCCCTTCCTCGACGACCCCGACGTGGAGGAGATCTGGATCAACGGCCCCGCCCTCGTCTTCGTGGCACGACAAGGGCGCCCCGAACGCACGAGCCTCACCCTCACCGATGTCGAGGTGCGCGACCTGGTCGAGCGCATGTTGCAGTCGTCGGGGAGGCGAGTGGACCTGAGCTCGCCCTTCGTGGACGCGTCCCTTCCGGACGGCTCGCGGCTGCACGTCGTCATCCCGGATACTGGTAGTGCGCAATATTCAAGTGAGCATTGTCGCCCGCCAAGCTAACGAGCGCGAACACTCGTGGTGCCATACAACTCTGGCACCTTGCAGCCTTAGATTCTTCGAGTGTGTACGCACCTTTTCTGGCTGACAAACGAGCTTCGAAGCGTTCAGGTCGTGCTTCGAATTTCTTTTGGGCTATGTTTCGAGCAGTGTCACAAGCCACGTCGAGCGCGGATCGCTGCCGACGGCGAACTCCAATGTCGGTAAATCGCTTCCAGGAAGTCCCGCAAGCTCGAGAGCTACTCGACCTATGCCGTCCGCGGCGGCGATGGATTGGCCGTTGGCTATTGCCGCGTAGAAGTTCGCGGCATAGCTGATCGCATCGCCGTCGTCGATCTCTTGCGCCATTCCGATAGCAAACGGGACTATCGACTCGACGAGGCGGGCTGCCTGTGGCGCCGAATTGCAGGAGTTGAAGAGTACGAGGAGAGGTGGTTCGTCGACGGACGCCAGCGCGCGGGCGAACACGTCGGCCGGGATGCTCACGCTCATGTCCTCATCCGCCGCATCGTCTTCGAAAATATCCTCGTCAGCTTCGAAATAGACGAAGCTCTCGTTGCTATGGCCCGAAAAATGGACCACGTGTGGCCGGAAACCGGTGAGGCCGTCGAGAAGGTCATCTGTAGTCGCAGCGGGGCTGATCTTCAGTTCGACGAGGTCACGACCGAGAGCATTGCGGATCGCGGCCTGGATGCGTTTAGCTTCCCGACCGATCCGAAGATCTCCCTCTGGGGACGCCGAGAGCATCAAGATGCGCAACTTCTCGGGCTTAGGCGGCCGAATTGTTTCCACGACAGCCGAAAGCTGCTCTTGATGTGAATCGAGCCGCCTGCTCGTGGACAGCTGGAACGCGCGGGCTGCGGACTCAGTTCGTTTTTCGAGGGCGGCGCGTTTCCTTTCGGCGGCGACTGTCTCTGCCTGCTCAGCCTTGTCCAGCTTTTCTTGAATGGCAGCTTCTTGTTTGCCGAAGCCGGCCGCTTTTCGTTGCCACTCGCCAACCTGTTTGCCGGCGGCGTTGGCCTCGTTCTCCTTTCGCGACGCCTCTCGCATCTTTGTCGACGCGGTGCTCGCGTTCGATGTCCGTCCTGCCGAAGTGCGCGCCTTTGTTGCGTCAGAGCGCCTTGAGTTCTCCTTGATTCGAAACTCGCTGGCCTTCTTCTCGGCATCAACGCGCTGTTTACGCTTTCGAGCGAGTTCCGCTCTGTACTGGCTGGCGCTCAAGGGTTTCCCTTATCGATTTGACGGGTGGATTCGTTCGTCGGCAATAGACTGCAATTCCTCCGCAGATAACTTATAAGCGTCGGACAGGTGACGCCGCTCGCGAGTTTCCATTACGCGCCGATATACCGTCAGCATCCGGCTGTAAGTCTCGAGCATAGGAAAGTGGGAGTTGCCGCCATCGTGATCGTCCAAGAACGGCTTTAGCTCGGACCACTTGTCGTCATCGACCAGGTGTTGCACATACGAGGCCATCTGTTCCTCGAGGGGGTGGTTGAAGTCGAAGCCGCGATAGGCCAGACGCTCGGCGACGGCGTCGTCTAGGGGCGTACCCTCATCGTTTAGCTGTAGGATGCTGAAGGACAGGATTCGGAACATCTGGAGTATGTCGGAGACTCGCTTGCTGTCCTGTTTAGACAACTCTGTTGCGAAACCGGCCGCTTCCATCCAGTATTCGCCTGTATATCCCTGCTCGAGCACATGTGCGCGTCGAAGCTGATATTCCAAGTCACCATCCTCGCCGTTCGCGTCTTCAGGAAGCACTCGGGCCAGGATGCGATGCAGGAGGGAGAGCACCTTTCGATCCATGAAATCTATTGACTCGGGCGCTTCTTCGTCTCCATGAGTATCTGCAGGGCGCTTCCACACAGGAACCACGGCTTCTCGGAGCAGCTCCCTGACGTACTCGCTGAGAGTGACGCCTTCCTCCTGCGCTCTGGACTCGAGTGCATCGCGAACGTAGTCGTCCACGCGGACATTGATATTTGCCATCATTCTCCAAGTTGTGTCACGGTGTGACGCCACTGTAACACAGCGATACTTGAAGTCGACGGCGCTTCAGATGGCGCACGCATCCTCCGCTGACTTATGACCGGACCAAGCCGCGACGAGCGATGAGAAGGCTCACATCTTTGGCGGTCGACTTCCGCTCGAGTTGAGCGACGATGGTCTTTTCCGTCTCTGGGGTCCAAAAGACCTGGAGGTACTCACGCGCTCGGGTGATAGCCGTGTAAAAAATGTTGTGAGTGATCGCGTCTTCATTTGCGTCGGTGATGACGATTTTCACGGATTCGTATTCAAGGCCCTGGGCGCGGTGTATCGAAGCGGCGTAAGCGACCTGAAACGGCACCGAGGTGTTCGAGGCTGCGTCGTCGTCGTCGCTATCCGCTAACTCGTAGACGTCGAACGCAACGACTGAATCGTGTAGCCAGGTGAGATCCAGGCCCCAAGCGTCGAGCTCGGTTACGGTGCGGTGAAGTTCCACATCGAAGCGGATCAGGCCCAGTTGACGGTCGATGCCGACAATAGTGCCTTTGAGGTTGTTGTAGATCAGCCCTTTGAAACGCTCGCTGTCATTGAAGACAATCGGGTCTCCTGCTTTGAACGTGGCTGGCCCCCATTCAATAGCCGGATTGGGATTGCTGCTTTGCAGGAATCGGTTCACGTTGTTGATGCCGTATAACCCGTCATAGTTGAGACAGAGGATGATCTCGTCGTCGCGGCGCTGGCTGAATAGCTCCGGGCTGAGCGGCGTGGAGTAGTGGCCGCGTGTCATGGTCTCGGTGATGTCTTCGCCGAGATCACGGACTTTTTGCCAGAGCGCGAGCAACTGCGGGTTGTCGGTTCGCCAAGGCTTGTCCAGTTCGAAGACGGAGGATACTGGGACGAAGGACCGCATGATGCTGAACCAGTTGCCGAACTGAATCGATTCGATCTGGTAGACGTCGCCGACCAGAAGCAACAGCTTGAACTTGGTGTTGCTCAGCACGGCTAGTAGATCTTCGTTGCTCACGGTGCTGCATTCGTCGATGACGAGGACCTCGTATTCCGTCGCTGAGGTCGAGTTCTTGTGGCTTGCGATGGTCCGGAACTCTGCGTGCTGGGTATGTACCCGACGTCGGAGGTTATCTACAGCGGGATGCGTGTTCGCGAGGAACAGCATCGGTTTGCCGTTGAAGTAGTTGGCAATGTGGTTGACCATCGTCGACTTGCCCGTGCCGGCGGCGCCGTAGATCATTGCGACGCGTGATTCGCTGTAGAGCGATTTCAGCGCGGCGGCTTTAGTGGGATCGTCGAGGGGGACCGGGAGGTCGTCCATCCACTTAGAAAGAGCCGGCTTCCACCCGCCAACGCCGCTGATGGCGTGGCCTTGGAGTTTCTCGACGATCTGGACGACATCGTTCTCGTAGCCACGGATGAAGACGTGACCCTTCTCAACTTCTAGAGTGCGTGCCAGGTGTCGCGAGTTGTTATACAAAAGCGAATTGTGCCTCTCGATGAGAGGCATGACCTCGTCGCCGAAGTCCTCGAGCTCGGAAAGTGGCGTGTAAAGCATGCCGTGGCGATCAACGTTGTTGTTTATTCGCCGGGCGAGCATTTCGTGCTCTCGTCCAGTCGGATCAATCGATTCCCACAGATCCCAGAAGCGTGTCCGGTGGCCCATCGGATATGTGCAGAACGGCATCGTCTCAAACGGGATGCAACCCCATTGCAGATGGAGGTTGGACAGCCTGTTGCACACACTCGGGCTGTACTGCTTGCGGACGACGACGTTGCGCAAGGACAGCAGCAGGTAGCGCAGCATCAAGTAACCGGGCAGAACCTTCTGAATGATGTCCCGAGCCGCATCGAGCGAGACATAGATGTGCGATGTCTTCGTGCCATCCAGCACCCACCCTTTAATGCGCTCGTAGTCGGTATCCGGGAGGTCTATGACGTCAAGCAGCGTTGACCCAGTTTTCGTGAGGTATCGCATCAGGTTCTTGTACTCGTTGCTAGTGGTGCTAACACGTGAGCGCGGCCCGAAGAAGCGGGAGAAGTTCTCGAGCTCGCACCCGCGGATGGAAACTTCCCAAGCTGTGATAAGCACGATCGGCATGGTCTGGCCGAGCACCTCAATAGTGTCGCTTCGCAAGGTCAAATTCGCGGCGTGCTTGTCGCTGATGTCGTGCTCCGTGAAGCCGATGACGTGATCAAACTTGCTGATACTGGGCCGGTCGGACGGGATGGCGAAAGTGACTTCGTAGTAGATTCGCCCTCCGTCAAAGAACGGCCGCGTTTTAAGAACGTAGTACCGTGACGAGCGGTCGCTGCGTGACGGAGTGCTGCGGGCATTGACGCGCTCGGCGATCTTCTGGTGATACTCCCGCAGCGCGGGGTCGAGGTCGACCGGAAAATCTTCCAAATTATGCAACGTATCCAGCCCGAATTTTCTGCTGAGGAGGTCGCGCACACGGTGGAGGTACTCGTAATACTTGAGCATCAAGCGCTCCGAGCCGTCACCATCGAAGGTGTAGTGCGACGTACTCGGCTGGAGCAACCGGTAAAAGCGGTTGAGGAAGCCGAGTTTGCCCTCCGTCTTTACGAATGCATGACCGGCCTCGATGGCGGGATAGTCGTACTCGGCTGTGGCGTCTTCCGTGTGGATCAGCACGGCGACGCCATCGACCAAGTTTCGAAGCTGGGATAGCAGATTTTGTGAAAGCAGCGCTCGGTCGTTTGCGAGCACAGATATGTTGTTGCAAATGACTCCATCTATGCTGCGAATATGTGCTTCGACACTGGTCATTTGACGCCATCCGATCAGGGAGATACCGGGTGTCTCTTGATTGACACCGGACATCGTTATCCGCTACAGCAAGTATCCACTTACAGCCGATGTTTGCTCAATTGACCGTTTCCCCGCTGTCGATGTTAGAAGTCGATTGCCGGATCCACGAAAGTTGATTGCCTAGGTGAGTCGGCGTCCTTTTGGCGGCGGTTGAACGTCGCCCGGCTCCATCCGACGAACTTGGCGGACTGCGCGGCCGTTCTGCCTTTCGCACGGGCGTCGTCGACGGACGCAAGCTTCGATGCAATGAGCCGCGGGTCTGCGAGAGGGCGGCCGAATGGAAGAAGCAGCTCAAAATGCGGCTCTCCAAGTTGCGGGAGCTCTTGGCCTCGGAGTGTGCATCGGCCACGAATCGATCGGGTGTATTTCGTGGAGGCGAATACAGTCCTCATCGTTTGGTGGAATCCCGCGGTCACAAGCTTTCCACTGCTTCGCGCGTAATCGAGTGCTGGTGGGGTCGGAGATCGCGTGCAGAACGCAATTGTGACACTGACTCTCGACCCGCCCACAAACCGAGCCGCGGATCTCCCCTATAGTCTCTCGACCGGACCTCAGGACCGCCGAGAACATCTCGATGAGCATGCATGCCGACTACGGCTGCCATTCGTGCCGAAGACTCAGCCGCTTATGCGCGTTCAGCCTGCTCGATTGATTGGTCCACTCCGTAAACGCCCAGTTCGAGCAGGCGATCGAGCACATCGAGAAGTGCGGATACGCGCAGCTTGTCGTGAGCCTGCGCCAAACCTCGAACCACTAGTTCCGAAATGTAGTGAGCATCACCGGCTGCACCAGTCCGCATGTCTTGCACATTGTTACCGTGGATGTCGAGGAAGCGATGCGCTGCGAGGTCGACCAACTCGTCCACCTCGTCAGGCGCCTCTTGCAATGTGATGAGCAGTTGCGGTGTGGCGTGGACGTAGCTTGGTGAAGCGATGAGGTCCGCTAGCAGACCGGCGAATGGACGCAAGACGTGGCCTCTGAGATTCGCTGCCAGTCTGCCGACTGCTTTGCGAACCTCGTCGTCAGGGTCGTGCATCAGCTGACGCAATGCTGAAATCACGAGATCGGAATTCGCGGCTCGTCCCACTCTGGCGCTGCAGACGAGAGCGGCGCCAGTCCGGACATCAATGTCCCCGACTAGAGCCCGTTCCAGAAGCTTGGGGCGCTCCCACTGCAGCGCCGCAAACGCAGCCATGCTGCCGCCTGCATGTCTCACCTCAGTGCTGTTGGACGTCATCATGCGGTCGATTACTGGGTCAATCCGATCCGGGTCGACGTTGCCGATATAAATCATCAGATCGCCAACCAGATTCGAAGCTAGAAGGACGTCGTCGGTATCGATAAGGCGCTCGAAGGCATCGTGAGCCTTTGGCCGTGCGTGTCGGAGGGAGGCAGCAATAGTGTGGGCGACACACGATCGAACGCTCAGTACAGGATCGCTGGCGAGGGCGAGCAAGTATGGGCTCACTAAGGCAGTGCGATCGCCATCTGGGTCGTGAATCAGTAAGTCGCCGAGATGTTCTGCGAGGCTGCCTCTTGCAGTATTGATGCCGTGCTGCCTCAGATCGCGACCTAACCTGTCGTTTGACTGACGGGTGGACACTAACGAGTCATCCTTCGGTTGCGTCGCGTGCAGGGCGCGGTCCCTCACCAACTCGACCAGGTCGAGAGGTGCGTCGTCGAGAAGGCGGCGCAACGACCATCCGAGCCACCGATCACATTCGTCCAGCTTCAGACTCGCGATGTGGCGAATGGCATTAAAGACGGCAGGTTGGGCTTCGGAGGGGATCGTCGCCTCTCCGAAACCCCACAGGATGGCACTGGGATACGCGACGTGGGTCGTCACCGTCATCTGCATGGCCAAGCTCGCAAATCGAAGGGGGTCATCAACAGTGCGATTCTTGAGCATTTGCGAGAGCTCGCGGGCACCACCGATGGTGTGGTCATCCCAGTTTCGATCGTCAGTGTCGTGCTTGACTAGGGCTCGCAGCCATTGTTGGTTGGACATCTTCGCACTTGCGGCATCCTCGATCGGAGACCCGACGCTGAAGCTGACGATGCCGGTAGGAGGCGCAGGCGCTTCAACGCCGAACTTTCTTCGGTACTCCCCAAGCCGTCGTCGGCCGAGTGAACTTAGCCGCTCTTGATCAAGCGCAGTGAGAAACTTGAAAGCGGTGTATCCGAATGAGCGGCCACGCTCGTACGGATTGCGAAGGTCGCGCAATTCAGTTTCGAGGCGCGCGTGGTCCTCGTCAGAGACGAACGGGGCAATCGCTTCTACAAGTTCTCGCGAGAGCCATTGGCCGTCTGAGGTGTAGCCGCTTTGCAGTCGGTTGCCGCCCTCGAGAATCAACTGGGCAGCCCAGTCGGTGAAGTGCTCTGCGCTGTGGACCAGAGCCCGGAACAAGAGGGCCTGAGCTGCATCGTGATCGTCCGCGGCGAGAGTATTCAACAGTGGTTCCACCGACTTTGGCTCGGTCGACGCCCAAATCGCAAGGGCGTCGGCAGCGCAGCTGTAGAGCTCCTCGCCTATATCGTCCGAGCCCGGTCGTGTTTTCAACCGAAAGCTGAAATGACGGTCACTGATCAGAGAGTCTTCGTGGCGATCGAACGATGTCCGGTCTATGACCGCTAACAGATAAGGTACGAGCGTTTCAGCGAACTTCTCGGGTTTGGCTTCGCTCGCCCCCTTGATCATTTCTGTGAAGCCGTAACTATGGGACTCGAGAATGCTGATCTTTCCGGTTTGGTCAGTAGCCCACGCCGATGGGTTCTCCATCAGGCACGCGTGAAGGAGCTCTATCGCCCACAGCGGTTCGTGCGCGGCGAGGTTATGGGTGAATAACCCAAGATTGTCGTCGGAAGGGTCCAGGTCGTTTGCTCGCACGGCCTCGAGCATCAAGTCAAACAGCGGCCGATTGCGGTGAAGCTCGGCACGCTGAGTGGTCCTAATCAACCATTCTCGGTAGTCAGGGGCAGCGCGGCGCGGCGCGAGGATTTGTGCCACCACAGCTCCGCGTTCGTCTCCGGCATTGGCGAGCCAAGCAGCTCCACGCTCCCGCAGTACCGTGTCCTTGCTGTCCAGCCAAATTTCGATGAGACCGCGCTTGTGGAATATGTCGAACCAACTCGGGCGGGTGATCTGCTGCCAAAAGCGCCGGCTCAGGGTCGAATCGGTTTCGCTGATACGCAGAAATAGTGCAAGATCCTCGTCTGTCGGCTCGATAACGTTTACGAAGACATTTAATACTGTCTCTTTGATGTGGAGGCGGATCGCCGGTGCAATGAGCACCGCCTCGATCTCCCTGCGGAAGCGTGATGGATCTCGTTCACGGAGCAGCTCGAGGATCTGTCGCACCTGAGCGCGGCGAAAGAGCTCTTGCTCCTGGCCTCCCAAGAACTCGATCATTGATTCGCGCCGCAATAGCCACTGCCGGGCGAAGGTGTAGTCGAAGAACGTTTCATGAAAGAACGAAACCGTGTCGCCGTCAATGGCCAGCACTTGTTCAGATGCCAGAACACGGGCGTCCTGAATAAAGTCCTCGGCGTCAAGCACTTCTACTGGTACCGATAGTGTCTGCTGATCGCTTGCAGCGTTTGCGACGCGAGCCAGCACTTCGTTGAAGCGCACTTCAGGTCGATAGCCCTTGATGGTTTGGAGTTTCCGCTCCCAAAAGGCCCCGAACAGGGATCCGCGTGAGGTGAAGTTGAGTGCGCCCGGTTGGCTCGCGACGGTTTCCAGCAGCACGAGGTTCAGTGGCGATTTGAGAAGCTCTTGTTGTTTCGGCGTTAACCTGCTCGCGTCAAGGCCCATCGCCCCCACCGCATCGATGACGGCCTCGTCGGACAGGGGCAAGACCGTCAGCCGCTTTACGTCCTCCCGGGCATCGAGCTTGCGAATTCGGTGATCGTTCTCGACGTCGAACAATCGACAGGCGAGGATGACCGTCACTCCCTCGACCGCGATAGCCTCGTTGATCAAGTCGGCGATCACGTCGTATCGGTCGGGTAGTCGACCCGACGCTAGTGACACAGCGTCCAGCTGGTCGATGATCAAGACAGCATCGCGGCCATCTGCCGCCATTCGGAGCGCGGCGACCGGTGAGGTTGAGAGGCCGAGCTGCACCCCTAACTCGGCTGTTGAGCTGAACGCTCCTCGACGGTCGAGGCGGAATGCCAACACCTCGGCGCCATTCGACTCGAGCTGGCTTGCCGTCTGGTAGACAACGGAACTTTTGCCGCCCCCGCCCGCGCCGACGACTAGCGCCAGGCGTGTCGCGCTCATCAGATCGACTAGCTCAGCGGACTCGGTTCGCGCAATAGGAGGGCTCAGCAGCTCGCGTTCCACGGTGCTGCGCCAGCTGAGGGTCGTAGCGCGCACCTCATCGTGTGCGGTCCGCTTCGCAGTGGCGTCACGTGCGACAACACCGTAGAGGGACAGGCCTTCGAGCAGTTCACGCCGTGTGAGGCGCCGGCGGAGATTGTCGAGCAAGACTGCACCTACGGCGAGAGGCAGGAGTGATTCCGTTGCGCCCTCAAGCATGGTGGCGGCAAGCATTGCGTTCGTCTTTACCTGCTGCTGCTCGTCCGCGACCTCGAACCACATGCCGCGGAGCACTCGCCAAGCGTTCTCCGCACCGCCGAGGACGTCGGGCGCCGAGAGTTGATCGAAAACTAACCCGAGCTCCTGGGTCAGCTGTTGGCTGATGAATTGATGAAGATTGGCAGATTCACGAGCTCGTCCGCTTAGCTCCCGTAGCGAGGCGGTCGGCGTCATCGAAGTGAAGTGGTAGGCGCGACCGGCAATGATGTGATGCCTTGCCGCGTCAAATATGCCGTGACTTCGAAGAGCCGCAATACTCCATCTGTCTGCGATGCTGTTTTGACGTTTGACCTGCGTGACAGCGAAGTGGCCGTGCTCGTCCACATACGTGAACTCAGAACCCTGGGCGAGGTCTCCGTCGAGGTCTTCAAGGGTGATGCTTCTCCTCACGTCTTGTATGCATTGCAAGGCATGCAGAATCGCCCACGAGAGCTCGAACATATTGCCCCGTTTGTCGGCTACCCCGCCGACTGTACTTTTCTTGCGCGACTCAGTCGTGCGCAACTGATCGAGGTTCTCCATGCTGACCATTGTGACCGGTGGGACACCATTCGCCGTGGTGGCTCCGCGGGCACGCCCGTTCTCGAGCGTCGGTCGATAGAGGTTCCTCCGAAAACAGGTGGAGTAGTTGTTGGGATGGAAGGGCTTCGGGATGTAAGCGGCGGCTCAGTAACGATGTGTATCAGGCGAGTTTTGCGGCGCGGATGCCAGCTGCTGCTGATAGCCGGCTGTCTTGTATCCCATCGGTTATGAGGCGCCTCGTCGGTCGTCGGTGCGATGGTCTGTGGAGTTTGGCGCTTTGTGGCGGCCTTTTGTGATCGCTTCGTGTCGCTAGTTACCTATGACGAGGATGCTGGCGGCGGCTTCGATGACGTCGTCGGTGATGGTGTCGAGCTGGTTGATCTTTAGTACCCGGTTGATATGGGGGAAGAGCCGTTCGAGGAGGCGGAAGTTGCCTCGGGTGATGCGCTCGATCGCGGCAATGGCTTGCGCGTCGGTGAAGTCGTCAGGGTCGAGGGTCTTGCCAAGGCGTTTCCAATGGCGGTCTAGGACGAAGAGTAGTTCGTCACGTCCAAGGGTCCGGTAGTGGTGTGAGAATCCGAGGCGGCTGTAGAGCTGGGGGTAGTGGCGGAATCGTTCGTCGATGCCTGGCATGCCGATCAGGATTATCGCCCGGTGGGTGCGGTCGTGCTGATCGCGGAGCAGCTCCAGGGCAGTGGGGGTGAGTCGCTCGGCCTCGTCGATGATGAGCAGCTCGACAAGCTGTGTGACGTCTTTCTGCCTTACCGTTTCCGGCTCCGGCAGGAGAGAGCGGAGGTACTCATCGGCGCAGATCCCGACCTTGATCTGCCAGTGCATCAGCTCACTCATGAGGTCCTTTGGTCGACAGAGGACTTCTGGCGTGTAGAAGACGGTTCGAGATCGGTTCGCGAGGGCGTAGTGCTTCGCGTCGCGCTCCCCACGCGGACCCCACTCGTTGATGTATGCCTCGAGCGCGTCCCAGTTCGCGTACCGACGGGCGGAGTTAGTTTTCCCCACGCCGGCAGCGCCGTGACAGATCCCGATGGTCTTCTCCTTCCGCACAGCGTTGGCGAACTCGGTGAATCGCCGATGTTCCTTGGTCACGATGAATGCTTGGTTCATCACTCGTCCTCTTCGTAGGTGCGCAGCTTCGGCCTCCGCTTAGTGGGTTCCGGGGTGCGAGGTTCCTCGCGAGTGGCAACGGTCGGGATGCGGTCGTTGATGGCTCGCCGCAGCTGCTTGCGACGGGCGCGGCGGGCAGTTTCGATGTCGCGAAGGCTGAGGCGCAGGTTGGGGTGGGCTTCATCGATAGCGGTACAGATGAACGTGTCCCGGTCATAGACGCGGATCTCAGAGATGTCGCGGGGGTCGTAACGGATCGTGATGGTGTGCCCGACAAACGGAGCAAGGGTCGGAGCGAGGTAGCGCTGACCTTGGAAGTGAATGCCGTCGCGCTGTACAACTCGGTTCTTTGGGACAGTAAGGAGCAATCCATCCAGTTCTTGGAGACTTTCGGGCATCCGTGGCAGCCACCCGTCTGCGACCCAGGAATCTCGCGGCGACATACCCAACTCGCGATGGGTCCGGTCGTTGTAGGTGCCGATAAATACGCCGACCGCACGATCGAGCCCAGCAAGATTCAGGACCGGCGTGGGGGTCCGGCTGCCGGGTCCGAGGTGGCCGGGGAGCGTGGCCAGCAGTTCGGAGTTGATGGTGCCGAAGAACCGTTCGATCTTTCCGCGGCCCTGGGGTCGGCCGACGGTCGAGTGGATGATCCTGATGTGCAGGGCGATGGCAGTCCGCTCGAGGTGGTGGCTGATGAAATCGGAGCCGTGGTCAACGTGCAAGATGTCGGGGATGCCGCACATTGCCCACGCTGGGTCCGTCTTCCGCCAGATCGCCTGCCGGAGGGCGAGGGCGGTGTTGATGGCTGAGGGGGCGCCGCTGAAGACCATGTACCCGCAGATGGCGCGGGAGTAGTCGTCCATCACGGTCGTCAGCCAGGGCCGGTCGGGTTTCCCGTCGGCGCCGACGATGAGGATGTCGAGTTCAGTGTGGTCGGACTGCCAGGTCTGGTTCGGGTGTTCTGCCCGGCGGCGCAGGACGAGTTCGTGTTTGTCTCGGTAAGAGACCGGGCCCTCCAGAGCCAGAGTGACCAGAGCCGGGTCAAGTGCCCGCACGATTTGCCGCACTGTCGAGTAGCTTGGCGCCGGCAGCTCGAGAGCTTGCGCATCATTCACTGCAAGGCGGTGCAAGGTAGCGATGCTCGGGCGTGGTCGAGTGAGGGCCAGCCGTTCGATGAACGCGACTATCTCTGCTGAGGTTCGGCGCGCACCCTTGTCGATGCGGTCATGAGGATCGAGGGCAGCGACGCCGCTGGCCCGGTAAAGCTGGTTCCAACGATGCAGGGTCCGTGCGGAGATCCCGGTTTCGCGTGCGAGAACCGTGAGCGGAATCTGGTCTTCGACATGCAGCCGAAGAACACGCCACCGCTCGGCCGCGTCCAAAAGTCACCTACACGGTGGTGCTCTCGCGGGCCGCAAGGGCCTGCTGATGCCGGTAAAGAGTGGCCCGGCTCCACCCTACGAGCTTTGCCGCATCCTCCGCAGTGCGGCCCTTCGCCCGGGCATCGGAGACGAGCTTGAGTTTGTCTGCCACAACCACAGGATCGGACAAAGGCCGACCAAACTTGGTGCCGCCATTTCGGGCGGCTGTGATCCCTGCGTTCACCCGCTCGGTGATCAGCTCGCGTTCATACTCGGCCAAGGTGGCGAGCATATTCAGCATCAGCCGGCCCGACGTCGTCGATGGGTCGATTCCATCGGAGATGCTCTTCACCTGTATGTCACGCCCCCGGAGCAGCTTCACCGTGTTCAGCACATCGATCAAGGATCTTCCGAGGCGATCGACCCGCCACACGACGACGGTGTCGCCAGGCTGGGCGTGCTCGAGGAGCTTCTTTATCCCGGGGCGTGAGATCGCGGTCCGGCTGCCCGAGGTGACGTCGGAGAAAATGTCCCGCTCCCGCACGCCCGATTTGACCAGAGCGTCAACCTGCAACTTCGCGTCTTGGCTTCTGGTGCTGACCCGCGTATACCCAAGATGTCTCACGGATCTATTCTGCCTTGGAAACTGCTAGAAGCGTCGTTGCAAAGACACTTTGCGGTGAGACATGTTTCCAAGACAGATCGGGTCCCGGAAATCCGCCACTCCCTACCGAGGCTCGGAGGAGCTTTCGCGTGCCTCGGAAAGCTATTGTTTTTCAAGACATTCGACGGTGAGTGTGAGACAAACAGTCACGGTTTCCAGACCATAAGGACGACTACGGCGGTGAGGCAGAGGGTCGCGATTCCAGAGCTTGCTGTTGCACGCGCGTATGCGGACGCCCCTCTATCGCCGTCGGCGTGCTTTAGTGCGGGCGCCGTGATGGCGAGTGTTGCGAGTAGTGCGACGCCGTAGAGGATCAAAGATGTGAGTACCCAGGGTGTCGTGATGGTGAGGTCGTACTTAGGGTCGGACATTCCCATGACACCGAATCCGGTGATTGCGACGAGCAGTGACAGGTAGCTGAAGAGGCGAATACCCTTCGCTGCGGTCGCTGCTCGTGCGGTGTCGCCGGTTCGGAGTGTGCGTAGTGCGGTCATCGGCATGATGGCGAGGGGGCCGACGATGAATACGGCGGCAACGACGTGGAGGATGCTGAAGATGGTTTCCATGGTGAGTTTCCTGACTGGCGTCTGCGGATGGGGTTATGCCGTGGCGAGGGCGTCGACGAATCGGCCGTCGACGATGTGGACTACGCCATGCATGCGTGGAAGGTGGACGAGGTCGTGGGTCACCAGCAGGGTTGAGGTGTTGAGTTCGTCGGTGAGTCGCAGGATGAGGTCGATGATGCTGGCTCCTCGTTCTTGGTCGAGGGCGCTTGTCGGCTCGTCGACGAGGAGAACGCTGGGGTCATTCATCAGGGCTCGGGCGATGTTGATGCGTTGACGCTGACCGCCAGAGAGCTGGTGTGGGCGCTTGCCGCCCTGGTCGCTGAGTCCGACTGCGTCCAGGAGTACATCCGCTCGTGCCGCGGCCTTGGCGCGGTTGCGTCGACTGTGCTGGGCGCCGAGCTCGTTCATTACGGTCAGCTGCTCCCGCGCGGTCAGTGCGGGGACCAGGTTGGATTGCTGGAAAACGATCCCGATGTTGTTGCGGCGTAGGTCCGTTGCTTCGCGGGGGTTCAGCTGGGTGGCGTCGATGTCGTCGATGAGTACCTGCCCGGAGTCGGGACGGATGAGGGTTGCAGCGACGGCGAGGAGGCTGGATTTGCCGGAGCCGCTGGGGCCGGTGATGCCGGTGACGGTTCCGGGGTGGGCGGTGAGTGAGATGTTGTCGACGGCGGTGACACGAGTGTCACCGTCAGGAAAGGTCAGGGTGATGTTGTTCAAGCGGATCATCGGTTGCTCCCGAGGGCAGTGAGGGGGTCGGCGGAGGTGACGGAACGAAGAGCGAATGCGGCCCCGGCGAGCCCGAGAACGATCATGATTACGCCCGGAAGGACGGTTGTTATCGGGCTGAGTAGGAACGGCAGGGCGGTTCCGGCGAGAGCGCCGAATACGGTGACGAGTCCGAGGCCGATCCCGATTCCCAGCAGCAAGACGATCAGCGCCTGGCCGAGTGCGTCGCGGACAAGTGACCGGGTGCTGGCACCAAGTGCTTTGAGGACGGCGATGTCGCCTTTTCGTTGCATGGTCCAGACGGTGAAGAACGCACCGATCACGAGCCCGGAGATGCCGAAGAGCATGACAACCATCAGGAGCAACGATCCGATCTCGGATCGGAATGCGCTCAACGCCATGAGCGACCCGAGTGTGGCCTCGGAGACGGTGCTGTTGGCGGAATCGGCGGCGTCCCAGTCGGGGCTGCCGGTGACTGCGAGAACAGTCGCGAATGCGTCGGGGTTGCCGGTCGCGGCCGAGTAAGCCTGCCAGTCGTGGAGGGTCATCTGTACGACAGGGGTGTGGCTGTACCACCCGTCCCCGGCGATTGTCTCGACGGTATACGTGGTGCCCGCGATGGTGACGTCATCACCGGTCGTCACGTCGAGGGCTTTTGCTGCGGGATCGGAGAGACCGAGTCGGCCGTCCGCCGAGGGGGTGGTGGAGTCGAAACCGGTTTCCACTCCGAATACGGCAATCGCTGCGCGGGTGTCGCCGGCCTCGCCCCGTGTTTGACTGATGCCCACCGGCTGTGCAGCTGTGACTCCGTTTGTTGTCGCCCAGTCTGTGGCTTGCTGCTTCGTGATAGCGGAGTCGGAGAAGGTGGCGCTGGCCTCCCCTGTCGTTGGGGCGGAGAACACGATGCGATCCGCGGGCAGCTCGAGCACGGCCGAAATGTTCTGCGTGGCAAGTCCTCCCGTCAGGCCGCTGAGGAAACCGACGAGAACGGTGATGAGTGCGACGACAGAACCGATGAGGACGAACCGGCCCCGGGCGAAGCGGAGATCGCGTAACGCGACGAACATGGTGTGTGCCTTTCCTGCCACCGTTTTCGGCGACTACTCCACTCTCGCTTTCCACCAGAGCCTGGGCATCGGCCACCCGGACACCGTTTCACGTCTGGAGTGTGTACGCGCCCGTCGTACTTTTGAACGATGAACCGGCCAGGACGGCGGCGTAAAATTCAGCCCATGGCGCACACTGCATTGACCCCCGTTTTCGTGGGTCTGCGCACCGGCCTGCATGTCCTGTTCATCGCCCTCACCGGCCTCGTCATCGCACGCGCGATCTTCGCCACAACAGATGCGAGCGTCACGGTGATCGTCGTATCAGTGACCCTCGGGCTGACATACGCGCTCGGCGCAGTTTTGACCCGCATCACTCGAGCACGTGGCCTGCTGCGACTCGGCTGGTTGACAGTGCTGACCGGGGAATGGATGGTGCTGCTGTGGCTGATCCCTGATGCCGCTTACCTGGTATTTCCGTTGTTCTTCCTCTACATCCATCTCCTTGGCCGCTGGTGGGGCGCAGCCGCGATCCTGGTGTCCACTCTCGTCGCCATCTGCGCCCTCGGGCTGCACAGCGGATGGACCGTTGGCGGAGTCGTCGGCCCGCTCGTCGGTGCGGGCGTCGCGCTACTGATCGGACTCGGCTATCAAGCTCTCGCCCGCGAAGCCGAGCAACGCGAAGCGCTCGTCAGGGAACTGATCGCCACTCAGGGGCAGCTCGCCGCAACGGAGCACGAATCGGGTGTTCTGGCCGAACGCGCCCGACTCGCCCGCGAAATTCACGACACCCTTGCTCAAGGCCTCTCCAGCATTCAGATGTTGCTGCACGCCGCCGAACGCGGCGACCCCGGACGGCCCGGCATCGAACACATCCGACTTGCCCGCGAAACAGCAGCCTCAAACCTGGCCGAAGCACGCCGCTTCATCCGCGAACTCACCCCACCGCAGCTCGACGACCAGACTCTCGGCGGAGCCCTCCGCAGGCTTGCTCGCACTCAATGGGCAAGCCAAGGGCTGGACGTCCAGGTGCGAGTGTCCGACACGATCATCCTGCCCATGCATCTCCAGACGGCGTTACTTCGCATCGCCCAAGGAGCGATCGCGAACGTCATCCAGCACGCCCACGCCACCACTGCAACCATCACTATCGCCATCGAAAATGACCAGCTCCAGTTCACCGTCGCAGACGACGGGAGCGGGTTCGATCCATTACTCAATTCGAAAGAGGCCACAGAAAAGTCCGACTCGTTCGGCCTTCAGGCTGCGTCAGAGCGGGTGCAGCAACTCGGTGGGACCCTCACCGTTGATTCCCTACCTGGTCATGGAACGACTCTGACCGTCGATCTCCGACTGACGGAGCCCGAATGATCCGCCTCGTGATCGCGGACGATCACCCCATCGTCCGCGCGGGGCTCAACGCCCTATTTAGCCTTGAACCAGACTTCGAGGTTGTCGCCGAAGCGGGTACACCCGATGAAGCCGTTGATCTCGCCGAGAACTCCAATCCAGACGTCGTCCTCATGGACCTTCAATTCGGTTCTCACGCAGCAGCCACCGGCGCAGATGCAACACGACGAATCCGCGACCTTGACGCCGCCCCGTACGTGCTCGTGCTCACGAACTACGACTCAGACGCCGATATCCTCAACGCTATCGAGGCAGGGGCCAGCGGCTACCTTCTCAAAGACGCCCCACCCCACGAACTCATCGCAGCCGTTCGCGCGGCCGCAGCGGGCGAAAGCGCTCTCGCTCCGGTCATCGCATCCCGGCTACTCAACCGGATGCGTGCCCCCCAAATCAGTTTGAGCAGCCGCGAGATCCAAGTGCTCGATCTCGTGGCCGCGGGCCGATCAAACACCGAAGTTGCAGAAGAACTTTTCGTCAGCGAAACGACGGTGAAATCGCACCTCGCCCACATCTTCTCCAAGCTCAACGTCAACTCCCGCACCGCAGCCGTCTCGGCAGCACGACGACAAGGAATCCTCCGCTAGAACCAGCCCCATAAGTGGTTCAGATCACTAAGTTGATCAACTGAGGCGGTTTGTTGATCGAGCACAAATACTGTGTCACTCATTCCGGGCGAGGTACCAGGCATTGCCTACCCCGCGCCATTTATCGTCAACAGAACACCGCCAGCTAGCGACAACAATCACAGCGATGGTCCATGACGCCGTGTCTTGAATGGCAATCTAGTCTTACAACCATGTATTGCAAGTAAGCTAAGTGACCAATGTATTGATGCACCCTTGCGAGACACGGAGGCGTGAAGTGACGAAGCTAATTGGATACGCCCGAGTCTCAACGCGACAGCAGAGCTCGGATCGCCAGGAGACGGATTTGCTAGCTGCCGGCGTTCGGCGGGACGACCTTTATCGAGATCATGGAGTTCCCGGAGCACGCGCGTCGCGGCCGAATTTCGACAGGGCGATCGACGCGCTCCATGCCGGCGACACGCTAGTAGTCACGACGCTAGATCGCCTAGGTAGGTCGACCCAGAATATGCTCGCCCTCTCCGAGGAGTTGAGGGTTCGTGGCTCGGGACTGCGCGTTCTTAACCTCGGGGGAGGGGACGTTGATACGTCAACTCCCATGGGGTCAATGCTTTTCACGATAATGGCTGCTCTCGCTCAGATGGAGCTTGAGGTCAAGCGAGAGCGTGTAGTCGACTCTGTGAGCAAAAGACGTAAGGCCGGAATGGACTTGGGTGGGCGCCGGCAGTCGATCAGCGAAAGCCAAATTCGAAACGCTGTTCGTCTTGTGGACGGCGGCGAGCCAGCAGCCCAGGTGGCGCGCGACCTTGGGATGTCTCGCGCTACCTTCTACCGCCGCTCGCGCGCCCTTGCCGATTGATCAGGCTGTTGCTCGCCAGGCGCTCCAGGCCGTCAGCCATGTGATCCGCCGCGTTCCGACAACAGAAGTCAGCCAGTCTTCTGCCGGCGACGTACGAGTGTGCGACTGCTTAGCTCGAATGTCTTATCGCCGAGTGCCGCATCGCAGTCGCAAAATGTTGCCACGCGCCGCTCGCGATCGCATCTAAGAGCAATATTGCGCAACGCCTTGGACCGAAGTAGTCTGGCAAAATCGATTGATCGAGGGCTGTATTTCGACGATTATTCCCGCGATTTCTAAGTAGGGGGCTCGCCGCACGAGCGGCCGCTTCGACGGTAGAACAGGAATCACTGGCGGGAAAGGACGGTCGTCGAACTGCCGATCCCTTCCGTAGCAGAACGGCCGCGGCCTCTCAGAACTGGTGGCGAAAGAAGCGAACTGATCCGCCAGCCATTGCAACGCTTGCCGAGTCGAGCGAGCAGTTCGCCATTTCTCGCACGTCCACGAACCGCTGGCGCGCCCGCGGGAATCAGAGGAGCGGCACCGGCCCGTTGACGGGAGTCCTGCCAACAGGGCTTCGGGTCGGGCGTCCGACGCCGGGCGGATGCAATCCGCGGCGGCCTAATTCTGCGGCGATATTAGCGAGTCGCAGGAGACGGAGTGAGTCCCCCCTTTAGGGGTAGAGCGCCGATCCGGTTTTCCCGATAGATTCTCGACGACGGACTTAGTGACGTTACTAACTAGCGATGTGTTTCACGTCGTGATGGGGCCACATCAAGTTCGCTTGTGTAGCCAACGCGACTGCGCGCGGCGTGGGACAGGGGCTAGACAATGGCGTGGATCGTGTCGCGGTGGCGAATTCTTGTAGCCTCCGCTCTGGCAGTTGCCTTGGTGCTCTCGCTTGGTGTCTGGTTCATTCAGTCGGATCTTGCATCGCGCAACGAGGCCGTGGATTGCTCGCAGTTAGAGGCTGACGACTTTGACCTCGCGGACACATTGGCTACTGCGTGCGACTCGGATGTCGAAGTCCTTTCGGCTCGCACCCCCTGGCAGACCTCGTGGGCGACTCCGCGGAGCGATGTGCGCATGGAACTTTCTGCGGTCCCCGTTCGAGTTCAGGACGAGGGCAGCTGGAAGTCGTTGGATACGTCCCTCGCGGCGGATGCCGAAGATGGCACGCTGTCGGCCGTGGCGCCCGTTTACCCGATTGAGCTGAACGCCGGCGGACTGGCGGGGCGCAACGACCCTCTGGGTTCGATCACTCGCGACGGTAAACGATTCGATGTCTGGTTCCCTCTCAGTCTTCCCGTACCGACAGTCACGGATTCGCAGGCGATCTACGACCTTGCCGTGGGCATCAAGTTGTTCGTGTCCATAAATATCGATGGCACAGGTTTCCTTCCTGTAGTCGAGCTGGAGGATGCCGCGGCCGCCGACAGATTTACCGGACTTCTCGAAGCTGAGCGCATAGTTAGTGGTGGCGAAGCTGAGGGATCTGACCTGGAATTCGAGACGGTTGCGTCCGAGGGGCTCACTCTGACAAAAGACGACGACAACGCAATTCATGTCGTTGACGGCGACGGCGAGACGCACTTTCTCGCAACGTCGCCGTTGATGTGGGACTCCGCCGGTCAGACGATCCCGGCCGATACCAAAGCCACCGAAGTAGGCCCGACCGACCGCACTCGAACACCAGCCGATGGAGACGCAATTGCAGCGATGGGAGTCGATATCTCGGGGGAGACGATCGTGATCTCCCCGGACGACTCGATGCTCGAGGACTCGGAAACCGTCTGGCCTGTGTATATCGACCCGAGTTTCAGCGGTAAGGGGGCGTCCTCATGGGAAGCAGTCCGCTCCGGTGGTTACACCGGCACACTGCACCAGTGGGGCGACATCAGTGCTTCGTCACCAGGGCAAGGATCCGGCTACTGTTCAGCTGCGGCCTCGTGCATCAAGGTATTCAAACAGCGCCTGGCCTGGCGCTTTACGGGCCTCTCCAATGTCAGCGTGCTTGCCGGAGCCGACATCTCGAGCGCTCAGTTCCGCGTAAACGGAGTTCACTCTGCGTCCTGCACTGCGGCGCGCACTGACTTCGTGAGGACGTCACCGATATCTACCGCGTCGACGTGGTCCAACCTCACCTATTCGTCCACCATTTCCGGATACCGGACGGAGGCGCACAGCGTCTCGTGCGCGAACCGCGGGTTCAAAGAGTTCAACGCGCTCCAAGCGGTGCGCTACGCCGCCGACAATAACCAGACGTACATCAACGTCGGGCTCAAAGCGAACAACGAAACGACCATGACGGGGTGGAAACGATTCCGTCATGACGCGACCCTGCAGTTCGTTTACAACAGGACCCCTGCGGTCCCCTCGCTTTTAACTTTGACCGATCCGGTGGAGCCGGCATGCACGACGGGCGCATCTCGCCCCGCGATCGCGACCACGACTCCCACCCTCTCAGCAATCGCATCCGATCCCGACGGACTGAACGTGATGGCCGCGTTCGAAGTGTCCGCGGTAGCTACCCCAACGGTTGTGACGTGGTCGTCTGGAAACCTTGCTGCAGCAGCGTCTGGGTCCCGGCGAACAGCCGCGGTGCCCACCGCGAAGCTCGTTGATGGGGGGATCTATCAATGGAGAGCTCGAGCCAATGACGGCGCTCTCACATCAGCGTGGTCGCCCTACTGCGAGTTCAAGGTTGACACCACTCGACCCCTCGGTCCTGCAGTGACCGCGCTCTCCGCCGGCACCGGCATTCAAGCCGTCTACCGCGAGAATCGCATCAGTGGAGGCGCCCACCAGGCCGGATCCTTCTCCATAGACCGGGGCGCAACCGGCACCGACGTAACCGCGTTCGTCTACGGGTTCAATAACGCCGGCTCGACCCAGACTGTGACACCCGATATAAACGGGATCGCCACGGTGAGCTACACGCCAGCCGCAGCAGGCCCAGTCACGCTGTCTGTGAAGTCGCGAGATGCAGGCGGAAATCTTTCTCTGGCGACCAACTACACCTTCACTGTCGCCACCCCAACCGAGGACGCAACGTGGACTCTTGATGAGGGTCAAGGCGCAACCTCCGCGGGCAGCGTCGGCGAGAACCCTTCCTCGCTGACCATTTCTGGAGCCCAGTGGGGCGACGGTCCTCATGCGCTCTTCAACTCACGCCAGGGCGATCACGCCCTGGCATTGGATGGAGTCAATGACTTCGCGTCAGCCGATCTTCCCGTCGTCGACACCGAGGAATCGTTCGTCGTCTCCGCACATGTTCGGCTCAATGCCGCCAATATTGGGCAGAATTCCTACACAGCGCTCGCCCAAGACGGAGCTCAAACCTCCGGATTCCGTCTCGAATACGACAGCACGTGCATAGGGATGCCAAGCGGCTGTTGGGCATTCGCCATGTCGGACACTGCAGCAGGGGGTGCGGAACACTCCGTCCAGTCCGCCGTCACCGTCAAAGGCGATGAATGGGTGCACTTAGTGGGAGAGCGAAACGCAACAGCAAACACGCTTCAAATCTGGGTGTGCGAGATCGGCACGCCTGAGAATCCCGCAGTCGGCAATCCAGTGGTCACGTCCGGCGCAGATCCGACGGAATCCTGGCCAGCATCAGGTGCGTTCACCGTGGGCCGCGGACTCACAGCAGGGGAGATGACCGGCTTCTGGCCCGGCGCGATCGACAACGTGCGAGTTTTCTCCGGAGAAGTCGTCTCCGTGGAGAAGATCCGCCGCCTATGTCAGGGCGCCGAGGCCACCGATTTCGACGGCCGACAGGCAGAGCTCGACCCGACCACGGAGGTGGAGTGATGTCCCGTATCCGAACCGACAACCTGTGGAAGCGAAAAATGTCGAATGCAAGCAGGGGTCGAGGACGCAGCAGCATGAGAATGCGACGACTGACGGCGGCGGCAATTGGAGGTGCACTCACCATCCTCCTCACGGTCGACCCGTTCGGCCTCAGCCTCCTCGTCCCTCACCTGCAAGCGAACGAAGTCGGAGAAGGGCTCCTGTCACGCGAAGACCGCGCCGACGCGATTATCGACAGCCTCGATGTGGAGACCGCCGTCCCGGCAGAGCCGCTTACGGGATCCTGGGACGCCGCCGCCGGAACCGGTGACCTGCCGATCCTCCCGACAGCGCTACCCACTCAGGACGAGCAAGTCGTCACCCTTTCCGGCGACGAAAACGAGCCAGAGGAAGGCGAACCCGCGGTCCAGGAGAACCTCGGGGAAACGCAGCTGGGCGGCATGGACGTTACAGTCACCGCCACAGATACTGCGCCGATCCCCGAGGCGGTGCTCCTGCGTGTGGCCGGGGCAACCGAAACAGCTGAGGCCGGTATCACCGGCGTACTTCTCGAAGTCTCTGACGCATCCGAGACCCCTGTCGCCGCCGATTCCGAAGTTGACCTCACCGTCTCCTACGAGAGCTTCGCCGGCGCCGGGTCTAACGGAAACGGCGACTGGGCATCCCGCTTACGAATCGTTTGGTTGCCCTCTTGTGAGACGGCGGGGGACGAGTGCGCTCCGGTCCCGCTGGAGACCGACAATGACCTCGCCGCACAAACCGTCACAGCCACTGTCCCCGTCGAAGACGGTGGAATTTCCAGCGCTCGAGGCGCACTTGCTGTTACAGCGGCCGCGTCCGGTTCCGGTGGCAACTGGTCGGCGACCAGCCTGTCGCCGTCTGCAACATGGGGGTCCGGTGGATCAACCGGAGCATTCTCTTGGACCCTGCCTATCGGCGTTCCGCCGGTCGCTGCAGGCCCAACACCAGAGCTCTCCATCTCGTACTCGTCGGCCAGCTCCGACGGCAAAGTAGCGTCCACCAACAACCAATCCGGCCCGATCGGCGAAGGGTTCGACATAACGACCGGGTACGTCGAACGCTCCTACATTCCCTGCAGCCAAGACGAAAGCAGCTCCTCCAACAACGAAGACCGCGCCAGCGGTGATCTGTGCTGGGGGCCCAAAAACGCAACGCTGATGTTCAACGGATCAGCGGTTGAGCTTATTCAGGACGACGCCGGCTTCTGGAAGTCAAAGAGCGATGACGGCTCCCGCGTCGAGAAGCTGACGGGCTCATGGAACGGTGGTCAGAAGAACGAATATTGGAAAGTCACCACAACGGACGGAATCCAATACTTCTTCGGACGAGGAAAGGTTTCCGCCAGTTCCGAAGCGCTGAACTCGGCCTGGACCGTCCCTGTGTATGGGAACAACTCGACCGAAGCCTGCTACCACCCGACGGCCGACGGCGGGTTCAAAGACTCCCGCTGCACCCAAGTGTGGCGCTGGAACCTTGAATACGTGCTCGACCCTCTCGGCAACACCATGACGTACCACTACGCAAAAGAAACCAACGAGTACGTTTACGACCCGTCCCACAACACCTTCGACGGACCCGACGACAACCTTGACACCGTTTCCTATGTCTCCGGCGGACGCCTCACCCGCATTGACTACGGAACCCGCACCGACGACGCTGCCACCGTTGAAGCCCCCGCAAGAGTCACCTTCACGTCATTGCCGCGGTGCATCACCAACATCAACGACCCCGATTCTTTCTGCACATCAGGTCAAACGGACACCGAGTCGCACAAGTGGCCGGATACTCCGATCGATCAAATCTGCAACTCGACTGACCCGTGCACGAACTTCTCCCCGGCGTTCTTCGATCGCTACCGTCTCGCGAAGATCAGCACCTCTACCTACGGCGATTCGGCCTATCAGCCGGTCGATTCCTGGACGATCCAGCAAGAGTTCGTGGGGCAAGGCGACAGTGGCGGGATTGCCCAAGCCACCGGCGTGATGCTCAAGACGAAAGCCATCATCCAGACGGGGCACGCTGGCACCGCTACCCTCACGGACGACTTGTCGCTGCCGGCCAACGAGTTCAGCTACACCTTCCTCCCCAACCGGGTGGACTCGGGAACGGACGGCCAGCCCCCGCTGGTGCGACCACGTGTGACAAGCATCCGCACGGAATCCGGCGGTTCGGTGAATGTCAATTACAAGACCGACTGCACCGCGACCGACAACCCCAAAACGAATGAAGTACTGCCGCAGAACAACGACCGGCTCTGCTACCCCGTCAGGTACTACCCGAACGACAACGAAATCCCCGTTACCGACTACTTCCACAAATACGTTGTCGATACAACCGTCGAATCAGGCGCGCCCCCGACCGGGGGCGCAGCCGGCGAACTCATCACCGGCTCCCTCGAGAAGTTAACAACCTACGAGTATGGTGGCGGCGCGGCGTGGAGGAAGCCCACCGGGGCCATGGTGAAGCCCAAGGAAGTCACATATTCGGACTTCCGAGGATTTGCAAATGTCACCACCATCCTTGGATCCGGGGACGAGAGCTCCACCACTCGCAGCAGCTACTACCGCGGACTCGGAACCACACTTACCAGTGGTCCCGGTACCGGCCCCATCACGGCCAATGACCATCAACGTTTCCAAGGCCAGGTCTTCGAAGTCGTCGAATTCAACGATGGCATCGCCATTTCTCGGACGGTCACGAAAAATGATGCGCCGGTGGAAGTTGCGAAAGACTCTGACCTTCTGCGGGCGTTCCGTGCGGCCTCCTCGACGACCTATGGATTCACCTTCGATGCTGCAGGCACCCTTGAGCACAGCACCAAGACATCCACCAAGTTCAACTCGTATTCTCAGCCGGTCGAGGTTAGCGACGACGGTGATGCCACGCCGACATCTGACGACATCTGCACAACGATCACCTACGCTCACGAAGGAGCCGGCAGCCCTCTCGCGTCTAAGTATCTGGTGAGCTTGCCCGCTCGAACCGATGTCGTTGCCAAGACCTGCGGTGTTACACCTCAACTTCCCGCCGACCTAATCTCGAGCGACACTGCCACCTATAGCGAGACTGGCCTCACTCTGGTCGCGCAGCGCATCGACCCCACGGATGGTGTCGGATACATTCCGGTTCAAACCACTCTTAGCTACGACGCTCGCGGACGCCCTCTCGAAGTTGAAGACGCCGAAGGACGCAAGTCCACGGTGGCCTATGCCCACTCTTCGGGAGGTTTACTAGCGTCGATGACCTCGACTACACCGGACCCGGATGAGACAGGCCCCCTAGCCGGTTTCACGTCCACCACAACCTTCAACCCTCAAACGGGGTTGGTGCTTTCCACGACCGACCTGAACGGCCTGGTCACCTCAGGAACCTACGACGCGTTGGGGCGGCTACTTACCGCGACGTATCCGCAGCACCAATCGAACTCGCCCAACGCGAAACCATCGGTGCAGTACGAGTACAAGGTTCGAGCGAACGGTCTAAACTCCGTCACCACCAGAACGCTCGGAGCTGATGGGACGACGCAGCACGTTAGCGTCTCGCTCTACGACGGACTGCTGCGCCCATTCCAGACTCAGAGTGAGAGCCTGGACGCAGGGAACCAAGACAACGCTGACGCAAACGCCCGCGGCCGAAATGTGGCACATGTTTACTACGACTCCGCGGGCAACGTCGCCAAAGAAACTGGAATCTGGAAAGCTACGGGAGCGCCAACAGATACCGCCATCGTCCCGATAGCTGTACCCCCCTCGCTAACCACTTACGAATATGACAGTGCTGGACGGGTGACTGACCAGGTCTTCTGGGTCGGCACGGAATCTAACCCCTCCAACGAAAAGTGGCGCACCATCACGGCGTATGACGGGGCAACCACCATTCAGGTGCCACCTCTGGGCGGCGTTCCTCAGGCGACCATCTCCAACGCGCGTGGTCGTGTTGTTGAGTTGCGCGAATACCTGCGCAACTCGAGCGCGACGAGCCCCGCCGTTACTGTGTCAGCAGTGCGGTCGCTGCCTCATCAGTCAACGAGGTACACCTACGACGTCGCCGGCCAGCGGACACAAATGCGGGACGTTGCGAACAATCTCTGGACGTACGCCTACGACAAGGGCGGGCGTCAGATCAGCGCGACCGACCCCGACGCTGGAACATCAACAACTACCTATGACGTGGCGGATAAGGTGGTCACGCGGACAAACGGGGCCGGCGAAACCCTTTTCTACAAGTACGACTCTCTGGGTCGGACGACGGAATTGCGCGACGACAGCGCATCGGGCGGCTTGCGCGCAGCGTGGGCCTACGACACCGCGCGATTCCCCGGCCCGGATGCGCAGTCCCAGGGCGCAGCGGTACTCGGCCAACTCGCGTCCGCTACAAGGTTTGATGCTGGAAATGCGTACGCAACGTCGGTGCCCAGCTATGACACGGCCTACCGTCCTCTCTCCACGACTGTCACACTGCCCGACATTCCAGAATTCGATGCGCTGGCCACCGCACCCGCAACTGAGGCGCCAAGTTTCACCACCGCATACACCTACACGCCGGATGGACAGGTCAAGTCGATCAGTCTGCCCGCTGTGAAGTCCGCAAATGGCGGCACTGTTCTGGGTCGTGAGATCGTTACAACCAGCTTCGACACAGCGTCGATGCCAGCCTGGATGAGCGGCGGCTTCGGCTGGGGCACCTACGTCGCACGCAGCCTCTTCGATGACAAGGGACGACCCACATTCGCCGACCTCGGCAACACATACGGGACGTACTTGACCACAGACTACGAAGAAGGAACAAACAGACTCAGCGCCCTCACTCTGGAGCGAGAAGGATTCGAACGTAAAGCCGTCGATATCAAATACAAATACGACAACGCCGGCAACGTGACCAGCGCGCAAGACCAGCCCACCGCCACGGGCCTCGACAACCAAGCGCACCAGGACAACCAATGCTTCAGATACGACGAACTGCGTCGCCTCAAGACTGCATGGACCGCAGGTGAGGGCAATTGCAACGATTCTCAAGCATCGGTAGAAACTGCAAACGTCGGTGGAGTGGCCCCATTCTGGACCTACTACACCTACGACGTCATGGGAAACCGTACCTCCATGATGGAGCACGCCGTCGCTGGTTCGGCCACCAAGGCAACTGCCTACACTCATGGCTCAAATGGCGCTGGTCCTCACCAGCTCACCAGCATGACGGAAACGGCCAACGGATCAACACAGTCGACCGGATTCCAATACGACGCTGCAGGCAACCGTGTCGCCAAGATCATCGATGGACAGACCGAGCCATTCGCCTGGGACGCTGAAGGCGAGCTCACTGGAGCAGGGGAAGACAGCAATCTCTACGACGCTTCAGGTGACCGGCTTATCCGACGCGACGGTGCCGGCCTGACCGTTTACTTGCCCGGCGGCCAAGAACTCGTCATCAACGGTGACGACGTCTCAGCGTCGAGGTACTACTCGTTCGCAGGATCAACCGTTGCCGTACGAAACGGCTCAGGTCTGGGGGCGGTGACATCTCTAATGTCGGACAATCATGGATCAGTCGTGGCGATGGTGCCCAACACCCATTGGACAGCGTCGAGCATCACACGCGTCTACTCCGACCCCTTCGGTGCAGTCCGCGGCAACTCGGATGTGGGTGCCGTGGGCGACCGGCGATTCTTGGGCGCTGTGATGGATGCTGGTTCTGGGTTGTCCCTCCTAGGCGCTCGCTTCTATGACCAAACCGTAGGTCGCTTCATCAGCGTCGACCCCCTGCTGGATCCTGCACTCCCGGCACAATTCAATGCCTACGTCTACTCCGGCAATAATCCCATGACCTGGGCGGATCCCACCGGGGAATCGTGGAATAGCTTCTGGGGAGGAGTGGGCAAGGGCTTGAAGCATGCATGGGGTGCCACCAAGTCCTTCGTCAAGAAGTATCAAGCCGAGATCGTCGGAGGCATTGTCGGGGTGGCGGTGTTCGCCGTCTGCACGGGAGGGACCCTGGGCGCCGGCGCCATCGGATGTGCCGTGGCTGCGGGAGCGGCTGGCAGTGCCGTGACCAGCTTGTGGAAAACCCAGGTCAGTAAGACGGAAAAGTTTAGTTGGAGCAACCTCGCTCGAGACACAGTTGTGGGAGGCGCCATCGGAGGTCTTACCGGCGGTGCAGGGGCGGTACTCGGGGCAGTCGTCAGGACAGCTATGGCTTCACCGGCGGGAATGGCCGCGAAGGCAGCCCTGACTTCCGCGGCCAAAACCGTGATGTCAAAAGTTGGCTCTGCGTTCTCCTCAACCGTTCGAAGCGGCTCTAAACCAGCGGCTTCCGGGTCTAGTTCGGGGGCGGGTGCGGCCGCTTCAAACGGAGCCAAGACGGCAGCTGGGGCTTGCTCGTTTACTGGAGCGACCACTGTACTGATGGCAGACGCATCAGCCAAAGCGATCTCCGACGTCAAGGTCGGTGACTTGGTTGTCGCATCGGATCCAGAAAGCGGGGAGCAGGAGGCCAAGGCGGTGATTGCTGTCTACTCCCATGTCGACAACGTTGTAGACCTCGAAATAGATGGAGAAATCATCTCCACAACAGAGGATCATCCGTTCTGGAGCGTTACTGATCAGCGTTTCGAACGAGCAGATGACCTGGCAATTGGCGAGCTTGTGCTGAACGCTGATGGAGCCGCGTTGCGTGTCGACGGCCTAAGGGGCACCGGAAGTCGCCGGGCGTTGGCTTTCAACCTGTCTATCGAAGGAATTCACACTTATCACGTTGGTGAGTCGCGAGTCCTGGTTCATAACACATGTACTGTGTTGCTTCAGACGCGAGCGCAGTTGCAGTCCAAGTTCAAGCATGCTGCCGATTTTGGAGTTGAGGGCAATTACAACTCCACGAATGCGGGACAATTTAGTGCCGCACTGAATCAACACATCAATTCGAGCGGCACCCGAGCAATTGTTGGAACCTATCGCAACCAACCAGTGATTCATTACCTAGACCCGGCGTCAGGATTGAATGTCGTGACGCGGGGTGGAGCTTTCATTTCAGGTTGGCGCCTCAGTCCCGGTCAACTGGCCAATGTTCTAAAGCACGGAGGACTCGGTGGAGGATAATAACGTCGAGATAGTGCTCTCTGCAGACGAAGCTTTAGTATTGCTCGACTGGCTGGCGCGGACGACCGAGCAAGCGCACCCAGCCCCGTTCAATGACCAAGCCGAGCAGCGAGTGCTATGGGATCTAGAGGCATCTCTGGAGTCGATATTGACGGCGCCCCTGGACAGCAACTACGCGGCACTGATCGAGGCCGCGCGGGGACGTATCCGGGATCCCTCAGATTAGAAAAGCGCAGCGAGGAAGCACCCCGGCGATGGTCCTCGACGACGATGGATTCCTCGATATGGACTATGAAAAACGGGAACTGTCAACGAATATGCACGCTGCCGAATGAGATCGAGACAGATCTCTCGGGCGCGCGCACAACACTGATGACCGTGATCACCAGACCAAGCGGACGAGTGGTTATAATGCACCCAGGCCTTCCGAGGGGATACTGAATGGCGGTGCTATTGCGGATTGAGATCGAGAATCAACTCCACGAGGTAGTACGAGAGTACGAAGAACCGATCGACGAGCCCTTCCTGCGATTCTGCCGAATAGCCGGAAGGCTTGGCGTGAGATATGTGGAATTCATTGGGCCGTATCAGGATGCGATGTTGAATACCCAACAACTAGACGCCTGGATTGAAGACTTTCCGCGCGCTCTAAATAGCCCTGAAATGGGTGATCGCGAGCGCGCTAGTGGGCAAATGGTTCTCGAAGCCGCTAGCGAAGCCGCTGAACTCGCGGGCTACCTAACTATTCGAGGCTGATCGCTCATAGGAGCACAACAGAAGTCTCTTCTATCTCTGGGGCAACACTCGTCCTAATAGCTGACGGCAGCGAAAAGAAGATCAGCGCAATCGCGCCAGGAGACATGGTCGGGGCTTCAGACGCCGAAACCGGCGAGCAGTCGGCCGAGCCAGTTCGAGAAGTGTTCGTCCACGAAGACGTCCTCGTAGACCTGATAGTCGCTGGCGAAACGATCACCACGACAACGGATCATCCCTTCTGGTCGGTGGACGATGCACAATAAGGGTTGCGAGCGGCGTTCGAGAAGCGCGACCAAAGGACTCGGCGGGGAAGGTCCGCCGGATTCGAAGTAGGTGGCTAGCTGGTTGGAGAGCGGGGACCTGAAAATATGTCTCGCGAATGTGCTATGACACTGGAGCGGACGCGGCCTATGATCGGCTCGCGAACAAACACTCGATGCACTGCCTCAGGAGATGGCGCCATGAGCTCTCACTGAGCAGAAGATCACTGGGCAATAGATGTCCCTGGGCTTACTTTCGAGGGTGCGCAAGAGGTCCGCAAACTTCTGTTCCCCGTGGCCCCTTTTGGTGTTGTGTTGAGCGATCCCAAAGTCTTCATGGTTCGCGGATTCGACCTTATGGCTGTGGAACTCCTAGTGAAGGTCCTCGAACATTCTCTGGCAGAGGACCATTTAGACAGCGAGTCAAAAGACGGTGCGCGCCGGCTGCTCGAAAACTTCGAAGCCTGGATCGCTTCGACTAAGGAAGATCAAGCCGAGCCCGGCGACGTCCCTATCGCAATCGAAGATCCGGCGGCTCAGGAAGCAAATCGGGCACCGAAATTGACAGCGCTTGAGCCACCGGCAACGGATCATAAGGGACGAATTTTTGCAGATGTCCGGAGGAAACGGTCTGCCCCCAACGTGACAAGCGTTCGGATCATGTACCCAGTCCTCAAGGGCCCACACCCGCAGCCAAACGGTTATGCTTCATACTCGAACACCGGTGGGCAGACCATCAGCTCTGAAACCGGGAGAACTGTGTCACGATCTGATCCCGTCTGGCACTGAGGTTTCGCAGAATGAACGTTGGCCATTTCGACAGGTATTCCTCCGCCCTCTCGACGGTGCAGGTGCTATCGGCCGCAGAAGACCCCTTGCTGACCGAGGGACTGCTGGTCGAGGCGTATCCGATCGCCGCGCGGATTGATTTCTTGCGGTCGATAGCATCGGTGCTTCTCGACTGCCGTTTCGCGGTTGGTGTGGAGGGCAACACGGCGATATTAACGGTGTCCGGCGCGCTTCTGTTTGCAACTCGGGGACATCGGGAACCAGTGCCTCAACAGATGACCATCGTCGAGTGGCTTCCTCGCATCACAGACGTCTGGAGCGCGGATATCCCGATCAACTGGACCGGCCCGGGACAGATGGAGATTGGCGGGTCGAACGTTCTGTTTGTATCCGGCGATGTGCCCGGCATGGACGGCGCGCCCCCAGATTTCACATCAGTCGACCAGGCGACCATCGCTGAGGGTCTTGCGAACTGGGAGTCGGAATTCCTGGCGACCCAGTATTCGCTCCTAGATCTGCCATGACGCGTAACTCAACGTCCTATGACTGCTATCCGCAATGAAATGGCAACAGGAGCGTCGACCCTTCGGGACTCAAGAAAGCACCTTCTGCCGTCGCCATTTCGGCCGTCCCCGATCCGATCGAGCACATTCAACGACTTGCCGGTCTCCGGGACAAGGGAATCCTGAGCGAAGCCGAGTTTCAAGCTCAAAAGATCCCGTCGCTCGCAAATATGTGATGACGCCAAGCGACTACGGCCACAGCGGGACATCAACCGCGAATACCGCCGCCTTCGCAGTGTCGAGTGCTCCATGCGTGGCACCTATTCCGTTACGACGAATGTGGCACCGGGTCTCTAGCCTGTTGTTTGCGTCAGGACGACGAGGTCGACGTCGAGCACCGAGGCGATAGCAAGTATGTTCCGCAGTGATGGATTTGCCGGCGAACCCGGGCGTGATTCGCCCTTTTCGAATTTTTGATAGGTGTATCTGCTGAGACCCGCAGCGTAGGCGAGGTCTTCCTGACTCAGGCCACGTTCAATCCGAATCCGGTGCAGCCTTTGCCCCAGAGCGGATGCATACGCTGCCCACTCGGCGTCGGGAACGGGACTGGCGGACATAGAACCAGCGTGGACGCAGAGACCTCTGCCACTAGCCTCCTGCGTATGGCATAATTCAGGAGGCCACACGAAACACATTTCTTACCCTCAGATAGTCCAGAACTGGATATCGAGGAACTGCACGTCGGCACTTCATCAATGTTCCCGGCACGACGCCGGTTACGCCCGACTGCAGAAGGATTCATCTTGCCGGAAGTTTCAAAGCTATCGAGCCGGTCGCCGAAGGGTCTGCCGGCTGACTTGCAGGTGGCGCTCACGAGCATCACGAATGACGATCGACATCCTTGGGGGCTTGAGGCCGCTATTGCCATCGCCCGGTTCCGGAAACGGAATGGGCGCAATCCGTCCTTTTCCGAAATGTTCGAACAGGTGCTCAGCCCGCACCGCCTGCTGCGCGTGGATCTCATCCTCGACTGGGCAAGTCTCGACAGGCGGTCAATTTTCATCTTTCGTCACCACCTCGCTGTTCATTGGAGACGGGACGGTTGGATTGTCTGGACTCGAAACGCGAGGTCATTGCGCGCGGGGACGGCGTTCACTGCGGCTTCGCGCCTCCACAGATCGAATGCGAAGCCCCGATAGGCACGATGTTGCGATCATTCGCCTCGCGTGCCGGTGAGCGCCCACGACCTAAGAGGACAGCGCACTAATCCGTGGCCGCGCCGTTTTTTCCCGCGTTCAGATAGTGATGATAGAAGCTAGCGCGGGGTGGGATCCGACGGCAGAGCCGAGAATTCTGTCCGCCCAGCGCTCCTCCAGGTGAAACGCAAGTTGCCCCGCACGCTGGTGCCCTACTCGACTTCGCCGATCGTGCTACTCGTCCTCAATGAAGGACAGGGGGTGTTCTTCGCTCTCCACCGCGCTCGTCATTTCGCCTACTGCGTCGTCGACTAGGTCCGATGCCCAGTCCGGATCATAGAGAACGGGGATCTCGTTCCAGCCTGAGCCACTGGCACTGACGTACTGCCCTGCCGTTGATGCGCTGAGGCCCGTTGTTTCTGAAAGTAATTTGGATGACATCTCACCCGCCAGTTGATAGAGAGCTGCTACTCGGAGATGAGTACTGGGTATGCCGTATCTTTTCATCCACGTGCCAATGGCGTCTGGTGTGATGTGTCGATTGAATCGGCGGCCCGGGAAGAGCCACTCGTTGTCGGCGGGGAGGTTGAGGACGTGCAATCTGAACAGTGTTGCCAGTGGGCCGGGCAGTGGGGTTGATTTGCCTGGGCTAAGCGTGACACGAACCTGATCGTTCGTGACTTCAAATGTCGAGGGCCGCAGCTGCGAGATCCGGTTGATGGAAATCCCAAAGACAACCAGTAGTGCGCAGGCGAGTCGGTGTCCCGGGGGACGATCGTCGTTAATGATGGCGCGATAGACAGCGAGTCGTTGAAGCTCGGAAATGCGCAAGCTCGGTGGTGTGCGTCGGGCAGGTTGAGCGGAGGCGCGAGTGCCGTGCGCTCGGCGTGCCCAAACAATGAACGCGGGCATCCAACTCTCATGAGGCACGCTGGAGAGGAAAGTTTCGAGGGCCGGTTGCGGGAGGGTGCGCAGTGACACATCATTGTCGTCCATCCACTCCAGAAACTTCACAATTCCTCGGAGGGTGTGGCGCGCGGCTCGTCCCTGGGTTTTCCGGGTGTCCTCGTATTCAGCGGAACGTCGCAGTCGACGCAGAATCGTCCAAGTCGCGTATTCGTGAACGATGAGCGCGTGATTGGCCGGAAGCTTGGCGCAGAACTCTGTGATCCAAAGCTCGAGGTTGTGGAGCTGATGGTCGATAGAGGGGAGCACATCGCACTCGATGAGTAATTCGCGAACGAATTGGCGGCGCGGCCCGCCGGGTATCGAATCTACCGTGGCGTGATCGACGGGAAGGCGACCAAATGCCATGTCTGAGAGCACGCTCGAGAAGCCGTCGCCCAATAGCCACGCTCGGGCGTTTCGAGGATCTTGGCGGCCGTTGAAGTGGTCGTGAAGGGCAGTAGCGAATGGGGTGCTTTCGCGCTGACCGAAGGCTGCATCGAGAGAGTCGGAGAGCAGGCAGGCGCCGCACAGCGCGCCTACGTAGAAGCGTTCGCTTCCGCACCGCGTGCAGCCATATCTTTCTGGCGCACCTGCGCACGTCGCGCACACTGCATTCCCCGCGTCCCCGAGTTCTGAAAGGATGCGATGCTCGCCACAAATCGGGCAGGCGCGTGCGTGCCGTTTGATGTCGCCGTAGCAAGAGGAGCAGACGAAGCCGCCAAGCATGCGTCCGATCGGGCGGGCCAATTGTTCGCATCGCACGCAAGGCTGCAGGGCGATCTCACGGCAGCCGATACACACGAATCCGCTCTGCGTAACTGTCCCCAGCTTGCTCGGACGGCTGCATCGTGTGCATTCCCTTTCTATCCGGGGGTGTCTGCAGGTCCGGCAGATGACCTTTCTATCCCGGGAGCGGGGAAGCACGCGGCGCTGGCCGCACTCGCTGCAAATTCCGCGGGAGTGATTTTCGTGACAGCGTCGGCAAACGCGGGTTCTATCTGGGCCGAGGAACCACATCGTTGCGGTCTGGGAACATTTCGGGCAGCGCGGCCAGGTTGGGCTGGACGAGCCTTCCCGCCGCAGGGCATGGGTAAGCAGCAGTAGTGCAGCAGGCATGCCTGCAGTGAGGGTATGCGCAGCTTCCGGTTGTTCTTCGATCACTCTCGACACGTAGTCGGCGGTCGACGGTTTCAAGGCTTCCACTGCCCGTCGAATAGATGCCTCATCAGCATTTGAGTGTTCGGAGAGACTCCGGATCAGCGCCGTGAGGCGCGGCGTCATCGGGGCTTGTGCACCGTTACGGGGAAAGGTCGATCCTCGTGGCGTTCGGAGGGGTCAATCGAGGGACCGTTGCTTCGTGCTCGCAGAGGACTGGCTGAGCCGGTGGATTTGGGCGAGTCGAAGACCACGAGCTCGTCTAACTGACAGTCCAGAGTCACGCAAAGAGCGATAAGCACTTCCATATTGAGCCGGCGAGGCTTTATTGCCACGATGCGATAGATCTGTTCACGAGAGATGTCAATGCCCTGGGCTCGGAAGGGCGCGACGAGATCGCTGGTCTTAAACATGCCGCGGTCCGCCATGACCTTGCGGGCGTTCCACACCCACTCGGTGGTCGCCATCCTGCCCGTCCCATCGGTCGTAGTCGCTCAACGCTGTTGCAACCACCCTAGACCGATAGTCATTCGATGGACTGGTGTACCTGGCTGTTGTCGCAGCGTGGGAGTGGCCAGCCTGATACTGAGCAAACAGAGCAGGCAGTCCACTCTCTTGAATGTGGGTGAGGTAGGACCGGCGGAGACTGTGCATTGTTAGCACTTTCGGTAGCCCGGCGAATTCCCGTAAAAGGGCGAACCGAGCGTCAATGAGTCGAAGACTCACTCGGCTATGCCGCTCCGTCACAAATAGCGCAGGAAGATCGCCCGGTTCAGTTTGCGGTCGCAGCTTTTCGACCCACCTGTCCAGTTCAGGAATCACGTCCTGGTGGGTGGGGACCAAGAAGACGTTGCGCTGCTTCGGTTGACCACCGTTAGACGACTTGCCGTAGCTGACGTTGATCTTTCCGTATTGCCCCCACTTGGGGATACGCGGGTTGTAGTTGAGGTCACTGATGTCAAGCATTCGCAACTCGTTTCGGCGCAAGCCGAACGCCCACGCTGTTTTGAAAAGTGCGATGTCCCGCATAGCAGCGAGCCAGCCCTTTTCGCGCGACCGATCGATTTCCTCGACCCATTCGCCGGAGGCCTGCCAGAAAGTTGCCAACTCGTCGTAGCTGAAGCCACGAACAGATGGGTTCGCCTCGCTCTCGGACGTGTGGCTGCGCGTGTTCCAATCGAAACACACTTGGTTCGGAAGTGCGCCGAATCGCTCCTCGCATACACTCGCCCAGTCATTTCCGTATGACAAGAGATAGTTGCAGTAGCGGCGGATCGCCCCGTGCATCCCGACGATTGTCGAGTGGACGACGGCCTTTGTATCGACATCGCCGACAATCCGGGCGGTCGTGTATTCCGACATATCAGCAGTCGTCCACTGCCAAGGAAAACGGTCGGCGAATTTGGCGAAGTTCTCGACCGCGCTTCGGTCTTGGTGGATCGTCGCGAGTTTCCTCCCCGCAGATCTTCTTTGTGTCCCCCAGGCGTCCAGAGTGGCAACAAAAAACGCTTCCTCTTCGCGCAGGAATTTAAGTCCATCGACCTTCAGGGCCCGCTCATACCAGTTTTTGTTCACGCAGGGACTGTGACATTAAGGGACAGGCCGTGACAAGAAGGGCACAGTTCGTCACGAAAAAATATTGAGAGATTAGCGTATAAAACAAGAGAGTACAGGCTTCGAAATTTCGCCATAGCCGCGGAAAATCAACACAAAAAAAGTTTGTTACATTTTCTGCACAACAATGCTCAGACCATCACTCAGAAGCACTGGGCGGTCAATATCCGTAAGTTCACGCGGCGCATCGGCAGCCTGCACGAACTCGTCGAGCTCGGGTCGCTCACGCGGCAGGCGGCGGAGTTCCTGCGCATGAGCGTGCTGGCCGGCAGCAACATCATCGTGTCGGGAGCCACGCAGAGCGGCAAGACCACCATGCTCAACGCGCTGCTCTCGAGCGCCCGACCGACCGAGCGCGTCGTCACCGTCGAGGAGACCTTCGAACTCGACTTCGGCGCCCTCGATCGCGTCGCCATGCAGTGTCGACAACCATCGCTCGAGGGCACGGGTGAGATCACCCTGCGCCGCCTGATCAAAGAATCGTTGAGGATGCGCCCCGACCGTCTCGTGGTCGGGGAGGTGCGCGAGGCCGAGTCCCTCGACCTGCTCATCGCGCTCAACTCGGGGCTGCCCGGCATGTCCAGCATCCACGCCAACAGCGCCCGCGACGCCCTTGCGAAGCTGTCCACGCTGCCCTTGCTCGCCGGGCGCAACATCGACAGCGCCTTCGTCGTGCCGACGGTGGCCGGCTGCATCGACCTCGTCGTGCACTGCGAGCTGGAGCGCAGCGGACGACGGCGGGTGATCGAGATCGTGGCCCCGAGCGGCAACGTCACCGGCACGGTGATCGAGGCCAGCACGATCTTCGCCCTCTCGCGGGTGCACTCCACTCGCGGCGAGCTCGAACCGACGGGCGGCTACCCGACCCGCATTCACAAGTTCGCGGCAGCCGGATTCGACCCGTCCGCGGTGCTGGGGGTGAGCGCGTGAGCGTGCTGTGGGGCGCCGTGCTCGGGGCGGGTGCGCTACTCGCGGTATCCCCGGTGCTCTGGCCGGCGGGCGCCGCGCGGGCACCACGTCGACCGGGGGTAGTCGCCGGAGCGCGAGTGCGGCTGCTGCAGGCCGGATTGGGGCGGGTGTCCGTTGCGGCGTTCGCCGTGGCATCCACTCTTCTGGGGCTCGTGGTGGGCGCGGTGACGTTCGTCTTTCTGCCCGTCACGGCGCTCGCGATCGCTGCCGCGCTCGTTGCTCTCGTCCTGCCCGGCATCATCGTCGCCCAGCGCGCCCGCGCCCGGCGACGAGCGACCCGCGTTGTCTGGCCGGACGTCGTCGACCACCTCGTCTCGGCGGTGCGCTCGGGGCTCGCGCTGCCCGACAGCGTCGTCACGCTCGCGCGCTCCGGCCCGCCCGAGACGAGGTCCTCGTTCGCACGCTTCGAGGAGGAGTATCGCGCGAGCGGCAACTTCGGGCTCTGCCTCACCCAGCTCAAGGAGCGGCTGGCCGACCCGGTCTCCGATCGCATCCTCGAGACGCTGCGCATGTCGCGCGAGGTCGGCGGCAGCGAACTCACCCTCGTGCTGCGCAATCTTGCCGCGTACCTGCGGCAGGAGGCTGCGATCCGCTCCGAGGTGGAGGCGCGACAGTCCTGGGTGCTGAACGCCGCCCGGCTCGGGGTAGCAGCTCCCTGGATAGTGCTTCTGCTGCTCGCCTCGCGACCCGAAGCAGCGGCCGCCTACAACACGGCCGGGGGCGGCCTCATGATCGTTGTCGGGCTGGCCGTCACGGTGGTCGCCTACCGGCTGATGATCGGCCTCGGTCGGATGCCCGAGGAGCGGCGGTGGTTCGAGTGACGCCGACCCTCGCGCTGGCACTCGTCTGGGGGCTCCTGCTCGGACTCGGCCTGTGGAGCGTCATCGGTAGCCTGCCTCGACTCAGTCGCCCTAGTCTCGCCACCCGCGTCGCCCCCTACGTTCGCGACGTCTCGCCCGGCGCGCGCGAGATGCTCGGCCGCACACCGGTCGACCCGCTGCCCGTGTTCGGCTTCCTCCTCACACCCCTTCTGACCGGGATGCGGCACGCCGTCGCCGCGCTCGCCGGCAACCCGACGCAGACCGCCCGGCGGCTGCGCCAGGCGGGCTCACCGCTCGCGGTCGACGAGTTCCGCTCCCGCCAGCTCGCGTGGGGCGCGGCGGGCGCCGCCCTCGGCGTGCTCGCGTCCCTCGCGGCCGTGCGCAGCCAGGGCATCCCGTTCGTCGCGCAAGTGGTCATAGTGCTGGTCTTCGCCGTCGGGGGAGTCGTCGGGCGGGACTACCTGCTGCAGCGCCAGGCTCGCGCTCGACTCGCTCGCATGGCCGAGGAACTGCCGACCGTTCTCGAGTTCCTCACGCTCAGCCTCTCGGCAGGCGAGGGCATCCTCGATGCGATCCGTCGGGTCTCGCGGGTCAGTTCGGGCGAGCTGTCCGCCGAACTCGCGGGGGTCATCGCCGACGTGAACACCGGCACGCCCTTCGCCGACACCCTCACCCGCCGGGCCGCAGACCTCGAGCTGCCCGCCTTCACCCGCTTCACCGAGCAGCTCACCGGCGCACTCGACCGCGGCACCCCGCTAGTCGAGGTACTGCGCGCCCAGGCGCAGGACTCTCGGGATGACGCCAAGCGCCGCATGCTCGAACTCGCCGGCAAGAAGGAGGTGGCAATGCTCGTGCCGCTGGTGTTTTTGATACTCCCCGTCACGATCGCGTTCGCGATCTTCCCGGGGATCTGGGTGCTGCAGGTGGGGTTCTGACACTATCTAGTCATGCAGTTCGACTTTGAGATCGTCGGAACAGGGTGGGCTCGGTCGTCTGTCAGCGATGGTAACTCCAAGGTGGAGCTCACTGCCTCCTACCTCAGTGACGCCCTGGGTGATCTTTTGGCAGCGATCCGCAGTCTTCTCGAGGGAGGCGACGCTGCCCGCTGCTCGTGGGAGGAAGAGCCCGGCGAGTACCGCTGGATTTTCACCCGTGAAGGCGGCGAAGCGCAATTGGTGATTCTGGTGTTCCCGGACAACTTTCCGCCCATGCGCGATGACGAAGGTGTGGAGATTTTCCGAACCTCCGAACCGCTGACCGATCTCGCAGCGAGTGTTGGTTACGCCGCGCAGCGAGTGCTGGACGAATATGGCGAGGCCGAGTACTTGCGCCGTTGGGTCGAGGCGCCCTTTCCCACTTCCCATCTGCGAACGATTCAAGAGATGGTGGCGTCGCATCCCCGGTAGCCAAAAGAGTCCTATTTCTCTGGCGAGCCCACTCGTGTTCCTGATCCTGCCGGTCATCATTTCCTTCGCGATCTTCCCGGGGATCTGGGTGCTGCAGGTGGGGTTCTAGCGTGAGCCGCTACTCGGCCGACGTCGTGCGCTTCGTATCGATCGCCATTGCAGCACCGAGAACCACGAGTGCGAGAAAAATGGCACCGATGGCATCAGTCGCCCAGTGATAGCCGAGGTACAGGCGGCTCAGAGCCGTCGCAATCACAGCGATCCCTGCAAACACGAAGGACAAGGTCGCAATCCAACGAGCCTGCCGACGCGAGAAGACGAGGTAGGCGATCAGGAGGATGAATATCGCGGCGCCGATGACGTGACCCGAAGGAAATGACTCGCTCGAATCGACATCGGTCAGCATGTCTTCGACCGGCGGACGGGCGCGACCTACGACCTCGGCGATACCGCGAACAGCCACAATGCCAACCAGCGTGCCGCCCGCGAGGAGGAGGGGGCGCCAGAGGTGGCGAGCCTTGATGACCCACGCGACCGTGATCGCAAGCGTCATGTAGGGAAAGAACAACGGGCCGAAGACGAGTGAGAGCACGAGCATCGCCGGGGTCCAGGTCTTGGATCTGCCGGCCATGAGCCAGTCGCGAATTGGCTCGTCGATGACTGTGAGCCCCTCGCCGCCGAGGACGCCGATGAGCACGACCGTGAAGCCGACGAGCCCAACGCCCGCCAGAACCGCCGAGATGATGAACAGGTTGCGCCGCTGCCTCGAATCCATCGGGCGCCGCTCAACGAGGAACTTCTCGTTGGCCTCGCGAATCCGCCCTGGCTTCGCGCCGATCAAGCCTGTGGCTGCCACTGGATCTCCGTTTCTCACGCCCCGTATGAGCGGATGAGGCTAACGGTAGTACCGCGAGTTACGATGCCGCACCTCGGAGGGAGACGAGTGGGAAGTGCCTGTGGAAAGTTCGCACGCCGCTCTCGACACCGGTTCACCATGGGCTCGTGACTCCCCAGGAAAGGACGGCCCCCGGTGAACGGATTACGACGCGCTGCGAATCGAATGCTCAGGGAAGAGCGCGGCGACGTGCCCGGTTGGGTGCTGATCACCCTCATGACCGCTGGCCTTGTGATCATCATCTGGGGGCTCGCCGGCCCGGCGCTCAGCAATGTATTCCAACAGGCAATCGAGCGCGTGACCGGCTTCTGAGAGCGCGATTTCTACACGAGTCCGGGTCGGCTGTCGCCGAGTTCGTGATGGTGAGCGCGCTGCTCACTGTGCTCACGCTGTCGGTGCTGCAGCTCGGCTTCGCGCTGCACATCCGCAACACGGTGCTCGATGCGGCCGCTGAGGGCGCTCGATACGGGGCGCTCGCCGACAACGAGCTCGGCGACGGGGTGGTGCGCACCCGCGACCTCATCCTAAGCGCGCTCGGTCCGGGCTACGCGCGCGACGTGACCATCGCGCGCGGCATGTATCGCGGGTATCCCGCAGCGACGGTCACGGTGCGCACCCCGCTGCCGCTGTTCGGTCTGGTCGGCATCGATAGCGGTCTGGAGGTGACCGGCCATGCGGCGATCGAGACTCTGGGACAGCGATGAGACTGGGTCGTCATCCCTCGAATTCGTCACGACCGGGATGATCCTGCTCGTGCCCCTCGTCTATCTCGTGCTCACCGTGTCTGCGATCCAGGCCGGTGCGCTCGCGATCGAGGGCGCCGCACGCCAAGCCGCGCGCGTGTACGTGCAGGCACCGACCACCGCGGAGGCGAAGGCCGACGCCACCCGCGCGATCGAGTTCGGGCTCGCCGACTACGGCATCGACGCCCGGAAGGCGAAGGTAGCGATCAGCTGCGCGCCGAAACCCCGCGACTGCCTCACCCGACGCGGCTTCGTCACGGTGTCGATCGCGGTGGCCGTGCCGCTGCCACTAGTGCCGCCGTCACTGAGTCTCGACCTTCCGTTCGCCGTGCAGCTCGAGTCGTCCGCGACGCAGCAGGTGTCCCGGTTCTGGGGTGCGCCGTGATCGATCACCGCGACGAGACTGGCTCGACCCTGCCGCTAACAATCTTCTACGGGTTCCTATCCCTGGTGTTGATCCTGCTCGCGGTGGCGGCGACATCCCTGTACCTCGAGCGCAAGCGTCTTTTCACTGTGGCGGATGGCGCGGCTCTCGTCGGAGCGGAGGCCTACGACCTCGGCGACCTCGCCCCCACGGCCGACGGGCACCCGAGGCCCGAACTCGAGGCGTCCGATGTTCGGGCCGCCGTCGCCGCGTACTTCGACTCCGCTCCGGTGGACGGTTTCGAGCAGCTCAACGTCGAGCGAGCCACCACCGTGGATGGGCGCAGCGCCACCGTCGAGCTCTCCGCCTACTGGAGGCCGCCAATCGTCTCACTGCTCGTGCCGGAGGGCCTCAGGATCGAGGTGACGGCGGTCGCCCGCTCGGTGTTCGACTGAAGTTACCGGTTCGCGAGCATCTCGACGCGCACGGGCGGCCACAGCACCGCCACCAAGGCGATGGCCGAGAGGATGATGGTCACCCAGCTGACGTCGACGTGCAGGTAGGGCACTGCGAGGCGGGTGACCAGCGCGAGCGCGATGACCGCAAATCCGACGGACTGCACGGTGACGAACGCCCACCACGCCCATGAGGCCCGTTTCCTCACCTGCGCCAGAAGCACAACACCGAGAAGACCGAACATCACCGATGACATCCCGAGCGCGTTGTTGTGCAGCATGCCTGCCAGCACCGTGAGCAGCTGGGCCGCGAATGCGATCTCGACCAGCACCGAATACTCGACGAACGCCGGGGCTTTCTCCGGTGCGGCAATCGCGCGATCATGCCTCGTCATACGCGCAATAGTGGCACAGACCCCGACCGCTGACCAGCAGTCGGGATCCGTGCGCAGGATGACTAGATCGCAGCCCGGCGGCGGAAGAACACGACCGCACCCGTGATCAGCAGGATCAGCAGGATTGCGCCGATCGCCCACAGGATGATCGCTATGACGTCGATGCCGGATTTGGCGTCATCAGAGGGAGTGGAAGACGGGGCCGGGGGAGTCGCGGACTCCGTCGGCTCGGGAGTCGCGGTCGGCTCCACGGTGGGCTCGGGCGTGGCCGTGGCGGTCGGCTCCGGGGTCACCGTGCCGGAGCCCGATCCAGATCCGGTGCCGGAACCCGAGCCGCTGCCCGTACCCGGGGTCGTCGGCGTTGCGGGCGGAACCACGACCGGCTTGGCGGGGAGGCGCGGAGTGGTCGCGGAGCTCGAGTCGTTCGAGGCATCCGCGTCACCCGTGCCCGCGGCCACTGTGGCGGTGTTCGAGAGGGTCGCCGGGTAACCGCGGTAGCTGGTCACGATCGGGAACGTCAGCGTCGCGCCCGAGGCGAGCGGGGCAGCCGAGACACAGGACACCGTCTGGCCGGTGGTCGAGCACGTGACATCCGCCGAACCGCCGCTCACGAAGGTGAGCGTGGTGGGCAGCACATCCGTGACCGTCACGGCAGCGGCCGTTGCATCGGGGCCGGTGTTCGTCACCGTCAGGTTCCAGGTGACCCGGCGCATCGAGGTGTTGACCGAGCCGAACGACTTCACGATGGAGACGTCGAATGTGCGGGTCATGAAGCCCGCGTCGATCGTGTCGTTGATGAGCGTGGCGTCGAGGGCACCGTCAGCGGGGACGACCGCGCGGGTGTCCCCGGTGGCGCTAGCTGCGACGGTGAACGCCGCAGTCATGCCGTTGGCCGCGAAGTTTGAGTCGGTAGCACCGGTACCCGCACCGAGCGGGCTGCGCACGGCGCCGGTGACCAGGCCGGAGCTCGCAATGTAGCTGCCCGGCGTGAGGTCGTCGAAGGCGTAGAAGCCGTTGGCGTCGGTGGTGGTGTAGGTGACGATCGAGCCGTCGGTGTTGAGTGCGCTCCCGCCGGAGCCGCTCAGCAGCTTGACAGTGACACCGGCGATGCCGGGCTCACCGGCATCCTGAATGCCGTCGCGGTCGCTGTCGAGCCAGACGAAGTTGCCGATCGCGACCTTCGGTGGGAAGGCGGTGGTCGTCGCGGTGTCTTCGTTATTGGTGAGGTCGGTGTCGGCGGCGCCGGCGACAACTGTGGCGGTGTTGCTGAGGGTTGCCGGGTATCCCGAGTAGTCGGTCACGATTGGGAAAGTGAGCGAGTCGCCCGAGGCGAGCGGCGCGGCCGTCACGCAGGTCACGGTCTGGCCCGAGGTCGTGCACGTGACATCCGCCGAACCGCCGCTCACAAAGGTGAGGTCGGTAGCGAGTTCGTCCGTGACGGTTGCGACCGCGGTGGTCGCATCGGGGCCGTCGTTCGTGACGGTCAGCTCCCACGTGATGCGCTTCGCGGAGGTGTCGACCGAGTCGACGGACTTCGAGAGAGCGGCGTCGAAGGCGATGAGCGTGAAGCCCGCGTCGATCGTGTCATTGATGAGCGTCGCGTCGAGAGCGCCATCGCCGGCAACGACCGCACGGGTGTCACCGGTAGCCGTGGCGGCAACCGTGAACGCCGCGGTCATGCCCGTGGGAGCGACGTTCGAGTCGTTCGCCGAGGTGCCCGCGCCGAGCTGTGTCTGCCGGTGACCGGACAGCGGCCCGAAGCTCGCGATGTAGGTGCCGGGCGTGAGGTCGTCGAACGCGTAGAACCCGTTCGCATCGGTCGTCGTCGCCGTGACTATGGTGCCGTCGGTGTGGCGCGCTGCACCGGTCGGCGTGAGCAGCTTGACGGTGTGGCCGGGTACGCCGGGCTCACCTGCGTCCTGGATGCCGTCGCGGTCGGTGTCGATCCAGACGAAGTTGCCGATGGCGACCTTCGGCGGGAATGACGTCGCGGTTGCGGTGGCCGAGTCGTTGGTCGAGATGAGGTCGAAGGCGTTCGCCGCGGTGACCGTGTTCGCGATCGTCGCGGGGTATCCCGTATAGCTCGTGACGAAGGAGTATGTCACGGCAGCCCCCGAGGCGAGTGGCGCCGCGAGCTCGCAGGACAGTGTCTGGCTGGCCGTCGTGCACGTGACATCCGCCGAATCATCGCTCTCGAAGGTGAGCGCGGTCGCGAGCGTCGACGAGACGGTGGTCGGCGTCTTCGTGGCATCGGGGCCGGTGTTCGTCACCGTGACGTTCCAGGTGATCGTCTTCAGGGTGCTGTCGACCGAGCCGACCGTGTGCGCGATCGACACGTCGTTCGACTGGGCGAGGTAGCCCGCGTCGGCGGTGGTGTTGATGAACTGGGCAGTCACGCCATCGCTCGCAATTGCGGGGCGCGAGCTCGCCGAGAGGCTGATTGTGCCGGTCATGCCTGTGGCGATCGCCGCGTCGGAGTCGGTCGCATCGGTGGCAACGGCCGCGTCGGCGGTGGAGCGCGAGTGATTGGTGACCGCTGCAAACCGCAGCTTGTACGTTCCCGCGCGTCGGCCGTCAAAGACGTAGTAGCCCGCGGGGCCGGACGTCGTGGTCGCCAGCACGATGTCGGCCGCCGAGAGCAGCTCAACGGTGACGCCCTCGAGACCGGGCTCGCCAGCGTCCTGTCGACCGTTGCGGTTGGTGTCGCTCCAGACGAAGTCGCCGACCGCGTACAGCGGCGCGAAGCCGAAGTCGAGGGTCAGGTTCGAGGCGCCATCAACCAGAAGATCTCCGGATGACGCTGAGCCGTCAGACGAGTCGGTCGCTGTCGTGCCCTGGCCCGTGACGGTGGGCACGTAGCCGGCCAGCGCGGCCTGGCTATTATCGACGCGCACCGTGTACGACTGCCCCGAGGGCAGCACGCGCAGGTTGGTAAAGCTGTAGCTGCCGTCTGGGCCCGTGGTCACGGGGCCGACGGTGGCGCCGAGCGCGGTGAGAGCAGCAACTCCGCCGGGGCCGACGATCGTCACGGTCACGCCCGCGATGCCAGGCTCGCCCGCGTTCTGCACGCCGTTCTCGTTGGTGTCGCGCCAGACGAAGTCGCCCACGCTGACGGACGGATCGGTGAAGCCGAAGTCGACGGTGAGGTCGCTGTCCACATCGCGCTCGCCCTGGTTACCGTGGCGGCCGAACTGGTAGAACGGTGTCTCGCCGGTCGGCTCCGTGCCGGCCGAGAGGGTGATCATGGGACTCACGAATCCAACGCCGGAGACGAATGCATCGCGACCGGTGTCGTTGTTGTCGACCTGGTTGTCAACCGCGAGCGGATTCGGTGCGACGCTGCGGCTGCTGACCTTGCCGAACAACGGACCGCCGGCGGGGAAGTTGTCCGCCTCGACGACGACCACGTAGTTGCCCGGAGGCAGGTTGCTGAAGAGGTAGAAGCCGTCTGCATCGGTGGTTCTGCGCAGACCGGTGTCTTCGCCGGCATCCACTGAGCCGTTGGCGTTCACGTCTCGATAGAGCGCGACGGACACGCCCGATGTGACCGGCTCGCCGGCGTCCTTCAGCCCGTTGTTATTCGTGTCGGCCCACACCTGGTTGCCGAGGCTCGTGGGTGCACGAAGGAAACCGAAGTCGATGGTGAGGTCGCTGTCGGAGTCCGTCTCGCCGAAGCGACCGTGCGGCTGGGTGGCGGCCCGATCGGACTCGCCGGTCGGCTCGCCCAGGTAGGCCAGCTCGATCTGTCGAGAAGCGACTCCCGTGGTGGTCTCGCTCGTGGCGTCGATCCCGTTGTCGTTGCCGTCAGTCTGGTTGGTGGGGCTGACCTGCGCGACTGCGTCGTAGCTGCTGCGCAGGCCGTTGAGCGGCTGGCCGGCTGCAAATTCTCCGGACGGGACGCGCACCAGGTAGCGACCAGGGGCCAGGCCGTCGAACAGGTAATAGCCGTTGGCAGCGCTGGTGGTCGTGGAGACGAGGGTGTCGCCCGCATCGATGATGCCGTTGTTGTTCTCGTCGAAGTAGAGCTGCAGGTCGACATTCGCGATACCGGAATTCTGGATGCCGGCCAGCGCCAGGTTGCCGTCATCCGTCGCGTCGATCAGCCCGTTGTTCCGGCTGCCGCCTGGACTCCACTGGGCCGGGTCGCTGCTGTCATCCAGCCAGACGCGGTTGCCGATCGACATGGGCGGCACGAAGCCGAAGTCGACGGCAATGTTGCTGCCGGCGTCGGCAGAGCCGCGTCCGATGGAGCCGGCGCCGTCCCATCCGGTCGGGCTGATCTGTTCGTCAGTGGGGAAGCCCGGGGAGGGCTGCAGGCTCAGGTCGGTCTCGCCGGTCACCTGGTTCGCTGCTGCGAGCTGGATGACGTTGCTCGCAACGCCCGACAGGTCCGGACGACGATTCGCGGGCTCGGCACCATTGTCATCGAGGTCGGTCGCGGGGTTGCCCGCGGCGCCGGCCGCTCCCACGGTCGCTGTTCCATTGAAGGAGCTGCTGTGCCAGCCGGCGAGGGGGCCGCCCGCGGTGAACTGGGTCGAAGGGATGACCACGATGTAGGTGCCCGGGGTCAGGTAGTCGAAAAGGTAGTAGCCCTTGGCGTCGGTACCTGGGCGACCGGCGCCGGCCTGGCCGCTCGCCGTGACGTCGAAGCCGGCCCACTCGTCGGCTGACGCCTTTCCGTCGAGGTTGAGGTCTTCGTAGAGTTCGACGCGAACGCCGTCCACGCCCTTCTCGTTGGAATCCTGCACGCCATTGTTGCGCTGCGCTGCGTTGAAGCCGGAGCCGCCGTCCGTACCGTCGTCGAGGAACACGCGGTTGCCGATGCTCAGGGTGCCGGTCGTGGGGTCAACGCCCGCCACCGCCGGGGCGGCAGCAACCAGGCTCGAGCTGATCAGCGCTACGGCGAGGAAGGCGGATGCGACGGAACGTGTGGCAGACATGGAGAGCCCCCGGTGAAGAACGCGCAACCCCTCCGCGCGAGCGGTATCAGGTATGCCGCTGCGGTCATTGTAGGGGCGAATGCGAGCAAACCGTGAGGTTCGTTAGCGTTTCGGAATGACGGTCGCCGGTGCGACAGTGGGCCCATGAGCACAGTGACGATCGAGCCATGGGGCGAGGGCGACCTGCCCATCCTCGAATTGAGCAACGAGCCGGCCATGATGCAGCACCTGGGCGGCCCCGAGGCGCACGAGAAACTCCTCGTCAGGCATGCCAGATACCTCGACGGCTGGGCGTCGGGCACGTCGTTTATGTTCCGCATCGAGGCCGACGGCGAGCCGGTCGGCGGCATCGGGTACTGGCCGACAGAGTGGCACGGCGAGCAGGTGTACGAGACGGGGTGGTCGGTGCACACGGCGCACCAGGGACATGGCCACGGGACATCCTCGCTGCTGCTTGTCATCGAACACGCGGCACGCCATGGCGATCGCGACGCGCTGCACGCCCTGCCGCGCACCGACAATCGCGCGTCCAACGCGGTCTGCCGCAAGGCGGGCTTCAGGCTGCTCGGCGAGGTGGACGATGAGTACCCGCCCGGCAATCCGATCCGCTCCAACGATTGGGCGTTCGATCTGCGCACGAGACGAGCCGGTTAGGGTCGAGGCATGAGATTCGCCGCTCTCGCCCTGCTGGTTCTGCTCGGCACCGCCGCGTGCGCGCCGCCCCCGCCTCCCGGCGTGCCGACGACCACACCGGTCATCGAGGATCCCATCGTCTTCACGGTTGTGCTGTCGTCGACCGAAGTGAGCCTTCTCGACGAGGATGGCAAGCGTGTCAGCACGTTCGAATACGCCGAAGAAGATGCAACACCTCTCGTCGCCGCCCTGAACAAGGCCTTCGGCACCGAGGTCGGGCCCGTGCCGCAGGGTGGCGACACCATCTACTCCTGGGACGGACTGCAACTGCAGGATTTCGCGGACGTTGATGCGGGCACCCGCATCAACGTGGTGAAGCCGACCGTCGAGGGTGTCGACGTGCAGGCGGTGGGCGGTGTGGGCATCGGCACGCCCAGCGCGACCGTCGAAGACGTGGCGTCATCCAATTCTGTCGAGTCGGTGACCGGAATCGACATCCGGGTGTTCTTGCTCGATACACAGGACGGCCGTAGCGTGGTTCTCACCGCGGACGAACCGGACGGCCACGTATACGACATCGTGGCCGGTGGGCCCTAGTTCCCACACGGTTCTGAGGCTCTGCCGGTAGGGTCGCGGCACGTCCATCGAGAGGAATCCCGTGAGAAAGCGCAACGTCGCCCTGATCGCAGTTCTCGCCATCGGCCTCGTCGGTTGTGCTGCAAACCCGACCCCCGAACCGACGAGTCCCGTCGAGACGCCCGAGGTGCCCACGGCGGCATCTATCGTCGTCTCGGCGGAGACCGTGACCGTGTTGGACGACGAGGGCACCGAACTCACGAGCTGGAACTACTTCGAGCCCGATGCGGAGCGGGCCATCTCAGAGCTCACCTTCATCTTCGGTTTCCGGCCGGAACTCACCGTGCAGGAGGCGACGCCCGAGCAGCCGGCCACCACCGTTCACGTCTGGAATGGCTTCGAGTTCACGGAGTACCAGGATGTGACCCCCAGCTTCCCGGAAGTCAGCTCTTTCAGCGTGGGGGTGACAGTCCCTGAGGTCAGCGGCGTCGCCATCACCACTGAAGACGGAGTCGCCGTCGGCACCGAGGAACTCGCCGCATCGCCGAACGCCTATCGGCACGTGCCGAACACGGGCGAGGCCGACCCCGTGGATTTGTACTACTACGACGAGACGCCCGTCGATATCTCCGTGGTTCCCGACTACGAGCCGGCCGCCCTGTCCGTCGAGGCGTGGGTCACCGGCAAGGACCGCCTCGTCAGCCGCATCTACGCACCCATTCGCAATTGGGGCGTGTAGCTCTTACTTCTTCGGGCGCGGTGCATAGCGCGGGATGTAGCGAGCCAGGATCCCCGCACCGACGAGCCCCAACACGCCCATCGCTCCGGCGGCAAGGGAGATCGTTGCGACGGCGGTGAGGCCGGAGACCAGCAGGGGGGCGCCCGCGCCGCCGAGTCCGCCGGTGAATCGCCACGCGCCGAGGAAAGGCGCCGGGTTGGTCTTGTCGGCGAGGTCCGCCCCGAGGGTCATGAGAATCCCGCTGCCCAGTCCGTTGGCGACGGACATGAACATCGCGGCAAAGACGAACCACTGAACGTTACTCGTCAGGTCGTGGCTGAAGGCGAGCACGAAGTGGCCGACCCCCAGGCCGATCATCGAGGGCAGGGCGCTCGCGAGGCGACCCCAGCGATCCATGATCTGCCCACTCGCGTAGAACAGGGCGAAGTCAGCAGCACCCGCGATACCGATGATGAGCGCTGTGTTCGTTTCGCTGATGCCAATACTCAACGCCCATAGCGGCAGGATTACCGCGCGCGAGGCGCGCATCGCGCCGATCAGCGCGGCGCCCGTGCCGAGCTTGCCGAGCACCCCGCGCTTCTCGTACATGGTGCGGAACAGGCCGGTGGCCTCTTTGGCAACGAGGGCCTCGCCCTCGCGCAGCTGCTTGCCGTCTTCGCCTCGCTCGGTGCGCAGCACCCCGAATGACTTTGTCGGATCGCGGAGGGCGATCAGCAGCGCGGCGGCGGCTAGGCAGGCGACGATGTGGATCCAGAACGCGGATGCCGCCGTGCCGGTCAGCTCGATCGCGAGCGCCGTGAGGAAGGGCCCCACGAAGAACCCGAAGCGGAAGATGCCGCCCAGAGTGGACAGGGCGCGAGCTCGGTGACTGATCGGCACGAAGCTGGTCATAAACGCGTGACGGGCGAGGGCGAACACGGCTGTGGCCAGTCCGATGAGGAAGATGCCGAGGCCGAGCGCCACGGGGTTCGGTGCGAGCACGCAGAGGACGAGTCCGATGACCGAGAGCAGGCTCGCGCCGATCATGGCCGGGCGTTCGCCGATGCGGGAGACGAGCCATCCACTCGGAATATCGCCGACGAGCTCGCCGATCATGAGCAGCGCGGAGATCAGGCCCGCCAGCGCCAGCGTCGCCCCGAGGTTGCCCGAAACGATCGGAATGATCGGGATGATCGCACCCTCGCCGATCGAGAACAGCAGGGTCGGCAGCAGGGCCGGGAGTGCTATCGAACGCCAGCGGAACGGGAGCTCGGAGGTACTCATCTACTCGATGCTACGCCTCAGTTATTGCTTGCCCGGAACTGCAGGCCGGACTTGGTCGTCGCCGAGGAGAGGGTGAGCGCGACGTCATCGATGATGACGGTGGGGCGGGTGCTCAGCGTGTTGGCGAGCACCTTCTCGCCGGCGGGCAGCGGCTTGCCGCACGCGCTGAGGTCGTTCGCCACATCGGTGAGGAGCAGCAGGCCGCCGGCGACGGTCCAGGAGCCGGTGATGACGCTGCAGGTTCCGCGGGCTTCGAAGTCGGACTCGGTGAATAGGATCGAGCCACCGGTAGCACTCGTGGGGACCGCCTCGTCGCCCACCCCGGCAAGCAGGCTTTCGAGCTGCCAGTTGATGCCCACCAGAGCCGTCTCGTCGACGGCGGGTGCTGCAGCGTACGTCAGTGCGATCTTCTCGTCCTCATTACTCAGCACGAGCTGGTTTTCCACAACGTCCGTGCGGATCACGAGTGCGAGGGCTGCGAGGTAGCGCGTTTCGACGGCGGTCAGCGCGGCGTCGGTGCACGCGACCTTCGTGGTGGCTCCGGGGGTGATGACGACGTCGTGGCCGGCGCCGATCTCGACCGTGGCGCGGTAGACATTGCAGGGAGCCTGTCCGCCGGTCTCTTCACCGGTGAGGGTGATCGTGGTGATCGAGGTGCCGAGATCCACCTTGCCCTTGGCGTCGGTAGCGCTGACGAGACGCCATTCCCCATCGAGAACCGATGCGGTGGGGGCGGTGCTGTCGGCGGTCTCCGGGGCGCTCGGCGTTGCCGTGGCGCAGCCGGTCAGGGCCACAAGTGCGACGAGCGCGAGGGCTCCGATGGTCGTGCGCATACTGCTCCCTTGGTCGCGATCTGCAACCAGACTGTCAGACTCCGCTCCAACGACGTAGTTGAGATTTCTTACGCGCTGCTCGAGGCGCTGTTGCGGTAGACGAGCCCCAGCTTGCCGGTGGCCGGGAAGATGGTGAGCCGGTCGCCCTCGATGAGCGGGGTGAAGCCCGTGCCGAGCGCCGTGGCGACGTGCTTCTCCTGGGCGACGAGGTCGTTTGGGCAGTCCGTGTCTTCGAATACCAGGGCTGTGACGACGACAACTCCGCCGCTCACCTCCCACTGTCCGGTGAAGTCGCTGCAGCCGCCATTGCCGGTGACGGTGCCGTCCTTGTTGAAGACGATCCCGCCGGTTCCGACGGGGCTCGCGGTCGAACCGTCGGCCCCCGCACCCGTGACGAGGCCCTCGAGCCGCCAGATCGTGCCGCTGAACTCGCTGATCGGCACGTCCGGAACAGCATCGAAGATGAGGATGACGTCACCGCCACTCAGCGTCAGCGTCTCGCCGTCGACCTCGTGGTTGGTGACCTCCTCGAGCGCGGCCAGGTAGCGCCACTCGAGGGTCATCAGGTCGGGGTCCTCGCAGGCGGCCTCGGTGACGGCACCCGGCGCGACGTTGATCTCGTCGCCGTTGACGTTCACGGTCGCGCCGAAGATGTTGCACGAGGTGCGCCCGCCGGTGCGAGGCCCGGTGAGGGTGATCGTGGAGACGGACTCCTTGAGATCGAAGACGCCCTGAGCGTCCTCACCGTCGGCGAGCTGCCAGTCGCCGTCGAGCTCGCTGGGGTCGGCGGTCGGGCCGCCATTGTCGGGGAATCCCTCGCCGGTCGGCCCGCAGCCGGTTAGTGCGAGCGCCCCGACTATCGCGAGGGCGATGATGCTGCGGCGCATGGCGATCCTTATTGTCGAGGGAGTGGTTCCAGCATTACAGACGCGGGCCGCGACCGGGATCACGGTTTGACGTATTTCTGCAGGCCATAGAATTGCGTAGTCCCCTCAACCTTCTCGGAGCATCCATGTCTGAAATCACGACCGACGTCGTGGCGCACCTGGCGAATCTCGCCCGCATCGCGCTCACGCCCGAAGAGATCGAGAAGCTTACGGGCGAACTCGGTGCGATCGTCGACGCCGTCGCCACGGTGAGCGAGGTCGCCACCGCGGACGTTCCCGCAACGAGCCACCCCATCCCGCTCACGAATGTCTTCCGAGCGGATGTCCCGGGCCCGACCCTCACGACCGAACAGGCCCTCGCGGGCGCCCCGGAGCACGACGGCACACGCTTCAAGGTGTCGGCGATCCTGGGGGAGGAGCAGTAATGACTGATCTCACCCGTCTCTCCGCCGCGGATCTCGCGGACAAGCTCACCAGCGGTGACGTCTCGTCTGTTGAGGTGACCCGCGCGCACCTCGACCGCATCGCTGCCGTCGACGGTGACGTGCACGCCTTCCTGCACATCAACGCGCAGGCGCTCGACACTGCGGCCCTCGTGGACGCCGCCCGCGCTGCCGGCGAAAAGCTCGGACCGCTCGCCGGTGTTCCCGTCGCCATCAAGGATGTGCTGTGCACGATCGACATGCCGTCGACCGCCGGCTCGAAGATCCTCGAGGGTTGGGTTCCGCCGTACGACGCGACCGTCGTCGCGAAGCTCCGCGCTGCCCACCTCATCCCGCTGGGCAAGACCAACATGGACGAGTTCGCGATGGGCTCGTCCACCGAGCACTCGGCCTTCGGCCCGACCCACAACCCGTGGGACCTGGACCGGATCCCCGGTGGCTCCGGAGGTGGCTCCGCCGCTGCCGTCGCCGCCTACGAAGCTCCGCTCGCGCTCGGCTCGGACACGGGTGGCAGCATCCGCCAGCCCGCCGCCGTCACCGGTTCAGTCGGTGTCAAGCCCACCTACGGCGGCGTGAGCCGCTATGGCGCTATCGCCCTGGCCAGCTCGCTGGACCAGGTCGGCCCCGTGACGCGTACGGTGCTCGACGCAGCTCTGCTTCATGACGTCATCGGCGGTCATGACCCGCGTGACTCCACCTCTCTTACCGATGTCTGGCCGAGCTTCGCCGACGCCGCCCGCGCCGGCCAGAAGGCCGAGAGCCTCAAGGGTCTCCGCGTGGGCGTCGTCAAGGAACTCGACGGTCCTGGTTTCCAGTCGGGCGTGACCCAGCGCTTCCACGAAGCGCTGACCCTGCTCGAGCAGGCGGGCGCCGAGATCGTCGAAGTGAGTGCACCCAACTTCGAGTACGCGGTTGCCGCCTACTACCTGATTCTTCCCGCTGAGGCGTCGAGCAATCTCGCCAAATTCGATTCTGTGAGATTCGGCCTGCGCGTGAACCCTGTGGGGGGAGGAACCGTCGAAGACGTGATGTCCGCCACCCGCGAAGCCGGTTTTGGCCCCGAGGTGAAGCGCCGCATCATCCTCGGCACCTACGCGCTCAGCGCCGGGTATTACGACGCTTACTACGGCAGCGCGCAGAAGGTTCGCACGCTCATCCAGCGCGACTTCGACGCCGCGTTCGCCCAGGTGGATGTTCTCGTCAGCCCGGCCGCGCCGACCACCGCTTTCAAGCTCGGTGAGAAGCTCGAAGACCCGATGGCGATGTACCTCAACGACGTCACGACGATCCCGGCGAACCTTGCCGGCGTGCCCGGAATGGGCCTGCCGATCGGGCTCGCCCCCGAGGACGGCCTGCCGGTCGGCATCCAGATCATGGCGCCTGCGCGAGCGGATGCCCGGCTCTACCAGCTCGGAGCCACTCTCGAACGACTGCTCGAAGACCAGTGGGGGCACACTCTTATCAGCCAGGCTCCCGAGCTGTCGCTCAGCGAGATGCTCGCGGCGACCGAGGGTGCTGTCTGAACCTCGCTGATTGACTAGGCCGCCCGCGGCCGTATCGAAATCTGTCGTGGGGTTTCGATACGGCGCTGGAGCGCCTACTCAACCTGCTGCGCAGTTTCGATACGGCGCTGGAGCGCCTACTCAACTTGCTGCGCAGTTTCGATACGGCGCTGCTCCAGCGGTAACCGCAAATCCGTATCCCAACTGCAGTTGGGATACGGAAATCGCGCACCCGCCGCGCGCGTCTTTTAGTTGATTGAGTAGGCCGCTCGCGGCCGTATCGAATTCTCACTTGGGGTTTCGATACGGCGCTGGAGCGCCTACTCAACCAGCGAACCCTGCCTCTCGCGGAAGGCGAGCTGGTTCATCCGGTTGCCGCAGCGCACGTTGCAGTAGCGCTTAGAGCCGTTGCGTGACAGGTCGAGCACAAGACCGTCGCAGTCGGAGGCGTCACAGACGCGCAGCCGGTCCATTGCGCCCGAGCGGATAACGTCGGCCAGCGCGATCGCGACCTCGACGCGCATGCGCTCAGCGAGCGGGGCGTCGTTGTCCGTCGCGTGCAGGTGCCAGTCGAAGTGGTCGTGCTTCATGAGTTGCGGCAGGGCCTTGGCCTTGCTGAACATCGCGTTGACCTCGGCGACCGCGTCATCCACGGGCAGGCTCCACACCCGACGGAACAGCTCGCGGTTCTTCTTGACGTCGGCGAGCTCGGCCTCATCCCGATCGAAGCGGCCGGTATAGGTCCAGGTCTTGAGAAACGCGGTCAGGGTCTCCGGCGAATCGAGTTCGTCGGTGCCCGATTTGGAGGCGCCGGGACTCGTGTCGGCCAGCGCCACCACGAACTCGAGAGTGATCTCGGTGTCAGGGGCAAAATGCAATTTGACTCCTTATCCTCGGCGGTCGTAATGTCAGGGGCAACATCTAGTTTAGTCATTATGAAAGCGGACGCCATGAAGTCGACAACCCTCGGTCTCATCATCGCAGTGCTCGCTGCCGCGACCTTCGGAATGTCCGGCGCGTTCATCAAGCCGCTGCTCGAGGCCGGCTGGTCGCCGGCGGCCGCCGTCACCCTCCGCGCGCTCATCGGCGGGCTCGTGCTGCTGCCGGTCGCGCTGGTGCTGATTCGCGGACGCTGGGCCGCCCTCTGGCGCGGCCGTTGGCGGGTGCTGGGCATGGCGCTCATCGGTGTCGCCGCCACCCAGCTCGTCTACTTCGCCGCCGTGCAGCGCATTCCCGTCGGCACCGCCATCCTCATCGAGTACATGGCACCGCTGCTGCTCGTTGCCGTCGCGTGGGTCACGACCCGCAAGATGCCCAAGGCTGTTGTGCTCATCGGCTCGGTCGTCGCACTCATCGGCCTCGTGCTGGTCGTCTCGCCAGGCGGTGGAGGATCCCTCGACCTGCTCGGCCTCGGCTTCGCCGCCCTCTCGACCGTCGGTTGCGCCGTCTACTACGTGATCGCCGCTCGCCCGAGCGACGGCCTGCCGCCGGTCGCCCTCGCTGCCGCCGGCCTCGTCATCGGCGGCCTCGCCCTCGGGCTGGTCGGACTCGTCGGCATCGTGCCGTTCGAACTTCCTTTGGTGGATGTCCCGATGCTCGGCATGCTCGCACCCTGGTGGGTCCCGCTGCTCATCGTCGGCATCATCGCCACAGGTTTCGCGTATGCCGCAAGCATCACGGCCAGCGAAATGCTCGGCTCGCGTCTCGCGTCATTCCTCGGACTGCTCGAGGTGGTGGCGGCTGCGCTCTACGCGTGGATACTTCTGGGGGAGAACCTCACCCTGCCGCAGCTGCTCGGAGGCGGGCTCATCCTCGCCGGCATCGCGTTCGTGCGGTCCGAGAAGGCGACGCCCGAGGCCGCTCTTGCGACGGTCACGGAGCCTGTGGAAGTGCAGCCTGTCGAAACCGGCAAGACGGCCGTAAACTCGCGCCCATGACCGACGTTGTACTGCTGCACGGCTGGCCGGGTTCAACGGATGACTTTCGCCGCGTCGTCCCGCTGCTGCCGGATGGAGTGAACCCGATCGTTCCGCAACTGCGCGGCTTCGGTGAAGCCTTCGACGGGCCGCTGCCTGTGGAGGAGGGGACAGCGACCGCCCACGCGCAACGCGTCATCGCAGCGCTCGATGGCCCCGCGGTGTTCGCCGGCTACGACATCGGCTCTCGCGTCGCGCAGACGATCGCCCGCATCGCGCCGGAGCTCGTGCTCGGCCTCGTCGTGACGCCTGCGTACCCCGGCATCGGCGATCGGCGCAACGAGCCGCGGATGCAGGAGCACTTCTGGTACCAGCACTTCCACCGGTCCGGCCTCGCGACAACGCTCATCGACGGCAACCCGCAGGCTGTACGCGACTACCTCGCCTTCATCTGGGGGCAGTGGACGAGCGATCCGTCCTTGATCGAGGGCCCCGAGTTCGACGCCCTGGTCGCGAGCTACGCCCGGCCCGGAGCCTTCACCGCGAGCATCCAGTGGTACAACTCGAACCGCACGCCCGCGCCCGAGACCCCGGTCGCGACGCCGACGGTGATGCTGTGGCCGGCGGGCGACCCGTTGTTCCCGATCGAGTGGGCCGACAAGGTCGACGAGTGGTTTCCGGATGCCCGGCTCGAGATCCTGGAGACCTCAGCCCACTTCGTGCCGCTCGAGGCTCCCGCGAAGTTCGCGGAGGCAATCATCTCCCTCCTCCCGAGTTAAGGCGCGGGAGAGCGCCCCGATAGAATCATCGGGTGGCTAAAGCTGAACTGATGGATTACGACAGGGCAATCGAACTCTTTGAGCCGGTGCTCGGCTTCGAGGTACACGTCGAGCTGAACACTCAGACGAAGATGTTCTCGGATGCGCCGAACCCCGCCGCCCTGGGCAACGTACACGGCGAGCCGAACACGATGATCACCCCGGTGGACCTGGGTCTTCCCGGCAGCCTCCCGGTGGTCAACGAGCAGGCCATCAAGTACTCGATCAGCCTGGGCCTCGCTCTCGGCTGCGAGATCGCGCCGAGCTCGCGCTTTGCCCGCAAGAACTACTTCTACCCGGACCTCGCGAAGAACTACCAGATCAGCCAGTTCGACGAGCCGATCGCGTTCGACGGCAGCGTCGAGGTCGAGCTCGCCAGCGGCAAGAAGTTCACCGTCGAGATCGAGCGCGCGCACATGGAGGAGGACGCCGGCAAGCTGACCCACGTGGGTGGAGCGACCGGACGCATTCAGGGCGCCGAGTACTCCTTGGTCGACTACAACCGCGCGGGTGTTCCCCTCGTGGAGATCGTCACCCAGATGATCACCGGTGCCGAGGCCGACGCCCCGGAACTCGCCAAGGCGTACGTTTCAGCGATCCGCGACATCGTCGTCTCGTTGGGTATCTCCGAGGCGAAGATGGAGCGCGGAAACCTCCGCTGTGACGCGAACATCTCCCTGAGCCCGCGTGGATCCGGCAAGCTCGGCACCCGCACCGAGACCAAGAACGTGAACTCGCTGCGCAGCGTCGAGCGCGCCATCCGTTACGAGATCCAGCGCCAGGCTGCGATCCTCGAAAAGGGCGGCACGATCATCCAGGAGACGCGCCACTGGCACGAGGACACGGGTGTGACCTCAGCCGGACGCCCCAAGAGCGATGCCGATGACTACCGTTACTTCCCCGAGCCTGACCTCCTTCCCGTCGAGCCTTCGCTCGAGCTGATCGCTGAGCTGCGGGCGGCGCTTCCGGAAGCTCCTGCCCTTCGTCGTAAGAGGCTAAAGGAATCGTGGGGCTTCACGGACCTCGAGTTTCAGGATGTGTTGAACTCCGGACTTCTCGTCGAGGTGGAGGAGACGGTGGCCGCCGGCGCCTCTGCCGCACAGGCGCGCAAGTGGTGGACGGGCGAGATCGCTCGCCTCGCGAACGCTGCCGGCGCAGATGCATCATCCCTCGTTTCGCCGCTGCATGTCAGCGAGCTGGTTGCCATGATCGAGAACGGTGAACTCACCGACCGCCTGGCCCGCCAGGTGCTCGAGGGTGTCGTCGCCGGCGAGGGCAGCCCCGCCGACGTCACGAAGGCCCGCGGCCTTGTCGTGATTTCGGATGACGGCCCCCTCATCGCCGCCATCGACGAGGCCCTGGCCGCGCAGCCCGACGTGCTCGAAAAGATCCGCGACGGCAAGGTGCAGGCCGCCGGTGCAATCATCGGTGCGGTCATGAAGGCGATGAAGGGCACGGCGGATGCCGCTCGTGTCCGCGAACTCGTGCTCGAGCGGGCGCAGCAGTAGCGCCTAGAGCCGCCGCTCCAACCCGTCCAGGATCTGGTCGAGCCCGATCTCAAAGCCGGGCTCGTCGGGCACTCCTGACACGTGCTGTTCGATGTGCTCCATCAGGTACGGCATCTCGGACGAGACAGACGCGACGAGCTCCTGCATTGCATCGCTCGCGCCCTGGTCGCCCGAGGTGTAGTCGATGACCTGCAGCGTGTAGCCGAGCACGTACCCATCGAGCAGGTGGTGCGCGTGGTACGCGACCCCCGCGCTGAAGCCGCCTTCGCGGAGGTGCATGAGGCTGCGGTCGATGTACCGAAGCCGCGCGACGCCGGCCGTGGTTCCGTGCAGACGGCAGCTCCAGGGGTGCCGCAGAAACGCGTGGTGCAGCGAGACGCAGATGGTGCGAACCGCGGTGCGCCAGTCGTCGACCCCGGGCGCGAGGTCGATCTGCGCCCAGACGAGGTCGGTCATGCCGCTCAGAACGTCATCCTTGTTCGACACGTGGTTGTACAGCGACATGGCTTCGACACTGAGGCGCGCGCCGAGGGACCGCATGCTCAGCGACTCGACGCCACTCTCGTCCGCGAGGCCGATGGCCGCGGAGAGCACGCGCGCACGGGTGAGGGCGGAGCGGGCCATCGAATCCTCCTTGACGTACTTACGGCGTAAGTCTACGCTGAGTGCCAGACATACAGCGTAAGTCCGGGAGGTCGCATGAAAGCAATAACCTACGACACCTACGGTGGTCCCGAAGTGCTGGTAGTGGATGACGTTCCCACCCCCGAGCCTGCCGACCACCAGGTGCTCATCCGCGTGCGTGCGGCCGCGCTCAACCCCTACGACTGGCACTTCTACCGCGGCGACCCCTACCTCGCGCGCATGGGCGGCCAGGGTCTGCGCCGCCCGAAGCAGAAGAACATCATCGGTGCGGATGTCGCGGGCGACGTGATCAGCGTCGGTTCCGCCGTCACCACCCTCAAGCCGGGCGATGCCGTCTTCGGCGGCATCGGGCGGGGAGCCTGCGCGGAGTTCGCCGCAACATCCCACAAGAATCTCGTGCTCAAGCCGGCTTCAGTGTCCTACGAGGATGCCGCGGCCTCCCCGATGGGCGCCCTCACCGCGCTCTACGGCCTGCGCCAGTACGGCTCGCTGTCGGGAAAAACCGTGCTCGTCAACGGAGCCTCGGGCGGCGTCGGTCACTTCGCGGTGCAGATCGCGAGGGCGCTGGGCGCATCCCGAGTCGTCGCGGTCTGCAGCGGCGTCAACGCGGACTGGGTGCGCGACCTCGGTGCGGATGACGTCATCGACTACACCGCCCGGGACTTCACTCGGATGGGGGAGCGGTTCGACGTGATCTTCGACACCGTCGGGACGCAGCCGCTGCGCGCGCTCAGGCGGGCACTCGTCCCCGGCGGAACCTTCATCACCGTCGGTGCGATCGGCGGCGGGAAGCTGCTAGGGCCGGCGACGTTCATGTTCGGGTCCCTGATCGCGGGAGCGTTCGTGCGCGAGAAGGTCGCCGTGCTCATGGACTGGACGGCGACGCCCGACGACTACGTGCTCCTGGCCGGATGGCTCGCGGATGGGACGGTGCGGTCCCACGTCGACCTCACCTACCGACTCGAGGAGACCGCGGATGCTGCGCGGCACCTCGAGACGGGGCACGTACGCGGGAAGGTCGTAGTGACCCAGAAGCAGAGTTAGTCCGCATCCTTTGGTTCCGGCGAATCCCCGTCCTGCGATGACAACGCGTTCGACACGAGCGACGCCGGTATTTCGGGATCGATTTCGACTTCTTCGACGGAACGGAGTCTGGGAGGCGCGGCCGTCCACGCTTTCAAACGCTGTCCAATATCTGCGTACGTGGTGTCAACAGCGTCGAGCATGGAGTCGATGAAAGCCCCGCGACCCGCGGCCCGCTTGGCACCCAGCGGATGAGACTGCGCGATTCGGAAGTATTTGATTTCTTTGACCGAATCGCCGACGAGTTTCGCAGGAGTATCTCGAACGTCCCTCAGTAGTTCCGCTTTCCCCTCCCGCGCTCGGGCTACGAACGCTTCCAGCCGAACCGTCTCCGGAGCATCCTTCAACTGGCGCAGGGCCCAATTCACTCGCGTGGTCGGCTTTCCCTCGTTGGGAGCGTCGAGATCGAAATGGCAGGTGATGCGATTGGAACGAAGGTTCGCTTCGATTTCGAGTGGACCCACGGCGTTCGGGATTCGAATTGAAGCGCGAAGGCTGCCCGTCGCGACAAGCGAGGCGACCAAGGCGGAGGTTCTTGCGGCGGGATCCGAGATCTCCTGACGAGTCAGGACAGGAGTGACCTCGGCCCCAAGCTGGCGCCCCAATTTGAGACAAGCAAACCTGATGAGCGCGTCGAAGCGGCCCGCTACGTCGGCCGCACCCTTGTCGTTCTGACGGAGCGTTCCCGCGGTGACTGATTCGCGAACCGGTACCCAGTTAGCTCCCATGTCGTCGAATGAAAGAGCTCCTGATCGCGGATGCTCGAGGTAGCGGATCAGCTCTCCAAGAATCCAAGCCTGATCGGGATCGGCGACGCCTCTGAATTCCTTCTGCATCACGGCATGAGTCAATATCTCGCTCCATGAAAGATGGAACAGGGCTACCTTGCGCAGCTTCCGCTTGTCGATCACCGTCGGGTGGGTGCCGACCGACGCTGGGATCTCATTAGAGATTGTCAGAAGTGCGTCGAAACCATGCTCTCGCGCTATATCGAGGTAGTTTTCAAGTTGTTCGGTAGCGAGCAGGTTGGTACCCGTCTTCACTTCCACGAGAGCGGTCCATGTCTTCGCTCCGCGCTTGATTCGAATGAGTCCATCGGGGAACAGCCGTCGATCGCCGAGATCAAAAGGGACCTCGATATAGGTTTCGAGGTGGCCGGTCGGCGCTCCAAGCGGCGACGTCAGAGTTCTTCCGAATTCTTTGACGGAAGACATGACCGCTAACAGGGCCGAGGTGCCTCGTCGTTCCTGCTCCTCGGCACCATTGATCCCTGAGGTCGGAATGAGCCGCGCAATGCTCCACGCTTGTTCTTCGACAGCCATTGTGTTCCTATCAACGTTGATTTACGAAGGACCTGTCTTGAGGTCAGGCTAAGCCACCCCAACCCACAGCCCATCCCGGGCCCGGGTCATTGCCACGTACAGCGCGCGCCGGTCGAGGTCGCGCCGCTCGCGGGTGGAGTCGTCTGTGTCGTGAGCCGAGGCATCCAGAAGCTTGCTGGGGGTTCGAGCGACCAGCACCTGTTTGAACTCGAGGCCTTTGGCGCGGTGGATGGTGCCGACCTTGACGGCGTTGGTGGGGCGTCCGTCGTAGTCGTTCAGCTCGATCGACGGGATGCCGTCGCCCTTCAGCGCCTTGATGATCGCTCCGACCTGCCAGTTCGTCATGGCCAGGATGCCGATGTCGCCGTACTTGACGTGGCCCTTCGTGATTGTGCGCACGTGCACCAGCAGGGACGCGTCATGCGCGAGCACGTTCTCGAAGTGCGAGATGGTCGGCGTCTCACCGCGTCGGGCGATCGTGGTCGTCGTGTCTGGAGCGCCCGCGCCGCCCTCGATGTCCTGGAACTCGTCGCCTGCCACGAGGGACGCGGCGAACTCCACGATCTCGGCGGTGTTGCGGTAGTTGGTGGTCATGACCACGCCCCGGCCGGCGATCGAGATGTTCGCCTCGCCGAGCGTGAAACCGCCGGGGTAGATGGTCTGCTGGCCGTCGCCGATGAGATTGAGGCCGTCGGCTTTGTCCCCGACGAGAGAGTGCAGCATCCGGATCATCATGCAGGTCAGGTCCTGCGCCTCATCGATGATGACCGCGCTGTAGCCGGTGAGCGGACGACGCCTCAGCGAGGCCGCGGCCTGCAGGATGACGTCCGGGTAGTCAGAGATGCGGAGTTCCTGGAGCTTGCGCGTGTAGGCGACGTAGACGTCCCACACCTTGGCGCGCTGCTCCACCGTGAGACGGCGCCTGCGGCCGGCTCGGGATAGCGCCGCGTAATCCTCGAACCGGCTGAGGCCGCGACCCTTGATTACGGCGTTGATCTCCTCGTGCCAGTAATCGCGATTGGGGTCGATCTCGAGCAGGCCGAAGACGCGCACGATCGTGTTGAGATGACGCCTGGCCGAGTCGGGATCCAGGTTCAGCTTGATGCCCCGCAGCGCGAGCAGGTCGAGCGCGAAACTGTAGATGCCGGCAAACTGCACGCGGTGCGCGACATCCGGCGCCATGCGCTGCAGCAGCGTGGAGAGGACGTTCGGGAGTGTCTTCACGAATGTCGTCACGAGCACCGTCCCCTCACCCGTGCGCGCGAGGTGCGCGGCGCGGTGCAGCCCGACGACCGTCTTGCCGGTGCCGGCCGCGCCCCTGACGCGAGATGGGCCGGAAAAGTTGCGGTTCACGAGCTTCGCCTGCGACGGGTGCAGGAACGCCATCCAGTCCTCGATGGGCAGCGTCATCACGCCCTCCACAAGGGCGGCCTCGATCTCATCGACGGTGATGAGTGGCAGCTGTTGAGTGTTCGCGAGCGTGATGCTCGCGACATCCGCCGGCAGCACCGGATCGACCACGGAGACGTCGAGCTCCGCCTCGGCGGGCGAGCCGTAGAGCGGAAAGAGCTTCTCGAGCTCGTCGATGATCATCTCGACCTGTGCGGGGCTGAGCCGGGTGCCGCGGCGGGAGATGCTGGTGATGACGTCCGGCTCGGAGATCAGAGTCACGCCGTATAGGTCGATCGGCTTCATGGTTCGCTGGTTGGTGAAGACCGCATACGCGTGCACTTCGCCGGGTGCCAGGCCGAATTCGGCGAGGATGCTGCGGGTCGACTCGGCGAGGTCGGCGATGCGCGCAAAGTCGTCGGTGACGTCATCCTGGTCGCGGTACACGTGACCCGCCGCGATGTGCACGTCACGCCACTGCTTCGCGTCGACGATGAACACGCCACCCGGGCCCGCGACGATGAAGTCGACCTGCGCCTTGCGCGATTTGGGCCAGCGGCGGTCGGCGAGCACGGTGTACCCGCGTGACTCGAGCGCCTCGAGGGTATGCGACAGGCGGCGCTCGCTGTGCGCGGCGGCGCTGAAACGGCGGTGCATTTCGCGAGCGGTCTCGGCAAGGCGGCCGTGTTCTTGCGCGAGCAGGCGCTGGTGCTCTGCTTCAAACGTCGCTGAATCTCCGGCAGCCATGCCAAACCTTCGGGTATAACGCCACCGACCGTAGCGTTATGACCCAGTGTGACCAGCACTCACCCGTCCGTCTACGGCCACTTCGGGGGACATGCGCGATGTTCAGGTCCGATGTAGCCCTACTTGTCATGACCAATGTCCGGGTGTCCCGCTATGGTCTGCACATGACTCATCGAGAAATCGTCGACACAGATTTCGACCTCCGCAGCGACCTCAGAGGCGGTAAGGATCCGGATCGTTTCAGTCCCACCCTCCGCAAGTACCATCGCATTCTTTGGAGCAAGGCTCTCCCCGGAGGCGCGATGTTCACTCTCACCGAGACGTTCCCGCTTGGTTATTTGAAACACGATTCCAAGTTGGGTCTCTTCAAAGTCTCGAGCGATGCGATCATTCGAACGTTCAAGAAGCACAGTCGAATGCGACACGTCATCGGCCAGATCCCGGAGGCGGAGCAGGAAGCATTCTCTCGACGCGGTTACTCAATCGGCGGGATGATGATCTTCCCGAGGAACAGGATCGGCAACAAGCACACGATCAACCAGGCGCGTGGAACGAACAAGAAGATCGAGGATCGATTCGATCTCACCCTTGAGGCAATTCGCCGGCATTACCAAGGAGGCGTCAGTCCGCTGACCGATGTGCTCGCTCGCTATTCAGACTTCTTTGACTTGTTTGTGGACTTCCAGAGCTACGTCGACTTTTTTTACTTGCAGGATCTGGTGGAGGACGACTACGCCAGCGTCAAGTTCTTTGCGCCCTTCGATGACTTTAGAACGTCCGCCCTGATCCCCGACATCGAGTCATACAAGAAGTACCGCGCGCTCACGCTTGACTTCGTGAACGCGCGGAACGAGCGCATAGGTCGAGAACACGGCTCAGTCAACGAGTAGCCCTACTTGAGGCGGCTCACTTTCACGTAGTCGAACTGCGACTCGAAGCCCGCGCCGCCGAGGCTGATCAGCCCGATGCGTGGGCCGGCCCCGAGGTCGTGCGTCCAGGTCGTTCCACCCCGCCAGGTGCGGCCGTCGAGAGACGTATAGGCGGTGTACACGTCATCCCGCGCCACAATGCGCAGATACGTCCACTCGCCGACCGGCCCGACCACAGCGTTCCCATACGAGGGGTACCCCGCAGGCGCAGGCGACACGTTCTTGCCGAACTCGGTCTGCCGCGTGTTCCAGATCGAGGCGGACGACAGCTTCACGTAGTTGCCGTCATCCCCGTAGATCACGAGGCCGCCCTGCACGTAATTCTGGCAGCAGCCCTCCGCCGGGGTCGTAACGCGCACACTCGTCTCCACGACGTAGTCGCCGCGCGGCGCCGGCTCGGTCAGCACTGAGGTCAGCGGCTCGGCCGGCGGGTGCAGGTCGGCCGCCTGCGTCTGCCAGTTCAACGTGCCGTTGGCGAGAACAGTGGATGCCGCATCCGGCCGCACCCACGACCACTGGTCCGAGAGCTCGGGTTGCGAGAACGTGTCCGAAAGGTCTGCGAACGCGCGTCCGACCCGCACGTCCTTGGCGAAGCGCGGCTTGTACGCCGAGCGCTGGCCCGGCTGCGCCGCCGGCCCGGCCACCCGCTCGTCTGACGGACCCTTGTTGCCGCGTACGACCGGCCAGCCGTTCTTCCAGTCCAGCGGATCGAGCAGGACCGGGCGCTTCGTGTAGCCGGTCTGTCCCTCGACATACGGATCCCTCTGGTCGACGGCGTGGTAGATCGTCCAATCCTGGCCGGAGAAGTCGGTGAACACGGTGTTGTGCCCGGGGCCGACCCAGCGGTTGCCGTTCTGCGAGAGCACCGGGGTGCCGCCGACGCGACCGGCGAGCAGCGAAACGCCATCCTGGTCTACAAAGGGACCAAAAGGGCTACGGGAGCGTGCCGCGAACACCGAGTACCCGGTGAGCGGTCCGGCGCAGCAGTTGGTCGCCGAGCCCATGAAGTAGTACCAGCCCTTGTGCTTCACGATGACGGTGCCCTCGTAACGATTGTCGACCGCGATGCGGGTCTCGGTCGCGGGGAGAGAGGTGAGCCCGTCGGCGGTGAGCTCGCGCACGAACAGTCCGCCGAAGTAGCTACCGAAGTACAGGTACGTCTTGCCGTTCGCAGTCAGCACCTCGGGGTCGAATTGCCAGCGGTCATTGGTCGGCGTCAGCACCGGAGCGCCCGAGTCGATCCACGGTCCGGTCGGGCTGGAGCTGGTGGCGACGCCGATGGTCGAGCCGCCGACATTCGTCTCGGGGGCGGCGTAGTAGAGGAAGTACGTGCCATCGCGGAACACCACCTCGGGTGCCCAGACGCCGCCGGTCGCGGGGATCCACGAGGGCTTGATCGGGAAGGCGTCGCCGACGTAGGACCATTCGATGAGATCGGTGGAGGTGTACATCGGGATGTTGTGGAACACGGGGTCGCCCGACCCATCCACTTCGCTCTCATCGATCACATCAGAGGTGCAGTACAGGTACCAGGTGACCTGCTTTTTGCCCGGGCCGCGCAGAACGTCGGGGTCCGCGCAGTTCGCGGCCGGAGCGCCGTTCGCAAGGGTGACGTCGAGCGGATTCGTGTAGCTCGCCGGCTTGCGTGGGGGAGCGGATGGGGCGGCGCTCGCCGCCATCGGCATGGCGAGAGCCGTGGCGAGAACCACGGCAACGGACACGAGCGTACGGCTGATGGGCACAGAAACCTCCACGGCGTCGGGGATGTTTCGACGGTACGCCCGCCATCGGCCCCGCAGTAGACAGGTCGTGCCTTGTCAGGGAGTTGCCGGTTAGAGTGCGACGTCGAAGGGGACCCTGCCGAACTGCACGCCGTTCACCTGCACCTCGAGTCGATGCTCGCCGGCGTAGTGCACGCGGGTCGTCATCTGCCGGAACGCGTGCCGCTTGCTGAAAGTCTGCGTCTCGCCGGGCTTCAGCACGGCGCTCGTCAGCTTGAACACCTTGGGCGCGAGCGTGCCGTTGCTCTTCACGTAGTGCACGGCGTAGTCGATAGCGAGGGTTGCGGAATCCGGGCCGTCGTTGGTCACTGTGAAGGAGAAGCCGAGTGCGCCGGGCAGTGTGACTGACTGAGTATCTAAAGTCAGCGCTGAGACGGTGACTTCGGCCGGGTGATAGCCGAGCAGCTGCAGCGCCGGCGGAAAACCCTTCTTCACGAGGGATCGCAACGCGTGCCGCACGAGTTGCGCGGTGTGGGCGTCGGGCTGCTGCGTCCACCTCGTTGCCGTGTCGACAACAAGTTCGGGATGCACCCGGGCCAGGTCATTCAGATGGTTCGCGACCGAGCGGCGCACGTAGTCGCTCTCGTCCCGATAGAGCCCGTCGAGAATCGGTATCGTCGCGGCGGGCCGCGCGAGGAGCCCGGGCACCCGGATGGCCCAGGGCAGGTAGTGGCGGGTTCCCTCGCTCGCGAGCCTGCGCACGTGCTCGTCGGGGGAGTTCGTCCACTCCTTCACAATCCGGATGGCACGGTCGGGATCCGCCTGCAGCAGCCGCCGGATAGGGAACTCGCTCGTAAGCCGCGACGTGAGCTCGGCCATGAGCGCAAGCGCGTCGTCGAACGCTTCGGTGGATCCATCGCGCAGGGCGGCCGTGGTGACGGTCTCGCCGACGGGCCAGATGATCCAGCCGCGGAATGACGGGTCGGCGAGGGCTGTGCGAAACACCGCGGCGATGTCTGCATAGGAGGAGGGGAGGTCCTCGAGAAGTGCCGCCGAGATGAGATCGGCGCGCTCGCGCAGGCTCAGCGGATCGAGCGACGAAATGGCAGCGAGCACCGACGGATACGAGCCCGCCAGCCCGTCGGCCATGCGTCGCACCGCACGTTCGTTGATCAGCTCGTTCATCGCCCCCATGATCCCGCCAGCCTAAGGGCAGCAAACCCCCAGCCGCTGGCAAGTGTCGACTGCCATGATGTTGTTCCCCGACCAAGGAGCACACCCATGGGATTCTTCGACCGCCTTCTCGGCAATGAGCCCGAGCCCCAGCAGCGCCAGGCTTCGCCCCGCCGCACCGACGACGAGATCGCCGTCGAGCGGTACCAGTACCTCCTCCGCACCGCACCTCCCGAGACCATCGAACAGGTGCACACCGAAGCCTTTGCGAAGCTGACGCCCGAGCAGCGGGACATCCTCTTCAATCAATTGAAGGCGGATGCCACACCCGGCGACCAGCCCGAGAACAACACCCCTGCGGCGCTTGCCCGCAGCGCGACCCGCACGGAGATGCAGCAGCCCGGAACCCTGCAGCGCTCGTTCAACGGACCAAGCTTCGGCTCGATGGTCGGCAGCTCGATTCTTGGAACCGTCGCCGGCTTCGTCATCGGCTCCGCCCTCGTCAGCGCATTCATGCCGATGGATGGCGGCGCGGACGCGTCCGCTGACTCCGGCGCAGATTCGGGCGCGGACTCCGGTTCTGACGCAAGCGCCGACAGCGCCAGCGCTGACGGCGGCGGCGACTTCGGCGGCGGCGACTTCGGTGGTGGAGACTTCGGGGGCGACTTCGGCGGGTTCTAGCGCTGGCTGTTCGCTAGGTCGGCGGCAGCAGCAACTGGATCGCGCGCGACAGCTCCGCGATCACCGGCGTGCAGAACACGAAGAAGGTGATCGAGTTTGCGAGCACCGTGAGCCAGAAAACTGAGCGGAAGATCGCCTTCTTGGTCTTGTGGCGCAGGAACTGCTGGGCGATGATCGCGCCCGGCCAGCCGCCGATCAGACCGACCAGCAGAAGGGATGTCTCGGGCACACGCCATCCGCCGGTGCCCGCCGCGCGCTTGTCGATCGCGTAGCCGACGATCGCTACGATGCTCGCACCCACGTAGAGGATGTCCACCCACAGCGGCACGGGCCAGTAGAAGTTCACAACGACGTAGGCGGCGAGGAACGTGGCCACGGTCAGCATGCTCGCGCCGCCGATCAGCTTGATGGAGACGGGCTGCTTGCCCGTGCCATCCCAGTCGAGGGTTGCGGTGCGAGCGCGGGTCTTGCCATCGTCGGTGACCTCACGCACGAAGCTCAACTTGTCGCCGACGCGTGGACGAGGGGAGCCTGTCGGGAACGCCTTGATGTGGACGAAGACCTGGTCGTTTCCCTTGGCGGGGAGGATGAAGCCGTAACCCTTGTTGTCGTCCCAGCGCACGAGAGAACCTCGCGATCGTGCGCCATTGGATGCCATGATCGATCGTAACCCGGCGCCTGAACGCCACCTGTTGGGATGGGCACCCCCAGTTCGCGCTATTCCGCGCGCTGATGCAGCTTTCGCTCCTGCAGCTTGCGCTCGCGCATGGCGAGAAACAGCGGGAATGTAAACGCGAAGGCCGTGACCCCTGAGAGCACGATGTAGAGCCAGGCACGTTTCATTCCGAGTCGTCTGGATTCGACGACGATCAGGATGCAGCCGGCGATCGCAACCACCAGCAGGTCGACCGTGAGGGATGACACCGACGGTCCGCTGTTCACCCAATCGCCGACGAAGTCACGGGCCTGGGCGATGGCGAGACCGTTGAAGATCCAGGTGCCGACGAGGCCGGCGATCGCGAGCCCGAGCCAGGTGATGGCGAGAGGGGTCCAGTGTTTGGTCATGGTTGATCTCCTATCTGCTGCAGCAGCCAGCCACTGGCCGGCGTCGTGATCAGTGTGAAAAGGATGACGTTGAGGGCGACCGTCGCCCAGAACGCTGACTGGAACGAACGCTTGGTCGTCTTGTGGCGGAAGAACTGTTGAGCGACAATCGCTCCCGGCCACCCTCCAAACAACCCGAGGGCTAATAGTGAGACTTCGGAGTCGCGTTGCGTACGCCTGGTGGCCGCGCGTTTGTCTCTTCCATAGAACGTGAATGCCAACAGGCTAGCCGTGAGGTACAGGATCGGAACCCAGATCAGAATGTCCCATCGCGTGCCCACGAACCAATAGAGAACGAGAAAGCTCAGGATCGCGAGGTACGCGACCGCCGCACTCGCTCGCTGCGGTTTGTGGATCGGACGCGGCGCTCGGGATAGAGAAGCCTGCTCAGCCCGCGGTTTGCCTTCAGGGGAAACTCCACTGAGGTAGCTGAGCTCATCGCCGATCTCAGGTCGCGCCGAGCCGGGGTTGAGTGCGGAAATGTGAAGGAAGACATCCTTGCCGCCCGCGGTTGGGCGCACAAAGCCGAATCCCCGATCGTCGTTCCACGACGTGAGCGTCCCCCGGAGTCGATCCATGGAGGAAGAGTAGCGCGACGCCTAAGCGCGCAGGCGTAACTTGCGGATGCTCGTCGAGTCGTCTCGCTCAACGATGCTGTTGTAGTCCTTGACGAAGTCGGTGAAGGTCTTGAAGCCGAGCGCCTTCTCGCTGAAGGTCGGGTCGATGCGCAGCATCTGGTTCTTGACGGAGGTGCTGAGCACCCAGTCGCCATCCTCTTTGTCCTGCAGCAGTTGCACGGACTTGCGCAACAGGCGGCCGGCCGCGCGCTTCGGGTCTGGTGCGTTCTGCGGGGCCTTCTTCTTGGCGGCAGGCTCTTTGGCAACCGGTTCGGTCGTCGTGAGAATCGGCTTCGGCTCTTCTTCGGGCTCGTCCTCCGCGTCGACGAGGGTGTCGTAGTCGGCGAACTCGTCGCAGGCCGCAGCCAGAGATTCGCTCGTTGACCCGGCGACACCGATTCCGATGACGCGTCGTCCGAGTCGTTTACTGCGCTGGGCGAGCGCGATGTAGTCGGAGTCGCCCGCGACGATCACAACGTGCGTGATGTCCGGGAGTCGGAACAGGTCCTCGACGGCGTCGATGGCGAGCCGGATGTCCGCGCCATTCTTCTGCCCGCTGGTCGGGAACAGCTGCACCAGATCCACAGCACGGTTGATGAGCTGCTGGCGGTAGCGCGCGTTCACGACGGCCGACCAGTCAGCGTAGGCGCGGCTGATGACGACACTGCCGAAGGATGTCGCGAAGTCGAGAATCGCGCCGATGTCGACGGTGGCCGACTCGAGTCGCTTCCCAAGCTCGGCGTCATCATTGAGCTTGATCGCATCGATGCGGCTCAGGTTCTCCCGCTGGTTCTTGGGGTGCACCTGCGCGTACCGCGAGATGACGATGTTGTCGAAGTCGATGTAGACGGCAACGCGGGCTTCTGAGGACTCAGGCATGTGCCCCAGTCTGCTGGGTGGGGGCGACAAGCGGTAGCCCGCCTATGCTGAGCGCATGACCGAGGTGGATCCGGACGCGGCGCTGTACGCGTTGATGACGGAGTACTCGAATCGCACCCTGGCATCGGTGGAAGATGCGTACGACGTCTCCATGGATGCGATGGATGCCATAGGCGCAGACTTGGTCGGCGCGAAGTACTCTGGCCGCGCGTATGTCATCTGGGCGGAGATCAGCGACCTCTACGATTCACCTTGGGGGCCACAGTCGATGGACGCCTGCCGGGAGCACGCGCGGGCTGCCGCGCTCGACTGGCTGCAAGTAGATACTGCTCTCGCCGGGTCAATTGGTTCTTTCTTTAAGCGTTGGAATCCGTACAAGGGTGCATCCTGGAATGCAGTAGGCGGAACGAATGTCAACTTCGTGCTCGACGGCGAGCGATTCTCCGGCCTCACCGATTTCTACAGGCACATCGGGGAAGTGGTCAACGGTCCTGGCGGGTACTTCGGCGGCAACCTCGACGCGCTCGCCGATTGCCTCTCGGGCGGATTCGGAACACCCGCGCCGGACGAGCAGGGATTCCAGTTTGTTTGGCTGAACTCTGAGATTGCCCGAACCCGACTGGGATACCCGGAGACGGTCCACCAGCTGAGGGCGAGGCTCACCACGTGTCACTCGTCGAACATTCCGGCGGTAAGGGCTGATCTCGAAGAGGCTATGCATCGGCGAGGCCCCACAGTTTTCGACTCGATTGTCGAGATCTTTGAAAAGCGAAAGGTCCCGCTGCTGCTGAAGTGACGCGGTCTACCCTTGACCCATGCTCGTAGCTTTCTCAGTAGCTCCCAGTGGCGGCCAGAATGAAGACGCCTCCGTTCACGAAGCGGTCGCCGCGGCGGTGAAGATCGTCCGGGATTCCGGCCTGCCGAACCACACCGATGCGATGTTCACGACCATCGAGGGTGAGTGGGACGAGGTGTTCGCCGTCGTGAAAGCCGCCACCGCAGCGGTGGGCGCATTCGGGCCGCGGGTGTCCCTGGTGCTGAAGGCGGACATCCGCCCGGGCTTCACTGGCGAGCTGACCGGCAAGGTCGAGCGCGTCGAGAACGTGCTGCGCGGCGACTAACCGAACTCGACGATCGCGCTGCGAAAGTATTCGGTGGCGCGCGCCGTGGCATCCGCGGTCACCGAGCTGTCGGCACCCTCGTAGAGGCGCTGACCGATCTCATACTGTTCGAGGATGAACCTGCCGATGCTCGGCACAATCGCCCCCGTCCCCAACTCGCGTGTCACAGCTTTCCGGGCGATCAGGTCATTCGTGTCGGCGAGCACATCCGCGGGTGGATCGCACTGCTCGAGCAGGGTCGGTAGATCCATCGGAGGGATGCCGCCCCCGGGGTTGACGACGATCCAGCGCAGGCTTGCCGCGGAACGCAGCGCGTAGAAGTGACGCTTGATGGGAACCTCGGCCGCCTCCGCGTTCCACTGGTAGCGACCGACATGCAGGTAGTGGCGAGCGACGAGAGCCGGGTTGACGGTGTTGACGGCGAGCTGGAGCAGGCCATCTCGAAACGCCTCGTTGCCCGAGTAGATGATCGGTGAGCGAAGCCATTCGGTTACCGTCGCGTTGCCTTTGACGACCAGCTGCACGGCCTTCGCGAGATCCCAGCCGTTGACGTCGAAGATCTTGTCGAGCGGTGTCTCGATGACGTCGCGCACCGGCCAGAGCGAGACGTACGTCTCGGGCTTGCGCACGTAGAGAAACCTGCAGTCGTAGTCGCTGTCAGGGGAGGGGAAGCCCCAGGCGCGGCTGCCGCTCTCGATCGCCCACGGGATGGTGACGTCGAACTCTTCGGCGGAGCGCGCGAGCCGGTCATCGATCTCGGCGACAACGACCGGGTCGAGGGAGTGGGGCAGGGTTCGCATCCCACGAGGGTAGCGGTCGATACTTGATTCATGACCATCAACTTCGCCGCCGAGCTCGAGCACGTCACCGAGCACTGGACGCCCCGCGTGATCGCCCAGGTCAACGACCAGTACGTGAAGGTCGCCAAGCTGCTGGGGGAGTTCGTGTGGCATGACCACCCCGACGAGGACGAGATGTTTCTTGTTGTGTACGGGAGCCTTCTGATTCAGCTCGAGGGGGCGGATGACGTCATCCTGAACCCGGGTGAGATGTTCGTGGTGCCGAAGGGTGTGCGCCACAACCCGATCGCGGCCGAGGAGTGCGGCATCGTGCTGGTCGAGACCGTGACCACGAAGCACACGGGCGACGTGGTCACCGTGGGCACCATCCCGATCGAGCGGCAGCTCGGCGGCTCGTAGACTCGGGGAATGACCCTCAAGTCCGGCGTGTACTGGCGCAAGAGCAAGCTGTTCGGGCACCTGTGTCCTCCCGGAATCCTCGCGCTCGACGGCGACCAGCTGAGCTTCACGACGGCGACCGGTCGTCTGTTCGGCGGACGGGCATCAGACATCGAGGCGTCGTTCAGTGGCTGGGGCACCCTCACGGTTCGCGTCGATGGCGCGTCGTATGACCTCGTCGGCACGGCGGGCGAGATGTCGACACCGTTCACCCCCGAGCAGATTGCGGAGCTGCAGGGTTCAGCCCTCAGTCGCTCCCGCGCGGCTGAAGCCGCAGGCGACGGGCTTCAGCTTGCCGGGGGAGCGGCCGCCGTGCTCGGTGAGCTGATCAGCGTAGGCGTGCAGAGCGGCAAGTACGCGTCGGGTGTGCAGATACTGAAGCAGTGGCCGGCCGTTCTGGCCGAGGCGGGCGCCAAGGTTCAGGCCAAGTCGGGCAACTACATGTGGTGGTTCTTCGGTGGGATCGGGGCAGCCCTGCTCATCGCCCTCGTCATCGGCGTGATTCGCAATCTATGAGTTTTCAGAGTGATCGGGATGACGCCCGCCGCCGCGCAGGCACTCCGTCCACTCTCGGCGTGCGCTGGCGCCCGCTCTGGTACCTGCTCCTCGCCCTGGGCCTCACGGCGTTCGCCGCACTGATCGTCTGGTTCTCCCTGCTGATGGCAACCATCGCGGAGCGTGGCATCCGGGGCGACCTGAACGACGACCAGCCGGCGACCCTCGCGGTCTGGATCGTCGGCACCACGCTTTTCGGATGGATCATCACGCTTCTCGGCCCGGGCATGCTCGCGCAGACCGCCTACGCCTGGACGTTCTTCTGGCGGTCGCTTCAACCCGCGTTCTCGGGCGAGCAGATCTCGGCCGACCTGCGTTACGCCTACCGGCTGTACCTGTTCATCCCGATCCGCCGCTCGCGGTGGACGGACTTCTGGGCAGTCGTCGATCGCGCAGCCTGGGCGCCGAACGTCCGTATCGTGTTCGCCGCTCTCATGGTGGGCGCGCTGCTGATGGTGGCGCTCACGCAGTTCGGCGGGCTGCAGGGCACAACGTTCTTCGCGCTGCTCGTGCTGGCGTGGGTCGCGGGGTTGGGGCTCGTGCTGGCAGTGCTCGGTTCCGGGGTGAGCGCTCAGTTGCGCAAGAGCTAGTTGCGCGTATCGTGCACCACAAGGTAGCTTGTGATGCATGACAGCGGACGTGGGGACCCAATTGCGCAAGGGCGTGGTCGAATCCTGCGTGCTCGGACTGCTGTCCACCGAGCCGATGTACGGCTGGCAGCTCAGTGAAACCCTTGTGCGGCACGGGATGATCGCCAGCATCGGCACGCTTTACCCGATGCTCTCGCGCCTGCGTGCGCAGGGTCTCGTCAGCACGTATGACGAAAGATCCGCCGCCGGCCCGGTACGCAAGTACTACGAGCTCACCCCGAGCGGACGCCAACAGCTCAGCGACTTCCGGCAGCAGTGGGCGAGCTTCGCCATCGCCGTCGACGACCTCGTCGGAAAGGACGACTCATGACCGACACCAAGGTGACCGACTACCTGCTCGAGCTCTCGGAAGCGCTCGCCGACGTCCCCCGCGACACACGCCGCGAGATCCTCGCCGGTGTACGCGAGGAGCTCGAGGGGCTGAAGCCGGCCGAGGCCGCTGAGCGAATCCGTGCCCTGGGCGATCCGCAGTTCATCGCGGCGGGTGCTCGTGAGGATGTGGTTGCGCCCCCTGAGCCGCAGTGGCGCTCGGTTGTGGCGGCGCTGCTCGTGATGCTGGGCGGCGTTCTTGTGCCGTTTGCCGGCTGGATCGCTGGCATTGCGATCATGTGGACCTCGCGCGCGTGGTCGCCGCGCGTCAAACTCGTGGCGACCCTGCTGCCCCTCATCGCCGCGCTCCAGGTGGCGGTGGTCGGCGGTATCTTCGCCCGCATCAACGAGCAGCAGTCCGACCTGCGCGACATCGGCTTCCATGGGCCGAGCCTGAACGAGTTCGAGTCAGCGAACCCTCTGCTCCCCATAGGGTTCGATCTTCTGTACTCGGGCACGATCCTGAGCATCGGCGTCTCCGTCATCGTCGGCATCTGGTTGCTGGTGATTGCGAACAAGCCGCAGCTGGGGTCGAGTGCTGCGACGTGGGGCGTCATCCCGGTCGTCGCGGGAAGCGTGCTGTTGCCTCCGGCCGGATGGCTTCTGGGACTGGTTGTGCTCTGGACATCGCGCGCCACCGTCCTTACCAAAGCCGTTATGACTGCGATCGGCCCCGTCGCGCTCATTCTCGCCCTCGCCGTGACCGGAGCGTTCACCGAGGACACGGTTCTCCTCGTGACCGCGGCTATCGCCGTGCCCTTCCTTGCTTCCCTCGTCGCCGCGATCCTGCTGCTGCGCCCCACAACTTCGAAGGTGAACTCATGACCGACGTGACATCCCGCTATCTCAAGGACCTGGCGCACGCACTTGCCGACGTTCCCCGCGAATCGCGCGAAGAGATTCTGGCCGGCGTGCGAGAAGAACTGACGGGTCTGGATGACGCCGAGGCTGCCGCGCGCATCGCCGCGCTCGGCGACCCCGCAGTGATCGCGGCCGGCGCTCGTAGTGAGCAGCCGCTCGAACCGCGCTGGAGAACTATCGTTACGGCGATCCTGGTGGGGATCGGCGGCATCGTGGTGCCCGTGATCGGCTGGGGCGTGGGCATCAGCCTGATGACCGGCTCGCGCGCCTGGACCCGGCGGCAGAAGTGGGCGGTGGCGATCGCGCCGGCCGTCGTCGCGGGCATCTCCGCCCTCTTTGCGATCGCCGTCGGCACGATCGTCGGTGCGGCCAGGAAACTTCCCGAGGACGGCGTGGCCGCGTTGTTCACCAACACCCTGTCGGTGCCGCACCTGCTCCTCATCCAGTCCGTATTCGTGCTCTGGGGGACCGCGCTTGTCACCGGTATCTGGCTGCTCGTGAAGGCACGGCGCTGAGCGTGCCGTTACGCTGAGGCCATGGCCCGAGCGACGTCATCCCTGACCGATCGGGTTCTGTTATTCGCCCAATCGCAGGTTCAGCCCAACTATCTGACGGTGAAGAACCCGAAGATCGCCTCGCCCGCCGCGAGATCGATCGGCTACGGGCTGTACGCCCTGCTGTGGACGCTGTTGGCCGCCGCTTGCCTGGTCATGATCGGCTTTGTCCTCGGAGCCGGCCTCACCAGTGACACAACTCTCGACCCGACGACAGTCGTGTGGTTGGTGGTCGTCTCGCCGCTGGCTGGCTGGTTCCTGCTGATGCTGGTGGCGGGCACCACCTCGCAGGCCGCCCTGATGTGGGCACTCGCGGCGCGCGCCGTGACACCGGCGTACTCCGCCGAGCTGCTCGCTTTCAACGCGGGAGCGCGAATGCACCCCCTTTTCCTGCCGGTTCGGCAGACGAGGTACACGGCCTGGTGGACCTTCGTCAGCCAGCTCGGGTGGTCGCCATCGTGGCCCGTGCTGGCGTCATCCTCACTCTGTTATGTCGCGTTACTGGTCGTCACGACCCAGGTGGGTCGCCCCGCGGTCGGCTCCCTCGCGCAGGTGGTCGCGTGTGTTGTCGTGCTCGCTGCGCTGGTCGGGGCGGTCTGGCTGTTTCGGATCGGGGTGCCGCTGTCGCTCAGGCCGACGCCCGCCGAATGGGCTGCTGACGAGAAGTATCTCGCCGGAGTCGCGAGCCGGGAGCGGGCCCGGCAGCGAAAGGTGGCCCGCGTCCGCGAGGCAGGCCTGGCCGAGGGCTCCCACCTCGGACCTCCGCCCACGGCATTCGATACCTGGATTCGCGCCGAGGTGGACCAGGTGCTGCGCGAGCAGAGACGTCGAGTTGTCGACATTCGCTCCGGGGACGAGTCCGCCATCCAGCTGGCGGTCGACGCCGCCTCAGCCGCGACACTTGGACGAGCCACTCCTGAGCGACTGCGGAAACTGGTGACCGAGGGCGTCACCCTGAAGCGGAAGCGCAAGCCGGTGTCGCACGAGCCCGCGCCGGGCCCGAGCAAGCCACAGCCGCCGAAGCGGCGGCGCTAGCGCTGCAGGAACTGCAGCCCGGCCGCACGGAAATCGGACGAGGTGGGGGCGTTGAGATGGTGGCGCCCCGGGATCGCAACGAATTCCGCGTTCGGGATGAGCCCGGCGAGCCTCCGCGACGCGTCGAGAATCGGGTCCTCCGACCCGGTGGCGAACAGCAGGGGTTGCTCGGGCGCATTGCCGGGATCCGGCTGTGGGCCGCCCCGCATCCCCTCCACGAGCGAGACGAGCGCCCCCAGGTCATTGCCCGGCAGGCCGCTCGCCATCTTCAGGTAGCCCTGCGTGAGGGGGTCTTCCGCCCTGGTGCCGTTTGCGATGGCCGCGCGGGCCTGGTCGACCTGGAACCGGGTGAGCGGGTCGCCGTCCGGGATGCCGCCCAGCACCGCTCGGGTGACACGATCGGGGGCGTCCAGTGCGGCGTGCCAGCTGACGCGGGCGCCCAGCGAGTAGCCGAGCAGCGCGGTCTCGTCGATCATGTACGTGTCGAGCACGGTGAGCAGGTCGGCGACGAGGATCTCCATCGAGTAGCTGGCCGTGTCATGCGGTTTGTCACTCGCGCCGTGGCCGCGCTGGTCGAGGGCAAGCACGCGGAACCCGGCTCGGGTGAGATCGCGCACCCAGCCGGACTGCTGCCAGTTCGACAGCCCGCTCGAACTGAAGCCGTGCACGGCGACGACGGTCGGCTGGCCTTCTTCGCCGAACTCGTAGGTGGCGATTCGCACACCCTCGGCGGACATCACAAAACGGGGTTCGGTCACGGGTCCATTGTTCCGCACTATCGGCTACATTAATGCGGTGCGTATACCTCTCGTTCTACTGGCCGTCGCCATGGTGCTGACGGGATGTGCGTCGAGCCCGACGGCTGAACCTGCGCCGCAAGCGCTCGCCGCGCGCGAACGTGTTGCCGAGCTCGCCTCAGACCTCAGTCAGCAGAACCGCGATGACATCAACTTCGTCGCGCGCGCCGCCACCGAGATCATTCCCGCGGACCTCACCATGATCGGGATTACATCCACACCCGCCGCCTCACTCGGCGACGTGTTCGGCAGCCTGCAGTTCCTCTCCCCGGCCGTCACCGACACGACGGTGTATCCCGCTGAGGAGCTCGGACCATTCTGTTTCTCGGTCGACTTCACGTTCTATGGCGCCACCGACACTCTGAGCGGCTGGGATGGCCCCGAGGGCATCGCCACGATTGATTGCCCGGATGACGCGGCCGCCGTCACCCCACCCATCGACGAGACCGTGTATCCGGTCATTGCGGCAAATGCCTTCGAAGCGGCCTCGTCGGTGTTGGCATCGCTGGGCAGCACGCTTCCCTCGGAGGAATCCGTGGCCGCCTCGATTGCCGCGCTGCTCGAGGCGCCCGAGGGCGAATTCTCGACGGCCGCTCCGCCCTCGGTGGAGATCAAGGATGGCGAGGTCGGTGTCGCGATGGGTGACGAGAACGACTGTGTTCTCCTCCGCCTGGCCGATGGCGTGGTCGAGCAGCTCTACGCGGCACCTGTGCTGCTACAGCCCGGGGAACTGGGATGCCAAGGATCCACCGCGCTCTACCCGGACCTGAGCTCGCCGCACTAGCGGTCGTCGCCCGGCCGCTGACACCGCGCGGCGGTAGCCTAGAACCACCATGACCACAGCGCCGGAAACCCTCACCTCTCCGCGCCTGCTCTGGACCACCATCGGCGCCTTCGCCCTCATCTTTCTCGGCGCGTTCGAGGCCCTCGCCGTGACCACGATCATGCCGATCGTCACCAAAGACCTCGACGGGGAGTCGCTGTACTCCGTCGCCTTCGCCAGCACCCTCGCCGCAAGCGTCGTCGGTACCGTCATAGCGGGAGGCTGGGCCGACCGCCGCGGCCCGTCGCGTCCACTCGTCGCCGCGGTGTCCGTGTTCCTCGTCGGACTCCTCGTATCCGGCTTCGCGACCGACATGATCACTTTCGTGGTCGGTCGCTTCCTTCAGGGTTTCGGATCCGGGGCCGTCAACGTGTGCCTGTATGTGGTCGTCGCCCGTATCTACCCGGCGGCGTTGCATCCCAAGATCTTCGCCGTCTTCGCAGCCGCCTGGGTGCTGCCGAGCCTCGTGGGACCACCCGTGGCGGGCGTCGTCGCCGAGACGATCAGCTGGCACTGGGTGTTCCTCGGGGTCGGAGTTCTCGTGCTGGTCGCAGCCGGCACCATCTTTCCGGCGCTCAAAGCCCTGTGGATCAGCGACGCATCCACCGGCGTGCCCGGCAATACGATCAGCGTGATCTGGGCGGTCATCGTGGCGACCGGCGTTGTGCTGATCAGCGTCGCCCGCGAGATCGCCGGCGCCAATGCGTGGTGGCTCGCCGGCGCGGCCCTCGTCGTCGTCATCGTTGCCATTCGATCCCTCGTGCCGAAGGGCACACTGCTCGTGAAGCGCGGGCTGCCCGCCACGATCTTCCTGCGCGGAGCGGTCGCCGCCGCCTTCTTCTCCACCGAGGTCTACCTGCCGTACCAGCTCATCGAGGTGTACAAGCTGCCGGTGGGGCTGGCCGGCGTCATCCTCACTGTGGGCGCGATCTCCTGGGCCGTGGGCTCCGCAGCGCAGGGGCGCATCGACGACCGCATGTCGCACGACACTGTCATGCGCGTGGGCGCCAGCATCCTGCTCGCCGGTATCGCGGTTCAGTTCGTCAGCGCGTTCCTCGTCCTGTCACCGTTTGTCGCGGCTTCGGGATGGCTGCTCGCCGGCCTCGGGATGGGACTCGTCTTCCCGCGCATCAGCACGCTCGTGCTCGCGTACTCGACCGAACGCGACCAGGGATTCAACAGCGCCGCCATGTCCAACATGGACACCACCGGCAGCGCGACCTCCATCGCCTTCGCCGGCCTCATCTTCTACGCGGTCGGCGGCGGCTCCTTCGCCGCCGTGATGGCCTTCACGACAGTGCTCGCCGTCGTCGCGTTCCTCGTTTCGCTCCGGGTGCGCACCCCATCGGCCGCACCCGCCGGCGATTGAGCATGTCGAAATCAGGCCGTAGGCCCAACCCCCTCGACGCCGAGATCCTCCGCCTCGCCGTCCCCACTCTCGCCGCGCTCGTCGCCGAACCCCTCTTCCTCATCGTCGACACGGCGCTCATCGGTCACCTCGGTAGCGCGCCGCTCGCGGGGCTCGGCATCGCGAGCGTCATCCTGCAGACCGCAGTCGGACTGCTCGTTTTCCTCGCCTACGCGACCACACCCGCAGTGGCCCGGCTGCTGGGCTCGGGCGATGAACGCGGCGCAGTTCGGGCTGGCATCGACGGACTCTGGCTTGCCGCGGGGGTCGGCGCCCTCCTCTTGATAAGCGGGCTGCTCGGTGCCTCCGCCGCCGTCGACGCGTTCGGTGCGCGAGAGGATGTCACTGCCGCCGCCACCACCTACCTCACGATCTCCCTCTGGGGTCTGCCCGCCATGCTCCTCGTGCTGGCGGCCACCGGGCTCATGCGCGGACTGCAGGACACCCGCACCCCGCTGCTGATCGTCGGGGTCGGGTTCGCCGCAAACGCCGTGCTCAATGCCGTCTTCATCTACGGCTTCGGCTGGGGCATCGCGGGATCCGCACTGGGGACCGTCGTTGCCCAGTGGGGCATGGCGCTGTGGTTCGTGGCGAGTGTGGTGCGGGCGGCGCGAGCCGTGGGCGCGGAGCTGCGACCCGGATTCGCGGGGGTGACGCTCGCCGCGTCATCCGGTGGCTGGTTGCTCGTGCGCACCGTCTCCCTGCGCGCCGCCATGCTCGCGACAGTGCTCGCCGGAAGTGCGCTCGGCGTGATCCAGCTCGCCGCGCTCAACGTCGCCCTCGCCGTATTCTCGCTGCTCGCTTTTGTTCTCGACGCCCTCGCCATCGCCGGGCAGGCGATGATCGGCCACTCGCTCGGAGCCGGCGACAGGCAGCGCGTGCGGCTCGTGGAGCGCCGCCTGGTGCGCTTCGGTCTGCTTGCGGGTGTGGCGATCGGCCTGATCATCGCCGCACTCTCGCCGGTGCTCGGGTTCGTATTCACGGATGACGCGGCGGTACGAGAAGCGCTCGTGCCTGTCACCCTGCTCATGGCTGTCGGCGTGCCACTCGCCGGCTATGTGTTCGTGCTCGACGGGGTGCTGATCGGCGCGGGCGACGGCCGTTATCTCGCCCTCGCGGGCGTGATCGTGCTGCTCGTCTACCTGCCCCTGCTCTGGATCGGCGCCAGCGCGGGCAACCTGCTCGGACTCTGGGCCGCGTTCGGTCTCGGCTACATCTCGGCCCGAGCGCTCAGCCTCGGCCTGCGGGTGCGCGGCGAGGCCTGGCTGCGCTGAGCCGCGCATCCTGCGCTGACGTTACGCGGCGTTTCGCTGCGTGACTCGGGATGTCCCCGCTCGCGCTACCGTCGAAGGACATGTCTGAAGAGATAAGCAACCTGCTGACCGAGCTTCGCCGCTACCCCGCACCCGACGACTTCGCCGCACAGGCCAACGTCACGTCGGGGGACCAGCCGGAGGACGTGGTCGCGTTCTGGGAGACCCAGGCGAAGCGCCTCGATTGGGCCGAACCATGGACCAGCGCGCACGAGTGGACGCCGACCGATGGCGAGAGCATCCCGGTCGCCACCTGGTTCGCGGGCGGAAAACTCAACGTCGCCGTCAACTGCGTCGACCGCCACGTGGACGCGGGGCGCGGTGACACCGTCGCGTTCCACTTCGAGGGCGAGCCCGGCGACCGCCGCACGCTCACCTACGCGGACCTGCAGCGCGAGGTCGCCAAGGCGGCCAACGCGCTCGAGGCGCTGGGCATCGTCGAGGGTGACCGAGTGGTCGTCTACCTGCCGGTCATCCCGGAGACCGTGATCATCACGCTCGCGATCGCGCGCATCGGGGCCATCCACTCGCTCGTGTTCGGCGGCTTCTCGGCGGAGGCGCTGCGTTTCCGCGTCGAAGATACCGGCGCGAAGCTGCTCGTCACCACCGACGGGCAGTACCGCCGGGGGAGCGCCGTGCCGGTCAAGGCCGCGGCGGACGAGGCCGTTGCGGGCGTGGCATCCATCGAGCACGTGCTCGTTGTGAAGCGCACCGGTGACGACGTGCCGTTCACCGAGGGCCGCGACGTCTGGTGGCATGACGTTGTCGACAACGCACCCGACACCCACGAACCGAAATACTTCGACGCCGAGACCCCGCTGTTCATCATCTACACGAGCGGAACCACCGGCAAGCCGAAGGGACTCGTGCACACCAGCGGCGGGTATCTCACCCACGCATCGTGGAGCCACTGGGCCGTCTTCGACGCGAAACCAGATGACGTGTACTGGTGCACCGCCGACCTCGCCTGGGTCACCGCGCACTCGTACGTGCTCTACGGTCCGCTCTCCAACGGCACCACCTCAGTGATCTACGAGGGCACACCGAACACCCCGACGCGCGATCGCCACTTCGAGATCATCGAGCGCTACGGCGTGACGACCTACTACACGGCGCCCACGCTGATCCGCACGTTCATGACCTGGTTTCCCGACGGCCCGCCCGCGCAGCACGACCTCTCCAGCCTGCGCCTGCTCGGCTCGGTTGGTGAGGCGATCAACCCGGAAGCGTGGGTCTGGTTCCACGAGAGAATCGGCGGCGGGCGGTCGCCCATAGTCGACACCTGGTGGCAGTCCGAGACGGGTGCTGCGGTCATGGCGCCGCTGCCGGGCGTCTCCACCCTGAAGCCAGGGTCGTCGTTGCGCGCACTGCCCGGCCTGCGCGCGCTTGTCGTCGATGGCGAGGGGATCGAGGTGCCGCACGGCTCGGGCGGACTCCTGGTGCTCGCCGGCACCTGGCCGGGCATGGCCCGCACCGTGTGGGGTAACCCCGCGCGGTATCGCGACTCGTACTGGGCGCGTTTCGCCGAGCAGGGGTACTTCTTCTCGGGCGACGGCGCCAAATACGACGGCGACGGAGACGTGTGGCTGCTCGGGCGCGTGGATGACGTGATCAACGTCTCGGGTCACCGCCTCTCCACCATCGAGATCGAGTCAGCCCTCGTCTCGCATCCCACGGTAGGAGAAGCCGGTGTCGTCGGGGTCGCGGATCCGGTGACTGGTGAGGCGATCGCCGCCTTCGTCATCGGGGGAGGACAAGACGTCGATGTCGCCGCCCTCAAAGCGCACGTGCGCTCGGTGATCGGCCCGGTAGCCGTGCCGCGCGAGATCCACGTCGTGCCCGACCTGCCGAAGACCCGCAGCGGAAAGATCATGCGTCGCCTGCTCGCCGACATCGTCGACGGCCGCCTGCTCGGCGACACCACCTCGCTTCAGGACGAGACGGTGCCGCACACGATCAAGGAGATCGTGGCAACGACCAGAAGTTAGCGCGTCTTGATGGCGATCTCGACAACCTCGGGATTCTCGCCGGGACCGGTGTGGTACCGCTCGATGCGGCTCACAAAAGCGTGCCCCTCGGCGGTGTCCGCCGCGTCCCATTCCACGCCGCGTTCTTTGGCCCAGCCGACGAGCACCGCGGTTGCGTCGAAGACCTCGTCGACGGTGCCGGTGAGTGTGGTCGTGCCATAGTCGCCGGCGGGAAGAACCCCAGCGACAACGCGATCGTCGCCCTCGACGGCCGATTCGGTCACTACACAGAACACCATGCTGAGCACGCCGGCCATGTCGATGACGTCGTACTTGATGAACTCGAGACCCGGTTGCACGCCGTGATCCTTCGCCCACGCGGCGAGCTCGTCGAAGTGCTTCGGAGTCTCCGTGCCGAAGTCGGCGATAGCGACCTTGGCGGCGATGCCGACGTAGTGCTCGGACTCGCGGTGCGCGACGACAGGGAGGGTGAGGTCAGCCATTGACATACTCCTTCAGGTGTTTTCCGGTGAGGGTCGACGCGTCGGCGACGATGTCGGCGGGTGTTCCCTCGAAAATGACCCGGCCGCCATCCTGACCCGCGCCGGGTCCGATGTCGATGATCCAGTCGGCGTGGGCCATCACCGCCTGGTGGTGTTCGATCACGATGACGGTTTTGCCCGCCTCGACGAGCCGGTCGAACAGGGCGAGCATGTGCTCCACATCGGCAAGGTGCAGGCCGGTGGTCGGCTCGTCGAGCACGTACACGCCACCCTTCTCGCCCATGTGGATGGCGAGTTTGAGGCGCTGCCGCTCCCCGCCGGAGAGTGTCGTGAGGGGTTGTCCGAGGGAGATGTAGCCGAGCCCGACGTCATCCATTCGCTCGAGAATCGCGTGTGCCGGACCGGACCCGAAGAATTCGCGGGCTTCGGCCACGGGCATGGCCAGTACCTCGGCGATGTTCTTGCCGTTGAGTTTGTATTCGAGCACTGCGGCCTGGAATCGTTTTCCCTCGCAGACCTCGCAGACGGTGGCGACGCCGGCCATCATGGCCAGGTCGGTATAGATGACGCCGTTGCCGTTGCAATTCGGGCACGCGCCCTCGGAGTTCGCGGAGAACAGGGCGGGTTTGACGCCGTTGGTCTTCGCGAAGGCGCTGCGGATCGGGTCGAGCAAGCCGGTGTAGGTGGCCGGGTTGCTACGGCGCGACCCGCGGATGGCGGACTGGTCGACCCGCACCACATTCTCGCCCTTGGGGATCGAACCGTGGATGAGCGAGCTCTTGCCCGATCCCGCGACACCGGTGATGACGGTCATGATGCCCAATGGGATGTCCACGTCGACATTCTTGAGGTTGTGACGCGTCGCCCCGCGGATCTCGAGCGCGCCCTTCGGCTGCCGGGTGGACGGCTTCACCGCGACCCGGAAGTCGAGGTGACGACCGGTGAGGGTATCGCTCGCGCGCAGGTCGCCGATGGTGCCCTCGAACTGGATCTCGCCGCCGGCGCTGCCCGCTCGCGGCCCGAGGTCCACAACGTGGTCGGCTATCGCGATCATCTCGGGCTTGTGCTCCACGACGAGCACGGTGTTGCCCTTGTCGCGCAGGCGGATCAGCAGTTCGTTCATGTTCTGGATGTCGTGCGGATGCAGCCCGATGCTCGGCTCGTCGAACACGTACGTCACGTCGGTGAGCGAGGAACCGAGGTGGCGGATCATCTTGGTCCGCTGCGCCTCGCCGCCGGACAGTGTGCCGGCGGGCCGCTCGAGCGAGAGGTAGCCGAGCCCGATCTGCACGAACGAGTCGAGGGTGTCCTGCAGCGTGGACAGCAGCGGCGCGACCGACGGTTCACTCAGTCCGCGCACCCATTCGGCGAGGTCGCTGATCTGCATCGAGCACGCGTCGGCGATGTTGACGCCGCCGATTCGGGATGCTCGTGCCCCCTCGTTCAACCGCGTGCCGCCGCAGTCCGGGCACGCCGTGAACGTCACGGCCCGCTCGATGAACGCGCGGATGTGCGGCTGCACCGAGTCCTTGTCCTTGCCGAGGATGCTCGCCTGAACCTTGGGCACCAGCCCCTGGTAGGTCATGTTGAAGTCGCGCATCTTGACCTTGACCGGCTCCTTGTAGAGGAAGTCGGCCATCTGCTGCTCGGTGAAGTCCTTGATCGGCACGTCGCCCGGAACCATGCCCGACTCAGTGAAGCCGCGCACCATCCAGCCGTCGGCGCTGTAGCCCGGGATGGTGATCGCGCCGTCGTTCAGGGTCTTCGTGCGGTCGAAGAGCTCGTCGAGGTCGATGTCCGTGACGTGACCGAGGCCCTCGCAGCGCGGGCACATGCCGCCGGTGATCTGGAACTCGCGGCTCTCGCTGTCGGGCGAGCTGCCGCGGTCGATGCTGACGGCACTTGCGCCGGTCACCGAGGCGACGTTGAAGGAGAATGCCTGCGAGGAGCCGACGTGCGGCTCGCCCAGTCGGCTGAACAGGATGCGCAGCATCGCGTTCGCGTCGGTCGCCGTGCCGACGGTCGAGCGCGAGTTGGCACCCATGCGCTCCTGGTCGACGATGATCGCCGTGGTGAGTCCGCTCAGCAGGTCGACGTCGGGGCGGCCGAGGTTCGGCATAAAGCCCTGCACGAACGAGCTGTAGGTTTCGTTGATCAGCCGCTGCGATTCCGCCGCGATCGTGCCGAACACGAGCGAGGACTTACCCGATCCGCTCACTCCGGTGAAGACGGTGAGACGGCGCTTCGGGATGTCGACCGAGACATCCTTCAGGTTGTTCTCGCGAGCCCCCTGCACCCGGATGATGTCGTGCGTGTCCGCGTTGTGCATAAAAGGCTCCGCCCGCTCGAGTCCATTGTGGACGGTGTTTACTTTAGCGGGTACGTGCGACAACCTCTCCGATGAATTCGAGCGCGAGCGCCTGGTCGAAGGTTCCGCCGCCCTCGTGCGCGTTGAATGGCCACACCTCGATGTGCTTCTCGCCGGTGAGGTTGTGGAACGCGCCGAACACTGTCGACGGCGGGCAGGTGGGGTCCATGAGCGCTGCCGAGAACCAGGCGGGCGCGGTGACCCGGCGGGCGAAGTTGACCCCGTCGAAGTACCGGAGCACGTCGAACACGCGCGCCGTGGAATCCCGATGCACCGCGAGATAGCGCCCGAGCTCCTTGTATGGCTCGTTGTCGGTGACGACGGCCGCTCTCGGCAGATCGCAGAGGAACGGCACGAAGGCGACGAGCGCCGCGACATCCGGAACCAGCGCGGCGGCCGCGAGGGCAATGCCCCCGCCCTGGCTGCCGCCGAGAACCGAGACCCGGGATGCGTCGATCGAGTCGAGAGACCGCGCTGCCTCGATCGCCCGCACGGCGTCGGTGAACACCCGCCGGTAATAGTAGGTCTCGCGGCTATCGATGCCGCGGGTGAGGAAGCCGGGGGACTGCGGCCCCGAACCTTCGGGATCGGCCGTCGCGCCGAGCGTCCAGCCGGAGCCCTGCCCTCGGGTGTCCATCTGGAAGTGTGCGTAGCCGGCGGATGCCCACAGCAGGTCTTCGAGGGCGTGCCCGCGTCCGCCGCCGTAGCCCACGAACTGCACGATCGCGGGCAGCGGCCCGGTCGCGCTGGCGGGTACCCGCAGCCACGCCTTGACCGGTTGACCGCCGTAGCCGTTGAAGGTCACGTCGAACACGTCTATGGTGCTGAGACCGGCGTCGACCGGTTCGACGACAAGGCCGAGGTCGAAGGCGCGCGTCGCGGCGAGGGTCGCGTCCCAGAACGCGTCGAAGTCCTCGGGGTCGGTCACGGCGCTGCGGTACTCCCGCAACTGGGGCTCGGGGAGATCGGTGAACATCCCGCGAACCTATCCCTTGAGGCCGGTTTGCGCGAGTCCTTCGACGAACTGTTTCTGGGCGACGACGAACACGACGAGAACCGGGAGCGCCGTCATGGTGGCCGCGGCCAGCTGCACGTTCCAGAGTTGGCCGCCGTAGGCATCCGTATATCTGGTCAATGCCTGCGGCAGGGTGAACAGCTCGGGCGACTGCAGGTAGACGGTCGGCTCGAGGTACAGGTTCCAGATGTGCAGGAAGGTGAAGATCGAGACGGCGGCGAGGGCGCTCGTGGCGAGCGGCATGGCGATGCGCCACCAGATCGCGAGGCGGCCGAGACCGTCGAGGCGCGCGGCCTCCTCGAGCTCGACCGGCAGCGTCAGGAAGAACTGCCGCATGATGAACGTCGCGAGCACACTCGGCGCCCCAAAGGTCGACACGAGGATGATCGGCCAGTGGGTGTCGATGAGTCCCAGCCGGTTGAAGATCTGGAACATCGGCACGATCGTGACCTCGCTCGGAATGAGCAGTCCGACCAGCACGATCATGAACAGCAGGTTCTGGCCGCGGAACTTAATACGCGCAAACGCGTAGCCGGCCAGCGAGGCGACAGCCATCGTCCCCACCGTGACGATGAGCGAGATGTACAGCGAGTTGAAGTACTGCCGCGCGAATGGTTGCAGCTCGAAGGCCTTCACGTACGCGTCGAAGCTCGGATTCTCCGGCCACAGGGTGGGCGGGAAAGCGAAGATCTCGCTGATCGGCTTGAGGGATGACGTGAACATCCACCAGGTCGGGAACACGAAGGGAATCGCCATAACGCTGAGCGCCGCAAAGAACAGGATGCGGCGACCGAGCGCGGCGTTGCCGGTCTTAGTTCTCATAGAACACCCACTTCTTGCGGAGCTGCCACTGAACGATGGTCAGGATCAGCACGATGATGAAGAGCACCAGCGACAGCACCGAGCCGTAGCCGAACTGCCCGAACAGGAACGCCTGCTGGAACAGGTAGTAGATGAGCACGGTCGTCGAGATGCCCGGCCCACCCTGGGTGAGCACCGCGATCTGCGCGAAGACCTGTAGTGAGCCGACGATCGTGATGATGAAGGTCAGCAGGATGGTCGGCGAGATCATCGGAATAGTGATGTAGCGGAAGACCGTCCGCGGGTTGGCGCCGTCGACGCGGGCGGCCTCCTGCAGCTCCTGCGGCACGCCCTGCAGCGCGGCGAGGAAGAGCACCATGTTGAGGCCGACGTTCTTGAACACCTGCACGATCACGACACTCGCCATCGCGGTCGGTCCCTCGCGCAGCCAGTTCGGCCCCTCGATGCCGATGACCTGCAGCATGCCGTTGATGCCGCCGTTGTCCTGGAAGAGGAAGCCCCAGACGATCGTCCATGCGACAAGCGAGACGACGACGGGGGAGAAGAAGAGGGTGCGGAAGAAGGTCACTCCGCGCATGGTGCGGTTGAGTAGAACGGCCAGCAGCAGTGCCAGCGTGATGTTGGCGATCACGAGCGAGATCGAGAAGACCGCCGTCGACTGCATCACCGGTGCGATGTTCTTGTCGGTGAGGAAGCGCTCGAAGTTTTCGGCGCCGACGAAGGTGAAGGTGCCCGCGAGCACGTTCCACTCGTGGAACGAGAAGTACACGACCAGGGCGAGCGGCACGATCACAAATGCGAGAATGCCGAGCACCTGCGGCGCGATGAACAGGTAGCCCGTCACCGCATCCCGCTGCTGCAGCGTCAGGCGACGGCGCTTGGGGGTACCGTCGGGGAGGGCCGAGGCCCTCCCCGATTGCACTGTGGAACGAAGTGACACGTGTTCCTACTTCTCCAGGAGGGGATCGATGGCGGTGCATACGTCCGCCAGGACCGCAGGGATGTCCGCATCCGCTGTCCAGATCGCATCCAGTGCGGCGCGAACCGTCTGGCCGATCTCTGCGGAGTCGGTGTGGCTCGGGCGCGTTACGCCAGTGGCGATGCCCGGAACGACGACGTCCTCGATCTGCTCGGCGGAGAGCACCGGGTTCGCCGCTGCCAGCGTGTCAGAGTTAAGCTGCGAGTCACGGGCCGGCGGGAACCACTGCGCGAGCCGCTCCGAGTTCTCCGGGTTGGAGAAGAACGCGAGGAATTGGGCCGCCACTTCGGCGTTCTTGCCCTGCTTCATCACGCCGATGCCGGCTTGGCCGACCATCGAGTACTCACCCTCCGGTCCCTCGGGCAGGGGCAGCAGGTTCCACGTGTAGCCACCCTCGGCGAGCAGCGATGCACGCGAGATCTGGGTCACGGTGAAGGCAGCTTCGCCGGCGAAGAAGTCGGCGGTGGTGCCCGGACCGGGCATCGACTTCTGCTCGAAGGCGGCCGTGTGCAGGAACTCGAACGCATCCGCCATCTCGGTGGAGTCGAACTCGCAGGTGGCGCCATCCTCACTCCACGGCTTCGCGCCCCAGCCCATCCAGACAGAAGCCAGGTTGTCCCAGGTCGTGTAGTCGAAGTCCCGGATGACGAAACCGGCCTTTCCTGTCTTGGCGTTGACGGTCGCGCCCGCCTCGGCCACCGCTTCCCAGTCCCATCCGGACGCCTTGATCTCGGCGGAGGACGGCAGTCCGGCCTCGGCGAGCAGGTCATCGTTGGCGAACACCACGAACGGCGAGGTGGAGAAGGGGTAGGCGATGAGCTTGTCGTCTTTGACCCACAGGGCGGTAGCCGCGTCGTTCAGGTCGTCGAACTCGTAGCCCTCCGTGCCCTCGAGCGTCTCCTCGATGTCGGCGAGTGCGCCTGAGCTCACGAAGTCGGGCGCCGCGTTCTCGAGGATCCAGGCCAGGTCGGGCGCCTTTCCTCCCGCGATCTGCGTGGTGAGGGTAGTGGTGTAGTCCTCGAAGGGCAGCGGATCGAAGGTGATCGACTTCACCTCCGGGTGCTCGGCGATGTACTCGTCGGCGATCGTGTCGAACAGGGCCAACTGGTCTTCGTTGGCCGTCCAGACCGTCATACGCAGTTCGACGTTTTCAGGTGCGGGGGCCGAACAGCCGGCCAGGACCAGGGAAGCAGAAGCTAGCAGTCCAGCCGCGGTCAGCAACTTTGCTGATCTCATGGTGTTTCTCCTCGTTCAGTATCCGGTGACGTCGGGCCAGTGCAGCTCGACGCCCCGGGTGATTAGCAGGGATTGGAACTCCTCGAGAAGCTGAGGAGAGTGGCGGACCGTGCGGGGATCAACCGCACGATCCAGACAGAAGGCCGCTAGCCAGCCCGCCGTCTCGCCGACACTCCACTCCACAGGGTGGAGCCGGAAGGCCCCGTTGGTGATGTGGGTGGTGCCAACGTTCTTACCCGCGGGAAGCAGGTTGTCCAGGCGAACCGGGATCAGTGCTCCGAGCGGAATCTCAAACGGCGCCGAGGCGACGTCGATGTAGTTGTCCCCGTGGGTCGAGGGGTGCAAGTCGATGCGATACATGCCGACCCCCACCGAGTCGGGGAAGGTCGAGGGTCCGGCGTGGCCGCGCACGGCTATCGAGAGATCGCCCTCGACCACGGTGTACTCCGCGCGGATGCGGCGTGACTCGCGAATGTAGGGTGCCTGCGCCAGTCCATCGGTCGTGCCGGTGATGTCGCCACGCAGCCGGAGTCCGGGCCAGCCCTTGCCGCCGTCAGGGCGGGGAGCCTCCGTCTGAAGCCAATAGAACATCGAGTAGCTGAGCTGGCGCGACGCCTCGAGGTGCGCTGCGGCATCCGGAGTATCGATGATGGAGCCGCCCAGGTAGTCGATCATCGGCCAGTTCACGAGCACGAGGTCGCTTTGCAGGTGACCGGGCTCGAGCATCTTCTTCGAGAGGATGCGGCGGAAGATCCACAGCTCGTCATCGCCCCCGCCGGCCCGCTGGTCCGCGAGGGTGCTGAACGGGTCATCGTCGATGGTGGGGGTGAAGGTACGGGTGACGATCTCGAGGGTGCGCGGGTGCGGGGCGGTGAGGCTCAGCATCGGGGCACCCCAGTAGTCGGGCTGGAAGGTCTTCCAGTAGTTGTAGTCGCGGGGCTTCTCGATCGTGTTGTCCTCGCCCGCGATGTGGTCGACGACGAAGCACCAGGAGAAGGCCTGAAGATTCTCGGGGTCCGCGTGCTCGGGAGCGCTCGGCTCGCCGGTCTCGTCGCGTCCCTCGGTGCCGCTGACGTACTCGGCGCCGGTCAGCGGCAGCAGCTCGCCGGTCTCGGTCGCGTCGAGCACGTAGCCCGCGGTCACCGTGATGCGCTCGCCGCTGTTCACGTTCTCGAGGGTCACCGAGCGCACGATGGTGTCCACGGTGTCGGCCCCAGCGGCAATATACGGCTGCAGAAGCGTGAGCGCGCCGGACGAGAGGAACGGCGCGAGCATCCCGTCGATCACGGCGACGGCAACGCGCGGCTCGGCGCACATGCGGCTGACCAACCCACCGCCCGGGTTGAGGTCGCGCTGGGCGCGGGCCTGGGCGGTGAGCGGGTAGTGGTCCCGGTAGTAGTCGCGAATCCCGTCGCGCAGCTCGCGGTAGTTCGCCGTAACGCCGAACTGCTCCACCCAGGTGTGCTCGTCGAGCGGCACGGCCTGGCTGGTGAGCTGTCCGCCCAACCAGGCGTACTGCTCGCTGAGGATGACGCGTCGACCGGAGCGAAGCGCCGCGACTGCCGCGGCAACACCGCCCAGCCCCCCGCCGACGATGAGGATTTCGGTTTTCAGTTCGGTCACAGTGCGCCCCCGGAGCGTGGTGCGGCGAGAGTGTCGCCGTCGATGATGACGCAGTCCAGCAGTTGCTGGCGCGGAAGTTCCTCGGCCCCGCGCGAGCCGTTCATGAGCTGGTCGAGCAGGGCGACGGCCCGTGAACCCAGCTCGGGGCGTGGCGCGCTCAGCCGGGTGTACTCGGGCGCGTGTTCGCTGGGCCGGGTGCGTTCACCCAGCACCACAACCGACAGCTGGTTCGGGATGTCGATCCCACTCGCAATGGCCAGGTCGCAGATGACCTGGGCGTGAGACGGGTCCTCGATGAAGAGCACGGTGGGGGAGGTTGCGACGATGGCCGCCCAAACGGACGGCAGGTCGGTTCCGTCGGAGGCCGCGGACTCCAGGGTGACCCCGGCACCGTCGAGCACGGAGCTCAGGCCGAGCTTGCGATCCCGGGTCGATTCGGCGTCGAACGGCAGGTGCAGGTAGTAGAAGTCACGGTGGCCGGCCTCGAGCGCCTTGGTGGCGAGTGTCGCGGTGGCCGCGATGTAGTCGACACCGACGAAGGGGATGCGCCCCTCGGCGCCATCCCGACGTCCGATCGCGACAAAGGGGTACTCGCTGTCGACCAGGCGCACGAGTTCGGCGGTATCCATCTCGCGACCGAGAAGGAGGCAGCCGTCGGCGAGGCGCAGGCGGTTCTTCTCGTGGAAGATCTGGCGGCGACCGGCGACGACCGGGGCGCTCGTGAACATCAGCAGGTCGACGCCGATGCCCTCGGCGGCGCTCTCGATGCCCATCAGCAGGGGAGTGTAGAAGTCCGAGCTCTCGTTCGGGAAAGCGTGCTCGTAGGTGAAGATGCCGACCAGATTGTTGCCGATGCCGGCGAGGCTGCGTGCTGCGGGATCCGCGACGTAGGTCGTCTCGCGGATGACCTCGAGCACTCGCTGCCGGGTGGACTCTGGGATGCGAGTGGAGGAGTCGGCTTTGCCGTTGAGCACGAGCGACACGGTCGCCTGGCTCACGCCGGCCAGCTCAGCGATGGTGCGCTGGGTGACTCGTTGCGACTTCTGAAGCGCCATTGCGTCGGTCTCTTTCTCGGCGGTGAGAGTCGGGTAATGCGTATTACCTCCCTCGCAAGCTAGCCGCTAATACGCATTAGCGTCAAGCGCTCGCCGAAATCTCCTTCAGAGACTGCAAAAAGTGCTCCAACCCGAGCGGGTTGGAGCACTTTCCGACGGTCGGCCGCTGGCGCGGACTGCGGTCGAGCGCTAGCCGCAGGCCGCCAGCTGCTGCGCGTTCGGCGTGAAGCGGATGAAGTCGTACGCCGCCGTGCGTACCGGAACCGAGGCGTCACCCCGGTACGCGTACGCGCCGACCTTGTTCGCCCCTAGCTGCGAAGCCGTCACGGAACGTCCGAGGTTGTTGAACTCCAGACCGTCGGTGCTGTACGCCGCGGTCAGGTAGGTGCCGTTGTGCGTCATCCTGAGCCAGATCGTGCCGGTGAAGTCTGCTGGCGTCATCATGTAGTCCTCAGCGGTCCAGGTGTTGATGCGGTCGACGCCGGCCTTGCGCCAGATGAACTCGAGACGCTGGCCGTCGGCCGACTGGGCGATGCCCATGCGAAGCGAGTTTGCGTCGTCCTTGCGCAGGATCAGTCCCGCCTGCTGGTACTTGTTCGTCGGGTTGATGGTGAGTTTGGTCGTCACCTCCCACGGCGCACTCGGCGTGTTCTTCAGGATGAGCGGCGCCGTCGTCGAGTTGCCGACGTAGGTGGGTGTGCGCAGGTAGCCACCGCTCACCGTGTGCTGCGAGAGCTCCGGGCGCACGATGGTGTTCCAGTTCGCGGTGTCGAGGCTGGTGCCGCCGAAGCCGTCGGATCCGGGTGCCGGGCACGAGGAGTAGTCCGGATCTTCGGGGTGGGTGTTCAGCGGGTCACGCACGGCGGTGGGATCGAGGATGGCGTGCCCGATCGTGGTGTGCGAGCGCTCGCCGTACTCGTAGAACAGGTGGGTGCGGCCTCCCGAGGTGACGATCTGGGGGGATGCCGCGCGCCCGGCTTCGGGAGGCGCCGACTTCGGCACGAAGAGTTTTCGCGGGGCTCCCGTCGAGGTCAGGCTGTCGTTCACCGACCGCGCGAAGATCGTGCCGACGGTGGAGCCGTACACGATGTAGTTCACGCCATCCCACCTCATGAAGTCTGCGCCGGAGACGTTCGTGCCCTCCACGTCGCCGGGCTCGACCAGAATGTTCGGCTGCACTGTCCACGTGCGGCCGTTGGTGGAGACAGCGGCATTGATGCGGCGCACGTTGTCGGAGTAGTTCGTCATAAAGAACATGCCGTACTTGTAGCCGGACGCCGGATTCGGGTGCGCAAAGACACGCGCGTACGAGGTCTCGGTCGCGGTGCGTCCGGGCTGGGCCGCGTTGACGCTGTTGGTGGAGACGATCGGTCCGCCGTAGTCGAAGGTGACGCCGTCGATCGAGGTCGAGTAGCGGGTGACGGTGTTCTCGCCGTGGAAGTAGAGGAACAGCTTTCCCTCGTCGGCGTTCCAGAACGCGTCGGGAGAGGACACGTGGGAGACATTGAATCCCGTGTGGTTGTTGTCGATCACGGGACTGTTGACGTACTGCGTCCACGGTCCGTCGAGAGAGTTCGAGTACATCAGATTGATGCCGCCGGGGGCGTCGTGTGGCGCGTAGTACACGTACCACTCGGCGAGCGGATTGGCGAGATACTGGCCGGCGTGGAACACCGACGGGAAGATGAACTCCTTCGTCGGGTTGTGGGGGAGCGTGGTGTCGAGCGGGTCGACGATCGCGCCGGTCGATCGGAAGAGCGGCAGGGTTCCCGCCGCGTCGGCCTGCTGTATGCCCGGAGCGCTGAGCGCCCCAACCGCCAGGGCAAGGCCGGCCACTGTGGCGAGTGCTCTTCGCCAGAATCGTGCAGTTCGCAATGTGTGCTCCTTCGTCGCAGCAACCGCGCGAGGATCTCACGCGTCCCCCGGATGCGGGGTGCGAGTCACGTTAGTCAGTTATGCGTATTACCACCAGAAATCTCTCGACCGAACGACAAAGAGTGCTCCAACCCGGGTGGGATGGAGCACTTTTAGTCGGTTCGCGCCCAGCGCTACGCCGGCCACACCCCGATGATGAGCGCCATGATGACCAGCGTCACGAGCTCGTGCGCGCAGTTCAGCACGGTGAGGCCGACCGTGCGCTTGTCGAACGCGTCGTGCGTGATGAAGCGGGCTGCCGTGAACCCCGCCCAGAGAATGACGCTCGTCACCACCGAGTTCAGCAGGAAGCTGCCCCCGTAGAAGTCCCATGAGATGAAGGCCGCCCCGGCGAGCACCCATGCGGTGATGAAGCTCACCACCACGGTGATGGCGATCGGGCGGATGGCGTCTTTCGCGTCGTGCGAGGGGGTGATGCCGGCCTCGCGCATCCAGTAATTGCCGAAGACCTTCGGGGTGTACCAGATCGAGCCGACCACCATGCTCGAGATCGTGGCGAGAATCACTGCCCAATAGTTGATTTCCGGAACCATGATGAATGCCTTTCGTTGGTGCCCGTCACACTACTCCCGGCCAACCAGCGAAAAGTGCTCCAACCGTAAATGGTTGGAGCACTTTTCGCCGGTTCGCGGCGTTAGTTTCCGGTCACGTCTGCGATCGTCGTGGAGATGGCGATCACAAAGCCGACGCCCGCTACGCCGGGCAGCAGGCCCAGCACCAGAGCGACGATGCCGAGCACCTTGCCGCGATTCTTGCGGAAGAGCGACACGATCGCGATGATGACACCGATGCCCGCCAGAACGAGCGCCGCGACCGCCGCGCCGAGGAAGTACACGAGTCCGCTGACGATGCCGGCCGTAGGGCTGCTGCCGGAGTTGACCCCGTTGGCGATCGACACCACACCGATGAGGATGATCGTGACCGGGGCCAGGTAGCCGAGGATCACAACGATGAGCGCGGTCAGTCCGGTCTTGTTGAGCGGCCTTTTCTCGGCGATGACGATCTCGCCGGGTTCAGAGGCGGCGTAAGGAACCGGTTCGGCCCGATCCGGAACGGGTTCGGAGCTGTACGGTACGGGGTCGGTCATGGTGCTCTCCTCGTGGTCGGTGGTTACACCGTATCGCCGCCGCGTCGCACAGTCACGAGCGTGACGTTGCGCAGGGCGCCGTCATCCACCGTCGCGGTCATCATCGTGCAGCGCGGCTGGCGTCTGCGATCGGTCGGTGAGCCGGGGTTCAGCAGCCGCAGGCCGCCAGGCGTTGTGGTGTCCCACGGGATGTGACTGTGGCCGAAGACGAGCAGGTCGACGCCCGGGAATGATGAGTCGGCACGCGTCTCCCGGCCGGTCTCGGCCCCGGTCTCGTGAATGACGGCGATGCGGATGCCACCCACCTCCGCCCGCGCCACCTCGGGTAGTCGCGCGCGCAGGTCGGATCCATCGTTGTTGCCCCAGACCCCGATGAGGCGTTTCGCGCGGCCCTCGAGTTCGTCGAGCAGCGAGATGTCGACCCAGTCGCCGGCGTGGATCACAACATCCGCACGGTCGACCGCGGCCCAGACATCGGGGGAGAGCTCGCGCGCCCGCTTCGGCAGGTGAGTGTCGGCGAGCAGCAGCAGCTCAGTCATGCGCCTGCCACCGCCGGGTCGCACGCTCGAGGGCGGTCTCGCCGCTGCGACGTTCGCGCTCGGCCGAGCCGTGTTCGCGGCGCAGGTCGCGGATGCGCGTCTCGGTCTCCGACAGCTCCTGGTCGACTGAAGCGAGTTGGGCGGCGAGTTCCTCGCGCTCCTGCTGCAGGGCGTCGCGGCTGCGCTTCGCCTCGGCCAGGCTCCGGTCGATTTCCGCCACGGCGGCTTCCGCTTCCGTCACGTCGGACTGCGCCTCATCGACGGCACGCTTGAGGTCGGGGCCCTTCTTCGCCACTCGCTGTGTCAGCGCGGGCGGGTCGAGTGCGGTCGCACCCGAGAGGTCGACCGGGTCGAGCCCGTTGGCGGTGAGCGGCGTGACGAGGGTTCCGGCGAGGACGGCGGCCGCTGCATCCCGATCAGACATGGCGGCGATGAGGGTCTGCTCGACCTCGTCCAGGGCGGCAGCCGATGCCGTGCCGCCGAGACGCTTGGCGAGAGTCGTGGCGATTTTGCGGGCATCGCGCAGGCTGTCGCGCCGCTGCCTCGAGAGGGCGGTCGCGGCCTGCCGGTCGAACTGGGCATCGCGCAGCCGGTCGCCCAGGTCGACCAACCCCTCGACAGTGTCGCGCTCGTGCCGGGCGAGCATGTTGACGAGCCAGGCGCTCGCCGATGGCTTCGGCAGAGCCTTCACGCTCGGGTGCTCCTTCGCCGCGGCATTGCGCGCGGCGGTGAACTCGGCCGGCAGCAGCGCGTACAGCTCGCGCACGATGTCGTCGACGGGGGAGGCCATGTGACAGGTCTAGCGCATCACCCTGCACGAGTGCGGCAGGATGTAACCATGCCCGAACTCGTCATCGAACTGCACGTACCGCTCGAACCCGATCCCGACGTGACGGAGGGCGAGTACAAGTTCCCGTGGATCGACGACATCACCGAGGCCCTCGAAGAGCTCATCGAAGACGGAGACGCCGACAGCTATGACGACAGCGAAGAGGTCGGTGACCACTACGTCTGGTTCCTAACCGGCGAGGATGAAGCGGGTGTGCTGTCCGCCGCCGGCAACCTGGCCACCCGCTCCGGTGTGCCCTCGGGCGTGTTCGCGATCGTGACCGATTCAGACTCCACGGAGGTCGGCACCGGCCGGCGCGTGGATATCACGTAGCGGCTTCCACCGCCCGAGCACCATCACGGCAACCCCGAGCAGCACAGCTCCCACGATCGCGAGCTGCAGGTCGAGGAAGAACTGCAGCACGAGCAGCGCGGGCAGGAACGCGAGCACCGCCGCGACACCCACCACGACTGGTGGGGGAGTCGGCCCGACCTCGCGCGGGGCCTCCCAGCGACCGACGAGGAATGACAACCCGAACAGGGCGACCAGCACGATCACGAAGAGGATGGGCCGGGACATCCACCAGCCGGGCGAATCGGGCAGCGGCGCGGCGCCCGGGATGAGCAGCGCGACGCCGCTCAGCGCGATGATCAGCGGCAGGTGCCAGAGGTAGATCGTCATAAGGCGCGTGCCGACGAGGAACACCACGGCGCGCGCCCAGTGGGTGTCCATCAGCCGGGCGAGTGCCGGCCGCAGCGCTCGCAGGATGCAGGCCTGCGCGACGGCGAGCAGCACAAGCGGCAGCGTCGGCGGGTTGAGGTTCGAGAGCATGTCGTTCGAGTACCAGCCCTCGGGGAGGGTGACCGCGGCAAGCAGCAGGTACGCGAGAGCGGCGATGCCGAACAGCTGCCATCCGTTGCGGGCCGCGAACCAGCCGTCGGCGTACCAGAAGCCGAGCTGCTGCACGAGCAGCCAGACGAAGAACAGGTTCAGAAGGCCGAGCTCGGTGATGCCTGTGGTGAAACGTACGGTGTCCACGAGGATCACACCGGCGAGCAGCGCGACGAGAGTGAGTCGGGGCGAGCGCTCGTGGCATCCCGCCATGAACGGAACGAAGGCCTGGCAGAGCGTGTACGCGGCGAGGAACCAGAGCGGCAGCCCCGCGCTCTTCGCGACCAGATCAAGCAGCTCGGGGTCGATGCCGAGCAGTGTCGCGCCGCCGAGCGCCACCGCGTAGAACACGAATAGCGGCAGGGCGGGCTGGGCGAGACGCAGCACTCGGTTGCGCACGTAGTCACTCGCCGTGCCTCCGCGACGACGCGCACTGCGCCACGCGGTCATGCTCGCGAAGCCGCCGACCACGAAGAACAGCGGCATGATCTGGCCCACCCAGGTGGCCGCCGCGAACCACGGCTGGAACTCGAGCGGGCGCGAGACGACGAGCCCTTCCGGCCCCGCGCCGACGCCGACCATCAGCAAATGGATGACGACCACGAGCAGCACGCACACCACGCGCGCGAGGTCGAGCGTGAGGTCCCTCGCCGAGATGTCGATGCTGGAGGGACGGGGAGCGCCGGTGCTCGTCATGCAGACACCTTAGCTAGGCGATGCCACTCGCGACGTGTTTGCCGTCCACGAAAGCGTGGACCGGCTGCGGACGGAAGCCCGCGAACATCAGGGCGCGGTGCTTCTCGATCTTCACCTTGTGCTTCTCGGTCTCGCCGACTTCGAACTCCCAGGTCTTGACGAGGCTAAGCGACGCGAAGCGCACGGTCTTGATGATGGACTCACCGTCGACGTAGATGTTCAGGCCTCCCCAGACCTTGTCGAACTGAAAGAGAACATCGTGGAATTCTTTGTCGCCGACTTCGAAGGAGAGATCCATAACGCGATGATAGCTCGAATCCTGAGGTCGCTTAACGAGTGAAGCCGGCCCCTCGAGAGGGACCGGCTTCTAAGTCTCCGTGGAAGACCTCTTAGGCGCTGTTGCTCTTAGAAGACGACTTGGCCTTCTTGTCGGCACGCTTTTCCTTGAGCGACTTGCTCGCCGCGGTCTTGGCGGTGGACTTCTTCGGTGATTTGTCTGCCATTGAGACTCCCTTCTCTCCGAAGCCCGTGCGGCTTCACTACCCCCGAGGATACGCGCGTGCGGCGGTGCCGTAAACCGAATTACGTTTTGCGCAGGGGTCGGCGTCAGGCGAGCGTGCCGCGTAGGCTCGAAATCACACTTCACAACAAGGAGATACGGGATGCCGCTGGATGCCGAGTACGAACCGGGAACCTCTGCCTGGGCCCTCAAGCAGACGGAGACCTACCTTGCCTCGGGCGGAACCGAGGGAACCGACCTGAAGGGGATGCCGGTCATCCTGCTCAAGTCGATCGGAGCGAAGAGCGGCAAGCTGCGCATCAACCCGTTGATGCGCGTCGAGTACAACGGCGAGTACGCCGTTGTGGCATCTCTCGGCGGAGCGCCGAAGCACCCGACCTGGTACTTCAACCTCGTCGCCAACCCGCACGTCGAACTGCAGGACGGCCCCGTCTCGAAGGACTACACGGCCCGCGAGGTCACCGGTGATGAGAAGGCCGCCTGGTGGGAGCGCGCCGTCGCGGCGTACCCGCCCTACGCCGACTACCAGACCAAGACCGATCGCCAGATTCCGGTGTTCGTGCTGGAGCCCCGCTAGCCCGATTCTCAGAAGAGCTCTGAGTTGTAGTGTTCAGTCATGACTAACCCCGTGGCGCGCAAGCCGCAGCGTCCGCGCGAGGGTACGATCCGTCGCCGCGAGGACATCATCAAGGCGGGGCTGGCCACGTTCGGCAGCAAGGGCTTCAAGGGCGGATCGCTCGCTGACGTCGCCGAGCAGGTCGGCATCACACAGGCCGGGGTGCTGCACTACTTCGGCTCCAAGGACCAGTTGCTGCTCGACGTGCTCGTCTATCGCGACGCCGCGGACGTGGAGCACCTCGAGGGTCGGCACATCCCGGGCGGGCTCGACCTCTTCCGTCATCTCGCGAAGACGGCTGCCCTCAACGCCGAGCGCCCCGGAATCGTGCAGGCGTACGCGGTGCTCTCCGCCGAATCGGTGACCGACGGGCATCCCGCCAAGGACTGGTTTCGCGCGCGCTACACGCAGCTGCGCAGTGAGGTCGAGCAGGCGCTCACCGAGGTGTGTGCGGGGGATGACCCGCCTCACCGGGAGGCGATCGACGACGCCGCGGCCGTCGTTCTCGCCGTGATGGATGGACTGCAGATCCAGTGGCTGCTCGACCCGGAGGCCGTGAATCTGCCGCGCTCGACGGCGTTCGCGATCGAGGCGATCCTGGCGCACGCGGTCGATGGGCATGCTCGGGCTGTATTAGCCGCTGATTGAGTAGGCCGCCCGCGGCCGTATCGAAATCGGTTGTGCGCAACCTGGTTTCGATACGCGTGCTCCTTCGTCGCGCGCTACTCAACCAGCCTCTAGTAGTACCCTCGGCAGCATGACCGACCGCATCGAAACGCTTGTCATTCTCGGAGCGGGCGGGGACCTCACCGCGCGCCTGCTGCTTCCCGGGCTGGCCTCACTGCTCGCCTCGCCGCGCGGCACCGAGGTCGCTGTGCTCGGCGTCGGCATGGATCCGATGACCGACGCGGCCTGGACGGAACGCGTCGCCACGGCCTTCGCCGCGAGCCCGTCCACACTCGGCGCAAAGGTGGCCGCCGAGTCGCGCTACCTGCAGGCGGATGTCACGAACCCCGACGACCTGGCGAGGGTGTTCGCCGCGACCACCGGCCGCATCGCTCTTTACTTCGCCCTGCCGCCCGCCGTCGCCGTGCTCGCCTGCGCGGCCATGCGCAAGACGCCCGTGCCGAAGGGAATCGTTCTCGCGCTCGAGAAGCCGTTCGGCACCGACCTGGCCAGCGCGAGAACCCTCAACCGCACGCTGCAGCACCTGGTTCCGGAGGAGCAGGTGTTCCGCGTGGACCATTTCCTCGGCAAGTCGACGGTGCTCAACCTGCTCGGCCTGCGGTTCGCGAACCGTATCTTCGAGCCGCTGCTCTCAGCACCCAACGTCGAGAAGGTGGAGATCGTGTTCGACGAGCAGCTCGCCCTCGAAGGACGCGCCGGGTACTACGACAAGGCCGGTGCGCTGATCGACATGATCCAGAGCCACCTGCTTCTCGTACTGGCCCTCACCGCTATGGAGCCGCCCGCGAGCGTCGACGCCGAGGACCTGCGCGGGGCGATGGCGCAGGTGCTGCGGGCCACGCACCCGAAGGTGCGGAGCGGAACGTCATCCCGACGTGCCCGCTACACGGCCGGCACGATCGGCGACCGCTCGCTGCCCGCCTACTCCAGAGAGGCCGGCGTCGACGCGGCGCGCCAGACCGAGACGCTCGCCGAGGTGACCCTCTCGATCGACAACTGGCGCTGGGCGGGTGTGCCGTTCATCCTGCGTTCGGGAAAGGCGCTGGGGGAGGCGCGGCAGGAGATCAACGTGACCCTGCGCGAGGTGCCGCACCTGCCGATCGGCCTGCACGGCCCGACCGGACCCTCGCAGCTGCGCATCTCGATGAAGCCGGCCACGCTCGAACTCGACCTGACCATCAACGGCGAGGGTGACCCGTTCCAGCTCGACCGCACGATGCTGCGCTCGGAACTGATGGACGGCGAGCTCAACGCCTACGGCGAGGTTCTCGCGGGGTTGCTCGAGGGCGACCCCACGCTGTCGGTGCGCGGTGACATCGCCGAGGAGTGCTGGCGCATCGTGGCCCCCGTGCTCGCGTCGTGGCGAAAGGATGCCGTTCCGCTCGAGACCTACGCCGCCGGATCAGACGGCCCGCGCGGCTGGTGACCTCAGGGTTCTTTCGGGGGTTACCCCGATAGAGGATGCATCCGCTCTCGGTCAGGCTTGAGTCATGACTACAACCACTGAGTCCCGTCCCGTCCTCACCCGCCCCGCCTCCGGTCGCATGATCGGCGGTGTCTGTGCGGGCATCGCGCGTCGCTTCGGCTGGAACGTCGCCGTCGTGCGCGTGCTCACCGTTGCGAGCGTCTTCATCCCCGGCCCCCAGGTGATCATCTACATCGCCATGTGGGCCCTGATCCCCGCAGACTCCCGCCAGGCCTAGCCCGGGCATGACGATGTCGGGTGCCGCCCTGTGGGAGCGGGCGACACCCGACGTTCAGTCACTCGGTGCTAGCGCAGTCCGAGCTTGATGCGTCCGGCGACGAAGCGACCGATACCGGCGAGCAGGAGAAGTCCCAGCGCTCCGGCGGTCGGGTCGAAGCCACCCGCGGTGTTGGTGTCCGTGTCGATGTCAGCAGCGGCATCGATCACGAGGCACGGCTCGAGGATGCCACCGTCGGTGCCATCGTTGGTACCGTTTCCGTCTCCGGGGTTCACCGGAGTGTTGGTGTTACCGCCACCGGGGAACGTCGGGTCCGTGGGATCCGTCGGGTCGGTGGGGTTGGTGGGATCGGTCGGGTCCGTGGGATCGGTCGGGTCGACCGGGTCCGTCGGGTCCGTGGGATCGGTCGGGTCGACCGGGTCCGTGGGGTCCGTCGGGATGTCCGTGACACCCGACGTTCCGTCCTCGGTCTCCGAGTCACCGATCACCGAGATGGCGTTGCCGCCGATGGTGATCGGAAGGGTGATGACCGGAACAACCTGATTCCCCCCAAGGATGCCCTCTGCACCATCGGTTTCAGTTGTTCCGCTCGATCCACCGGAGCCCGGGGTCGTGACAGTCGCTCCCTCGGAGCTGCTGTCGCCGATCACGGAGATGGCGTTTCCACCGACTGTCACGGGAAGCGTGACATCCGGAATCACCTGGTTGCCACCGGCGATGCCGTCCTCACCATTCGTGGTGGCGCCGCTACCGGTGCCGCCAGTCGTGGCGGGGGTGCTCGTCGTCGAGCCGCTGGTGCGGGTGTCGCCGAGCACGGAGATGGCGTTGCCGCCGAGGGTCACCGGGATGGTGACGGCGGGGCTGACCTGGTTGCCGCCCGCGGTGCCGTCCTCGCCACTCGTGCTGCCACCGTTGCCGGTGCCGCCCGTCGTGGTGGGGGTGCTGGTCGCGGATCCGGTGCTGCGGCTGTCGCCGAGAACCGAGATGGCGTTGCCGCCGAGGTTGACCGGGATGGTGATGTTCGGCAGCACCTGCGTGCCACCCAGCACGCCGTCCTCGCCGGTGGTGGTGGCGCCGTTTCCGGTGCCGCTGGTGGGAGTTGCCGGGCTGGTCGTCGTCGAGCCGGTGCTGCGGCTGTCGCCGAGCACCGAGATCGCGTTACCGCCCAGAGCGACCGGACTGCTGATCACGGGGAGGACCTGCGTGCCACCCAGCACGCCATCCTCACCCGAGGTCGTTGCGCCCGAGCCGGCTGCTGCCGGGGCGGGAGTCGCGGTCGTCGTCGACCCGGAGCTGCGGCTGTCGCCGAGCACCGAGATCGCGTTGCCACCGAGGTTGACCGGCACCGAGACAACCGGGTTCACCTGGTTGCCCCCGGCTACCGAATCCTTGCCACTGGTCTGCGCCTTGGCCGGTGCCGCGGGAGCGGCGGGGGCGGGAGCAGCCGGCGCGGGCGCCGGGGTGGAGGATGATGAGCTGCTCGAATCGCCGAGGATGCTGATGGCGTTGCCGCCCAGCGTCAGCGGGACATTGAGCACCGGAAGGATCTGGTTACCGGACACGGCACCGTCCTCTCCCGTGGTGTCCGCGTGTGCGGCACCGACGCCGAGGAGCGAGAGGCCCCCGACGAAGAACGCTCCCCAGAGCGCTCTAGAGACTGATTTACGCATGGTGTGATCTCCATAATTTGATTGATGTGAAGTCCGCGACTACGCGGACATTGCCTTGGATGCCTGCCACAGAACGGCAGGAAGGCGCATCAGTCGGGGGAGGAGTCTGTGGAGAAGACAGGAGTCGACGGGATGTCGTCGCTCTCCGGGGTGGTCGAGAATCCGTGGGCCAGGGCGGCGACGATCGACGCGGGCACAACGGCTAGTGGGGCACTGGATGAACCGGCAGAACCATTGCCGAAACCGCCCAGGTTGAGCAGCACGTTTGGTGCGGTCAGGGGCTGCTCGAGAGGCGTCGGCTCACTGGCGCGAGCGGCGTCGGCGGGAGCGTCTGAGGGGGTTTCGGCGGTCGCGACGGCTGCTGCCGATGCCGAGAAAGCGGGGGAGATCGCCGCGGATTCCGGCGCGAGAACGCGAGGCAGAGCCCCGTCGGTGACCGGGTTGAGAACATCGGTGACCGGGTCGAGGATCTCGATCACCGGGTCGAGGATGGGGTCGAGAACCGGGTTCAGCACCTCGGTGACGATGGGCTGGACGACCGGTGAAACCGTGCTTTCCGTGTCGACGAGCACGTCTTCGACCGTATCGCCGACGTGGGTGGTGACGACCGGAACGACCGCGACCACTGACTTCACGATCGCCTTGACAGGCTTCTGCGGCGGCGGGCTGACCACTGTAGCAACGACATTGGTGGCGGCCGACGTGACGCCCGAGACGGTGCTCGTGGTGTTCGTCACGACATTCGTAATCAGGCCCGTAGCGCCGCCGAGAACCGCGGAAAGTCCGCCTTTATCGGGGGTTTCGACGGGTTCGGACGCCTGGGCGGAACCGGAGAAGAACCCGCTGAGAGCGAAGCCGAGGGCTATCGCTGCGGGCGCGATGAGGAGGAGTCGAACACCCTTGCGTTCTAACGCTACGGTCACCCTCGTCACCCCCTCGACGAATCAGTTACGGGAACGCTACGCCTCGTCAGTCAGCCCTGTCTACCCCCTAAGGGGTTTAATGTGAAAATTCGTTGCGAAAATACAGAAAAGATTTCAGTCGACGATGGCGCTCAGTGCGTTCGTGATCAGGCGGCGTGCCGCATCGCTGTCGATCTCGGCTTCGCCATCCCCGGGCTGCACGCCGTAGTCGCCGAAGGAAGCGTGGTTCGCTCCCTCGAGCTCGATGAACCTGGCGTCGCGGGGGAGGAGCCCCGCGGCATCCGAAATCTTATTCGCGCTGCTGAGGCCATCGTTGCTCGCAGCCAAACTGAGCACGTTCAGATCGGTGTTCGAAAGGTCGTTCGCGCAGTAGCTGCCGAACAGCACCAGGCCGACCAGATTCGAGTCAGCGCTGTCACCCTCGCCGGCGAGCTGGCACGCGCGCACTCCGCCGAGGGAGTGGCCGCCGACGAACCACCTATCGATGCCCGGAGCGTCTGCCGCATAGTCGTCGAAGCTGTGCAGATCGAAGAAAGCGAGGTTGAGTGCAGGCTTGGTGATGACCACGGTAATCCCGCGCTCGACGACGACACCCGACAATGTGAACATGTATGAATATGGATCGACCTTCGCGCCGGGAATGAAGACCAGTCCGGTGGTGATGCCGCCACTCTTCGGCGACAGCACGATTGATTGGTCGGTCGAGGTCACCACGACGTCGTCGTTGCGCCACACCTCGAGCGCGCGATCGCGGTCGCCCGGCATCACCATGTGCGCCCACACGAGGAACGCGACGGCGGCGAGCACGACAACGAGGAGCAGGGCGAGGGCGGCACGGGCGAAGCCGCGCGCGGCGCGAGATGAAGTCACGCTCCATCTTTGCACCGCGCGCGGGAGGCCGGGCAAACGCTCAGACGAAGAAGGCGCGCAGCTGAGGCGCGAGCGCCTTCGGTGAGACCTGGTGGGTCTGCCCGGCGAGCACCTCGTGCTTCGCGCCGGGGATGGCGCCAGCGATCCTCTCCTGCGCCGTGAGCATCTCCGTCTTGCTCTTGCTGCCGCCCATGATGAGGCTCGGGGTGCCGATCGTGCTGAACCGCTCGGTGGGAACCTCGAAGCTCGAACCCATGACGCGCGCGTCGTTCGGCACGGTGTGGGCGACGGCCTGCAGCTGCTTCCACACCTTCGGCATCATCCGCATCATCAAGGGAACGAACCGGGGAGCGCCCACCATGTCGACCATGAAGTAGCCGACCGCGCCGCCGCGATCTCCGCGGGCGAGCAGTCCGTCGAGCTGCGCGAGATAGTCGCGCGGATGGCCGTCCTTGTCGGGGCGAAGGCCGACGAACGGCGACTCGTATGCCGCGAGCTTCCGCATCGGCACACCGGAGGCCGCCGCTTCGAGAACGAGCGCGGCACCCGAGGACTGGCCCATCACGAACGGGACCTCGCCGGTCGCGTCGATGACCGCACGGAGATCCTCGATCTCGCGCTGCACGGAGTAGGGCGAGGTGTCACCACTCTCGCCGCGCCCCCTGCGGTCATAGAAGTAGACGGTGTAACCGTCCGCGAGCTCTGCCGCAACGGATCGAGCGGGACCGAACTCGCGGTAGCACATCGCGCCGTCGACGAGCACGAGTGCCGGGCCCGAGCCCGTGCGCTCGAACGCGATGCGCGTGCCGTCGGCAGACGTGACGAACTCCGTTGCGGTGATGGCGTTCACGAGGCGGCCCCGGCGAAGATCGCGTCGAGCTTGACGAAGGACTGCTCCCAGCCGGTCGCGGTCTGCTGCTTCTGCTCGTCGGTGAAGGGCCCCTGGTGCAGGGTGATGCGGGTCTTGTCGCCGTGGTCGTGAAAGGTCACGCGCAGGCGGAGCCGTTCGAGCGTGCCGAGTCCGTTGGTATCCGCGGAGTCGATGATCATCTCGAGGTACTCGGGTTCCCGAATCGTGACAAAACGGGTGTTCATCGGATACAGGTCGCCGGTGGCGTTGTCCCGCATCGCCAGGTTCCAGGAGCCTCCTTCTTCGAGCGAGATGGAGATCGTCTCGACCGGTGTCGTCGTTTCGGTGGGACCGAACCAGCTCGCGAGGTGCTCGGGCTGGGTCCAGAACTTCCACACCAGCTCACGCGGCGCGTTGAAGCTGCGGGTGATGTAGACGTCGCGATCGGTGACCTCGGGGGTGATGTCAGTCATGGCTCTCTCCTTCTTTCTCGGACGGATTCTGTTCCTGGTACTCGGCGAGGGCCTGCGCGAGGCGGTCGAAGTTCGTATTCCAGAAGCGCTTGTACTTCTCCATGTATTCGGTCGCCTCCCTGAGGGGCTCGGCTTCGAGGTGGCTGAAGCGTGCAGTCGCGACCCGGTTGCGCGAGATGAGTCCGGCGCCCTCGAGCACGCGCAGGTGTTTGGAGACGGCGGGCTGGCTCATCGCGAACGGTTCGGCGAGGTCGGCGACGTTCGCGTCGCCCTCGCTGAGGCGCTGCAGGATCGCGCGGCGGGTGGGGTCGGCGAGGGCGGCGAAAACGCCGGACAGCTGGTCGGTGGGCATCTATAACCTATCGGTTTTGGAACTTAATGGTTATGAGTGTACTCGGCGTGGAGGGGCTGTCAAGAGTAAGTTGGGAGCATGCGCACGCTGCACTCGAGACTGGTCATGCTGATGACCCTCTCGTTCGTCGCGCTCGTCATCGCGCAGGCCGGCACCGCTGAGCCCGCCACTCTTCTTGCAGCAGGTCTCGGCGCGGTGGTGCTCGCGGCCCTCGTCGCGGCACGCTACTCCTCGGCAATGGTGCGCAGCCGCGTCATCACCGTCGGCAGCCGGGCCCGCGCTCACCGCCAGTCGCTGTTCGAGACCCCCGAGCCGCAGCATCCGAACACCGTGGGTCGCGTTCGCGCGCGTGCTCCGGGACGGGACCACGCGGCCGCGTAAGACTCCCGAGTTTCCTCGAGGGCAGTCCGTGGCTAAATGGCCACCCTCTCCCTCGATCCAAGGACACTCATGGACTTCTACAGCTTTGCCCCCGTCGCCGCCGTTCTCGACCTGGCCTACGCCGGCGTGACCGCACTCATCGACTTCTTCACTCCACTTGCCGGATCCTTCGCGGCTGCTCTCGCCGTGGTCGCCCTCACCCTGATCGTGAGAACTGCGCTGATCCCTGTCGGGCGTTCGCAGGTGCGCGCCGAATTCACTCGGCGTCGCCTGGCTCCCCGCCTGCAGGCGATCTCCCGCAAGTACCGTGACAAGCCCGAACTCCTCCAGCAGAAGACCCTCGCCCTCTATAAGGAGGAGAACGCTTCGCCGTTCGCGGGCATCGGCCCGGCGCTGCTGCAGGCTCCGGTGGTGTCGATCGTCTACGGCCTGTTCATCGTGGCGAGCATCAACGGGCATCCGAACGACCTGCTCGGCCACGAGCTCTTCGGTGTGTCGCTCGGCACGTCGCTGCTCGCGCAACTGGCGGCACCCGACATCCTGCCGGGTGCGCTCGTCTTCGCCGTGCTGCTCACGGTCATCGCCGTGGTTGCGGCGGTGTCACGCATCGTGGCCTTGCGCTTCACCGCGAATCAGCCGGTGGATGCCACAGCTCCCGGCGCCGAGAGGATGAAGCTCCTCGGCGCCTGGCTCAGCTGGCTCCCGTTCCTCACGGTGCTGTTCGCCGGAGTGGTGCCGCTCGCCGCGACCCTGTACCTCACCGTGACGACCACCTGGACCCTGGTGGAACGCAGCATCCTCCGACGCGTGCTCGCGCCGAAGGATGCCGGGGTCCAGGTCTAGAGGTCGACGGCGCGATTCGTTCCCACGTCGGGCTGCTCCTTCGTGACGATGCCCTTCGCGATCTCGAAGAACCGCACCACGGCCGGCTTGTCGATCGCCCAGAACTGGGCGCTCGTGGCATCCACTCGCAGAAGAGCCAGGGTCGGGTCGTCCTTGCCGTCGGGGAACCACGCCCCGACGGCGGGCGACCACAACTGGTCGATGCGGGTGTCATTGTGTTCGACGGCGGCGGTGCCGGCAATGGAGAGGTAGCTCTTACCGTCGGTGTACGACACGTTGACCTGCGGGTCGGTCGAGACGTCTGCGGTCTTGCCGCTCGGGTCCTGGGTGAAGAACCACACGGATCCCTCGAACTCGCCGTCGAGAACGCCGAGCGGTCGGCTGTGCAGCTCGCCGCCCTCGCTCACCGTGGTCAGCACGGCGATGTGCGATCCCGAGATGATGGTGCGGATGATGTCGATGTCTTCTGATTCGCTCATGCTTCGACGCTAGGCAGGCCGGACGCCGCGCAACAGGGGGTTCAGCAGACCGGGAGGTTTGTGCGGCGCGAGTGTCGAAAACGCGTGACGCCGAACGACGACCCTGTGTACGGTTCCACTACCGAAGGAGAAAGACATGAAATTCCTGTTGTTCATCGGCACCGCCCCCGACGCCGAACCCTATGACCCCGCCCTCGACAACATCGACGAGTGGGTGACCGACAATGACTCGCGCGGAAGGCGCATTCTCGGCGATCGGCTCGCCGACGAGTCGACCATAGTGCGCAAACGCGGTGGCGAGGTGCTCGTGACCGACGGCCCGTTCGCCGAGGCCAAGGAGTGGATCGTCGGCTTCGACGTGATCGAGGCGGCGGATCGCGAAGAGGCGATAGCGGTGGCTGCGGCGCACCCCATGGCACGCAATGGCCTCGTCGCCATCCGGGAATTCTGGGGCGATCGAGAAGACTGACCTCGAACAGCCGAGGCTACGCCGTCTTCAGGATGTCGGCCGTGAATGCCGACACGCGCTCGAGCAGCCCGGCCGCGCGCGACGCCACGAGCGTCGCCGGGTCGGGCTGCAGCGGCTGCGCGGGCGGGGTGATGCGGATGATGAGGGAGCAGGCCAGGTCGTCGCAGATGTAGGTGCCGATCGAGTTGCCATTGCGACCGGATGCCCCCGCTTTCGCCGCGGAGAACATCCGCACCTGGTCAGATGGCTGGGTGGTGCGGCAGAGCGCGCACATTGCCGTGATGCCGGGGGAAAGCTGAATCTCCGAGGCGCGCAGCATGATGCCGACCGGGAGATCCCCGCTCCAGTGGACCAGGTAGCCGCGCTGAGGCGCCTGCGGGTCGCGCCAGCCGAGGTATTCGCGGCTGTCCCACATCACCTCGTGAAGCCCGGGGAGGGGCATCCGGTCGATCTCACCGCGGGTCGCGTTGACGATGCTGTCGCGGATCTGGGACTCGGAGAGCGGCTTCACCTTTCGAGAATAATCGCTCTACAGCGCGCGGAGCTTCTCGAGCAACGGTGCGGCGGCTTCGTCGAGGAAACGCTGCTGCCCTTCGTCGCCGACCTGCACGAGGGCGACGTCGGTGAAGCCCGCGTCGATGAAAGCGCGGAAACTCTCTGCGATCTTGTCGAGATCCGGGCCGCAGACGATCGCCTCGGCGACGTCCTCGGGGCGGACGAACTGGCTCGCACCCTCGAAGCCCGCCGGGGTCGGCAGGTCGGCGTTCACGGCCCAGCCGCCGCCGAACCAGCGGAACTGGTCGTGGGCCTTGGCGATGGCCGCCTCCTCGCTCGGATCCCAGCAGATCGGGATTTGCCCGATCTTGCGCGACGTTCCGCCGTGCGCCTTGTCCCACCCGTCGACGAGTTCCTTCTCGGGTGCCGTCGCGATGAGGTGGTCGCCGAGCGGTGCGAAGCGCTCGATGCTGTGCTCACCGGAGACGGCGAGGCCGATCTCGACCTCCGCCGTGTCCCAGATGCGTGCGGAGTCGACGCGGAAGTACTCGCCCTCCCAGGTGACCAACTCTCCGGTGTGCAGTTCGCGGATGATGGTCACCGCCTCCTCGAGCATGTCCTGGCGAACGGCGACGCTCGGCCAGCCCTCGCCGATAACGTGCTCGTTGAGGTTCTCGCCCGATCCGAGGCCGAGGATGAAGCGGCCCTCCGAAAGCAGCTGGAGGGTGGCCGCGCTCTGGGCGATGACGGCCGGGTGGTAGCGCATCGTCGGGCAGGTCACGAAGGTCGCGAGCTCGACGCGTTCGGTCGCCTGGGCCACGGCACCGAGGAGTGTCCAGGCGTTCGGCGCGTGACCCTGCTCCACGATCCACGGCGAGTAGTGGTCGCTCGACACCTCGAAGTCGAATCCGATCCGCTCGGCGTCCACGGCGTAGCCGACGAGTTCTCGGGGGCCGCTCTGCTCGGTCATCAGGGTGTAGCCGAATCGGGTCATGGTGCTCTCCTGTCGTTCCTTCTACCGTGCCGCGCGGGCATGGCCGGATTCCAGAGCGGAGAGCCCACCCACAGGCGACTCCCTGTTTGATGATGCGGGATTAGAGCCCGCGGTCTACCATCTCAAGCAGGCGGGCGATCGACCCGTCGATCATAGGATCGGTGAGACCGCGCAGGGGACCGTCGATGACGAGCATGCCGAGACCGTGCACGGATGCCCAGGC